>JANXDI010000002.1 GCA_025059595.1 Candidatus Calditenuaceae archaeon | reverse complement strand
TGGTAAGGCGGGTTTCCCACGACCATTGTGTAGTCTCCGGGGTTGAGTTTGAGAACATCGGCGGTAACTACATCCACATTCTCCCATCTGCTCAGCCTTCTCCTAGCCTCCGCCGCGAGGACAGGGTCTATCTCCACGGCTACCACTCTACATCCGCGCTCCGCCAGAAGCTCGGTTAGCCTACCGTCACCACATCCGGGCTCGAGAACCACATCGCTATCGTCAGGGTCTGCGAGCTCGATAAGCCTCTCGAGGACGCGCCTATTTACGGTGAGGTGCTGGCTCAGCTTCGTCATATTCCCTGATGGGCTGGCGGGCGCGCGAACAGCCAGTGTCTTGTGTTGGGGTCGGAAAGCTCCTCGAGGATTCTCTTCGCTATTATCTTTTCTATGTTCTGGATGCCAACCCTCTTCTCCACGTCTGCGAAGTTTTTGAAGGGTTCTTTGTTTCTCTCCTCGATAATCCGCATGGAAAGTTTCTTGCCTATGCCTGGAAGTGCCTCGAGAGCATGCAGTCTTGGAGTCAGAGGCCCGCAGGTGTTGATGAACTCAGTGATTCTATCTTCCCTCAACTTGACGATGGATTCCACCGCTTTCTCCAGCTCGTATTTGGCGTTCTCGGTCAACTCGCTGTAGCCTATCCGCCGCACGATTCTGATGAGAGGGCGGGGGACGTCTTTACCTATGTATATACGCATGCCAGGCCTCGGGTTTAGGCTCTGATTGATGGCTGCCTCGAGGAGAGTGAAGTGCTCTACGCCTAAAACCTGCGCAACGAGCATGTCTTTGTCTAAGTGGGTGTGTCTCTCGAGACGCGTGGGGGGTGGTGTGTCTAGGATTATAGCCTCGTCCTCGTATAACTTGGGCTTGGACCGCCTCATGACGTCTCTATTCATGGACCTGATTAGCGTCCGCCTCCTCCCGGAGATAGGACTCGATTGTCTGAACTATCTCGGAGAGCTTCTGGTCGGAGAAGAGTATGCTTGAGACTAGTCTCCTATATCCCGAGAGGATGGCCCTAATCTCGTTGACGTCTCTCGGACAGATATTCGCTATCTGGCAGGCCTCCTCCGACTCGAGCCCAAACTTCTCTTGAAGCTCCTTGACCAGCATCCTAGCCTTCTCAGCTGGGAGCTTCGTAAACGTTGTGACGTAGTTGTAGACTCGGAGTTGGAGTGGAGTGAGTTCCTCCTTTTTGGCGGAGAGGAGCTCTGCCACCTCAGAGATTGTGAGGGGGGTGGAGGATATTATTTTCCGCGGCAATTATCTCTTTCACCCCTGAGGCAGAGGCTTCAGATGCTCCGGCAGCACACTAAGTCTCTTCAACTTGGAGCCCAGCTCGACCTCAACAATATACCCTCTCCCCCTCTTCTCCACAATTCTCCCAACCCTCCCTTGATACCTCTTATGCGGCATGCCCTTTTGGGTGGATGGGTCTATGTCGATTGCGACCTTCTGGCCTATTTCGTAGGCTTGGAGATAAACATCAGGATTTGGCCCGCTTCTTGCACCGACGCCCCGTGTAAAGAGGCGCCTAGTCCTATGTCTATAACCGCTATGCCTAGTCAACTCTCTCCGCCTCTATAGAGGTAGCACATCCACCCATATTTAAACAAGGAGCATCTTCATACAAGACCCGATGATGCTTTATTTCACGTGTTGAATGGTTTTCGATACACCTAGGAACTTGAGGTTGATGCTTAGCGGGGAGTTGTTCAGTATCTCTGCGACGTTTGGCTCGGTTCTTCCCTCGTCTCCGTGTATCAGCTCCTTCACGTAAAGCCCTCCCTCCGCTTCTATGTTCAGCTCGACTGTGAAATCGTCGAGAAGTCTCGACGTGATGAGCGCGACCCTTTTTCTCCTAAGCCTATCCCCCCTCCTCTTTATGACTCTTCTGGGGGTGTGTTGCTCGATGACGGCGCCCCTGAGGGTTGCTTCAAGCTTCTTCAGAGCCTCGCCTTCAATCGGCCGCTCAAACCTGACAACTGCTCTGTATCTCTTGACAGCCGACTCCATCGACTCCTTAAGTAGGTCGAGGTCGCTGCGGGCCGCGAGCCTTAGTGAATCCACCTCAACCCTCCCATCCGAGCTCCGTCTAACCGCCTCCTTCAGTTCATCAAATGATATTCTCCTGAGCCTCGGCATTACTAGTTCGATTATGAAGGGCCGCCCACCCTCCTCTACGGTAACGTCTACATCTTCTCTTCCCGCTGCGTGGAACTTGTAACCAATGGCCTTGGCAAGCCTCATCGAGGGCTCGCCGATATACTCTGCCACCGAGTCTGGATACATCCTCCCAAGTCCTCCACATTTCTCGCATCCGGCGCCCCAACAGGAAGAGCAATACCATGGTGTTTGGGGGATGTTTGGCTGGCGCTTGAAGTAGTGGCCGAAGACGTAGAGCGGGGCTGGCCTAGCCTCCACCGTCCCCGTGAATATGTCTACTAGGATCAGCATCTCGGGTGAAGTGAAGTTTACGGGCCTGTTCAGTACAACTTCAAGCCTGCTCCCAACCTCGCGGGTAACTTCCTTCCTCAGCGTCTCTGACTCTGCTAGGCCGAACTCGGAGAATATTCGCTCCTCAATCGAGGCTAAGTGTTTTGGAATAAGAGCCCCCACGAGGAAGTCCTCGAACTCGTAGCCGTTGACCATCTTGGCGGACTCCGCGACCAGAGTCTTTATCACTTCATCCGTCAGCCTTCCGAGGCAGATGGGGCAGAAGGTGGCCTCCACCTGCAAGCCAAGCTCCAACGCCTCGGCCTGAGCAGGCACATACCCCGACTCCGCTAGCGCCTTAACCAAGACTAACGCCTCGTCCCTCGAGGCTTGAAGGGTTGCTCGCGCCTCCTCCAGAAGCCTCGCCTTAATTTGCGCGCCTCTTCCGCGGTGGTTGCCGGCGGTTAGTAGCCTTTCGAGGCACCGGTCGCAGAGCCTGTATTTCAGCAGAATCTCTTTAGCCTTTGAGGGCGTCTCTGTCAACCTCTCTCCGCACCAGTCCTGAGAGGAGGAGGTCGCGCGGCACCCTCCCAACTCTCCGCTTCAACGTCTTCATCAGACGCTTAGTATCGTTATAGCGCTTGATTAGCTGTTTCACGTCCTTCTCAGCCACGCCCGCGCCCCTAGCGATTCTACGCGCCCTCGAGGAGTCGATTAAGGAGGGGTCTCTCCTCTCCTCAGGAGTCATGGAATTTACTATCGCCTCCCACCTCTTCACCTGCTCCTCCAATCCCTCGAGGTTGGCCGTCTGGGCCTTTGGAAGTGGAAGCATCGAGAAGAGTTTATCGAGTGGCCCCATCTTCGAGACCTCTTTGAGCTGGCTTATCATGTCGGGGAGGGTGAAGCGTCCGCTTATCACCTTCTCAGCCTCCTCCTCAGAAATCTTCACCTCGGCGAGCCTCACTCTCTCAACCAGGCCCGCAAGGTCGGGCATGCCGAGGAGTCTCGTCAAATATCTGTCCGCAGAGAAGGTCTCTATGTCCTCGAGATGCTCACCCGTGCCTATGAAGCGGATGGGCGCGCCGGTCGCCGCAACTGCAGAGAGCGCCCCACCGGCCCTAGCGGAGGTGTCCATCTTAGTCAGCATGACCCACCCTATCTTTGCTATGCGGTTGAAGGCCTCAGCCTGGCTCTTGGCCCTCTGCCCGATTGTAGCGTCCAAGACTAGGACAACCTCGTCGGGGCGCAAAGCGGCGAGAATCTCCTCCATCTCCCTCATCAGCGAGTCCTGGTCCTTATGCCTCCCCGCCGTGTCAACCAAAATCACGTCGAGACCCAGAGACTTGAGCCTCTCTATTCCGCGCCTCGCGATAGCCACGGCGTCTGAAGAATCCTCCTCGCCGTAAACGGGGATGTTTTTGCCGCTTAGAAGCTGCTGTAGCTGAGTGAAGGCCGCGGGCCTGAACGTGTCGGCGCAGACGACTCCCACCCTATGCCCGTCCTTAGCCATGAAGTGCGCGAGCTTGGCGATGCTTGTGGTCTTCCCAGACCCCTGTATGCCAACCACGACCAACACGTGAGGCCGCCCCCGCGGCTTATATTGTGGCTGAACCCCACCCAGAAGACCAACAAGCTCATCGTAGAGTATCTTGAAGACGTGGTCTCTCCGCGAGACTCCTGGGGGTGGCTTAGAATCCGCGACCCTCCTGCGTATGTTCTCCGATAGAGTCATCACCAGCTCAACATTCACATCGGCCGAGAGGAGGGCCCTCTGAATATCGCGAACTAGTTCCTCTACCGCCTCCCTGTCGTGAGAGGCGCGGCCCATGAAACGCGAAATCGCGCTCCGCAGAGCCTCACCGATGTCCAAACCCCAGCCCCCCACCTAACAAACTCAACCAAACCCCGAATTATAAAGACGAGCGGCCCACGCCTCCATCCCAACAGGTAGCCTGTCTCCGGACTAAAGGCGTCAAAATTTATCTTGAGGTAGAGGCCCGGATAAGTCGGCGATGATGTAGGACTCAAGGAGGATTAACTATATGAATTCTCCTGGGGTATCTGAGCCGCCTGAAACCGGCCAACTATTTCGCCATGGCTGAGACCTCTTTCCTCTGCTCAGGCGGCGTCCTGAGCATGGTTATTGAGATTATGAGGCCGAGGCCGTAGAGCGAGGCCACCAATAGGTAGACAGGAGAATATTGGCGTAGAGACTCGTAGAGAATCGAGGCGAGCGTCGGCCCGACCAGCGCTGAGGCGCCATATGCCGTGAAGACTATTCCGTAGTTGACGGATAGGTTTTGAACTCCAAAGAACGTGGTCGTAGCCCTAGGGGCGAGGGCCAGCCAACCACCAAAAACCAGCCAGAAGACCGAATAAGAGACCATGTAAGCGGCCAGGCCGCTTATCTGAGCGGCAAGAAGCGCCGCCCCGATTCCGAGCACAAAGGAGATGATGGACACGACGTAAATCTGGAGCCTATCGGCGAGGTATCCAAACAGAGGTCTCCCCGCCCCATTAAACAGGGCGAAGACGCCTGTAGCCATCGCAGCGAGCTCTGGACTCAACCCGACGACTTCTTGTCCATACTTTGCCGCTTGACCTATCGCTACAAATCCGCCGAGGGTTCCAAATGCATAAGCTATCCAAAGGCCCGCGAAGCGCGCTGTCTTAACCATCATGCTAGGCGAATATTCACCATACGGCGACGGACTCGCAGCTGTTCCAAACCGGCCAACCTGGGCCTCAATCCTTGGTAGCACCATGAAGGCCGAGAGGGCCAGCAGAATCGCACCATACATCAACCCAATCGTTAAAAATGTGCCCTGCACCCCTTGGCTGAAAATCAGATAGTTTGCGAGGGGCGCTGTTATTAGAGGAGATATGCCGAAGCCAACCAAAGTCAATCCGACGGCAAGCCCCCTTCTCTCAGGGACCCAGTTACTCGCGACTGTAATCGTCGTGTTGTAGACCATCGCGACTCCAGACCCCGCCACCACTCCGTAAAAGACTATGATTAAGAGAAGAGGATAGGTTGTTGCTAGCGAAAAGCCTGCGAGAATCCATCCTAAGCCCACGAGCAGACCACCTAAGAAAGCCACCCTCCTCGGGCCATACATCCTCAGAAGCTTGCCACTCAGCGGCATGCTAGCCGCGAAGAATAGGAGAAATACAGAGAATGGGACGCCCGACTCGAAGCTAGTCCAGCCTAATAGATTCTCGAGTGGTTTCCTAAACACGCTCCAGCTATAGATTGTGCCGAGGAGGATATTCGATACGAGTCCCACTGAGACATAGAACCACTTACTCCTCATCGAATACTCTAGCAGAAGGAGCAGACTGCGCTTATTTTAGCTATTTTTAAGAAATATATACTATAATATACTTTTGAATGAAGCTAAATATTGCCCTTGAAGGAGGCTCAACCCGGCAGACACGCTTTCCAACCACTTCAAGACAGACTGCCCGGCCACGCGGAAGATAACCTCGTTCTCAAAATCAGTTGGGCCCGGTGGGATTCGAACCCACGACCTTCCGGTTATCAGCCGGACGCTCCAAGCCAGGCTGAGCTACGGGCCCACCGAAATTCTATCAGACCGCATTTTTAATATTTCTCCTAAATGCCCCTTAGTTGAGGCCTATTCCAGCTTTCGGGGCCGTGTTTCGATGAGGGGCGTGGTTTTTGTAGAATGCTGTATTAATTTTCCTCGATTTGTAGACTGTTGTGCTCACACGTTTATTATTGACGGCCGAATTAGAGACTTTCCGAGGGTAGTCATGCTGGCCGCTAATAGCGTCTCCCTCCTAATGCCTATTAGCGCCCTCGGAATATATTTGCACGCCATCTTCGTCAGCATCACTCTGGGCTTCCCCTTCGTCATAGGGGCGTTCCTATTCAAGTGGTGGAGGACGCGCGACGAAGACTACTATAGGGCGGCGAGGACGGCGACAGGCGTCTTGGCCGTTAACTTTGCTCTAGGTGCCATAACCGGCACACTTGTGGAGTTTGGCCTTGTTCAGGCTTGGCCGGGCACGATATACGCTATAGCCACCGTGGCTTTCGTCCCCCTCGCCGCAGAGCTCGTAGCTTTCGTCGGAGAAATTGTTTTTCTCGTCGCGTTTATAGTGACTCTTCGGCGGGTGAGGCCCTGGTTCAGCATCCTCCTCCTAGGAGGTTACTTCGCCTTCGCAGCCTTCTCTGGGGCTCTGATAACTATTGTGAACAGCTGGATAAATGTCCCGTGGGGGACGGGAGCGCTAGCGTCGGTCCTCTACCCCTATCTCCCTGAGTATGGGCCCGCGGCTTTCGACACGCCAGTCCTCGTCAAGGTCAAGCTCGCCCTCGTCGACACCCTCTTGAAAACGGGCACAGCCTCGCAGATTCTCCAGAGCCCCGAGGTCGCCCAAGCCGTCGGCATCAGTCTGAAAGACCCGTTCGTAGCGCTCTACTCGCCCTACGCACTTGTCAGCGTCCTCCACAACGTGACCGCCGCGGTGATTATAGGAATGGCAATAGCCTCAGCCGCCCTAGCCTACAGGCACCTCCGAGCCGGAGACCAGAGATACGTCAAGCTCCTGAGGTCTTTCCTTCCGATTTTACTGGTTTTGCTGATTGTTCAGCCTACGGTCTTCGGCGACAGTATGGGTAAGGCTGTTGCGGAGTTCATGCCGACTAAATTCGCCATGATGGAGGGTGCGGCCACGACGATGCAGAACCCGCTAGTCGCATTTCTTGCCTACGGCGACCCCTCAAAGCCCATACCCGGGTTCGACGCCTTCCGAAAAGCCTGTGAAGCTCACGGCGACACCACCGTAGGTGGCATCGCCCCAGTCGTGGTTACAGGATATAGCCCCGGCCCCTCCAGCAACATTAGGCTGAGGGACCTTTGCCTCCGAGATTTAGCGGCGGCTGAGGGTAGGCTTGCCTTGATTAACGGTGCATATTATGTCAAGATAGGGGCTGGCGTCGTGGCTCTGGTCTCGGTGGTAGCCTTGACGTCCTCGGTCTTCAACCTCGGCCCACTCTCCAAGGTGGTCTCTATATTGTTTGGCCGGCTCGGCGGAAGGCGCCTTCTCTTCCTCCTCGCCATACTGGTTCTCCTAGGCTCAATACTTCCGGCCGCCCTCGGCTGGTATGTGAGGGAGGTGGGTAGAAAGCCGTGGACAGTCTATGGCCTGCTTTACCCCGAAGAGCTTGTGACACCCACGCCCGTCTCGGCCGCAACCATGGCTGCCTTCACGACTCTATTCACGGCCATGTCAGTGGGGGGTATTGTTGGGATGTACTTAGTTGCAACGAGGCCTCTGGAGTTTGTTAGGCTTTTGAGAAGGGGGGCGGGTGTCGAGGAATGAACGCGACGGAGTTCTTCAGCTTCAACCTCCTCGGCATCTCCGTTCTAGTCCACATAGCGTTCGTAAACATCACGATGGGGACCGGCTGGATATCTGCGATGGCGCGGTTCCTCGCCTGGCGTAGAAACGATGCCTCGCTCGAGATAATGTCGCGTCGGGTCTTCAAGATACTTATTGTCCACGAGCTCTTCAGCGGTGTCTGGGGAACCATCATAACTGTTGTTCTGGCCGGGTTCTTCCCGACGCTACTGGCCATCGCCACAGACGTGATTTTCTATCCCATACTCATAGCGGTGGCCGCGATAATTATTAGGATTCCGAGCATAGCCCTCTTCTGGTATTCTTGGGGGAAGGTTCAGCCGGGCATCCACTCAGCGCTCGGATTCGTCATGGCCCTCTCTGGATTCGCGGTCCCGATGGGCTTCAGATACATATTCACGGAGATAACCTATCCGCACGGCGTAGGAATCGCTCTCGGAGGCTCGCCAGATATTGCGAGGTTTGCGGTCTTCTATAACCCGCTCTACCCGCCCTTGATACTCCATACATGGATGGGAGCCATGTCCGTCGGAGGCTTCATCACCGCGTCCTTCTTCGTAATCAAGGGGAACACATCGCCAAAGTTTCTCTGGATTGGGCTTTGGCATGGAGTCCTCTTCCTCGCGGTTCAGCCGCTCCTCGGGCTCTGGTATCTCCTTGCGTTAGGAGACAGGGCTCCTATACTCTACAACAACATTCTCGGGACCGCTCAATCCACGGTAAATCTGTTGCCTATGTTTATCGCTAAGCTCCTAGTCGTAGCGGCCCTCGCGGGTCTCTCATACGTGGTCTGGCGTAGCGTTAAGCGCGGAGCTGGGGTTGCTCCTAGACACGCGCTCGCGCTCGGCCCCCTCGCGGTCCTCACAGTCCTCCTCGGCGAATACATGAACGATGGAGGAAGGTCTCCATACCTCGTACTTCTCGGAGAGACCGGCCTACCTCCAGCCACCTTCTCCAACATCTACATCCGAATCCCCTTCCCCCTAGTCTTCACTATACTCGCCGTCCTAGTGGTCTTTCTCTTCGGATTCATGGCCACGGTCTACTACGCCCTCAACAGGCGGTTTCTGGAAGACCTGCCCGAGGCGTAGAGGCGCAACTAATCAGAGCTTTTTCTCGGCGCCGTCTTCGCATCAGCCACCCCCAAAAACCCCGGTTTCTGCGAATTTCAAGATTAGGTCTCTTTTTTACCGCAGAAGTCGCAAACGACGCCTCCAGACTTCCTCGTGAGGCTCGACGACCTCCTCACTAACAGTCGCCGCCGGAGCCACACACTCTCAATCCTCTTTGTGAGGTTCCCACGCCTCGGGTCAGCGGGAGCCCGGGGGGAAGAGGAGTCCCCTTTCAATCCTCTTTGTGAGGTTCCAGAAAAACCTGTTTCTAAAGCTTAATTCGCCGTTTTTTCTTTCAATCCTCTTTGTGAGGTTCAGTGCTAAAAAACTTGCGGGACGACGGACTAGTAAAAAGAGACTTTCAATCCTCTTTGTGAGGTTCAAGTTCCTGATTAGTCTGGAGATGTGCGCCCTGAGGCCCTTTCAATCCTCTTTGTGAGGTTCCTTAATAAGAGCAAAGTCCTACGAGTTCTTCGAATTACTTTCAATCCTCTTTGTGAGGTTCCCTGATCTGCCTTTCGAGGTCGTCTATCTTTTTGATAAGTCTTTCAATCCTCTTTGTGAGGTTCATCACCAACAAGCGCAACGTTGCCTTTAGCAATGTAGTCTAGCTTTCAATCCTCTTTGTGAGGTTCCAAGCAACGGCTACCCGTGGAACGGATGGCTCGTTGAAACTTTCAATCCTCTTTGTGAGGTTCTTCACAATAGCGACGTCATTCTATGTTTTCGGGCTGGTCTACTTTCAATCCTCTTTGTGAGGTTCGGGAAGACGACGACGACGAACCCGCCGTCCCCGCTGTTCCATTCTTTCAATCCTCTTTGTGAGGTTCTTATATTCAAGCTCATACATCATATTATCGCAATGAACGCTTTCAATCCTCTTTGTGAGGTTCTAGAAGTAGCAATAGTCGACGGAAAGAGGATAGAAATACCTTTCAATCCTCTTTGTGAGGTTCAGTGGCGAGCTTTGATTGAGATGAATGTCGCCAAGGTGACTTTCAATCCTCTTTGTGAGGTTCGGAGGCCGGTGGAGGTTGCAGGCGTTCTCTTAATTATTCTTTCAATCCTCTTTGTGAGGTTCAATTGATGCAGCTGTTTGGACCCGCGGACAGGTGTGCTGTCTGCTTTCAATCCTCTTTGTGAGGTTCGAGGGGTGCGGGAAGGGGAGCAGGAGGGAATTCCCTCCAGCCGCTTTCAATCCTCTTTGTGAGGTTCTCGGTCCTGTGCTATGACCGACAGGCCTTATCAAACCACTTTCAATCCTCTTTGTGAGGTTCTTTGCTAAGGCTTTCTGGTACCCTTTAGTAGCCATTTCTTCTACTTTCAATCCTCTTTGTGAGGTTCGTCTACAGGAAGATCGTCATGCTCAGGCTTAAGGTGATCTTTCAATCCTCTTTGTGAGGTTCACCTACAGGAAAGTGATGAAAGCGCTCGTAAATCATCACTCTTTCAATCCTCTTTGTGAGGTTCGGGGAGAGCCTCAAGTACAGGCCGTCCCCAAACGGAATGGGACTTTCAATCCTCTTTGTGAGGTTCGTATTCCTCGATGGCGTATCTGTACGCGGGGACTTTGCTTCCCCCTTTCAATCCTCTTTGTGAGGTTCCCAAGCGCAGTAGCCTGTGTAGGGCAGGCAGAGTAGCCTTTCAATCCTCTTTGTGAGGTTCAAGCCTCATGCCGCAGTAGATGCAGGTGACTAGGCGAGCTTTCAATCCTCTTTGTGAGGTTC
>JANXDI010000029.1 GCA_025059595.1 Candidatus Calditenuaceae archaeon | reverse complement strand
AAGTAACTTTGTTAAGTGGAAATTCTTATAACTCTCGACCCGTGCCTAAGTCTCCGTGAGCGGGTTAAGCCTAAGTGTTAAGAGGCCGTCGCCCGGGTTGATGCTATGTAAGTGGAGCATAGCTATCTTGGCGCGTCTTGACGGAGGGCCTCTGTGTTTTAGTGAGCTGTCCCGCGGCCTACGTGTCTCTAATAGGGTCCTCACCATGAAGCTCAGAAAACTCATGACTCTCGCTCTAGTCACTCATCGAAACGATTTGGGTGGCGGCTACTGTCTTACAGAGCGTGGGCGGGAAATCGCTGAGGCTGTGCGGCCCTTGATCTCGAGTGGTGTGACGCCTTTGGAGCTTCAAGAAGTCCTGAGGTGTAAGTGGATGACGGAGATTCTGGTAAGCTTAGTTTCGGGAGACTTGTTCGCAAGCCAGATAATTGAGAGAGTAAATGGAATATCTTGGAAAGTTTTGTCTGAGAGGCTTAAGAAGCTTGAGAGGTTCAAGATGATTCAGCGGAATGTCCTCGGGACTCGCCCCGTGAGAGTCAGATATAGCCTTGAAACGAAGGGGAAGCTGATGGTGAGATGGCTCTTGACTAATAGGCAGTCCCTTACCGAGTTTGAGAAAAACATAGACAGGAACCCTACGGACAACCTTTTGAGACTCACTTAAGGAGCACTTGAACAGGAACGCTGTTCGTCAACGCATAGACTGCGGGGCACCGCTTCTCCGCCTCGACGAGGATTTGCTTAACTCTCTCATCATCGGCTTCTGCGTCTATTTTCACAAGAAACTTTACGGCATCGAGAATTGGCTTATCCGCCACGCCCAAGGGTTTGGAGAAGTCGAGATGACACTCAGCCTCAAGCTTGAGGCTCCTCAGTGTAACGTTCTTCTCCGCGGCAATCGAGGCGATTGTCGATGCGAAGCACGATGCCAATCCGTAGAGGCAGTAGTGAATCGGCCCCGGCCTTCTCCCAGACCCGCCTAAAAAGGTGGGGAGGCTCATCTCAAGCCTCACCGAGCCAGCCTCAAAACGCAGCTCGCCGATGAACTGAACATCCCCCTCAAAAACCCAAGCCCCCTCAATCTTCGTAACTCTCTTAGCCATGCTTGAGTCTCGACTTATCGACTCCAAAGTCTCTGAGACCTTCTCCATCTCTATGTTGTTTAACTTGGGCATGGAGTGGAAACTTTGAGCGTTGTAATTAGATATATCTTAACTTCTCGCGGCGGGGTGTGGGCGTCTTGTTCGTCGTTGAATCAACCTATATAAGAGGCATGGCCTCTGGATGCGTTAGATGAGTATCGCGCCTCTGCCGAAGCAGCCTGAAGTCAACATCGGCACTCTCGGCCATGTGGATAATGGGAAATCCACTCTGGTCCAAGCGATAACGGGTGTGTGGACTGCTAGGCATAGTGAGGAGCTGAAGAGAGGTATCACGATACGGGTCGGATACGCTGATGCTCTCCAATATAGATGCAACCTCTGCGAGGAACCCCACAACTACTACTCAGTACCAGTCTGTCCTATACACAACGCCGAATGCGAGTTCATCAGGGCAATCTCATTCATCGACTGCCCAGGCCACCACTCGCTCATGATAACGATGCTTAGCGGAGCGGCCCTCTTCGATGGCACGATTCTCGTGGCTGACGCTAGGGTGAAGTTCCCCCAAGCTCAGGACAGAGAGCACCTAGAGGCCGCTCTGATAATGGGCGTCTCCCGAATGATTGTTGCCCAAAACAAGATTGATGTCGTCGATAAGCAGAGGGCCTTAACAAACTACGACGAAATTAAAAAGTATCTCGAGAAAATTGGGATGAACAACGTGCCGGTGATACCCGTCTCCGCACAGCAGGGGGTTGGTATCGAAGCACTGCTATACGCTATGGACAAATATATTCCAACACCAAAGAGGGAGATTGACAAGCCGTTCTTAATGCCTGTTCTCCGCTCCTTCAACGTAAATCTGCCAGGCACACCAGCAACCATGGTTAAGGGGGGAGTTATTGGCGGGTCTATCATGCGGGGAAAGTTACGGGTCGGCGACGAGATTGAGATAGCCCCGGGCATCCCTGTCAAGGAGGGGGCCTCTGAATACGAGTCCGTGGTGACCGAGGTGGTGGGCATTCAGGCTGGTGGGCGGAGCGTTGAGGAGGCGACGAGCGGCGGCCTCATCGGAATAGAGACGACGCTCGACCCAGCTTTAACGAAGTCCGACGCGATGGTCGGCAACATTGCTGGGGTGCCCGCTGAGCTTCCGCCGGTTTGGAAGACGCTTGAAATAGAGTATAACCTCTTCCAGAAAGTTATAGGTATTGAAGGAGATGTGGATGTGAGGCAGATATCTGAGAAGGAGCCTCTCGTCATCAACTCCTACACGGCCGTCACAAGCGGTATCGTTATAAAGCGTCAGCAAGACCGGCTCACCGCCTCGCTTTCAAAGCCCCTCTGCGCTTGGCCGGGGGATAGAGTCTCACTATGTAGGAAGATTGGGACGGGCTGGCGGCTAATTGGCTATGGAGTAATAGTCGGCTGAAAAACTTGCTGGCCCTAATAGACACGAGCCTCCTCCTCCTACTTGTGGAGAGTGGAAGGGATGTCCTAAGACTCGTTGAGGAAAAGGTCGGTGAACCTGTGACACCACTTGTGACGGATTTCGTCATTGAAGAGCTTAAACGCCTTTCAAGCCGGGCGGACAGAAGGGGGAGGAACGCCAAACTCGCTCTGGAGATAGCTGAGGAGATGAGGAGAGTCGAGACAGGCGTCGTGGTTGGAGCTGATGACGCCCTTCTGAAGTTGGCCTCAAAGGGCGGATACATGGTCGTCACCGGGGACTCGGGCTTGCAGAAGAGGCTCAGACGGCTAGGTGTAAGATGCGTCTATGTGAGCAGGAGGCTCGAAGTCCACATCTCAGCCTAAGTTACGCAGATATGTCAAATTTATTACCTCCCACTTCCCCCTAATAGGAGCCACCGGTGTATGTTTTACGTCGTAGAAATTGTAGAGGTTATAGGTATAGAGCCAAAAGACTTTGGTCTAGCTTTGAAGGATATTGCATTCAAGAAGCTTTCAAGCCTTTACGAGGGGTTAGTGGATGAGCAACTTGGATACGTAATATCCGTCCTGAGCGTAGAAGTGGACGAGGTTAGCTACATGCTCCCGCGAGACCCCAACCTCTACAACAGGGTCAAGTGCAAACTTCTAGTCTACATACCCCGTGTTCAAGAGGTCGTCGAGGGGGAGGTGGTTGAGTTGACAGACTTTGGGGCTTTTGTTCGGATTGGTCCCTTGGACGCGCTGCTACACGTGTCCCAGATACTTGACGACTTCGTAAACTTCGACAAGAAGAACGCGGTATTCGTAGGGTCTCAGACAGGATGGAAGTTAGGCGTGGGAGATAGGGTCCGGGCTAGAATTGTCGCTGTCTCTCTGGCCGGTGGGAAGGTGGGAATAACAACTAGGCAGCCCTATCTCGGAAATCTAGAGTGGATTGAGGAGCAGAAACGTAGAGAACGCATGCCTCGTGCCGAAAAGGTGCCCGGGAGGTGAGGCTTCACGCCGCGGGAGCGCGCGTGCAGGAACTGCAGGGCAATAGTGACGGGGAACAAATGCGAGAACTGCGGCTCTACCAACCTGACGACCTCTTACTCGGGAATCATAATCATGATAAAGCCTGAGTCGTCAGAATTGGCCAAGCTCTTGGGCATAGAGAAGCCTGGAAAATATGCGATTAAGGTTGAGTGATCATATACTAATCCCTGAGCATTTGAGGATGCTTCTAAAGAGGCCACTCGGCAAGCTCGTTCAGGGTGGCCCAGAGAGCACTAGGCCTGAAGTTGAGAAGATAGTTCGCAGCAAAGAAGGGAAGCTTGTGGCGGTGGGCGACGCTGTTACAAGGGAGCTTCTGGCCATGGGCGTCGTTCCCGATGTCTGCATAGTTGACGGTAAAATCGAGCGGAAACCGGTCGAGCATATCGTGGTCAAGGGGGCGAAGGAGCTGAAATGCGAAAACAGGCCGGGGACTATAAGTGGTGAGGCGTATCGCGCGGTCGTCATGTCTCTCGGGCTGGAGGGGCCCGTTGTCCTGCGAGTCGAGGGCGAAGAGGACCTTCTAGGCTTAATCGTGATGGCTGAGGCCGCGCTTGGGACCTTGATGCTCTACGGCCAACCGGGCGAGGGCGTAGTTGTCGTTAATGTGGACGAAAAGGCGAGAGGTTTCGCGCGAAGGCTCATTGAGGCCGCTGCTCAGTTGTGAAGCTCGTATATCCGCACCTCCCACAATTATATCTGTCCTGATGCCTCGCCATAATGTATCCAGGCCCGCAAATCGGGCAGAAGGCAACCCGGCGGACAAACTTACCGTCCGGCGTCAGGGAATAGAGCCTCCATAACCCTCTCTCCTTTTTGGGCATCTCGCCCCTATCTTGAGGGGGTCTTAATTTAAAGTTGCGCATGCCTTCTTGCTGGATATATATGGGTGTAGAGGCGACGAGTGTGTGGTCTCTTTAGAGATGACCGGTGTAGTCGAGATGCTGTTGCTCGGGCTTCTCGGCTTAGCCGTAGGCCTCGTGGGAACTCTACTGGGCGTCGGCGGTGGTCTTATAGTTATTCCCGTCTTGCTAGCTTTTTACGGTCTTTCCCCTGGAAGCGCGGCTGGGACAAGCCTGGTGGTAGTTCTGATTAACGCTCTCTCCGGGACCTTGGCCTACCTTCGGCAACGTAGAGTGGATGTCGGGGTGGGGCTTGCATTTTCGACAGGTGCGATACCTGGTTCTATGGTCGGTGCCTTCGCCACGATGGTCGTGAGCAGCGAGTCTTTTAGAATGTATTTCGCTATCGTTCTCATTTCAACGGCAATCTACATCGCCTTCGCTCGCCGGCAGGGCGTAAGCAGGGGTGGGCCTTTAAGGAATGGGCGTCGGAGAAGACTCGTTGACCACGCTGGCCGGGAATACGAATACTCTGTCAACCCTTACCTGATTGCGCTTTTCTCGGTTTTATCAGGCTTCGTCGCCGGCTTTTTCGGCATCGGCGGTGGAGTAGTCCATGTCCCGGTTATGATGTTGTTGTTTGGTGTTCCAGCACACATCGCTACGGCCACGTCTCACTTCATCCTCACATTCACCGCGGCCTCCGGGATAGCCGCCCACGCAGCTCTCAGACACGTAGACCTATTTATCGGGGGAGCCATCGCGTCAGGAGCTCTCGTCGGTGCCCAAATTGGGGCCAAGACCTCGGAGAGATTCAGCAGCCGTGCCCTGGAACTGCTCTTCGCAGCCTTCATGATATTCATCGCGATTAATCTGTTGCTCCAGCCTTCGCAAAATTAGACGCATTTCTTAACCTTTTCAAACGTAGACACGACCTTACGCCAGTTACAAGAAAAATATGGAAGAAAAATAATAGGCGGATTATGCTGTCGGCGTTACAGCCTGCTTTTCAGCGGACTCCTGCAGCGTGGCTTTCTTCTTAGCCCTAACTCTGCTGCTTTGCTCACTTGATGCGCAGTGACAGCACATCGCTTCACTCACCGGGTGTGTTGAGACTCGCGTTGGACCGTAATAAGTCTATCGCATAAACGCCCAGCCGAGAGGGTCGACTTCTTCTAATTATAACTTGAAATGCTTTAAGAAGGGAGGCACATTCAATATCTGACTCCTCATGAGTGAATCTGTTGCGGAACGTATCGCAGAGTTCGCCACAAGTGCCAGATTGTCCGACTTCGCGGCAGAGTCTGTTCACGAGGCCAAGATAAGGATTCTAGACTCAATTGGCCTGATGATTGGCTCGGTGGATGCTCCTCCCGTTGTCGCGACACGTCGTCTCCTTGAGAGGTGGCCGGTTGATAGGGGGGCGACGGTGGTGGGTGGAAGTTTTCGAGTTGCGCCCCACGAGGCGGCCTTTGTGAACGGAATCATGGTTCGCTACCTCGACTTCAATGACACTTACCTCTCGAAGGAGGCGATTCATCCAAGCGACATGATTCCGGCGCTCATTGCGGCCGCCGAGTGTTTTGATGCCTCGGGAGAAGACCTTCTCAGGAGCGTGTTGGTCGCCTACGAGGTCGCTTGCGCCTTGGCAGACGCCGTCACGATTAGGGACAGGGGGTTTGACCATGTCCCCAACATAGCAATAGGAACTGCTGCGGGTGTTGCCTCTCTCCTCGAGCTCGATACGGACCGGACGCACGAGGCCATAAATTTAGCGACGGTAAACGCAGTAGCCCTCAGGCAGACCAGAGCGGGAGAATTGAGCATGTGGAAGGGATGCGCAGCCCCATACGCCGCACGCCACGGCCTCTACTCAACCTTACTGGCTGCGGAGGGTATGACTGGTCCAAAGCCCATTTTTGAGGGCGAGATGGGGTACATGAGGGCCGTCTCGGGAACCTTCACCCTTCCTAAAATCACATCAAACGCGACAAGAATTCTGAAAACCTCCATCAAGTGGTGGCCGGTAGAGTATCACTCAATGTCTGCAGTCGAGGCTGCCACTAAAATCGTGTCCGAGGCAGGAAAAATAAAGCCAAGCGAGGTGGAGAAAATCTCGATAAAGACTTTCAGAACATCGTATAACATCATAGTGAAGGACCCCGAAAAGTGGCGGCCAAGTTCAAGGGAGACCGCAGACCACAGCCTCCCCTACGTAACAATACGGGCGCTCTTGGACGGAGACATCTGGCTCCAGAGCTTCGAGCCAGAAAAGCTGAGAGACATAGCTTTCTATGAATTGGCAGATAAAACGACCATCGAAGTCGACCCAAAATACGACGAACTCTACCCTGAAGGGGTGCCGAACAGAATCGAAGTGACTTTAAAGGGTGGACAGAGGTTCTCGGCGGAAATCCTCTATCCCAAAGGACATTACAGGAGTCCCCTAACGATTGACGAGCTTCGCCTCAAACTACGTAGGCTTGCGGGCGGAAGGCTCTCAGACGAGGCGCTGGAGACCCTCTGGGAGCTTACATTGGGGATGGACAGGTTAGACTCCTTAAAAGCATTTGCAACAATTCTAGCGCGCATTTGAATAGATAAATAATCGCACCGTATCAGTTTAAAGGTAGATTAGATGACCGAGCATAAAACGGTGTTGAAGGGTCTCGAAGGCGTCTATGTGACTGAGAGTGGTGTTAGCCTGATTGATACGGAGAATGGGGCCCTCTATTATGCGGGGTATGATTTGAGGGAGTTGGTGGAGCACAGCAGCTTCGAGGAGGTTATGTTCCTCTTGATTCATAAGAGGCTCCCATTAAGGCAAGAGTTTTCTGAGTTCAGAGAACTAATAAGAAGGTCTATGGAGCTGGAGCCAATCCACATAGAGGCCATACACAGATACGCCAGGATAGTGGACGTCCTAACACTTCTCGTTATACTTATCAGCCTCAAGGGCACGGGAAGACAGGGCGGAGACCCTCGCGACGTAAATTCGGCAGTTGACATCGTGGCTAAGATGGGCTCATTTCTCTCGACAATAGTTCGGATTAAGGAGGGTGGTGACTACGTTCCACCGCGGAGCGACTTCAGCTACGCCGAGAACCTGCTCAACATGATGAACGGCGGGAACTATGAGGATGAGCATGTGGAAATACTCGACGACCTGTTAATTATACACGCGGACCATGGCATCTCTGCAAGCACCTTCGCGGCGCTCGTCGCCGCCTCCACGCTAAGCGATATGTACTCTTCAGTCGCGGCGGCTATCTTGGCTCTTAAGGGCCCGTTACATGGAGGTGCATCCGAGGCGAGTTACGAACAGGCACTGAACATAGGTGACCCTGCGAAGGTGCCTGCGTGGCTTGAAGCAACTCTTTCCCAGAAGAAGAAGGTTATGGGCTTCGGGCACAGGGTATATAAGATTTACGACCCGAGAGCAGTTGTCCTTAAGGAAATTATAGCCAAGTATCTCGACCGCATGGACGGTAAAGTCAGGCTTGTCTACGAAATCACGAAGGCCCTTGAGGATTACGGGCAAAAATATCTCGCCCCACGAGGCATTTTCCCCAACCTCGACCTCTGGACCCCCATCCTTTATAGAATGATAGGGCTGCCCTCAGACACCTTTACCGCTCTCTTTGCGGTTAGCAGGTCCGCGGGATGGACGGCCCACATTCTTGAATATTGGCGCGACAACAGGCTGATTCGGCCTCTGCACCTGTACGTCGGTGAATATCCGAGGAAATACATCCCGATGGAGCTTAGAGGAGACTCCTGAACAGCCAAACGAGAAACTTTAAACCGCGCGGTGATGCGAGGCTTTTAGCGACCCCCGTTACTTGAAAATCCATGTCGCCCCGAAGCGAGAGGGCATCCGAAAATCCCGATTCTCGAGCCGCCTTAATTATAGTGTCTAAGGACTCGTTACTCGTTGAGGATATCATACGGGAGACGAAGTAAGTGGCTTTAAGCTCGCGATAAACTCTCCTCGTTAATTTACGGTAAACGCCGTCTCGCCCGCTCCTCACAAGGCTATTTACGTGGGCCGCCGCAGCCTTGGCACAGATTCCCCCGGTTATTACACCGCCACCTGTCGTCGCCTTGACCTGACATGCCGCGTCCCCGACAACGACAACGTTTCCATCCAGCCCAACCTCCAGCGGTGGACCACGATAAATGCTGTGGGAGGAGTAACCAATTATTTTGGCGCCTGGCATCTCCTCAGAAATCAGCTTATATGCCTTGTTTAAAGTGTCCCGTGTGGCGGCCACGCCTAGCTTCCCCTCCTCTTCATTAATGGGGACTGTGTAGCCGAAAAAGTCCCTCAAATAGCTCTTGAACCAGACGTACGCCTTTCCGCTTTCCAAGCCGTGGTTCTTCACCAGTAACTGAACTATCGGCATCCAATGGGGTGCCCGGTAGTCTTTGATGAGCCTGCGAGTGACGCTTGCTCGGGAGCCCTCAGCGATTATCAGGGTGCTGGAAGATAATCTCCTACCATTCTCTAAAAAAACCTCAGCGGAGCTGCCTCCATCCTTGGAGGAGCATGAGACGACGCGGCAACCCACCATGACCTCCGCGCCCGCTCTAATGGCTCTCTCAGCCAGAAACCTGTCAAAAGATTCTCGTCTAGCAACAACCGCGACAGGTGTTGGGGTTGAGACCTCCAGCACTTCTCCACCCGGTGATTGAATAACAGCTCCCCAGATGAGGTTTTGAACATAGCTCCTACTGAGGGGGATGCCTATTTCACTCAACCCTTTGATACTGTATAGACCTGCGCATCTTTCAGGCCTACCAACCACCTCATCCTCCTCAAGGACCAACACGCTCAGCCCTCTCCGCGCAGCCTCATATGCGGCTATAAGCCCCGCCGGTCCACCACCGATGACGATAACCTCACAGCCCGGCCTATCTTCTGAAGACTTTAAGCCCACACCACCTCAACCTCCACGGCTTTCAGCTACAAGTCATGTCCTAGTGATAAGTATTAAAAATGGTTGAGTGTAGCGGAGGTGAGGAAAGTTTTGGGGCTTAACAGTTTCTCCGAGGCTTTTAATGCAAAGTATGCGCGGCCCACGCCGAGAGAGTCCCCGGCAATAGTTAACAGCCCGGCAGCCCCGGTCAAGATTAGAATACAAGACCAGTCCCTCAGCTTCGACTACGCCCATTTCCTTCCGGAGATTGAAAAATGCTCCACCATTCACGGACACACGGCCAGCCTCAATATTGAGGTGGTAGGTGATAAGGTTGGAGGCGGCCTCGTCGTTGATTTTGGTCTACTCAAGCGTGTCGCCCGCGAGGTTGTCTCGAGCCTCGACCACAGGATACTTGTATGCGATAGATATGTCGAGTCGCGGGATGAGGGTTCTGTATCTATCAGGTTTAAAGGGAGGGGTGGTGATTATAGAATAGTCGCACCATCCTCTCAGGTTTTCATATCGTCATTCGAGTCGACGATTGAAAACATAGCGGAGTTTATTGCTGAGTCTATTCTCAACCGTATGCCGGCTAACGTTAAGTATGTGAGGGTTGAGGTCTCAGAGGGGATTGGTAAATTCGCTGAAAGCGTCGCTACAAGGGAGTGAGGTTCCTGAGAGAGTCCTCGTGCTTCTCTCGGGAGGCATAGACTCCGCAGTGGCCCTCTGGATGATTAGGCGTGAAAGGCCGGAGAGTGAGGTTTACAGCCTATCAATCAACTATTACAGGCGTAGCGCCGCTGAGGCCGAATACGCTGCCAAATTAGCGGCGAAAGCTGGCGTAGTCTCACACACAATAATAGAATTGCATTTTCTGAGGGAAATTGAGGACCAGCAGAGCCCATCCCAAATCACTTACAAGGGCGCGGAGCTTCCGCCGGTTTTCATACCTGTCAGAAACCTCATCTTCTACTCCTGCGCAGCACATGTGGCCACCTCGATCAACGCAAAAAGAATTGTGGTGGGGCACAATAGAGACGACGCCGAAAATTTCCCAGACGTCGGCCCCACCTTCATAGAGAGTTTCAACCAACTCTTAAGGGAGAGCCTGCCCGGATACGACTTAACTCTCGAGGCCCCTCTCATTAAATATACTAAACGCGAGGTTCTTCGAATGGCTGTTGAGCTCGGGGTCCCCCTTGAGGATACTTGGAGTTGCTGGGGGCCGGGGGCTGTTCACTGTGGCCGGTGCGAGGGTTGCCGTACACGACAAAGGATGTTCAGGGACCTCGGGATAAGAGACCCCGTAGCCTACGAAAGGATTAATACTCCATAAAAGGATGTTCAGGTTGTGAAGGTGGGTTTAAACGAGTGGACTTTAGGTGGGTGGAGGCTCGAACTTTCAAAGGGTCATGAGGGGGCTATTCAAGTGGCCGCGGAGCTTGGCTATGATGGTGTGGAGGTTGTTTATGACGACGCGAATTTCTCCCCAGACGGTCTGTCGCGTGAGGACAGGAAGAAGCTGCTTGAGATGGCCTCGTCCCATAACCTCTCTATTCCGAGCGTAGCGACAGCTGTCTTCTGGAGATTCAGCCTCGCCTCGCCGAATGAGACAGAGAGAAGCACCGCGCTCACCCTCCTCCGAAAAGGGCTTGAACTAGCAGCGGATCTCGACGCAGACAACCTCTTAGTGGTGCCGGCTGTAGCCCGTAACGAAGTTGGCTATAAGGAAACATACAACCGCGCGCTTTCATCCATAAAAGAGGCCGCGCGTTGGGCAGAGGATGTCGGCGTGAAAATTGGGTTAGAGAACGTTTGGAATCGCTTCCTTTATGACCCTTCTATCTACGAAAAATTCATCGAGGATGTGGAATCCGACGCTGTGGGACTGTATTTCGATGTGGGAAATGTCTTAGAAATTGCTCCTTTTGAGCACTGGGTCGAGGTCTTAGGTGATAGAATCGTGATGATTCACGCAAAGGATTACGATTTGAACAACCGCGGTCCTTTGGGCTTTAGACTAGTAGGGCAAGGCTCCGTCGATTGGAGCGGATTCATCAGCTTACTCAAAACGGTCGGCTATGACGGGTTCCTGAACGTTGAGACTCCTCCGGAATTCATGAAGCCGCTCTACGCCATCTCCTATCCGCGGGACGGCATCGAGGCTGCTAGGCTCAGCTTGGAAGGATTACGAAAATTCATAAAATAGCTTATCGCTCCGTAGTTGGTCAAACCTAAAATACTGATAGAGGGTTTGGTATTCGGGATAGTATGTCTGAAGCATCGGCGAGCCGAGTAGGGGAGGCTAAAAGAGAGGTCTGGGGAATAATTCACATCTATTCGTCCTATAACAACGTGGTCGTTCACGCAACTGACATAACCGGTTCCGAGACAATAGCGATAGCGTCTGGTGGAATGTTTGTGGAGTCGGGTAGGCTCGAGTCCTCACCATATGCTGCCACTAGGGCGGCGAACTATGTGATGGAGGCATTAAAGCAGAGAGGAATCAACGCCGTGCATATCAGAGTGAGGGCGCCTGGTGGTGTCCAGTCTAAGACTCCCGGGCCAGGCACGCAGGCGGCGATAAGGGCCATAGCTAGGTCAGGTGTATTGATAGGGCGGATAGAAGATGTTACACCCCTGCCTCACGACAGCGTTAGACGGAAAGGCGGTAGGAGAGGTAGAAGAGTCTAAGCCCGCGTCTGTGCCGGGAGAATCAACCTAATTTTGTACTCCTCACCCCTCTTCACTAAATAGCCGGGAGAGGAGATTACCCTGTCACCAACCGAGACCTTACGGTGGCTGATGAGCTGCCTAGCATGGTATGGAGTTTTTGCAAGGCCGAGGCGATAGACCTGTGTCTGTAGCCTCCTCTCCAAAATATCCCTAACGGAGAGCTGAAGAACATAGTTTGCGTCGGCTTCGCTTGAAGCAAGCCCCATCGCGTAGAGCTTATCTATCAGCGCCCTCTCCTTAACCCTCCTCTCCTCGCCCGTGAGGATGAAAAGAGACCTCGCGATGTTCCTATACTTTCTCAGCGTCGAGGCTGCCCTCCATAACTCTCTCTTGTTTCTCAGCCCATACTCGCCGACGAGTCTAAGCTCCTCTTTCAGCCTCTCCTCTTGCCACGGGTTTCTGGGAGTCTCATACTTCTTCCGCGGCCTTTTAGGGTCTCCCATTACTGGAGATTCATCACTCATCCGTTAATTTAAAGCTCTCTAAAGAGGTGGGAGAGTTTAATACATCCTTAGACGCGATAAAGTCTAGCTTTGGATTACAGGGTTAAACTCGAAGGTGAGGGGGAAAAATGGCTCAGACTAGAACTTGTAGATGTGCCTCTCAGCCTTGCTAACGCTGTTAGAAGACTCATCATTAATGAGGTGCCCACTATGGCCGTCGAGGAAGTTCTGGTCATCGAGAACACCTCCGCTCTCACGAACGAGGTCCTAGCCCACAGAATCTCACTCATCCCCTTCACCACAGACTTAGATAACTACGTCCTCCCGGAACGGTGCGATTGCGGAAGCAGCCTCGGCTGTGAAAAATGTAGCGTCCGATTCTCCCTACGGTCTATGGCAGACAAGGAGGTCGTGAGCGTATACTCCTCAGACCTTATCCGGGAGAGCGGGTCTGAGAAGGTTGCGCCGGTCAGCGGGGACTTCCAGATAGTGAAACTGGCGCCTGGTCAGAGAGTTGAGCTCGAGCTCTACGTGAGGCTGGGTAAGGGGAAGAGGCATGCGAAGTGGCAGGCAGGCATCGCCACGCTTTACGAGGAGGGTGGGAAGAGGCTGCTATATGTAGAGTCATTCGGCCAGCTTCCTGCGAGGAGGATTTTGCTTGAGGCGGTGAAGATATTTGAAGAGAGTTTGGCAGAACTTAGTGCGAGTTTAGAGAAGGTGGTGGCTGATGGCGGGGGCGAGGGATAAGTTGCTGAAGGCTAAAGTCAGAAGGCTTGCCAGGAGGAGCAGGTTCTGGGCGGCTGTGCTGAAGGCCCTTGAGTCTTCTTCGAGAAGGGGGCGGGTTTTGAATATCTATCAGCTGAACAGAGTCGCACCGTCCAGCGGTGGAGTATTAGTTATCGGCAAATTACTCGGTCTTGGAGTTCTTGAGAGGCCTTTAAAGGTCGTCGCGTTCGACTTCTCCGAAACGGCGTTTCGGAAGATTCTGGAAGCTGGCGGCGAGGCATATTATTTGGAGGAGTATATTGAGCGTGGTGGCGATGGTCGGGGGCTTGTGATTGTTGGGTGAAGGAAGGTTGAGCCAGTTAACTGAGAATGTTGTAGTGATTGACGGCTCCGGGCATCGCCTAGGGAGGCTAGCCTCGAAGATAGCGAAGATGCTTCTCTTGGGCAAGAGTGTTGTGGTCGTTAACGCGGATAAGGTCTTGGTTACCGGGACAAAGGAGGCCGTGTTGGAGCGGTATCTCAAACTAGTGAGACGGACTTGGTATTCTTCTATTGAGGAGCCTAAGGTCTGGTATCCTCGGAGGGCTGATAGGATTTTTTGGTACACCGTCGCTAGGATGCTTCCCCGTAAGAAGCCTAGTGCGAGGGAGGCCCTAAGGCGTCTCAAAGTTTACACTGGAATCCCTAGTAATCTGGAAGGGGTCACCTTTACTCGGATTGAGGACGCTCTTCACAAGTCAGGAATAAGTAGGTCTGGACGCGTAGTAAGGACACTGACTCTAGGCGAACTTTCGAGGCTTCTGCGTGGAGGTTCCGCTTGAGGTTTGAGGCTCCCTTTTATATTCGAGCCATGCCGGACTTGTGCTAAAGGGGCTTGAACCCCATCCTCTCGCTCCTCTGCAAGAGTCGGCGATATTTGAAGGAGGAGCATGTGGCAGAGATATTAGCCGCCATCAACGCCGTCGGTGACTCGCCCTTCAAGCTCAGCGACCTTGATCCGCTCATTCCGCAGGAGTTGAGGTCGAATAGTAGGGCTAGGAGGAGCATCTCCTCCCTGCTGGAGGAGCTCTCGAAGATAGGCTACCTCTCCAAGCCCAGCGAGAGGAAGTATCAGAAGCGCTTCGCCTCTCTGAGCCACATGCTCTCAGGCAGCCTATTCGAGCTCTCGGAGATGGAGAAAAAGCCGCTCCCCAAGCTCAAGCCTGAGAAAATCATCCGGCTTGAATCGAAGACTAAGAAAACCGGCGCGACCGCCTCGAGGGGTGCGAAGAGCTCTTAAGGTGGCGTCTCGATAGAGACACTCAGCTGGGAATATGAGGATTAGGCTTACTCTGGGCCTGACAGACCGTCCTGGGACACTGCTCAGGGCTCTGGAGAGAATTGCGGTGAACGGAGGGAACATAATTTCAATAGTCCACAGTAGGGAGCGGCTGACAGGCGGCTACGTCCCTGTTAGCCTCTCAGTCGAGTTTCCCTCCCACGAGCATTTCGAGCGTGCGAAATCGGGGATAGAGGAGGCTGGCATCCCGGTCCTCAGCGCCGAGTCCCTTGAAAGGAGCATAGAGACAGTCCTCATAATAGGGAGCATAGGTGTCGAGAAGCTTGAGAGGGTCTTCGAGGGGAAAGGGGAAGTGATTAGCTTGGCATACGGCGGTGGGAGAAGGTCGCCTTACGTCAGGATAGTCTTTAGCGTTAACAGGGAGGAGAGAGAGTCTCTCATCTCGAGCCTCGAGGAGCTCGCGGAGAGGAACGACTGTCTCCTGGTGCGTGAGGAGGTTTGATTAGCTGCGGCATAATTGGTTACGGTTTCCTAGGGCGAATCCTCGCCAAACGCTTAGCCGATTACAGGGGTCGTGGCTTGGAGTTGAGGATGCTGGCAAACTCGAAAGGGTATCTGCTTCTTGACGGCGACGTCCCCCCTGGGGATATAACGCCACTCCCGCGCTTCAGAGCTTCGAGCCCTCTGGAGCCCGTGGAGAGGGGTCTTGTGGATTTGCTAGTCGTTCTCACGCCGACCAACGTGCGAACAGGAGAGCCTGGCCTGACGTATATTCGAGAGGCTCTCGGGAGGGGAGTCGATGTTGTGACTGCGGATAAGGGGCCTCTTGTTGTGGCTTTCAGGGAGCTAACCTCTCTCGCGGAGTCAATGGGCGTCTCCTTCTGCTATGAGGCGACTGTGGGAGGCGGAATACCGATATTTTCCCTGGCGAGACACTCCCTAATGGGAGACCGAATAATTTCTATCAGAGGAATACTCAACGGGACCACGAACTACATCTTGACCAGAATGCATTTTGAGGGCCTGCCTCTAGACCTTGCACTTCAGGAGGCCCAGATGATGGGGCTCGCGGAGAGGGACCCGAGCCTCGACCTTGAAGGTATCGACTCGGCCTGCAAGATTGTCATCCTAGCGAACGCCCTCTTAGGAGTAGACAAGAGGCTTGGGGACGTCAAGGTAAGGGGCATAAACCAAGTTACATCAGACGCGATATTAGCTGCCAAGGAGCTGGGCATGACCATCAAGCTCGTCGGCAGTATTGAGGGTGATAGGCTCAGCGTGGCCCCGAGGCTCGTCAGACTCAATCATCCCCTATGTGTTCACGGCACCTTGAACGCCATCGAGTTCAAACTCGATATTATGGGCGACCTAACACTTATCGGAAGAGGAGCCGGCGAATCAACCGTCTCCGCCCTACTCTCCGACATCGAGTGGATATTGAATAGAAGGGCATATCTCAGGGGAGGCCGCTGAAGAGCCCGAGGCCCCTCGCCAAGAGGGCTAGCGCCAGAGAAGAAATAGTGATAATGGAGGCCAAGACGTCCCTCTTCGACGCTCGAATCTCCCTGTAAGATGTCCTCCTCTCAGACGCACCAAAACACTTCACCTCCAAGGCCTCAGCCATCTCATAAGCCCTCCTGAGCGAGTTAATCAACAGAGGAATGAAAATACCGACAAGCGCCCTGACTCTCTTCACCGGATTTCCCCTCTCAAACTCGACGCCACGTGAACGCTGCGCATCGATTATCTCCTGAGCCTCATCTGCTATTACGGGAGCAAGCCTGACGGCCGCCACGAAAGTGAAGGTATACACGTATGGTATTTTGAGTTTCAGCAGAAGCTGCCCAAACTCGTCGGGAGAGGTTGTGAGGAAGAAGAGGTTAAAGGATGTCAGAAAGGCTAGGAACCTGACTGAAGATGCTGAAGCCCTGTATAGAATCTCCAAGGTCTGGAGTGGTGAGTCGAGTATTCCTAATAGGCTGAGGATGAAGACTAGAGCGACGAGAGGCGTGGCTCCCTTGATTGTAGTTAAAAGATATCTCGCGGATTTCGCCAACTCCAGAATCGTTAGCTGTGTCAGAATGATTGTTGTAGCGACCGTCAACATGCCCCCCCAATAATCCCCGAATACCAGCGCCGTTACTAGGAATGAGAACGAGGCAAGGAGTTTGACTCTCGGGTCCAGCCGGTGGATGGGCGTGTCAAGGCTCCTATACTTCAGCGCCTGCAGCAGAGATAGGCTCAACTATCATCTTCACCCGTATGACCAGCCCATGAAAGCAATTTTGAGAGTGTCTCAACAGCCTCTTCAAGCTTGAGCAGCTTGTGATTCAACATTCTGAGCCCTCTGCTTCTAAGCTCGTAGAGTAGTGACGGTATCTGAGGAGTGAGGAGCGAGGCCTCGCTGAGGAGTTCAGGCTCAGTCAGGACATCCTCGGGAGCACCATCAGATATCACCTCTCCCTTTCGAAGGAGCACAACCCTAGTGGCTACATCGGAGACGAACTCGACGTCGTGGCTCGAGAGAATTATTCCTCTTTCGCTATTCTTGAGGTTGAGGAGAAGCTCAGCAAGCACTCTTTTACCCCAGCCGTCGAGACCAGATGTAGGCTCGTCGATGGCTATGTATTTCGGCATCCAGGCCATGACTATCGAAATTGCGAGCTTTTTCTTCTCGCCGCCGCTAAGCGTGAATGGTGATGAGTCTCTGTAATGCCAGAGCTCGAATGCCTTCAACACCTCTCCAGCCCTCCTACGCGCCTCTTCTCTCTCGGCGCCGAACTGCTCAAGAGCGTAGCTGACTTCTTCGAGGACTGAGGTGCGGAGAAACATATTGTCGGGGTTTTGGAAGACTAGTCCCACTTTTTTGGAGAGTGTGGCTACCGTGGTTGTCCGCGTATCTATGCCGTCGACGGTTACTCTGCCTTTCGTTGGTTTGAGGAGGCCGTTAAGGTGTTTGAGAAGTGTTGTTTTCCCCGCGCCGTTCTCACCCATGAGGGCAACTATCTCGCCGCATCTGAAGAATAGGCTTACCCCCCTGAGGGCGGCCGTGCCAGTGGGGTAGCTGAACCATACGGAGTCGAGCTCTATCATCGCCTCCCCCCCAGCAGCCGTGCGATAAACTCCTCCCTGGTCAACGGGGCGCTCCAGCCGTCGCATAGCTTAAGGGCCCAGGCCAGCCTCGAAAGTTTAGGAAGCTCGAGCTTCTCATAATGCTCTTTAAGCATCTTGCAGACCACCTCCCGGGGCTCACCGTCGGCGAGGATGCGGCCCTCATCCATGACTATGAGCCTCGTCGCATCCCTGACTACGAGGTCTAGCCGATGTTCAGAGACGAGCACCGTAATCCTCTCTCTCCGCCTAATCTCCGCCAGCTCCTCGAGGAGTTTTTTGGCTGTGAGGCCGTCGAGCGAGGAGGTGGGTTCGTCTAGAATAAGTATTTCAGGCTCGAGGGCGAGTATGGAAGCGATTGCGACCCTCTGCTTCTGGCCGCCTGAAAGCTCGAATGGGGAGCGGTTTCTCAGGTCATCGATGCCCATGATTTTGAAGGCTTTCGAGACTCTTCTTTCAATCTCGGATTTTTCGAGGCCGAGGTTCTCAAGGGCGAATGTCACGTCGTTCTCGACCGTAAGTGCGAATAGCTGGCTGTCTGGATTCTGAAAAACTAATCCGACCCGCTGTGCCATCTTGCTAACCGGTGTCTTAGAGGGGTCAAGCCCCTTAACCAACACGCGGCCGGAGTATTCTCCCGAATACATCTGGGGTATGAGTCCGACGAGGCATTTGAAGAGCGTCGACTTCCCACAGCCAGTCGCGCCAGCAAACACCACAAACTCGCCCTCCCCGATTGAGAACGAGACATCTTGAAGGGCCCATAGCTCGGCACCCGCATACCTAAAGGAGAGGTTGGAGACCTCTATGGCACTGTTCAATCGGCGACCCTCACAGGTGAAGCTCCGAGAAGATATGCTATCTGGTGCAGACACATGCCGAGAATGTTGTCAAGGCCGCCCTTCGCCCTCAGCCTAGCCGCCGATGCGTGCCCTCCGCCGGAGCCGGAGAGCGTCTTCGCAATAGGCTCCACCACATCCTTCACCAAGTTTAGCCTGAGCTGGTCAACCATCTCCGGAACCTGCCTCAAAGTTACCTCGGCCTCGCCACCCTCCTCATCGCCAACCAAGGCTATGTGCGCCCCTATAGCGAGTAGGGACCGCGCCGCTGAAGGCTTGAAGGCACTTACTCGAGTCATCCCCACTAACACATCCCCACATCGGTAGAACTCGGCCCTTTTAGCTGCCTTAATCCTCGCAACCCTCTCGGAATAGTCTATCGGCGAGTCTATCTTTTGCAGAAGAGTCCGCGGCTCCGCACCAAGCTCCCCCAGAATTCCCACTTTCTTGAGGGTCTCAGAGTCTGCGACGGTTAGCCTTACGGTATCAAAGTATATCCCCGCGAAGAGTGCTGAGGCCTCGGCTCCGCTAAGCTTGTAGCCTGCCAGCTCGGCCAGCTCCAAGACCATCTCGCTCGTCGACTGGTAATTTGTCGAGCAGAAGACTTTGCCTCTAAAGAGCCCCCCTCCCTGCTCATGATGGTCGATTACTATCAGCTCTCCCCCCAACCTCTCGTAGAAATTAGCCAGCTGGGAGGGGGAGCCGACATCAACTGCGACGTAGGCCTCAGCATCGGGCAAATCAACCTCCAGCGAGACACCGAGGGCGGCCGCCATCCTCTCAGTATGGTCGCTAATGTTGAGCGGAACGGCGATACTTCGGATATCCACTGACCAGGCCGAGAGCATCCTAGATAAGACATAGGCGCTGGCGAGGGAGTCTGGGTCCCCCCCAACGTGGAGCAATATCGCGGCCCTCCTACCTCCTAAGCCCTTGAGAGCCTCCAGTATCCCGGCTACGAGCTCCCTCTCTCTCATAGGCTAAACATAGACTCTCCAAGCGATTTGATAACTTTACCACATGACACGGAGACGCGGAATGGAGGCTTACTCCTGCCTCTGGCCCAGAAGGGATTGTAGCTCCTTCTGGAGGGCCTCCAACTGGGACCTTGTCCTAGCCTCCTGCTTCTCGATAACCTTCAGCCTAGTGTCGTTGAGGTCCCTCTTTTCCGTCAGCTCGCTCAGAACCTTCGCCTTCGTCGTCTGAACCAAGATGGGGCCAACAGCCTTATAGACCGCAACATCATCAGCGCTCTTCCCCAGCTCCTCTAGGGCGTGGCTTATCTCGTCAAGCTCCGCCTGGAGCCTCTGCTTCTCCGCGATTATCACGCCTAGGGTCTGCTGAAGCTGCTGTAGCCTTGCTATCTGCTGCTGGATGCTTGGAGGAATCTGTCCGCTCGACAGGCTAGATTCACCATGAGAGCGTCTCCTCAGCATAATTAAAACGTTATCCCCATCGGTACGGGTTGAGAAGAATTACTTAGATGTCAGCTTGGGAGACCAGGCTCCTGCAGCAAACTTGTATCCACATTTCCTGCACGTCCATACACCCGCTGAGACCCTCACCACCGCCTTCCGACCGCACCTCTCGCAAAGATGAATCGCCCTCTGCTCCTGCTCTATCTCTTCAACCTTCTTCCTAAGCCTCGACCCATATCGCGGGCCAAACCTCTTCGTTACACCAACTCCCGCCCTCATGCCCTTGGTCCATCCGAACCACTTGGGGGCCAGCTATATATCCTTCTCAGAGGCGGGTTAGGCAACGCGCCCTACGAGGGCGCACCAACCCTGCCCAGAACCTCCATTAGCTTCGTCCGGAGCTCGACGGACTTCTCCCTCGAAACACGAATTACTTCATCTATGGTATCAAACCTGATGAGGCCTTGAAGGTTCTTCTGTATAGCAGCCATCTCGTCATCATCAGACCATCCCAGAACTATTGAAGTGTCTATCGCAGACTCCTCAAGGGATGTCGGATCAACGAGTATCTTATCACCAATCAGACCAACCGTGACCGAGACTGGGAACTTCCTAACGGGCAGGCCGAATCGACTTTCCGTTTTGGCGATAACATCTCCGTTCCTCACTTCGTAGAGTGGGATCTTAGCGGTCGCCAGAGCAGCCACGGCCGCAAGGACGGAGGGGTCAAAGTAGTTTCCATCATAGTCAAGGACGTAGACGTCTATGTAGATTACTAGGACCGTCCTTCCATGAACGTAGACGAGCTTGTCGAGCTCAATCATTTTGGACTCCCTCACACACCTATCGACGACGCGAGCCAACTCGATAGCCCGCTCGTCAGGGGGGCCCGGCTCGAAGAAGCTTGAGGCGAGGGGCAGGAGCTCGGCGTTTACCACTATGTTCCCTTGGTCAGGCGTGTCCGGGTAGGGCTGCCCTAAGGCCGTCTTCACGCCAGCGACTATCTTCGTGCCTCCTAAGTTCACCATGGCTGACCCGTCAGTCTTCTCTATAATGGATGTCTTAAGCTCGAGGGGCCGATACTGGTATGGTCTCCGGCCATCAAGCCGCTCACCCCTCAGTATCAGCTCGTAAAGTTTGTCGCGCATTATTTTGCTGGGGTATGGCTTCTCGCCTATCCTATACATTCCGCCCTCAATCCTCCCCTATCTGCGTCAGCCCCGAAAACTTCTTCGAGAGAGCCTTCCTCTGAAGCTCATACAGGACGTCGATTCCCTTCTTGGCTAGGCTAAGGGCCTCTCTGAACTCGGAGCTGTTCAACCTGCCGTTGAGCTGTAGAAGCACGATGGAGCCAAGCCGAGGCGCCATAGCAACAGGCATGTCCGCCTCGCCTCTCTTATCTTCCTCCTCGCTCGGGTCCAAGACAATCCTGCCTTCAACCTTACCGACAGCTATACCTGCACAGAGGTCTAGAACTGGTATGCCCGCGTCAGCCAAGGCCAGCGAGGCGGCCGTGAGTCCAGCTGTCCTCGTGCCTGCATCCGCCTGTATCACTTCTATGAAGATGTCTATGGCTGACCGCGGAAACTCCTCTAAAATAACTATACTCTCTAAAGCCTCGCGAATCACTTTGCTCAGCTCAATCTCCCTCCGAGTCATCCCAGGCGCCTTCCTTCCCTCAACGCTGAAGGAGGCCATGTGATAGCGGCAGTTCAGAATAGCCTTGTGCGGTTGGGCCAAGTGGCGTGGGTGGGCCTCCTTTGGACCGTAGACTGCAGCGTATATCTTAGTCTTACCCATCTCTATGTAAGCTGAGCCGTCGCTTCTGTCGAGCACCCCAGCCTCGATGCGAACCGGCCGCATCTCGTCAAGGGCCCGCCCATCAATCCGCCTGCCATCCTCCGTAATGAGCCTCTGCTCAACCTTCTCCAAGAATCTCACCTCCCACAATCTTCTTCCTGAGGTGATGTGTTACGCGCTCGGTTAGGCCGGGTAGGTGGCTCTCCTCCTCAATCATCTTTATAGCTGATGCAACAGCTAACTCCTTCTCAGGGCTCTCACCCACGATGGCTATCAATCCATTCCTACCCACGTAGAGCCTGCACCCCGACTCCGAATTCAAGACATTAAGCATGCTACCTTTCTTGCCGATAATACGCGGAATCTTAACCGGGCTGACGCGAATAAGGAGGCCGCGACTAATCTTAACAAGTTTCTGCCCACCCTCCAGAAAAACTCCTCTTATTCCAGAGTTTTTCACCTGAGTGTAGACGACATCACCTATCTGAAGTCGTATTCGCGACCTTCGCCCAAGGTTGTGGAGAAACCCGACCAAGTGCCAGCCGAGGTCGACCTCATAATGGCTGGGCTTGGAGTCCGTGATTATGCCGACCACAAAGTCCGACTCGCTCGGCTTGTAGGGCGACTTTGATGGGAGGATATTGATTCGCGAGTCTCTATACTGTATGATTCCTGCAACCGCGGCGTAGACTTTTCCTCCATAAACGTATGTATGAGCTCCTGCAGTCCGCTGGTCGTCGGATAGCAATTGGCCCGGAGTTACAACATCCCTTTCGCGGACATAGTCTGTCACCTGGCCTCACCTCTCGGCTTCACTTCACCCCTACCCGACGTGTATTTATTCACTAAATCCACCAAATCAGTAATCATACCTGCAGGGGCCTCGAGCTCACACCTCCACCAGCCATCCTGGCCCCACTCCTCCTTCAAAATCTTCCCCAGCGACTTAAGATGCCTGTAGAGAGTGGGTTGGGAGTCGCTGGGAACGCGGAGGAGGAAAATGTTTAATCCTACTTTGATTGGGATGACCATCCTGAGCTTCTCGAGAATCTTTGGTACCTGCTTCTTTGCGTCGACGAACGGGTCTATGGAGACTCCGGCCTCCTCCAGAGAAAGCTCCAGCCTTTGAGGAGGAATCGGCATGTTGGTTCGAGGGTCTGTTGCATGTTTACTTAAGAAATCGATTATCTGCTTCTTCTTCTCCTCTATTAGTCTTCTACGCTGGTCAGATGTTATCTGTAACTCGCCCTCCCTCAGTATTCTGAGGGCGATGTCCTGAATATCCGTGGTTCCGAAGGTCTTTGTGAGCTCGCTCGTATTGGCTCTGATTCCCTTCTTCGAGTCCCTATAGACCTCCTCATAGACCAAGAACTTGGAGGCCGGAAGATTCTCACCCATCTTCACTCTTAAGGCCACGTCCGGGTCCACGAGAATCTCGAAGTTGGCTCCGCCCTTGGAAATCTTTGCAACCGTAAACCTCTTACTCAAGGTTTTATCAACTACAACTGTGAGTTCATGTTATTTATATTCTTGGCTATCTTCACTTCTTTAGAGCCTGCTCCACGAGCTTGTTAACCTCTTCTTGACTTATGGGCGTGTAGAGCCGGGTGCTGGATGGTATCACAACCATCTTTGCAGACCACCTTTCGTCTGTCTTCTCAATACTCTGTACCAGAGAAGCTACGCAGAGCTTCTTAGCCTCCTCGAGCGTCATCTCAGGAGCGTAGAGGTTCTCCAGAATCTCCCTCACCTTATCGCTACCCCTACCTATCGACCAGCCGCCATACTTCATCACGACGCCGCTCGGCTCCGTGTAAAACAGGCTCGGCCCATCACTACCTATGCCGCCTATCAGGAGAGCCACGCCGAATGGCCTCACACCTGCGTGCTGAGTGTAGAGCTGCATAGTGTCTCCGACGCGCTTCGCTATCGCCTCCACGCTAGGCGGCTCGTCGAAAGTTAGCCTATAAACCTGAGCATAGACGCGTGCGCTATCCACAAGAATTCTCGCATCCGATATCAATCCAGAGCTCGCTGCGCCGATGTGCTCATCAATCTGAAAGAGCTTCTGCGAATAGTTCGGGCTCTGAAGCTTGCTGTAAGCCCTCTCCTCAACTGCGAGAACCACGCCTTCAGATACACTGATGCCGACGGCGGTTGAGCCTGACTTTACAGTCTCAAGGGCATACTCAACCTGATACAGACGACCTTGAGGTGAGAAGACAGTAATCGCCCTGTCATATGCTCCAGCCATTCCAAGAGCAGCCAATCACACCACCTACGCCTAAAAACTTTAAAGGCATCGTTTAAATCTATCTCGCTGCGCTAAAACAAGGTCGCGCATCCTCCCGGTCTAATTGTTCATGGCCGGCTTGACATGTGAGATTTATATAAGGTGTCGGACGAGTTTCAGGTAAGTAACCAGTTGGAGAACTTGGTGGATGGTTTTGGGCGGGTGGCGAGGAAGCTTAGGCTCTCAGTTACGGACAGGTGCAACTTCAGGTGTAGCTTCTGCATGCCGAGAGAGCCTGTCTGGCTTCCGAGCGATGAGCTTTTGAGCTTTGAGGAGATTCTGCGCGTCGTTAGGATTTTCGCATCTATGGGGGTTTCTCGTGTCAGGCTTACGGGTGGTGAGCCGCTGGTCAGAGCCGGGGTGGAGAGGCTCGTGAAGATGATAGCGGCGGTTGAGGGGGTTGAGGGCGTCTCCATGACGACTAACGGCTTCCACCTGTCAACCTATGCGGAGCGTCTCGCCGAGGCTGGTCTGAAGAGTGTAACAGTCAGCCTTCATAGCCTGAAGCCCGAGAAGTTTGATGAGATAGTAGGCGTAAGAGGGGTCTTCAACAGAGTGATGGCGGGAGTGGCTGCGGCTCGGAAGTCAGGCCTCGCAGTAAAGATTAATGTCGTCGTGGTTAAGGGTTGCAACGATGACGAGCTGTTTGACTTCGCCGAACTTGCAAGAGAGACGGGAATGACGGTGAGATTCATCGAGTTTATGCCATTCGATGGTGAGAGGAGTTGGAGCATCGAGAGGGTCGTGAATGCGTCAAAAATAATAGAGGTCCTGTCCGAGCGGTATCAGCTATATCCCAAGGAACGGGAGAGCGGGTCTACTGCGAGATACTACGGCTTCAAGGACACGCAGACTGGTGAGATAGGCGTGATTTCATCGGTCTCCGAGCCCTTCTGCTGGGACTGCGACAGAGTGAGGGTCAAGGCGGATGGGAAACTTGTCCCATGCCTCTTCAGCAGAGACGAATACGACCTCAAACCACTTTTGAGGTCGGGAGCCACCGATGAAGAGGTTATCAGATTCGTCAGGTTGGCGTTTATGAAGAAGTTTAGAGGCGTTGAGACTCTATTGAGGTCTAATGGAATGCTGGAGCACGTCAGACCGATGCATACAATCGGCGGCTGAGACCCTTAAGCCTCTAAGAGAATCGGTGACTCCAACAAACCCTTAAGCCTCTTCTCGAGATAGTCCAGCTCTTTCGAGTCGAGCTTCCCAACCCTCTCAGCCAACCTCTTCTTGACCTCTTCATAGACTCCCGCGAATATTCTGCAACCGCTTATCAGAACTCTCTTTGTCTGGTCGTCTGGGTTATTTAGGGTGAACTCGGTCTCCGGGCTCATCTGACTAAGCAGTTTCTCGAGCGCCTCAACCTCGCGGTGCACCGCCTCTTTCAGCTCGTAACTGACGTTATATCCCGAGAGAAATCGCCTAGCGACCTCGAGGAGGCTGTCCCGGTAGAGTGAGAGTCCAAGCGTTATGATTTTCACATCCGTGGCTCCAATAACGTATTTCTTCACGAGGAGAGTTTATGCGGGTGCGGTATTTTTACTTCATCAATCTACGCCCCCGCCCACTCTCGCCGCTTTTCGGAGGCCCCGTCGTGCCAAATTGTTCGCCTCCGAGTTCAATTCCCTTGGAATGTGCCTTATCTCGAACGAGTCAAAGTTGTTAATGAGGTTCAGCGCCTCTTCTCTCAACCGCCTCAGCCGCTGTTCCCTTACATTATATTCTCCTCGTAGCTGCTTCACAAGGAGTGTGCTATCGCTGTAGACGATGATGTTTCTGCAGCCCAGCCTTAGGGCCCGCCGAAGACAGTGGACGAGAGCCTCGTACTCGGCTTGATTGTTCGTCCCCGGGCCTAAGTATCCGTTACCTCTCAGAGCCTCACCACCGCGCTTGATGATGTAAGCGTATGCGGATGGTCCCGGGTTTCCGCTGGAGGCTCCGTCGATGAAGGCTTCGCAGGACTCATCGGGGTGCATCTAAGGTAGATAGGCAGGCGGCATGTTTTATTTCTTTGGCGATTTTACATTACTTAACTTAATAGTTAGCTCATGACGCTTGGTTGCGGCGTAATGCAGCGCTACATAGTCGTCGCTGAGAAGAGGTCGGTCGCGAGAGAGCTTTTCAGGGTTCTGAGGAAGCACGGCGTGGAGGCCACGTTTGCAAGTGTTAGCGGCCACCTCATGGACTGCGACCTAGCCGAGAGGTTCTATAAGTGGAGGCTCTCTGACCTGCTGGATATTCTCGACTCAAAAAATACGAGGCTCGTGGTCGCCGACGGCCACTCCTACAAGCGTTTGATGAAGCTCTTCTCGAGCACTAAGGATGGAATCTTAGTGGTCGCGACGGACAACGACCATGAAGGGGAACTGATAGGATATGAGCTTCTGAGCGTTTATAGGAGTGTATGCGGCGAGAATGCGGAGTTTAGGAGGATGAGGTTCAACTCACTTGAGGAGGACGAGCTGCTTAGGGCATGGAGTGGTCTAGAGCGCGACCTTAACTGGGGTTGGGTGAATAAGGCCCAGCTTCGCAGGTCATTCGACCTCCTCACCGGAGCAGCCTTCACAAGGCTCCTCACACTCTCCGTTAGGCGGAAAGTTGGAGAAACTGGAGTAATTAGCTGGGGCCCCGTACAGTCGCCAAGCCTCAAATTCTTAGTTGATCGAGAGAAGAGCATCCGAGAATTCAAACCCGAGAAGTACTGGTATCTCGCAAGTGTTTTGAGATATGGTGAATGGAGCTTCAGGGCGCGGACTGGTGATTTACGGAGTAGGCCTGAGGCTGAGCGTCTTCTCGGCCTTGCATCGGCTGCTGGCCGGGGTGTGGTTCGGAGCTACTCTGAGGAGAGGGTTATTGTTCCGAGGCCGTTCCCAGCAAGGACAGATGATTCTCTCAGGGACTTGGTTAAGATTACGGGACGTTCGTCCTACAGCTTGCTAGGTGTGATGGAGGGCCTCTACCAGAATGGCTACCTGTCCTATCCACGCACTGAGACCAACAAGTATCCCGAGGGATTTGACTTTGAGAGGCGCCTCCATACAGTTAGAGGCTCAAAGATTCTGTCTGGGGCCGTCCTGCAAAGTAAGCCCAACCCCAGAAATGGAAGGCTGAGCGATGGCGCGCACCCCCCAATTTATCCGACGAGGCTCTACGAAGGGGCTGGACTCGCCGGTGTAGTCTGGGAGTATTTTGCGAGGAGGTTCGTCGCCAATGCCTTCACAGGCGACGCTGTCCTTGTCCGGCAGAGCGCGGTTTTCGACGTCGTTGGAGTTGAGTTCAGGTCCTCAGGGAGATATCTCGAGGAGGCTGGATTCTTCACCGTCTTCCCATACTTTAAGCCGCGTGAGGAGCGTCTGCCGAGGATGAGGGACGGCGATGTGCTGGAGGTCGTTGAGATGCGACTGGTTGAGGAAGAGACTAGACCTCCGGAGCGTCTTTCGGAGGCTGAGCTTTTAAGGGTCATGGAGGTGAATGAGCTCGGAACAGACGCCACCCGGCCACTCTACCCATCCCTCCTTCTCAGGAGGGGCTTCATAACGAGAAATCGGGGTAGACTGCAGCCGACTCAGCTTGGGGAGGGCCTGATAGCTGCGTTGGCCCAAGTGGATGAGAGGCTCGTTACGCCCGAGACCCGTAGGACCGTTGAAAGATTCATGCGGAGCGTCGAGAGGGGAGAGGAATCAATCGACGACGCCCTGTCAAAGGCCCTCGAGCTTTACAGGCCTCTTCTTGAGAGGTGCCTCAAGGAAGTTGAAATTATTGGGGAGCGGTTAGCGTCTCACTTCTCTGAAGGGCCGATGGGTGGGCGCCGGACTCCGCGGGGCAGGTGAAGCCTTTGTTGGCGCTGAGTTTTCGCCTTTGCATCGCAGCGGTGCGGTTGGAATTCATTAAATAGTGGCTGCATAGAAGTAGGCTGAGTGGTATGGTCCAGTTAAGGGAACTGGCCTCCATCGTGGCTCTTTTCCTCTTCTTCCTATTGCTGGCTTTCGCATCCGTCTTCGTGGCAGAGATATTCAGGGTTCTAGGAAAGGCGATTGGTGCACTGTTGCTCGGCGTGGCTTAGAGGGCTTAATCACCAGTAGTCTTCCCTGTATCTGGCTAGAGTTGCTGTCAAGATTTTGGAGAGGCTCAGGCCCACAGCTAAGCCGCCTATGTGGGCGCTGTAGGCTATCGAGCTGAATGGCATGGTGAAGGCGAACAGAGTCTGTAATGCGGCAAGGACTATAATCACGATATATGCCGGAGCGATGATTGGTATGAGGTAGAGGAAGAGGGCTAGGGGCCGCCGGGGGAAGAGGACTCCGAAAGCTCCCATGACTCCGAAAACCGCGCCCGAAGCCCCGACGGCGGGTATTAAGGGAGCGAACCTGTGAGATGGGAAGTAGTAGCTTGTAAAGGCGTATGCAAGACCTCCGACGACGCCGCTAACGAAGTATAGCGTGATGAATCTGGGGCGGCCAAGCACTATCTCCACATCCCTCCCAAAAATTAATAGCCCCCACATGTTGAAGAAGATGTGTAGGAAGCCATCATGAATGAACATGGATGTGAAAAGGGTGAACACGCCGTGTAGGAAGGTCTGGATGTCTGGAGCCGCGACGACGTTAATCGGGACCACTCCGAAGTTTGATATCATAAATACGCGGCCGAAGATGAATGTTAAACCGAACACGATTAGGTTTGCAGCGATGAGTGTAAACGTTGCTATAGGTCTCGCCTCTCTCGCGATATACAACTTGCTCATACTATAAGGGGCTCGAATTTAAGCATAGCAGTGCTCCACACCGATGTAAGCGAGGGCGCATCTCCTCTTCATAAGCTCTCGAAGTAGTGATGTTGCGTATCCTGCTGGTGGAAGTCTGAGCGAGACCTTGACCGTGTGGTTGTCCAGACTCTCGAGGCTCAGCATCTGGGGCTTGAGAGAAATGGGTCTATAGAGGCCCGATGTTGAGGCCTCCGGCAGTCCCCTGACCCTAAAGCTCTTGAGAGAGACGCCCTCCTCATCCAGAATATTTTTGAGAACCTCGCCGCGCGGCCCCCCGGGAATCCAAGAAAGATAGCCCGGGCTCGGAATGGCTAAGGCGACTTGGCCCTCACTAGCTCTTGACCGGACTTCATCTATGTTTGAGGCAGTTACTTGAAGCGGCCGGCCATATGGGCGGGAGAGCCTGTCCATCCTGATGAAGAGGTCGCCGACGGCGGGCTCGTCTGGCTTAAGGCCTTCTCGGAGTGTTTGGCTTAAGGCTTTGTTGAAGAGGTAGGCCGAGTAAGCGTCTACGAAGAGTCTTCTGATGCGCAGGGGTAGCTTTCTGAGGGCGCCTACATAGTCTCCGGCCCTCTCGGAGAGGTGTTTCAGAATTCTCCGCTCATAGACGAGGCTCCGGGGGAAGTAGTTGAGGGAGGACGCATAGTCTCCTGTCTCCGCGAAGAACCGTCTCGCTCTCCTAGCGGGCTCCGGCTCAAAGTCCGTTGAATAACCCAGTAAAGTCTCGACCGCTCCGCGCAAATCACCTTTCACAATTGCCCCTCCGACAAGATGTGTGACTGGCCTCAGAAGCCCAAACCTTTGAGGACCGTAGAAGTTTGGAACCCCGTGCACATGGGCCTCGGCGCTGAATTGCTCGAGGAGTGAGGGTTCAGCCTCGGCACCCTTCACAACAACCTCGAACCTATTTGCTGTGAGCCTCGAGGAGTCGAGCCCGTCTATGTAGCCAATCCTACGCGCCTCCCCCCTTTTTATGAGAACGCTGTCGACTTTCGCCGTGCCCCTCGTTAGAGGCAGTGCTACAAACTGATAAGTCATTGCACGCCTATCCTTTATGCCGCAGAGCATCGACTTGGAGGGTCTAACTCCGAGCATCTTCGCGAGCTCAGCCAGCGCCAGCACGGTCTCTGAGTTCCTCTTCTTCAGTATCCAGAGAGTGTAGCGGGTTGGCTCCATCGGGAGCGGAGCCATGCTCCAGAGGGTCTCAGCGTCGAGACCACCCTCAAGTATCTCGGAGACTATGAAGTCTTCGGGGGTCTTCTTTACAATGCCTCCGACCCCCCTTGTCTCGGTGCCGTAGCCCTCAATTCCCATCTGAGCCTCTATCTCATCGCACCTTAATCCTGCCAAGCGAGCTACCACGCTAGGTCCTTTCAAGCCCTATTTCATTATGACGTCTCCGATGCCCGGGCCTATCCCTATGTATCTTATGGGTGTCCCTAGCTCCTCCTCAATCCGCTCAACGTACTGCCTCGCACTTCTCGGTAAGCCTCCGTAGCCCTCAGCTAATAGCCTACTCCTCTCAGACTCTCCTATCTCCGGCCACCCATCCAACTCCTCGTAAACGGGCCTCGCTCGTCTGAGAGAGGAGACGCTCTCAGGGAATGAGTCGCCGCTCCCCTCATATTTTACGCAGAGCCTAACTCTTGGTTGCGAGGCTAAAGTATCGAGCCTCGTCAAAAAAATCTCATCCGCGTCGTTGAGCATACACGCGTATCTTAGCTGAGGAATGTCAAGCCACCCGATTCTACGCGGCCTCCCCGTCGTCGCCCCGTACTCTCCTCCTCGCTCTCTAATCGAGTCCGCCAAGGGCCCTGTAAACTCCGTTGGGAAAGGGCCTGCTCCGACTCTAGTCGTGTATGACTTTGCCACCCCTACAACTCTGTGGATGGATTTCGGCCCGACCCCCGCGCCTAACGCGGCTGCGGCGGAGACTGTGTGGCTTGAAGTGACGTAGGGGTACGTTCCGTGGTCTATGTCGAGCATAGTTCCTTGTGCACCTTCGAAGACGACTGTCTCACCCGAGGAAAGCTTTTCATGAATTAGGGATGAGACATCGCCAACCATCCACTTCACCTGCTCCACAAGCCTCGCAGCCTTCTCCAACGCTTCCTCAACTCTGAGTGACGTTAAGCCTCCCCAGACCCTCCGCCAGACCTCGGCGATATTCTGCGCCTCACCCTCCAGAAGGTCACAGACCCTGACGCCCAGCCTACCGTATTTGTTGATGGCCGTCGGGCCGATGCCCCTCCTCGTTGTCCCTATCGATCCTCCCCCCCTCAACTCCTCAATCCTAGCGTCTAGCTCTACTTGTAGCGGAGTTACGAGCTGGGCTCTTGGGCTAATGACCACGTGGACTTTACCAACTGCCGCCTCTAGCTTCTCGATGTCGCGGAGCATCTCCTCGATGTCGAGGTATACGCCAGGGCCGATTGCCGCGGCTTTGGTTGACACTGTCGCTGCGGGTAGTATGTGCAGGCTTAGAGACTTTTCTCCGAGCTTAACGGTGTGGCCTGCGTTGGCTCCTCCGTTGAACCTAACGGCGAGCGACGCACCTTTAGCGAGGTAGGCGGATACCTTCCCCTTCCCTTCGTCTCCCCACTGAAGCCCCACGACGACTAAACCCGGCATCTTAACTTATGCGCTCGACATCATGTGGAAGCGACTCTATGTAGGCCGCGTGCGTGATTTGGATGAAAGTGGCGTTCCTTCTCAATTCATCTATCGTCCTCGCGCCCAAGTAGCTCATCCCAGACCTCAATCCGCTTACCAGTTGCTTGATAACGTCAGACGCTGAGCCCTTATAATCAACGTAGGCCTCAACCCCTTCCGACATGTAGGAGTAGTCGGCAATCTCGTCGAGCGGAATATCGCCGGTGGACTTCGTCTCCCTGCCGAGCATGGCGTAGAAGGAGGCCATCCCTCTATAGACCTTGCTTTTTCTGCCGTTTCTCACGACGACAGCCCCGGGGCTTTCATCTGTCCCAGCCAATAGCATCCCAATCATCACTGTCGACGCACCTGCGGCGAGGGCCTTGACCACGTCTGCGGAACTCCTTACACCGCCGTCAGCCATCATTGGGACTCCGCTACGCTCAGACGCCTCCGCGCAGCCGAGAATCGCGGTTAATTGAGGTACACCTACGCCAGCGACGATTCTTGTGGTGCAGACAGCTCCCGGACCGATGCCAACTTTAACACAGTCAGAGTAGGCCGCTAGGTCCTCAAACCCTTCGGGAGTTGCCACGTTCCCGGCGATGATTTGGAGGTCTTCGCCGTATTCTCTTCTGAGGGTTTTTAGGGCGTTGAGGACTAGCTCGGTGTGGCCGTGAGCGACATCAACAACTATTACATCGGTCTCAGCCTCAATAAGTGCCCTCGCCCTCTCAAGGTAATCCCCCTTTACACCTATTGCTGCTCCGACCATCATCCTGCCCTTCGAGTCCCTCGAGGAGTGTGGATAGAGTCCGCGGGACCTGATGTCCTTGGCCGTGATAAGCCCCTTCACCCTCCACTCCTTATCTACGATGGGAATCTTCTCGACCTTGTGCTTTTTGATTAGTTTAACCGCATCCTCTATCCTGATGCCCTCCTCAGCCGTGACGAGCCTACTCCGCGGAGTCATAACCTCCTCCACCATAGTCTCATCCCTCTCAAACATTATGTCGCGGGCCGTAACTATGCCATGGACCCTCTTCTCGCTGTCCACAACGATAAGGCCCGAGACATTTCTGGCCTCCATCTCCCGCCTCGCGTCAGCCACTGTTGAGCCCAAGCCTATGGTATAAGGGTCGTCTATGACAATCCCCTCAGCTCTCTTCACCTTCAGAATCTCAGAGACCTGCTGGCTAACCGGCATGAACCTATGTATCACGCCGAGCCCTCCTTCCCTCGCCATTGCAATAGCCATTCTACTCTCAGTCACGGTGTCCATGGCGGCCGACACGACGGGGATGCTGATAGTCAGCTTTCTGGTGAGCCTAGTTGTTGTTGATGCCTCACTCCTCGACCTGAGGGTAGAGAACCTCGGCACGAGAAGAACGTCATCGAATGTTAAGCCAACGCCTTCCCAGAAGGTAGGCACCTAATCCCTTCAGATTGAGGCTAATAGCCATGCTTTAAATATTTTCGCCGAGACCCGTGCCGAGGCTCGAATTCAACGAAATATTAGCTGGTCTTGCGTCGGGATGAGTTGGGTTGAGGGGGAGGTTTCAGGGGAGCGTTGCGGTGATTGTGAGGGATAATGCGAAGGCTGTGAAGGTTATGAATGCTCTTCGACGTCTCAGGGTTCAGCCCATTTGGGTCACAGATGTCGTCTCGGTTCCTCTCACGGTTAAAGTCGCTGTTGCCAGTAGGGAGGAGGGCTTGAAGCCGCAGGGCCGGTTTAAGACGTTTTATTTGGAAGACTATAGCTCGCCTGACTGCCTCGCCCTCCAACTAGCTCTAAGCCTCAGCCCACCTAAGCCTAAGTCATCACTCGCTGTCGCAATCGACCCCGGGCGGAAGCTCGGCGTAGCATACGTCGTTGATGGCAACGTTCTAGAGACAAGAGCATACGCTGACTTAAGCGCCTTCGAGGACGATTGCAGGAAGGTGGTTGAGTGCCTTGGCGAAGGAAGAAGGCTCGCGTTCTACATAGGATACAGGCCCGAATCCGTGACTCATGAGCTGGCCTCGAGGCTGAAGAGTCTCTACCCCTCAGCCAAACTCCTTCTCTTACCTGATGAGGGCGAGGGCTTTAAGCTGGAGGGGCTGAGCAGGGATGAGGAGGCAGCGTTGAAGATTTATTTCAAGGCAATTTCCGAGAATATCTGAGGCCCGTCTACCTAGATGAGGCGTGGCGCGGCCGTGGTCTAGCTAGGTATGACGGCGGGGCCCCGAGAATCTCGCGACGGGCACGCCCGCAAGTCCCGGGTTCAAATCCCGGCGGCCGCAGACTCTCTTCAAACCTCTCGGCCCGGGGTGGGAAAGGTAATTAGCGGCTCTAATCTCATTCCACTGGGTGCTGGAAGAGTGGGAAGGAAGAGGAGGAAGATTTACCGAAGGCCCGTGAGGGCCCCGCCCAAGGTCTTCACCTGCCCTCTCTGCGGGGCTCAAGCGGTTACTGTGACTAAAGCGGAGAGATTCAGGGCTGTGGTAACTTGCGGTAAATGCGGTGTGAGCCACGAGGTTCCTTGGCTGAGGAGCTACATGCCCATTGACGCCTACTCAACTTGGTACGACATCGTCACAGGCCGTTTAAGCTCTGAGGCAGTTAAGGAGCGGATGAAGAGGATGGAGCAGGCCGCGGCTGAAGTGACTACAGCGGAGACGGAAGTCGCGGTAGATGAGGCGGCCGGAGCTGATGAGACGGAAAAGGAGTCGTAGGTGGGCTTGATGACATCTCCCGAAATATGCTTTAGGCTTGGCAAAACTGAGAGCTACTTGGTTAATCGGCTTCGCAAGAAAGGGTTCGTGCATCTGACGCTCTTCGACCCTGAGGTGAGAGACGCCTCCACCCTAGCTAAGCTCGCGGAAAGGTCTGAGGAGATGGGGACAGACGGCTTCATGGTCGGCGGCTCCACCGTCTATTTCCGGGAAATGATGGATGAGGCCATCAAAGCGATTAAATCCGTCTCCAGCCTACCCGTGATAATTTTCCCCAGCAACATAACGTCTGTAAGCCCCCACGCCGACGCAATCTTCTACATGTCGCTCCTCAACTCACTGGAGTGGTGGTTCATACTGGGTGCTCAGATTCACGGCTCCCTCATGGTCAAGGAATACGGCCTCGAGCCGATACCTATGGGCTACGTGGTCTTTAAGGGCGAGACCAGCGTAGCGGTGGTGGGCAGAGCCTTCCCCCTACCTGAAAGTAAGCCCAACATCGTGGCCAGCTACGCCCTAGCCGCCCAACTGCTCGGCATGAGGCTCATCTACCTCGAGGCAGGCTCAGGCGCCGAGTCCCCAATCCCCCCAGACCTCATACGGATAGTCAGAAAAGTCGTTGACATCCCGATAGTGGTAGGCGGAGGAATCAGGTCGGGGAGAGATGCGGCTAACGCTATACGGGCGGGGGCCGACATAATAGTTACGGGAACGCTTGTAGAGCATGAGCCCCATAAACTGGCTGAGGTCGTAGAGCACGCTGCGGAGGCGGCCAAAGAGAGGCCACCGGCGATATCGAGATATATGGGGGCACGTGTCTAGCCTCTCGACGCTCGGCCTCCTTATAACTAAGCGCATTTGAGGCCGTTTAGAGTTGGAGAGGGGGTCTACAAGTAGTCCCTACCTACGCGAGATGGTTGAGGGAGTGAAGCGAGAGTACGAAGTTGCTAAAGAGTATCGGCTGAGGGTTCAGCAGCCGACCGGCGAGGTTGAGGTTAAGATAGCCTACGACATGGCGGAGCGGATAGAGCTTCTCCTAGGCCCACCCGGAGTCGCCGCAGTTGTGCGGGAGCTTAAGACGAGCTGCGACCACGAAATTCTCCCCTTCAAGCTAATAGACCGCTTATACAGCGGCACGGGGAGGCCAGACCCCTCCCGGCTCACCCAGATTCTCCGAGCAGCCTTGGCCGTGATGACTCCGCCCGGCACGACAGCCGCACCCAACGAGGGCATAGTTGGCGTCAAGATAAAGCGAAATACCGACAACTCCAGCTACATGGCCGTCTACTACGCCGGCCCAATCAGGTCGGCCGGTGGGACGGAGATTGCGGGCTCAGTCGTCTTGGCCGATTATCTGAGAAAAGTTGCAGGCCTCTCCCCTTACAGGGCGACGGAGGAGGAGGTCATGCGCTTCGTCGAGGAGATTAGAACTTACAAGAGGAAGGTCGGCAACTTCCAGTACAATGTCCCTGACGATGTCCTAGAATACGTCCTCTACAGGCTTCCGATAGAGATTACAGGAATAGCGACAGACAACATACCTGTCTCAAGCTTCAGGGAGCTGGCCAGAGTTGAGACTCCTTACCTCAGGGGCGGGGCGCTGAGGGTTGTTAATGACGGTGTCGTGGGGCGTGCGCGGAAGCTTCTCCGCCTAATCGACGTGGCTGGGCTTGGGGGTTGGGAGTGGCTTCGGCAAGTTCCTGAGATGCTGAAGAGGTATTCTCAGGAGCGTAGAAGCTCTGTGATCGAGGAGGTTGTGGGCGGTAGGCCGGTTCTCTCTATGGAGAACATGTTTGGGGGCTTTCGCCTCAGATACGGCCGCGCACCCAACACCTCCATGGCGGCCCTTGGAATTCATCCCTACACTATGAAGATTCTCAAAGGCTACGTAGCGATAGGAACCCAACTCAAGACGGACTACCCTGGGAAAGGGGGAGTTGCCATGGCAGTCACGACGATTGAGCCTCCCGTAGTCATGCTTACCGATACATCAGTCATTAGGGTGGACTCGGAGCAGAAGCTCGCAGAGGCCGAGGAGAGGCTCAGCAGAGTCCTCTTCAACGGAGACATACTGGTCAGCTTCGGCGACTGTGTCGAGAACAACGTGAGGCTCCAACCCCCGGGTTATTGCGAGGAGTTTTGGCTGGAGGAGGTTTTGGCGGTTGAAGGCTGGAGGGAGAGGCTCTCCCGCCACGAGGCGGAGGAGGTGAAGCGTGTGGAGGCGAACCCATTCACCCAAATACCCCCGATAGAATACGCCTGCGGAATCAGCGCAAAGCTGAGAGTCCCCATCCATCCGAGATACATGCCATTCTGGGACAGAGCAACCGGAAAAGATGTGGAGCATCTGAGAAGATGGCTACGCTCCTCAATCAGAGCTTCGACCCGAAAGGCCGGCCAACTCCTACTACCGGTAGACAGCCAAGCCAAGAATGTCCTAGAGTCAATGCTAATCGAGCACAGGGTCGTCGATAACAGGGTCCAAATATCGAAAGAGTGGTTAAAGTCGCTCATCTTTCTCTTCAGGCCTTTCAAAGAAGCGGATGTCTCTAACCTGAGTGTAAGCGAGGCCGTCGAGAGGCTCTCAGGAACACCCTTCCGCCAGAGGCTGGGGACGGTTCTCACTGTCAGGGTCGGAAGGCCTGAAAAGGCCCGGCAGAGGCGGCTCAAGCCGCCTGTCCACATACTCTTCCCGGTAGGCCTCGCGGGCGGAGCGACCCGCGACGTAATGAGGGCCGCAAAGCACGAGAACCTCTCACTCGAGCTAGTCTCGAGAGCATGCACCGTCTGCGGAGAGAAGACTTGGCGCGGAGTATGTAGCGCGTGCGGTAAGCCGACAATCCTTGTCGCTGAGTGTGACAACTGCGGCTCCGAGTATGTCGAGCCCGAGGAGAAGACATGCCCAAGATGCGGAAACTTATTGAGAGCCTCTCGAAGCTGGGTGGTAGACCTCAAGGAGGAGCTTAGAATGGCCGAGAGCGCTGGAGGCGCCTCGGTGAAGACACTTAAAGGTGTCAGAAAGCTGACAAGCTGGTCCAAGCAGCCTGAGGAGCTCGCAAAAGGCATCCTGCGTGCGGACCTCAAGCTTTACGTGTATAAGGACGGGACCATAAGGTTCGACAGCACAAACGCCCCACTCACGCATTTCACACCCAAGCAGATAGAAGCAGACTTAGGGAGACTCCGCCAACTCGGCTACTCTCAAGACGTCAACGGCAGGCCAATTAACTCTGCGGACCAGCTCCTAGAGTTGAAGCCCCAAGACATAATAATACCATCAGAACTCGCCGAGCACCTCTACAGGACGTCGAAATTCATCGACAGGCTTCTCAGAACCGCCGGCCTCCAAGAATACTACAGATTCAACTCGCCAACCGATGTTATCGGCGCCTTAGTGGCTGCACTTTCACCACATACATACGGAGCGGTAGTCTGCAGAGTCATAGGCATAACAGAAGCAAAGGTTGTTTATGCGCACCCCCTCTTGCACGCCGCCAAGAGGAGGGACTGCGACGGAGACGAAGACAGCGTCATGCTCCTCTTAGACGTCTTCACAAATTTCAGCAGGAGATACCTGCCCGACAGAATAGGAGGAACCATGGACACGCCCCTCCTCCTCAACATAATTGTAGACCCAGAAGAAGTTGATGAGCAAGCGCATAACATCGAGACCGTGGCCAGATACCCCCTTCAATTCTATCAGGCGGCTCAGAGAAAAGAACCTGCGGTAAATCTGGTCAGCATTATACCGTTGCTCAGGACGATTGTGAAGATGGGGCCTGAAATCTGCGGAGTAAAATGCATGACGCATGTGGCAGTTCTGCACGGATATGTTAACCAGTCATCATACACCAAGAAGAGAACCATGCTTGAGAGGGTTACGGCCCAGCTCGAGCTCTGCAAAACTTTAAGCGCGGTCGACCCAAAGTTCGTCGCCGAGAGGGTGATGGCTCACCACGTACTCCCAGACATTATAGGGAACCTGCGGACATATTTCGCCCAATCGTTCAGATGCAGAAGATGCGGAACCCGCTACCGTAGGTTACTCTTGAAAGGGGTCTGTAGGGTTTGCGGCGCGGAGCTGAGTCAGACAGTCTATAGAGGGGCTGTGGAGAAGTACGTCGAGCTAGCCTCCCTCCTTCTGGAAGATTTCATCGAGGACCCCTATCTGAGGGAAGGAGCGGTGAACGCCATCGAGAATATTCAGTCAGTCTTTAAGCAGACACCTATCAAGAGTCCGAAGCAACTCTCGCTAAAAAGATACCTCTGAAGCTCTAAACCACATCTCGAAGGACTTGTTTAGCCCTCTCCTCACGCTGAGACTCCTTGAGGTCCTGCCTCACCGCAGACCTAAAGAGCAAGGCACCTGCAAAGCCAATAACAGCGCCTACAAAGGCCGTCAAAAGGTGTAGCGGGAAATCAGCAAAAATCTCCCAGCCCAAAGGGTCGTTACGCTTATTCTCGATAACGAAAAGGAAAAGCACGGTGGGAACAATGCTGATGGCCACCCCTGCCAGCGCCACTATCAGAGCCACACGGGCCCTCCTGCTGAGAGGTGGTGTGACTGATTCTGTCAATTCAGCGGAGATCTCATAAAACAGGCATCATATATCCTTTTGCCACACAGAGAATTGATACAGAATACGTGTATTCTACTTGAGCCCCTACGAATAGAGTGGAGTCGAATACGCGGCCCGAGCGAAAAAAGTTAGAGAGTGGAGACGAGCTCGATACATGGCCGAGGGCTCCCCTCACACTACCCAGCTCAGAAATACCGGCATCGAGTCAGACTTTTATTTAGGGCCGGAGATCATCTTTTTGGTCTTGAGCACTCAGACGGGAGTTCGGCCTCTGAGCCTCATAATGAATAGCTTCAGCAAGCAGGTGCGGGTGATGCTGAAGAATGACATCTCATACGTCGGGACGCTGGTCGAGGCTGATAACTACATGAACTTGGTCATTAACCGTGGGGTAGAGTATCAGAGTGAGGTGAAGAAGGCGAGTTATCCGTATATTCTTGTGAGGGGAAATAACGTTCTCTATATTCAGCTAGATTACTCAGAGGAGTAGGGATTAACGAAGACTACTCTTCATCGGTTTGATTGGGGAGTTCATTTTAAATATAGGCGTAATTCTCGGCTAAACGATGCAGAGGACATCCATAGTGTTTGAGAGGATTAGTGGGAAGCCCGTGAGTAAGCAGTATGTCGAGATTGTTGAGAGGAAGGGACTGGGGCACCCCGACTACATAATCGACTCCGTATGCGAAGCCGCTAGCGTCGCCCTCTCCAGATACTATCTGGAGAACTTCGGGAGAGTCTATCACCACAACCTCGACAAGGGTCTCCTAGTGGGTGGGAGGTCCACTCCAGTTTTTGGTGGTGGGACGGTCGACGAGCCCATTTACATCCTAATAGCGGGGAGAGCGACAACGACCGTGAGGACTCCTACCAACGAGTACGTCGTCCCTGTCGAGAAGCTTTTGAAGGATGCTCTAAGAACATTCATCAAGAAGAATTTCAGGTTCTTAGACCCTGATAAACACATCGTCTCGGACTGTAGGATAAGGCCGGGTAGTGCCGACCTCGTGAAGATTGTGGAGTACGAGAAGAGCGAGGTGCCACTGTCAAACGATACCTCGTTTGGAGTCGGCTACGCACCATTCACGGTTCTAGAGAAGATTGTGTATTCGGCTGAGAGGGAGATTAACAGCCCAGCGTTTAAACAGTCTCTGAGGGAGAGCGGCGAAGATTGTAAAGTAATGGGCCTCAGGAAAGGAGACAAGATTCACCTCACAATAGCCGACGGCATAGTGTCGCACCTCACCCCAGACCTCGACCATTACATCTCGGTGAAAGAGGAGATTAGGGACCGGATTCTCGACAAGGCGGTCAGGATGTCGGACGGTATGAGCGTTACCGTCGATGTTAACACCGGAGACTTAATAGTGCCTAACAGGAGAGAGGAGAGTAGTGTTTATTTGACTGTAACTGGGACTTCAGCGGAGCATGGGGATGACGGTAACACAGGCAGGGGAAATAGGGCCTCCGGCCTAATCACGCCTTGCAGACAGATGTCTTTGGAGGCCACAGCCGGTAAGAACCCAATCTCCCACGTGGGCAAAATTTACAACGTCGCCGCTTATAAAATAGCCGACAAAATATATGATGAAGTTAGGGTCTTCGACGAGGTTTACGTTAAGCTTCTAGCACAAATTGGAAGGAGGATTGACAGACCACTTATGGCGTCCATCCAGTATATCTCGGGTGAAAAGATTACGTCTGGTGTAAAGTATGAGGTTGAGGAGATTGTCCGGTATGAGTTGAAAAACATTACGGCGCTTACGGACTCGATTCTTCGCGGAGAGGCCCGTCTGTTTTAGCTGCTTTCCTTAAAAGAATCGGTCCAACCCTTTTCTTCTCTTCACTACCTCTTGAGCCTTTCTAGGCGAGAGCTGCCTATATTCAACGCCTAAAATTCTCGCCATCCTCGCCGCCCTCCCCGTAAGCATGGGTGCAACAATCAACAGCCGAGGCTTCGACCCAAACTCCTCCTCAATCTGCGAAGAGTATATTATCAGCTGCTCTATATCTTTGACATTAGCCTTCTCCCTCTTAATCTCAACAACCACCAAACTGCCCTCACGGTCAACACCAAGTATGTCGATAAATCCGCCTCTGACCCTACGTTCACTCTCCACGATCCTGAATCCTTCCTCGACGAGGCCCGGCTCCGCTATGATTGCCTGTTTCATGTCTTCTTCTCTTGCGTGAATTTGAAAATCGGCCTCGTCTTTCAGCGAGTAGGTCGATAAGTGTATTATCCTTGAGATGCTGATTTTCAGCATCTCCGGCGGCGAGGTGCGGGTTGAAACTATTAAGAGTTTACCGTTTTCGATTGAGGTGTCTATGTGGCTTCCCGCCGGCTGCCAGTTCACAGGCTCATATCCGAATGGGCGATGGACGAGCACGCTCCTATCCTGCTTGATTATGAGAAGCCTCTCACCGCTTCCGAGCCAGCTTGCGCTCCTTCCCTCATAAAAAACCTCCATCTCACCTACGACCGCTATCGTCTTCCTTGCCGCGATTGCAGACCTAATCTCACGGATTGCCTCTTCCGCATCAACCAAGCCTTCTACGTTAACCTCTTAGCCACGTAGGGGCCGTGCCTCGAGTATCCTCGTTTCATGTAATATTCCTTGACTCCGAGCCCACTTATTACTACGACCTTATCATATCCCTCCCTAGCCGCGATCTCCTCAGCCCTTCTTAGGAGTTGCGTCCCTATCCCGCGGTGTTGCCAGCCCCGCTGGGACGCTGCGCGGCCGACAGGTGTCATCTCGCCATAAACGTGAAGCTCGCGGACTAGGGCCGCGTCTCTTAGCAGCTCATTCGCAGCTTCATCGGGGAGCCTGAGCCTCAGCAGTCCGGCTAAAACCTCTCCGTCTCGCGTCTCGTATGAAAGGAAGACTTCTCTTCCCCCTAAAGTCTCGTATCTTAGCTCCCTTATCTCCATTTCGAATAGCCGCTCAAAGCTTAGGCTGGTTTGCCTCCCGACCTCCCTGCACCTCACGCATTTACATTTGATGCTTCTTCTCGCGGCCTCTCTCTCTACAAGCTCCCTGAGGTTTCCCGGATATTTTCCGTCCGCCGCTACATGGCTTGGTATCTCGCGCCTGATTCTGTGTATCCGGACGTAGGGGGGCGTGATGCTGAGCATTCTGACGAGTAGGTCTACCAAAACATCCAATTCATAGGGCTTATACTCGCCTCTAGACCAGAGCGTGTGTAGCGGTGTGCCGGGTATTACCATGGTCGGGTAGATTTTGACAGTGTCCGGCCTGAATCGTGCGTCTTTGAAGAGCGTCTCATACATCTCAAAATCCTTCGCAGGGTTTGAATGCGGGAGCCCCGGCATGAAGTGGTACCCAACCTTGAAGGCTCGGTCCCTCAGAACTCTTGTCGCTTCCACCACATCTCGGACAGTGTGGCCGCGAGCTATACGTCTGTAAATCTCGTCGTCGAGGGCCTGCACCCCGAGCTCGACCCTTGTTACACCCAGTCTTACGAGCTCGTCAGCGATTTGCGGATTAATCCAGTCGGGCCGAGTCTCAACCATCATGCCGGCGACGCGGGGTCGCTTATGCTCAGCCCTCAAAAGAGCTTCCTCAACACTCCCCGACTGGGAGCCGTGGAGCCCATCTAAGGCGGCTTTAATGTATCCCTTCTGAGCCTCCGGGTCGGCGGAGGTGTATGTCCCACCGATGAAGATGATTTCGACCTTATCGACTTCGTGTCCCATGTTCTCCAGCCTCTTGAGATAGGCTTTGACCTGCGCCTCTATATCGTAACCCACAATATGCGCATAACTGATGACGGGCTCCGCCCCCGTGTAGCTCTGGGGGAAGCCAGTCTCTCCTCCACCTGGGCAGTAGATGCATCGGCCGTGAGGGCAATTGAACAAGGGTATTGCGACGGTTATGATGGTTACTCCTGACCTCGTCCTGACTGGCTTTCGTCTTAGTTCTTTAATTAGCGTTGAGGGTGCGCCTAACTCCTTCAGCGCCCAAATCAAGTCCGTGTTCCTAGGTAACTTGCTCAGCCCAAGCCTCTCGGCTAAACGTATTTTCGCGCTGGCTTTCCCTCTCTCAAGTATTAGAGGCTCCTTGACAAGAGCCTCAGCTAGCTTAGCGACAATCTCACGCTTTAATTGGCTCGCCGAACCTTCCACGGAAGGCAATTTGCTCCAAGGGGAGTCTATTCTTCTTACCTAAAAGCTTCTTCACTGGATAACCGAAACCGATGAAGGCCGCGATGGCGTAAAGAGGGGGTATCTTAAGCCAGTTCCTCAGGGCCTGCTCATTGTAGCTCGTGCAGATGCATGAGACTATTCCGCGGCTCCAGGCCTCCAGCATCATGTTAGTGATTGCCCTGCCGGCGTCGAGAAGGTGCCAGGCATATCGCGAGTCTGTCAGAACCACAACGGCAAAGCTAGCCCCTCTGACCCACTTCCCCGTTATGCTCAGGTCAGCCAGTTTCTCGAGGTCCTCCCGCTTGTCTATAAGTATGAATCGCCAATGTTGGCTGTTCAGCCCTGACCCTGCCATCCTCCCTGCATCCAATATGATTAGTTTGTCTTCCCAAGGAATTTCCTTGTCAGAAAAGGTCCGGACATCCAGCTTAGTCCTAATAACGTTGGTGACTGATGTTATTGACACGCCTCTAAGTGTTTATGGGGATATATTAAACTTGCTTATTTATCCGTACTTGAACCTGACTCCGTGCCCCTCTCTCTCGTGACCGAAGTCTATTACGTCTGTCGGCCCTATAACTCCGCATGTACCGCACGCCACACAGGCAACATGGTCAAAGTTCAGCCTTGCCCTCGCCATGTCGTCTAAGGTGTCCATCCTCGCGAGGCTTCTTGCCCTATTTTCAGGAATACCCTCAGCGAGCCTCCTCGATAAGTTGTATCTGTAGAGGTCTTTGAGCGACGCGAAGACGCCTTTCTCTAAGACAAGCGTGTAGCAGTTCACAGGGCAAGCGGGGACCCACATCTTCAGCCTCTGAGCCGAGGCCTTGTCAAAGTCCACTTTGATGTGGCTATACTCCTTGTCCTCATCGTAGTCGAGAAGCCCAGTCCTCTCTTGAATCTTCTTGACAGCATCCACCTCGGATGAGTGCGACCTCACCTGTGACTGGGCCTCAACCCTCTCTCCTAAAAGCCCTAGCAGGAGCTTCGGGGCTAAGCCGTAAGCAACTCTCGACTCTGTGAGCATCGCATTCCTGCCGGACTTTCGGACATCACTGTATATTGGGGCAAGGAGCTCCTTGTAAACGGCGAGAGTCTTAGCACTATAATCATTGGCCTTGGAGGCTCGAAGATAAGCCTCGGCAGCCATTATTCCGGTAGCGACAGCCCTCCTCATGCCATCGATGAGGCCTCCGATTTTGACAAAGGCTCCGAGGGCGTCTCCCGTGACAACATAGCCTGAGGTGTATGGCTGCTCCAGCATGGTCTTATAGCCTTTCGGTATGTTATGTGCGGAGTATTCGACGAGTTCTGCACCTTCGAGGAGCGGGGCCACAGCGGGGTGTGATTCGAGGCTCTCCAATATTTCGAGAGGCTTGCCTAGAGTGTCCATCCTTTCTAGGGAGGCCCTCAAGAATGAGTCCAGAGAGGCGACGATGCCTATGCTGAGGGTATCACGGTTTGTGTAAAGGAAGGCTCCACCGCTAACACCCTGCATAACGTCACCAAGATAAAAGATGGCCTTCCCCTCACCCTGCTTTAGGCCGAACCTCTCCTCAATCTTCTCCTGTGAAAGCTTATAGACGTGCTTCACCCCGTGATAGACTTTTTCCGGAGTGAGGGGAGGTCTAAGACCGGCCTTGTCGACAAGCCTTGAGGTGACCCCCGAGGCGTCTATGACGAGGTTACATGTAACCGTTTCAGAATCTGTCACTATACCTTTCACTTGGTTGTTCTCGAAGTAGAGGTCCTTCACGGATTTGTAAGTTACAACGACTCCGCCACTCTCCGTGACCTTCTTCATCATCCACTTGTCGAACTTTGCTCTCAGGACGGAGTAGCCCTCGGAGCCGGCCAGATTGAAGCCTGAAATTCCGAGCCTGTTAAGCAGAGAATCCTCACCTATCACCGTCCTCTTATACACCGCCTTTCCGTCCCGAGTCTCCGGGGAGGATAAGACCACTACCTCATGGGATACGATTCTCCTCTCAAGCGGCGCCTCCTCCCTGAATCCGGGGAAAGCGTCCTCTAAACTATAGCCTCGAATGTATTCCGTATAAATGACCCCGCCCGTGACATTCTTCTGCCCTGGGACCTGAGCCTTCTCTAATAGTGCGACATCAACGCCCTTACGTGCAAGATAGTTTGCCGCCGCGCAGCCTGCGTTTCCTCCACCGACCACGATTACATCATAGTCGGGCTTCACTGCTTTCTCTCCTCCAGCATCTCCATGAGCTTAGGAAGAACTTCGTATAGGTCGCCCACTACGCCGTAGTGGGCAATCTGGAATATCGGTGCTTGGGGGTCGGTGTTGATAGCCACTATCTTCTTCGACCGTAGGATTCCCACTCTATGCTGTATCGCTCCGCTTATACCTGCAGCGATGTAGATGTCGGGTGAAACTGTTTTACCTGTCTGCCCGACTTGCCTGTCCTTCACAATCAGACCCTCGAGCTCCTTGATTCCCGCGTAAACCAGAGACCTTGATGCCCCTATCTCTGCGGGGACTCCGAACCGCTGCTTAATCACCTCGGTAAGCCGCTCCGCAAGCCTATAAGCCTCGAGAGGGTTTCTCGGGTTGCCCCTAGAGTCCTTTAAGACACCCAGTCCGAGGCTGATAATCACTTTAGCGTCCTCAAGCTTAATGGGGCTCTTCGGCAGCCTCTTCTCCTCGATGACTTCGACAGCGAAAGCCTCAGGAGGAATCTCAGCCTCCCACTCAATCAACTCACCGGCTCTAGACTCGTCTCGCGGAAGCGGCGTAAAAGAGCCTGGCCTGATGTTGCTCATCTGGGGGCGGTGTTTTGGAGTGAATATTTTGGCTATGCGGGTTGCGAAGTCGGGGCGGACCTGCGCGATGCAGTCTTTGTAGACCTTTGTCCCCTGCGGAGTGTACATCACGAAGTCCTCTATGATGAGGTCTATGCAGTCGGCGGCTAAGCCTGTGAGAGTTCTGTATGCGACGCGGGCTCCGAGCTCTCTGCCAATCTCATTCGCGACGAAGAGGAAGGCCCAAGGTTTAAGCTTGAAGACCATGTCGGAGAGGACGTGTGTGTAGGGGAGAACTTGGTAGCTCTTCAATAATGGTGTGTCGCACAATATTACACTATCAGCGCCATAATAGATTGGCTCTCGTGCAATTTTTTTGAGACCAGACCCTAGAAGTATTCCCACAACCTTCATGCCCATTTTGTCGGCAAGCTTACGCGCACCTGCTATAACCTCAATAGTGGGCCTCGTAAGCTCGCCGTCCTGAACCTCGCAGTAAACCCAAACGTCTCTATATTCTGTGTTCCCCTGCGACACTAACCCTCACCCCGAAAAGCTCATCCACGAGGTCCTCAAGCTCGAACACTTTAACAAGACCTCGCTCCCGAAGATAATTCAGAACTTCTTGAGGAAGATCATCAGCCTTTGAGAGCCTTTCAAACGGGCCGTATTTCTTTCCGTTTAACTCAAACTCCTCAACGCGGGTCGAGAGGACTAGAGTTTTTCCTACAAACTTTTGGACTGGTGGAACGCCTATGTCCATTCCAGGCCCTACAATGGTCGGAGAGCCTGTCAGCCCGATTAACTCTGGTTTGGCTCCTATTTGGTCGGCGTTGAGGACTACGCTCTCGGTTACCTTCTTCGCGTAGTTGAACATGCGTGCCCTCTTCTTGAGTTTGAGTAAGGGGGGGTTCGGGCGGTAGTCTGTGGCGATGGAAATGACGCAGGGGAGTGGAACTCTCAGCTTCTGAATAAGGTCGCCGAGCTTACGCTCAACATAGATGAAACCAGCCTCGGGGTCTGCTTCAAGCTCCCTAACATATGTGACGCTTGGAATGTATCTCCTGAGGAGCTCGGTCAAAGCCTCCGCGACCTGTGGCCCCGTGCTTCCGGTCTCACCATCGCTCGTCTTGATACCCGCGATAACTATGAACTTCTCAACCTCATGCCTAACCTTCTCCAACAATCTCAGAGCGCTCCCCCTATCAACCTCACCCTTCAATAACCTCTCAGCAAGAGTAGCCTCTTTAAGTGTTGGTAGGGATGAGTAAACTGCGTTTGGGATTAAGTTCCGCTCATAGAGCTCCTTCGCCTTCTGCGCAAATCTTTCTGGGTCTGCATCACCGCGTATCAGAGAAATTAACTCATCAACCGCTGAGAGGTGAGCCTCGACTACCTTCTTGACTCCGAGGCTTACTGTGTACGCCGTCGCCCAGGTGTCTGCGCCGGCCATTCTCCTGTCACTCAGGATGTAGGATTCATCAATCCCCTCAACTGGTGTGTCATAGAGGCTCGCGGCTATCGATTTGAGCTTGAAGTCCGGTCCCATGGTGAGTGCTATTACCTTCCCTCCGAACGCCCTCTTCAGATAGTCGGCAGCTTCAATAGCCTTGTAGTCAAACGGGTTCATAACGAGGTCCATCTCCTCCCTGCGCAGAACACCACCAACGGTGACGATCTTCGTGGTTCTGGCGGGAACTGCCTTGTAAAGAGTTATAACTAGCATGTTGTCGCGAAATTACATGTAGAATCCGAAAATATATATCCATCCCGACGTGACAGATTTCTGTCGATGTTGATAAAGAAGCATGCAGCCAAAGAGTGTGTTTTATGTGGTAGCTCTATTCCATTCGCGGAGGCCGCTGCCATAAAGTACCCATGTTTGTCGACTTGCCTGAGACTTATCGATTCGAGCCACCTGAGGGAGCATCATGACGAATATCTTAAACTGGTGGAGAGGAGGGCGCCTATCTATTTTTATGCTTTTTCGGCATCGACTCTGCTCACTTTATTCAGTCTTTTATTTTTGGACGTGTTGAGTGCCTTGCCTCTCGCCTTGCTGGCGGCGATATCGCTAACTTTGGGAACAATTGAGCGGAGACGGCTAATAAGAAGGTTTAGATGCGTGTAGCTTATAAGCACGGATTGCGGGAATCTCTAACAGAGTGCGGATAGTCGACCTCTCTGCGGAGCTTTACCACATGGCGTTTCTACCGGTTAGCAGGAGGAAGCTCGTCATAACAGGAGCAGTGTTCGCAGCCCTCTCTCTTCTGCTGATAATCCTTAACCCCTCGGAACCCCTCTTCCAGCAGGCACCCAGCCCCACGCTACTGATACTGATTACCTCAATAATCCTCATTCTGATAGCGCTTAGCACCGATAGAAGCCTGATAAAATCTGTGGACGCAGCAACAAGCGGCGATGGAAGAATTTTACATATTGGCCTTATTTTCAAGAAGCCTCTCAGCGGGCTCTTAGAGACTGGAGAGATTACTGCAGCGGAGTTTCTTCAAGGCGACTCGCTACACACGTCATACAGCCTACGTCCCGAGAAAGTTATAACGTTCCAATCAACAACAACTCTCCGCGCATCGATAGTTGGTGGGCCAGTCACAGGACTAATCGTAGGCGGAGGCGAAAAATTTTCAGGGATATTCAAATGTCCCGGGCTGAAAATTTCAATAACAAATGGGCCGGAGGTCTATATGGTGTGGGTCAACCCGATTAGGGACTCTTTCAGAGTCGAGCTGGAAAAGTCTAGCCTTTACTCAAATGGTGCGCAGTGCTCCCTCAGTTATGGGTCGAAGGGAGGTGTCAACTATCTCTTATCCGCGGCGGATAAAGCCCGTGGCCTCTTGTCTAACAGTGTTACTCTGAAGCTCTCTAGGGTTCTCAAGGACGGTCTGTTAAATTTGAAGCATGAGGAGGTCGTAGCTGAGATTAAAAGTGGAGAGGCAGGGTCTGGCGTTTGGCAACCACGAACGTATGATGGAGAAGACGTTTTGATTTTGTTCAGTGGATCGAGGAGGCTTAAAGAACTGTTATATGCGTTGAAGTCAAGCGAGTTTGTGGCCGACCCTGCGCCCGGTGTTGACTATGCGTTTGTGTTGGAGAGTAAGGGGAGATTTCAGAGCGAGAGGGACATCGCACGCGTCGCTATTAACTCATCTTGGGATAAAGAAGAAAAAGAATAGCGACGCGAGAAGAGCTGCATAGAGAATGAGCAGGAAGATGCGGGTCCTCCTTTCCCTCCTCAACCTTCCCTCGTAGACGTTCCTGCACTCGTCTGAGCAAATCTCCTCTTTCGGAGGCACGGGCCTGCCACAGACTATACAATGCCTGTGGTCTGGTATTCTAGCCCTCTTCTCCCCCTTCTGTTGAGACATTGCTAGTTCAGGCCCACGTCATAGATATTAAGTCTATATCGGCCCAGTCTTGACGAAGATGTTGTAAAGCCGCGGATACCCCCTTCTCGTCTTGAGGGTCAGGATTTCAGTTGACTTTAGGCCGTGTTTTAATGATATTTTCTCGAGTTCTGAGTTATCGTAGAACCTCACATGAGAGACGTCAAGGAAGACGAAAACCTTCTCCTCTCTCCACCGTCCAAGGTATCTCTCCTCCTCACTAGGTGGCTTGAAAGCAGCGGGTCTCCCGAAGACTATGTAAACATCTCGGCTCCTCATCACGTTACGCTTCACCTCACCCAGAGAGACACGCACAATCCGCCCATCCCTGAAATTCCAAGAATCGACGACTGGTTTACCAAGGTCCTCCCAGACTATGTCCCCCGGCCTCTCATAGTCTATTATCAGGACTCCGCTTTCCCTTAGGAGGCGTGAGGTGTTTCCGAAGAACCTATCCAACTCCTCTTTCTTTACGGGTATGGACCAGTTGAGGCAGAGAGCTGCGTCGAACTTCTTCCTCGGCTTATAGCTGTAATAGTCTCCAACGGTAAAACGTGCGTTCTTCACTCCTCTGGCGCGTCTTCTAGCTACACTGACCATCTGAGGGGAGATGTCTATTCCGAGCGCCTCATAACCCCTCTTAGCCAGCTCCCTAACGTGCAGCCCTGTGCCACACCCCAAATCAATCAAACTCCTCGCCCCGCTCCTCCGAAGCACATCATCTATCAGAGAAATCTCCGCTGCGTAGTCTCTCTCCTCTATAATCTCGTAGAACTGCGCAAGCTCGTTGTAGAGCGGCCTCAACTCTATTCAGAATCCTCGGGATTCACAGTTATATAGGCTGTGGTTTGGTATCTCCCGCAGGGATGTCGAAGATATGTTTCGACACGTCAGAGTATATCGTCTATCAGCCCTATGCAGGCATACACGTGGTCTACCACGCCAAGAGAATCCTATTTACGGGTAAGTCAAATTACCAGAAGATAGACATTATTGAGAACGATGCTTACGGGTTGATGCTCCTGCTGGACGGGAATCTTCAGCACACAGAGTTTGACGCCCACGTATTCAACAGGGCCTTAGTCGGCCCTGTCCTAAGGCATCGGATGAAGAGTATTCTGGTTCTAGGCGGTGGAAGTGGGCAGACTGTGAAAGCCCTCCTTCAGGGAAAGAGTGTGAGGAGGATAGTGGTTGTGGAGATTGACGAAATGGTTGTCGAGGCTTGTAAAGAGCATATTCCAGGGATTAGAGAGGCTTTCGAAGACCCTAAGGTGAGTTTGGTGATTGACGACGCCGTGAAGTTCATCAGGAGGGATGATGGGCAGTATGACGCCTTGGTGCTGGATTTTACGGAAGATTGGCTTGGCGAGGCCGCAGAGCTCGGAGAGCTTTACAGGTTCGTTGCAGAGAGGTGTGGGGGCCGCTGCTCATTTTACATAGGCCCCGCATCTCCGCTGACTAAGGGGCCTGAAAGGAGACGTAGGCACGTCGAATCTGCCAAGAGGCATCTCAGAAGCTACAGGGTTCGGAAGGTCTTCATTCCATCCTTCGGCTCCGAGCAGATGTTCCTTTATGGTGGCGGCCTCTGACTAGACTTTCCTCTCAACGACCGGGCTTCTCCTCACGTGCCTCCCAAATCCTCCTTTGAACCGCTCCTCCAACCATACATTCCCCCTCTCATGATATCCGTAAACCTCCCAGAATCCATCCCCGTATCTGTCGGTGAACTCTATCTCGCTCAGATGCTTAGCCGACTTCCAGCCGTAGAGGTGAGGTATGAAGGCTCTGCATGGGAAGCCGTTCTCGAGTTTAATCGGCCCCCCATTAATCTTCAAAGCGACTATGGCCCTCTCAGATAGAGCATCCTCGAGGGGGACGGGAGCAACATATCCGTCTAGACATCGGAAATTGACCCACGAGGCGTCAGCCTTCACCCCAGCCTGCTCCGCAAACCATTTTATGGGCACACCCTCCCATACAACATCCTTAACAGACCACTTTGTGACGCAGTGGAAGTCCGACCTGTAGTTTATTTTCGGCAAATTGTTCATGAGTTTCTCATAAGTATATTCGAGCTCCCTTTCGACTAGGCCAGTGATTCTCAAGCGGTAACGTTGAAGGTCGACCTCGGGCAGACCTAAAGCCGCATAAACTATGAAGCCCCTAACATATCTCTGGCCAGGCGGCAGTCCAGACTCCGACACTCCAACTTAGGTAAAAGCCCCAAACAATTAACCGTATCTCCTCAACCCAAAGACGGCCCTCACTACTTCATCAACATCTATCTCATAGCGGGCCTCCTTCGATATTGGTGGCGCGGGGGATGTTTAGGTATAGCGAGAGGCTGCCTGAAATGGTCAGAGTGAAGGTCGGCTACGCTCCGGATTTGAGGCCTGTTGTGGAGCTTTCGAGGGCTGAGGCTGATTTTTTCGGTCTGATGGGAGCAGCGGAGGAGGCTGTCAGGATGGGTAGGTTGAGGGAGGAGGCCCTTACGAGGTTCGGGAGGGATTATCCCTCAGCGGTCGCGGAGCCGAGCATCACTCTGGTGCCGAGGGAGAAAATATTGTCACTGGCACGTCTACTGAAGTCGCGTGGCGTTGACTTGTTTCGAGACTCAGTAGTCCTGAGCGTGGATGGTTCGGTCCTGACGCTATCCGTCGAATATGAATGCGGATGAATCCCATGAACGCTAATTTTTAATTCAAGGCCGGTCGTCTTCTCCCGTGAGAAGTTTGATACTGGCTGCGGATGTGGGAGCCACTAATATGCGGGTTGGCCTCTTCAGTGAGAAGGGCGAGCTCCTCCGCGTTAAGTTGGGGAAGACGCCTCAGACGCAAACTCACGAGACTGTTCCGCGGGCTTTACTCAATCTGGCTAAGGATGTTGCCGGGAGCGAGTGGTCCTCGATAAAGAGCTGTGGTGTGGCTTCGATTGGCCCGCTCGACTCGAAGAGAGGGGTGATTTTGAAGGCTCCCAACATAGCTGAGAAGGGGCGCGACATCCCTCTGCTCGCTGGGCTTACTAAGGAGCTTGATGTGGATTACTACTTTCTGAACGACTGTAACGCAGCGGCTTACGGGGAGTGGTGGGCCGTGAAAGAAGGGGGCGTAAAAAACCTAATCTACATCACGATAAGCAGCGGCATAGGGGGAGGAGTGGTCGATAATCGGCACCTCATCTTGGGGAAGCAGGGGAACGGCGCCGAGATCGGACACATAGTCATCGACGCCACTGGCTACATGGATTGCGGCTGCGGGGGGCTCGGTCACTGGGAGGCGTATTGCTCGGGTGCCAATATTCCGAGGCTCGCAGCTAAGCTTCTCCACGACGATAGGCTGGAGAGGGGGACAGGCCTCGAGAGGTCTATCGAGATAGGCGCGCTGGATGCTAAGCAATGTTTCGAGCTCTATTACGCCGGCGACCCCGCGGCTAAAAGGTTATTTGAGTTTCTGAAAGACTGTTACGCTGCGGGTCTCACGAGCGTCATTAACGCCTTCGACGCAGAGGTTCTTGTCCTCGGCGGCGCAATTTACTTGAGAAACGAGGATTTCTTTAACAGCGAGGTGATTCCGAGAATAGACAAATTCCTCCTCCTCGATAAGCCTAGAATCTCTAAACCAGTCTACGGTGATTTGGCGCCCCTTTACGGCGCCGCCCTCTGTGCACGCGACGAGATAGAAGGTGCGAGGGTTACATCCCCCTTATCTTGGTAGGAGTGTGAGTTAGATACCGCCCGTCCGCCCATTCGTCATCGTCTTGGCCGACTCAGCTATTGAGTTTATTCCGAGGGAGATTTGGAACCATGCAGCTGTTATGTCTTTCTGCCGAAGAAGAGGGAAGAGCCCCGCGAGGACCCTCCTTGACTCATCTTACCACCACGCCTCGATGGAGGGGCTTGCAGGCCGGCAGAGGAGGGGTAGGCCTGACATACTGCATTTCACCTTACTGGAGGTCCTGGGGTCGCCACTCAATAAGGCCGGAAAACTCGACATATTCATACATACTCAGACAGGTAGTCTGATAGAAGTAAATCCGTCCGTTAGGTTGCCGCGAAACTATGACAGGTTTAAAGGCCTATTCGAGAAGCTTCTTCTGGAGGGAATTATCAAATCCGATTCGGGGGAAGTTCTTCTCAGGTTGATTGAGGACGGCATCACGGTTCTGAGGAGAAGATTTGGTTCTGGAAACTTCTTCCTCCTTTCCGAGAAAGGCGCAAGACTGAGCCGTGCAGCGCTGGCAGAATATGCACGACCCCGTCAACCCTTAGTCTTCATCATAGGCTGCTTCCCGCATGGCGACTTCTCAGAGGAGGTCAGGTCTATTGCAGATATGGAGTTGAGGCTCTCAGAATATACTTTAGAGGCTTGGGTCGCCGCATCCAGAATATTATGTCTGTTAGAGTCGATTGTGCTCGGCGAAACCGTCTCAGTGTAATTCAGAGTAAGGCCTTGAGCCCTTTCTGGCTATTTCGTCAGGTTTGTGATAGTCTTTAAATGTCGGCTTCAATATGGTTAACCAGAAATTTTATGTCCGCCTTGGCTTCGCGGAAGTTTGGCGAGGAGTTTGCCTCGATGCTCGATAGGGTTGTTTCCGTCTCGACATCCAATGGTAGAAGAGTTACAGGAAGAGTTGCAGCTTATAATCCGGCTGATTACAGCCTTTGGCTGGCGGACGCCACGACGGATGATGGTAAGTCTGTCGCCAAGATGTTCATCTCCGGCCGAAGCATCTGTTTGATAGAGGTCGTTGAGGCTGGGCCTGACCTCACATCTCTCTTTGACAGGATAAACGCGCTCTTCCCCAACATGGCCAGATACATCCGAGAGGCTGGCGTGATAGTTGTGATGGATAGGATTAGAGTGACGAAGGACGGTGTTATTGAGGGGTCGGGGCCTGCGGCTGAGAGGATTCAGAGGATTTGGGAGGAGTGGAAGCGCGAGACTGGGTAAAACTGCTTTAGTGTCTTATGCTTCGAGTCTGGCGATAGTCCTGCTTGAGATGGTGATTAACTCGCTCAGGCCAACCTCGTTCATGTTTAGGTAGCAAAGCTTTGAGAGAGCTTCAACTCCCCTCTGAGCCGCGTAATAGTCCGGCATTGAGCCGCCAATCTCGATAAGCATACCCATGTTCTGAAGCCCCCTCTGACCCGCCACAACCATCATGATACCAGCGGCTCCGACAATCTGTCCTGCGTAAACCTCGCCATCAACTATTCTAACGTATTTCTCCAGAAAAGCTCTGTCTGTCGAGGAGCAGTAGATTCTGCGCCTCTGGGACACGTTCTCCTTACCTCCGAGGCCGCCCAGTGTGAAGACGCGGTTAGCTCCATGCCTCACCGCTATGTCTATCAGATTCTCGCAGAGCTCGTGCTGGCCGTAGCTTGTGGAGGGCTGGGATGTGCCGTAAGCGATAATGGTTGGTGAGGGCTCTTCAACACCGTAGACGTCTAAGAAGTGGGGGAGAAGTTTCCCGTCGGAGATGAAGCCGTATGATGGGAAGTGGGGCGTGTATAACCTGCAAATTTTTACGGGCTTGACCTTTCCGAGAATATAGGCTATACTTATTTTTGAAACTAAACCTATACCGGGGAGCCCCTCGATGAATGCAGCGTCCTCGAGGCGATAGTCTTCCATCCCCCTCTCATAGATGACGACAGACTCGTTCGGCCTCAAAGCCCAGGTTTTAGTCCACTGCTGCTCTTATAAACCGTTCTCAGCCAACCAGCAGATTAACGTAACGCGCCGCCCCGTCCGGAATTAAGGTCACCACGAAGGCGCCTGGAACCTCGCTCGCGACTCGGGCCGCGGCTGCAACATTTGCTCCCCCAGAGATTCCCGCCAGTATGCCTGCTCGACAAGCCAGCAGTCGGGAGTAGCTGTAGGCCTCCTCGGTTGTGATGTGGATTAGCTCGTCTGCGAAGGATGAATCGTATATCTTCGGCCTAATAGAGCTTAGCATGTGTTTAAGCCCCTCGATTCCGTGGAACGCGGAGTCAGGCTGGACCTCTATCAGCTTTATTGCCCTGTTATACTCGCGGAGCCTCTGCCCCGCGCCCATCAGCGTCCCAGATGTCCCCACACCCACCACGAAGTGGGTTACCCTCCCCTCTGTCTGGCGTATAACCTCTGGGCCGGTTGTCTCGTAGTGGGCCTTCAGGTTGGATGGGTTATCGTACTGATTTGAATAGTAGTATTTTTTGGGCTCCGTCTCGTAGAGCCTCCTAGCCTCTCTAATCGCGCCATCGATTCCTTCCAAGGGGTCTGTGAAGACGATCTCCGCACCTAAGACCCGGAGCAGCCCTATCTTCTCTTGGCTGATGTTGCGGGGGAGAACTATCTTCGTCTTCAAGCCGTAGCAGGCCGCCATGAGGGAGAGGCTGACTGCCATATTTCCCGAGGAGGCGTCGAGAATAGTCATGCCCTGAGCCAGCTGTCCCTGGGCTAGTGCGTCTCTGACGATGAATAGGGCTGGCCTGTCCTTAACAGAGCCACTCGGGTTGAAGAACTCCAACTTCGCCAGAACCCTTGAGCCGTTCTTCAGAGAAAGGGCCTCGGTCAGGTCGACCATGGGGGTGTTCCCCACGGCCTCCGTGATATCACGCATAGCGCCCTTACGTAGGAGGCGGTACACAATAAATTATGGCACCCCCTTCATCTTCTTACCTGTCGCCCTATTTAGGTGTTAGTTCTTTTCCCGTTTTTCCGTCAAAGAAGCTGAATCTCCGCCAGCAGTGTCTCTAGGCTCTCATGAGAATAGGTCTCTTTATACGCCCTTAGACTCCGCCTGTTTACTTCGCCGAGGCTAAGCCTCTCTCTTACCAAGTCAAGTGGCCTGGAATATAAGTAGTTGATGAAGGAGGTCAGATTTTTCGGGCGTATGGAGTGGGAGGCGGAGCCAAAATCTATCACCACCGGCCCACATTCGGCTGCTATGACGTGTTTGCTGGCGTCGCTAAGCTCTCCATGGTCGATTCCGGAGCGGTCGAGCCTGAAGCACTGCCTCGCAACATCTAGCAGCATGGTCTTAGCTTCGGATGTGGAGGGCCATTTATGAAGGAGCCACCTCGTCAGGTCAGGACCCTCAATCAATTCCATAACCAGAACGGGGTCTCTATGCCCGAATAGGAGAGGCCCGACCTGAACTCTGTTCGCAAGCTCGAGCATTCGGGCCTCCCTCCAAGTAGATTTTTCAGGGTAGTCGTCTCTCCTCACCTTCACTGCAACGCGCCTCCCTTCTCTAAGTCCGACGAGGACTATGTTCCTGAAACCTTTACCAATTAGGTTGAGATTCTCAACGTCCTTGAGCAAGATGGCATCCACGCCTAGCTCCTCAACCGACCTAAGCACAGACGCGGCGTATCTAGGGCATCGGGATGGATACGATAACTGTGCTATTAATTGGGCATGCTTTCTAAGCTCCTCGATGCCTATGGACATCATTCTGCCTCTCTGAAATGCTTTATCGGCGTGGAGACGCCGTCCAAAAACTCTTCGAGAAACATTATAAACTCCTCCCTCCCGTCCAATCTCTCTACTAGGCCCTTTTCGCTCGTTAAAATCTCCGCCTTCCGGAGGCTGTCCAGAAGCTGACTTGATACAGCAACCTGCCTCCCCTTTATCCACTCTTTCAGAAGTTCATCTGCGTCTTGAGCCCGCCGCCTCAGAAGCGCGTAAAGCCTCTCACCATCAACCCATGGCCCTGAAATTCTGTCGCCTCTCCGAAGACTTTTCCTCACAAAGTCGAGTGCGTTACCTGTCCAGACAGGTGGGCCGACTCTCAGCTCAGCCTCCGGTAGTCTGAGGCTGGATAGTTCAAAGACCATGAGGGTCTCTTCTCCAGACTGTGCCGCCGCAGACCTGTAGACATGGAACCCCTCCTTCTCAAGCCTCCTCGAAATTCCGCGCATCGTATGCTTAATCTCTCCCCAAAAGATGTCGGGTGGAGAAGGCTTCTCAACCCTGAACAAAACCCCGAGGAGACAGCGGGAGCCAAGGTCCACCTCCGCCAAGTCACGCCTCTCCCTAGAGGGGGGTTTGAAATAGTCGAGGCTGGGGCTCTCGATGAAGAGCTTGGCCGCCAGCATCAGCTCTGCAAGCTTGGTCAGGCTCACCGCGGCGGCGACGTTCCGCGAAGGGTCAACGGGGTCCGTGAATATTATAGGTGCGTTGGGGAAGAGCCTGAGGGCTTCATCCCGCTTCACAGCCTCGGTTAAGTCTATGAATACGGGTAGCTTCCACTCCGAAGCGCTTCTCAGAAGATTTACAAACCCATCATGCCTGATGACGAGGAGTTCTGAAAGATATCCGCTGAAGCCCTCAGTCTTAATCTCTGCACCGTAGAGCCCGTTTCCAATTAGGAAGCCTTTGAAGAGGCGCGTCTCGCGTCTCAACTCGGAGGTCAGCTTGGATTTGACGAAGGCTGTATGGAAGGGAGTCCTGTCGACAGGGCTCATCCACCGGCCGTGAGTGACTTTGAAGCATCCTACGATGTTGACGCGGACGCCATCGACCTCTCCCTCGATGTAAGGGTGGCTTGCGTATCTGAGCCAGCTCCTGCCGCCCATCCCCTCGATAACTTCACGTCCAAGGTTAAGGACCGTAGACTCAAGGACATCTCTACCTGTCTCTTTGCTGAAGTGGATGAAGACATCTACCTCCCCTCTCCCCCTCACCCAAGTGTCTTTGGCCACGGAGCCCTCAATCGAAACATCCAGAACACCTCCCTTCTTGAGGAACCGCTCTCTACAAGATTCAAGTAGCCTCTCCGCCACTCTGGAGACGAGTAGCCTCTCAGCCTCATCAGGCTCGACGAGCAGAGACGCCTCTGCCAGAACCTCCTCGAGCTCAGCCAAATCCATGCGGGAAAACCGTAATTCGACTATATTTAGCTAGGATATGCCGGGCTTTAGGGGTAGTAGTAGCGGTAAATCATCTCTAAGTCTCTAAGTGTTGGAATCATCTCTTGGTCGCCCCTTACGGTTGTGACGAGGGAGCCTACGAGTGTGGCTCTTCTCAGAGACTCGAAGAGGCTTCTGCCGGCGAGTTGGCAGGCAAGGAAAGTCCCGGCGAGAGCGTCGCCAGCGCCTATAGGGTCTTCAACGCTGACGTTTATCGCCTCAGCTCTCGCCTTCTCGCTACCTGAGGAGGCTAGGGCCCCTCTCTCCCCAAGCTTTATCACGACAGTCCCGATTCCGAGGTTCCTAAAGACTTCGAGTATCTTCTCCGGTTCGTTCTCGCCTATGAGAACCTCGGCGTCTGTAGGGTCTGTGAACAGTATGTCTGCCTTCTCGACCATGGGCATCAAAACTTCTGAGGCCTCCTCGAGGCTCGGCCACAATACTGGGCGGATATTTGTGTCTATCGAGACCGCCAGGCCGTTGTTCTGTGCTAGGCTGATTGCCTTGAGACAAGCCTCCCTCGCGGTCGCACTGAGTGCTGGTGTGATGCCCGTGAAGTGAACCATTCTAGCATCCCTGAATGCCTCCTCCTCCAAGTCTTCCGGAGAGAGACGGCTTCCAGCGGAGCCGCGTCTATAGTATACCATGCTGCTCCTCGAAGGTATCGGATATCCCCTCTGAACAAAGTATATTCCTGTGGGCGCCCCTGGCTCCGTCTTCAGCCACCTCGTATCCACGCGCTCAGCTCTAAGCCACGCCTCGATACATCTCCCAAACTCATCGTCGCCAACTCTGCTTATGAAGGCTGAGCTCCTACCCAGACGGCTCACACAGACAGCCACGTTAGCCTCGGCACCCGCTACATGCTTCTCGAATAAGGTAACATGCCTTAGGGGCCCCTTAGTCAAGGCGTTGAACTGGATGAGGGCCTCTCCCAGCGCTATGAGCTCAGGCACGCTTAACCGCATCCTCCGCCAACTTATTGATAGGTCCTAACGCCCGCGATAGCTGCTCCATCTCCTCCTGCCTCAGCCTCCGCGTGGGAGCTATTGGCGGGCCGAGGTCGACCCCTCTAAGGCTCAGAGCAAACCGGTATGAGGCTGTATCAGGCCCCACCGCCCTCAGCGTACGCCTAGCCCTGTTGACCGCCTGCTGAAGCCTGAGCGCCTCAGCAAAGTCGCCGCGCTCAACAGCATTCATAATCCCGACAGCGAGCTCCGGATAAATCGCGGCCATGGCGCTCACGTGGGCCCCCACGCCTATCGAGAAGGCGTAGTAAAGGAGGTGGTCTCCGCCGCAGGCTACGAAGTGGCTGGAGCCGAACATGCATTTAAGCTCCAGCATCAAGTCAGGGTCTCCGCTACTATCCTTAATACCTCTCAGCGCTGGGACAAGCTCGAAGACCCTGGCCAAATCCCCAAGACCAATCGAGTAACCCTGCCTCCCGGGATTGTTGTAGACCAGAACCGGCAGCCCTGTTGAAGTACATAAAGCTGAGTAGAAATTGGCCAGCGACTCCGCGTCATACCTGTAGAAGAAAGGCGCCACCGCCGAGACAGCGTCGGCGCCAATCTCCTGTGCATGTCTCGCGAGCCTCGCTGAAGACTCGAGGTCGGAGCAGCCCACATGGGCAATCTTAAGAAACCTTGTGCCGGCGGCCTCTACGACCCTCCCAGCCACCTTCTCGCGGGTTGAGGGTGAGAGCTTCGCGCCTTCACCCATAGTTCCAAGTATGAAAATTCCCCTCACACCTGCCTTGTAAAGGAAGTCGAGGTAGGCTCCAACCACCTCATCACTCGAGCCGTTAGGTGTAATCGTCGCTGCAATAATGCCCTTGAAGCCCTCTAACTTCACGGAATTTTTATGATTTAGGCGGAATAATTAGTTTTCGAGAAGGACCAGTCTTATTCAGCCGCTGTTCGTGAAAGCTTAAATCAAGCTAAACCCGACTGAGGGTTAGTGGTTGACGAAAATCCTCGACCTTTACATGAGGCTCAGCGCAGTCGAGGTTTTGACCTACCTTAGAGAGAGGTATGGCTATAAGTCGCTCTCCGAGATGCTGGGTCTCCAAGTCTCAATTCTGAGCCGTTACATCAACGGCCACGTGCTCCCCAACACCGCGAGGGCTGAGAGGATTGTCAAGCTGTTCAACGAATCTCTTCTAACAGAGCTGGTGAGGCAGAGGCTTACAAGGACTGAGGACGGGTTCTACGACCTCTCTGCAATAGTCACGGATGTCGGCCTTCTCCGTCTAATCGCAAAAGTCGTCAGCACAGAGTTCAGCGTCTTCTCAATAAACAAGTTGCTCACAGTAGCGACCGACGGCATCCCCCTAGCTGTTCAAGTGGCTACCGAGCTTAGAGCGGGGTTGGTCATAGCGAAGAAAAGGAAGGACTTGAACATTAAGAGCTACATCGAGGAGCCTATAAAACGCACACCAGCGCTAGTTGAGTATCTGTACCTACCCAGACAGGCCCTGAGGAAGAACGAGGTAGTGCTGATTGTGGATGATGTGGCTCGGAGCGGGGAGACGATATGCGGGATGATTAGAATCGTTAATAGGGCTGGAGCTAAGCTCGCGGGCGTCTTCACCATAGTTATGCTGGAGGAGGTGAAGGGTAGGATTAGCCGGCTTCTCCCACCCTCCGGTGTCCTAAAGAGCCTCGTAACCTTCGCATCCTGATGAAACTTTATCGATTCTCTGGCTGCTGCATGGTGACGCAGTGAATCCCCCCGAGGCCGTAGAACAGCTCTCCACTCCTTATTCCCACCACACGCCGATGCTTGAAGCATTCAGACAGAATAGATAGGGCTTCTTCATCCTCCCGCACACCAAATACCGGGACAAGGACAGATTCGTTCCCGATGTAGAAGTTTAGATAGGATGCGAGGATTCGCTGGTCCAAGACCTGAATCATGGGAGGGCAGGGGGCCCTCAAAGTCTCAAGCTCCAAGCCGGTCTCCTCCCTAAAACCTGCCAACCTCTTATAGGCCCTCTCAAGTATTCTCCGATTCACACCCTCACCTCTCTCCTCGGCTAAAACTACGGTGCTTGGAGAGGTAAATCTGCAGAAAACATCCACATGCCCGTCAGTATCGTCGCCAACCAACCCCTCATCAAACCACAAAACCCTTTTTGCGCCGAGATACCTTCGAAGCTCCATCTCCATCTCCTCACGAGTTACTCCGGGATTTCTGGCTGGGTCGAGTAGGCAACTCTTCGTAGTCATGAGTATTCCGTCTCCGGAGACCTCTATAGCTCCACCCTCAACAACGTATGGTCGGTAGAAGGGCTTCGCGCCGGATAGCCTAAGTATCTCCCGCCCGGCAGAGTCGTCGAGGGCCAGCTCCGGATACTTCATTCCCCACGCGTTGAACCTCCATTTAACTGCGGCTAAGAGTCCCCTGCTCTCAGATTTCGCAAATAGGGGGGCATAGTCCCTCACCCACACATCCACAGTGGGGACTGTAAGGAGCTCCACCGAGCTAAGGCGCGCCCCAACCTGTTCTAGCATTACAGTGACGTGGTCCGCCTCCTTCCCATCATTCACGAGTATCTTCACCACTTCGCCTCTACTCAGCTCATAGACCATCTCACAGTAAGTCTCCTCGACTTTCCAGATAATAGGTGGAGGAAAAGTCGAGTCGTTGTGGGGCCAAGCTATCCAAGTGCAGCTGTGCCTTTCCCACTCAGCAGGAGCCCTAATATCCCCACCCTCACCTGAGCAACTCTCCATACGTATCGGGCCTCCTCCTCGAGAGGAACCCCCATCCCTCTCGTACACGTGGCCCAAACCCCAAATCCACCTCACCCAAAAACACCCCCTCCTCCTGCTCGGCCCTCACCAATACTCTCCCAAAAGCATCTATGAGAAGCGACCTTCCCCAAAACTCAACCCTACCCTCCCTACCAATCCGATTAGTCACAGCCACCGGAACAGCGTTAGAAATCGCGTGCCCTCTATGAACAGCCTCCCAAGCCTCACCCCAGTCACCCTCATCTAGGGATATGCCAGAGACGTAGCCGATGGCTGATGGATAAAAGATAATCTCAGCGCCCTTCAGGGCGAGTATTCTGGCCGGCTCCGGAAACCACTGGTCGAAGCATATCAGGACTCCGACCCTGCATTTGGATGTGTTGAAGACCTGATAGCCGAGGTCGCCTGGCTTGAAGTAGTGCGCCTCCCAAAAACACTCGTCATCCGGTAGATGCATCTTCCTATACCTTCCAAGATACCTGCCATCAGAGTCCACGACAAACGAGGTGTTGTAAAGCGCACTTCCACTCACCTCGGGTATGGAGCCCGCAACAATCACGAGCCCCAGCCTCTCAGCCAGCCCGCAGAACCTCTTAACCAGCTCCCCTGGAACCTCACCTGAATAGGGGACAGCCACCCCGAGACTGGCGGGAAAATACTTGCTCACAAACAGTTCAGGTAGACATGCGATATCAGCGCCTAAGGCCCTCGCCTCGCTTAACAGGGATAACGACCTTTCAATATTTCTAGAAACGTCATCAGCCATTTTCATCTGAATGAGTGCCACCCTCACACGCATTGCCACCTCACCTTAGAGCCTCGTTATTAAATTGGTTTTAACGAGGAACTCTTTTATCTCCGCCAAATCGCATAAGCGATGTGCCTGAGCCGTCCTCGATTAAGGCAAGGGACATCATGAACACCTTCGTCGTAACTGTTAGGCCAGAGGACACCGCATGGACGGCCCTCGAACTCATGAACTCCCATGGTGTTGGTGCCCTCGTGGTCGTCGAAGGAAATGAGGCGATCGGCATAGTTACCGAGAGGGACATTCTGAGAAGCGTGCTCAAGAAGAGAGGGGTGGAAGACCTTCTTTCCATGCTCGTAAAAGATGTAATGAGTGGGGACTTAGTCACATGTGAGCCCGATACTCCGCTAGTTGAAGTCCTGAGCAAGATGGTTGAGAGGAACATCAGGCGTGTCCCAGTGGTTAGCGCCGGAATGCTGGAAGGGATAATTACTGAGTGGAACTGCATGAAAGCCCTCCTCGACCTCATCAAAACAAGAGAGCACAAGCACGAAAGCCCATAAACTTACGATTCGCTCAAAACTTCTCCGAGAACCTAATATTGATTAACCCCCTACTGATCGTCTTATCCTGAATCTCAAAACCATATTTCTCGAGCACACCCTCGATGAAATAGTAGACGCAGACTGTAGACTCGAGTCTACCACCTACACCCACGGCGCTCAATTCATAACTAGAGTGGTCAAGCCTCCGCAGACTGACCCGCTTCAGCGGAAAGAACGTCGAGAGTGTCTGAGCTAGGGTGACGAGCTTCTCAATATCCATCGCCTCAAGCTTGAAGTACTCCGCCAGCTCCCCCCCTAGCTGCTTGAAGGAGCCTTGAATCTCCCTCTGATTGTTCTTATAAAGCTCCGCGATAAGCTTGTCGAGAAAGTCCGAGGGTATAACAACTGCGTCAACGTCCTTCAGAATCTTCAAGACGCTCACAAGGTTACGGAGCCCCTGAAAATCAACGCCCATCTTCATGAGCATGATAGATGTCTCGAGTATCTGATTAGTCAGAGAGAACAGGGTCATATTTTTTTCGCGTGCTAAAGCAAGCAACTCCTTGGCGATATCCCCGTTAACAGATAATGTAGATCGGTACATCTGCATCCAATCATATGTAATGATTCTTAATATACATTTGTTCAAACTAGCGGACGAAAGATGAAAAATCACTAAATTTAAAACAATAACACGTGAATTGTTTAAAATTTCAGTATTATGCATGTAACTTGCGGTGCTCAAGAAAAGTTGAAGCCACTACTCCTCTCAAGAAGAGCTTGATGGCGGGCGGGGTGGGTAATGTGGAGGGATGTTCTGAAAGGAGGCTGAAGAAAGTCCTCAGCGGTGTTATAAAGGCCTCGGTTACGGCGGGTGATGTGTAAGGTGAGACAAGTATCGGGACAACGAGGTGGATGTAGTCTCCCCGCCCGAACATCTTAAGTAGAGCCCTTGCGAGAAGGTCGGCTCGAGCCTTAAGCTTCTGGGCCTCTCTCTCGGCCAGGGCCCCTGTGAGGCTCCTAATCCATCTTTTACACTCAATAACGTAGATCGCAGAGCTCTTCAGGGCAACTATGTCCAACTGAACTCTTCTGCGGCCGAGCGTTACGGAGATGTTCCTAAACACGTCCAAGCCGGCCTCCTCCAATATTCTGGCAACTAAGAGCTCGAAGAGGTCCCAAGGCAGGCTCTTGGAGACCTCCTCATAAGCCCTACCTCTCTTTAGCCATCTTAAAGCAGTCTCAACCAGTTCACCTGGCTGCGAGAGAGTCTGGGTGTGTATGTCGAGCTTCTCCAGAGACTCTGCAACGACTCCCTCGTCGAGGCCGGTCTCCAGAGAAAGCAGAGAAACGTCAGCCGTATTCAGTCTGAGGGTCGCCTTCAAAACCTTCACGTCAAGGGGTGTTAAAGATGTCGGCCTGCTTCGCTTCACCTCACTTCACCGTGTAATTGAATTCAAAACAGGCTTTCACTCCTCGGTCTAATTATCTGGGAGGCTCCCGTCTCACCCGGCCTGAACTTGTATCCGCGTATGACGGCGGCGGGGACACCCTCAGCAGCCTGCCCCATCACAAGCTCAGCGGCCGAGGCAAGCTCATCCGCTACACAGATCTGTTTGCTTCTAAGAATCCTGCCGTAGAGGTCTGGCTCCCCACGTCGGTCCCAGATAGGCTCAAGCCCGCTGCACCCTATGGCCACATTAACGGCGCCGCGCCTGAAGGGCCTTCCATGTGAGTCACATACAATCACACCAACCCTCACCCCCGACGCCTCCTCAATCTCCGACCGAATTCTTCTCGCCGAGGCGTCCGGGTCTTCAGGCAACGCCGCTGCTAAGCCTTCGCCAACGTTCGAGAGGTCGACACCACTGTTGGCGCAAATGATGCCGTGCCGCGTCTCGGAGATTATGACTTCCCCCCTCACCCTGACGATTCTCCTCGACTCTCTCAGAATTAGGTCGACATGGGCCGGGTCCTTCCCGGTGAGCTGCGCTAACCCCACTGCCTGGGGGCTGGGATTAATCATCGAGAGCCGGAAAACACGCCCTTCAGACTTTGCAACTACCACATGACTCACAACGACTACGTCGCCGTCGAGAAGGCTGAATCCGCGGGCCCTCAAAGCCTTCACGATCTCCAGGCCCAGCCTGTCTCCCTGTTTGATCAACTTTAGACCCTCAACCGGAATAATCTGAATCATCCCGTCTGACCTAACCTTTAGTTAGTCGGGGCCAAACTAAAAACAATATCTGGGGAGGTCTCGTTTAGCAGAGCTTAGAGACCCAGGTCCTCCAGCCTCTTCTTACTCTTCTCGGTTAAGCCGACCTTGGGGACAACCTCCTCGGGCTTTGACTCCTCTGTCTTCCGCTTGACGAAGATGCCGCACCTCCCGTCTGGTAGCAGCTTTACCTGTGCACAGCCCGCAAAGGGGCATTTATAGCCTATGCAGGGAGCGTTGACCCAGTGGCACCATGGGGGGTCCCTGTGAATGTCGAGGGCGAATCTCCCCGGTGAGAGCATCTTCCTGCAGCGGAAGAATCTGCAGAGGGGGTTGCAGATGGGGGTCGGCTCACGGCTCAGAACCCAGCCCAACACTAGCACCCTCTAAGCCTCATACTTAAACATCCCCAAGATATATATACTTGACTCGACGACAGAAATGACACAATACGGAACCATGTGTCTCCGAATCGGGCTATGAATATTTAAAGACAGAGCCTATAAATACAATCGAAGCCAAATCTTTTAGCCGTGCCGAGGTATATTCTCCTCTCAACCCTAACTTGCGAAGGCCTAGAGACAATTCACAAAAACCCCAACAGGATACTCGAAGTCAACAAGGAGGTTGAGGCGATAGGAGTCAAAATAATCGACCAATACGCGGTCCTCGGCCCATACGACTTCATCACAATCGTCGAGGCACCCGACGACACAACCGTGGCCCGCGTCTCGGTGGTCCTCGGAAGCAGAGGCACAGTAAAGATCACAAGCCTCCGCGCAATACCAACGCAAGAGTTCGTAAACAGCATGAAAAAGATGGCCGCGTCACAGTAAAGGCTTTCAAAGACGGGACGTCACGAACCAAAAGAAAGTCGCAAACACCAGACCTCCTCTTTACCAATCGATATCATCATTCTGAATAATGCATACAATTTTTCATTTTTAATCTTCTCGCAGAGCTAGAAACCGCAAATCAGTGGCCTTATTATTTTTACAGTTTAGCGGGGGGTGGATTTGAACCACCGTTCTCCGGGTTATGAGCCCGGCGGGATACCTGGCTACCCTACCCCGCTTTCGGGATGGTTATGTATTTTCGAAAATTTAAGTTTCATAGGGGGTGTTTATTCTATTTCTTTTGTCCCGGGGGTCCCATAAGCCATCTCAGCTGTGTTTCTGTCCATTTTTCGAGGCCCTCTTCAAGGCCGAATGGGATTATGTAGTTTTTGACGAAATGTATGTGTTTTTTCGCGTGTTGCTCTATTTCAGAGATTGTGGGGGGACGGTTGCGGATGGTTCTAAGTAGTGTCTGGAGGGGGGTGAAGGCGTAAGGCAGGGCTGTGTAGATTATCTTGGTGTGAACGCGGGTTTGGAGAAGCCTCTTAAGGCCGACAGCCGCTTCGGGTTCAGTTAAACAAACAGCCGCGCCGTAGCACATCGTCTCCCTGGCCAGAAATTCTGCCTCCATCTCAGCCTTACGGTTGGAAGACAGGCGCATCTTTTCTACTATCTCAATCCACCGGCTGGTACTAACCGCGCCCGTCAAAGAGTCTCGGAGAATCAAAGATGGCAATTCAAGGTAGGTTTGAATCTCCTCCCCAGTTGGGTTAGGAACGTAACAGATGATGTCTTTGGTTAAAGCAACTCGGGGGAGAAGTCGGAGAAAGTCTTCGTGCCCCCTCAACAGCGCCGCCAGATAACTCTCATTCAAGTTGGGCCTCTCCTGCGCAGTTTTCATGAAATCATCGAGGTCTCCAAGCTCGGTCAGTCCATCGATATAGGGTTGGAGGCAGCGGGGCAGGTTCAGGAAAACGGCCTCGTAGCCTCCTTCATCGATTATCTTTATCGCCTCTATTGCGGACCTTTTGAGGGGTGGCTTAACTAGGATGTCGAGCCGTCGCACACTGCGTTATATTTAATGGGCTGCGATTTTTAATTGTTCGTGTCTAACCGGCTCAAATTATCAGCGTGAGGTAGGGGATGAGGAAGAGTGAGAGGACTATTCCGACAATGGCTAGGCTGACGGCTATTGTGGCTGCCCTGACGCCAGGCTCGCCGATTCTTGAGCCGAGTAGCGTCGAGAGTGTCCTTCTGAATATCTGACCTCCGTCAAGTGGGTATATCGGTAGCGCGTTGAAGATGCCTACGTTGAAGTTGACGAACCATATCCAGTAGAGTATGTTGGCCGCGATGGGGTATGCGTCTCCGATTGTTTGGTGTTTGTAGATTTCTGTCATGGTGAAGCATCGTGGTGATTGTTCTGTGGAGTCGGCGCATATCTGTGTCTCAGAGAATGGGTGTAAAGAGTTGGGGAAGGTGGGTGGTAAGAGGAATATGAGGGGATTCGATAGGCTTCTGGCCTTATAGACCTCCAAGTAGCTGGAGGCCCACTCCTGCATCTCTGCATTAGCCAGCCTCACACCAATCATCGGCCTCCCAGCTCCAAGGTCGGCGACGTCAACCTCGATGCGCAGGACCTCAGAGCCGCGCCGAATCACCTCCAAGCTGACAGAGCCGCCGTATCCGGCTGAGGATATCGCCTCTGCTAGAACTGAGAGGCTCGTGACCGCTCTGCCGTTGACTTTTGCGATGATGTCGCCGGGCTGGATGCCCGCGTCCTCAGCTGGTGAGTCACTAATTACTCTCTCTACCGTTATCATGGGTAGAGGCTGGAGACCGGATGTCACTAAGATGAGAAGTCCTAGTGAGAGGATGGCTACGACTATATTGGATGCCGGGCCTCCCGCCAGTATCCTCACCACATCCCTCCCCCTCCCCTTAGTCATCTCTCCCTCGTCAGTCTCCACGAAAGCACCTATCGGAAGAACCGTGAAGAGTATGAGGCCGCTCGACTTTACGCTATATCCTAGCTTACGGGCTAGGACTCCGTGGGCGCCCTCGTGGACTATGAGGGCAACTACGAGCCCCAGCCACCCGTAGATTATCGGAAGATAGGGGTTGAGGCCTGGAATGAGGAGTAAGCTCTGGGGGCCGGCCTCCCTCTGCGCCTGTTGGACCTCTGGTCGGCTGAGAAGGGCTTGTAGGGAGAGTAAAAGGAGGAAGAGGCCTGACGCTGCGATAACTGGAATCGATGCCACAGCGGCCCAGCCGAAGAGGCTAAAAACCCTCCAATTAGCCAGCCTGTCAAAGAGGGATGTGAGGGACTGGGATTTCACGAGTATGAAAGGCGGCTTAAACTCGAACTCGATTCTTTTCTTCAAAGCCATTTTTCCTCTCGGCTGCCTATGCCTGCAAACCGCGGGTCATATTTATACAGGTGCCTCAGACACGGCCTTATTCCCCAGCCACCTGTCAAGTGGAGTGCTTCGCAACTCACCACCGGGGCTCAGCCTGAAAAAGCTCTAATTTATCCTTGTGTGAGAGGCTTTGGATGACTCTAGTCGCCGTCGTCATTCCGACTTATAACGAGGCCGAGAGTATTGGCGGAATTCTGGAGTCTCTCTTCGAAGTGTCCCGGGATGAGGGGTTCGACATTCATGTGCTTGTCGTGGATGATAACAGCGTGGATGGGACCGTCGAAATTGTCGAAGAATTTGGGAGGCGTATGGGGTTTGTCTCGGTCTTGAGGAGGCCGGGCAAGCTAGGGCTCGGCTCCGCATATGTGGATGGCTTTAGATGGTGTCTCGGGAATCTTGGCGAGTTTGACGTGGCGGTGGAGATGGATGCGGATGGGAGCCATGACCCTCGTGAGCTGGGCAGGCTTGTCAAGCCGATCATCGGAGGCGAGGCTGATGTGGTTGTTGGGTCGAGGTATATTCAGGGCGGCGGCTGGAGAGGCGGGAGCTTAAAGAGGCGGATTATCAGCAGAGGTGCCAATCTGCTTGTGAGAATAACGGTAGGTCTCCCGGTGAGAGATGCCACGAGCGGCTATAGGGCGATTTCTAGAAGAGTTTTGGAGCGCGCCTACTCCGAGAGGACGTTGTACGAATCTGGATACATTTTCCAGGTTGAGACGCTTCTCACATATCACCGGTTGGGGGCAAAGATAGTTGAGGCTCCGATTAACTTTTACGAGCGATTAGGCGGAAAAAGTAAGCTGGCTTTGAGTGAGGTTTTTGGCTTCGCTTGGTGGTGTCTCAGGCAGCTCGCGCGGAGAGTTTTCAGACGCACTACTTGACAGCCCCAATAAGCAGGCCTATCAAGAGGCCGACAGCTAGTGCTGGGTATTTCGCGAGAAGCTGAAGAAGTTGAAGCACAAAGCTCGCTATCGGTCCGAAGAGCGAGGCGACTGCCTCTGGTGAGATTAGTCCGGCGATGGTGAACCCGAAGAAGAAGAGTATTATCAGGGCCAAGATGATTAGGAGGAGGCCTTTAACCGCCTTAGCTACGCCCAGCCCTATGAGCGCGCCGGCCAAGAGCAAAATCACGTTGATGAGTATGTCTTCCACTCCAATGTTCATACGAGTACAATGATATGCTTCATGATACTTAATCTTTACAGCTTGCTTAGAGGCTGTTCCAATCTCTGTATGATGGGAGAGGGTTTTTTACCCACCTAAAATAGGTAATTATCACTAAGCGGCTTGATGATTGGCCCTGAAGCCTATGGAGACAAGCTCGAGGCGATAAGCAGTATCGTAAGGACAAACCTCCCCATCCGGGAGGTCGTTTACGTTGAAGGTGTTTTAACGTTTAGAGTCATGACCAAGGAGATTAAGGAGAGCTTCAAATCCATCTTCTCTGAGCTTGTGCGGATTGGGTACGTCCCCGTCGCCCAAGAGGTTGGGGGCGAAGTTTTGCTGAAAGTTTTCCCATATAATCCTCCACAGAGGCGCAAGAGTTACTGGCCTTTGCTACTTTTTGTGGTCACAGTCATTACGGTTTTCGTAGATGGCTTGATTCGGTCTGGCGGTTTAGGCTCACTTTTGGGCGGAGGTGCGCAGTTCGGTGGTCGGTTCTGGGAGGCGGTCGCCTATACCGTGGGGGTTCTTTCGATAATCGGGATACACGAGCTTGGACACAAAATCTCGGCAAAGCAGGACCAGATTGACGCTAGTCTCCCCTACTTCATACCCGGCGTGCCAGGCGTGTTGCCCACCTTCGGGGCAATAATCTTTCAGCGTGGACCTATTCGGAATAGGGACGACCTGTTCGACTTGGGGGTAAGTGGGCCGATAGCCGGCTTCCTTGCCAGCATAGTTGTCATGGTATTTGCATTTCAGCAGGCTGAGTGGGTTGAGAGGAGTGTTGTTGAGGACATGGTTAGGAGAGGAGCCGCCTCTTATCTGCCCTCACCCCTCATCTTCAACTTCGCAAACATCGCTTTCTCGAGGGGAGATGGCTTGGTCCCTCTCTTCCCCGCAGTCGGTTTCGCGGCGTGGCTAGGCATGGTTGTGACGAGTTTGAACCTCCTGCCGGTCTGGCAGCTGGACGGGGGACGGATATTCAGGAGCCTCACGAGCTTCAGGCGTTACAGGCTACTCTCCTTCATCTCTGTCGGAATCCTTTTCGTTACGGGTTACTATTACCTCTCGCTACTGCTGCTTCTTTTCCTCATGACGCCGATAGACTTCGCTCCTCTCGACATGGTTTCTCCGTTGTCGAAGTTCAGGAAGATTTCGTTCGTCGGAGTGATTTTGATGATGGTTGTGACGTTCGTGATTCTGCCTGGGCCTCTATTGAGCCTCATCGGCTCGCTGATTGGTTCCTAACATGTTTGAGAGTTTGTTAGGTCCGTGTGTAGCCCCTCCCTGATAAGCAGCAACCTTTGGCTTTTTCCGTGAAGCCTCAGAAGCTGCGTGAAGCCCTCCTGAATCGTGTCGTATGACTTAAGGCCAAGAAGTATCTGAGTAAGGCTTCTGGGAAGGGCTGTCACGAGATAAACTCTGATGCGTCTCAACACATCAGCGAGTCTTTCAGCTATGAGGCTGTACGGCCCCTCGTCCGGAGTGGGTGCAGTCTCCTCACCGGACTTGATTATGTCGTAGAGCCTCCTGACAAAGTCTGGTGGGCCGAACCCATCCCTGCACTCTGAGACAGATAGAATACTAGTCTTCTCGCTACATGCCTCCGCTGCGATGATTATTGACTGGGCGGTGAGATAGAATGTTGAGTCGAAGGGAGTCCCACCCGGCGAGACGATTACTGAGTTGAAGGGTTGCGAAGGAGGAGCCTGTTCCTCATCCTCAACCAAGGCTCTTTGAATGACGCCCCTGGAGTCGTAGCTAAGCTCCACCCTGTGGACCATGGTGCTCGGAGCATCTAAACTGGGCGCACCGTGATGCTTGATTAGCCATGAAAGGTAATCGCTTGGATTATTGATTACCTTTTGGAGGAGGAGGCGCGACGTGCCGTGGTATATCAGGACGGCTTGGTCAATAGGCCTTCTCTCCTGTCGAAGCTCTTTGATGGGTGCGATGGGTGGCTTTCTCTCAAGCTGCTCTAAAGCCGCGACGGCTTCCGCCTGCTTTTCTGGCCCCAGCCTCCAAGAAGCGACGTAAACTGTGGCGTCTGTTTCAGCAACCCGCTCAAGTATTGCTTGATAGGCTTGTGGCGGTGGGAGATAATCTATGAAGAGGAAGGGCGCTCGTGGGAGTTTGGATAGGCGGGCAAGTAAATTTTCCTCAGGGAGTGGTTGCGCTGAGGGTATCGTCGCTGAGAGCTCGGGTGGCGCCTCAAAGAAGACCTCGGTCTCACCCCAAGGAACCCAGTATTCCATTACCTGTCACTCGAGCCGCCTTCCCCAGTCGGAGTGGTGATATCCTTCTCTGTCGACGCGCTTGAACATGTGTCCCCCGAAGTAATCCCTGATTGCCTGGATAAGGTTTGCGGGGAGCTTCTCCGCCCTCAATGAGAGGTAGTAGGAGAGGGCGCTCATGACTGCGGGGGTCGGTATCTTTAGAGTCGATGCGAGTGAAATGAATCTAAGCCAGCCGCTCATCGACTCCTCAAGCCCGTATAGATTACTCTTTAAAGAGACCGCTAGAGGCTCTCCCGGGGCGTTTGAGAGCTCCCTGTAAAGCTCCTCCACAATCTTCGACCTGATTATGCACCCTGCCCGCCAGACGCGGAGGGCTTCCGCAACCTTAAACCCGTAAGTCCTCGCCCCCGCATCTAATATGCCCATACCCTGGAGATAAGAGAGCAGCGTGGTGGCCCAGAGAGCGTCCCTGGCCGCCTCAACGGCCTCACCGTTCCTCACCCCCTCAATACGCTCAGGCATCGGACCGATTCTCCTGAGGCTGCGCAGAGTTGTGAGTGTTCTCTGGTCCACGGCGGCCGCGATAGTTGGAGCCGAGACGCCGAGCTCGAGGGCCGCCTCGACGGCCCATCTTCCTGTCCCCTTCTGCTCCGCCTCATCAACGATAAGCTCGACAAGCGGTCTCCCAGTCTCGCTGTCGATGTGCCTAGCAACCTTCGAGGCTGCCTCCACCAGAAATGACCGAAGCTCCCCACGCCCCCACTCCTCGAAGACTTCACCCGCCTCACCCGAGGACAGTCCGAGCCCTCTCGTGAGGAAGTCATAAGCCTCGGCAATCGCCTCCATGATGGCGTACTCGATTCCGTTGTGAATTATTTTGACGAAATGTCCACCACCTCCCTCTCCGAAGTAGCCGACGCATCGAGAGTCCTCGAAGACCGCCGCCGCCCTCCCGATAGTGCTCTCGGCCTCGGCGTAGGCGGAGTAGTCTCCACCGAACATCATGGAGGGGCCTCTAAGGGCGCCCTCCTCTCCGCCGCTCACACCTACACCGAGAAATCTTATTCCCTTCGAGGCAAGCTCGGTGAATCTTCTATCTGAGTCCTTGTAATGCGAGTTGCCGCAATCGAGGAGGACATCACCTCTATCAAGCATCCCAACGAGGCCTTCTATCACGTCATCAACAGGCTTACCCGCCTTCACAAAGAGAATAATCGTCCGAGGCCTCGAAAGTGAGTTGACGAAATCTCTAACCTCGGTGAACCCCTGAATCTTACGCCCCCTTGCCCTGCCTTGAATGAACTGACGGGTCCTCTCGACGGTCCTATTATACACGGCCACACCCAGACCCCTCCTCTCAAGGTTCAGGGCGAAGGCCTCACCCATCACTCCGAGGCCGTAAACCCCCACGTCGAGCAGGCTCATCTCCGCAACCCTCCTCCGGAGTCTGTCAATTTTAAGGCATCCAAACCGGCGTAAACCTCTCCGCCTGCAATCACGACGGGGCGAATCAGCCTGTTAGGCTCACGCCTGAGAAACTCGAGAAGGTTCTCAAGCCCTTCCTTCTCTAAGAGAAGTCTCGCCTCCAGCTTACCCCTCCTGACAATCCCCTCAACACCATACTTCTCGATAAGTCTGTTCAAAACCGCCTTTTCAGGTGGCTCTCGCACGATGTCCACAAACCTTATTTTCACGTCATGCGTCCTCAAGGCCGCCTCAATCTTCCTACTCGTATTACAACGCTTATAACCGTAGAAGATGACCTCCAAGCGGCCCTCACTCTGAGGAGATTCTAATCGGAATCTGGAGGCTCTCGTAATACTCCCTCACCCACGGAAGTATCTCCCTCCCGAGAAGGTTGAGGAACTTCTCCTCGTCTGGTGAGGAGCTGTGAATGAAGACCCTGTCGAAGCCGAGCTTAAGGAAATCTCCAAGCGCCTTGTAAATGTCGTCTGAGTTGTTCGTAATGAGCCAGGTCCTCTTAATCTTCTCCACCTCCGCATCACCTACCATAGCTTCGAGCTCGCGAGGGTCAGCAACCCCCTCCCTCTTCTCCCTCGGAATCGCCGTCGGCGCCCAGAACAGAGCACCTTCAAGAGCCTTATCATAGTCCGGGTCATAAGAGACTTTAAACTCCATGCACTTGCTGAGGGTTGAGATGTCTCTACCCGCCTTCCGTGCACCATCCTCGAGGGATTTTATGATGAGCTGATAATTCTCAAGCCCCCTCGGATTAGTCAGGATGCCGTCTGTAAGCTGCCCGGCAATCTCGGCGACCCTCTTGTCAGAGGTCGCGATGTAGAGTTTAACGCGCTTTTTGGGTTTCGTGTAGAGCTTAGCCTTCACCAAGCGATAATACTTCCCCTCATAATCGACAAAGTCTCCGCGCCAAAGCAACTGAATTATCTCAACAGCCTCTCGCAGTCTCTCAATCTTCTCCTTGTATCCAGGCCACTGGAATCCCAAGGGCACCTCGTTCATCGCGTGCCCAGTCCCGACGGTCAGGAAGACGCGGCCTGGATACATGTAGTCAAGTGTGGCGAAGGCCTGCGCGACTATCGCGGGGTGGTATCTGAAGATGGGTGTCGTAACAGCTGTCCCGACCTCAACACCTTTAAGCCGCTCGGCGGCGGCGGTTAGCCAAATCCAAGGGTGTGCGGACTGCCCCCCATTATCCCTCCAAGGGTGGAAGTGGTCGCTCGTCACTAATGTGTCGAAGCCAACTATCGATGCGTGAATGGCGAACTCCATCAGCCTGTCAGGGGGGTATTGCTCCTGCGCCACCCAATAGCCGAGGCTTATGCCCCTCATCCGGTGATAAGCTTGCTCACGCCCAATATATCCCTACTCCGCTCCATCCAGAATAGTATTAAAAAGCGGCCTATCGGCTTAAAATCCGACGAAGAGATGAGGCTAGTACTATTGTCTCATAAAATAGGGCGGACTACACCACTCTACCCCGGAACTCCACCTATCCAGCTTTCACAACATCGAAGTATAGCACGGGGAGACTCAAGCAACTTATGGTTCATAGGCATGGCCAATCACACAGGCACACACGTAGACGCCCCCAACCACTTCTATCAAAATGGGCGCAAGATATCTGAATACATGCCAGACGAGCTTGTCTTCACCAAAGTACGCCTGATAGACATTCCGAAGAAGCCGGGGGACGAGGTCTCGGCAAAGGACTTGGAGCCCTACTTAAAAGTAATCAAAGGCTGTAGTCTACTGCTCGTTAGGACCGGTCTTCAGAGATTTAGGAGCTCCGACCCTGAGGCATATGCCGGCAAAGGGCTCCTCTTCTCTCCGTCAGCCGCAACACTCATCAGGAAAGAGGCCCCGGAATTGAGGGGCCTCGGCTTAGATGCCATCAGCGTCTCGACTCCTCTCAGAAGGGAAGAAGGCCGCGAATCTCACCGGATACTACTCTCCGACAACCGTTTCCTGATAGTGGAGGACATGGACTTGGAGGGGAAGCCGTCCGAATACAGCTACGTGATTATCGCTCCTCTTCTGCTGGAGGAGGTGGATAGCGCGCCCTGCACCGTCATAGGGATAATCGGCTAAACCTCTTCAGCCGCCTTCACCCTCTTCAAAAGCCTCCTAACCTCGCTCTTGAAGTCTAAAGCCCCATGCCCTATCAACCCGCCCCCCATCACCCGGGGTATGTGGAGAAGCTCGTGAAGGACAACTTCAGCCTTCTCCTCCTCCGGCAACCTGTCGAAGACCTCTGAGACGAACTCGATAACGTAGTGGGGGCTGAGGCTCATGCCGGCCCAGAGGGCTCTGCTCGCTGAGTGGATTCGCGCAGCTACGCTCCGCGACTTGGCCTCATAGCTCCTCACACACCTGATTCTGGAATAATCGAGGTAGTTGAGGCCGGCACGGTCACCAACCTTCCTCACATACTCCTCGAGGAATTTGTCCCTCACATACCTTGCCATATCGAAGTCCCACTGCAACCGCCGCATTTAATCGTGTAGGTCGCCGACCTCCGGAGTAAAAATTCGCATCTCAATTAATGTCGGCATCGCAGCGGCAAAGTAAGACGTATTTGAAAGAGCTTAGCTAGACCTTCATTCCAACTGTCATAAAGCTACCGCCGTAACCATTACTGCTTGGGCGGCCGGGTCCATCCAGAGACCTCAAACCTATACCTGTCGATATATCTGTCCGATACTAGTGCACGCAATAGTGTAGGTAAATCCAGCGCGCTGTAAAACCTCTCCTCAACGGGCTTCGCCTCCTCTAAGTAAGGTCTCAAACGAGTCTCCACGGTAACAAGGCGGGACTCCTCCAGAATCTTCACAGCGCCCGGTAATCTTTTACGAAGGTCCGCTATGCTCTCAAGAGACAAGTTCTTGAGGCTCCAGACGCCAGAGAGGACGTCCAAGACATCGCTCTCCCAACCCGCTCCATAAAGAATAACCATGGCCCTCAGTATATCCGCAGCAGCCGTGAATTCTGGGCTCGTCCCCTCCTTCTCTAAAATGGCTCGCACCGCGGCCTTTCTATCCGCTCCCATATCTAATAACTGTCTAGGCGGTCAGAAATATTTGCATCTCTATCAACTCTACCCTGCCCCTTTCATTGGCCTGCCCTTATCTAATTGCTTGGGTGGCCTCCTGGACCTCTTATAGAAACTCTCACAATCTCAGATGAAGATGTCTCAGCTACCTTGTGAATTCATGTAAACCGTCTTAATACAGCCTTATTAGCCGCAGCCCCAATTCTAGGGGATGGGATGATGACCGACGTCCACGCCGATTTGTGAGGCGTCGATGGGCAGTCTGACCAAGTCTCTCAGGCTCTCTCCACTATGTTGTGCATCGCCACCAAGTCTGCTTTGAAGGGTGAGAGTTCATCCGGGACGCTTACCTCGATAGGGTCCCTGAGAGACAAGTTCCTCAACTTCTTCAGCCTCCAGACTTCACTGTTGAAGGAGACAATCTTCTCCGTGTATCTTCTATAGTCTTTGTTCCACCTCGGCTTCGGGAATCTCTCCAAGTGAATCGACCTCGTAGAGTATAGGGCCTGCCAGACATAGTCCGTGCTGAAGGGGGTGATTGGGGCGAGGAGTAGTAGGCAAGTCCTGAGCACAGTGTGGAGAGTGTGCCATGCGGCCCGCATTCCGCCACCACCCGACACTCTGCCGAGAGCCCTCATCTTTGTCATCTCGATATAGTGGTCAGCGAATAGATTCCAGACAAAATTCCTTATGTGCGTAGCTGGTATGAAGAAGTTGTAGCTCCTGTATCCCTCCATCGACTCTTCAACCAGCGCCGAGAGCTCAGAGAGTATCCACCTATCCGTTTGTGTCAGCCTCACTCTACGAGGCTGGGGGAACTGTGAGACGTATCTAGCGACGTTCCAGAGCTTCGTTATGAACCTCCCCGCTGCTGAAATCCTCGCCTCCGAGATTCTGAAGTCGTATCCCAAGCTCGCCTCTTGGGCCGACCAGAAGCGGAAGATGTCTGCACCATACTTGTCAAGTATCGGCCGCGGGTCGATTACGTTCCCTCTACTCTTACTCATCTTCTCACCTTTTTCATCAAGACCCATCCCACTAACCCAAACGTTCTTGAAGGGTGGCTTCCCGGTGAGCTGATAGCATCTCAGGAGGGTGTAGTATAGCCATGTCCGGATTATGTCTTTCCCCTGCGGCCTCAGGGCGACGGGGTAGGCGCGGCGGAAGAGCTTCTGGTCTCTCATGTATCCCGCGACGTAGAGTGGGGAGATGCTGGAGTCAACCCAAGTGTCTAGGGTCTTCACCTCGCCAACAAACTCTGTGCCGCCGCAGTTTACGCACTTCTCGAAGGGAGGTTTCTCCTTCCATGGCATGTAGTATCTGCCGGGGGGAGGGAGGTTCGGCGCGCTGCAAGACTTGCAATACCATATAGGAATCTCGGTTGCGTAGTATCTTCTTCTGGAGATGGGCCAGTCGATACGGAGAGAGTTTATCCAATCGATGAGTAGCTGCCTGTGGAACTCGGGGTGGAAGGCCATCTTGTGGCTGGCCCTCAGCAGCTCATCCTTCAGACTCAGCTGGACGAGATAGTAGTCGTCCATAGGTATAATCTCGATAGGAGTATTGGACCTCTCGCAAACAGGCACTTGATGCATTATTCTCTCCACCTTGACAACCCTCCCCTCGCTTGACAGCAAATCAACAACCTTACGCCTCGCCTCCTCCACCGTAAGCCCCCTCAGCGGCCCGGCGGCCTCGAGCAACCGACCGTCAGGCCCTATGAGGATGACCTCCTCAAGACCAAGCTCGCGGAAGAGCTGGATGTCTGTCTTATCACCATAGCTGCAGACCATCACAAGGCCTGTTCCAAACTCCGGCTTCGCAGCGCCGTGAGGGATTATTGGAACCACTCTGCCATAAATTGGGACGACAGCACTCTTCTCCTCAAGGCCCAAGTATCTCTCATCGACGGGGTTATAGATGACCGCCTTGCATGCTCCGAGAAGCTCAGGACGCGTGCTGGCAACCACTACCCCTCCTCCGTCTTTGAGGTCGAAGCGCATGTAGACAAGGTCTGTGGGCATCTCGGCATAGTCCACTTCGGCGTCCGCAATTGTTGTTCCGCAGTCTGGGCAGAAATTGTTAGGCCTCGAGGACCTGTAGATTAGCCCTTTCTTGAAGAGTTCGATGAACGTGGCTTGAGTCAGTGCCCTATATTCTTGCGAGTCGGTCCGGTAGCGGCCTTTGAAGTCTCCTGAGAGGCCTGCCCTCCTCATTATCCAGAGCATCTCAGACTCCAGCTCGTCTAGGGTTTCCGAGCAGATGCGTAGGAAATCTTCCCGCGGAAGGGCCGTTAGCTTAATCTTTTTCTCCCGCTCAACATATCTCTCGACAGGAATGCCGTTCCTATCGATTCCTATGGGGAAGTAGACCTCAAACCCCATCATCCTCGCTGTCCTCGCAATCATGTCTATCTGCGTGTAGTGGGCCGCAGCCCCTATATGCCAGGGTCTTCCAGATGGATATGGTGGGGGCGTATCGATGAGGAAAAGGCGTCGTCTTGAGTTTTTATTGAAGGCGTAGATTCCTTCCGACTCCCATTTCGCGAGTAACTCCTCCTCCATCCTCGGCTCCCAACGCGTCTTCTCGAGCCTCGGCTCAAATCTCCCAGTTTCCAACGCTAAAGCCGACTTATTCAAGGGCCCATAAATATCTGATGCACGGTTCTGAGACCCCGTCTGTATCTTTGCGTCTTCCTGAGCTTCATCCTCGTCGAGTAGTCAAGCTTTAGCGAATGCGAAGTCCTTCCCTCGAGCCACCTCAAAATCCGTTCACCCTCCCTGTCAAGGTCCAGAAGCGCAATCAACTCCATGTTTAAGGCATCAAATTCCACTATTTTCAAGAATTCGTGAAGTGTAAAGATTTTACCTCTGACTCCTCTACCTGAAAGCGCCTCTCTGTCACTCACACCCTCCACCAGAACCGCCGCACCCTCACTACACTTCTCGTTGATATATCTGACAATCTCCTCCAACTCCTCGTTCTCGTCAGCCCTCGATATTCGCATTATTCAACAAAATTTGAGCCCTAGGGCTATTTAGCATTATCATTTTCTGCAACAGAAATCCCGTTTTTTCCTTGGAGAGTCTTCACAGGATATTAATCCCGGTATTACATATCTTTATTTGAAGTTCACTTTCAGTAGCCTCTCCGAGGTGGGATAGGTTGAAGGTTGTGACGGTTCACCTTCCTGAGGCATATCTTGAGGCCATCGACGAGCTAGTCAAGAGGAGGCTCTATCCAAACAGGGCTGAGGCAATCCGTATGGCTGTGAGAGACTTCATAAAGGAGGAGGCCAGGTCAAGTGAGTAGTCAAGAGATTGGAGCTCACGAGGAGAACTATGGAGTCAAGATTAAGCTTATAGGCCTAGGTGGAGCGGGAAGCAACACCGTCCACAGGCTAATCTCCTCAGGGCTATACGGGGCTACGGCAATCGCTGCAAACACCGACAGGCAGCACTTAGACACGGTGAACGCTCATCAGAAAATTTTACTCGGCCCGCGCACCACTCGCGACCACGGCGCTGGTGGGAACCCAGAGATAGGAAGGATGGCAGCTGAGGAGAGTATTGAGGACATTAAGAGGGCGCTTGAGGATGCAGACCTAGTCTTCATCGCGGCTGGACTCGGAGGAGGCACCGGGACTGGTGCCGCGCCTGTCTGCGCGAAGGTGGCGAGGGAGCTTGGAGCCATAGTCGTGGGTGTCGTGACTATGCCCTTCAGGTTTGAGGGTGGTGTCCGTAAGAGGATTGCCCTCAAGGGGCTGTCTGAGCTGCAGCAATACGTGAATACGGTGGTGGTTGTTGATAACAACAGGCTCCTCGAGCTCTATCCACAGTATAATCTGAAAACAGCGTTCGCCCTAGCAGACGAGGTAATCAACAACATGATACTGAGCATTACAGAGTCGATAGTGAAGCCAAGCCTGATTAACATAGACTTCGAAGATTTCAAGACGGTTGTGTCGAGGGGTCGGCTTGCGACACTGGGTATTGGTCGGAGCAGCTCTCCAAATAGGGCCGAGGAGGCTACATTTAACGCGCTCCAATCCCCCCTCTTCGAGGGTAGTGTAGGTCTTGAAGGCGTCTCAGCTGCCATAGTTCATGTAACCGGGGGCGAGGACATGAAGCTAAAAGAGGCATCCAGGCCTCCAGAGATAATTTACGAGCTCATGGGAGATGATGGCCTCATAGTATGGGGTGCGCGGGTGGACAACTACTACAACGCAACCATACAGGTCTCCCTAATACTGGCTGGTCTCGAGACGGAGAGCTACATCCGCGAAATGGAGGCCGCCGTCCAAAGCGTGGACGACCGATTTTTCAAGCGTGAGACCGTCCAAGAGCTGCCCCCAAGGAGAGAGCCGATAACAGCTCAGCGTGGAGAGGTCAGGGAGGAGGACGAGCTCGACAAAATTATCTCTGAACTCGGCATAAAAAGGCTTAGAACCGAGAAAGCCACACCGTAGACGCTCAATAGGCTGTAGCTATTTTTTCCCGCCTACCTAATATTTCCCTCTCTGTGACTTTTCTGAACAGGGGAATGGGCCTCTCAATCAAAGTCTTTGGTGTGACTAGCTCCTCGCCTATCCTCTTCCAGCTTCCCGATGCTTTCTCTTCGAGCTTAAGCATCCTCCGGATTGAGGAGGCGGCCACTGGAGTGAACATGTCTAGGAGGATGGATAGTGCAGCGACTACTTGAGAGGCGACGTAGAGCGTGGTCGCCGCCTTCACTGGGTCGGTTTTATGTAGCTTCCAGGGCTCCTTGAGATTTAGGTACCCGTTAGCCTCCTTGACGAGGGAGAGCACTTCAATAAGAGCCTGTCTCTCCCTAACATCTTCCATCAGAAACTCAGTTCTCCGCCCGGTCTCGACTATCTTTGAGAGAATCTCCCTGTCGTCTTGGTCCAGCTCGCTGGGTGGTGGAACCTCGCCCCCGAAATATGTGTAGATGAATGTTAAGACGCGGTGAATATAGTTGCCGATGTCGTCGTTTAGGTCGCTGTTCACGGTCGCGGTGAAATCCTGCCACTTGAAGTTTGTGTCGCTTGTCTCAGGCCTTATCTTGACCAGGTAATATCTCCAATAGTCGCCCGGCAGTATCTCAAGAGCCTCGTCAAGCCAAACTCCTATTCTCTTACTCTTGGAGAACTTCTGCCCCTCGAAGGTTAGATACTCGGTGGCCGAGACTGTCCAAGGTAAGACGAAGCCGTCGCCGTGCGCCATGAGAAGCGCGGGGAGGATTATTGTGTGAAATGGAATGTTGTCCTTTCCGATGAAGTAGGCCGTCTTCGTCTGGCTGTCCAGCCAGTATCTCTCCCAGAGGTCGGGCTCGCCCCTGGACACTCCAAGCTCCACAGTCGCCGAAATGTAGCCCAAGACAGCCTCAAACCACACGTAAATGGTCTTCTTCTCCGACCCAGGAAACGGCGCGGGAATCCCCCACTTATTATCCCGCGTAACAGCTCTAGGCCTCAACCCTTCCTCAATCCAGCCCAGGCTGAAAGCCTTCACACGCTCAGGCATCGACTGGCTCGAAGCCAACCAATCCCTAAGCCTCTCCGAAAGCTGGGGAAGGTCGAGGAACCAGTGTCTAGTCGACCTGATTAATGGCGTTGAGCCGCAGATAGCGCAAGTGGGGCCCAGAAGCTCGAGAGGGTCTAACACTCTTCCACACGACTCGCACTGGTCTCCCCTCGCGAAACCGTATCCGCAGTAGGGGCAAGTCCCGTGCACAAATCTGTCCGGAAGAAATCTGCCGCATTTCTCGCAATAAAGCTGGTCGATTTCGCTGTCGAAGATGTATCCATTCTCGTAGACTCGCTTGAAGAAGTTCTGGCAGAACGATATGTGGATGGGGTTGTGTGTCCTGGTGTAGTTGTCGAAAGAGAGGTTGAATCCTTGGAAGAGCTGAACCACCTTAGTGTGGAACTTGTCAGTCAAGGCTTTAGGGTCAATTCCCTGCTTCGCCGCCTCAACCTCAATCGGTGTCCCATGCTCGTCAGAGCCGCTGACGAAGACGACGTCCTCACCTTTCAATCTAAGATATCTTGCGAAGACATCGGCTGAGAGCTCAGACCCTATCAGATTGCCGATATGCGGGACACCATGAATATAAGGCCAAGCTCCCCCTACAACCCATCTGCCGAGCTCCTCTCACCTAAAAATGCACCTCTTTCTCAAGTATTAAATCTAATCGGTGGAGTGAAGGTCGACATTTACCTATAGACCTGCCGCTGGGTGCCCTTGACTCTGAGGGCTGCGACCATCACAGTCGCCAAAACTGCTATCCAGAAAATAATGTCAAGGAGAAGCGCTGAGACATTCAAAGACCAGAAATCGGTCGGTCCTGTGAATGTGACGAGCACGTGTACGGCCCACGGAAATGGGAAGCCATAACTGACGTGGACGAAATCGGGCCACTCCCTCCAAAACCCCAATGAAATAGCAGCCAAGAAGCAGACAGACCATCCAAACAGAACAATCAAAACACGGCCAAGCATGACGGTGAACTAAGACACACCGGCAAATAAATCAGCGACCGCAGAGGCTCCCCGAATAACTGAGCCGATTTCATGTTTAAATTAATCGAGAGAAGAGAGTCTAACCGGGCCCGTAGCTCAGGCAGGTAGAGCGGCCGGCTCTTAACCGGTAGGTCGAGGGTTCAAATCCCTCCGGGCCCGCTGTGAGTTGCGAGGTAGAAGAATTATTATTCACCGATTTATATTCATGGAGGGTTGAGTAGGCGGGGAGTTACAACAAAGAAAATCGTCGATGATATCGTGAAGCTGATAAAGAGTTCGGAGACGACTGGCTTAGCAACGTTGAGGCATTATCCGATGGAGAGGAGGATTTATCAGAGGTTCGGGACTTGCGGTTTTAGCCTCGAAATTGTTCGGTCTGAGGGGGAGCGGAGGAAGAGAATTTCGGTTCTTGTGGAGGCGCGGGCGAAGAATGCGGGTCGGAGCGGTGTTCGCGGGTATGAGAAGGTGGGCGGAGTTGTTAGGTGTGTTATTGCTGAGGAGGCTGAGGGGAGGTTGAAGTATAGGGTTCTGAGAGGTGGTTACAGGGACATGTCCGAGCTCTTTAAGAGCGTGGAGGAGGTTAGGAGTGCTTTTTATGAGAGATATAGGACGCTGAAGCCCGGGGCTACGGAGAGGGAGATTTTCCACGTGGCGGGCATCCCGGAGGACGAGCTTCACCTCGGAGTGTAGGGGGTATTGGCTCAGTAATACTCTGAAATCCCCGATTCAGCAGGTCTCCAAAACCCTTTATTATTGAAGCCCGGTCTTTGAGTCTTCGAGATGGACAGAGTCGTTCGTGGACTTTTAGCTGTTGGCTTGGGGTTGGGGTTCGGGGTCGCGCCCACAGTAGCAGGCGTTACGCTAGTCGCGCTCGGAATGGCTTCTACTCCCTTTGTTAAGGGGCTGATGGCGGAGCTGGCCGGTCTGTTTTCCGTTAACTTGATACTTAGCATCGCAGCGAGCCCCGTGATAGTGTTGGGGCTGCTAGAATTCAGAAGCGGCCTTCGTGAGAGGGCTGAGCTTCTGTCAAAGAGTAATAGTAATAGACAAGAGATACGGGAGCCCTTAGCTTGATGTAGCCAGCTGTCTAACCGCCTCCTCAGCCGCCTCCGGCATCCGGGTAAAATATCCTATATTCCTCGACTCTAGAATCCTCCTACCCTCCTCCTCTCTCGTTCCCGTAAGCCTCACAACAATCTTCTTGGAGCCTCTAAACTCGTCGTACGCCCTGACGATGCCTTCGGCAACTTCATCGCTCCTCGTAATCCCCGCCAATACGTTGAGTAGGACCAGCTTGACGTGCGGCCTGTTGAAGAGGAATTTAACAGCCTCGTAAACTTTTTCCGCGGAGGCGCCGCCACCCAGGTCAAGGAAGCAAGCAGGCCTCCTACCCAAACTGTGTATCAGGTCCATGGTCGCCATGGTCAAGCCTGCGCCATTACAGATTATCCCTATGTCGCCTTCAAGCTCCACATAGTTTAAGCCAAGCTTCTCCGCCTCCCTCTCCGCATCAAGCCCGCCTCCGAATCTGAACCCGAACATCCTAGCTGCGTTATCATCGATTATCAACTTGGCATCAAGCGCGATGAGCCTCCCATCTTCAGTTTGAGCGAGAGGGTTGATTTCCGCGAGGTCACAGTAGAAGGCCCGATAAACCTCATACAGTCTCCTGACAATATCTTGAATCTTTGGGGCCAATCCCGATGGCAAATCCAGAAGCGATGATACCCTCCTCACCTGCCAGTCCCGGAGCCCAATCAACGGGTCAACTGAGACTTTGATGAGCTTCTCCGGCATCCTTTTCGAAAGCTCCTCAACATCTACACCACCCATCCTAGAAGCGAGTATCAGGTGGGTGTTCGAGGCGCGGTCCACTATAATTGAGAGATAAAGCTCCTCAGAGTGCTTCACCGCTTCAGCGACCATCACCCTACCAACCCTCTCCCCCCTTATCTCGGAGCCAAAGAGGGCGCCGGCAATTCTCTCGACCTCATCCAAACTCTCGGCGAACTTGACTCCGCCGGCCTTCCCCCTCCCCCCAACCAGGACCTGAGCCTTTAAAACAACCGGGAGTCCAACCTCCACCGCAGCCTTTACAGCCTCGTCTGGGTCGCTGACGACCCTGAACCGTGGAGTTGGAATACCAGCTTCACTCAGTAGGCTTAAGCCCTCATACTCGATAAGCCTCATGAAGCGAAAACACCACACAAAATTTCAGAGTTCTTTGGTTTTAAACCTTGGCTTTACTGAACCTCTTTTCAACATCGTCCCAGTTAACAACCTGCCACCACGCATCCACGTAGCTCGCTCGGTCGTTCTTGTACTGGAGGTAGTAGGCATGCTCCCAGACATCAAGTGAGAGGAGAATTGGGAGCTGGGCGAGATGCATCAGATTCTGCTTCTCAATCTGCGTCAAGACAAGCCTGTCACTCTCAGGGTCGTAGAGCAGAAGGGCCCATCCCACTCCCTCAACCGTCTTGGCTGCGTCGCTGAAAAGTTTCTTGAAGCGGTCGAAGCCGCCAAACTCCTTCTCCAACCTGTCAGCCACTCCGCCCCCAGGCTTACCACCCCCTTTACCAAGCGGGGCCATATTCGGCCAGAATATTGAGTGGAGTTTATGTCCGTCGAGGTTGAAGCTCAAATCCCTTAAAACAGCCCTGACATCAATCTCAAGCTCTCCCCTCACCGACCTTTCAATCTTCTCCAAAGCCGCGTTAGCGCCGTTTACATAGGCTTGGTGATGCTTCGTATGGTGAAGCAACATAATCTGCTCAGATATCACCGGCTCGAGAGCATTGTAGGCGTATGGCAGCTGTGGAAGAGTATATTTCTGCATATTCCTGAGGAGCTTTGCCACGAATATGAACCTTTCTCACCGACAATTCCGCGAATCTGAGTAGAGACTATTGTAAATCACGTCGAGGGCGTATCGCCTTCTAAGCACTTTCCTTGCCTCTTTAACGAGTTCTGTCGCTCTACTCCTCTCTAGAGCTTTCAAGAACGTTTGTACGTTGGCGGCGTATGCCCTGAAGAGTTTCATCGCGCTTGAGTTATTCATCGCGTAATCCTCGTAGAAACTATCCGACTCCGATATGCTGATGGAGATCAGTGAAAGTAAGGTGTAGAGGCTCTTGGTCTTGACCTTGAGAGGCCTAATTTTCGAGACTTGCTGTGCTGCTGAGATTCCAATGAAGTGTGTGAGGGAGATGGCAACAGTCATGGCCTCATCATGCTCAAACCACGTCATTCTGCGTATCCGCGTCTTGGGGAGGAGCATTCTCACGAGGAAGTCTTCAGACCTGCTACCCCTATCTACGTGAATCGTGACGGTGTCTTTATCATCTCTCTGCCCTGGGCCGAAGAGCGGATGAATAGAGGCTACAACGTGGCCCCCCCTCCTCGCATAAGATATCTGTTTTCTCAGAGGCCCCTTGAAAGAGCATATCTCAACAATCCTGAGTTTATGTTCCGCAAAGTCCACCAAGTCTCTTAAAGCTTGGCTGGTCTCCTTGATAGGGAGCGCAAGAAGTATGGGTCCACTATCCGCCGCCTCCTCAATCGAGTCTATGACTCGCGCGTCAAATCTCTTAGCCAAACTCTCGGCCTTACGTCTCTCCTTGTCGTGAAGAGTTAGGCTAGCCCCTCTCGCGGAGAGATGCCTGGCGAACCATGAGCCCATCTGACCGCAGCCAACAATTGAGAATCTCAACATACAGGCTCAGACGGTTGGTGCCTCTACACTATATAGCCAGGCGGCCTCGTCTCATCGTCATACTCCTTTTCAAGCCTCTCAACCAGCCTACTCAATTCACTATCCTGCTCTACGAGGCTTGCAACCTTACCCTCGAAGACCGTGGACTCCACATACAGCCTATCGAGGTTGAACTTTATGTCGAGGATAGCTCCAATCTTTTCAAGCACCGCAGCCACAACGCGAGGATTTGGAATGTTGAGGTAGCTGGGAACATGGCCCCACACAGATATTGCCTGTAACCCAAGCTTTCCGCATTCGTGCATTAGGTAGCTGTGGATGCTCGCTGGGCCTTGATAATTTGATGGTCTCAATCCAAGCGAAATGGCCTTAAAATATGACTCTTTACTTGTTGTGAGGAAAGAAATCCTTACTGGTCTTGTGTGTGGAATCCTATCAAGGAGTCCGCCAATCGAGACCATACTCTCTACCCCAGACTTCTCAACGAGATTGAATATGGCTTTGACCAGCCTGTCCCAGCCGCTCATAGGCTCATATCCACGAATAAGAATAACGTCTCTCTCGGCGGTCAACCCCCAGTAAATCTCGAAGCTCGGCATCCCAATCATCTTCAAAATACCATCCTCAATAACCACATGGGGCCTATGCTGCGTATGGTCAATGAACTGAGACATGTCGATGTATCCTATTTGATTAGCATTCAGTGAATCCCGCAGATAGGTGACTGAGAGCGACGATACGCCACCAGCGTCGGGCCAGCCTGCAAACCCAACAATCATAACAGGGCTCTTCATATCAGGAGTGGACCTCAGATGCAGAATAGACTCGCTCATCAACCTCTCCACAGATTACCGGGTGAAAGCTGGTTAAAAAGATGCAGACAAAACGAAATAACAATAAAATACCAGAGCCCACAACCTATAAGCCGAAAAAGCCCGGTCGTCTAGCGGCCAAACCCCCGGCACATGGCCAGATAGCAGGGGCCAAGGATCCCGGGCTCTGGATCTGTGGGACTCGGAGGAGATCCCCGGGGACGCCGGTTCGAATCCGGCCCGGGCTATTTTTTTGAGGATTGAGGTGTTGTGTTTTCTGCTCATGCTCAATGTGGGCCCAGAGTTTATTACATGGGTGTTGGCGGGTTTTGTCTAGGTTTGTCGGTTGTGGAGGAATATCTCTACGCGGGAATAGCGTTTGCGGTGATTCTGTCGCTAGGCTTTCTCGCTCGGAGGATTTTGACGAGAATTATACGCGGCTGGGCTGAGCGGACTGAGAGCAAGCTTGACGACGTCATTTTAGGTGTTGTTCGATCCTCGATAATTCTCTGGTTCCTGATCGGTGGAGTCTACGCGGCTGCTAGCTTGATAAAAGTTCCTCCCCAAATTGGAGTGGTCGTCGACAGGGGGCTCTTGGCGTTTCTCATACTTTCAGTCGCTTGGACTCTAGCCAACCTAGCCTCGGGGATGATAAGATACTACGGCTCTAGGATTGGGGCTGCTATTCAAGTGACGAGCCTCGGGCAGGTGATTGCTAAGATAGCTATTCTCTCTTTGGCGATAGTGATAGTACTCTCAGAGCTGGGAATCGAGATCACTCCGCTCGTGGCCTCCCTCGGTATAGGAGCGCTCGCTGTAGCTCTCGCTCTCCAAGACACCTTAGCAAATTTCTTCTCCGGCTTCTACATCTTGGCCGAGAAGTCAATTAGAGTCGGAGACTTCGTCAGCATAGAGGGCGTGGGGGAGGGAACAATCACAGACATCAGCTGGAGAACCACTAAGATACAGACCCTCGCAAACAATCTGCTAATTATACCTAACAAGAAACTTGCCGAGTCGATAGTAACTAACTATGATATGCCTGGGCAGGAAATAATGCTCTCAACTGTGATAGGCGTAGGCTACGGCGAGGACCCGGACAGGGTTGAGCAGATTCTTCTCGATGAAGCGGCAAAGGCCGTGAAAGAGATTCCAGGAGCGACGCCTAACTTCACTCCCCTCGTGAGACTCGCCCCCGCCGAGTATTCACTCAACTTCACAGTGATATGGATGGCCTCTAGCGTCAGGGAACGTGGGCAGCAGATTCACGAGATGAATAAGAGGCTCATCAAGAGGTTGAAGGCTGAGGAAATTGAGATACCTTTCCCAGTCAGAACACTCTATATAAGGCGTGAGGAGGCCCCACCGATTAGACAATCCTCAAAAAGGATAAGAGAAAAGAGAAGCAGTAGCAAGTCAGGGGATATCTAAATCAGCGGTACTTGTGGCCCCCGCGTATTTTTAATGCTCTGTGACGCTGGCCAGTACTTTCAAAATTCGTGTTAAGTGGAACGGTTTATATGGGCGTGTTTGAAAACTTAGGCGAAATGTCGAAAAAAATCGATGAGGTTGATTTAAAGCTCTTGAACATATTAAGTCAGAACGGCCGGGCCTCCTATAGAGAGCTGGCGAAGTCGCTTGGTGTCTCTGTGGCTACCGTGGCTTACAGGGTTTCGAGGCTTCAGAGGGAGGGGTTGATTAAGGGCTTCACGGCCTTGATTGATTACGAGAAATTCGGGTACGACATAACCGCTGTGATTGGACTTGTGATTCGGGAGGGGAGGCTTTTGGAGGTTCAGAGGGAGCTGGCTCAGGAGCCGAACGTCGTAGCAGTGTACGATGTGACGGGTGAGGTCGACTCCATTATCGTGGCGCGGTTCAGGGATAGGCAAGAGCTGAGCCAGTTCGTAAAGAAGGTGCTCAGGATGCCTTACGTGGAGAGAACATCGACGCACGTTGTTTTAGAGGTCGTGAAAGAGGATTTCTTCTCCCCACAACTTATACAGGGGAGCTAACCCTCTTCAGGCTCCTCGACCTTTGTAACAGCCTCCGTTTTAGGGTAAATTATGGTAAAATGCTCTTCCTCAATTACGCGTCGGACTTCCCTTTCAAGGTTGAAGAACTTGCCAAATTCTTGGAGATGTGGTTGTAAAAGGGCTAGGTCGTGCTCGTTTAGAAGCCGGGTCTCAACAACGAGCTCTTTCCAGTATTTGCTCAAGTAAAGTTTGGAGACTTGTTTGCTGATTTCCTGCGGTAAAAATTTTTTAAGCGTGTGTAGTGAAAGGTCTCCGATGGAGGTTATCTCCCTGTATTTACCTTCAGAGAGTCTGCCCTCTAGGACGAGCCCTCTCAAGTATTGCAGAACATCGAGGCGGGGTGGGGTTAAGCCGATTTTGCTTGAGCTGACATCTCCCCTCACGTATATCTTGCCGCCGACCATTCCGCTCGCTATGCAGTTCCCCACGATCTCCGTCTCTATGTCTAGGTAGTTCAACCCCAGAACAGCTATCACTCCTCCAGCCATGTATTCGGCGAGATAATCGTCCACCCTCCCTCCAATTATGAGGAAGGGGCGTCTATCCCTATATTCCCTCATCTGTATGCCACACCTGTTCCCCGCGTTCCCTCTCACGTAGATAGCCCCTCCTTGAAATGCCTGTGCGAGGACGTCGCGGGCGTCTCCGTGAACGATTATACGGCCGCCTGTCATCACATCGGCCACGTCGTCTTGTACGTTCCCAAACACCTCAATATCGAGGCAGCTGTTGAGGTTTCCGAGACAATTTCCAGGTGTCCCGAATATTCGCAGCGTGGCAGGCTTGTCTATTCCTACACCGATATATCTCTGACCTCTTACGTTCTTGACATCTACTCTCCGGTAGCCCAATTCGATTCTCTCATGTATTGCTTGGTTTAACATTCGATAATTCATGTTTGAAGCGTCAATACTTTCTTCGTCGGGTGAATGCGGCTTTGTGGCGCTGGCGAGCATACAATATTTCTCATACATGGTTCTTCCTGGGTAGATTATCCCATGCTTCTGTGATGCTAGGAAATAGTCTCCAGGCTCAATCGTCCAAACCCTGGCATCCGCGCTGATCGTCCTTATCTGAGCCTCCTCACTCGCTGCATAAACGTAGTTTTCATCCTCTCCCACAATTATAGGTCTAAACTTGAACCTGTCCGCAAAAGCCAAGAGGTATACGTCATGGCCGTCGCAGAAGCCTGCTATGACGCTGAACGGTCCGTCAAGCCTTGCTCCTCGCCACTTATAGAGCAGCTTGATAAACTCTTGGTCTGGAACATCCAGAGTAAATTTGTTGCACAGGATTTTCGCAACCTCCTGAACATTCATGTGCTGGAAGCTTGTGAGATAGTCTAAGAGGTATACTATGACCTCGCTATCTGTTCCGACGAAGCTCTTGTAACCAATCGAGCGTAGGAGTTCTATATTCGAGCCGAATGAGCTTATGTCCCCGTTGTGGACTATCGCCCACTCGCCACTTGCGAATGGGTGAGACCAGAATGGGAATCTACCCGGTGAGTTGGTTGGCTGTCTCGTGTGGGCCAGCCAGAGGTCTCCATCCAAATCTCTATTTCCGAGCCTGAAAATTTCATAAACGTCGAAAGGATAACCTACGCCTTTAAACACATCTACATGCCTCCCCCAGGAGTAGATTCGACCTTTGAGCCCGTCCCTCCAGATAGCTTCATTGACCTCCTGAACAGCGCGCCAAAGGTCCTCATATTCAGCATCAACAGGTATAGTATATGATGATATACTGTAAAAGTCTTGTGAATGTTCAGGGACTGGCTTTGCGGCGGCCCGACCGGGTAGCCTCTCCTCGAGCATCCGGTAGATCAGCATCGAATCATTTTCTGACTGAGTGAAGAGCTTAACCTTCGCCGTGGGCTCGCCGCGTAGATTGATACAGGCAAAGCCGGCCCCCATCTTGCTACCCCTATACCTCACGCACTCTATTGCGTTTAGGGCAATTCTGGAGGGGATTGGCATAGCCCTTTTTTTCCGAAGTATCCCGAATATGCCGCAGCCTGACTTAACGTGAGTTATGTGGCGGCTATTCTCCAGCAGGCTTCACCCCGAGCCTCTCGGTTAGCTTCAGAGGAAGGTCGATCGACCGAAATAGCTCCCTGTTGCCGACGATGGAACTTTGGAATGCGCTTACTCCTGCGGCTCCCATGAGAAGCTTAATCTCTCTCTGCATGCCTATCAAGAGGTTCTCTAGCCTCTCTGAAAGTAGAGATGTAGCAATTTCAGACCGATAATCAACCGCTATTTTCCAAGCGTCTCTGATGATACATGCGTCTGCTCCGAGTCCTCCGAGCTTGAACACATCTGAGCTAGACCGAATTCTGCTAGCAGCGGCCAAGAGGCCAACTTCATATCGGGCTGGAGTCCCCTCCACCTTCAATCCTTTAAGCACTTGGTCCACCTCAGATAGAGCGATCTCTAAGGGCTCCTCTCCCCCTAAATCCTCATCGACTATAATGACCCTGAACCCTGCATCTACGATGCTTGAATAGAAGGCGGGCTCGGCTGTGGAGGGGACCCTCGCAGCGAGTTGTCCTGAGAGGTGAGTTGCGTCGGAAGTCTTCATTAACTTGACTAGAGCTTCTCTATCATCAATGCGTATGATTGTCGGGCCTCCATCTATCTCTCGTAAAGTGTTATGTTCAGCTTCAAGTAAAACAAACCTTCTGACATCCACTGGTATCTCTTCCGCGGTCGACCCCTCTAAATGAACCCCAACGCCCATTCTGAAGCAGGAATGAATCAGCGGGGAGACATGTTTCGGCTCTATATCGTTCAAACCGCTTATTATGATGGGCATGGCGAGTCTGAGGCCAGCGCCGAAGAGGTAGACCTCGGTCTCGGTTGGTTCGCGGTATGGGTCTATGCTAGGTCGCGTGACTTGTGCACCATCCGAGATAATATGATCAAGTATGAAGCACGGAGCCTCTATTAATGGGGGATTAACGCTGCCCATGCTAACTATGGGTGGTTCTGATGGGGTTTTGCCTTCGACGCCTGCGAGAGTCCGGAGGTTAGCTACTATGTCTCCCCTCCAAACGCTCAAGTGCCTCAGTTCACTCCCCTTACTTCCAAAACTTTCAGTGTGGAGTCGCTAAGGCCACGGCCCACCAATAGGTCTCTCCGCCCCCTCAGCTCCTCAACTCTTTTCATACCCACCTTCTCAAGAATCAGTTTAAGCTCTGAGGACCACCCATGCACGAGGTTAACAACCCAGCGGGTCGCAGTTTCAAGTGATAGTATCTTCTTGGGCTCATCAATAATCTTGTTCGTGATGAGGGCCGGACAGAACCCGAGGTGGCATTTGTGAATCATTATGCATCCCATGGCTATCAATGCCGCCGTGCCTATCGACACTATGTCTGCACCAAGTGCTATGAGCTTGGCCGAGTCTTCAGCACTACTAACTCTTCCCGCAGCCACGACAGTGAACCCCTCCCGAAGACCCTCCCTTCTCAGCATCGCGTCGGCAGAGGCTACGGCAAGCTCAATAGGCAACCCGATGTTATCCCTAACAACAGCGGGAGCCGCCCCAGTCCCCGCCCCCTGACCATCAATTATAATGCCGTCCGCCCCCATCCGCGCGACGCCCGAGGCAATATATGGTATGTAGTTTGTCGCGGCGACTTTTACAAGGACAGGTTTTCCAGTCGCTTCCTTGAGAGCCCAAATCCTCTGCTCCAAGTCTTCAATGGAGTAGATGTCGTGGTGGGGTGCTGGTGAGATGGCATCCACGCCGACTGGGATTCTCCTCGTCTGTGAGATTATTTCAACTACTTTTACGCTGGGGAGGTGCCCTCCTATTCCAGGCTTGGCCCCCTGACCTATTTTAATGACTACCGCCTCTCCTCTCCTCAATACGTCAAGGTCCAGCCCGAATCTGGCAGAGGCCCACTGGACCGCGATTCTCCTGCATTTCCCCACTTCGGGATGGAGCCCACCTTCACCGATCCCAGCGAGGGTTCCGGTCAGGTCGGCGGCCCTCGCTATAGCTATGTTCGGAACACCGCTCAATGCCCCGAACGACATGTCCCCAAGGTAGATGGGGTGCTCCAGCCACAGTCTTCCATGGCAGATTCTTGAGGATACAGAGATGGAGTCTGACGCCTGATACGAGCACTCGCCCTCCCCATCCTCTTCAAGTTCCCTCTGAAAATGAAGCCTGTCCAATACCCTCGAAGTGTCGGATTTACATCTGTCCCAGACCATCAGAGGTCTTCCACAGGAAGCCAGATACCTTATATGCTCTATCCTCCGCTCAGTCCAGAACTCCCGCGCATTCTTCTTCGGCAGGGGAAGATATCTTTCAACAAGTATGGCTTTTGAACCGACGACCGAGGCGGGACCCGTCAAACTAGCGCCTATCCCACATCACCCACGTCTTGTTGACGTTGAGTGATTCAATTCGTATTTAAACCTATCATCGGATGACGTTTATAAGAAATGAATTACGCAAAGGCCTTGAGCTGATGCTGTGAAGACGAAAAGCCGGTTTTAAACCCCCCTATGCCGCGACGTTTTATACAACTTCCGAACATGGGCGGCGCTTGGAGCTGACCATAGCGGCATATGTGATAGGCGGACTATTCTGGCGTAGAAATATTTCATTTCACCGATTGAGTCCACGAAGGCCGTAACTTCCCGGCCCTGTTCTGTGAAGTAGCGGAGAAATCCGGCCCTTGGCTCCTCTTGAGTCTCGACGTAGAGGAAGACTGGGAGGGCGTTTGCGTCGTAGTAGTCGAAGACAGGCGCTATGACTCCCAGTATGGAGTGGCCGTTGTGTTTGAAGCTCCAGATTGGTGGTGAGGCTGAGTCCTCCGATATAATCAGTAGAGTCCTCACGAGGACTGTCATGTCCTTCGCCCTCGTCATAACAGGCTTGATATCGCGTTGAACAGCCCTGTTCTTCAGCGACTTGAGCAGGAACTCTGGTGGAGCCTCAATCTCCATGACGGCGCCATAGACGAATCTTGGGTCGTCTCCCGCGTTGGTGAAATAGCACTCCTCTTGCCCTATGCTTCGATAAGCCAAGAAGGCCTTCGGCTCGGCGTCCTGTGGGAGCCGCGTGTAGCAGAACAGCGGCAGGTTGCCACGCCAGTAGGGTACCAGGAAGAGGCTCCCCAAGACCTTCTCCCCATCCACCGTGAAATACCAGAATAGGCCGTCCGGCTCTCCCCTGTTCAAGACCAGCCGTCCAAGGTTCAGGAGGTCAACAACCTCCACGGCTATAGGAGGCCTTACACGCTTCGGACTGACGCTCATCGTCAAGACCAAGTTACCTACCTCGCTATTTAAGCGGTTATTCTCCAACTACAGGCTCCCTCGAGTCCCCCGCTCAAAATATAAAGCAGCTCCTCCACAGGAAGGCACACTACATAGATATTCACTCAGACTGCTCCTGATGATTCATACAAAACCTTGATTAGAGGCTGAGAGTCTTGCTAGCCCGGTGGGTGGGCTTAGACCTGACCTCAAAAGGCGTAGTTAGGGCTGTGCTAATCGGCAGGTTCCAGCCATTTCACATGGGACACCTCTCGGCTGTCAAAGAGATACTTCAAGGGTTCGACGAAGCAATAATCGCCATAGGGAGCAGCCAGTTCAGCCACACGTTCGACAACCCCTTCACAGCGGGTGAGAGGATTGAGATGATTAGGCTGGCCCTGAAGGAGGATGGCCAAGACCTCGCCAGGATAATCACCGTAACTGTGCCGGATATCGGAGAGCACAGGCTCTGGGTCGCTCGGCTTGTCGCGATGTGTCCAAGGTTCGACGTGGCCTACTCCAATAATCCCTTCGTGAGGCTTCTGCTAGAAGAGCAGGGAATAGCGACAAGAGGTGCTGAGCTCTACAACAGGGAGATGCTCAACGCCACCCGAATCAGAATGTTGATGGCGGAGGGGGGCGATTGGAAGAGATATGTCCCGAAGAGTGTGGCGGATTACATCGATGGTTTGGGTGGTGTGGAGAGGGTAAGGATTGCCAAGAGTTCAGCCACCAGCGCCCTATTCAGGTGAAGCCCTTGAAGACGGTTAACGTGAAGCTCATCGGCCTAGAACCACTCGCCACGGTAATAGCCTTCGAGCTATCGGAGTTTCTCTCCGGGATAGGTGGCTTTGCCCTACCACGTGAGCGCGACGTCGTCATAGACCTATCCGGCTCACCAGACCATCCTATCAACATGAGTTTGATGGTCAACGAGCTTGTCAGGACCCTCGACAAGGTGGGTCTAACCGGTCTCTACGTTATTGAGATTGACCGAGACTCTATCATCGTGCAGGCAACCTCCAAAGAGCGTGTCGCGAAAATAGTTGAGACCTTGACGAAGGGCGAGGCTCGGCCTGAGGTTTGCCCCCACTGTGGATTCACAACGCCTTATCCCGAGGTTATGCGTGAACATATAAAAATTCATTATCTTTTCTGATCATCTTAGCGCAGGTGGTGTCTGCTGGAAAGCATCAGCTGCGACGTGGTGGTGATTGGCTCGGGGCTGGCCGGCCTCCGCGCTGCGATAGAGGCTGCTAGAGTTGCTAAGGGCAAAATTTCCGTAGCCGTAGTAACAAAGACACAGCCTATGAGGTCTCACAGCGTCTCTGCCGAGGGCGGAACTGCGGCCGTGCTATACACCGAGGGGGGCGACTCTCTGGAGTCTCACATGTGGGATACGGTGAAAGGCAGTGACTTCCTTGCAGACCAGGATGTGGTGGAGAGATACGTGAGCCTCGCGCCCCAAGAGATAATTCAGCTGGAGCACTGGGGTATGCCATGGGCGAGGCGTAAGGACGGAAAAATAGCTCAAAGGTTTTTTGGAGGACAAAGCTATCCTCGCGCATGCTATGCCGAGGACAAGGTAGGATTCTATGAAATGAGCACACTATATGATACATGCCTAAGGTACGACGAGATAACGTTCTATGATGAGTGGTATATGACAAAAATTCTGAGGAGAGGAGACCGCTTCGCCGGGGTTGTCGCGATGAATCTCAAGACAGGCGAGCTCACTCTCTTCAAGGCGAAGGCAGGAATACTCGCGACTGGAGGTGCTGGCAGGCTCTACAGCTTCGCCACCTTCGGGCACAGCTCGACCCCGGACGGCTATGCCGCGGCACTACGAGCGGGGATTCCCCTCAAGGATATGGAGTTTGTTCAATTCCACCCAACGGGCCTCGTTCCCAGTGGAATACTGATAACAGAGGCCTCCCGCGGCGAGGGCGGCATTCTTAGAAACAGTAAAGGAGAGCGATTCATGGAGAGATATGCTCCCAAGGCAAAGGACCTAGCCCCCAGAGACATTATTGCGCGAGCCATGGTAACCGAGATAAGTGAAGGGAGAGGGTTCAAGACCGAGGAAGGCGAAGACTACTTACTTCTCGACCTAACAATCATAGAGCCTGAGGTATTGAAGAAGAGACTTACGAGCATTCGGGAGATATGCCTTACTCATGCGGGAATCGACCCGGTTAATGAGGCGATTCCGGTCAGGCCCGTGGCCCATTACTACATGGGCGGGGTCGATGCGGATAAAGATGGCGCGACTCTTTTGAAAGGGCTTTGGACTGCGGGAGAGGTCTCCTGCAATTCCATGAACGGGGCGAATAGGCTAGGCTCAAACTCCACAAGCGAGTGTCTCGTTTGGGGTAGAATAACGGGGGAGCAGGCGGCCCACTTCGCCCTGACACACCAACCAGTCGAACCCGAGAAAAGCGATGTAGAGGCAGAAGAGAAAAAAATCTACGACTTCCTCCTCGGACCAGCGCCAAGAGTAAACCCCTACGACGTCAAAAAGGATCTCCAGAAGATCATGGAGGGTCACTTCCACGTCTTCAGGGAGAAGAGTAGCATGGAAGAAGGCCTTAGAAGGCTCAGGGGCCTGAAGAGACAGGTTGAGCTGGGGGTCGAGGATAAGAGTAGATATTATAACACTAACCTCATGAATGTTCTGGAGATTGACTGCATGTTCGATGTCTGCGAAGTTATAGGCGCGTCGGCCCTCCACAGAAGTGAGAGCCGCGGGGCGCACTTCAGGGTTGATTTCCCTCAGAGGGACGATGATAACTGGCTCATTCACACGCTCGTACATAGGGTGGTCGATGGCTATGAATTTGGATATAAGCCCGTCGTCATCACGAAATTCAAGCCAGCCGAGAGAACATATTGATGCTTAAAAATCAAATTCTTCTTCACAACCCCCAACGAAAGACTCTTCAAATCACAGTGCCACATCTGGCTCATCAAGCAACCCTTAAATAAGCATCTACCGGAAGAAAGCCATGCCCACTAGAACAACCACCATCCTAAGTACCGTGGCGATATTGGCCATACTATCCGTACTATTCCTTGTAATCTCCGCGCCTCAGAATCGACAGACCGCCACAACTAACACAGTCTCCGCCACGGAGACAGAGCGAACCTTCACAGAGGGCGGACTGAGGGTCGTCACATTCACCCTCTACCTCTGGGACTACGGTTACAACGCTTCACGAGGCGGGCCCACTCTGACTGTGAATGTGGGAGACCGAGTTAGAATAAACTTGGTTGGTAACGGCTCGGGGCCTATTGTGCATGACTTCGTCCTTGACCAGAATAGCCCTTCGCCTTATAACGTAAGGTCTGACAGGCTTTCCCGAGGCCAGACACAAGTGATAGAATTCTCAGCGAACTATCCAGGCACTTTCACATATTACTGTAGTGTGGCTCCACCATACGGCCTGAGCCACAGGGAGAGGGGCCAAGAAGGGACAATAATCGTCTTGGAGTCGTAGAAAGGCTTGAAGACTGCGGCACTCAAGGCTTTTCTACTTTCATCGATTTTCTTCAGCTTAGTTCTGCTACTTACAGATGCGGAGCTCTGGGCCGTCGCGCCGAGTCATGCTTATGTTCTAATTATTCTAATTTTAGCAGACATTATGTTACTCGGCCTCGTCTCAAGAAGAATTCCGCGCGCCGTCAAGTCAGCTTTTTACTGGGGAACCTTTAAGACGCTTGTTCTTTTGGGAGATGTTCTCACAGCACCGCAGTACGGATTGACTTATGCCGAGTTTGCATATTATCTATTCAGCCTCTGGCCCTTCGTCGGCCTCTTCGTAAGTCAGCTAGGAATAGCTTTCTCAGCCACTTTAGCAGTTCGGGAGAAGGCGGGGCTCTCAAGCCTCAAAAAGTACGGCCCGACCAGTCTTCTATCACTCTTTCTCCTTCTTTGAGCCTGAAAGAACCTTGTTTAAAACACTCCAAGAGTCCCTCTCTATCTCATCAATTAGCTGAGTAATGCGGCTTCGAAATCTCTCCTCATACTCTCTTAAAACCCCCTTGGTTTTATCCTCGGCACTCAAGTCGTAACCCGTATTCGGGGCTTCACATATTAATGTTTAACCTAAAGCCCTCCTCTCCAAGATCTTCTTGATATGTTTAAGCTTGACAAAGTAGTCCCTGTCATTCTCCTCGAGGGCGGTCGAGATGGCTCTAATTGCCTCCATGTAGCGGGGAATGATGATGTATTCAAGAGCGTTTATGAGCCTTTGTGTTCTTCTAAGCTCATTGGCTATTCTGAAGATGTTGTTCTCCGTCGCGGAGGCCCTGCAGATGTCTGCGATTACATCTCTCATCTTTCTTGTCGCTTCGTCCAGATTTACGGATGCGTCGCTGAGGCCGTAGGGTATTTTTGCCTCTTCATTAGAAGCATCCAGCGTTACGAGTGGAATTCCCATCATAGTGAATGTGTTCATGTTTATGAAGACCGTCTCAGGTACTGTGCTTGTGATTGCCTTTATTCTCTGTGGGCCGAGCTCCATGTAAGCTGAGAGGAGGTGCCTGTAGGATTCTGATAGGCTTGAGAGGGCCCTATTCCTTAGCTCCTGTGATTCCTCCACAAGTTCATTCAGCTTACTGAGTAAGACGTCCCTCTTATCTTCGAGAATCCTGTAGACCCTCTCGGCCGTCCTGACCGCCCTCCTCAGCCTTATCAGCTCGAGGCGGGTCCTAAGATACCCCCGCCCGAAAGCCACGGACATCCTCAACACAGTTTGCGTCGCCTCAATATGTATTTTGCAAAAACTTCATTTCTGAAAATAGTTTTTTAAATGGGCGTCGATTCTTCAAACTCGATGAAAAGGAGTAGAGGCGGCTCTGGGATAGAATATACGACTATACGGGAAATCCGCGGGCCTCTGGTGATTGTTGACCGCGTCGCTGGCGTTGCTTATGACGAGCTTGTGGAGGTTGAGACGCCGGATAATGAGGTTAGGCTAGGGCGCGTCCTCGAGGTTGGGGAGGGGAGGGCGGTGGTTCAGGTCTTTGAGGGGACGAGCGGTCTCTCTATAGAAGGTGTTAAGGCGCGATTTCTCGGAGAGACAATGAAACTCGGCGTCTCCGAGGAGCTTTTGGGCAGGGTCTTTGACGGTTTGGGGAGACCAATAGATGGACTTCCACAACCTCCCGCAGAGGAGTATAGAGATGTCGGAGGCGAACCCATCAACCCTGAGAGGCGAGAATATCCGAGCGACTTCATTCAGACCGGCGTCTCGGCAATCGACGTAATGAACAGCCTAGTTAGGGGTCAGAAACTCCCAGTCTTCAGCGGCCCTGGCCTAACTCATAACATGCTGGCGGCCCAGATAGCCCGGCAGGCCACAGTCCCCGGCAAAGAGGAGGAGTTCGCAGTAATCTTCGCCGCACTCGGAGTCCAGAATGACGAGGCCCGCTTCTTCAGAAGAAGCCTGGAGGAGAGCGGCGCGATGAGTCGGTCAGCCCTCTTCCTGAACCTGGCGGACGACCCCGCCGTCGAGAGGATAATTACACCGCGTGTCGCCCTCACTTTGGCTGAGTTCCTCGCGTTCGAGCGGGACTACAACGTCCTCGTCATAGTAACGGACATGACAAATTACTGTGAGGCGCTTAGAGAGATTAGCGCGGCGAGGGAGGAAGTTCCCGGGAGGAAAGGGTATCCCGGTTACATGTACAGTGACTTGGCCTCGATTTACGAGAGGGCTGGAAGGATTAAGGGCAGGAAAGGGACAATCACTCAGATGCCCATCCTCACCATGCCGAGCGACGACATCACGCACCCAATCCCAGACCTGACAGGTTACATAACTGAAGGGCAGATAGTTTTGAGCCGCGACCTGCACAGAAAAGGTATCTACCCGCCTATCAACGTTTTGATGAGCCTCTCGAGACTCATGGGCCCGGGCGTCATCGCGCCTAAGAGGACGCGCCCGGACCATGGCGACGTCTCAAACCAGCTTTACGCCTCCTACTCACGGGCAGTCCAGCTGAGGTCCCTTGCAGAGATAGTGGGTAGGTCAAGCCTCTCCGCCCAAGACATAAGGCTGATCGAGTTCGGAGACCTCTTCGAGACCAGATTCCTAAAGCAGGGGTTGGATGAAAACAGAGCTTTAGAAGAGTCGCTAAAAATTGCCTGGGATATTCTAAGCACACTCCCAGAGGATAGCTTAACCAAGATTAAGCCGGAATTCATCAAGCAGTACTATGGAAAAGCAGAGTGAGTGCGGCGCCAACGAGGGCCCCGCTCAAACTGCATAGGATGTTCACCACATGGTTGTTTACTATCCGGAAACCCCTTATCGGCTTTGCGGGTCTTCCACAGTGAGTTTCCAGCTCCGTGTGTTTTCCGCAGGTCTCGCACCTGTACACCCCCTGAAAGTATTGGCCGATTACACTGTCGACTGACGTGCCTACTAAAGCAGATGAGGACACTACTAGCACGGCGAGCACCGGGTTGAGGGGATTAGGCTCACCTAGGAGGAGCCAGGTTACGGTCAGTATAAGGGCTGCACCAAGAGCACCACCGTAGCCGAGCAATGTCACTCCGCCGGGAGTTCCCGGGCTGACTTTTTTGAAGCCTATTATGAGTCGCGGGTCTCCTTTGTGAAGAAGGCCTACTTCCGTTGCCATCGTGTCTGCAAAGACCGCGGCTATGGCTCCAACGTAGCCGCCGAAAATAGCTTCCGAGTATTCGGGGAAGAGCGCATACATGATCGCGGCAGCCGCCGCGACTATGCCGTTCCCCATCACGTTTCGCCAGCCTCTAAGCCCCTTTCTAGGCTCTGCAGCCCCTATCATACTCTTCCGGTCATATCCCGTCTTCGTGAAGAGTCCGGCTACGACTACGAAGGCCGTTATTAGGACTACACCAATCCTCCCCACCGTGAGATATACGGTCCCTCCTATCGCCGCCGCGAGAATTGTGCCCTGGGCGTCCAGTATGCGTAGCCTATATGAGATTATCATGAGAATAGTGAGGACGGTGACTATCTCGATGGCTTGGATGAAATTCATACCCCCACCCCAACTTTCTCCAAGAGTGCCTTAGCCTGCCCGTAAATCTCATCGGCGCGCCACTCTTCCTGAACCCTCTCTACTAAGTCCCTCACAGTAACAGTACCTTTTTCGGCCTCACGCCTCCCGATCATCACTACGAATCTCGCTCCACGTCTCTCAGCCCTCCTTATCGACTCAGACGCGCTATAAACGGATGGCTCAAGCTCTGTAGGTATCCCTGCCCTCCTGAACTCTGAGGCAGCTTTAAACGCGTGGCCGATTACCTCCTCCGCGAGGGGGGCTATGTAGGCGAGAGGTGTGTCAGGTCCAAGCTCAGCCCCCTCCTTGTCCATAATGTATTGCATGACTCGCGTTAGGCCTATGGCGAACCCCACTCCGGGTATATCTTCGCCCCCAAAAAGTGAGACAAGGCCATCGTATCTCCCCCCTCCGCCGAGTGCGATGTCGGCCCCGGAGCCGTATGCCTCAAAGATGAAGCCCGTGTAGTAGGAGAGGCCCCGAGCAAACCCTGGGTAATATTTTAGCCGTGAAGGCTCGATATTCTGGGACACAAGCTCAATTATCCTCCTCAAGTTTTCAAGCTCCCGGGCCGCGGGCTCAAGCTGGCCGAGCCTCTCTCTCACTTCCTCTAAAGTCTTAAAGCCAGGTCCAGGAGGATGCGCCGCGAGCTCGCTGAAGAGCTGTACGGCCTCGCTGTTGCCTGCGTGTTGACGCACCAGAGACTCCGCCTCCTCAACCCTACCTTTGTCGAGGAGGGCGAGGACCCTGTCTTGGTCCTCCTCCTTTATGCCGGCGGAGGTCATGACCGCCCGCTGGACACCGACGTGGCCTACCTTAAAGAAGTAGTCTTTTACGCCGGCTCGGGCCAGAAAATCGTTAAAGATGACTAGGCACTCCGCATCCGCGGCCGGCTCCTTTGAGCCGAAAATCTCGAATCCGCCGTGATAGAATCTTCTTCTCCTTCCCCACTGGGGCTCATCAAGCCTGTAGCAATCTGCCACGTAGCCGAGCCTGATTGGGTGTGGGCTTTTACTCAGCTTACCCGTTACGAGTCGCGCTATGGGTGCTGTCATCTCAGGCCGTAGAGCGAGCTGACGGCCATGAGCGTCCTTGAAGACATACATGTGGCTGAGAATCTCCTCGCCTGATTTGGCCGCGAAGAGCTCGTAATACTCAACCGTTGGGGTCTCAACCTCGCGGTAGCCGTAGAGCCTGAAGAGGAGCCTAACCGTCTCGACCAGTCTCCTGTGTAGCGGAAACTCGTCTGGCAAGATGTCATCCATCCCCCGAGGCGGCGATAAAGGAACCCGCACCAACTGCCTCTGCTGTAAAGAATCAGCCACGATATAAAAGAGCCTTCCACCCAACACCATAAAGTAAGGTACATCCCACGGCAAAGGGCGAAATAACGTTAAATCGGCGGAAACCGATAATCGGATGAGAGGGCCCGTAGCTCAGGCAGGAAGAGCGACGGGCTTTTAACCCGGAGGTCGCGGGTTCAAATCCCGCCGGGCCCGCCGTCAGGTAATCTCTCGAACACGAAGGCTACTCTGCCGTCTGGAAATGTCTTTGGAACAATCTTTAGCCTCATTCCTATTTTGACGTCCTTCGGCTCGACGCCAGTTAGCCATGCTAGTGCCTTGACCCCCTCCTTCAGCTCGGCGATCGCGACGATGTAGGGCTGCTCGTTTTGAAAGCTCAGGGGCTTAACCGCGATTTGGGTGTATGCGACCAGCTTGCCTTCACCACTCAACTCAACCCAGTCAACATCGGAGGAGAGGCATTCGCCGCAGTCTGCGACCGGGGGGAAGTAGAGCTTTCCACACTTCCGACACTTGGTGGTGAGAATCTTCCCCTGCCTCAACCCATCCCAGAAGGGGAGAGTCTTGCTGATGGGGATATCGAATGAAATTTCAACCTTTCTAGACTTTATTACGGGATGTTTTGACAATTTTACTTTTCACCTTTTGAGGATTGTCACGTAGCAGTAGTGGCCTGTCCCGCCAACGTTGTGAGTCAGGGCCGTGTAGTTTTTGAGTGGTGCTTGCCGGGCCGTTGGCTTGACTTCCTCTCGGAGCTGTTTGGTCTGCTCCGCAACCATCGCTACTCCCGTCGCACCTATCGGGTGGCCCTTAGCCTTCAATCCCCCATCAATATTCACGGGTATCCGACCTCCAATCTCCGTCTCGCCTTCTCTAATCATCTTGTATCCCTCTCCGCGCCTGCAGAAGCCTAGGTCCTCATACGCGAGAAGCTCTGCGATGGTGAAGCAGTCATGTACGCTGGCGACGTCGATTCTGTCCGGTCCAAGTCCAGCCATTTTATATGCTCTCTGAGAGGCCTTAATGGCGGACTCGATTCCTAGTAAGTCTTCTCTGTATGAAAGGTTTGCGGTGCTTGAGGAGGAGCCTATGCCAGCTATCCAGATAGGCGTGTCAGCCCTCAGCTCTTTCACCTTCTCCTCGGATGCTAAGACTAGTGCGGCGCTCCCGTCTGAAATGGGTGAACAGTCATAAAGCTTAAGAGGCCACGAGACTACAATGGAGTTGAGGGCCTGCTCGATGCTGATTTCCTTCTGAAGGTGTGCGAGAGGGTTTATGGCGGCGTATTTGTGGGCCTTGACTGAGACTAGGGCAAGGTCTTCCTCTGTCGCCCCGTATCTATTCATGTAGGCTGTTGCGAAGAGGGCGTAATAGCCAGGGAACGTCATGCCGAAGTTCTCAAACTCCCAGAGATATGACCCCCCACGTCCGAGAAATTCTACCATGAGGGGAGTATCAACCTCCCTCATCTTCTCGATGCCAACGACAAGAGCCACGTCTGTGAGACCGCTCGCCACCGCCATGTACGCAGCGTGGACAGCCGCTCCACCACTCGCGCAGGCCGCCTCAACTCTGACTAGGCTCGCCCCTGAAAGGCCGCAATACTCAGCGACAGGCACAGCTGGGAAGAGCTCCTCATACCATGAGCCCACCGTCCCAACCGCGACGTATGATATCTCCCTAGGCGAGACTCCCGCGTCTTCGAGGGCCGGCTTAACAGCCTCGAATGCAAGCTCTCTAAGATTGACGTCTTGCCTGTCTCCGAATTTGCTGTGGCCGACTCCGACGATCGCGACGCGCCTCATTTCTTACCACCTAAACATAACATACTATGGAGCCTAAGCATGCTTAGACTTTTGTCTAAATCCCCGAATAAATGTTTCTTTTCGACTCGAAGCACCGTTACTGAAGGTGTATGTAGATTGCATTGAGGCCTCGGTTGGGCTGGACTGAGGGATTTATTAAGCCCTCGAAGCTCCGCTGGGAGGCTACCTTGTATTTCTCCTGGGTTTAGGCGGTAGTGATTGCTCCCTCCTGTCGCATTTTTCAACAGATGCGTGGTACTATTTCTCCGCTGGGGGGTTCAAGTATTCTGGCCCCACCGATGACGGTCTTCAAAACGACGAGGCCGAGGCTCGATGTCTTTTCCCGAGCCTCGCCTATTGCCTTAGCCTCTCTATATCCCAGTTCATGTAAGAGGCTGATGACTTGGTCAGCTTGGTCAGGGTGGACTGCGAGGAGGGCTGTCCCCTCAGATGCGAGGCTGAGAGGGTCTATGCCCATCATCTCGCAGAGGTTTACTACAGGCTCTCTGATAGGGAGCTCTGACTCATAGATTACGATAGTGGTATCCGAGCTCCTAGCCCAGTCGTTTAAGGCCATCGCGACGCCTCCGCGCGTCGGGTCTCTCGCAGCGTGTATCGAGTCGGAGAAACTCTCTATCAGGGGAATCATTAGTCTGGTTAAGGGTGCAACATCGCTTCTGAACTCGTCCGTCTGAATCTTCTGCTGGGCGGCAAGAATCGCCGCGCCGTGGTCGCCTATGTTCCCCGTTATTATTATCTTGTCGCCCGGCTTAATGTTTTTGTCCACGATGAGCTTTGACGCGAAGCCTATCCCGGAGGTTGTGATTAATATTCCGTCAAGCTGCCTGCTCGGCATGACTTTTATATCGCCTCCCATCAATCGGACCCCCTCCTCCCTAAGGACGCTTATCATGGAGTTGACCACTCTATAGAGGTCGGCCATGTCGGTTCCTTCCTCTACAACTATGGCGTCGAGAACAGCTACAGGTTTTCCACCGAGCATCAGGATGTCGTTTAAAGTCCCAGCGGCAGCGAGTTTTCCGAGGTCTCCTCCAGGGAAGAAGATGGGGCTCACGGTATAGGAGTCTATAGTCGTGACAACGTACCCCCCCGGTACCGGTATGGCTGCTGAGTCGTCGGGGAAGTCAAGGCCCAAACCATTGTTTAGCGTCTTCATCCAGTCCGGCAGATGGTTAAGTATTAGTTGACGGAAGAGGAGGGAGGTCTCAACTCCTCCAGAGCCGTGGGCGAGTGATACCTTACCCAAAGGGCCGTCACTCCTACCTATCCTGCGTCCCTATTTTTGGCGATAGACTCTCCGCAAGCCTCGACCTTATTCTCTCTAGGTATGATGATGCATCGATGTTGCTCTGAGCAAGCTTTAGGACGGCTTCTTCGATGTGATTAAATACCTCCATAAAGTCCTTCTCGCTTAATTTCGAGACTATGACTCCGGCGTGGACAACGACGTAGTCTCCCTCCCTCACGTCCTCGACACTCACTAGGACGTCTTTAATCAATCCTCCTCCGAAATCGACAACGGCGAGCTCTCCATCAGTTTTCAATACTCTACCATAGACTCCTAGGCACATTTCAGGGCACCTCCGCAACGGCCTCGCGCCCGCCCATCCTAGCCCAAATGGAGCAGGCTCCCTCAGCGGAGACCATGCACGGGCCATAGGGTGTTCCAGGTGTGCATCCCTTCATGAAGAGTCTGCAGTCGGTTGGCTTTGCTGCTCCCAGAATCACTTGGCCGCATATGCAGCCGGGTAGCAAATCGTGGCTCCACTCCTCCCAACTTGGCTCTTTCATACCATTTTGCTCAAAGGCGTCGTGTTCTCTGAAATTCTCCTTGAGGGCGTAGCCGCTGTTTTCTATAAAGCCTATGCCGCGCCAAGCTGCGTCAACTATGTCAAAGACTTGGCTTAAAACTCTCTTGGCGCGGGTGTTCCCCTCCATCGTCACGGTCCGGGAATATTCTATCATCAGCCTTGTATCGCCCTCCACCATCTGCCTCAAAATTAGAGCGACTGCTATCAAGACATCTATGGGCTCAAAGCCCGCGACCACCGTCGGTATACGATATTCCTCTGGGAGGAATCTCCAGACGCCGGCTCCAGTTATAGTGGATACGTGCCCCGGGGCTATTACTCCCGAGACAGTCCCGACTCTCTCCACCGCGAACCTTGCTGCTGGAGGTGTCAACCTACCCGCCATAATGAGCGTTAAGTTGTTTGGAACTAGGCCGCTGGCTAGGGCTGAGGCGTAGGCTGGGCATGTTGTCTCGAAGCCCACAGCGAGGAAGGTGGAGGGGTTTGTGTGCTTTGCAGCGTCTTTAGCTGCGTCTAGGAAACTGTAGACGACCCTAACGTCGGCTCCCATCATTCTCGCATCTGATAAGCTCTTGCATCCCTCAATCTCCTTGACGGCAGGGAGCCGATACGAGTCACCGTAAGTATAGACTGTGAGCCCCTCAAGGGCGAGCTTAACCGCCGACTCTACGTAGAATGAGGGCGTAATGCAGACGGGGCATCCTGGGCCGGCGATTAGAGTTACGCCGCGAGGAAGTATACTCCTTATTCCATAGTGAGTCGAGGTATATTCGTGTGTGCCGCAGAAATTCATTATTTTGACTTCTTCAATGCCGTTAGAACGGAGAAGGTCCCAGTAACCCCTTATTAGTTTGACGATTTCGGAGGCTAGGACGCCGTCTCTGAAGACAGTCTTGGTCAGGGTCCTCAGGTCTCCTGAATACTCCACAACATATCTTTCTCCTCAACATCTAATAAGGTTATCACCCTAAAATATTGCAAGGGCGTAAAACGCTGAATAGAGCGCGGGAGAGTCGGGCTGGGTGGATTGGTTGAGGGCTCTTCTTCTGAGGCTTTCGGGGATCGTACAGGGAGTTGCTTTTAGGCCCTTTGTCTTTAGGGTTGCCCGAAAGACCGGCGTCTCGGGTTACGTTAAGAACATGGGCGGTAGTGGTGTAGAGATATTTGTTGAAGGTGAGTCGGAGAACGTTGAGGAGTTTATACGGCTTCTTTGGGAGCTGAAGCCGCCGAGGGCTGTGATAATTGACTACTCCATTACTCCAGCCACCCCGCGAGGCTTTACGGAGTTCAAGATTCTGGAGAGTGACGCGGCTGCGTATTTCAGGTCAATCATACCGCCGGATTTCGCGATATGCCGAGACTGTCTGAACGAGATACTCTCTGAAACTCGCTGGCGACTGTATCCTTTCAACTCATGCGCTTTCTGCGGGCCCAGATACTCAATGATATACAGTATCCCCTACGACCGGGAGAACACGTCCATGAGAGACTTTCCCATGTGCAAGGAGTGCTTGAGGGAATTCTCTGACCCGGAAAATGATAGGAGGTTTCACGCACAGGGGATAAGCTGCCCAGAATGCGGGCCGCGGGTCTTCCTCTTGGACAGGAGTGGCGAGAGGGTCTCGGACGGCGTAGAAGCATTGAGGGAGGCCGCCAGGCTTATTGACTCGGGATTTATTTTAGCTCTGAAGGGTGTAGGCGGATTCCACATAGCTGCATCCGCATTTAGCGATGATGTTGTGGCTTCACTCCGAAGAAGGAAGAGGAGGCCAACGAAGCCGTTCGCAGTAATGTGCCTTGACTTAGAGGTCACATCGCGTCTCGTCTCAATCACCGAAGAGACGGCGGCGCTGCTCGACTCGCCTGAGAAGCCGATAGTGCTTTTGCCAAAGCATGATGACGCCCCAATCTCCCCCCTCGTAGCACCAAACCTTCGGAGGCTCGGCGTCTTTCTCCCCTACACGGGTCTTCACTACCTGCTACTTTCATGGACCAAAGGGAAATGCGCCATCATGACTAGCGGCAATCCTCATAACGAGCCCATGTGCATAAGTGACGAGGAGGCTCTAAGCCGGCTGGCAGGCATAGCAGACTATTTCCTTATCCACAACAGAGTGATTGTAAACAGGGTTGATGATAGCGTTGCAAGGTTCACGGGTGGTAGGGTCACTTTGCTTAGGAGGGGGAGGGGCTATGCTCCCAGGTGGGTTCAGATTCCGTTTCGCGTCTCGAGGGAGGTCGTGGCGTTTGGGGCCATGCTCCAGAGCTCCGGAGCGGTGGCCTTTGACGATAAAGTCGTCCTAACCCAGTTTATAGGAGACGTTGATGAGTATCAGTCCTTCCTCGACTTGGAGAAGTATCTCAGCCTGCTTGTCAAGACATACAGAATCCGCTTAGACTCCGCGGTCATGGCGGCTGACCTCCATCCGCTATACCCCTCAACAATCCTGGCAGAAGAGTGGTCGAGGAAAACCGGGGCAGAGCTCCTCAAAATTCAGCATCACTGGGCTCACCTGGCTGCAGTCATGGCGGAGCACGGACTCAGAGATGAGGAGGTGGTCGGAATAGCCGTAGATGGTGTCGGATACGGGGCTGACGGCTCTGCTTGGGGTGGGGAAGTAATGCTGTCGAGCTTGACTGGCTTTAAGCGGGTCGGCTGCCTCAAGCCACAGAAGATGCCTGGAGGAGACCTCGCCGTGAAATATCCCGCCCGGATGTTGCTAGCGATTTTGGCTGAGAGGCTCTCGAGGGAAGAGCTTGTAGAGGTCTTCCGCGAGCTTAACATCGTCGAGTCTGGACTCCGTAGGGGGTGGGAGGAGTTCGAAATAGCTCTGAGACAGCTTCAGGGAAACCCTCCACGAACTTCAAGCACGGGAAGAGTCCTTGACGCCGCCTCAACCATGCTGAGTCTCTGCACTCAGCGAACTTACGAGGGCGAGCCCGCGATAGTCCTCGAAGACAACTCAACTCCCTCGACTGAGAGGCTCAAAGTGAGGATAGAGGACCAAGGCATCCACACGGTAGACACATCAGACATTATTCTCCAGGCTCTCGACCTACTGAGGAGCGGCGCACCGCGGGGGAAAGTCGGCTACATGGTCCAGCAAGCTCTTGGTTACGGTCTAGGACTAATAGCGGGAATCCATTCACATGGGCGGAGATACGTAATTTTATCGGGTGGGGCTGCTGTAAATGAATTTATCCTTGAAGGGGTGAAAGAGGCTCTCAAAGATAAGGGACTCGAGATTCTCCTCCCCATAGAGGTCCCGGCTGGAGATGGGGGTGTCGCTCTCGGCCAGGCGGTCATAGCTGGATACAAGGCAGCGGCGGAGAAGCCTTAAGCAAAAGTTTTGAGACGCCGGGGGAGGGATTTGAACCCTCGCGGCCCGTGAAAGGGCCACAGGCTCTCAAGGCCTGCCCCTCTAGACCGGCTCAGCGTTGGTCCGGACTTGGGTACCCCGGCCTCCCAATATCACAGTTGATATCGTCTAATTAAGATAAATAGCGAGGACCTCGTTAAAGGTGTTTTGGATTGGAGCGGATAATTCCGAGGACTATGGCGTCCCAGCATCCAGATAACGCCACGCTCCCACCTTGGTGTGATGGGGAGCTGATTGCGGGGGAGGATGAGGTCCGTGAAGCATTCGTAGCATATTCAGAGTATGGCTGCCATGAGGTCATGTGGGACGCTGAAGGAAAGGATATCGACCCGCATGTAGTTAGGAAGCTCTTAAGCACATATCCCGAGTACTTCAAGGAGAAGCACCTCGGCCGGGACATATTCCTCACCTTCAGAATCCCCAACCCTCTTATAGAGGTCGCAGAGAGGAAGGTCTTCTTAGAGTCACTCCAAGCAATTCCACGCCACAACGATGTCGCACGCATATTCTATCAGGACGACAGCGTATCAGTCTTCGAAGTAATTCTTCCTTTTACTTCAAGTCACACCGACATAGTCCGTGTCAAGGAGGTTTATAGACACTCTGTCGTGGAGCCCTTGAGCACTTCAATAGATTTCAGAGGCTTCACGCTTAGAGACTTGCTAGGAGACGTGCGGCCGAGGGACTTAGAAGTAATTCCTCTATTCGAGGATATCGACTCGATTGTAAACATGGATACTATAATGACAAAATATATCGAACTCTTCTCTCCACCATACATCCGGGCCTTCATAGCCCGTTCCGACCCAGCCCTAACCTATGGATTCATAACGGCGACACTTCTGGCAAAGCTCGGCCTCTCGAAATGTAGGAGTATAACTGAGCGTCTTGGGACGCCTGTCACGCCAATCATCGGAGCAGGGTGCCTTCCATTCAGAGGCCACAACTCTCCCAAGAACGTGGAGAAGTTCGTTGAAGAATACTCAGGAGTATGGACAGTAACAATACAGTCAGCATTCAGATACGATTTTCCGATTGAGCTCTCAGCTAAGTCTGTAGAAATGCTTAACAATCTACTACCTAGGGAAAATGCGGTGTTGATTGATGGTGAGCAAGAGGTGGTTGTGCTGAAAACTGTCGCGAAGTTAATGAAAGTTTATGGCGACTCTTTGGAGCATGCCGCTGACGAAGTAAACTCAAAATCCCGTTTGCTACCGTCGAGGAGGGCGAGAAAGCTCCATATAGGGCTCTTCAGCTATTCGAGGAAATTCAGGAATGCGACACTTCCGAGGGCGATTCCCTATACTGGGTTCTTCTACACTTTAGGCATGCCGCCAGAATTCATAGGACTGAGGGCGCTCAGGGACCTCACAGAGGAGGAATATAAAACGGTCCGGGAGCTTCACAAAAACTTAATCCATGACTTAAGCTTCTCAGCCAAGTTCATGAGCTGGGAAAATCTCTCACTCCTCTCTGAAGGTCACCCCGAAGCAAGAAAGATATTCCGGCCCTCCTTCTTAGAACGCTTCATTCCGCAGTATACCGAGGACATAAAAACTGCTGAGGAGATGCTTGGAATCAAATGCGGTCCAAGGACGCTCTTGGACAGAAAATATGTCAACGTGGTGGAGAACTTCTTGATTTCGCTCCTCGAGGAGAACGAGGCAGAGGCAAAGGCTGAGCTCCTAAGGGCCGCTAAATTGAGGGGAAGTCTAGGCTAGAATTCTCTCCACTATGAACTCCTTCTTAAAGGGCTTGAGGTCGTCCATCCCCTGTCCAACTCCGATGAAAACTATAGGGCTTCTTATCTCGTGGCATACTGTCAGCGCTAATCCACCCCTCGAATCGCTGTCCAGCTTCGTCAAGACAACGTAGTCGACGCCTACGTTTTCGTGAAATCTCCTAGCCTGCTCCCTAGCCGCCGAACCGGTTAGAGAGTCGAGAACTAAAATAGTGGAGTCCGGCTGTGCTACTCTTTTCATCTTCCTCATCTCGTCTAAAAGATTCTTTTTCGCCTCGCTCCTCCCAGCGGTATCTATTAACACCACGGACTCGCGATTGGACTTTGCGGAGATAATCGTATCCATCGCGACCGCCGCGGGGTCGGCTCCGTATTTCTGGCTTACGGCCCTTACTCCGACTTGTGCCGCGAGGTTCTTCGCCTGCTCGATAGCAGCGGCTCTGAACGTGTCGGCGCACGCCAAGACGGATGCCAGGCCGTTCTTCTTCAGCCAGTATGCGATCTTGGCTATCGTGGTGGTCTTCCCGCCGCCATTTGGGCCGACAAAAAGTATGATGTAAGGCTCTCCTCTCTCCCGGCTCTTCTCCTCGATATTGCTGAGGAGCGTCTCTGGGGGAAACTCTAAAAGTATATTGTTAAGCACGTCTCTATAAACAGTCTTGATAGCATCCTCGGCCTCTCCAAATCTAGGGACCTTAAACTCTGCCAGTTTGGGTCTTATGAGGTTGACAATATGTTCCGCCGTCTCAAGGGAGACGTCGCTTCCTACTAGCTGGAGCTTGAAGTCCTCGAGGGCCTCTCTAAGCTCCTTTTCAGAGAGGGTTGCCTTGGTTACTCTCTCAGTCAGGCTCTGGAAGGCCCTCTTTAGGCCCTCCAGCATTCAGGTCCCACCCGCGCCTCCCCGCTCTTCGGCAGGAGCCCTCTCCAGAGACGCAAGGAATCGCTTAATAGCTTCGGCCCTTTCTGAGTAGGCTTGTAGGGCCCGGCCGGTCTCTGATCGTGCCTGCTGCAGCCTCTGACTTTTAGCGATGAGCCAACCCCTGCATCTGTCGAGTGACATCTCGACAAAGACGTTCCCACCTATATTCACCCTAAAGATGTCGGGCCTATTCAGCACCCCTTCAACGAGAACACCAGAGCCAATAGGCAGGAGGCCTCTAATCTCACCCTGCGTCTTAGCAATCTCATCTAAGAGCTCTAGGGACCTGTTCAGCTCGTCTAGGGAACTCTCCAAAGCTATGACCCGGGCCTGAAGTTCGCGAACTATACGGTCGAGAACGCTAAGCTCAGAGATAGCCCTCTCAATGTCCTCACGCGTTATCTTGGCACTCATCTTCTCTTCAAATTTATTCCCCCTTCAATATAAATACACGTAGAGAGCCGGCTTTAGAGCCCCAGAGCGGTTGAAATAGTCATGAGCTCCGGACCCACCGTCCGCCTGCCTATGAGGGCTCCCTTCGAATTCGCTAGGACTCCGCTCTTGACAAAGACGTTGCCATTATTCACCGTGGCTCTTAGGACTTTCACTTTAGAGCATTCCTCAATGGTCTTGACCTCCTCCTCCGACGCCTCCACATGTATCAGGCCTCCACGGTTCGTCAGGAGGCAGATGGAGCCCACGTGTTTCCTCCCCGCTATGTTCATGGTTATATCCTCGACTCCAAGGGCTTCTGAAATCGCCCTCCTCTCACCAGCCTGTATCTCGGTGGAGAGTATCACGCAGTGGTCGTTTGCTGTAATCAGGTTGCCCATCGCTGTCTCCCTTCCCCTGTAGACGTGTATATTCAGGTCGGGCGCCGCTGACTTTATCTGGGATAATTCCTCTTCGAGCGCAATTTTGGGGATTATGAGGCCGTTGCTGTTAAGGCACACGTAGGGGCCTATCAGTATGGACCCAGAGATGTAGGTCTGAACCGTCGTGGAGCTCAGTACGTTAGCCATGGCCTCCACCTTTTTAGTAGGGAGGCCGGGAGGGACTATTAGTAAACTTTCACTATTGGCTGCGAACAGGCCTATGTGAGGTGTCCCAAAAACATCGACGAGAAGAACATTACTGGTTTGAGCTCTGCTCGGCAGTCGTCTCACCCCCGAGCCTAACGACAACCTCATCTTCCTCGTTCCTTTCAATTAAGAGTGTAACTTTTTTGGGGGGGCGCTCAACGCTTCTGCTGTGGAAGAGCCTTGAAATCTCATCGGAAATTTTCACTCTCTCCACCTTTGCTATCCTCTTTGCCTTCTCTTTGATAATGTTGAGGGCTCTTCTTGCTCGGCGGAGCTTGGGGGCTCTGTACGCGTCTCTTAGATTCAGAGTAACTTTTTTGGGGAGCTGCGACAAGACTCATCACCTACGGCTTGATGGGGCCCGAGTTTCGCCAGTTTCTTCTACGCCTGCTAAATCGGACCTCTCTCCGGGTTCTCAAGATAATCCAAGCGGGCACGCTTTCAGCTCGCTTTAAGGCAGAGGCGAGACGCTTCTTTATTGGGAGAGTCTTAGCCATCCCGGACCCATTACGATTTACTTCTGGCGGCACTATATGAGTGTTAGAGCTTAGCGTGCTTTGAGAGTTTTACAGCTCATCTTTACTCAGCCTGACTATTTTTGTCTCCTTTTTAGGCGGCATGACCTTCTCAAGAATCTGCCTCAGTAGGTCATCGGTTATTTGTGACTTAAGGTTTCCGGAGCGTGCAAGGTTCACTATGTAGTTCTCGACCGCCTCAGCTATCGCCGGTCTCGCCATCTTGATGTTCGCCAGTCTCTGCCGGGCCTCAGGCGTCAAAACAACGCGTAAGACTGCGGCCCTCTCCGCCTCAGCTCTTCTCCGAGCCTCTTCCTCCGCGGCCTTCGCCTGAAGCTCAGCCATCTTCCTCCTCCTTATCTCTTCGAGCTCCTCGTCCTCGGGCATCGTCAATTAAGGACACCCTATATGTGGAGTGTCGCGACTACTTAAATACATATCCGGTTGAAGCCCTTTTGAAGGTTTAGAAAATTCTCACCGGCTTTATGATTTTGCTTTGCCTTTCCCTTTAGGGGCCAGTCCAAGTCTCGCGAGCCTGTATCGCGGCTCGAAGAACTTTAAAGTCTCAGGGCTGTCATAGACCCTTAGGCTTATGAGGGATTTCGACGAGCCGAAGATTGGCTCGATCTTCACCAACGCTATCCTTTCTTCTCGAACTTTCAGCCACTCCGAAACTGTCTTCAAAACCTCAGCCCTGCTTGGGGTTCCTCCGTCAAGCGTGGCGGCGATTTTGAGCTCGCTTCTTCCAATCAAGTCGTTCCGCTTCTCTTCAAGCTTCTCTAGCATCTTTATTCTCAACTCCTTGGAGCTCAGTTTAGCGTTTCCCTTATTTTACTATTATTTTCTCTCAGCGGGCTCTATACTGTTTGGCTAGCTTTAAGAGCTCTTCATGGAAAGCTGTGCTTCCTGAGAGCTCGGGGTGGAAAGTGGTGCCTAGAACGTTTGCCTCTTTAACGGCCACGGCTCTTCCTGCGAATGAGGCCAGAACCTCAACGGCCGGCCCTGTTTCGAGTATGCCAGGAGCCCTTATGAAGACGGCGCGAAATTCCCTCAACCCGAATGCGGGAATCTCTATCTGGGCCTCGAAAGAATCTCTCTGCCTTCCATACGTGTTTCTCTCTACAAGTATGTCGAGGACGCCTAGAGTAGGCTGCCCTGTCTCCCCCACGACGCGGTCGAACACCCTTTTCGCGAGTAGAATGAGCCCTGCGCAGGTACCTAAAACTGGAAGCCCCTCACTTATCCTGCTTTTCAGCAGGTCGAGCGACCTGCGGTAGGTTGATAGTCTTCCCATCACTGTGCTCTCACCTCCGGGAATAATTACCGCGTCGATGTTCTCAATCTCCTCTGGCAGCTTTACCGTCGAGACTGTGCCCCTCACTCCGGTTTTCTTGAGAGCTTCATTGGAGGCTGCTAAATGCTCCTCGACATCCCCTTGAAACGAGACGACGCCCATCTTGACTTCCATGGCCACGGGCTAGGTGGTCTGGGCCTCTATTTATCTCAGATTAGCCCCAACGCTTGATTTATCCTCGCTTGATAGGCCTCGACCCTGAGCTCCAGAACATCCTCAAGCTCCACGATTCTCCCCGAAAATGAAGATTCAAGGGCAGCGGCGACGATAGCTACAGCAACAGTCCCCTCCCATCCACCTGTTTCTGGCGAGACACCGTTTTCAAGGCATCTGAAGAAGTCGGCTAGCTCAAGTGCTATGAGCTTTCTGTCTGCCTCCCAGAAATCCATCCTGTACCCGTTTAGGAGGTCGGGGAACACGGTTCTCGTGTCTCTGTCATATATCTCAGCCGCGGCTTGCGGCGAGACTCGGTACGGCTCTCCGGGTCTCTGACCGAGGAAGAGAGTGTGGGGCTTCAGAGATAGGTAGTCTGAGTCGAGGGGCTTGGAGATTTTGACCGACTGGCCTGTCCTCTCCATGGGTATCTCGAGGGAGCCGTTCTCCAAGAAGACAATTCTCCGCCAGAGCCCCTCACCTGATGCCGCTAGGTTCGCGAGGAGGTTGCATACACCGCCCTCCTCATGGTGTAGGGTGGCGTTAAGATAGTCTTCGGCCTCCGCCTCAATCTCAGACCTTCTCACAGACTCGCCGTTTAAGGTCCTAGCGATTCGCAACTTCCTTAGCAGAGTCGAGAACGCTGAGACTCTTCTCGGAGAGCCGAAATAATAGTTAAAGATGTCGGTGTAATGGCATAGGAGGTCTATTAGTATGCCTCCTGTGGCCCTGTGTCTCCACGGTGTCAGCAAGACAGCGTCCCCACCGCCTATCACTATCTGGAGAGCGTTGAGCCACCTTCCCAGCCCGCCCCCCTCTATGACAAACTTGGCAAGCCGGTTTGCGGGATCTCTCCTATAGTTCTCCGCAACAGCGAGTGTCGCGCCTCCTCTCCCGGCTGCGTCGAGAATTCTGCGACAACCTCTAACGGTCATGGACAACGGCTTCTCCACTATGCAACTGACTCCAGCCTCTAGTAAGGGCTCGGCGACGATGTTGTGTGAAGCGGGCTCGGTGCAGATGTCCGCCGCGTCTATTTGGAGGGAGCTTAGGGCGGTGTCAAGTTCGTTGAAAGCCTTCGGCCTCTCGCCGAGGAGCCTCTCCGCCGCCTCAGCGGCCTCACCCGCCCTCTCAGGGAGCTTGTCCACCACACCGGCGAGCTGCACGTCGAATAACCCGTGCCTCCTCACCTCGTGAAGTCCCTGAATGTGTCTGAGCCCCATGAGGCCGCAGCCGACCAGCAGCAGGCGGAGACTGCGGCTCAAGGACGGTCGCTCCTATGCCCTTTCAATCCAGCCCTCTCCTCCCGCGTCAGCTCGAAAATCCGTCTGACTAATTCGAGATAGTTCTCGCTCGGCTTCAGCCCCCTCCTAGCCATCATCCTCTCCACAACCCTCAACTCTGACTCGAGGTCCAGCTCATACATCTCCTTGGCGAAGTTAATCCCTATGAAAGGCAGAATATTTTTAGCTACCATTCCGCTCAAAACCGAAAAAGGTCCCAGGAGCTTACCTGTCATGATGGTCGTGTCCACCATCGTCCGGACATGGTCTCCCATAATCGAGCCGAGGAACTGCCTGCCCGTGTGAATGGTCTTGCCGTCTAAAACTACCTTCACCTCACCGTATGTTGTCTTTAGGTTGGATGTTGTTGTGCCTGCCGCTATGTTCACCCACTCCCCGATGATGGAGTGGCCGATAAATCCGTAGTGGTGTTTGTTGCTGTAACCCAGCATAACAGTATGCTCTATCTCGGCCGATACTCTGCAGACCGGCCCCGTGTAAAGGTAGGGGCCTACCCTTCCTCCATAAACGATGGAGTTCTCCCCTATAACGCAAGGCCCAATCAGCTTGCTCCCGGCCTCAACCTTCACACCCTCACCCAGAACAACAGGCCCCCTCCGAGTGTCGATAACCGTGAAGGGCTCAACCTCGCAGCTAGAGGGAATAGAGACGCTTTTCAAATCCCCCAAAACCGCGACCCGCGAATCCAGCTGTAGCGGCTCGCGCGGAACTGGGACTTCAACACGCCAATCGTCTATCAGCTCCCAAAGGAAGTGGAACACACTCTCGCCTGGCGCCTCCAAGGTCTCAATCATGCCCACAAGGGAGCCCAGCCTCTCCAAGACATCCTCAGGTTTCTCCACGTCAGCGACCCTACTCCCCTTTAGCCGCGCCGCCAAGAACCTGCCGTTAGCTAGAAGAATGAACTCCCTCCCGGCTGTCCTTTCAAAGAGGCGGCTTACGAGCTCAAGCTTTCTCACAAGGCCGTTGATGATTAATGCGTCCGAATCACTCTCAGGGGTTGTGTTGAATTTTGCGGATGGGTCTCGCTCAAGCTCAACGCCTCTTAGATACTCTCTCGCGTAGGTGTAGAGGCTGGTTGCCTTAAAGCTTCTCTTAATGGCCTCTAATACGGGTCCGCCCGGAGTTAGCAGACGGTAAACAGGTCTAAGGTAGGTGAGTTGTCTAAAATCTCTCCAAGCCCCATCCTCAAAGACGAGGAGGTTCATATCACATCATCAGCGTTCCTCTCAATCTTTCTGAGAGCTTCATAAATATCCGAAACCTCTCCATAGCCACCTAGCAAAACTCTATGATGTATGAAAAAGAACTCTGAGGCCGCTCTCTCCGTGTTGGGGAACTCTTCGGGGTCAACCTTCACCCCGTGATGTTCCAGGTATCTCCTGATGGGTGGATATCTATAGAGGGGGACGGGCCAGCCGTATGAGGCGGGTATACCCTCTGCCCGGAGAGCGTCCACGATCCTCTTTTTCGGTATTCCCTTAAAGTAACCGCTATCCGCCTGAACAATCACGAGATAGTTTGGATTTCGGCTCGTCCCCGCCGGAGGTTGAATCACCTTAAAACCTTCTAACTCTCTGCAGAGCCTCAGAAGCTCCTCGAAATTTTTCTGACGCCTCTCAATCTGCTCGTCAAGCCTGCTAAGCTGAGAGAGTAGGATGGCGGCCTGAAACTCTGTCATCCTGTAGTTGTAGCCGAGTATGTCGTTCTCATACCAGTCTCTCCCCTTGCTTCTCCCGCAGTTTATGAGGGAGGCGCAAACCTCAGCGAGCTCAGCGTCGTTGGTGGTGATTATTCCTCCTTCTCCGCTCGTCATGACCTTGCTTGACTGGAAGCTGAAGCAACCAAGCACGCCCATGCTTCCGGCCCTTCTACCTTTCCACTCTGTGCCGTGCGCCTCGGCGGCATCCTCGAGAACAGGCACGCCATAAGTCCTCGACACCTCATCGATTAAATCCATCTCAACTGGATGCCCTCCGACATGAACGAGCAAAATGGCAGCTATGTCCCCATCAACGGCTTCGTGGACTAGCCTCGGGTCGATGTTCACACCGCCCTCAACTATATCTACATAGACGGGAAGAGCTCCAAGCTCTAAAATCACTGATGAGGTGGCGAGGAAGGTGTAGGGGGTGGTCAAGACCCTCTCACCAGCACCTACTCCAAGGGCTTTGAGGGCGACCTTGAGAGCTGTTGTACCGTTCATACACGCCACTCCAAAATTGCAGCCGGAGTATCTGGCGAATGCCTCGCTGAACTTCGCGACGAGCTGACCCCCTAAGCCCCAAGTTCCCGACCTGAGAGCCGACAGAAGCATCTCCTCCTCTTCCCTCCCCCAGACTGGCCAGCTGGGAAAGGGCTTGGTGCGGACCGGTTCTCCACCCTTAATTGCGAGCAAGGCTCCTGAACCTAATCCTTCTCGGAAGTATATTTGTATGCCTCGTTTCAAGGATTGGAGAAATACGTGTCTAGTTACTAAACTCGGGGGGTGTTGTTTCTAATCCTTGAAAACGATTCTAAGCCCCTCCGAGCCGAATGAGAGGGGCTTAAAGAGTGTGCCTCCACCTGTGAAGAATTTGGTGAAGAACTCGTAGAGGTGGAGCCTCAGCGCTTGTATGAAGACTAATAGACCCTCAAGCCCCATGACTCCGATGTTCCCAATCACGAGTATTCCTAGAGAGGCAGGACCAAGCGCCTCCCAGGCCGAATTTATCAGAAGCATCAAGGCGACGTGAATAATCATGAGTATCGAGATTCTCAGGTAGCTGAGGGTATTGGACATGAAGTGTATAATATTCTCAAGTATTTCGAGTAGGCCTGTGCCGATTTGTCCCAAAATGCTTCCTCGAGGCAATAGGCCCGCCAAGGAGCCTGCGACCCTGCCTACGATAAGCAGGGCCATGCAGAAAACCACCCCATAAACGCCTATCGTCCCAACCAGGCCCGCAGGAAGACCAAGCAGAGGGACAGGCTCGCCGCTTGTCAACAGGCCGCCGAATCCCCGTGTCGTTATGAAAGAGAGGGCGAATAGAAGGCCGAAGATATACATGAGGAGGGACGCCGCCTTGGAGAAGATTGCCTCCCCCCATTCGCCGTGTCTGGCGAGAATGTATGCCGAGATAATCAGTCCTAGTGAGACGTGGACGAATCCGAGAAGTGGTGCGAAAGTGAAGAGCTTGATGACGGCTTCAGTGCTGATTGTGGCTGAGCCTCCATGATGCTCCAGGAGCTCGAGGACTGGTTTCACACCCGTTACTGGAGTTAGCTTGAATCCGAAAGCCTCCTGTATCATGAACCCGCCGATGGAGGAGGAGATGCCGAGGAACATTATCAGCCTCCCCCAGAGCTTTAAAGCACTCTTAGCACGAAAAGAGAGCACGAGCCCAAGAAGCGTCAGAACCAACCCCTGCCCAAGGTCGGCGAACATGATGCCGTAAAAAACCGAGAGAAAGACTGAGACAAGTGGTGTCGGGTCCACTTCGTAGTAGGCAGGAGGCCCCTGAATCAGAGTAACAGGCCTGAACGATTCCGTAATCCAGTTGTTTCTCAAGCGAGTTGGGGGGTTTTCCTTTAATCCGTGGTGAAGAGAGGTCTCTGATAGATGAACGTAAGCTAACCTACCGACCTCCTTTACGAAAGCATCGCTAAAGCTCTCCGGTACATAACCCTCCACTACCAAAAGCCGACCGCTAACCCCCGTCATCCTCTGAAGCGTCTCAACCAAAGTTTTAGCAAGCCCCCTTAGGGAGGCGACCTCTCTACCCCTCTCGAGCTTAATCCTATTCTTTCTTGCGGCTAAATCCGCAGCGGAGGCTCTGAGCCTTTCAAGCTCCTCAACAACCGCCCTGAACCGAGCCTCAATCATCTCGAGAGGCTCATCGGCCTTAACCTCAACAGGCGTCAAGCTGAATGTGCGGAGCACCCTCTCAACCCTCTCCCTTTGCATGGGGGCTGCCACGACTACCAGAAGCACGCTTTCTCTCGAGATCAGCCTGTAAGTGACCGACGCATTTTCAAGAGAAGCCACAACCTCCTCGAGGTCGCGGACTGGAACGATGTAGGCCGAAACAAAGACGTGTCTGAAGCGGAGCAATTTAGATAGGTCGAGTCCAAGCTCAACATAAACAGATAGCCTGGCCCTCTCCCTCTCAAGCCTCTCAATCTCGGATGCTAAGGTTGAAATCCTCTCGTTCAACTCCCGTAGCTCCCTAAGTATAGGCTCGGCGCGCCTCGAAAGCTCCTCGAGAAGATCCTCAACATCCCCCACGCTTATCTCCTCAGGCTCGGGCTCGCCCTTAATGAGGACCTCGATAACCCCGCCCCCAGCCTCAACCTCAAGCTCCCTTACTGCGGCCTCAAGCTCCAGATAGAGCCTCCGAGCCCTATCATAGAGAGGCTCGAGGGCCTCGGCCATTTTCAAGTCCTCGCGAGAGGGATGGAACTCTCCAAACTTGAGAAGGGCTGTCAGTAAGTCATTCGTCCGACTCGCAGGAGCGACAACTGTCGCCTTCAGGAGCCTTTCTACGCCCAACCATTCCTCGTTTCGCTCCTCACAATTTAATCCTTAGCCGCCCCTTTAATGTTGGCTGAAAAGGGTTATAGCCTTGGAAAGAGGCAGTTATTCGCATGAGCTCCATTCTCAAGCCTCGCGACAAGGAGTTCGTGAAAAAGAAGTTTGACGCCGAATTGAAGTCTAATGTCCGGCTTGTCTTCTTTACTCAAGAGTTTGAGTGCGAGTATTGCGAGATTACTAGGAAGATTTTGGAGGAGTTGGCCCAGCTCGGGGGGGTGTTGAAGCTGGAGGTCTACGACTTGGAGCGTGACAAGGAGGTGGCTGAGAGGTGGCGCGTCGATAAAATTCCGGCGACGCTTTTGTTGGGGGAGAAGGAGAGGTGGGTGAGGTTTTTCGGAGTTCCAAGCGGATACGAATTCGCAACTCTAATAGAGGACATAGTGGATGTATCGAGGGGTCAGTCGAGGCTCTCCTCCAGAGCTTTAGAGATGGTGAAGTCGGTCGATAGGCCTCTTCATATCCAGGTCTTCGTGACTCCTACCTGCCCCTACTGCCCCCGCGCCGTCAGAATCGCGCATCAAATGGCAATCGAAAACCCGAATATAGTCGCGGACATGGTGGAGGTGATAGAGTTCCCCCACCTCGCGCAGAAGTATCAGGTCATGGCTGTGCCTAAGACGGTCGTAAACGACGTGATACATTTTGAAGGCGCCTTACCGGAGCTACATTACATCGAACACGTACTTCACGCGCTTCACTAAAGCTTGATAAAAACGAGCTCTAAACACTAGTTTCAGATGGCAGAGAAGCCGAGATTTGAGATAAGTAGCATAGACCTCCAAGTCCTCCTCAGCGAGGTTAACGCGGCTCTTCCTCGCTATGTCTCTCAAATCTACCGAGGGACAGACAATTCCTACATCCTGAGATTAACTGGCCGGGAGGACGTGAGGGACCTGAAAATGGCTCCAGGCAGGGTCATCTTCCTCGCCTCAGGGGTTTACCAGAGCCACGGCCAGCTTGACGAAGTCGCCGCACTGCTTCGGAAAAGTCTTAAAGGGTCTGTGCTGAGGTCAGCTGAGCAGGTCGTCGGTGAAAGAATTGCGAGACTTCACTTCGAGCGTCGGGGCTTGAAGCTTGACCTGATTGTGGAGGTCTTCCCCGGTGGCGGGTTAAGTCTCATTGATGAAGGAGGCGTGGTCATCCTCTCCACGAGTCTAAAAAAGGGTCAGAGCTATGAGCCTCCGACTAGAAGAGCGACCGTCTCGACCCGCGATGAGGTGTTGGCCCTCCTCTCGATGGTTGAGGGGAGGCTGAAGGTTGGTGTGGCTTTGGCCAAGGAGATGGGCCTCGGCACGAAATACTCAAATGAGCTTGTGGCCCGGGCACATGTTGACTCGTCCAAAAAAGTCTCTGAGCTTGACTTTGACTCCAGAGAGCGTTTAGCTGGGAGTCTCGAGTCTCTTTATCAACTCCTCCTTACCCCTGAGCCTACGGTTTACAGAGTGGGGGGTGAATATGTCGCTTTCGCGCCCTTCCCTCTCATTCAGATGGAAAGTCAGGGACTTGAGGCCATGCGGGTATCGAGCTTGAACGAGGCTGTGAACCTCGTGTACGAGTCTTTTGTAAGGGCCGCTAAAACTTCAGAGCATCGTCGAAGGCTGGACGAGGAGGCCAAGAGAATTGAGCGGGAGATTGAGGGGAAGAGGAAGTTGGCTGAAGAGCTTAAGGCTAAGGCTGTGGAGCTCAGGGAGCTGGCCCAACTACTCCACACGAAAATAGGCGAGTTGAAAGGCTCATGGGACGAATTAAAATCTGGCGGAAGCGTCGAGGGGCTAGTGAAATCGGTCGACAGAGCTTCCGGCACAGCCACACTATTGCTTGGAGGGCGCGAAGTCCAACTCAGCCTAAAGAGGCCGGTAACTCATCAAATAAACGAGCTCTTTAACAGCGCAAAGACTACGATGAAAGGTGTTGAGAATCTGCTTAAAGAAGTTGAGGAGCTCGAAAAGAGGCTCTCAAAGCTGAGAGAAGAGGCGCCTGCGAAACAGCAGATGGAAGTTGTGGTAGTTAGGAGGAGGGAGACAGAGTGGTTCCGGAGATATAGATGGTCGATGACAAGCTCCGAGCGCTTAATCGTCATGGGTAGGGATGCGAGCTCAAACGTGCGGCTCCTGAAAAACCACCTCGAGAGTATGGACTTGGTTTTCCACGCTGAGGTGAGGGGCTCACCGGTTGCTCTCCTGAAGAACGGTCAGGGGGCGGGAGACGTTGAGTTGCGGGAGACGGCAACGCTCTGCGCATCCTTCAGCAGAGCTTGGCGAGAGGGCCTCTCATCTGTCTCGGTCTACTGGGTCAAGCCAGACCAGATAAGTTTCACACCACCGCAGGGGACATATCTGCCCAAAGGCTCTTTTCTAGTGAAGCCGCCCAAAAACTACATTCAAGCCATGCTTGAAATCAGTGTAGGATATTCCCAGAAACTCGGCCCAATCGTTGGATGCGAGACCTGGGTGAAGAAAGAGGCAGTCCTTTACGCAGTCATCGCCCCTGGCCAAGAAGATGCCTCCACAGTGTCTAAAAATCTCGTGGCAAAGTTGAGCGAGCTTCCAAACATATCTTCGAGCGAGCTGAAGATAAGCGACTTCGAGAAACTCATCCCCTACGGGAGGTGCCGAGTCTTAAGATGGTCGCGATAAATCAAGATAAGCTTTCTCAAAAAGACAAAGCACCTCCCGCACATTTTCGACTAGATACGTTTTTATCAGGCTGAGGGAGTGATTCTTTGGATGGGCCCCTTCCTGAGCGAGGAGATAACGGTGAGGGAAGTTATGACAAGCCCAGTCATAGAGCTCGACGGCGATAGCAAGGCTAACGAAGCTGGGGAGATTATGGCCAAGTACCGAATTAGCAGCATTCTGGTGAGAAGGGGCGGGAATCCGGTAGGCATTGTGACAAAGAGGGACTTAGTTGAGAAGGTTGTAGCCCTTGATAAGAAGCCGAGCGAGGTGAGGCTTGAGGAGATTATGTCTTCTCCCCTTGTAACGATTAGCCCCTCGGCGACCCTTGAGGAGGCTGTGAGGCTCATGACGAGGCTTGGAATAAGCAGGTTGATAGTGAGCTACAAGGGGAATGTCCAGGGCATCATAAGTTTGAAGGATGTCCTGAAAATTACACCCGACATCATAGCCGTCATTAAGGAGCAGTTCAAGTTGAGCGGTGGGCCTATCCTGAAGAGGGAGTCCTATCTGGAGGGATACTGCGACTCCTGTGGAGAGTGGAGCGACATGCTCGTAAGGATTGACGACCAATATGTCTGCGAGGAGTGCAGGCTCGAGCTTGAGAAGGGAAGCGTCACAAGAACCTAAATTCCTCACCGACTCGATGCACGGTAAGCTCAGCCACTGGCTTAGAATGCTGGGCTATGACACGCTTTACTACCCGAGAGATGACGACGAAATACTAAAGAAGGCTTCGGAGGAGGGTCGTATCGTCTTAACATCCGACACCGAACTCCACCGAAGAATACTGTCAAGGGGCGGGGCCTCTATTCTTTTACCTCTAAACAAGACTGAGACGCATCTCTCACGCATCGCCGCCTACGTCAAGGAGAATTATGGAACGCCGTATGAAGAGTTTCTCAAAGTGAAGTTCAAACGCTGCTCTCTCTGCAACGGCCCCCTCCAGCAAGCAACCTCCAGCCGGTGGAGATGTGAGACCTGTGGACAGGAGTTTTGGGTCGGCGGTCACTGGAGGAATATTTCAGGGATATTGGCGCGGGTGAAGGAGCTGGTGAATGGGTTGGGGAAGGATTAAAATCTTGATTGCCAAATGTGTGTCTGGGTTATGATTAACGAGGATGTGGGGGCATATCTGGTTGGCCTTGCGAGGAAGACGATTGAGAGGGAGCTCGGGCTTCCCGCCCAAAATCTCTGGGAGAGCCGGCGCCCTGAAGGAATTGAGAATTTGAGAAGAGGTGTATTCGTCACGCTCTATCTTCGGGATTCAAGGGAGTTGAGAGGCTGTATGGGCATTCCAATCCCCCGATCGAGCATCGTCCAAGACACCGTCCGAGCCGCCACAATGGCCGCATTTCACGACCCGCGCTTCCCCCCACTAAGCAGGCACGAGGTCGACGAGGTTATTCTCGAGCTCACGCTCCTCACGGAGCCTGAACTCATATCCGCGGAGCCTCGCTCCTCCCTGCCCAAGCAAATCAGAATCGGCGAGGACGGCCTGATTATAGAGTCTGACGAGAGGGCAGGTCTTCTCCTACCTCAAGTGGCAGTAGAGTACGGATGGGGTGCCGAGGAGTTCCTTATACACCTCTGCCTCAAGGCTGGTCTAAGGCCCACGGACTGGCTTAGAAGAGATGTAAAGATATACAGGTTCGGCGCAGAAATTTTCGCCGAGGAAACGCCACGCGGCAAAATAAGGAAAGTCACACTACCAGCACACTGAAGATAAACGGGCTGGGGAGGCGTCTTGATGCCCCGAATACACTTTAGCGTGTGTGGTTTAGGGTTGGGGCATGCCTCTCGGTGCAGGCCGCTGATTTTTGAGGCGCTGAGAAGGGGTTATGATGTCTCGGTCTCGACTTATGGCGATGCCGTCGACTTTTTCGAGAGGCTGGGCTTGGAAGTGCTGAGGGTGCCGGGTCTCGACTATGGCAGAGACTTTAACGGCGTCGTGAGCATAAAAGCTACGCTGCTAAAAAACATCGACCTCCCCCTAAAAGTGGCGGCCCAAACCCTCATCGAGGCTAGAACGATTCAAGAGTTTGAAGCCGACGCCGTCCTATCCGACACAAGGGCATCGGCGGTTCTTGCCTCACGCCTAACAGGCGTCCCCTGCACACTTTTGCTCAATCAATACAGTGTTATTCTTCAGAAGGACCGTCTCCCCTCCCTCGCAAACTTCTTCGAGGACTTCGTAAACTCTTTCACATTTGCTTGGAGCCTCTCAGACAACCTCTTAATAGCGGACTACCCACCCCCCCTCACAATCTCCAGAGATAACCTGAAAATGCGCAGAAAGGATAGAAAGAGGGCGGAGTATGTTGGGCCGATTCTCGAGAGACTTCCTCAGAACTATCCCGTGAGAGAGAAATTGAAGGAGTCGATGGGTTTTGACCCCTCTCTCCCCCTCGTTGCAATAATGCCTACAGGCCCCCGCCCCGACAGGATGAGGTTTAGAGACATAATGATTAGGCTCCTGCCTGAGTTGAGAGACCTTCAAGTCGTGATGACAGGGGTTCAGCAAGGTTTTGAGACAGAGGGAGGCGGGAGGCACAGGGTTTTCGAATGGTATGAGGACGAATACGAGCTCTTGGCCGCCTCAGACGTGGTGGTGACTAGGGCTGGCCAGACGCTCACGGCAAAGGCCTTAGCCTTCAACTGCAGGCTTGTCATAACACCAATACTGCGTCAGACGGAGCAGGAGTCAAACGCGAAATCCCTCTCAGATAACGGGGTTGCCATCGTGCTGAACGAGAGGCAGATATCGAGGGATGCTTTATCTTCAGCCATCAAAGCAGCCCTCGACGAAATAGACGCAGCAGGTCTGAAAAAATACTCTAAGTTCGCAGAAGAAGTTCACGCGATAGACAGAATATTTCAGACACTTCTCAAAGGATAGTTATTTGAAGGAAGAATAGGCCCCTCAAGTTAAGCGCGGAAACGGGAAGTTCTTCCGCTCTTCAGCGGAATATAAGTCTGCATGGTTATATACGGGTTTGTAAATAAATGGCTCGATAGGGTGTTGGACCAACAGGGGCCGAGATGCCCCCTTCAAGTCACTCCCGCCATGGTTGCGGGGTTGGTGGAGGTCTTAACGCTGCTGAAGAATAGGGCTGACGTAGCGTCTATTGTGAGCGAGGTTGGGATGGAGTCCGGACTTGTATTAGAGATTCTTGAGGCATGTGAGGCGCTTGGTTTGGTGAAGATCGACCAAGGCGATGCCATCTTGACGGAGCAAGGTCTCTCCTTCTCGCGGAGGAGATATTCAGGGAAAATCAAGATGCTGCGAGAGCTTGTTAGAAACGTGGAGCCTTTCAAATCAATTATACATCATATCGGCAGTAGGAAAGAGCCCCTGACGGTTGAGCAGCTCTGTAGAGAGCTGAAACTGTGCGACACGGACCCTGAGAGCGTCTCAAGGGCAAAGTCTTTTCTACTAGATTGGCTCGTGACGACGGGCTATCTCGAATACGACGGAGAGGCCGGCCTATTCAAGCAGAGGAGAGGCGTCAAACTCAGCTGATGAGCGAGAAAACCTCGTCGACGAGACGGTAGAACTCCTCTGACTTCTTATTCCGCGGCCTCTGCATCTCTATAGGAACCTCCGCTAGAATTCTAGCTGGCCTGCTCCCCAATACTATGATTCTATCTGCAAGCATCACGACCTCCTCTATGTTGTGTGAGACCATTACCACAGAGATGGGAGGAAGAGTGGACTCGAGCCACATATACTCAATCTCTCGGCTCAAGCTGAGTGATGTTAGTGGGTCTAAGTTGCTGAACGGCTCGTCTAGAAGAAGGAGGTCTGGGTCGGTGACTAGGGCTCGGGCTAGTGCTACTCTCTGCTTCATCCCTCCGCTAAGCTCGTAGGGGTATGCTGAGTCGTAGCCCGTGAGCTCAACTAGCTCCAAGAACTGCGTGACCTTCAACCTCTTCTCCTCCTCCGTTAAGTCGTCCCTAGCGATGAGTGCTAAAGCGATATTCTCTCTGACCGTGAGCCATGGAAGGAGAGGGGGAATTTGATGCATGAGTGAGATGCGGGGCGTAGTGCCATTAAGTATAGAGCCACGAAACGTGACGACTCCTGAAAGAGGTTTGATGAGGCCGGCCATTATACGAAGTATGGTGCTCTTTCCGCACCCGCTCGGCCCCACTATGCCGAGAAACTCGTTAAACCTCACTTCGAGGCTGAGGTTCTCAATCACCCTCAACGTGGCTCCAGCCCTCAAACTATATCCATGCGACACGTCTCTAAGCTCTAGAAGCGCCTCAGACTTGTTCATGTATCCTCAGTGCCCTTATTGAGTAATCGTACAACGCCCGCCACAGGAGCCTGTTAACAAGTATGACGAAGACAGTCATGACAATGACCGTGAAAACAAGCCCCGCAGTGTCGGCCATTTCTGCGAGCGTCGACATCATCTTACCTAGCCCTGGAGAATAGACCTCAAAAATCGCCCCACCCTCGCCGAGCCTCTCAGCAACTATTACCGTGTTCCATGCCCCGCCCGTCGCGGTTATCAAGCCAGTCACCAGAGAGGGAGTCGCAAATGGGATGTAAATATACCTGAATCTCTGGACGCTCGAGAGTTTATACATCTCGGCCAGCTCGAGGTATTCTGAGTGTACTCGGCTGAAGCCGCTGAGTGTAGAGTAGAATACGTACCAGATTGAACCTAGCGCCATGAGAAGGAGGGCTCCTAGCTCTCGGGTCAGGGCCCCCGCCTCGAATAGGCTCGAGATTATCGGGAAGATAAGGGGTGAAGGCATTGCTGCAAGCATCTGCAGGGCCGGTAGGAGCGATGCCCTGATTCGAGGTTTTTCAGACATAAAGTATGCTAACGGGATGGAGAACGCTGTCATAAGGGCTAAGCATGCAAGCACTCGGAGAAAAGAGTAAGCGAGGGCCTCCCCTACGTTAGTGAGGCCGAGCCTAAGACCGGCCGCCGCCACACTCATTATTGCAGCCCACACATCGTCCATGTTTGCATAAATGCGGGGGACCAAGAGAACCAGCGAAGCGACTATGAAAATTATCAGTAGAAGGCGCATCAAGTCGCTCCTCATGTATTTCACGTTTACAAACTGTGTCGGAAGTAAGCGCTGAGCCGCCTCCGAAATACGCCTAGACTCTACTTTAAGCGGAGCTTGGATAGACTTGAATCGGGAGTAGAGCCCTCTTAATAGTGAGGGCGTGGCGCCAGCCGCGGGTTTTATCACATCGAATCTATACTTGTCCGAGTATGATATTATTGGCGTCAAGATTAGAAGATATACCGCCGCTATGCTCAGAGCCGTAGCTAGAATTCCTAACACTATGCCCTCATAATTACCGATTTCTTGGTATCGCAGAATAAGTGTCCCTATCCCAGCCACACGCACTTCAGCTTCACCCAGCGCCATGACCTCGCTTGCCGCAAGAAAGTAAAAGGCGTTTGCGAGGCTAGCTGGAAGTTGGTCGGCGACCTTAGGGAATGTTGCGGGGATGTATATTTTCCGCAACCTCTCTGTGTGCGAGAGTTTGCTGAGCTCCGCGACTTCTAATACGGTTTGTGGGATGGAGCGGGCCCCCTCGTAGACTCCGAAGGCGAGGTTCCAGAAGGTACATGTGAATATGAGGAAGATGGAAGCGATTTCGTATCCCACGGAGGGTATGGCCTTTGCGAGAATATAGACGGCTATGGGAAAAAATCCCAGAATTGGAACGCTCTGTAGGACGTCTAGCACCGGTATCGCGATTCTATCGACTCGCCTACTTATGCCCGAGTATATCCCGACTACTAATGCCGCGGAGACTGAGAGGATGATTGCCGCTGCAATTCTAGCCCAGGAGAGCGTAACGGCCGTGATTATCTCCCACAGCAAGCGGTCCGCGTCTCGAAGATGCTGGGCAAGGTAAATATCTTCCACTCAGATAAGTTACCTCAGCACGGGGGGCGTAGAGCACCTACCGGCCCTGAGCCTCAGGGATATCAGCCTCTCGCCACTGAAAATCTACACCGTGAGACCCAAGAACAGTACGGGGAAAAACGCTACTATGGGGAGGTATGTAAGTGCGCCTTGAATGTCTGAGACAAAGATTGACTCGAAGACCATGAATACGTAGGTTACGGGGTTTATCTGCATGATTGCTTGAATCGTTAGTGGTGGGGCTCTTATATCGCTGAACTGGATTAATAGGAACGGAGGGAGGAAGAGGAGCGTCAATAGGAGCGATGATAATTGCTGGCCTCTCTTAACATCGCCTGAAATTGTTCCAGCCAGCAGGCCTATAGCGAGAGCCAAGGCGAGCGTAATCATCACAGCCAAGCCGAGAGGCACAATAGATGCTGGAGACAAATGGCCCTGTCAACCCTAAGACCTCTCCCTTAGAAATCTTGAAGCCAACCACCCTAGGGCCGCGCGTTCTCCGAAAAACTTCCAGACCCCATAGACCGCAACAGCGAAACTCAAATCAATATTTCCGTCATCGAGACCCAAATAAACCCGTATGCAAAATCTTGACGCGAGGCAAGAATTTTAAGGATAATTCGAATACCCCGTTCTATGGCTCCCCTCTTTAGGATTTTTATACAGGCGGTAAGCCCAGATTTTGTTGAGGAGCGGCGGTAGTCTAGCCTGGTAGGACACCAAGCACCCTTTAGGTGTGTGGATGCCTGCCAACCGGGCTTTGGGGCGGAACGCTGGGGGTCGCGGGTTCAAATCCCGCCCGCCGCAATTAGAACGGAGCCGCAGACAATTTCAGAAATATCTTAGGGGAGGAGATTATTCAACATCTCCTCAATATACGAGCGCCGGGGGAGGGATTCGAACCCTCGCGCCCCGTCAAGGGGCAGCGGCTGACTCATCAGGCCAGAAGTGTTGACGAGATCTCGAGGCCGCCCCAATGGCCGCTATGGGACCCCGGCCCAAATAGATGTTTGAAGCCATGCTTTTTTACCTATCTGTTTGGGCGCCGGGGGAGGGATTCGAACCCTCGCGGCCCGGTTGGGGCCACAGGCTCTCCAGGCCTGCGCATTAACCACTCTGCCACCCCGGCCCGCGCTTTCTCTAGCTCTTAGCTCGCTTTAGGTCTTCCCCTCCTCCAGCGCGGTGGATAGGTCCCCCGTGCCATGAAAACCCTATCTGTCCTCACCATCACCCCCTCCCCCCTAAGCATCTCCTCAAAGGACTTGAGCGCGACGCCGACAGCGACTAACTCCCCCTTCAGAGTGAAGATGCCGACATCAATCCCCGGAGTGATTCCTGCCTCAATCATGGCTACTCCTGGCTTAGCTAGTGGCGCGCCGTGGCATATTGCGTCAACGGCTGAATCGAGAACCACTATTTTGGGAAGGTATTCTATGAAGTCCTCTACAGGCTTTATCGCGGCCCTAAGGCTCTCCTCATCTCCTCTCTGCCGAAACTCCCAGAGGGCTCGCTGAAGCTGTTGAATCGTGGTGGCATCTCTCTCAGACTTGGGCCCAATTCTCACGCGCCTAAGCTCACTCATATGACCCCCCACTCCGAGCACGAGTCCGAGGTCGTGGCAGAGTTTGCGGACATACGTCCCGCCGCTCACTACTAACCGAAGTAAAACATCGCGATCGGCTCGTTCGACGACCTCCGCCTCATAAAGAACTCTAATCCTGACCTGTCTAGCCACGTTTGCCCTGATAGGCGGGGTTTGATAAAACTCGCCGATGAACTGTGAGAGGCCCCACTCAAGCTCTGCGTCGCTCACTTCGCCGTGCAGTCTCATCACGCAGACGTATTCTTTGGGGTATGTGTGTGCGATGGACGAGCCCTTCGTGGCATTACCTAAGAGAATTGGAAGTAAGCCGGAGACGGCGGGATATCCTCCATCTCTAAGTCTAAGGTCCCGCCATGTCCAGCCTTTTCAACGCCCAGAATCTTTCTAACCCTCTCGGTAATTTCACCGCTTGTTGGGCCCCGGGGCTTGTCTAGGAGGACATACCCGTAACTCATTAGCTCTTTTATCGGCCTTTCTCCAGGTCTCGAGCCATAGCGTGGGTCTGTCTCCGCATCCCTAAGTTCTATCATCTCCCTTCTTGCCGGCCAAGCCCTCACGCTGTGCCGCAAAAAAATGTTTACCACCTTTTTACTTCAGCCCTCCTCTTCATAAAATCTTTCAGACCACTATTCTCTATCGCCCGCATAACCTCCTCATCGCTCGCGTCGCGCCCCACTTCAACCCTATAGGCAGTGGGGAGTAAGTGCATGATGTTAACGGCCCGTCTCCTCAACCCGTTAAGACTTGGAGGCCCTGTGACCAAAACCTTATTCCCTCCAAGAATGTTGACGACTACGCCTTTCAGACCCGCGTCACGTCCAGCCGTCTTAACGACAACCCTGCCGACTTGGTCGACCATGCCTGAATTCTCATTGTTGTGGGGGCCTGTAATAAATTTCAGCCCGGGGCCGTGTTCACACTTTTTAACTCGACACGTCGAATAATATGCGTGCTTGAGGAAGATATCGTCGTCATAGTGAGTGGTCTAGCCGCTTCAGGTAAAAGCACGCTCGCGAAGCAGCTTGCGGAGAAACTGCGCTTGAAACGCTTCTCGGGTGGTGAGGCGTTAAAAACAATAGCTGCTAAGATGGGTTTCGATACTTCGGAGGAGAGGTGGTGGGAGAGTGATGAGGGGATGAGATTCTTGGCCTTGAGGGAGGGGGATGAGAGGTTCGACAGAATGGTCGATGAAGAGCTGCTCTCATATGCGCGGCGTGGAGGCGTAGTCATCGACAGTTGGGTTCTGCCCTGGCTTTTTGAGGGAGGGTTTAAGGTATGGCTGAAGGCGGACAGGAAGGTTAGGGCGGAGAGGCTCGCGAGGAGGGCAGGTCTGACCTTAGATGAGGCGGCGAGAATACTCGAAGAGCGCGACGCTAGAAATGCCGAGCTCTACAGAAGACTTTACGGAATAAAAATATCTACAGACTTTGAGCCCTTCCACCTGGTCATCGACACGACCCGGCTGAGCAGCCAGGCGGTATTGGATATTGTCTATCTCTCAGTTAGGCACTACCTTGGCCTATAGGTCTTGCCGCCTCCCTAACTGTCCAAAGGAGTATCGCGTGTCTGAGGCATGAGCTGCAGAGTTTCCCCCCGAAAGGTCTCTCAACCCTCTTCTCAGAGGCTGCCGAGTCTCGCCCTTCTTTAACGCCATGTAATGGGCGTCGGCACCAAGCACATCTCCTGAGACCCGCGCCCACCGTCAATCACCTCTGCTACTTCTTGGCTGCGCTTTGACTTGTGATTCGGACACTTAAAAACTTGTTTATCGGCAGGCTGACCGAGAAGAAGGTTAAGAGATACCAGCCGAAGAACTCCATTTTGCCGCCTGAAGATATGAAGGGGAGGTCGAGCCCGGGTGGCATAACTAGGAGTGGTGTATGGCCATACCTAGCGTTCGCGAAGAAAAAGAATGTGAAGAAGATGACCAAGCTGATGAGCATCAGGGTCATGTTTTTGCCGAATATCTTCGCTTGAACCTTTTGCATGTATTCCTTCTTCTTCTCAAGCCTTTCGATGGCTTTCTTATCCTTCTCTCTAAGAGCTTTCATAAGTTCTCGGTTATACTTTGAGACCTCCTGCATGGCAAGCATATCTTCTTTGCTTAGAACCACGCGCCTGAGGCCGCTTGAGACCAGCGCTAAGAAGGTCGAAAGTCCTAGAATCTCGAAAACCGCTACTTCAACCATCTCTACTCCTCCCCCACCAGTCTTGCGAGCGCGGGGTAAGTCTCCGCTATACGCTCTCGCATCAGAATCTGATAATACTGGTAAAGTATGCTCACCATTAGGAGGAGACCTGTTCCTGTCCCGAATGCGTTGACGTAGTTTGCGAGGCTCGCTAGAAGGCCGACTATTATTGAGCCCAGGATAGCGACTGTGTAAATGTATCGCCGGAGAATGGATGAGATGATGACCGGAGACCTCCTGAAACCCGGAACCTGCATTCCGGCTGCTATCAGTTGGTCCGCGACCCTCTCAGGCGCGAGGCCTCCGACAGTAATCCAGAAGCGCCCAAGCATCAGGCAGAATCCAACCATCAGCCCAACGAAGGCGACAGCCCTTATGGGGTCGCTTGAGGCGTCTGTGAAGGTTGATGGGCCGAGGGCGTAGTATGCGAGCCCCCCGGTTGGGACTGGCTGAGTCGCCCCTTCTTGGAGGGTAAATGTGCCTATGAGGTTTAGGAGCTGGTTTGAGTTGTCGGGATTGTATCGTGACCAGACTATGGAGGAGAGGTAGTAAATGTTTGTGAAGATTGTTGATGCGAAGATTACGGGGACGTTTGAGACGTAAAGGAGCTTGATGGGGTATGTGCCCCTGAAACCTCCGTATCTTGAGTGGCTAATTGGGATATTCACCCTAACTCCCTCCACGTAGATAAGTAGAAGAATTATGGCAATCGTTGAAAGGAGGCCGAGGATGTCTCCACGCTGCGCGACATGCCTTATGAATAGGGGGCCTATACCCTCGGGAGACGTTAAGCCTTGAATAATGGCCAAGATGATGCCGTGGAAGTACCCGTCTTGAAGGACGATAGGTGAGAAGAGGTCTGAAAAAATCTGGCCAGCCACACCTGCGGCTATGAAGAGGCTTATACCGCTACCCAAGCCCCAGCCCTTCTGAACCATTTCATCCATCAACATTATCACAATAGTTGCTAGAAGTAGTTGGGCGAATACGAGGAGCTGTGCGTTGGGCGTGAGCGTGCCGAAATAGCCTGCGAAGATGTAGGCCGCTGCCTGAAATATCGCGATGACGAGCGTGAAGATCTTGCTAAGGGCGGTGAAGAGAGCCCTATCCTCACTTTTCTTGAGGTCGAGACGTAGTATCTCCGCCCCAACGAGGAGCTGCAGAATCAGCCCACCAGTGACGATTGGGCCGATGCCTAGTGTTGTGAGAGTTCCTATGCTGGATGCGAATATTATGTTGAGGAGCAATGGGCTGGCCTGGGTGGGGGAGACCGTGACGCCGTAGAGGGCAGTGCTGCTCATCGCCTCGTAAACGACGAGAACGAGGGCCGTCCAGATCAGCCTCTCCGAGAGAGTTAGCCTCCTAACGGGCTTAGCTGCCTCGGGAAGGACCCTCTTGAGGACTTCCCCCAGTCGTCTCCTCTCCTCAGACATCCCCCTATTCAGCCGCCACTATAAGTGAGTTCGAGGCTAAAATCTTCTCCTCCGCCTTTGATGTCCATGACTTGGCGATTATCTTAACGGGTAACGTGAGCCTCCCCTTTCCTAATACCTTATCGTATCCCATGCTTTTCAGGTCCAGAACTATTTTCCCGTCCTCTCTTCTCGCCGAGCCCTCGCTGGCGAGCCTCTCGGCCATGACTGAAAGCTGGTCCAGGTTCACAGCCTTAATTTCCTTTGAGGTTGGGGGATGAAATCCCTTCTCTCCAAAGTGGTTGGGGGCATATTTTATCACCCAAGTCCACTTGTGTTTGTGTCCACCAGCCATGCCCCTTCCACCCTTCGCACCGTGTTTCCTATGCTGCCCAATCTGGCCCCATCCGTGTGTCCGGGACCCTCGCCTCTTCCGGACCTTGCGGAGCCGCACAGGCATTCAGAAACACCCTAGCTTCTCATTCAAACCCGTGATATATATCCTCCGAGTAACCTCTAACTCATAACCTCTATCAACCGGCTGATTCTCTCTCCAGCGTAGCCGAGGACGCCATCCTGGACCGCAGGTCGCTTTATGCTTCCCTTAAAACCGCCTCTTGGAGGGTGAAGCCTGAAAATCGGCTTAAACATCTTCTCTAAGACGCTCAAATCGACCTCACTATTCGCTATCTTCACGGAAAGCTCTTCGAGATTTTTGACTCCGAGCTTTTTCAACTCCTCCTCAACTTTTACCCCGGGCAGGGGGTCTCCCCTCTTGAGAAGCTTGGCGAGAATTTCTGGCGATGCCTCACCCCATGTAACATAAGCATGAACCTGCCTCAGCATCCCCCTGGTGCTCTGGTTAAGCGGGAGAATTATTGCGTGGTTTGCTTTTTTTAGGTTCAGAAGTCTCAAGACACGCTCAGCCTCTGCAGCCATCCCCGAGGCCCCGCGGACTCTAATTACAATCACGAGAGGCTCCCTGCTCATAGAATGTTCACCACATGCTCGGGAGGACTATGTAGTTGGTCCTCTTAAGGGCGTCATAGACAGCCCCCGCCATGCTCAGGGGAGTCCTCGTCTCACCGAAGCTCCTCAACCAACAATCACTCACACCCGCAAGCCTCAGCATAATCTTCGCAATATCGCCAACAACTAGTCCGAGGCCTCGTGGAGCAGGCAACAAATGGGCCTCCACACTTCCACACCTACCCTTCACAGTCACACGGAGGCTGTGTGGGTCTCCACAGGCACACTCCCAACTTCCACACCCCCTCTGAACATAAATCAGGTTCATCTTAGCCCTACTAACCGCCCTCTCAATCGCCATGACCACCTGCGTAGACTTGGCGATACCGAGACCAACCAGGCCGTCTCCATTGCCAACAGCGACGATGGCCTTGAACCTCGACTTCTCGCCCGCGTCGGTCTGCCGCTGAACCAGCTTAATGTCCACGACCTCCTGCTGGAGGTTCGGAACAAGATAATCTACTATCTCAGGCTCCGTTATCCGGTAATTACTCGAGAAGAGTTCTTCTATCGAGGTTATCTGGCCCTCCTTAACCAGCCGACCGACCAGCGTCCTCGGCTCCCAGCCCGCGCTCATCTACTCAACCGAGAGACCAGCCGCGCCTTAAGAACCTTAACCCTAAAGCTCTGTCCTCCCCTGCAGAGAGTCAATAGTCAGGCGATAGGGGATGTAGCGTGAGGCATAGTAAATTACGAAGCCCTTGCTAATCAGGGGGGAGAAAGTGTCAACTTGGAGCTGGACTTGCAGGGCGGGCACAAGCCAGCCGCTAGAGAAATCCATCACGTTCAAAGAGTAAAGAACCCGGTGCCTCTCCTCCTCGCCCAAATCTGTTAAGACCCCCCTCAGCTGCTCAACATATTCGGAGCCCAGCCTCGGCTCCTCAGAGGCAATCTCTCTAAACCAAGATGGAGACCTAAAAACCACAAAGTCTACATGAAGCATTATAGCCTTAACTGCTTCGCTGCCTAATGCCGGGTCCAAGCCATCGACAAAGATCTTCATGGAGGGGTCAAGGCTTGCCCGAAGTTCGATAAGGAGAGGCTCAATCCAGAGTACATCCTCAACAGAAACCAGCCCCTCTGTGGGTGTCAGAACATACACACCGTCAAAACCCATCGAGTAGACGACGTTGGCTATCCGCTCTGCATATACGTTAGCTAAGCTCAAGTTCTGCGACACGATTATGCCGAAGCTCAGTCTGTCTTCTTTATCGATTAAGTGAGGGTTTTCTCTCAACCAAGCCGAGTCATAGCCCTGCATTCCGTAGGACATGAGCAGGTCTTTGCTTTTCGTGAAAACTCCGGCCAAAACCTGTATATCGGATGCCTTTAGTCTCTTGATGAGGTTGGAGAGATCTCTCAGAGACCAACCACCCGAGTCGAGCCTAAACCTGAAATATCCTGAAACTTCTGTACTTGGTCTCAGCTCTGAATACATAATGTAGAAGTCTGGAGAGAGGGGTATGACGATGTGCGTGGGCTCCGCGAGATTTCGATAAAGATCAGAGGGTATGCCTGTCGAGCCGGGTTGAAACAGGGAGTCTGGGCTCTCCAGCACAGCCACTCTAACTTGTTGTGGAGGCAGTCTCACGCCCGCAGGGCTCGGGAGAACTGTGACCACTATTAAGGCGACAACTATGATAACGGCAACTCCCGCCCTCTCGTCTAGCCTTCTCTTGAGGGCCGTGAAGCCGTTCAGAGCCAGCGTAAGCCTCACCGACTCCAAGCCTGCAATACCTGCGGCCACGAGTATGAGGAAGCCGGCCAACCCGGCCTCAAAGATGTTGAGGTTATAGACCTTTCCAAAGTTGGATGGATCGTAGCCGATGACGAACAAGCTTCCAATAAAGAAGACAAGCGCCGCGAGGTGAAGTAAAACCAGCCTCCGTCTAACCTCCCTCCTAGCTTCTTCATCGTCATGAGTGTAAGCAGCTAAAAGCATTAGTGGGAGCCCCAGAACGAGGTATTGAACGTTTATCTTGGGTGAAGTCGCCAAAAAGAGAGTAAAGACGCTGGCGAACACGATGGGGAGACTACTTCTCCACCGTTCATCAACATGCTGCCTGTAAAGCAGGATGCAGAGAGACGTGGCGAACAAGAGCCATCCTATTGCGCTAGAGAGCTCGCCTCCGATGAAGATTCCTAAGAGAGTCCAGTAGGTGAACTGCCCCACGTTTGATCTGTGGTATGTAAGTTTATCTATGTAGTTTGGTAGGTCGCCGAGAAACGGAAGTGAGACAATTATCAGAGTTAGTAAAAAGACGGGTAGATAGCTCGTTAGGACTCGTTTAAGTCCCTCCTTCTTGGAAAGGGCGAGGATGATTGAGGGTAGGATAATTGCTGGGTAAATCTTGAAAGCCGTCGCTAGCCCTAGCGAGAAAGCTGAGGCAGTCACCCTTTTCAGGAGTAAGAGATGAAGAGAGAGTATGGTGAAAAGGGCTGGAAGGGCGTCAAACATCCCCCAAATACCGGAGATGAATATCGTCAGAGGGTTCAGAAGGTAAGCGGCCGCGAGTTGATACGACCTCTCATCGCCGAGGCCCAGACGCTTAGCAGTAAGCCAGAGAACAAGTCCACAGAGAATATCCGCCGCGATTACGGGCGTCTTAATCAGCAGGATGGATAAGTGCTCGTCGCCGCCCGCTACGATAGATAAGTACCTAGATGCTGCCAGCAAATATAGCCATGGGGGCGGATAGGCATAGAATCCCCACGGAAACCCCTCCAGCTGAGGATAGCGGTAGATATCAACCTGCTCTGTGAGAAAAAGCTCCGAGGTCCTAAGCCAGACATAGAGGTCCCAGCCGTGGCCTGTAAAGGGGGCGGGGACAAGCCTTAGGATGAGGGCCAAGGCCGCTAAACCGGCGAGCCTTCCGCCCTTTGTCAAAACTTGTCTAAGATATGACTGTCGAGCTATATTTAAGTTGATTCCTGTGCAAGGGGAAACCCTTATACTACTTAAAGCACAGAGCCGTTTAGATGCAGTTGAGTCTCGACGCGGCGTTAGGGGGAGGCGATAAGCTCCTTCTCCTATCTGCCGGATATGACGGCGATAGGGGGCGTGCCTATCTTAAACTACTGAGACCAAGTACAGGGAGAGTTGAGGTAATGTATGACGATTCAGGCCATCTTCCGTACTGCTACACAGACCTCCCACCTCGCGATGTTCTTGAATCTCTAAGGGACCTCGGAGAGAGTATAGTAGAGGTGAGTGAGGAGGAGAAATTCGATGCCTTAAGGTTGAAGAAGACTCGACTGGCGAAAATAGTCGTAAAGGACCCACTTACGGTTGGAGGAAGGAAGAACTCTGTAAGGGAGAGAATAAAGACATGGGAGTCTGACATTCCGTATCACCTCAACTATCTGTATGATAGGGGTCTGATATGTGGTATACTGTACACAGCGTCCTCAAATGGCCTGAGGCCGGTCACACCGAGTAAAGATGAGGCGATGAGACTCGCTCTCCAGATCAAGAAAGCCAGCAAGGATGACCTGAGCGAGATCGTAAACTGGATAATGATGATGGAGGCGGAGCTGCTTGACCCTCCTTTCTGCGCCCTCGACATAGAAGTGTATAGCCCCGTTTCGACACGTCTCCCAGACCCCTCTAAGGCTGAAGACCCAGTTATCGCTGTCTCCATCTGCGGGTCCGATGGGAGGAGAGAAGTCCTGATGTTGAAGAGAGGAGACCTCAAGATAGATACCTCCGGTCTCGATTTTATGGCGCTCACCTATGATTCTGAGGAGAAGATGATTGAAGACGTCTTCAACATACTCTCAAACTATGCGATAATCGCCACGTTTAACGGAGACCAGTTCGACCTTCCATACCTCTATAATAGGGCGAAGAGGCTCGGCATAAGAAATGACAAGAATAAGATAGTGATTGGGAGAGAGGGAGCCACCTTCATCAACGCCGCTCATGTGGACCTCTACAGCTTTTTCCTAAACCGGTCAATACAGGTTTACGCCTTTGACAACAAATATCGAGAATACACTCTTGAAGGAATTTCGCAGGCCCTGCTTGGGCGTGGGAAGATTCCCATTGAGAGGCCGATAGCCGAGCTCTCCCCCCGCGAGCTGGCGACGTATAGCTTCGGAGACGCTCATCTGGTCTATGAGCTGCTATCCAATAACGAGCGTCTAATCATAAGACTAATTCTGGTCCTATGCCGCATCAGTAGGTTGCCGGTCGAAGACCTATGCAGGCACGGGGTCTCCGGCTGGATTAAGAACCTGATATATTACGAGCATAGGAGGCGGGGATGGCTCATTCCAAGATCAGACGAAATTCTTCAGGAGAAAGGCATGACTACCACTAAGGCGATAATTGAGGGGAAGAAATATAGGGGCGCGATCGTCGTCGACCCTATGCCGGGTATACATTTCGGAGTCAAGGTGCTCGACTTCGCCTCACTCTACCCCTCCGCGCTGAAGAGGTGGAACCTCAGCTATGAGACGATACGTTGTCCGCATGAGGAGTGCCGTTTCAACACCGTGCCGGAGACGGGGCACTGGGTCTGCACGAAGAGGCGCGGGCTTCAAAGCCAGATCATTGGCTCACTGAGGGACATCAGGGTCGGGATATACAAGCCTAGGAGCTCAGACCCATCAGTCCCCCGCGAAAAAAGGATATGGTACGATGTAATTCAGAAGGCTCTCAAGGTCTTCCTCAACGCAAGTTACGGTGTTTTCGGCTTCGAGGAGTTCCCACTTTATTGCCCACCATTGGCAGAGAGCACTGCTGCGATAGGACGCTACGTCTTCTCGGAGGCTATAGAGAAAGTGAGGGAGCTCGGCGGAACAATAATTTACGGTGACACGGACTCGCTCTTCCTCAAGGGCGCGGACGAAAATCAGCTCAAAACTCTCATAAAATGGGCAGATGAGAGCCTTGGACTGGACCTTGAGGTGGATAAGGAATATGTCTACGTTGTCCTGTCTCAGCGGAAAAAGAACTATCTGGGCCTGACGGTGAAGGGGGTTGTTGACGTGAAGGGTCTTACAGGAAAGAAGAGGCACATATTCAACCTTGCACACGTCCTTTTTGAGCGGATGATTGAAGACCTGAAGCAGATAAAGCGACCTGAGGACTTTGAGAGGTTTAAGTTAAATCTGGCGGGGCTCATCAGGGAGAGCTACAACAGGCTAATCAACAGAGAATTCGAGGTCTCAGACCTTGCCTTCGGCGTGATGCTATCAAAGTCCCCCGAGCTTTACACCAAGACAACCCCTCCACACGTCAAAGCCGCTCAAAAGCTCGCAGCGATAGGTGTGAAAGTAGGCTCAGGAGACATTATTCAATATGTCAAGACGAAGGATAGGCTCGGCGTCACACCACTCCATCCACGAATAGAGATCAACAAAAACCAAGTCGATGTGGAGGCATATGTCGAGTATCTGAGAGGGGTATTTCAGCAGGTTCTCGATAGCTTAGATATGGATTTTGATGAGATAGTGAGCCAAGGCAAATCAGTGAAGCGGACACTGGACGAATTCCTCTAAGTTTATCTTCGAGCCGCAGAGACTATGGAGACCACATCGCCAGGCTTGAGCTTGTAATCGGATGAGAGCTTAAGCTTCGTGCGTCCATCTACTGCGTAGAGGTAGGCCTCACCCAACTCTGAATGTATCTTGTACGCAAGGTCTCTCGGACCTGAGCCTGGTTTGAGGAGATAGACGTCTGGAAGGACGTTCCCATTTTTATCGGTCAGCTTCACGGGGTCCTCCACAGGGAAGACGGGAATATAGCCTAAAAGACCGAGGTAAACTCGGTCAATCAAGTCTTGAACTCCTGTCCCGCCATTCTTCTCCATGAAACCGGCAAGCCTATCAAGGGCCCTCCTCTGAACAGTAGTTAGCTTTGAGTAGTCAACTATTGTGAAGCTTTTGTCGCCCGGTCTGTACTTTATGAACCCCCGCTCGGCCGCAATCCTCAGGGTCCGCTCAGCCTCGGCGCTGCAGGGTATAGTCTCGTACCCTGCCTCAATCAGCCTTCTTATTCCGATTTGGGCCGCCGGTATGTCGGCCTTGTTTGCCGCCACTATTATCGGCTTCGCCAACCTTCTGAGCTCGTTGACGAACCGGCGGAGCTCCTCCTGCTTCCAACTCGTCGGATGAGCCGAATTCAGCTCAGACTTTGTGATTGCGTTCTCGACATGCCACCTCTCTATCCCCAGACCTGAGAAGACGCGTGCAACCTCATCAGCGAGAGATGATTGCTTCGCCTCGGCAGACCTCGATATCCTCGGCCAGTCCCTCGAAATTATGCCGAGAAGCCACTCCGTGAGCTCCCTCTCCACAAGACGTACATCCTCAGCCGGGTCGTGGCTCCCCGGCTCGACGACATTACCCTCGATATCGGTCCCACCCGAGGCATCTGCAACCACTATTAGAGCGCTGGCCTGTCTTATCTCGTCAAGAAACTGGAGCCCTAACCCCCGGCCAAGATGGGCTTGCGGCACGATACCGGGGCAGTCAATAATCTGAATCGGGACTAGTCTAACACCGTCCACGCAGAGAGAGTTTTTAGGATTATCCTTGACACCGAGTTCTCTGCAGACGCAGTTATACCTGAGGTAGGTCACCCCCCTGTTGGGCTTTTTTGTCGTGAACGGATAGTTCGCTATCGGAACATCAACCATCGTCAGCGCTGAAAAGAGTGTACTCTTACCGACGTTAGGCTTACCCACCAACCCCGCAAGCTCCATCCAACAATCCAGAGCCAAGCCAACCTATAACCTCACCGTCCAGAGAAGTAATGCTGAAAAAACGGCCAAACCACAGGGCTAGACCAACGCCACGAGTTAGTCAGCAGCATTCGACTCCGACCTAAAGGAAAGGATAACAGCCAAGCCCGTATCTGTTTACGCAGCAACAAGCTTCGAACCTTCTCGAAGGCAACCTTCTGAAAAAGGAGGTTTTTATATTCATGAAAAGCTGCTTAAGCGATGCGCGGTGGAGCGAATTGGTCTTTAGAATAGGAATTGATATTGGCGGTGCATTCACCGATTTGGTTGGGTACGATGATGAAACGGGAGAGTTCGTCTGGGTCAAGGACGAGACGACCGTTGCAGACCCCTCCATCGGTGTATTAAACACGATATCTAAAAGCGGAATAGACTTCTCGAAAGTCCTTTCAATAATTCACGGGCAGACGCTTGTCATCAACACGATAATTGAGAGGAAAGGGGCAAAAGTTGGGCTGATAACAACGCGCGGATACAGGGATGTGCTTGAACTTCAGAGGTCTAACAGGAGGGACATGTACAACTTCAGATACCAGAAGCCTGACCCCATCGTACCGCGATACCTGAGGTTGGAGGTGGATGAACGTGTTTTAACGGATGGAAGTGTTTTAAAGCCCTTGTGCGAGGAGAGTGTGAAGGAGGCGTTAAAAAAACTTGAGAAAGAGGGCGTTGAAAGCATCTGTATAAGTTTCATAAACTCTTACGCTAATCCCTCCCATGAGCTTAGAGCGTGCGAAATAGTGGAATCCCAGACTCGAATTCCAGTTACTGTTGGACACGAAATTACGAGGGAGTGGAGGGAGTATGAGAGGACCATGACAGCGGTTCTTTCCGCATATGTCAAGCCTAAGCTGACTAAATATCTCGCGAGGCTTGAAGAAGCTTTCAAAGGAAGGGGATTTAGGAGACACCCGTTCGTCATGCTCTCAAACGGTGGTGTAGCAACCTTTGAGGTAGCTAAGAAGTTTCCTATTTACACCATAGAGTCCGGGCCCGTAGCAGGAGTGATAGGCGGAGTGTACATAGCGAGGCTCGTTGGTGAGGACAATGTGATAGTTCTCGATGGAGGGAGCACGACCACCAAGGCCAGCTTGGTCGAGAACCTCACCCCCCGCGTCCACACTGAGTACTATGTTGAGAGGACTAAGTTCACCGCTGGATATCCAGTTCGAGTCCCAGTTGTAGATACCTTCGAAATAGGGAACGGCGGAACGAGCATTTCGTGGATAGATGCGATAGGAAACCTCCGAGTGGGGCCGAAGGCAGCCGGCGCCTACCCTGGACCCGCATGCTACGGCAAAGGGGGGACCGAGCCAACAGTCACGGACGCTTACGTGGTTAACGGCTTAATCAACCCAGAATACCTTCTTGGAGGGGCTATGAAAATACATAAGCAACTAGCCTACAACGCTATTAAACAAAAAGTCGCTGACCACTACAACATCTCCGTGCACGAGGCCGCGGAGGGAATAATCAAGCTCGCAAATGAGAATGCGGCCTTCGCGATTAGAGTCGTCTCGGTCCAGAGAGGATACGACCCCAGAGACTTCACACTCATCGTGCACGGTGGTTCAGGCCCCATGTTCGCCCCATTTATCGCCCAAGAACTCGAGATAAAGAAGATTATAGTCCCAGTAATACCCCCAGGAGTCTTCAGTGCATGGGGAATGCTCACAACAGATATGAGGCACGACATAGTCTATACCGAGATTATTAGATTAGACAAGGAGTCTAATATGAAGAGAATAAACGAAATATACGGAGAGCTGGAGAATAAAATATTAAACATCTTTAAAGAAGAGCTTGGGGTTGGTGAAGTGGTGATATACAGATTCGCCGATTTGCGATATTATGGGCAGGAGCATACGGTGAAAGTTCCAGTGCCCTCGTCATCGATTGGTCCTGATGAGCTTAAACTTTTGGCAGAAAGATTCCACGAATATCATGAAAGGGAATACGCATTCAGATTAGACGGCCCAATCGAGATAGTGAATTTCCACGTCGTGGGCGAGTTCAAGATAAAGAAGTTCGAGTTGAAGGAAATCGAACAATTGGCAAACTCTCCTGATGACGCTTTGATAGGAGAAAGGAAAATACACCTGAATGGTGACGAGTTGACCCTTCCAGTCTACGACAAGCAAAAACTTTCTCCCGGCTTCCACATAGATGGGCCAGCCATAATAGAAGATCCAACATCCACAATACTTGTGCTGAGCTTGCAAAAGGTGGCTGTGGATAAATACGGTAATGTAACTATTTCAGAGAGGTGATGAGGGATGAGTAAGACTGATTTCTTCACTTTAGAAATTATCAAGAATGGATTAATAACTGCCAATGAGGAGATGTTCTATGCCTTTGGAAGGACTGCCAAGAGCCCTGTAATTTACGAAGTCTTAGACTATGCAGTTGCAATGTCTGACTCGAACGGTGAATTGATAGCGCAGGCACCAGGTGTTCCAGGATTTTCAGGGGTTCTGGACTTTGCCGCAAAAGAGGTCCTCGATAAGTGGAATGGTGAGCTCTACCAAGGAGATGTTGTAGGGCTGAACGTGCCTTACAAGTCCGGGACACACTTAAACGATGTTACGCTTGCTCTACCTGTATTTCATAAGGATGAGCTACTTGCGCTGATTTTAAACAAGGGCCACTGGAGCGAGGTCGGAGGAATGCATTTCGGTAGCTGGACATCCGACTCCACAGACATCTATCAAGAGGGTATTCTGCTACCATGTATAAAGCTGTACATTCAAGGTAATCCAAACAAGGATGTAATAGACGTAATTTTAGAGAATTCCAGGCTTCCGCAACACACACTCGGCGATCTCGAGGCTCAGGTTGCTTCAATGAAAGTTGCGGCACGCCGCATTGAGAGACTGATAGAGAAGTATGGGATAGATATGGTTAAACAGGCTATGGAGAAGATTCTCGATGACGGATATAAGTTAGCCTTATTCAATATTAAGAAGCTCCCGAAAGGGGTTTTTGAAGCTGAAGACTACATAGACGATGACGGCCTAACAGATAATCCCGTATATGTGAGGGTTAGAGTCGATATAAAGGATGAGGAAATAGTGGCAGATTTCACGGGAAGTGGTTCAGCAAAAGGCTCTATAGCATCGCCTTACGCCGCAACAGTCTCGGGCGTAAGAGAGACATACATGGCCGTCACCGACCCGCATGTCCACTTCAACGGCGGGTATTTCAAGCCCCTGAAAGTAATCGCGCCGCCTGGCTCTGTCTTCCACCCAGTGAAACCATCGCCAACTTCAACTTATTGGGAGTCGATGGCTTATGCGACAGACCTCGTCTGGAAGGCGCTGGCGCCTCATGTCCCGGATAAACTGACCGCTGGACACTTCCTATCAATACTTGCGACCATACTTGGGGGTGTGGACAACAGAACTGGAGAGCCGTTCGCCATAGTTGAGCCCCAGCCCGGTGGGTGGGGTGCGGGCTTTGACAAGGATGGTGAAAGTGGGCTTGTGGCTTGCGGTGACGGAGAGACTTTCATCGCCTCAAATGAGGTGTATGAGAAACGTATGCCCATAATGGTTGATAGGTATTGCCTGAATATTGAGAGCGGAACAGGCCACGGAAAATTCAGAGGAGGCTTCGGCGTGATTAAGGACTACCGCGTCCTGTGCGATGAAGCATACTTCACAGTCTCCATAGGCAGGAGCAAATTCCCACCTTGGGGGGCTGCAGGCGGAACTAATGGGACGCCAAACTACTGCGTCATCTTCAAACATGGCGAGGAACCCAAGGTCGTGAGGAAGGTCGCAGCCCTGAGATTAAGGAAAGGCGAGGTGGTGAGTCTGAGGTCAGGCGGAGGAGGTGGATGGGGTGACCCGTTGGAGAGGGACCCTGAACGTGTAAAGATGGATGTGAAGAATGAGTACATAACTATCGACACCGCGAAGAACATATACGGTGTCGTACTAGACCCAGAAACCTTAGAAGTCGTATGGGAAGCTACACAGAAACTTAGGCAGAAAATGCGAGAAGATAGAAAAAAGCCTAGAGATAATTTTTAGAATCAGATTATTTTATTCTTCTTGTTTGGAGCATTGTCTGAAGTTACGCCAAAATCTTATAGCCAGCCACGACCCTTGATTCTCGTTATGTATCATGATAGGTTGGCGAGATTAAAAGAGCGGATGGCAGAATCGAATCTTGATGCCGTAGTGCTGACCTCTGAACCCAACATGCTCTATTTATCCGGCTACAGCGCAATCTCTCTAGAACGTTTACTTTCACTGATTGTGTTCAGGGAACATGAGAGGGCCTGCCTTATCCTGCCAAGGCTCGAGGAAAGCCGGGCAGAGGAGAGCTGCAGAATACCGGATGTCGAGTTTATCTCTTATAGTGATGTGGAGGACCCTGTTGCGATTCTTAAAGAAGTCCTCGCCAGGAATCGCGTCAAAAATCTGGGCGTGGAAGGAGTTACTCCGTACAGGTTTATACATCCTCTAATATCAAGTCAGCCTGCGGTCAATCCATGCTTCATAGATGAAACTATGTATTCGCTGAGAGTAATCAAAGATGATGAAGAAATAAGAACTTTGGAGAAGGCAGCGGAGATAAACAATAGGCTTATGGTTGACGCTATAAGCCACATAGAGGCTGGCAGCTCGGAGAAACGGTTAAGCGCCTTTGTCAGGTCAAGGGCACTCGAACTTGGCGCTGACGAAGTGGCGTTTACGCTTATCCAGGCAGGGCCAAACTCCGCCCTGCCCCATCAAGAGCCGACAGAGAAGAAGATAAACAAGGGCGAAATAGTGCTACTGGATATCGGAATTAGATATAGGGGCTATTATTCGGATATCACTAGAACTGTAACTTTCGGCGAGCCGACGCAACAACAGAGAAAAATATTCGACACGGTTTACCAAGCACAGGCCGCAGCCCTTGCTGCTGCAAAGGAGGGTGTGAAGGCTGAGGCCGTCGACGCCGCTGCTAGAAGAAGAATATCTGAGGCTGGGTATGGAGAGCACTTCATTCACAGGACTGGGCACGGCTTAGGATTAGAGGTCCACGAGCCCCCCTACATAAAAGAGGGAAACATCACGGCGCTGGCTAGGGGCATGGCTTTCACCGTTGAACCAGGCATATACTTAGTGAATAAGTTCGGTGTGAGATTGGAGGATAACATAGTAATAAGTGATGAAGGCCACATAAACCTGACAAAACTGCCTAAATCGCTTTCAATAAGAGAGTACGTCTAGCCCCGCTTTACTCATATAGCCAGCATCGAACAATATGCCCGCTGTCAACGACTACATCTGGTGGGTCTCGCTCGCTGCAGATGGGTTTTGCGAACGGGCATCTTGTGTGGAATCTGCATCCTTTCGGGGGGTTGAGCGCGCTTGGCGTCTCTCCCACAGACTCCACTCCCTTTGGTTTTATTGCTTCATCATCTTCGGTGAGTGTCGGAATAGAGGATAGAAGCATCTGCGTATAAGGGTGTAGAGGCCGGTGGAAGAATTCCTCTGTAGCAGCTTCTTCATAGATTTTGCCTAAATACATTATCATTACTCTGTGGGATATGTTTCTTACCACACCTAGGTCGTGAGTGATTAAGAGATAGCTGATATTATGCTCCCTCTGTATTCTGCTCAACGTCTTAAGGACTTTAGCTTGGGAGGAGACATCCAGAGCGGAGGTAGACTCGTCGAGGATTATGAATGATGGGTTCGGAGCAAGAGCCCTAGCTATTGCGACAAGCTGCTTCTCTCCACCTCCAAGCTCACTAGGATACTTGAACATGAAATCCGCGCCTAAACCAACAAAGTCCAACAGCTCCGCAACTCTACTGTATATGCTTGATGATTGCGAAAGGCGGTGAATACGTAGTGGCAGACCCACAATATCCTTCACCATGTGTTTGGGGTTAAGCGATGTGCCCGGGTCTTGGAAGACAATTTGTATATCCCGTTTCAACTCGAGGTCTCTTTTCTTGATAGGTGTCGATAGGCTGTACCGACCTTTAAAAATCAATTCGCCGGCATCCGGAGTATAAAAGCCCATAATTACGTGTCCTGTAGTCGTCTTCCCTGAGCCAGACTCGCCCACAAGTGCGAGTGTTTCCCCGTATTTGATGGAGAAACTAACACCATCTACTGCCTTGACTATTCCCTCCTTTATGGGAAAATATTTTCTGACATTCGAAGCGGTTAATATCGTTTCACTGTTCAAGGCGTATCACCTTCACTCGTAGAGATGGCAAGCAACTATGTGGGCAGAGTTGACGATGGTCCTCTTAGGCTTAACCGTGTAACACTTTTCCATAGCATAGGGGCATCTAGGAGCGAACCTGCAACCCTGCGGGGGTGAACGGTAGTCGGGTAGCTTGCCCCTGATGCCTTCGCCGATATCTCGAGTGCTTATTTTTGGAGCACTGGAAATCAGCAGACTAGTATAAGGGTGCATCGGGTGGTTAAACAGCTCATCAGTGCTCGCCTCCTCCATCACATCCCCCGCATATAGCACATAAGACCTGTCAGTCATCTGCCGAACCATCCCCAACGCATGAGATACCAGTATCGCGCTCAACCCCCTCTCCTTCACCAACCTGTCGATGAGCCTCAATATTTGGTCTTGAATGGTGACATCGATGTTTGTTGTAGGCTCATCAGCAAGCAATAACTTGCCTGCCGATATCAACGCCATGGCAATCATGACCCTTTGCCTCATCCCACCACTCAGCTGAAAAGGATAAGACTCTAAAACTCTGTCATGATCTGGTAGCTTGACATCGTCTAAGGCCCGCAGAGCATGCCCCCTTATTTCCTCCTTAGATGGGTTATGTCCCTCCGACAATAACTTGTACTTAATCACGTCATGTAACTGGTCCTTAACCTTGAAAACGGGGTTTAGCGCCGCCATCGGGTCCTGAAATATCATGCCTATCTCCTTCCTCCGAATTGAAGCGAGAGTCGCTTCACCGGATTTCAGTATATCTACATCTTTGTACTTGATTGTGCCTCGAGGTATAAGACTGTTTTGAGGAAGAATCTTCAATACAGACTTGAGAAGTGTTGTCTTTCCACTCCCCGTCTCACCAATAATCCCAACTCTTTCGCCTTCGCTCATTCTCAGCCAGACGCCATTCAATACCTTCTGCACATACCAGTAGCTCTTGTAATGTACGTGAAGGTCCTCAATCTCTAGCAGCATCTTTATTCACCTGCAAACACATCCCTAATTCCATCCCCCAGCAGATTGAATGCCAAGATGATTAGAATAATCCCTGTGGCCGGGCCAATACTCATCCACCAATAGCTTGGCAAGTATTTACTGTACTCCGAAACCATCGTGCCTAGGTCGGGAGTAGGTGGCTGTGCGCCAAGCCCTACGAAGCTAATCGCGGCTCCTATCAATACAACCCACCCAGCGTCCAAGGTTATTTTCGTGAGGATTATGCCCAGCTGGTTTGGTAGCAGTTCCCGGAAAAGTATGTGGATGGTAGAGGCGCCCTGTGCCTCGACAGCCAAGATAAAGGGCTCATTTCTAAGCGAGCTGGTGACTGAGTGTGTCAGCTTTACATACCACGGCCACCACATCAGCGAGACAGCAAGCATCGCGTTGTAGATGTTGGGCTCCAGTATCGACGCAATCGCTAAGGCAAGAACCAAGTAAGGTATTGATATGAAAATGTCTGATAATCTAATTATTATTGTCTCAATAATCGTCCCTCGATAGTAGCCCGCAATCAGTCCAAGTATCACACCGGTTGGCACAACAAGTGAGAGGACAATCCCTATCAGCATGAAGGCGTATCTGAACCCAAATATCACTCTACTTAATACGTCCCTTCCATACATGTCCGTGCCGAGTAGATGTTCAAAGCTTGGAGGCCTGTACGCGTCCTTGAAGTTGATGTAGAGGCCGGCGTGCTCCGGGTAGGGGGCGATAAACTCCGCAAAGGCTGTGAATGCAATCAGGACGCAGACAAGTGATAGACCCACAAGGGAGAGTTTACTCCTCTTGAACCTGTACCATATCCGCCTCAAATTCTCTCGCTTAACCGTACGCTCAAGCTGGACGTACCTTCTCTGCTCCTCCAAAGACTCATCCACGGCTCTTTCACCTCCTCGCCTTGACTCGCGGGTCTAAATGGGAAATAAGCAGGTCGATAATTATTGAAGCTAGGGTGTATGCTAGGCCGATGACTAAAACCACGCCTACGATTGCGTTTAAGTCTTTTCTCAGCATTGCTGTTATACCGTACCGCGAGAGTCCAGGCCAGTTGAATATTAGTTCCACGAGGAAGGCGTTTCCTATCAAGGAGGCCATGTCAAGGGTCATTATAGTTACAGTTGGTATCATGGAGGGCTTAAGTGCATACTTGAAGAACACTATCGAGCTTGGGAGACCGTGAGAATACATGTTCAGGACATAGTCTTTATTCACGTTCTCTATCAGATTTGCCCTTAGGATTCTCGCCTCCTGTGCTATGGTCCCTATAGATAGTGCAAGGGAAGGGATAACGAGGTGACTGAGTGCGTCAAAGAATGCTAGAAAGTTGCCCTGTATGAGAGAGTCTATCGTTATTAACCCAGTTATTCTTTTCACGTCATAGCCTAAACTAATCCTACCATACGCGGGGAGTAAGTTTAACCAGCCGGCCAAGACAAGCTGTAGTATTATGGCCCATACGAAGGCGGGGATTGCTATTCCAGCGTATGCGAAGATTCGAACGAAGTTATCTATCATAGAGTTTGGACGCCTACCACTTAGAACACCTAGCCCGAATGCCCCGATAACGTTTATGATTAGTGAAAAAAGTAGGAGTTCAATCGTGGCGGGTAGGAATTCAGCTATGTCCGTTGCTACGTCTCTGAAGGTAACTAGTGAGATGCCTAGCCTGCCGTGAAAGAGGTCTGAGAGCCACATGAAATACTGAACGTATAAGGGCTCGTGAAGGTGAAGGGCCCTCCTGTATTGCTCAACAACATCTTCAGGGGCCCTCGGCCCTAAGGCAAGTCTCGCCGGGTCTCCCGGAAGAACGCGCGCAATCATGAATATGAGTATCGATATGCCGAGCAGGGTCACGATACTATGCGCTAATTTTCTGATGTAGTAGTTATCGGCTAATCTGCTTAACTTCCCCCAAATACCCTCTTTACTAATGCTTTGTCCTATCTCTATACGAGAGTTTGGGGGCTCACCTTTGATGGATTTTTTTGGAGGAGGCAATTCACAGCAGGTCTGATAGGTTCCACTTCTGTAGCTCTGAGGTGGGCGGCGGGCTGTATGAGTATATTCGGCTGTGAGACCATCCGCAAAACTCTTTCAGCTTAACAAGCTGTTCAGCCTGCTTGACTGCAGCAACTATCGGGTCTATCACTGGAATATTATATTTCTCTTGAATTTGGCGGTAGAAGCCAAAGAAGACCGTGCAACCAAGGATTACGACTTCTGCCCCTTCTTCAATACTCTCCCCCACAACTTTGAAAAGACGCCTTTCCGTCTCCCTCTCATCTTTATGAAGGTCGTGGACACCCATTTCTATGTCCTTAAAAGATGTAAGCCTATCCCTTAAACCGTATTCTTTGACTCTGCTCATCATCAGCGGTATCCACTTTTTGCGCCCGACTATTATTGAGAACTTGTCTCCCAGAGATAGCGCGATGCTCGCCGATGACTCAAGAGGAGCCGTAACGACGATATTGCTTATCTCGCGAGCCTCTCTCAGACCCGGGTCATAAAAGCACCCTATCACACAAGCATCGTACCCATCTTTCTCACTTCTCTTGACCTCTCTCAATATGCGAGGCACCATCAAGGCATCGTATGAGTAGTATTCTAGGTGATGTGGGCCTGACTCAAAAGAGACTACATCTATGCTCGTCTCCCTGTCTACGTAGGTCTCGAGGTATTTTTTTGTTGGGGTGTCAAAAAGGTCTGTCCCGACGGGGTTGATATATAAAATTTTGGCCATGCGGGTCACACCGGAAATGTCTCTTTATCGTGGGATTCTTTCAGGGAAGACTTGAAACCATCTGAAGTCAAGTTCATATTCAGCAATCGGCAGAATCTCCCCCCTTGCCGCTGGGTAGTCAACGTAAGAAGCCTGAAATGCCCTCAGCACTACATGCTCATAAACATACACTGATGGCGAAATCTCGTCTAGCTTCCTTTGTATCTCGTAATACTTCTGTATCCTCTGGTTGAAGTCCACGGTGGCTAAGGCCTCTTCAATCATCTTATCAATTTCAGGGTTCATCAACCATTCGCCTTGCTCCCACGTCCCAGTTGCTTCGGAGTGGTATCTGGACATGAGAATTGAGCCCGCCTCAGCGTAGTGTGCTATGACGAATATAGAGACAGCGTTTGGTGTAGTCTCCATTCTCGTCATCCCCTCGACGACCGATAACCATGGAACTTTCACGACGTTCACCTTAAGACCAATCTCCTCCATATTCAGCTTGAAGAGCAGCGCAACCCTCTCCTCCCATGGAACTTCAGCAATCCACCAGAACTCTATCGGATACTGGTCAAGCTGGCCCCAATACTTCGACTTCCTAAGCTCCGCCTTAGCCGCCTCCACGTTCCTTTCTAAAGGCTTTCGAGTTAAGTCGGCGCCCGGTAACATGCTTGGTACTGGACCGGACGGGCGCTTCTCGAAAGGCATTACATCTCTTATGGCTGTCTCATAGTCAAATGCTAAGGCGATAGCCCTCCTGACATGCACGTCATCTGTAGGCGGTTTTCGGGTGTGGAGCATTATGTAAAATATCATTGCTGAGGGCACCCTCGCTATCTCGACTCCCTCTATCTTGTCCATCGCATCATAGTTTTCAAGCGGCTGCCATTGGTCTGTAACCTCGAGCTGCCTTTTTTCCATCATCGTGCGTATTGTGGTCGGTTCTGTGAAACCGTACATTATCACCTTTGTTGGGGCGTTTTGGGCCATATCGCCCCAGTATCCGTCGAATTTGACCAGAGTCACAGACTCTCCCCTCTTATGTTCGAGGAGCCTGTAGGGGCCAGACCCGGCGTCTTGTTCGCCTGTCATCATCCAGCTCTTACCATAGTCTCCCATGTCTCCGTAGGGGCCATCAGCTATGTGTTGCCTCACCAGCTGGCTGTCGACTATGTAGAGCCTAACTAGAGTTATGAGGAACGGGCCGAATGGCTTTGTTAGAACAATCTGCAAGGTCCGGTCGTCAATCGCTCTCGTCTTTTCCAAGTCGACGTAGGGTTTGAACAGATAACCGTATCCCTCTCCAATCGTTATCATTCTTTTCAGGGAGAATACAACATCCTCGGCCTTAAGCTCGCGTCCACTGTGGAACTTAACGCCCTGTCTCAGGCGGAAGGTCCAGACCAACCCATCGCCGGAGACTTCCCAGCTTTCAGCGAGATGAGGCCTGACTGTCCCGTCCTTATTCGGATAGACAAGCGTGTCATATACGTTCAGGAAGTAGACGGAGCTCGCCTCGTCGGAGCCTACGGCTGGGTCCATGTAGGGCACGTTAGCAAAAGAAACCCTCAAAAGTCTTTCTTGAGGTGGTTGAGCAGGACCTATTGGTGATATGTTCATCATAAGAACAGCAGCCACTATAACTGCAACAAGGACAACGGCGACGGCGATAGCTACAACCCTTCTACCTCCTTTCTTTTGTGACGATTCTTGCGTCATGAGATATGGCTCCATTCACGATGTATATATTTGTTTCTATAAGAAAGCCTGCGAAGTTGGAGAGGCTCTTTTCCTCTCCCTTCTCATTAAACTTGAGGTTATCCCCTCAGGTAATGTGGGACTGGTTATTGGGTTTCGGGGTCGCTATTTTTGGTCTCATAAAGTTTAAGAATGCATTACTTTTTTTGTCTTGGCTGTGTGAAGGGCTGGTGCTTGTAGTTGAGATATGATTTGATAGTTGTTGGGGCTGGTATAGTGGGGTTAGCCTCTGCTTATCACTTCGTTAAAAGCGTGGGTGGGAGGATACTAGTTCTCGACGCGTTAGCGGGACCGGCTCAGGGGAATACAGCGAAGAGTGTTGGCGGCTTCAGGATGGGCCTATTCACTTCAAGCGTGAATAGGCTGATATCTGAAACTACTGTGAAATTTTATCTCGATGTGCAGAAGAACGGCTACGACCTTGGAATACATCAGGTAGGCTACCTTATTCTCTTAGACGAATCTAAATACGCTAATTATGTTAAGCAAGTCGAAGAGATTCTCCGAGCCGGGACGGCAAAGCTGGTTTCTAGGGAAGAGCTGAAAAAGAGGGTTGGGTTCTTGGAGCTTGATTTGGTGGATGAAGAGTCCCAGCTATTGGGGTTAAGGCCGATTAGGGGGGCCATATTCTCGCCTTTTAGCGGGTATCTCGATGTTGAGAAGTTAGCGAATTTCTACTATGAGGCGTTGGTTGAGCTGGGTGTTGATTTCCGGTTCAACGTCAAGGCTGAGAGGTTGAGGCTCGCTCCTTTGAATAGAATAGGTCATCCCCGAGAGCCCTTTGCGTGGCAGGAGAAGAGGATAGAGTCTGTTGAGACCTCTCTCGGGACGTTTGAGGCTGAGAGGTTCATCTTAGCCACGGGGGCTTGGTCTCAGGAGCTTCTCGACCCATTAGGTATTGACTCGTATGTTAAGCCGAAGAAACGGCAGGTCTTCGCTGTCCCTGCCCGTGGTGGCCTCGAGGCATTCTTTAAGGTAGATGGGTTTAACGAGTTCGGCACCATGCCCATGACATTTATACCTAGGGGCCCTTTTGTCGCGCCGAGGGTCAGAGATAAGAGCCTATGGATGGGTCTTAGCGACGACATTGGCAGAAAGTGGGGGCTTGACTTTGAGGCTGAGGACCTTTTCTTCGTGGATAATGTTTATCCGCTTTTGAGGAAGATTTTCCCGGTGATTGAGGGTGTGAGGCCGCAGTCTAAATGGGCCGGCTGCTACTCGATAAACACAATCGATGAGAACCCTGTCGCCTTCAGGGTGATGAATCTCGTGGTCGCTACTGGCGGAAGCGGTAGTGGTGTTATGAAGGCCGACTCTCTCGGAAGGATAGCCGCTGCTTTGGCTCTCGGCAGGGGCGACGCAGAACTTTATGGTGGCGTGGAAGTTCCTTCAACACTTCTAAGCATCCATGGGAGGAAGGTTGAGCCTGAGATGTTGGTTTTTTAAACTGATATCTCGTGATAATCTATAACTTGTTTCGAGGGACAACTTAAATAAACCCCTGGACATTCCCGTGTTGAGTGGATGAGTAGCTCGATTCAACCTGTTCACGAGCTCAGGCTTAGGGTTGCGGAGGCGAGGCAGAGGGATGTCGGCTATGGTATAGCGCGGATAGATAGGGAGGTCGGGAGCTCAGCAAATCTAGCGACGGGTGATGTTGTTGAGATTCGAGGGAAGAAGCTAGCTGTGGCTACTCTTTGGCTAGGCTATCTTGAAGAGGAGAAAGACATCGTACGAATAGACGGCTACATAAGGAACAACGCAGGTGTCTCCTTAAACGATTACGTGCTCGTGAGGAAGGCCCAGGTTAGAGAGGCCAAGCTCGTGACCCTCGCGCCTGTCAACAGCACAATAAAGCCGGATGAGAATTTTACAAAGCTCGTGAAGAGCCGTCTGATAGAATATCCAGTCGTGCAGAAGAATATTGTCCCTGTCCTCTTCTTTGGGAACCTTTTCAACTTTGCAGTTATACAGACTAGGCCTACGGGCGTCGTTAAAATCACTCCCAACACTAGAATTGTCATTCAGAGTAGGGCTGTTCAGGAAAAGTCTCTTAGCACTCACGTGACTTATGAGGATATTGGCGGTCTAGAAGAGGAGATACAAAGGATTAGAGAAATGATTGAGCTTCCTCTCAGGTTCCCAGAACTCTTCCAGCGCCTCGGAATAGACCCACCAAAGGGTGTGCTTCTATACGGACCTCCGGGCTGTGGAAAGACTCTTCTCGCGAAGGCGGTGGCCACGGAGGCTGAGGCTAACTTCATCTTGATAAATGGTCCTGAGATTATGAATAAGTATTATGGTGAGACTGAGGCGAAGCTTCGGGAGATTTTCAGGAGGGCCGAGGAGGAGGCCCCTAGCATAGTCTTCATCGACGAGATTGACGCAATTGCGCCGAAGCGAAGCGAGGTTACTGGTGAGGTTGAGAAGAGAGTCGTTGCGCAGCTTCTCGCCCTTATGGATGGGTTGGAGAGTAGAGGTCAGGTTATTGTCATAGGTGCGACAAATCGACCGAATGCTCTGGACCCCGCACTCCGCCGGCCGGGCAGGTTTGACCGGGAGATTGAGATAGGCATACCTGATAAGAGGGGTAGGAAGGAGATTCTCCAGATTCACACTAGGGGCATGCCTCTCGCCTCCGACGTTGATTTAGAGAAACTAGCCGAGATGACGAAAGGGTACACCGGGGCGGACATAGCCGCCCTATGCAGGGAGGCTGCGATGAAATGTATCCGAAGGATTCTGCCTAGCATAGATTTCAACGAGGAGAGAATATCTCCTGAAATTCTCAACTCGCTTGAGGTAACTATGAAGGACTTCCACGAGGCTTATCGCGAGATTACTCCGACGGCTCTTAGGGAGGTTGAGATTGAGACTCCGACAGTTCGGTGGGAAGATGTTGGTGGTTTGTCGGATGTGAAGCAAAGGCTGGTGGAGGCAATCGAGTGGCCCTTGAAGTATCCCGAGAAGTTTGAGAAGCTCGGCATAAGGCCTCCCAAAGGAATATTGCTATACGGCCCGCCTGGTTGCGGGAAGACCCTGCTGGCAAAGGCCATCGCCACAGAGTCTGAGGCAAACTTCGTCACAATCAAAGGCCCCGAGATTTACTCAAAGTGGGTAGGTGAGTCTGAGAAGGCGATTAGGGAGGTTTTCAGGAAGGCGCGGCAGGCCGCGCCCTGTATCGTCTTCCTCGACGAGATAGAGACTATTGCTCCGAGAAAGGACCTTCTCGATGATAGTTCAGGCGTGACCCATAGGGTTGCAAGTCAGCTTTTGGCTGAGATGGACGGAATAGAGGAGCTCCGCGAAGTTGTTGTCATCGGCGCCACCAATAGGCCAGACTTGATGGACCCCGCCATTCTGAGGCCTGGGAGGTTCGACAGGCTGATTTATGTCCCCCCACCCGACGAAAAAGGAAGATATGACGTGCTCAGAATCTACACACGCGCCATGCCTCTAGCACCTGACGTTGATCTCCGTAAGCTCGCCGCCATGACGGAGGGGTACTCTGGGGCTGATTTGGAGTCTCTTTGCAGGGAGGCGGCCATGTCTGCCTTGAGGAGAGACAGGGAGGTTCAGCAGGTCTCTTGGAGCGATTTTCAGGAGGCCCTGAAGACCGTGAAGCCGAGTGTCACTCCATCTATGCTGAAGGAGTATGAGAAAGTTTCGGAGCACCTCCGCGGAGCTGAGAAGTCTCTGCCTATGTTCGGATAGTAGACTCAGGTCATGAACTTGCAAGATGTTGTCGAGGTTTTGAGGCGTAACAACAATAAGATGATGGAGTCCGCCCTCTTGGAGGCCTTAAACACGAGGAGTAGAACGGTTAGTGCGAAAGAGCTTCGGGACGCATTAATAATTCTCGAGGTCAGGGGGATAGTTAGGATTCACAGCTTAGACGAGGACAGAAGGCTTGTAGTGCTCCTCGAGTAGCTCGACTTCATGAAAGCCAGCGGTCGAGAGAGGTCTCCTTCCTCTTCTCGGAAACAACTGCCTCAAGTTCGTTAATCTCTTTCTCCACTCGCTCGGGGGAGAAGTCGTGTTCATCACAGAGAAGTTTGAGTACAGCTTCCCTGTTAAGGTCACGCCAAACTAGCTTGTAGTCCTTCTTCACCTCAGGTTCGAGGAATAACTTCCTCACAGCTTCTACGTCCACCTCAACAGTCTTGTTTATGGCCTCGAGAACCTTCTCAACCGCGCCATGCTCTTTAATCAGCTCGTAAGCCCTCTTCGGCCCAATCCCCTTGACACCGTCAAAGTAGTCAGTTCCTATAAGTATCGCCATATCAACCAGCTCCTTCCTTCCGACGCCGAGCGACTGGAACAGCTTATCGGTGTAAACAACCTCCGGCTCGACGGTTATGTAGACATCTTTACGTGGAAGTTTCCTCCGACCAACTATAGAGAGGTTCCTCACAAGCCTGGGCGTCCCGAAGAGTATTGAGTCGAAGTCCTGCGAGGCAGAGGCCCATGCGTCACCTCGCATAGCCATGTATGCGGCCTGCGCCTCACCCTCAGAGGGAGCGATAATTGAGGGGACTCCCAAAGAGTCCAGAAGACGGATGGCTGTTTCGACCATGTATTTCTCGAGAGTAGCGGCTTGTGCTGCGTATTTACGCGCCTCCGCGACCTCGCCGGCGGCTAGCGCTTCCTCATACATTTTCTTGGCTTTTTCTCTTAACTCAATCCTCTTCCTAACCGTCTCTATCTTGAGTTGGGGTGGCTGACCGTCGAAGACATAGACCACTTTAATTCCGCTCTTTAGGAAGTTGATGGTTCTGAAGAAGAGGCCGCTTAGGTGGCTTGTGACGCGCCCCTTCCTGTCTTGGAGGGGTCTTCCATCTGGGCCCCTAATCGTTGAGAGGAATTGGTAGAGTATGTTGTATCCGTCTATGGCTATGGCTTTGCCTGAGAGGTCGCTTAGCTGGACGGTCTGGACTGACTCGGGCGGAATAATGTCTCCAAGCTTTACGCCCAACCCTAATCTAAGTATTACCTCCTCTCCTCGGTGGATAAATCTTTCCCCGAATGAGGAGTTCAGCGTGACTTGACGGCGATGTCCGCGGCTGCAAGAAATTTCCGAGGTGAAACCGGCCTAAGTTTTTTCACGGAGACGTCGCCCGATGCCCCCATGTTTGCCAGACTCTCCAAGACCTCAATCCTCAACTTGTCTAGGCTCTCGGTGAAGCCGTAAAGGTGTATCGTGCCGCGTCCGGGAAGGATTTTGAGGGCTGCCTCAAGGAATCCAAAGGGGTTGGAGGGATAGTTCATGATTATTCTGTCTGCTAATACTTGTCTCTCGGATAAGACCATTCTCGAGTCCCCGAAAAGCGGGGTCACTCGGTCTTCGACTTTGTTAAGCCTAATGTTTTCCACAAGCAGAGCATAGGCGTCTGGATTAATCTCCGCCGCATAGACCCTGGCTCTAGAATGCCTCGCTATCGTGATGGAGAAGGGCCCCACACCAGCGAACATGTCAGCGACAGTCTCCTCCTTACTTGTCAGAGAGGCTATCCTCATCCTCTCACCGGAAAGCCTCGGAGTAAAGTAAACCTTCCGCAAATCCACCTGAAAAATACACCCGTTCTCTCTGTGAATCGTGAAAGTCCGGTTCTCTCCAGTAAGGTGCACAAGCCTCCGCGTCCTAAAAATGCCCTCCACAGCGCCGGCCTCCCCCCAGACAGATTTTATTGATTGGTTAACCCGCATTATCGCCTCGCCAATCAGACTCGCGTAGGGCTCTAGAGTCGGGGGGATGTGGACCACTGCGATGTCGCCTATGATGTCGTAAGAGGATGGTAGCTCCGCGAGGAGTTCTGGGGGAAGCACCGTTGAGAGGGCCTCCCTAATGCTTCTCGGACATCTACGCCGCTCGATAAACTCCTCCTCAACCAGCACAGCTTCTACCTCTCTGAGAATTGATTCAGGGACTGGAGCCTTGACAGGGAAAACAATCCGTCCTCCGCTTCTGAAGGGGTGAAGTGATGTTTCGAGAAGCTCCGCACTTTTCAAAGCTCTCTGCAGCTTCTCAGCAGAACCCGACGCGACGGATACCCCTAAGCACCTCACGCTTCGTTCATCCAGCATACTTCAAAATTCTCCTAATCACTCCTATACCTTTAGTCCGTCCTTCCCGAAGAACAAACCGGTCTTGAGGCTGGACAAGCATGGGGGTGTATTTGAACTCTAAAATGGCGCTACCTTGCTCACCGGGCTTAACGTATTCTCTGTCGAGCTCCAGAATCTTTACGCTCTGTGAGATTGTGTGGCACTGCATGACCGGCTCGTAGCCGGGTGCAAATCTGCTTGGATTGTTTAGAACCAAAACCTCCGCCTCGAATCTCCAGACGGCGCGGGGTGAGAGCTCCTCGTCGCAGAGAACCATCCCCCTCCGTATTTCGCTGTGTGGTACGCCTCTCACCGCAACACCTACAACGTATCCGGCGACAGCTTCCTCTACGCGGGCGTGATGAATCTCTATGCTCCTCGCCTTCACTTTTTTAAACCCTCCGTCGGGATAGGGGCCGAGGAGTAGGTCAGAGCCTGCTCTCAGTCTGCCCTGCCTGACCGTGCCTGAGACGACGCTACCCACACCCTCAATATCGTATATCCTGTCGATGTAGAGTAGGAGAGGCTTGTCGAGAGGCCTCTCCCTCTGCGGCAGAAGCGTCAGCAGCCTGTAGAGGTTTTCGAACCCCTCAAGCGTTCTGGCTGAGACCTCCAGAATAGGCACCACGAGTCCCAGCTTGTCGAAGACTATGTCGATGTCAGAGTTTTCGCGTATGAGGAAGGGGACTCTTCCAACCCTCTTTAAAAGCTGAGAGACGCTCTCCCGAACCTCAACAACCCTTGATGGCGCCACCTTATCCTTCTTCGTAACGCAGACTATGACAGGTATTCCAAGCCCTAGCATTATCCCCAGGTGCTCCCGGGTTAGGTGTGTGACTCCGTCATCTGCTGCGACGACTAAGATTCCGTAGTCTACCTCCTGTCCAACGAGGCCTCTGATGGTTGTTCTGAGCCAAGGCTCGTGCCCGACTGTGTCGACGAAGCTGATTAGCTTCTCGCTCTCCTCAACGACTCTCGCACGCTCCAGCTTGTCAAGGGGGTTACTCATCTCGACTGGTCTGCCGTTCTTGAGGCCCAGCACTGCGAGGTGAATGTCCGCTGAGAGGTTTCTCTCAACCTCGTGGGGGAGCGTATCCAAGTAGAGCCACTTCTTCCCGTCATCCGGCTGATTGGTGAGAAGACACGCTATGAGCGTCGATTTACCATGATTAACATGACCTGCCACAGCCAGAGTGATGTGAGGCTTGGCCAACGTCGGGAGAGACTCTATTACGACCCTAGCGATAAGGCCCTTCTCAGTCTCAAACCTCTCAACCCTCCTAATCCTAGCGCCGCTCTCAGCCGCGACCGTCGACAGAACTGAGAGACTCATCTCCATCTCATACTCGCTCAGCCCAACCACCACTCCGTCATCGCTGACGCCCAAAAGGTAGACCGCTACACCCTCGCCCTCCATTAGGTGAGACTTGAGCTGAGTCCCAAGCTGCTGCCTCCTCTCGGGCTTCAGGTGAACAAAGGGGATGAGCCTCTCCTTGAACTCGATATGCTCACCCTCCGCGGCCGGCAGCTTTATGTGCCTCGACACTCTAACTTTCAGCGCATTTGGGCCGATTTAGTTTTATCGGGGCCCGTTTCAGCAGGAGTACCTAGCCTCGTGCTCCAGTAGCCTCTTCTTGACAGACATTCCCGCCGAGAATCCCCCCAGCTTACCGTGTGCGCCAACCACCCTGTGGCATGGGACAATAATCATCAGATGGTTTGCCGCAAGAGCACCGCCGACCGGCCGTGGCGAGTTGGAGCCAATCTCACCTGCAACCCATGAGTAGCTCCTTGTCTCGCCGTATGGAATCTCCATTGTCTTTAGCCAGACCTTAGTCTGGAAAAAGGTTCCGAGAAACTTTAAAGGAAGAGTGAAGACTCTACGCTCCCCATGTAGATACTCTGTCAGCTGGGCCTCCGCCTCTTCAATCAAAACCCTGTCGAACGCAGACGCAGAATCTCGAAGTCTAACACGACCAAGGAAACTCGCGGCACCGCCGAGACCTATCCCAACATAGACGAGATGCTCACCAACGACTGCTATCTCGATCCGCCCCAGCCAAGAATCTATCGAGTGTATTATTGCTCCCCTCAAAGGCCGTAACATAAAACATCCACAACATATTAATAATCACGTGAAGCTCCATGCCGGCCGTGGCGAGAATAGGCTTCATCGGCCTAGGGTTAATGGGGAGGCCCATGGCTAAGAGACTGCTAAATGCAGGGCACCAGCTCAGGGTCTTCAACAGAAGTAAGCCGCCCGTAGATGAGCTCGTCAGGCTCGGCGCAGAGGAAGCGTCCTCGCCTCAGAGGGCAGCGGAGGGGGCAGACTATACAATTTTGATGCTTCCGGACTCGCGCGACGTAAAGGACGTTGCTCTGGGGGAGAAGGGGGTTTTGCAGGGTGCACCGAAGGGCTCCATAGTAATTGACATGTCAACAATCTCGCCCTCGGTTGAGAGGGAGATTTATGAGGTCTTCACGCAGAAGGGCGTTGAGTATCTGGATGCACCTGTTACCGGTGGAACGATAGGAGCTGAGCGCGGCACTCTCGTGATAATGGTTGGCGGAGATTTTGATGCATTTGAGAGGGCTGAGCCGATTTTATCTCTTCTGGGTCAGAAGGTAGTATATATGGGTCCTAGCGGCTCCGGGCAACTTACTAAACTGTGCAACCAAGTATCAGTATCCCTTTCTCTGCTCGGGGCCTGTGAGGCGCTCCTGCTTGCCTCGAAAGCCGGCCTAGACTTAAACAAGGTCATGGATGTAATCTCATCCGGGGCCGGAGCCTCGTGGCAGCTCTCGAACTTGGGCCCCAAAATCGTTGAGGGGGACTACAGGCCCGGATTCAAGGCTGAGCACCTCTCAAAAGACCTCAGGATAACTCTCGAAGTCGCCCAGGAGCTTTCCCTTCCTCTCCCGGGGGTAGCACTCGTTCATCAGCTTATGAAGTCTCTGGTCGCGCGTGGCAGAGGGTCGCTTGGAACACAAGCGCTCGCAACGGTTATAGAGGAGCTTGCAGGTCATAAAATCTCTGAATCAGCGGGACGCCTGAAGAAACCTTAGATAATTGTCATAGATTATTCTGGACGTCTCCTCCAAGGTCAGGTTCTTCACCTCAGAGATTAGCTGGACTAGGTTGGGTAGGCTTCTGGGGCTGAGGTTTAAACCCCGGTAGCTGTATGGGCCGTCGCTTTCTGTAAGTATTACGTTTATGTCGGCCTCGCGGAGAATCTGCATTTGCTTCTGCTGAATGACTATCGCAGGATTAATCGAGATGAAGTATCCGGCATCCCTAATCACCTTCAGAAGCCCCACAGGGCCCGTATACCAGTGCAGTAGCAGAGACTTGACTCCAAGTCTCACACAGATATTCAACACATCATCCCAGCCACCCAGAGCGTGGACGTTTAGTGGTAGGCCATGCTCAACAGCTAAACCACATATCTCCTTGAAAATATTTAGCTGCTCCTTAAAAGAGGCCTTCGCAAACCTCACATCGACTCCAACCTCACCCAAACCCGCTACACCGCTCGTAACAGCTAGGGTCTTAATCTGCTCAAGCTTATCCACGTTCTTATGAAGATTCCAGGGATGCAGACCCACGAAAGGGTCTATGTTCCCAAACTTCTTCGCCAACTCAAGAGTCACCCCGGACGACTCCAAATCCATAGCTACGCCGGCGATCCTTATGTTTCCAAAGCTCCTTATCTCCTCCTCATCATATTCGTGGACGTGGCAGTGGGCGTCTACGAGCTGCACCTCGCTCATGAAGCCTTCACTTTCATAGCCTTAATTTTAACCTCAGCGAGGGCGGCGGCGATTAATCCCCGGAAAACAGGCTCAGGCTTACCTGGCCGGGACATGAACTCTGGATGATACTGTGTGGCTATGAAATATTTTTTGTCTGGAAGCTCGATTATCTCCACACGCCTTTTATCAGGTGACATGCCGGAGAAGAGGAGGCCGGCTCTATTCAGCCTTTCATGGTATGCAGGGTTTACTTCATATCTGTGCCTGTGCCTCTTGTGGACGATGCTCGAGTTGTAAAGGCTGTAAGCTAACGTGCCCTCCTTAACTGTTATCGGGAGAGAGCCAAGCCGCATGGTCCCTCCCTTCTGCTCTACATCAAGCTGCTCCGGCATGAGGTCTATGACTGGATGCGGCGTCTCGGGGTCATGCTCGGTTGAATTGGCGTCCTTCAAGCCCAGAACATTCCTAGCGAATTCAACAACTGCCAACTGGAGGCCGAAGCAGATTCCCAAGAAGGGTTTGTTCCTAGTTCTTGCAAAGTTTATCGCCGTAATCTTGCCTTCAGACCCTCTTTTACCGAATCCGCCGGGGACTAATATCCCATCCGCCTCCTCGAGCATAGAGAATTCGGAGAGGTCGCCGCGTTCAACCTTCTCCGCATCTACCCACAATATTTCAAGCCGCGCATTTTCATGAGCGGCAGCGTGTTTGAGGGCCTCCTTTATGCTAATGTATGAGTCTGTCAGCGATGTGTATTTTCCACAGACTGCAATCTTAACGAGAGGGCCATTGGACTTGAACGTCTCAACTATTTTGCGCCACTCGCTGAGGTCTGGTTTGCCGCCTTTGAGAGATAAATGCTCCACTACGTATTCTCCGAGTCCCTGCTCGCTGAGAATGAGGGGGACCTCATAGATGACGTCGGTATCGTATGAGCAGAAGACGGCCTCCTTCGGAAGAGTGCCAAAGAGTGCTATCTTCCTTTTCGTCGTTTCGTCTATCATCCTCTCACTCCTAGCCACTATGATGTCGGGCTGAATGCCGGCCCTCCTGAGCTCGTTTACGCTGTGTTGCAGTGCCTTCGTCTTGAACTCGCCGGTTGTCTTGAGATATATTACGAGTGATACATGGACGAAGAGGGTCTCCTCCTCCAGCTTCATCTGCCTCGCCGCCTCGTAAAACGGCTGCCCCTCTATGTCCCCCACAGTCCCACCAATTTCGACTATCACTATATCGGCCCCTCTCCTATCTGCCACCATCTTGATTCTCCGCTTAATCTCGTCGGTGACATGCGTGACTATTTGGACGCACTGGCCGAGATATTCTCCCGCCCTCTCCCTTCTAATTACCTCTTGGAAGACTTGCCCTGTCGTGAGGTTGTTCAACCTGCTCATCGGAATATCTAAGAACCTCTCATACCATCCGAGGTCTAGGTCGGTCTCTCCTCCGTCGTCTGTGACGAAGACTTCTCCGTGGCTGTAGGGGTTCAGAGTTCCAGCGTCAACGTTCACGTAGGGGTCTATTTTCAGGAAATCGACGCTATACCCCTTAGACTGTAGTATCTTACCTATAGAGGCGGCAACTGTTCCCTTACCGACCGATGAGACAACGCCTCCCGTGACGAAGATGTATTTCGGCACAAAGAAAATAGTTTGCACGGTTATTATAGGTTTTGCTTACCGACCCCGCCCTTATATTCTCTGCTCAGAGGTCAAGGCTCCTCTATGTAGATGTCAACGCCCTGTATTTTGACGGTGTAGGTTCTTAGCCGCGGAATCGACTCGGGAGGCTCACCATCCGGCCCCTCCAAAACGCCGCCATCCGAGAGCTTAAACCTAGCCCTATGAAGTGGACACATAACCACATCACCCTCGAGCAGGCCAAGGCTCAGGTCCCCCTCCTCGTGTGTGCACCAGACGTCGGCAACGTAAACTCTTTCGCCGATCCTTGCAACGAGAAGCTCTTTCCCTTTCAGGTCCACTCTGATCATACCGTTCTCAGGCACGTCCTTTAGGCTACAGACTCTGACCAGCATATTAAAAAGAGTGCTCGCGGATTACTAAAACTTTACATCATGTCCGGCTTCGGACTCATGGGGCTTCTTGAAGAAAGTCTAGCTCGGGCCTTTTTTCTTCATTTTCTTTCAGCCTGAGGATGAACTCTTTTGTCCTTTTCAATATTTGGTAGTTTTTGAGCGGAAGGACGGCCACCACCCGGTCGATTCCTCTCTGGTGGGTCTTTATTGCAACAGCGCGGTAAGGCGGACTAACCCCAGTAGTGTTCGCGTTCTCTGGCTTCAGCAGGTAGCTGAAGAGGCCTCCGTCTTCCCTCCTACCCTCCAGCATGACATGGCCGTCTGGCGTCTCTCTTACCGACTCGACCAAGAGCTCAACATGAACCGTGTCGGGAAGCATGGTCGACGGCTTCAAGTCGTCTGCGACGCAAATCTCCCCCTCTCTCTCACGTATTCGCTCGAGGCTACAGGTTACTCTGGACCCGAAATCCAACCAGTCCGGGGGGTCGTGAACAAGCGCCTCAAAGCCCTCGCCCCCGAGCGTCGAGATTGAGATTTGTAGAACAATTGTCTTCCGAGCTATCTTCGGCTTCATGCTGGAAACGTAGCCGTGAATCTCAGTCATCGGGAGCTACCCGGGATTATTCTGCTCTGGAGAGTTTAATAAGTTATCACAACTCTAGACCAGGCAGCATGTCTCGAGACTCTCCCCGTAGTGGCTTAAACAGGCTGGCGGCGAGTAAGAGTCCGTATCTCAGACTTCACGCAGATGACCCTGTTGATTGGTATCCTTGGGGCGAGGAGGCGTTCAGAAAGGCGAGGGAGGAGGACAAGCCAATAATGCTCAGCATCGGATATTTGTCGTGTCACTGGTGTCACGTGATGCAGAGAGAGACGTTTAAGAGCAGAGTCATCAGCGACATTTTGAACAGGCACTTTGTATCTGTGAAGGTGGATAGGGAGGAGAGGCCAGACATCGACAGCATCTACATGAGGGCTGTGATTTTGATGACTGGTCAAGGAGGATGGCCTCTCACGGTCTTCCTCACACCGGACTTGAAGCCCTTCTTCGGCGGCACTTATTTCCCACCCGAGCCCCGCCAAAACCTGCCAAGCTTCAAGGATGTTCTCTTAGCGGTGAAGGATGCCTGGGAGAAAAGGAGAGAGGAGGTGCTGAATAGCGGTAGCAGCCTCTTTGAGGCCATCATTAAGTCCTTAGCGATTAAGAGTGAAGGTGAGGTGGATTTCAGTTACGATGTGATGAGTGACGCCTATGAGCAGCTGGTTCTAGCATTCGATGAGGAATTCGGAGGAGTTAAAGGCGCCCCTAAATTCCCGATGCCGAGCCTATATCTGTTTCTTCTACGTTACTGGAAGTTGCAAGGCCCGAGCCTCGCTCTCCGGATGGTTGAGAAGACACTAAAATCGATTTTTCTTGGAGGAATATACGACCACGCCGGCGGAGGCTTCCACAGATATGCTGTCGATAGCACTTGGTCTGTCCCCCACTTTGAGAAGATGCTTTACGACAACGCGATGCTAGTCAGGCTCTACGCCGAGGCCTGGGTGGTGACAAGAGACCCATTATTCCGGCTCGTTTTGGAGGATACTTCGCGCTGGATAATCTCTGAGCTTAAGTCTCCCAACGGGGGTTGCTACTCTTCGCTCAGCGCGGAGAGCGGAGGTGTTGAGGGAGGATTTTACCTGTATGGCTGGAATGAGATTGTCTCCGAACTCGGGGAGGATGTTGCGAGGCTTCTCGGATGCAGCCCGATAGGCAACTTTGAGGGCGGCCTAAACATAGTTCGCCTCCCCGCCCAGCCCGAGAGACTTGCCGATACACTTGGAATGAGCTTAATTGAGGCTCTTAACCATGTCAGCCTGAAGCTGAAGGAAATCAGAGCGGGGAAGCAGAAGCCTGAGGCTGACGACAAGGTCATCGTCTCCTGGAACGGCCTATTGATAAGTGGGCTCTCGTATGCCGCTACAATCCTCCACGACCGGGCCTTGATGAGTGAGGCGAAGGGGGTGGCAGACTTCATTTTGAAGAAGCTCTATTCTCCGGGCTCGCTCAGAAGGTATTGGAGGGATGGGCCTTCAGAGGCTGGGGGGCTTCTAGAAGATTACTCGCTTCTGGGCTGCGGGCTCTTGGACCTTTATGAGTGGTGCGGAGAGACAAAGTATTTCGACTCTGCGTTAAGTCTCGCCTCAGATATTCTCGAATTATTCGCCTCGAAATCCGGCGGATTCTACGACACGCCCCCCGACTCCGACACTCCTGTCCGGCCCATGACGATTGAAGACCACTCCTATCCCAGTGGTTACTCTGCCTCAGTTCAGCTACTATCTAGGCTCTACCTGTTGACCGGTGAAGAGAGGTATCTCCAAACGTCGAGGGACGCCTGTAGGAGGGCTTGGCAAGCGATTCAATATGACCCTTTGAGTCATATATCTCTCATATCGGCTTTACCGCTCGTTCTCGGAAAGGGTGGCCAACTCGTGGTTGCTCCCTCAGGTGAACCTTGGCCTGAGCTCTGTAGACTCGCCTCGAAGATTTACGAGCCATACGTCGTGGTCTCAGCGGGAAGGTCTGATTCTCTTCAGAGCCTCTGGGAGGGGAAGGAGGCCATGAGGGGAGAGACAACATATTATTTCTGTAGAGAGTTCAAATGCTTACTCCCAACCACAAGCCTGGATGAGCTGGAGAAAATGATGCGGCAAGGGCTCTAAGTAACAACTCTGTCAAATTCCTTCATAACGCGTGGAATAAGGTCGATTAGGTCCGTGGGAAGTATATGAAGACCAAGCTCCTCAGCGGCCAACTCCCCACACAGACCGTTGATAAATGCGGCCGCCGCCGCAGCCTCTATAGCCTTCATCTTCTTCGCCCTCAGACCCGCAACCAGCCCAGTTAGGACATCTCCAGTCCCTCCAACCGTCATGGCGCATGTCCCAGTTCTATTCACGAACACTTCAGACCCGTTGGTTATCACATCAACTTGGCCCTTCAATAAAATCGTCACGCCATGCTTCTCAGCCATCTCCATGGCAGAGCGGCACCTCTCGTCAAGCTGGTCGCTGGGGGGCCTTCCAAAAAGCCTCGCGAACTCGCCCGCGTGAGGCGTTAAGACCACATCCTTTCCTCCGACAGTATCTAAAATGTAGGGCTGGAGAGCCGAAGCGTCGAGGACAAGGCTTAACCCCCTACTTAAGAGGCCTTGAAGCAGCCTCTTCAACGCGGCTTCGTTTGCGACGGCGAGCCCCGGGCCGATAGCCGCTGTGTCAGCCTGCGGGGCGTTCTTGACTATCTGCTCACTTATCCGCCGAGTCAGCTTAACATCTGACAAGGGATAAACTATAAGGCTCGGGGATAAGGCCCTCACAGGAGCCGTAACCTTCTCCGGCACAAACAAATAAACGAGGTCGACGCCCGACCTCATCGAGGCCATCGCGGTCAAGAAAGGCGCGCCATGATAAAGGCGGCTTCCGCCAATCACCAAGACGACGCCATTCTCACCCTTCCTCGAGCCAGCCCTTCGAGGAGGGATGACAGAGGCAACCCACTCCCTACCAGTCTCTCGAACGCCAGAAAGCATACTTACCTCCTGATTCACAGAGTAAATAATCATGACTCCTTTGGTATCATTTAAATACCGACTTCACAGGGAATACGTGAGAAAGTGGGAATTAGGGTGAATAGTTAATGGCTTCACAAGCCGTTGCCACGAAATACGTGATAGAGGCGAGAATCGAGGTTGAAGGGGTGGTTGATCGAAACGACGTAATCGGAGCGACATTCGGTCAAACGGAGGGAATATTCAGCTCAGAACTCGACTTAAGGGAGCTACAGAGGGTGGGGAGAATAGGTCGCATCGATGTCTCCCTTCAGGTTCAGGGGAACAAGACAATTGGAAAAATCTCAATTCCCAGCGGCTTAGACAGATTCTACACCGCACTTCTGGCAGCTATGATAGAGTCCCTCGACAGAGTTGGACCGTATGTGGCAAAGGTCACAATAGAGAGGATTGAGGACCTGCGTGCAGAGAAGAGGCGGCGGATTGTCGAGAGGGCGAGGGCTATTCTCTATGAGTGGGAGCGTAAGAAAATTCCAGAAGATGACGAGATTCTCAGGGAGCTTGAGGAGTCTGTGGTTAAGGCGAAGGTTGTTGAGATTGGCCCCGAGAAGATTGAAGCTGGGCCCGAGGCGCTCAGCTCCGATGAGGTCATAGTTTCGGAGGGGAGGGCAGATGTAATCAACCTCATGCGCCACGGATACAGAAACGTCATAGCTGTCGGGGGCATAAAGATTCCGCAGACCCTCCAAGACCTTCTAAGTAGGAAAAAGAGAGTGATAGCCTTCCTTGACGGAGACAGGGGAGGCGATATGGTTCTTCGAGAGATGGCACAGTCAATAAAGATAGACTATGTGGCACGCGCACCCTACGGTAAAGAGGTTGAGGAGCTGAATGCCAAAGAGATTGAAGATGCGTTGAGGGAGGCTCAGCCGCTGAGCGAGGCTCTGAGAAAGGCTAAGGCGGAGACCGCTCAGGTTGTTGAGGCTTTACCTCAAGACTTCTCGGAGAAACTCTCACATCACGTGGAGCAGATAGAAGGGACCCTAATAGCGGTTGCATTCGATAGCGACTTCAACGAGCTCTGGCGTAAGCCGGTGAGCGAGCTAGCCCAGCAACTCTCCGACTCGCGGGAGTATAAGTATGTGCTTTTCGACGGAGTAGTCACTCAGAGGTTGATAGACATCGCCTCCTCAGCGGGTAGCGAAGTTTACCTTATAGGCGCGAGGCTTGGAGAGAACCTCACACTTAAGCCCGGTGTGAAGGTCATGACCATGGAGAAGCTTAGGCAGCATTAAGCTCGTATTCTAATCACTCCGCTAGAATTTTCTTTTCCAGACAGATTATGCCGCCGAGAGAGTTTATTTTGTCTGAGGCCTCGGTGTTTGACAGAATGATTCTGAATCTGATTAAGCCCTTCTCAGCTCTCGACATTATCTCGTCTAGAAGCCTATTCTCCATGTTCTCCCAGACAAAGTCTTCTGTGGCGAGCACGAGTCCCCCTCGTGCACTGCTACACGCTCTTGCCACCTCGTCCAAGCCTATCTTCACATGTTCCGGATATTTTAGGAGGGCTCTCAAAGCGTTTTCTACTTGAATCGCGTCGGCAAGTGGCTTGAGCTCCTCTCCGAGAGCTCCTCGCCTTAATGCTTCTCGGAGACCGTCCATGCCACCAATATTCGTCGCAATCTTCCTTTCTATGAGGCCGTGTATTCCGATGTCTCGTCTCCTTATCTCCGTGGCTAGCGTCTCGAGGTGGATGGATGTTCCGAGAAGCACAAGTTTTGGCTTTGAGTCAGATGTGAGGTCCTTAAGTAGCTGGACCAGCTCGTCGAAAACCTCCTCACGCTCTACACTTGTCTGATAGCCCTGACGCTTAGAGGCGGCGTCTAACCTCCACGTCTTCAACATCTTAACACCTTCACTCTCTATCTTCAGAACGGCCAGCTCCTCATCATCTGCCGAGATAACAAGCATCTCCTTTACTCCATCATGATAATCCACTTCGCCCAGCTTTAGGAAATACGGGAACCTCTCGCGGCTCTCAACTTCAATTACGTCGCCGCGACCGGCCTGAATTGTATGGTATTTCTTCAAGATGTCTAGGTCCTTGTCTGCGAAGACTATCCTCCCCTGGAATCTGACCCTCTTCATCAAGGGGTCCAGTGACTTTTTCTCGACCGCTACTCCAATCTTAAGGCTCACTCTTTCGCTGTCAACCGCGCCGGAGGCCCTCTCCTTCTTCACCTCCCTACTAGTCTCCTGAAAAACAATATCACCGGCCGTCACGATGCGGTAAAGGTTAAGGAGGTCCACACTACTCAGCGCGGCCACCCTGACCCATCCCCTTTGCTTGTCATACGCGAGGAGCCTCAACCCCTAACTCTCCTCCTCAACCATGGATTTTCATCGATAAGCCTTTCAAGGACGTTTGAGAAGCTCTCGCTATCCCCCAAAACCACTTTCACGAAGACACCCGTCTTGCCGTGGAGCCTCCTTCTCCTCAAAACCTCGATTCGCCTTCTAAGGGCCTGCGGGTCTATGCGGAGGAGTTTCGCGGCGTGCTCTGGGTCCTTCTCCGCCGGGAACTCCGCGTGTCCGTACTCTGTGGGGATTATTACCTTCATCTCCTTGTTCATACCCGGGACTCTTTCACCCCCCTTCACTCCCTTTAGGTCGAGCTTTCCCGCTATGTCGTAGAAGATGGACTCGCTTCTCAACATTTCCACGAGCGGGAACGAGACTGTTGAATATTCGTCGAGGTAGATGTATCCTTTCGGGACGTAGCCGGGTGTTGCCTGTACAACCTCCCTCCTCACCCACCCTCCGTGGGCCCGCTCGACAATCGCCTCCACTACGACGGTGTTGACGGGCCTTGGAACAAAGACCTCTACGTCGCTTAAGGGGTGGACATCGCCGCGCGCTACGCTTCCATATGTGATAGAATCTATCCCAGCCCCGAGAAGCGCTTCCATCATTTTGAGAGCCTGGGCTCTCTTCTCCCGAAGTATCCTCCACCTGCCTTCATCGTAAGATACGCTGACATATAGTCCATCACCCGCCTCCCTGAAGGCCCACACTCTAACGTAATCAACATCCAACCATTATATAGTCATGTCAGAGAAGAGAAAATCGGTATGCCGAATGTGAGGGTCCGGGTCTACGTCTCTGGCAAGGTTCAGGGTGTTTTCTACAGGCAAAACGCGAAGAGGATGGCGGAATCGCTTGGGCTCAAGGGCTGGGTTAGAAACCTGCCTGATGGTAGGGTTGAGGCCGTGATTGAGGGGCGGGGGGAGGCTGTTAGGATGATGATTGAGTGGATGAGGGAAGGGCCTCCATCAGCTCGCGTCGAGAAGGTCGATGTGTATGAGGAGGATTATAGTGGTGAGTTTAGGGAATTCAGCATAATCTATTGAGGCTAAGTCAGTGGAATCAAGCTTTCTATGAGAATGTTTGTGTCAACCTTCTGTTCTATACCTGCCGCAACCGCGACAAGCTGGGCTACCTCCTCCTCGAGGAGAAGAACCATGGCTATCGGGAGAGACGGCTCGTCAAAAGGTCTTAGAAAACTTCTTCGGGCCCTAAAAACAAGCATCTCCCTAAACCCCCTCTCAAGGGAAGCTACTAAGCTCGCCAGAGTGGAAGCATCTCCGAGTGGAGGCAGACTTCCTTTAGGCATGACAGAAAGCGCCCTCCTCAAACTCTCAATATCGTCTGCCTCGATTGCTACGGAGATTAGCGACTTAAGAGGCTCTTCAACCAACCCCTCCACCACTCCCCAAATATCCCGCGGCTGAAGCCTCCAAATCTTCCCCCTCAAAACTGATGTCAAAATAAACTTCAAGTAAATCGGCTCCAACAGGCTTCTGAGATTTTGCCGCTGAGTCCGGGGTGCTCTCCTTAGAGCCCTTAGGACGCCATGCATAAACCATCTGTCTATTTCAACCTCCAAAGCTGCCGGGTCCTGGGTCTTTTCAAATATAGGAATTGAAGGGTCGACCGTCGCGTAACCTCTGATGATGGTAACTGCATCATCAGGGCTCTCAGCCGCGATTAGCCGGGCAATAACGTCTCTCAGCCCAAGTAGCTCCTCGGCGTAAAGGTCGACAAGCCTGCTCAGCTCTTCACCCTTCAGTCCTGCAAGAATGCCGCGAAATATTATCTTAAAGTCGCGGCTGATGTAGCGGTCAAAGAGGGCCCTCAAGACTCGGTCCCCGTGCTCAAGTGTCATAAGCCTGTGATGTGTCTTCACAAGCCTCCTTCTCAAAGCGTGCTCGATTTTCAGAGCGCTGAGTGGTGGTGTAATCTGCTGTGCCTCGTGGGAGTAGGGGGTTGCTTTAAGGGCTTCTACGAAGTCGGTAAGGCTCCTCGAGGAGGTTAGTTCTTGTATGAATGTCTTCGAGAGTAGCGACCCTCGCCAGGCATAAATTTTCGCCAGTGTGTAGGGTTGCAGGGCTTTGTCTCACCCCTCAGGCAAAAGTGTCTTTAGGAGGTATTCGGCAAGCTCGTTCAACCTCGACGAGAAGCGCATCCTAACTTCCTCGGCCCTGCGCAGATACTCGCCTCGAATTCGCGCCGCCTCCTCCTGAGCACTTTTTTCAGCCTCTTCCAAGACTGCTCTCTTTTCCTCTTCCATGATCTTCGCATAAAGAACCCTAATCTCCTCGATATACTGGTCAACCTGCTTCTGCATATCCGACCTAGCTTTAGCAATCTTCTCCTCGACTGTCTTCAACCCCTCCTCCAGCTCCTCAACCATCTTCAGAACTTCCTCGACCTTCTCCATCCACAAAATCCATCTTCTCCTCTCATTTAATCCTTCACAGTATTTGGGGGAAGTTGTTGTGGGGCTGATGCTGAGAGGTGGCGAGGCTGGGGGGATAGGGGACAAGTTTAATATTTGGAGCGGCTCCCCTTAACGGGGGAGGAAGATGGAATACGTTTACGCGGCCCTCTTGCTTCACCGGCTCGGGAAGGAGATAAACGAGGAGAACATCTCGAATGTCATTAAGGCTGCTGGAGGCTCGGTTGATGAGGTGAGGGTCAAGGCGCTTGTCGCGGCCCTCCAAGGAGTAAACATAGACGAGGCAATAAGGTCCGCTAGTTTCGCGCCTGCAGTCGCGGCGCAGCCTCAAGCCCCGGCTCCGACCCCTCAGCAGAAGCCAGCCGCAGAGGCTAAGAAAGAGGAGGCTGAGGAGAAGAGGGAGGAGGAGGCCCTGGCCGGTCTCAGCGCCCTCTTCGGCTAGGGAGTCTCTGGATGACTATATAGCGGAGATAGTTGTATTCTTCCGAATGGAGGATTGGAGTTCGGCGAGGAGCATTATCGTATTGAATATTTCGAGAGCTTGGGATATAGGCGCGTAAGATGTAAGTCCTGCGGCAAATACTTTTGGACACTTGCTGAGAGGGAGGTTTGTGGAGAGGCTCCCTGCGAGCCTTACTCATTCATAGGTTCTCCGCCGACGAGCAAGTCATACACCGTCCCTGAGATGAGGAGTGAGTTTCTGAATTTTTTCGAGGGCAAAGGCCACAAGATAATAGCACCTTATCCAGTTGTCCCTAGGTGGAGAAAAGACCTCTACTTGGTCTCCGCTAGTATCGTTGATTTTCAGCCACACGTGACTTCAGGCTCGACTGAGCCACCGGCCAACCCTCTAGTAATCAGCCAGCCCTGCATAAGGATGGTTGACATCGATAAAGTGGGCCCAACGTTGGGGCGGCACCTAACCGTCTTTGAGATGGGCGGCGCACACGCATTCAACTTCCCCGGCCGTGAGGTGTATTGGAAGGACAGGACCACCGAGCTTTGTGTGGAGTTTATGGAGAGGTTGGGCCTAAAGAGGGAGGATATAGTCTTCAAGGAGGGTGTCTGGGCCGGAGGGGGAAATGCAGGCCCATGCTATGAGGTGATACACAGCGGGTTAGAGGTTGCGACGCTCGTCTTCATGAACTATAGGACGCTCAACGATAGGCTTGAGGAACTTCCGGTGCGGACCGTTGATACGGGCTATGGTATAGAGCGGTATAGCTGGCTTTCACAAGGCACCCCCACAGCCTTCGAGGTAATCTATCGGCCCGTTTTACAGAAGTTGGAGGGGATATTCGACATTCCAGAGCCTCCACAGGAACTTTACACGAGATACGCACAGTATTCGGCGTGGATTCAGCCCTCCGCAGGCCTCCCCCTCAGAGAAGCTCGGCTCAGGGCAGCTTCACTCGCTGGTATAAATATGGAGAAGCTGCTGCCCGGCCTAGAGAAGCTTGAGCAAATCTACAAAGCCCTTGACCACACAAAGTCCATCGCCTTCATACTCGCGGACGGTGTCGTCCCATCGAACTCTAAGGTAGGCTACCTCGCGAGGCTCCTCATCAGGAGGGTCCAAAGGATTCTAGAGCAAATCGGGCGGAAACAGGCGCTGCCTGAGCTCGTCGCCCTCCAAGTTGAGTATTGGGGGCGGGACTTCCCGCGTTTGAGGGAGTCGAGGGACGAGATTCTGGAGCTCACGTCGTTTGAGTTGAACAAGTTTAGCGAATCTGTGAGCCGTGGGCTTTCTCAGCTCGAGAGGGAGCTCTCCGAGATTCGTAAGACCAAGGGAGTAATTGACGCCGAATACATAGCTAAGGTCTATGAGGAGAGGGGGCTGACTCCTGACATGGTAATTTCAACCGCCCTGAAGATGGGTCTGGAGGCGCCTAGCATCGAGGAGGTCGATGAAAAAATGATTGGTCGTCACTTGGAAGCAGTTCGCGAGAAGAGTGAAGAGCGTCTTCATGCGGCGGCTAAATTAGTTGCAGACCTTCCGAGGACCGAGAAGCTCTATTACGTCGACCCCTACGCCTGGGCCTTCGAGGCGACCGTCCTCGCCTCCGCGTCAGGAATGGTTGTCCTGGATAAAACGTTCTTCTATCCCGAAGGTGGTGGTCAGGTCGGAGACACTGGTGTGTTGAAGTGGAGGGCTGGAGAGACCCGCGTAACCGATACTCAGATTGTTGATGGTGTCATAGTCCATTTCGTCGAGGGAACTCAGCCTCCGGTGGGAGAGCGTGTTTGGGGTGAGGTGGATTACGGCCGTCGCCTCAGCATAATGAGGCATCATACAGCGACTCATATTCTCATCGGTACTGCTAGAAGAGTTTTAGGAAGACACGCCTGGCAGATGGGCGCGAGGAAGGAGGAAGAGTTTGCGCGGCTCGATATAAGCCACCACAAGCCACTCACGAAGGCGGAGGTGGCTGAGATTGAGAGGCAGGCGAACGAAGTAGTCTCTAAGAGGCTACCCGTAAGTACGCAGTGGCTTCCGAGGAGCTTAGCTGAGGAGAGATACGGATTCACACTCTATCAAGGCGGAGAAGCCCCTCTTGGCGAAGTGCGCGTCGTAGAAATTGAGGGTTGGGATGCCGAGGCCTGTGGCGGCACACACTGCGTAAACACAGCCGAGGTCGGCTTCATCAAGATAATCAGAGTTGAAAGAATACAGGATGGTGTCGTGAGACTGATATATGCCGCGGGCCCCGCTGCCCGCAGACACGTAAGCGAGACGCTGAGCAGCCTCGAGGAGAGGCTTGAGAAGCAGGAGGAGGAGTTAAGGCAGCTCAAGCTAGGCTACAGCAGACTGATAGAGGCGTTCCAGAACTCGATTCTGAAGGAGCTTGAGCGGCCTGCAGCAGACCAAGCTCAGCGGTTGGAGAAGGTCGAACGCCTTCTTAGCGAATTAGCCGCTAAGATTTGGAGCTACTCAAAGAGTTACCAGAAAGAGGAGACGGTGAGGAACATCCGCCTCATATTCGACTTTCGGCCGGTCGTCGATGACACCTATTTCGCGTCACTCGCAAGAGAGGCGGTGAAGCACAACGCACCAGCCGCAGCACTCATCACCGGCAGAGCTGCCGCCGGAGTAGTGGCTGCCGTCGGCATCAACCGACCGCTCTCAAAACAGGGCCTCTCACCCTCTCTAGTGGTTGAGAGGCTTCACCCACCGAAGCTACGCTACATGGACGAGGAGGTAGTTATCATGGAGCTGGAAATCAAAGATGTCAGGTCTGTATACAACGATTTCAAGAGGCTGATCGAGTCTCTATAAGCTTCGACAAGGCTGTAGCCTGTGCCTCCGCGCGGGCCAATATCCCGCTTATCGTATCCTTTTCTGGATAGCCTGTGAAGGTGGAGAGGCTCACGGCCGAGAAATGGGCCTTGACGAGTATCGGTATGATTGTCTCGGGGGTGGTGTACCCTACTGCTGTTGCGAGTGCGATTGAAGTTGAGTGTGCTTGTGAAAGCATATTCCTCGTTTCCTCGATATCGATGCTAAGGAGGTCTGAGGGTATTAGGAGGTCTCTATCAAAAGCTGCCAAGATGTTGATGCTTCTGTAAACCGCACCTATGTCGAGCTTGGACAGAAGCGAGGCGAGGGCCGGCTGTATCGTCTCGCCTTTCCGAGCCACAGTCGTCTCACGGGCAATCCAAATCATGCCTCCCTCGATTCTTGTCGGAATCTTAAGCTTGCCGAACTCCGAGAGAATAGGGCCAGGCTGTAACCCTGTATTGATAGGCGGAACGACCACGTCTATATCAGCATGCTCGTTGGGCTTAGGTGGAGTCAGGACCCGCGCCTTATCAAGTTCCAGCTTAATAATGAACGGGTTCATGTTCGTGAATATCAGCGCGACCGGCTGCTTGTGTTTCTCTAAATAGTCCGCGATTCCCGTCCGTCCGACCTCCCGTGCAGCCTTGATGATTAGAGTCTTCTTGGCGGCCTTTATCACTGTCTGCCCCCTGAAATTGTGCCTGAAGAGGTGCATCAGGTCGGCCGATGAGCGGTAAAGGTCTACGATGGCTACCACACTAAACTTCTTAAGAAGCTCTTTAAGCTCATCCACACGTCTAGCCTTCAGCTCCCTCGGCCTTAGCAGCAAAGCAGCCCTAACCATGACTTTGATTAAAGCAACGCCAGCCAACTATTTAAATTGCATCTGAACAGACCATGAATCTAGATGTGGGAGACAGGGAGAGGCTGAAAAAGAAGATTCTCGAAGCGGTAGCCGCAAACCCCCACCTCACAGCAGCCTGCGACAGGTGTCTCAAGACGGATCGCTGGGGTGGTAGCGTGGTGCTGATGGTTGTCGACGCAGCTCTAACGTCGAGCGGCCTGAACTATTTTGACCTAGTTGTTCCAAGGGTTAGGCTTTTCTCTGAGAGGTTCGTTGAGGGCGGTGCCGTTGCCTCTCTTCAGCAGCTTGCACAGATAAACGTGAAGGACTTTCTGAATCTATGGAGAAACGAGAGGTGCTGGAGCGTGGCCAAAGAAGTGGCCTCGGCCCTCAAGAACTATGGTAAGAGCGACAGGGAGGCCCTCAGGAACTGGGCCTCCAAATCAGTCCTCCAAAAATGGAGGCTCAACCCTATAGGCTCGATAAAAGGCGTAGGGCTCGTGACTTACCAGTATCTAAGGATGATGGGTGGAGTCGATACTGTTATGCCCGACAGAGTCGTGAAGCGTGTGCTAAACAAAATGCTTACCGAGTGCGGCTTCAGCCCAGTGAGGGGAGATTTGGAGTTTATTGAGGAGGCAACAAGTATAGCCCACGAGGCCGGCGTGAGGCCTATCGAACTATGCTGGATGACTTGGCTCCAAGAGGGAGAGGGAGAAAAGATCCGCTCTAGCAGGGACCCGGAAATACTTCTCAAAATCTAGGCCAAAACAAACACAACCCTCAAATGATTATAAACCTATTAGAAAGCCGCCACACTGTCTTCCGAGGAATGTCGACCGTCGTGAACCTGGAGAAGGGCCTCCGAGAGGCTCTCGAGAAGAAGATGAAGAGGGGGCTTACACAGTCTGTCGAACTCGTAATCAACTTAAAGGATGTGGATGTCAGCAAGCCTGAGAAACGTTTTAGTGAGGTTGTTGAGCTTCCCCATGGTCTTGGCTCCGCATCTAAGCGGATTGCCGTGGTGGCTACTGGTGAGCTTGCATTCAGGGCGTCTAGGTCCCCCAACGTGGACAGGGTCTTTGAGAGGCAGGAGATAGAGGCACTAATCGGGAACAAGAAGGCTGCGAAGAAGCTAGTAAGGGAGTTTGACTTTTTCCTCATCGAGCCTCAGCTCGTCCCAGTCGCCGCCCGAGCCCTCGGGGCCGCGCTGGGAGGCGTGGGTAAAGCTCCCACTCCGATACCGGCAAACGTGGACATCGACGAGTTTGCTGCCAGGCACAGGAGAAGCGTGCTGGTCAGAACTCGGAAAGTGCCTCAGGTAATGTGCATCGTCGGTACGGAGGAGATGGCCGCTGAGAAGATATTAGATAACGCGAGGACAGTGATAGAGAGGGTCGTCGCGAGGCTTGAGAACGGCTGGGCAAACATCAAATCAATCGTCCTAAAGCTCAGTATGAGCCCGCCAGTTAAACTCAGGCCTGAGAGGAAGAAGTAGCCTCGGCAAACAGGTCGTCATATTTCCCGCCTCTAACCTCCTTGATAAACTCTTTCGGATTCTTACCGGCTATCGTCACGCCCATGCTCACACATGTTCCAGCGACGGAGAGCACCGCCGCCTTTAAAGACTTAGCTCTCAACCGCTCAGTCTTCAACTTAGCGATCTTGAGAAGCCCCTCCAGCGAGAGGTCTCCTACAGCCTCTTTACCAGCAGACCCCGACCCCTTCTCTAGACCAACCTCCCTAGAAATGAGGGCCACCGTGCTCGGCACACCTACTTCAACTCTGAAAGCCTTGGACTCTGTATCCACGCTAACTATGACATTCACGTGCATGCCCCTGAACTCTGCGGTCTTCTGGTTAATCTCTTCGATAAGCTGCAAGACGTTTATGCCCAGCGGCGTCATTAGGGGGCCTATCGGAGGCCCAGCAGTCGCTTTGCCGCCCTCCACAAGAAACTTGAAAGTCCTCTCAGCCACGCCTACTTGCAACTACCCACCCTCAATAAATACCTGAAAAAAGGAGACGCCGTTAGGCGGTGGTCTGCTGCTTGGTTGGGCGGAGGTGCCGCGCAGGGACTGAAATGGGTAAGGGATATGTGCTCTCTGTGAGCTCTATCGTTACGGAGTTCTTCTGCCTATCTATGCGTAAAACCCTCCCCGTCACACCCCTCAAGGGACCGGCAATCACCTCCACCAACTCCCCCTCGTTAATCGTCTCGATGACAGGCCTCTCTATGATGTGCTGCTTCAACTCCTCTATCGAGACAGCGGTAATCGGCCTAGACTTCACATGCATCATACCCTGAGTCAGCAAGGCAATGCGGTCTCTGTCAAGCCCCTCTATAAACACATAACCCCTAAGTGCGGGTAGAATGAAAATCGAGGCAATCTCGCCCGACGCCTCATCTATCCGGTTCGAGAGCAGACGGGCTACGTTCTTCTCCTGCCCCACTGTTGTCCTGACTGCGAAGATTTGGAACCTCTTCTCGGCACTGCTCACTATACTCCACCCTGAAGAGCTATCATTAAGAACCTGATTAGGAATGATATTACACCTAAAATGAAGACCCCCAGTAGCGCGACCCTGGCAAAAGTTAGGTAAGTCTCTCTACTCGGTTTCTGCGCCACTCTGAAAACTGTCACGACCGACCTGGCGAACTCTTTAAACCCCATCCAAAACCAAACCTTCTCGCCATCCTATATATGTTTAGAAGACATCAAAGAAGCCCAGCCAGCCTGGCGAGGAGGAAGAAGAGAAGGATGATAAGCCCAACGGCCACCCCGCTTATGTTGAGGTTGCTGCTCCCCGTCTGAATGTAGCGGATAGCCTCTACAACCCTCTGAAACCCTCTTGCAGCCGCGTAGTTGACTCCATCTATAACCCTCTCCTCGAGGTTTCGTCTAATTAGGGACGAGAGCTTAGTGAACCCGTCAACGAAGACAAGCTTGTAGGCAGCGTCGATGTAATATCGGTTAACGAGTAGGACGTGTATTGAGTTAAGCAGTGGATTCTGCCTCAGTACCTCGGGTTTCCAGACTCTCCTGATGTAGAAGAGATAGGATAGGGTGAGGCCTATTGCCAAGATTATGGCTGATAAGGCGTATGTCGCGGTGGGTATTTTGAGCTCCTCATGAATGCCGATGAAGTGGTGTAACGACTCCTCGAAGGGTGGTAGGCCTGTGAGTGTGAGGGCCGCGAGAACGATTAGCGGAACTATCATTGTCTTAGGTGGCTCTGCGTGTCCGTGACCCCCTAGATGGTGACGCGGCTCGCCGAGGAAAACCTTGCTTAGCCACCTGAAGCTGTAGACGACCGTCAGAATCGAGGCTGTGGAGACAAGTATCAGAGGGAGCCACGCCTCGCTCTCGAGAAGCGCTCCCAAGACCACATCCTTGCTGAAGAAGCCATTAAAGGGCGGGATTCCCGAGAGAGCCAGAACACCGACCAAAGACGTTGCAAAGGTAATAGGCATGAAGCGTCTCAGCCCTCCCATCTCGTCGATGTTGTTTGTCCCGAGATAATGTATCACGGCTCCAGCGGCGAGGAAAAGTAGCGCCTTGAATACCGAGTGGCTAACAACGTGGAAGACTCCCCCGAACCAGCCGAGAGCGGTACCGACCCCCAAGGCGGTGAACATCAAGGCAAGCTGGCTTATCGTGGAATAAGCTATGACGCGTTTAATATCGTTGGATACCAGCCCCATGCTAGCCGCAAAAAGGGCCGTAAAGCCTCCAATCAATGAGATCGTTGTGAACCAGTCAGCGAGCTGGGCGGGTGTGAAACGCTCGAATGGTACGAGGGTAAGGCTGTACCTAGCTATGAGATAGACGCCAGCCTTTACCATCGTCGCGGCGTGTATTAAGGCTGAGACTGGGGTAGGGCCCTCCATCGCGTCAGGAAGCCAGACATGGAGAGGGAACTGAGCCGACTTCCCAACGGCCCCGCCGAATGCTAGAAGCATGACAAGCATCAGAAGTCCCATATCGAGGGCTACTGTTGAGGCCCTATCCTCTATGATGTGTCTTAGCTCGGTTAGCTCTAAAGTGTTGAAGGCCGCGAAAGTTAACAATATAGAGGCGAGTAGGAGGACGTCGCCGACCCTCGTGGTTACAAAGGCCTTTATCGCTGCCTCCCGTGCCTCTCTACGGTGGACGTAGTAGCCGATAAGGGCGTAGCTGCATATGCCGACTATTTCCCAGCCGATGTATAGGCCGAGAAGGTTGGATGATGTTACGAGAAGAACCATACCTCCTATGAAGAGAGTCATGAAGAAGTAGTAGCGGCCCACATCCTTCTCATGCGACATGTAGCCGATCGAGTAAAGCAGAATAAGTGCCCCAATTCCCGTGGCGATTAAAGCCATGATGACGGAGAGTGGGTCCAGCAAAACTCCAAGACGAACCGCCCCGCCACCAGGGAGATTAATCCAAACAAACTCGACCCTTAGGCTTTGCCCCCCAGAGACCCAAGGCAGGAACTGAGCGGTCAGAAAAGCTGCGGTCGCGACTACAGCGACGGAAAAAACCTCACCCACCCTCCTTGATACCTTTATCACACCAGGTATCAAGAAGGAGGCGGCCATTGGAAGTAGCCAAATCAGCCACGCCTCTAACATCACCTACTCCCTCCAGACGTTGATATTTTAACCCGCTCATGCCCTGCAAAACGGGACGCCTTATCAGGGATAATCTATTGCCAGTAGAATGGTGTTAAGCAGGATTAATATACGGACAGTTCGTGGTTCTAATCGTCATGAAGGTGCTGCAAGTTAGCGATATTCACGGCTCTCGAAGAGCTGCGAAAGCTGTAGCTGCGAAATCTAAAGAGTTTAAGCCGGATGCAGTCCTTGTTGTAGGAGATATTACCAACTTTGGGACGGTGGAGGAGGCTGAGAATATACTTGTGGAGATTGCGGGAGGTTTTAAGGCACCTATCCTTTTTGTCCCAGGCAATTGCGACCCACCACAACTTTTGGAATATGGACCGTCTTCGTCGAACATAGTAAACATTCACGCCAAGAAGCTGCCTCTACAAGGCTACATCTTTGCAGGAGTCGGAGGGAGTAAAACAACACCACACCGCGGGACTTGGATAGAGTTCAACGAAGACCAGATTTCAGAGATACTTTTGAGTTTTGAAGTGAGTGGTTTGAGTAACTTGGTTCTTGTCTCGCACACGCCGCCAGACGGTGTTGAGGCCAGCAAAACGGCCTCCGGCATAGATTTAGGTAGCTCGTCCATTAGGAGGTTCGTCGAGCACCATAAGCCGCTAATCGTCTGCTGCGGCCATGTTCATGAGGCTAGAAGCATCTCAAGGGTTGGAGAAGTGCCCGTCGTGAATGCGGGCCCCGCTAAGGATGGATACTGCGCCGTCATCGAAATTAGCGAGGGGAGAGCCCGAGCAAAGCTCGATACTCTTTAGCCCCTGCGTCATGTCCTCACGAACTTTCGAATTTGAGCAGTGGTAAAAGAGGCCACATCGGCCGCGTCGATTGGCCATGCATACAGTGTGGGCCTCGCGCACATGGCTTTCGCATGCTCTATGACGACTGATATCTCCTCTTCAGAGTGATGGCCTCCGCGAGTCAACATCGTCGTGAATATGACTACGACATCAACGTCTGAGTTGAGGGCCTCCTTGATGGCGTCCAGAAGAGTGGCCTTACAAAATTCGTTGAGAGCTATCGAGACATTTCTGAAGCCCCCCTCAGGTTCCTCAGCGATACTTTTGAGACCGCGGAAGTATGGGTCGTTCTCAGGTGTTCTCGGCTAAGAGGCAATCCTCTCTTCAAGCTCCCTGAGACGCTTCTCCTCCTCTTCTTTGCAATGCCTAACTAAAAGCTCGAAGAACTCCCTAAATGCGTCTTTCGGGAAGTCTTCGGGGGCTCACCATGTTTCACCAAAACTATACCAATATTCTGACTCCAACTGTTATCCCCGGGAGACATGCCTGAGGAGAGACTTAATCCACTTAAAACTCTGTCTCAAACAAAAGCCGGTTTAGGAAATCTGCTCAGCCTCTTGAGCCTCACTCCTCTCCGCCTCTTTCAGCATGTCGTCCGTCACTCCAATCTTCTTCAGAAGCCCTTTAATCTCTGGAGGCTCCCGGTCGGCGAGCTCAGCTGAAAATTTTGCAATCTTTGGAAGATACTTTGCGTAGATGTTTAGTCTCTTTATCACAGCCTCCCGTCTCTCGAGTCTGCTAAGATAGTTTCTGAGATGCCTCGCAGATTCTCTTATCGCGAGAGTCAGCTCTCTCTCGATTTCAGGCCTGTCCGCTATCGCCTCTTTACCCACCGTCTTGTAGGGGATTTTCGGAGAGCATATGCTTGTGATGACGGCTAGAGGGGCTAGCTTCGGCACCTTATAGGCCGCCCAGTCAATCTTCTCAGAAATTACTTTCCAAGAAACATCGGCCCTCTCGTCATATAAAAGGGGAATCTTGTTGGCGAACCGGTATAGCAGAATGTCCTCCGACGGTGTTATGGCCCCTCCCCAAGCGACTGCAACCTCCACTATGAAGGGTATACCAGAGTAACTCGATGGAGGCCTCTGAACGACGCTATGAAACTCAGGTCTGAGAAGCGCCTTAACACCGGCCTCTAAAAACGAGGAGCCTACGGGGGAGAGGGAGCTTGTGTCTGGAGCTCTGAAGCCCTTATAGCTTCTCAAAACTCCGACGAGCTGGGCTATCTGCTCATGTGTAAGCTCAGATGGACTTGTCTGAGGGTCGATTCCAGCTAGCTTGAGCACATCCAGTGCAGTCTTCTCACCGACTCTCTGAAACTCTTCAATAAGCATCCTCAATACGGTCCTAGTTTTAGTATCCGCTGCCATTCTGCTAACAGTCTCAGCATCAACACCAAGAGGATGGGGCTTGGCCTCTTTCGGCGGCTCAGGGACCTCGTTAGTGAAGCGTCTAAAGAAATAGAATCTTCCTTTAGGGTCGATGAAGGATATGTTTGCGTGAGGATTGATGAGGGATGTCATCTTCAAGTATTCTATTATCTTTGACCTGCTGGTGCTGTAGTCTGCCTCGAGCGTGAAGTCTATGATTGTGCCGCGCCAATTATCCTTATTTTCGTGAACCTTCTTCTCGATTATTCGAGGCTCATTCGCAACGATATCAATCATCAGCTCATACTCGTATATCTTGGCTCCGCCCCTGCTCGAGATTACCCTGAAGGGCCTGTTGGTGGTTATCTGACCGTGTAGGAGGGCCATGGTCCCGCCGACTCCAAATGTGCCCCGAGACTGCTTAAACCCATACTTACTACCGAACAGAATAGTTCCAAAAGCCTTTGGAATATATTCACCGTCAACGCCTATACCATTGTCACGCACGACAAGCCTGTAAATCTCATTCGCACTATCACCAACCGTCCCCTCGAGGGAGAGTTCTATCGAGACCTCAGGTAATATTCTCCCAACTTCGCAGGCATCGAGCGAGTTCTCAACCAGCTCCCTAATGCTCATGTAGAGCGACCTCGCGGGGCTGCTAAACCCGGCGATATCCCTGTTGCGGTAAAAGAAGTCCGCCGGTGAGATCTGCTCGAACTTTACTTCAACCATCTACCGATATACTCTCCGACCTCCTAATAGACTCATGCCTATTCTATGGAGCGAGATATTATCTTTCTAGACCATCTTCCTGAATCGTTGCCTAGTACAGGCTTGTGAACTTCCTTCTCTGAGCATAACTGTCAAGGAACTTATACACAGAGCTGTGGGGGGCGCCGTTAATCAGCATCTCAACCGCCTCTCGGGCGGCACTCACATCGGCGGCGCGGCCTATTATTGCGACCGTGTCATGTCCTATCGAAACGTAAACATGGGCGGTCTCCTCTATTATCCTCCGCGTCTTTCCGCCAGCTCCGATTATCCGTGCCTTAATTCTAGCATTATCCTCCTTGTCCTTCCCAGTGTATGGTGTAAGATCGATTACTGTGAGGACCATGTCGTCTTGTGTCAAGGCCAGAGCCCGGTCGGGGCTGAAGCCAAGCCCGACAGCCTCAACTATGTCTTTAGCCTTAAAGAGGTTTACAGGGTCCCATTGTCCACCACCCTCCGGCCTTGGCGATATCTCAACTATGCCCTCCTTCGAGTTTATATGCAGAGAGACTTGAAGCCGCTCCTCGATCTCGCGCTTGGTGCTGCCGCCTGTCCCTATCAGTATTGGTATCCTGTCTACGGGTATCTGGGTTATGAATCTGGTGTAGTGGCTCAACTCCTTTTCAGCCGTGTTGAACCCATCTATCCGCTGATTGATAGATTTATTCCCGGTTACTAAGATTTTCTCTCTTCCTCAGGGCTCGGCATCACTTCCTGAATCTTTTTTCTAATTGCGGCTGGATTATCTTCCACACCTAAGAGCTCGGCGAAAAGCTTTGTTGTCTTGAGTAGCGTTGACCTTCCTCTCCTCTCGGCCTCGATTAGACCGCGCTCTGTGAGCTCCCTCACCTGCGCGTAGGCGCGGCCTCCTCTAACTGCGGCAACTGTCGATTTTTCTACAGGCTGGTGATAAGCTATGAAAGATAGTGTCCTGAGAACTCCTGTGCTCAGGACTGTCTTACCGACATGTCTCTTAACGAGTGATAGCCACTCTGGCTTGACGTGCAACATGAAACTCTCGCCGCGGAATTTTGAAATTGTGAATGCCCTGCCCGATTCCTCATATTCTCTTCTCAAATCCTCGACTAGAGCCTCTACCTTATTCCTGCTCCTAAGGCCCGACAGCGACCTAAGCTTTTCAATAGATAGTGGGCGGTCGCTGAGAAAAAGGGCGGCCTCGATTAGGGCCTTAGCGATGGCCTCCACCCTCCCAGCGTCTTCAGTTCCCGCCTTCTTGGGCATTTGATCCTTTCCTCCTTAAAAATACGCCTCCAGTTTGCTCGTCCTCGTAAAGCTCTACAGCCCCTCTTCCGGCCGCCAACAGCAGGAGGATGAATCTCCGCGCTGCTTCAAGCCTATCGACCCCCCTTAGCAGCTCCGCGAGAGGTAATTTGTCCGCCCCTGAGAGGAGGTCTTCTAGAAATTTTATGAACTCCTCCAGCTCCTCTTCAATTTTCACGAGGTAGTTGTCGAGGTTAATATCTGACTGTAATGTCCTGTTGAGCGTCGGAGTTGGTGAAGCAGATTCTAACACTTTTTTGAGAGCATTTACAATCTCTAGGATTGTCGTTCCAAGCATTCCTGGCTTGATGGGTATCTCCAGCTCCGGGGGGACTATTAGGTCAGGCTTGGGCTTGGCTTCAGTCCCTCTCGTGGGGTTGAAGATGTTTTCTGACCTGATGCGGTGTAAGTAGGCGGCTCCCCAAAGGGCTACACCCTCCAGCGAGAGGCTGAGTTGTCGTGAAGAGACCACGTCCTCAAACTGATTGAGGAGACCCAACAAGTCAAGCCGCAAAATAACCTGCTTATTCAGCGTGTGAACCGCCAGAAAGACGTGCCAGTCAAGCTCTTCAGGACTGATTTTCTTCAAGCCTCGTGACAACAACTCTCGATTCACCGTCCTGATTATAAACTCCGATGAGCTGGTCAGCCCTCTCAGCGATGACATCCTTGAGGCTGACTGTGATGACCTGTGTCTTAGCGGAAAATTCCTTCAGAAGTGCGGCCAAGTTCTTGCTATAGTTAGCGTCCATGTGGGCGTCCACTTCATCCATGACTAAGAAATCTGCAGGTGTTAGCCCCTGAAAAGCCATTAGGAGAGCCACCGCGGAGACCGACTTCTCTCCACCGCTAATGCTCCTCGATGGTTTAGCAGACCTTCCAGGGAAAGCAACATACATCTCAACACCCGACTCGAGCGGGTTCTCAGGGTTTGAGAACTCGAGCCATCCCGACCCTCCGGTGAGGGCCGCGAAATATTTCCCAAACCCCTCGGAGACTCTGCTAAAGGTCTTCATGAAGACCTCTAACTTCTGAGCATCAAGCTTCTCTAAAACCTCGATAATCCTCCTTCTCTCCTTCTCAAGCAATTCAACTTTCTCAGACCTGCCTTTGTACTCTATGATTAGTTCAGAGTATTGTTGAATGGCGAGCTGATTAACCATTCCTATAGAGTTTAGCTCTCGCTCCAGTTCTATGCCTATTATTTCCAGAAACTCTCGCGGCAGGAGAGATAGGTCCTCCACTGGTGGGGCGCTCATGGAGTTGAGCCGCTCTAAAATAGAGTTTCTTCTCATAATGAGCTCAACCCTCATAACAGCTAGATTTCTGGTCTGTGACTCGATGGAAAATAATTCAGACCTTCCTTCTTCAATTCTGTCCTCAAGGCTCGAGAGTTCTTCGCTCAGCTCTCTCCGCGCCTCGAGAAGTTCAGACATCCTCCTAGATAGCTCCTCGAGCTCGCTTCTCCTCTCCCGCCCTCTTCTCCAAGACTCGAGATAGAGATCCACTATCTCCTTCAGTCTCTTCTTCGACAACTCGGCCTCGGATTTGAGCCTCCGTACCTCTCCCTCCATTCTCGAAATCATACCTACTAACTCTTCACGCTTCACACTTACCTGCACAAGCTGACTCTTAATAGACTCGACGAAGGTGCTTTGCTCGCCTAGCCTCCTCTCAAGAGAGTTAATCTCTAAGTCCAGTTTTTCGACTTGGGTTTGGAGCGCGTCAGTCTCAAGCCTTTCTGGCCCATCTAATTCTTCAAGCTCTTTAGTAACCTTCCTCATATTTTCATAAAGGGCAGCACGCTCGGCTACGAGGCGGTCTAACTCGCTTTTCAGGTCATTTATCCTCTCGTGAAGTCTCTTCTCATCTTCTGCGAGTTCTTCAAGCCTTTTGAGAAGTCTTCCTACGCCTGCCTCAAGTTCCCTCTTTTCGAAACTGGCATCCGAGAGGCTATTTTCAAGTTCGTTTAGCTTTCCCCTTAAATTTGTTAAAGCCGTCTCGCAATCGCCATGAGCTTCCTCCAGAGCTGCAATTGTCTCATGTATCACCCTCAGAAGCCTTTCCGGGCGCTCATTAGACCTCGCACGTTCTAAGACTCTGAAGAATCCGTGCCCGTTGTAGTGAACACCGGTTGGGGTCACGGTGGCCTGACCCGGCTCGAAGCTTTCTTGACCTCCTGAAACATGGTTCGGAAACAGGGCGTGAAGCACTCTCCTGAGTCGGATGTTACCGGCCGATAAGCTGCATGCCAAACAGCCATCACCTGCACACCCATCTCGCTCAACCCCTTCGAGGCTTAGAACTGAGACATTAAGCCCTCGCTCAGTCGCGAGGGATGAAATTGCCCAGGCGACACTACTCCTCTCAACAACGATGGTGTCGAGATAATCAGAAATTAGTGGTGAAACTTTTGCAGAGTTGAGGTCATCGCCCGTTAAAAAATCTCTAAGTCTGACGATATGAGGGGTTGTGAGGGGCGTCTTACGTCGAGGCGACCCGCGCTCCCCTACCTCCTCAAACTTTAAAGAGCCCTCAACCTCGGCTTTCAGACGCGCTAGTTCCTCAGCGAGGGCCTTAATCTCAGCCCTCATCTCTTCGTATGACTTAATCCTAGACCGGAGTCCCTGAATTTCTGTGTTTGACTTTTCTATTATACTTTCAAGCTCCTCGAGGCGATGCCGAGTCCTTCGAAACTCATTCTCTACTCTCTGTTTCTCAGATAGAGCCTTCTCGAGCGTCTCCTCAGCTTCAGTTAGTTTCTGCGAAACCTCTGCGTTTCTCTGGTCAGTCAGCGTGACACGCGCCTCCAATCTACTCAGTTCTCTCTCAAAAGCAGCACGCTTCGCCTCAAATGCGGCTACTGCCTCTCTCCATTTCTTGAGAGAGGAGAGTAGTCCTGACCTCCTCGATTTTAGTTCCTCCAGCCACCGCTCCGTCCCACTTAGCTCGCCGAGACTCTGAGTATACTGCTCCTCCATTTTTTTCAAATCATTTTCGAGGGTTGAAATCTCTGATTTGAGGGACGCGGCTCGACGTAGAACCTCAAAAAAGTCACGCTTAATCTTAGCATATCTCGACCCTTCGCTTCTTATTGAGTATCTTAATGAGTCAAGTGGAGCGACTTGACCGGATGGGGGAACGCTCAGGTTATTTAGCCTCGCCTGAATCTCTGTGAGTTCAGACTCCACTTCCCTACTCTTCGAAAGCTTTTCTTGCCTCTGCCTTAACAGGCTCTCGACAAGGCTAGAGACATGGGTACGCCTCTCCTCTAAAATGCGCCCCTCATTCTCTAACATTGTAAACTTCTGTTCTAGCTCGCCGAGCTCCTCGAGAAGTTTCTGCCTCTTGAGCTGAGAAAGGTATCTCGACAGTAACAGACTCCGCGTTAGAGCGTTCCTTTCAACCTCAAGTTGCTTCACCCTATTCCCCATTTCCTCAAGCCCCGCTCTAACTATGGCGACGTTTTTATCAGCGACCTCAAGCTCCCTCAAAACCTCGGACTTACGCCTATCAAACTCTGAAACTCCTGCAACATCGTCTATAATCCTCCGCAGCTCCTCGGGACTCTTCTCGGCGATGCTTAGGACCGCACCCTGAGTTATGATGTTGAATCCGCCTGGCTTTATGTTGGCCGCTGCAAGTAGTGATAAGAGCTCGTTTCGAGAGACTGTCCTGCCGTTTACTCTGTATATGCTCTCCCCGCCACTCGATATCGTCCTCGATATTGTCACCTCGTCTGTTTCTAAGGGGAGAGCTCTGTCGGAGTTGTCAAGAAGGAGTGTGACAGTCGCTTGGTTTAGACGCCTGCCATTGTTTTCGTGTATCAGGTCAGAGAGTTTCCCAACTCTCAGGGCGTTGTTACTGAGCTCCCCCAGACAGAATTTGATGGCGTCTAAAACGTTGCTTTTTCCTCCACCATTAGGCCCAGTAATGACCATGAACCCTTTCTCCGGCTTTATTATTACTCTCTTTGCCCCAAACGACTTGAAACCCTGAATCGAGATGCGCTTAATGTATACCATAATCTGCTTTTCGCTATGAATTGAGTCGGGCTTATATAGAGATTACTCGCATCCCTGAGCCACGTAATATCTTGACCTCCATAAGTGTTCTATCCCTTACCGTACACATATTTGTAGTGGGTGCCGAAAATGTCTTCGACCCTCTTCCCAACGTCCTCGGGCTCTACGTAGATGTCCATTAGCGTCTCAAGGTCTATCGGTTTTTGACCCGGCTTCTGCCACTTATTCTCCAGCATGTGCCGGATGCTCCACCTCACCTCGGCCACGTCTATCTGGCTTATGACGGGCTCGAAGAATCCCGTAGCGATGAGTCTAACAGCCTCATCCTTGCTGAGGCCCCTCGTCATGAGATACCAAAGCTGTTCGGGGTCGACTTGGCTCACGCTGGCGGAGTGAGTTGCCTTCACATTGTCACTCTCTATTTCAAGCCCCGGTATCGCGTCAGCCCTCGCATTTGGGCTGAGAAGCATCGCATGCTCAGCGAGATACGCGCTTGTGTTTTTGGCGCGTTGCTCAATCTTAATAATCCCCTTGAATATCATGCGCGATGAGTCAAGACCAAGACCCTTGACAACAACACGGCCAGTCGTCCCCTCACCTCGGTGAATCAAATTCGCTGTTACATCAAACCTTTGAGAACCCGTAGCCATGGTGACCTCCAGAGTATCTGACCGTGCACCATTACCGGCCAAGACATTATCGACGAGAGACTTCGATACTGCTCCTCCAAGGTTCGCGCCAATCCATGTCTGGGATGCGTAGTTCATGGTGTATGACCTCCTGTAAATGGCGACCTCGGCGCTGTTGGACAAGTTGTTAAAGAGTGCATGTTTGACTGAAGAGTTGTCCCCCCCGATGACTGTGATGATGTGGCCGACGAATGATTTCTCCCCAGAGCCGTAGGAGTAGTGCTCCTCCAAAAAAGACACTCGAGAATCTCTACCCGCATAAATTAAGGTGAGAGCAGATGTTACTCCATCGCCCTCATTCGTCAACCAAATAAGCCTAACCTTCAAATCGGCTTCAAATCCATCGGGCACGTAAACTACGACGCCAGAGTTAAGCGAGCTGTAAATCAATCCAACAAGCTTCTCCTCCTCGGGGCTGAAACAGTATTCCGTGACCATCCTCTCCACAAGGCTCGGCCTCTGCCGAAGGGCGTCCCAGAGAGAGCCTATCCAGACCCCCCTCTCCCCCAACTCTGAAGGTAAGTGTGCAGCGACAGGCTTGCCGTTAAGGTGTATGACCACAGGCTCGTCACGCCTCTCTGTCAGGGGCGCGAAGCGTTCAGGCAGTCTGTCGTCGCGGGGGACCCCCTTTGCCCTGACCCAGTCGTCGTCGATAGTCAGCCTCTCGTGATGCTTCAGGTAGAGTGGATTTGTCACGTATTCAAGTTTCCTGAAAGTCTCTAAGCCCCTCTGTCTCAGCCTCTCGAGAAGAGTCAAGGCATTATTCGATATTAAACCCTCTGCCATCGGCTGGATTATCTTTCCGCTTGGCCGTATTTAAATTGAGAACAGCTAACCGGTTCAAGGCTCAGCTACTTCTCTATTCGCGCCCTCAGGAACTCGGGTAAAACTCCTTTCTGGGCAAGGCTTATCGCTTGATTCTTCGTGAACCTCCACCATATATCACCCCTAGTCTCCCGTTGGAAGTCCCAAGGGCTTACGAGAACGAGGTCGCCCTCCTTCACCCATATTTTCCTCTTGAGCTGGCCGCGGATTCTGCAAAGTCTCTGCCTTCCATCGGAGCAGTCGACGAGAACTTTGTCGTATCCAACCATCTTCGAAATTATCCCATAGACATCGTCTGGACCCGCCTCAGGCATGTTCTCGAGCTCCTTAGGCTCAGCGATAATCTTCCTCTTCCCCACGGCAGAAAATCTAATACCTGCCCTTGATTTAAAGGTGGTTGAAGCGTGTTTACCGCTCCCTCCTAAGATTAAAAGGCTCCCTGATAGGGACGAGAAGTCTAGACGACCTCATATGGCCAATTAGGCTAAAATGCCGTCTCTTAGGCAAAAATGTCTCCGAGAAAACTCTTATATTTCGGGGAACATTCGAGAAACATGTTTATTACCCCTGAACCGCTTGAAATCATTTACGCCTTGGCGCTATTTCTTTGGATACTATTTGTTACCCATTTCGTCTGTAGGAGGCTCTATGATGCGCTTATGAGGAGGGGATTTAGGCATAACGTAACCGTATACCTTAATAGAAAAATAATTCATATTCTTACAGGCGGCTTGGCCGCTGTGCTCGTCCCTGTACTCTTTAAGAGTTTCGCGGTGATAGCCGTGCTAGTCGCAGTCTTAGCTATCGGAAATTACATTCCCCATCACCTCGGAAAAATTTGGTATTGGTACCAAGTAGAGGAGAACATGTATGAGGTCCACTTCATAATAATGTGGGGACTAATTATGGGTCTCGGTTTCCTGATGAAGAACCTTACAATGGCGGTGCTGCCTATCTTGTTCATGAGCGTGGGTGACGGAGTTACTGGCCTCGTGAGGAATCTCATTTATCAGAAAAGAACTAAATCGTGGTGGGGGAACTTCGCCATGGCCCTCTTCTGCGTCCCAATTGGCTTTCTATCTTTAGGTTACACAGGCGCTGTTGCAGGAACTGTGGCCTCGATCGTGGAGAAGATTGAAATCGGAAGAATAGACGATAACATTACAGTTCCCTTAGTATCGTTTATTTTGATCTGGACTTTACCAGCGGCCGGCTTTCCGGCAACGCCTTAAATCAAGCAGAAATATTGACGGGTTGCTTGAGACGACTTTGAAAAATTTATTATGGCCGCTGTCTGTGTTGAGGTGGGCTACGGATGTCTTATTGGATGAAGACTCACAGGTCTCTGACTGGCGAGGTGGTTGTCGCCGTATGTGATGTTGGGCTGGTTGGTGTGAGGCTTAAGATACGGGATGGGTATGAGGCTCTAGTTAGCCCTGATTTTTACATGGGGAGGCGTGTTGATTGGGAGGGGGTTAAGTCGGCTATTGAGGAGGCAACAATCATAAATCTGCTGGGTAACGACGTGGTTTCTAAGGCTATATCTGATGGCATCGTTAGTGAGGCCGCTTGCGTAGAGATAGGGGGTGTAAGGCACGTCCAGCTCTTCAGGTAGGCCGGTGACGCCATTTTAGCGTGTCATATCGACAAACTCGTCAATCGTTTTCAAGATTTTGGGTCTCTCAACACTCCTAACCGATTTTATCCGCTCCTCCAACTTCTTAATCTCCTCCCGCCCCTCCACCACGCTCAGCTCCACTTCAATCTCCCTTTCTTCGCGGGGTTCCAGAAACTGAAGCGTGCCATAACGCCTCTCCGCATCCCGTCCCAAGACAAGGGCGTTGGCCGGCTCTATTCCCAGAACATACGTCCCCTCACCCATCATCTTCCACTCAATCAAGCGGTTGAGGCTTGATTTCCTGAATCTTATAGAAACTGCTAAGCCGTCTAAAATCCGTTTGTTCACGAGCGCCGCGTATGCGTACCCGTCTGAGTCGACGGCGAGGTCGTGGAAATAGACCTTCTCTCTATACCCTCTCTGAGGCTCGTCAAAGCTGTCATAATATTCCGCACCCTCGGCGGCATCCTGGTCGCGTGGAACTACGAGTCGCGAGGTTGACATGAGCTTCGAGTCTTTGCTGAGAAGTGGGTATCCGAAGTTGAAGTGGTATAATATCATGAATGGCTGGCGGCTCCATCCGTTGTTCGAGACCGTGTCCTTGATGAGGATTCTGGTTTCACCGAGCCGCGCCTCTATGCGTCTGTGGAGGGATATGTTGGGCTCGAAGACTTTGACCTCTCTTACCTCACCCTCAATCTCCATGAGATACTCATCTCCTATCCATCGACCTCTACAGAGTTTGAGCCGGGCGGGCGTGTAAGATACTCTCCCGTGAAGCCCGAGTTGCTCGCCCTCGTCTACCGTCGGTCTGCCGAAATATGTTAACCCGCAGGTCGTAAGTGCACCGCCGAAGAACCCTCGGAGCCAGCCGAGGCCCTCAGGCTCGTAGAACGCCGGAGCCTTAATTCCGGTCGGACTTATCCACGCTAGAGGTATGCCTTTGTACTCGAGGTTGGCTATGTCCATGGCTCTGTCAACAACTATCGTAGCTGCCAGCGGTCCTGTCTTCAGACTGATACATCTCACCCCCTTCTCGGGCCCGTCTGCGAGCTGAAACATGGATACACCACCGACCTGAGATAAATCGCCAACATGCCGTTCAAGTGTCTCTTTATCGAGTTTCATGCCAAAAAGTGAGGTCACGAGAATTCGAGGTCTGTCCCAGCTATATTTTTTACTCCAGTTCAGCCCTGTCTCAGAGCCTCGTAGAACGATTCTACTGCCTCCCCTGTGGAGCAGGTTTGATAGCCCAGCGACCTAAAGGTCTCAGAGAGGGCTGTTAATGTTGGAACGAGGTAGCGGGGGCTTGCGGTCAACCCCATGTGCCCTACCCTTATGGCGGTTTTTTCTGTCGCAGCTATGCCACGGCTTATCATGATTCTAAACTCCTCGAACATATTTCCGACTATCTGGTCTATCTTCCCATGTAGTGAGGGAGGAAGCGCTGCAGCCGTTATTGTCGGTGAGGCATATTCTTCATTCTTGCTGATGAGCTCTAAACCCATCTTCTTCACCGCCGCTCTAAAGGCGGCCGCCATCCGTTTATGCCTCTCATACCGCTTCTCCAACCCCTCCTCGAGCGCGACCTCAGCGGCGGCCTTCAACGCGAGGTAGGAGTAAGTGTTGACTGTGGTGGGGTACGGGTGGCCGGAGGCCGCCCAGTTCCGCCTATACCATCTCCAGACTCGCAGGTTCGTAATCCACGAGGAGGGCCTGACTATCCCGCGTTCGACTCTCTCCCAAACTTCGTCGCTGATTGAGACTGGGAGGGCTCCAGGAATACCGCTGAGACATTTATTGGGGTAGCCCACACAAACATCGATACTCCAACCATCGACGTCCAGTTCAGCCCCCCCAAAGGATGATATCGAATCAACTACTGTGAAGAGGCCGCGTTTCTTCGCGATTTTGGTATATGATTGTATCGGGTTCAACACCCCAGCAGCTGACTCGTTCTGCACGCATATGAGTGCGGTTGCGTCGGGGTGGTTGTCAAGTGACTCTCTAAGCGTCTCTGGTGATACAACAAAACCTGGCGGTGAATCAAGTATCACAACCTCTGTTCCGCAGTAACTCGCTATCTCAGCGAACCTATCTCCGAAAAAACCGTTAGTTAAGGCTACTATCTTCTCACCTCTATTTGCTACACTCACTACGCCCAACTCCAAGCCGAGGCAACCCGGGCCAGGCATTATAATGGTCTCATTCTTTGTCTTGAATATCTTCTTGACAGCCTCCTCTATCCCTGAGTATTGTTCGCGCCACTCGGGGCCGTAATGGGGGTAGAACCTGCCGGTCAAAACCTCCTTTACGCGGGGATGAAGTTCGGTCGGTCCTGGAATCATTAGTATAGGGTCCTCAAACCAGTTGTGGTTCATCAGTATACATGGTTGCTGCTTTATGATAAAAACTTCCCCTTCGTCAAGCTACGTCGCTGAGGTCGAGTTCCCCTCGCTCCATTAGCCTTCGGAAAAACTCCGCAGTCCTGCCTATCCCCTCCCGGACGCTGGTTTTCTTAAGGGGGCCGAGGTCGTGCATGGTCTCAGAGTCGTCTAGGTCTGCAGGTATGGGGAGCGGTCTGTCTTCAAAAGTCAGAAGCCCCCTGACGCCTGTAACTTCCTCAACTATTTGCACAAGTTCTTCAACTCTTATCACGTCTCCCCTCACGTTATATACGCGAGCGCCTTCTAATTCCCGGGTCGCGGCCACAGCGAAGAGGTGCGCCACATCCTCCACATACTGCATGTCAATCATTCCGCCGAACCTGATCTTGTATGGCCTCTGGGCGACGGCTGCCTTTACTGCCCTTGAGGCGTCTGAGGTTACTCCGACGTCTCTTCCAAAACCGTAAACGACTTGGGGGCGTAAACCAATGCTCGGTATTCCGGATTCATGCCAGTAGGCGTTGGCGGTAAGCTCGTTGCAGACCTTGTAGGCACCGTAATGTGTGGTAGGTCTGAGGGGTACGTTAACTGACACTGGACCTGGGCCGTAGAGCTCGGGAGGGCCGAAGACCGCGGCTGAGCTTGCGTAGACCACTCGCCTAACTCTGTCGCGATGCCTCTTAGCAGCCTCGAAAACTCTTAAGGTTCCAATTACATTAACAAGGGCCCCTCCCACGGGGTCAGCCCTACACTGAGGAATCTGAAAAGCCGCCAAATGAATAATCGCGTCGACGTCAAACCTCTCTACGACCATGTCTATGAACCCCTCCTCAACAACATCACCCTTAACAAACGGTAGCTTTTCAGCACCATCAACCACAAATCTAAGTCGTGAAAGGTCGCTCGAGACATCGGTCAAAACTACTTTCTCGCCTAACTCAAGCAGCCGCCTGACGGTCCATGAACCTATGAACCCGCACGCCCCAGTGACGAGTATAGGCATTTCGGCTTCAAGATTGGATACAGTTCAGGAAATTTAAACAGTATATCCGAATTTTCTGGTGGTTGAGTTTGAGCCCCGGGCGGGGTTTGAACCCGCGACCTGCCGCTTACGAGGCGGCCGCTCTACCGGGCTGAGCTACCGGGGCCCTTCTCTCCTACCCCGCGCGCCCCTCTATTTAGCCATCAAATAAGGGTTAGATATTGACCAAACTCCTAGAATGGATATGATTGAGGAGCTTCTGAGGAGCACCATAGTCTTGTTTGTGATTGTGGACCCAGTTGGGAACGTACCGATTCTGGTCGAGTTGACGCGGGGGCTTCCCCGCGACAGCCGGAAACGTGTATTCAATCTTGCAACCTTAGTGGGCTCCTCACTCCTTCTCCTCTTCGCATTCGCAGGCCATCAAATTCTGCTGCTGTTCGGCGTGTCCCTCTACAGCTTCAAAGTAGCAGGGGGCATACTATTTCTCTTCCTCGCCCTGCAGATACTCATCTACGGCGGTGAGAAACTTTTAGTCAAGGCTGGAGATGTGGGCGTTTTCCCAATAGGGTTCCCGCTCCTCGTGGGCCCGGGAGCGATAACTACAACCATGATAACCATAAACTCGTCAGGCCAATTGGTGGCAATATTATCGGTCCTCATCGTGATGTTCTTCAGCTGGCTGATTTTGATGGGCGTCGACAGGCTTTACAATTTCTTGGGGAAGGTAGGAGCTGATGTCGTAGCCCGCGTCATGGCCGTGATACTTGCCGGAATCGCAATAGAATACATCCTATCCGGGGTGAGGGATGCTCTCACGGCTTGACCTTCGGCGAAATTTCACATGAGAGCGGCTGGCCGGGATTAGGCTTTAATATGAGGTGCAGCGAAGGTAGTTTTGAGGCCCCGGCGTAGCTCAGCCTGGTAGAGCATCCGGCTGTAGAGGCCGGCATCCCGCCGCGCCTTCGCCAGCCTGCCGGGCTAACAGAGACCGGAGGGCCGCAGGTTCAAATCCTGCCGCCGGGACACCTCAAACTCCTCCACTACCCGCCTCTGAAGATGGGGCTTAAATAATTCAGCCTCTCAAATATAACTGCGGAGTTGGGGAATGGAGAGTTCGCGGCGAGGCAGCTAATTAAGGTCCGGAAGAGGTTTAGGTGGAGTCAGCGGAGCTATAAGATAAGGATGCTTAAGCTCAAAGAAAAGTTCGACCCGCTGGAGGGCGCGCCCATGGCTAGGGGAATCGTCATCGAGAAGAAGGGAATAGAGTCGCGGCAGCCAAACAGCGCTGTGAGGAAATGCGTCAGGGTGCAGCTTACAAAGAACGGAAAGGTCGTAACCGCCTTCCTTCCAGGAGATGGTGCTCTCAACGTCGTTGACGAGCATGACGAAGTCCTAATTCAGGGCATTGGCGGGACCTTGGGAAAGAGCTACGGCGACCTCCCGGGTGTGAGATACGAGGTCTTGACGGTAAACGGTGTTCCGCTCAAGCTTCTCGTTCTCGGTAAGGTTAAGAAGCCTAGGCGCTGAATCTCTTGTATGCCATGGCTGAGCTCGTAATTATAATTGCCGCAAAGGCTAGCAGGAGCGTGTAGAAGCTTACCGGAACTACGAGCTCAAGACCCTCTAAGCTAAGGTCCGCGGAAGACTCGAAAAACATCCATCTTGCCCTAAGCTTTGAGGCGGCGGGGCTCACCGCACCGAGCCTCGCAGAGCCATCAGGGCCCGAGACCGAGTGCGACTCAGCCACATTGTTTTCTCTAAGTGCTGTGATAGTATAGTATGGGGCTGGAAGGCCGAAGACATCGGCGAGACGGACGTCTAAACTTTTGACGGGCAATTTAATTGTGTAACGGCCGGGGCCTGTAATGTTCAGCCAGTTCTCACTCTTTAGGTCGAGGCCCATCCACTCGACGCTTAGAATTTCGATAGGCCCGCGGGGGAGCCATGCAACGTCTTTGAGGTTGGAGACCCTGTATAGGTTCCCAGACTGGTCCCTAAGCGTTATCTCAATAGTGGGGAGAGAGGGTAGAGTGGTTAGTAAAACCCTGTGAAGCGTCCTGAATTCTGGTCTCAAATTTAGGCTCCCGTATACTTCGAGTGTTAGTGAGCGGGATTTCGACTTTATGTCTCCGGCCCATTCAGTAAACTCGAGGGCCTCGCTCTCGCTGACAGGTATTAGGGGAGGTGCATCTATTCTCAGAATTGTGCCGAGAGGGGCCCAGAAGCTCCTTGATATACCGTCCTGGGGATAATAAACAGTAATCTTGGCCTCCTCCCGCCAAAATAGGACAACGACCTCGGGGCCACTGACTTGAATCCTTAATTGTCTACCGACTCCATGAGATGAGCCCAGATAGACCATCCTCCTCCCCTCTCTGAGGACCACCACATCAGGCACCTCGACCTCATAGAACTCGCCACGTCTGACCCAAGAAGCCTGAGAGACAACTGGGGCTGCCGACTCAACCTCTACCAAGAAATAACGCTCATATAGGGCGACTAAGAGCAGAGGGCCTGTAATCTTCAGGCTTTTCTCGGATTTCCTGTCTAGCGCTTCGTCCATCCAGCCTGCGAAGACCGCCTTCGTCCTGTTCTGCCAGTCTATCACCTCGGGTGCTGAGGCTGTTATCGTGGAGCCCTCATCAACCCAGAAGGCCTCCTCAAACTCTCCGCCAGCGCCCCTGAGGATTACGAGATGTTGCGTGGCCCAGACAGCCGTGAGGCTGAGTGGCCCCGTGAGATTGATGGTCAGATGTGCGGTGTTGGTGCTTAATGTGCCGTTAAACCCTCTCAACGCAAGCCGTGTATTTTCATCGATGTAGATTGTATGGGGGATAACAGTTATGTTGACGATGGTTCCCTCAGACCACCATCCACCACCAACAGGCTCCCCGAACTCGGATGAAACCTCGACGTGAAACTCTCTCGTATAAATCGCCGAGAGCCTTATAGGAGAATCGACCTGAAATTCAAAGACTCTCTGTGTGGAGTTTAGGGTCCCCCTCCACTCAACAAATACAAGCCTTTCAACATCAGAAAGGTAGACAACTTCATCAGCATCTACCGTCATCTTACTCCCACGCTTCGCCCACACATCTAACGAAACTCCAGAGGGGTTGTCAATTACCACGCGATACTCTACATCATATTGCGCGATGAAGTCTGTGTGGTCTGTCGGCTTTACGGAGAGAGACACGTTCTCCGAGGCTATTTGACCCGACTCCCTGAAGAGCCACCCGGTAAATACGTATCTCTCCCAGCCCGTCCGCCCTCCTTCCAGCAAAGAGTTGACTCTAAACGTGACGCTCTCTCCAGCGGTAAGGATGATTGTCTGGTTAAGCCTCTCCTCGTCTCCCAGTTTGAGAAAGATTCTTATCCTGAACTTGACGGGCTCACCCAACTCGTTCAAAAGTTGCATGTACTTTATTCTGCTGGGAAGGGAGACGCTCTCAGGAGGCCTCTTGAAGTATCCAGCCTCAATCCAAGCGTATGCCACTGCTAAGGCGTAGAGGTTGAGTGTTGACGGCCTCGAGCCGGGTATTAGATACTCGTACATCAAGTCGTTTGAGTTCTCTGTGTGCCCAAGCCCCAGCGCGTGTCCGAGTTCATGGAGGATGGCGACCATCGCATATTCCTCCCTCCCGCCTATACATGTAAGGGAGATTCGAACTATCGCCCTCCTAATCTCCCCATCAATCACGTATGGGTATGCCAGACCACAAATCCGCCCCTCAAGATTTGAAACATACTCTATGACGATATCGCCGCTAGTGCCATTCACGCCGCGGACCAGCTTCACCAAATCCAGCCTCGACAAATGTTCGTATCCATATAGGGAGGTGAAGGTCTCAATAGCTTCCTCCCACCAATCGACAGCCCTCCCTGCCCACCGAGTATAACGCTCATCCTCGCCGGGAACTATCAGAACCGTTAAGACATTCTTACCCCACGCGCCGAGAACCTCAATATCATCCTTGCTAGTGTCTACGACCTCCAGCCGCTCACCGCTATACAGCTCATCATATTTTACACTATGAGCAGTTACGGATGGAGTGGCATGTAGAATCAATGCGATTGCGAGGAGATGTATGATGAGTGTTGAGAGGCTTAAGTTTCGGCTCCCCATGTGGGATGACATATCAATTCAAGGAGGTGTATAAATCACTTGGCTGTTACGCAGAAACGATATGGCCGCTGCAAGGACGGCTGCCCCATCACTCGATTATAACCCCAAACTCACTCTTCAAGAACTCTATTACTTCCTCGCGCGTGAGCCTATGCCGTCTCCCGATTCTGGACCTTCTTATCCGCCTAACAGAGACTCTCAACCCTGGCCGGGCGAGATGAACGATGATGTCCATACCTATGATTCCGAGCTCGGGGTCATACCTAGTCCCAGGGAATTCGAGGTGTTCTCTTATTCCGAAGGCGAAGTTGCCGTAGTCGTCGAAGCTCTGGCTGGAGAGCCTGTTTCCAACAGCTGCTAAGGCCCTTCGCAGGAATTCCTCGGCCTTCGCTCCTCTCAACGTCACGACTGCTGCGACAGGTTCACCCTTTCTTATCCCGAATCCGCGAATCGTCTTTTTCGCCTTCCTGACCGAGGGCTTCTGTCCCGTCAACATCTCAAGAATCTTAACAGCTCTCTCAAGCCTAACGCCACCTTCACCTATAGAGGAGTTGACGACAACTTTGCTGACCTTAACCCTTCGCATCGGGCTCTCTAAAACAGTGCTATCCATGGTTTATCCTCACCAATAGACATAAAGTAGTCAAGAATCGTCGTCACCTTACCCACACCTGACTCAAGAACCGCGTGTCTCTTTGCAGGATAGGCCCTCTCAACGTCTATCGAGGCAAGCCTCCCGTGAAGACCCATCCTAGAACCAGAGGTAATCAAGCAATAGGAGCCCACAACTCTCTTGAAGACAGCGCGGACCACCATGCTGGGAATCTCAACTAGGAAAGTATCCCCAACCTTTATCGACTGAATTTCCGGGCTGTTTGGGGGGAATTGTATGTTCCGACCGTCGTGCAGAGTGAACTGTATGTGACCACCATTTACATGTTGTTTTCGCTTCACTTGACAGGGCTTTATTCCCGCCTCATCAATACTTATCTCCAAAAGTTCTAAGCCTCTTTCGAAACGGGGGAGGACGCGATAACTCTTATCAATAGATGGAATAGAAACTATATCCATCAACCCAACACCAAAACGAGGCTCGGTGACAACCTCACCGTCAACAAGAATCCTCCCCAGATGTATAATCTTCTTAGCCTCCGCATATGTGTCCGCTAATTTCAGAATATCCCTTAAAATAACCGCAAGTGGGATAGATTCCTCGAGAGGGTGTCGGCCTGGCTCGGGCCTCGGGACGAACTTGTACGTCTTCCGAGGTATCTTGAGGACCTTGGGCGCGGCTAGCCTTTTTAAATGCATACCCTACCCCTCACCCAGCTTCTCCTTCCTAAACTTATCATCAAGGTTCAGAGCTATAATCACGAGATTCGAGACATGAACCGGTATGTCGACTACCCTGCCGTCGGCCCGCTTCCTTGTCAGGCCATCGATATAGACAAACTGTTTCGACCTACTGACGCCTTTAACTCTGCCTTGTATGCCTCTGTACTCTCCCCGCAAAATCTTTACTGTGTCGCCGACCCTCAGCGGGAGGGACCTTCGCTCATACTTTGACTTGAGTTCTTGGCTCAGGTGGGCTGACATCAGTTTGGGAAGAAGATGTTTAGGGGTGGTATGGAGTAAAAGCCTCTGACGCGAAGGGTCTTTCGTCGCGGAGGAACTTCTAGCCATACAACATCACACAAGTATCGAGGCTATGTTAGCTATCTTCGACCACCTCTCAGCCGCCTCGCGCGCCACAGGACCCTTTATTTCCGAACCCTTCACATCACCCTCGGGAGTAACGAGAACAGCCGCAGAGTCCTCAAAAGCAATCCAGGTCCCATCAGGCCGCCTATAGGGCTTCTTTTGCCTTATTATCACAGCGTGCATGACCTTCTTCCTCAGGTCAATCGGCCCTTTCTTCACGGTCACAGCGACGAGGTCACCTACACCCGCGGCGGGCTGCCGTCTCAGCCTCTGCTTGAGCCCGATCACCTGAATGACCTTCAGGACTTGGGCGCCCGTGTTATCAGCACATAGGACGTATGCTCCCTTGTTGATTGTCCTCGGTATGTTCGGCCTTCTGAGAAGGACGCCCACCTCCGCTACAGCTCTAGACCTTTTAGACATTCTCACCACCTCTTCCCAAATTCTCTATGACAACAAAGCTAATAGTCTTGGATATAGGTCTAGTCTCCGCAATTCTCACCATGTCACCCACCTCCACCCCTATGCAGGGCGGTAAGTGTGCTGAAATTCTCGACCTCTTTCGCATATATCTCTTATATTTCCTGACAAATTGAGTTGTGACCCTTTCAACAACAACCGCTTTCTTCATCAGCTTCTTGTAAACCCTGCCTGTAAGTATGATGCCTCTAACTCTGAGGGAGCCGTGAAACGGGCAGTTCTCGTCATCACACGCACTCCGAGGGGGGTGGACCCCAATACCAATGTTATTTACTTGCCCGCTTGACATCCTCTTCCGACCAGCCTACTCTACCGCACTACACGTTTTAATAAGGATGAACAAGCAAAAAACCCGCCCATAAGCTAAGGCCTTTGCCAGCTGCGGCGGACCCTCTTAAGCCTTTGAGATGGCCGCCCAACGAGCTGGTCCCCATCAGCAACCAAAACACCCCTTTCGGTCAGGACCTCAAAAATGTGCCCCCTTTTCGGAATTCTCTTCACACCTGAAGGCGCCTCTATCAGGACTGTGTTTGCTGTCTCACCTATTATCAATTCACTCCAGCTTGCACCGTCTGACTTCCTAGTGACTCTACAACGATGACCAACGAGAGAAATTATCTGCCTAACCCTCTTCAAGCTGCTTTTCCTTCATAATCGTCATAATCCTCGCGATTCTCTTTCTCAGGTTTCGTATATTAGCGGTATTTTCTCCTTGACCCGCCATCGAGAGTTTAATTTTAACATTTCGGAGCTCTGTCCGAGCGGCTTCAAGCTCCTCATCCAGCTCCTCCAAGCTTTTCTCCCTAAGCTGCTTTACTTCCTTTACCAAGACTAACCCGCCTCCACTACCTCCTTCTTCTCGGCTACATTCACTTGCTCAGGAAGAGGCGCGTTTGCTGGATATATTTTGACCTTGACCCCGTAGATTCCTGTAGCGAGCTGGACATGAGCGATGCCAACACGAACATATTTTGCGAACTCGCCGGACTTCGGTATCAACCCGGCCGTGAACTTTTCAGACCTCGAACGCGCGGAAGTCAACTTCCCCGAGATAACTATCTCAGCACCAACTGCACCTGCATCCATTATCCTCCTCAAAGCCCAGAATGAGACCCTCCGCCACCTCACACCGCTCGCAATAGCCTGAGCAATCCTCTGAGCCATAACCTCGGCGTTGAGCTCAGGAACCTCAATCTCAGAGACAGAAATCTGCACATTCTCAAAACCAAACCTCCGCTCAACCTCCTCCTGCAGAGACTTTATCGTCCGTCCTCGGGTCCCGATAACTAGCCCCGGCTTCATGCAATAAATAATTATGTTTGTCCCGATGGGTGAGGTTGTGATAGAGATGTCTCCTACGAGGGCGTCCCTGAGCCGACTCTTAATGAACTCGATTAACTCGCCTCTCCTGAAGCTCTTCTGAAGTATTTTGGAGACCGTTGTTACCAATCTACCATCTTTGCTGGCCTAACTCTATTTAAAGATTGATTACCCTTAATAGACTTAGGACCTCTGCAAAGCCGCAACCTCAATATGCACCAGCGCCCGGTTATGAGGGGAGGCTCTACCAAACGCCCTAGGGAAGAATTTCTTGATAACTCGAGCCCTGTGAACCTCGGCATGGACGAGGACGAGTCTATCGGTGTCAAGGCCCTTAAACTCTGCATTAGCTTCAAGCGTGTCAAGGAGTTTGAGGAGCGATTTTGCGACTTTCACAGGGTAACCCCCAGGCCCACGGGTCTGTGAGTGGTGGCCCCTGAGCTTCCTATAACGCCGATATGGAATCATTCTCCTCTTGGCCACCACATCTTCGAGAAGCCTTCTCGCATCTTGTAGCCTCAAACCCCTAATAGCGGCGCAAACTTCACGACTCCACTTCGGGGAGAGGTCAACCTCCCTAAGAGACGCCTTAACCGAGCTGTCAGGGTCCAACCCCTCCATAGAATAGTCCCATTGTGGCATTTTTCTGAGGATTTTTCTGCGAAGCAATATAAAAATTCTACCCCCATAAAATTTAGATTGATTGAGTAAGCAACTCAAAAAATACGCCATAGATGAGTATCACGATTACATCATCTATAAGTCCCTCGCGAGTTTGGAGAAGGACTCTGAACGTAGGGAGATACTCTCGAATCTCTCAAGGAAGGAGTATGAGCACTTCGAGTTCTGGAAGCAACTCTCAAAGTATCAGCCTAATTCACCTTCGAGGCTAAAAATTTGGATAATTATCCTGTTGCGGAGGCTGCTTGGCCTAGTGTTTATGGCTCGCCTCCTCGAGAGGCATGAGCGGTCTGTAGTCAAATGGTATCGTGAGCTGTATAGCGTCCTGCCTCCGAAAGAGAGGGAGACACTCTTCCACATAATTAAAGAAGAGGAGGAGTTGGAGAAGATGCTTATAGGGCAAATACAAGAGGGCGCGGTCAAGTATTTAGGGTTCATCGTCCTAGGCCTGGCCGACTCTATAATCGAGATAAGCGGTGTTCACGCTGGGTTTTTAGGAGCTACAAACATGACTCTCTTCGCAGGAATCGCAGGTCTTGTAGTGGGCTTCGCGGCAGCAATATCTATGGGCGTAGCAGCCTATTTACAAGCTAAACAGATGCCAATCATCAACCCAATGAAAGCAGCCCTCTTAACTGGTTTAACCTACATCTCCTCGGTCAGCCTACAGGCACTCCCCTTCTTCATGACAGCAGACATTCTCATAGCCTTCGCATCATCCATAGCAATCTCAATCACACTTATGACGGGATTCACATACTATGGTGTAGTGATTAGAGACTTAGATGCGCGGCGGGAATTAGCTTTGAACATAACACTGACCCTAGGGACGGCGGCGGCTACCTACCTTTTTGGCGACTTTCTATCTAATTGGCTAGGCCTAAGATCTTTAAACAATGCAATAACCCCCAAAGCTTAAACTAACCTGATTGCCTATTTCGTACCGTACGAGTCAATCTCTATTCTACTCCTCTCGACACCACCTTTCTCAATTTTCTGCATCATGCCGTCCTGCCCAAGCTGTCTGTCCCCGGCGATGAATCTAGCCCCCCCGCAAATTCCGTACCAAGCCTCCTTCCAATTCTCAACTCTCGACGCTATATCATCAAATTCAAGCCTCCTCCCGAAAAGAAATTCAACCCTATCCCGAATCTCATCTTTGACGTTACAAACAGTCTCATAAAGCTCTGGGATGGATATTTCATGCTCTCTCGTAAAATTGAGTAGGAGCCTCAACTTTGGGCAATTTTCAAGCAAAACAGGCAGGAGCCCGCGGTATATCAAGTCATTACGCGTTCGGTTAACATAAAAAAGCCAGATGTCGACATTTAACTTCACGTCTATCGCATATTCTATGAAGCAGCGGAAAGGCACTATTCCGCTCGAGGCTGCGAGAAAAACAAGCGTATCCAGCTCCTTATCTTTTATCATCCTGAGCGGCTTACTGAGAAACCGTCCGTAAGGCCCCTCTATGACATATTGGTCATTCACTTTTGCCTTTGCCAAGAAGTATGGGGCAAACTGCCCATGTTCACTTTTGATGGTTAGCTCCATGAAACTTTTTCTCGTGGGAGGCGAGGCGATGGAGTAAAGCCTGAAATCGTTTTTCTTTAGCGGTGTGTCGAAATAAAGCTTTACATCTTGGCCCGGGTGATATGGGAATATTTCTTGATTGAAAAGGCTTACAAACTTGTAAGTCTTGCACAGGTCTGTCTCATCTGCTATATCGACTATGGTCATAACGAGCCGCGTGCTCTTTTGGGAAGTCTCCAAACCCAAGCCGAAAAGGCTGAATGGCCTTATATTACTCTTATACGTCAGCTTGTATTGAAAAAATATTTTTCAACTCCTAAGCCTTTATCTTATATGTTGTCTCAGAGAGAGGGTAGGACTAAAGTTCTTCAATCACTTAGGGTCATGCTGGTACCCGGCAGATATGGCCTCGAGAGATGGAGCTTCGTCCTTCAGAGAATAAGCGGTGTTGCTGTCTCACTTTACTTCATAGCACACATCTTAGAGACTGGTAATTTTGTTGGTGGGATTACCGTCTGGACTGTACCTGAATACAGCTTTGCCGAAGCTGCTCATCAGAAGTCTGTAGAGCTTCTGAAGAACCCCGTCTTCGACGTGGGCCTCGCCGTTATAGGTTTCCTCGTAGCTCTACACACTTTTAACGGATTGAGGCTGATTCTCACGCATTTTGGTTTCTTGGTGGGAAAACCGGGTAGGCCGGAGCCTTTCGAGCAGCCCGCCTCTCTTAATGCTCGCCAGAGGGCACTCTTCTGGCTCAGCATCTCTCTCGCCGTCTTCGCACTTCTATACACCCTCGACGCTCTTATGGGGGTGTTCAGGGTCTGAGAGAGCGAAATCTGATGCTAATGCATTACTTATCGGGGCTCGGAATACTCCTTTTCGGCGCGGTTCATATCTTCACAATATTCTTCACATATCCGTTTCAAGCCACGATATGGGAGACAACGCTTAAATTCGATTCAATACCTTTCGCCATTCTGCCTGTGTATAGGAACGCTCTTCTAGCCGCGTCGCTCTTTGGTCTTCTCCTTTGCACAACAGTTCACGCCATGAATGGTCTTAGAACAGTCATAGCGGAGCTGGTAGGATTTAGGAATAAGTGGGTAGACAGGATACTCATCGCGGTAGGCGTCTTCCTGACGGTTTATGGTTTGAGAACTATCCTGATTGCGCACTTGCTGGTGTGAGCGCTTGACGGAGTATGTCAAATTCCTGGTATACAGGTACAGGCCTGAAGACGGTAAAAAAGGAGTCTATGCGGATTATGATGTCCCTGTGAAGAAGGGGATGACGGTTCTAGACGGCCTGATATACATCAAAGAGAATCTCGACCCCACTCTCTCGGTAAGATTCTCTTGCAGGATGGCTATATGCGGCTCATGCGGCATGAGAGTGAACGGCTTAGAGATGCTGGCCTGTCATACCCAGATTTTGGGGCTCAGAAGAAAACACATAATTGTTGAGCCTATGCGAAATTTTCCGCTCTTACGAGACCTCGTGACCGATATGACGCCTCTTTTCATGAAGCAGAAGGCCTTAAAAACTTGGCTTATCCGGAGAGACGAGTTGGAGCAGGAAAATCCGACCATACAATATCTTCAGAGCGAGGAGGAGTTGGGGAAATACTTACAGTTCACCTACTGCATACAGTGTGGTCTCTGTTATTCGGCCTGTCCAGTCGTATCGACTTTCCCTGCATTCCTCGGCCCACAGTCCCTTATGAAGGTCTATAGATACTTTGCGGACAGTCGCGATGAGGTGGGGAGAGAGAGGGTAAGCTTTGTGGATAAGTTTGAAGGTGTTTGGCGATGCCATTTCGCAGGCTCATGTAGTGCGGTCTGTCCGAAAGGCGTAGACCCGGCTCTTGCGATTCAACTGCTAAGAAGAGAGGCGCTTAAATGATATCGTTCAGAAAGCCTTTAAACGTCTCCGAAGCATATGGTCTACGGTCTTGAGGCAAGTCTATGTCGGCGACAAGCCTCTCGCTTATCGAGAAGCCACTGCTGAAGGCTACATAAGACTACGGAGAGAGACGATCGAGAGAATTCTTTCGAAGCAGGTTGAGAAGGCCGAGCCTCTTGAGGTGGCAAGGCTCGCAGGAATACTTGGAGCTAAAAGCACGCCACAGCTTCTCCCCCTCTGCCACAACATTAGAATCGAATCCGTTGAGCTTGATGCTTGGGTCGAGGGGGAGTCTGGCCGAGTCGGAGTGCGGGCGAAAGTGAGGACACATGAGAAGACGGGTGTAGAGATGGAGGCGTTAACAGCGGTCGCGACGGCTCTCCTAAACATTTGGGACATAGTCAAGCCCTATGAGAAGGATGAAAAGGGGCAATATCCACATACTTTAATTGAGTCGATTAGGGTTGTCTCAAAGCTGAAGAGTGAGGAGGAATGAGGATAACGATTCTCGGTTCTGGTTCGATTGTGCCTTCCGCTTTCAGGTTCGGCTCAGGTGTCCACGTTCGAGCTGGCGAAGTCGAGATGCTGCTGGACTGCGGCCCAGGAGTCCTTGAAAAGATGCGGAGACTTTCCCTCTCCCCCTTTAACTTATCTGCTGTTTGCATCACGCACTTCCACGTAGACCACGTAACGGACCTATTGCCGCTTCTAAAGCTCCGGGCATTCACACCAGAAGGACTTCCAAACCTAGAGCCCAAACCTATAAGAATATTGGGCCCGAAAGGGACTAAGAGGCTCCTGAAGACCCTCATCGACGAAAACGAATTCTTCACATATCTCGCGACGCTCATGAAATACGAGTCTTATTCCCAATCAGAGGATGTTGAGCCTTGGAAGACTTATGACATCGGAGGAGCCAGCCTAACCTCAGCGCCAGTCACTCATGGAGGGGGAATCGCTTACAGGCTCGAATATCAAGGAGCCTCAATCGCATTTTCAGGGGATACCGCCTTTGACGAGAACATGGCTAAGCTTGCGAAAGGCGTTGATGTCCTCATCCACGAGTGCTCTTTTCCGAGTGAGAAGCTGGCGGGTCAGCACGTTTCCGAAATTGAGCTCGCGCGTATTGTTGAGTTGGCGAGGCCGAAAACTGTCGTGGTAACTCACCTTTACCCAGTCTGGGAGTCGCAGGAGCACCGCATAGTAGAGGCTTTAGAGGGGCGCCACAGATGCAGAGTAATTATCGCTAACGACTGTCTTGAGTTGTCTCTTTAGTGGAGGCGGGGGCTCCCCCGTCGAATTGAGGCAGTTTCACTCCCCGCTGCCCCTGATACCTCCCCCTATAGGGCCTCTCAACCTCCGACGTGAGCTTAGCGAAGACAAGATGTATAAACCGCTCCCCGGCGCGAAGCTTCACGGGGAACTCACTACCGATCATCTCTATCGTCAGCTGCCCCTCAAAATTGGCGTCGACAATCGTGGGGGGGAGCGTTAACCCAATCCGTGCATAGCTACTCCTAAGGTTCACAAAACCCATTAAATCTCTCGGAAGGGATAGATATTCAATCGTGTGGAGCAGCACATGTTCATGGGGGTTAATGAGGAATGTCTCTCCTTTCTCGATGACGTAAAACTCGTCGATGGAACTTTCATAGGGGTCCAATACTCTTTGTGTTTTCTTCAATCTTCCGACCTCGTACCCTATCCGCAAGTCAAGGCCATTCTCTCTCACGATATCGTCGCTGAGGGGGTCAACCTTTAACCTCCCGCTACGAATATAGTTCCAAAGGTCAAAGTCTGATAGTATCACGCCAACATCTCTTTACAACCACGAAATTAAGCTTAGCCTCCCCAGAACAAGAGAATACGCTGGGCCATCATAGGTTGACTACACGCTGAGGTATTGATGACCTGTCGGCATAATGCTGAACAACTCTCTCGGGTTTGAGAGCCTGGCAGATGTACTCGAAAGCCCTCATCGGGTCGCTTTTATCCCCACATGTGAAGATATCAAGTGTTACATACCCATATTTCGGCCAAGTATGAAGAGCTAAGTGGCTCTCAACCACTAGGGCAATCACCGAAACACCCCCCTTCTCGCCACCAAACCTCCACCCCCTCAACTCAACAAGAGTCATGTTAGCGACTTTAGCAGCATCCTCAACAAGTTTCTTCAAACACCGTAAATCAGAGAGAAGACGCGACTCACAACCATATAGATTACCGTAAACATGCTTCCCGACGACGCCTGACCCCGAGTTGAGCGAAACCGGCATTTCTCAAAGAGACGCAACTAAAGATATTGATAAATCTAATGACCAAGCATTCTAAGTTGAACGGAGGAGGACCACCTGCCTCAGCACTACCAGTCGATTTCTATCAAAAAAAGACGCTTAGCACCTGAAAAATACGGAAAATTGAACCTTGAAAAACACCCAGGTGAGCCCTAAAAAATTTGGCCATAAAGAAGAATTAAAGTTAGAAGGTACAACTTAAACTGTAAAACATATACGCATAAGAGCAACTAATTGTTAACGAAGTCTAATGGGGTCTTAATTCAAAAACAATTGAGTAAAAGAACCCTCCCGCCCCCATATATATCCGCCCCTACTTAACATCGCAGAAAAAATTGTGATACCTGTTGAGTTTCCTACATTGCTGCTGAATTCCCCCTGTTCTCGGGACGTTTAACCCCTTTATGATTCGAATCGGTTGGGAAAATTGTACATGGAATAGTTTGTCATTTGGTTTTGAGTTGTTTTTACTTTCTAAGGTAAACCTTTTAACCCTCCCCCATATGCTGTATCTAAGGGTTGGTGCGAGGGCAGGCTTCTTCTCGGAGGAGACTGGTTGTTGACAAGAAGGCGTTGGCTTTGGCGAGGGCTGTTGCAAGGCGTCAGCCGCGGGTTACCTTTTATTCGCCGTTGAGTTCTTTAGTCTTGAATTATCTTAAGAATGTGACTCCGAGGTTTAGTATTAGTGACGAGGTGGCCAAGATTGTCGAGTCGGAGTTGAATAGACGCTATCCCGAGCTTTTCGGGTTAGGTAAGAGAGCTTTACGCGCGTCAACGAGGGGTTAAGGGTATAATAGATGCTTTTCCTCGTGAAAGGTCGGGGTTTGTTGAGGACGGTTCTTGAGGAGGCGTTGCGTGCCGCGAGGGACGTTTTGGCGGATGCGGTTGTGGGGGGAGTTGTTGGGGAGCCGATGGGTAGAGGGTTCTACGGCGACCTATCATACAAGGGCGACATAGTCTGTGAAAGGGCCATCTTAGATGCCCTGAAAGGCGAATTGGATAGCTTTGTGGTGGTCTCCGAGGAGATGGGTGTTTTGAAGGAGGGGACTGGGGAGCCTGAATACTGGGTCCTGATAGACCCAGTTGACGGAAGTGCAAACATGTCGCGGAATATCAGCTTCTACTCTTCAGGTATAGCACTGGCTCGGGGGCCGATGATTTCGGACGTCGTTTGCTCGGGGGTGATTGACCACATTACTGGAGAGCTGTTTGTGCGTGAAGGTGATTACGTCTCGCATAGGGCGGTGAGCAACTACGTTCAGAACAAAGAGGGGGGCAAAGGCGGATACTGCACATTCTTCCACCATGCATCTTTCAAAAAGTCCCACCATGTCCGTGAAGCCTCTTTTAGGATAGCTGCAAAGCTGCGCTTCTTCAGGGTGATGGGCTCAGCGCTTCTGGAGATGTGCTACGCAGCCACAGGACGTGCAGACGGCTATCTCTGCCTCACCTCTGAGTTGAGGACTATGGATATAGTTCCAGCCCTCTATTTCGCGAGAGGAATCGGATGTAAGATTGCCACACGCCCAAAATCTCTAATGAATGAGAAGCTCGACAGCAAGTCGAGATACGGAATCATCATGGGAGGTAATGTGGCGTTTATTGAGGAGGTTTTATCTATTCTGAGGACTGGCTGGAATATAATCGAGTGAGAACTCTTCCAATAATGCCCTTTAAAATGTCTTAGATGACGGCATTATCCTTAATAACGTATACGCACAGCCTTTAAGAAGGTTGAATGACAGAGCCTACGCAGCTTTGGACGAGAAAGTCTGGGCGGCTATTAAAAGGCTGGGCCTTTCTGAATATGAGGTCAAGGCTTACGTGGCTTTGCTCTCACAAAGGGGCGGCACGGCTAATGAGGTTAGCGCCGGGGCCCGAATTCCTGTCTCAAAAATATACGATGTCCTAAAATCCCTCGAGAGAAGAGGGCTTGTGAAGGTGGAGAGAGGGCGCCCCATGAGGTATATTCCTGAGCATCCGCAGGTGGCTTCTGAGTCGCTTAGGGCCTCTATTGAGAGCCTCCTCAACTTAGACCTTGAGACCTTCGTCTCTGCGTTTACACCAATTTATGAGGGAGCTGGCCCGGAGCGCCCGGACCTCTGGATAATAAGGGGGGAGGCCTCCCTCTGGCGGAGCGTTAAGGATGTGATGGGGAGGGCGAACAAGCAGCTCTCCATTGTCTTGCCTTATATCCCGGCTGAGATTCAGCAACTCCTGATTTCGACGGCATCTCTGATAAAGGAGCGGAGAGGGACGGTAAGGATTCTTCTGGGGCCCCAAGCTGTCGGCAAGGTCGCTAAGACTTTATCTTCCGTATCTGAGGTAAGGATTAGAGAAATCTCTTTTGGCGGTGGCGTGATTAATGACGCATCTGAGGCGGTTCTGTTGTTGCTAGCTGCAGGAGAGAAGAGGCCTCAAGTTGCTATATACTCGACACATCTCTCCTTGACAGCCATCGCGCAGCTCTACTTCAACATGCTCTGGGAGCGTTCTGAAGAGTTCAAATCCTGAAGTAAAGCTTTACGAATCGCATGGCATCCCTCTCCATACTCACATTATTAAAGAGAATGTAGACTCGCTCCGCCCTATACTCGCTAACCTTCCTGCAGAGAGCCTTGAGGTCGTCGTCCGTGTATGAGTAGTTATACATGGTTTTCCCGGGTGGACAGCCGTGAAGTCTCAGGTAAACTGTCTCATGTCTGCTGAGTGTGACTGGGTCTTGAAGAAAGGGGTCCGTAACATGAACGAGGCGGTTTTTCTCGCATAACTTTAGGATTGACGAGGGAGACCATCCCCTAGCCTCGAGCCCTATCTCAAAAGAGCCTCGATCAATTTTTGAGAAGAAAGCCTCAGAGTTTCGGAGATTCTCTGGCGTGTCTTTGAATGAGGCCGGGGTTTGGAGAAGGCAGAAAGGCGACCTCAATTCTTCGCAGATGGCCTTCGTAATTTCCCATGATTCTAGGACCTCTTTAGTCGGTTTCAAGCCTCCGTGGTTTTTTGTTGGCTTGATGTTTGAGCGTCGCCATGTAGGGCTTGACATGGTGTGAGTTATTCCTTGGAAGGCCTTAACCGTGAAGACGAAATCCTCGGGAGCTAAGCCACGCCACTTTCTAGCGGTCTCAAGCTTCACGACTCTATAGAACGTGGTCTGGAGCTCAACGAGTTTAAAGTCGCTCATATAACTCCTCATTGATTTGGTAAACCCGCAGCACCCTACCATTATCCTCAACTACCTAATCGAGCCTCCTCAGAGCCTCAATCATATCATTCACCGAGTACGATTTACTAAGTATGAGAGGAATGCGTGAGAGTTCGGCAAGTTCTACAGCAAGCTCATCAATCTGACCTGCCGAGGCCGGTCCGTGAAGAGCTACAGCCACCGGTTTAAGAGGATAAACTCTGACAGCTACTAAAGGAGACCTTCCAGTCTTGACATTGGCGAAGATAAGAACTCTCATCGAAGTGGGGCCGAAGATTTGGATGTATTCGCTGGAGTCCATGTGCCTTATTGCGGCGATGCTGTCGATCACCGTGTAGCCGAATACCTCTGGCTCTCGCCCCTTCCACCTCCACAAATATTCACCCTTTATTGCCCCCACAATCTCGTCGAGACTGACAGCGGTTGTAAACTCCCTAATGTCCAGAATAGCCTTGTGACGTGTTCGGTTTTGGTCTGAGAAGTGTCTTATGTTTGCTCCACCTCTCTCTAAATCTAGATTGACTAAGCTCTCCACGTATCTCCTCACAAACTTTATCCCCGGGGAGCGTTTTTCCTGCTCATAATCACTTAGGACGGAGGGGGAGACACCCATTCGTTCGGCGACGTTCCGCTGCTTCTCGCCAAAAAGTAGCCTCCACTTCTTCATCGCAACGCCTGGATGCTTAGATGTCGCAATCTCCCCGGCAATTTTGATCTTCACAGACTCGATGTCCTCAGCACCAACGCTCATCGAGCAGCCACCTCAACTCGCCAACCGCTGAAGATTAGTTTTAGTGAGGCCGCAAATAGGTTTTTAGCTTCCTTATGCGCGTGATGCTTAGAGATGAAGGCGAAGAATTATAGGTCGGTTGAGAGACCCTTTACGAGGGTCGAGTATATTCACGGGGCGCCTCAGCCGAGGCTGGCGAAATACGATTATGGGGCTTGGCGTGAGGACTACGAGCACAGGCTGAGGCTTGTGACCAAGGAGCCTGTTCAGATAAGGGATACTGCCCTCGAGGCGGCCCGTGTCGCGGCTGGGAAGACGCTTTCTCAGAGGATTGGGGATAACTTTTATCTCGTAGTTAAGGCGCATCCTCACCACGTCCTCAGAGAGAACAAAATGATTTTCGGAGCACATGCCGATAGGCTTCAGGAGGGCATGAGTAGAGCCTTCGGAAGGCCCATAGGAAGGGCGGCGCAGGTTGAGACTGGCGAGGACGTCCTAGAGTTGTTCGTTTATAGCAGGGATTTGGAGCTCGCTAAGCAGGCGGTCAAAGTCGCGGCATCAAAATTACCGAAATCATATGATATAATCATTGAAAGGCGGGAGGTTCAGCAGGCGCAGAATCAAGAGACTACCTAGACCCACCAAGAAGGTGGACAATCAAAGCTGCGGATGTGTGCATCCGGTATTCGGCTTGATCAAAGATAATAGAGCGGCCTGACTCGACAACTTCATCTTCAACCTCCTCGCCCCTCCTTATGGGCATACAGTGCATGAACTTGGCGTTCGGCCTCGCCTTTTCAAATAATCGCGTGCTCACCTGATAGCGCGGTAGAAAGTCGCGAATCCTGGCCTCATACTCGCTCTCCATACCCATTGAGACAAAGACGTCGGTGTAAATGAAGTCCGCTGCGGCTACCGCCTCCTCCGGGTCCTCCGTAAACTCTAGCCTGCTTCCAGCTGTCAAAGCGAGTGTCTTATACTGTTGTATCTCTTGCTCCGCTGGCCAATACTTTCTAGGCGAGGCCACGGATATCGGGATTCCTAGCAACGCGCAAATCTGCAGTAGCGACCTACAAACATTTCCACAGTCTCCAACATATGATACATTAAATCCCAACCCACCCGCGTGCTCATACATAGTGGCTATATCAGCGAGGGCTTGGCACGGGTGGTGAAGATCTGTTAAAGCGTTAATCACGGGGACGGATGAGTGTCTAGCAATTTCTTCGAGTGAAGAGTGGCGGTTCAGCCTCGCAACTAAGGCGTCCACATAACGGCTTAAGACCCTTGCCGTATCCTTGAGGGGCTCACCACGTGCGAGCTGGAGCTCGGAGGCGGGAAGGTAAATTACTTCTCCACCGAGCTTGAGGATGGCTGAGGTGAAAGAGACCCTCGTCCTGGTAGAGGGCTTCTCGAAAATCATGGCAACGATTTTGCCCTTAATCGGCTCCCCCTCATAGCCGGTTTTCCTCAATCGAACAGCTTCCTTAATGATCTTAAGCAGCTCGTCCCTCGACGCGTCCAATATCTGAAGAAAATGCCTCAAAGCCTCAAATGGTTTAAACTAGTTGAAATTTTTAAAACTTTTCACAGCGACTCCGCTATCATTCTAATCCTCCTAAACTATTTTTAATCCTCTCTCAACCGCTAAAGCCTTTTAAAACGCCTGCCACGCCGTTGAATGTTTTGAGGAAAATTTCCCCGGACTCGTGGCCTGCCGAGATTATCTCAACCTTCGTGTTTGTCTCTTCAGCCTCCTTTAAAAGAACCTCCATTAATCTTTCTTGATAAATTAACCTCAGTCCCTCTGCTCCGCAGCTTGGGCATTTCCCTGCGAGTTTTTCCGGAATGATTGAGATTAGGTCTTGCTCGCTGAGCGTTTCCTTAAATTCATATCCGCAACTGGGGCAGTTGTAGGTCACCTCGACTAGGTCCAGCTCCTCGCTGACCATGAGAAGCTCAAGCTGCCTCCTTCTGAGCGCTTCTCTTACGGAGTCAAGCCCGTAAACCACGGTGTTCTGCGTCGCAACCCTCCGCATAAGGTCGTCCACAAGCCTCCTCTCCCTCACGAGCCTAAGGTTGACCAAAATGTCAGCGGCCTTGTCAATAGCTTCTCTAACACCTTCCTCACCCGCATAGCTGGTATCAATCACATGTATTTTGTCACGGAATGTATAGTGTAGTTTTCCCTCTTTTAGGAAAACATCCTTGGTCGGTCCGGGGCCGGCGAGTATTATCGCCTTGATGTCGGGATAGCTCAAGAATATCTCGTTGGCGTGTTCCGCGAGTCTCGAATAGTATTCTTGAAGAGCTTGGTCTCTCAGCCTCTCGAATCTTCTGGATGATTGCCCCCCTGCGCGGTGCTTTCCAGGGATTCCGCTTGTGTATGTCCTTAGCTCAACCATCATCTTACCACGAAATACCGCGATTGCTGCGTCTTCATTATCCATCGCTATTATCCCATAAGTTTCCCTCTCTTTTAAAAGCTCCTTAAGCGGCTCAAGGTAGAACTTAGAGTCGCACCGGTAGAGAAAGAAGTTGATGGGCTCGGGAGGTGTCATGTGGTAGACCTCTATCTTTTCGGTTCCCTCACCATTCTGGGGGATTGCACCACTGAATACGACCAGACCGTTCGGTCCGCTGTCCTTAAACAGCTTAAGCCTCTGAATGGCGCTCTCGATTGCATCCATCACGGCTTTCCTCGTCCCCTTCGACTTAATGTTAGAGGCCGTCGATAGCTCCTGTCTTAGGTATCCAATCACCTCGTCAATCCTCTTTCCGGGTGGAATGTAGAGCGTGACAAGCTCCGTCCCGCGGCCTTCCCTCGATTCAAGGAACTCTATAAACCTCCTGAACTTATACCGCTCCACACTGTCCCATTTAGCTATTCCATTCTCAGTCCCAAATCACGTTGAAGAGGGGTAAATTTAACTATTGGCGGACCCAGGGCGGAATATTCTTAATTAACAGGCCGTCGGACTTCTCGGCGATTTGCGTCTCGTAATTAAAATCGGTGGCCACCTCTTCTCGAGCGAGGGTGGCGTCTCGGTGGAGTGGATAAGACGGGCCACTGAGGCGATAAGCGGCTCCCACACCGTAGACGACAAGTTGGTTATTGTCGTCGGAGGGGGGCTCGGCGCCCGCGCTTTCATCGAGGCCGCTAGGAAGCTGGGGGCTGATGAGACCATGTGTGACGAGATAGCGATACTGGTGACGAGAATTCATGCGTCTCTCTTCATAAAGGCTTTGGGGGAGAAGGCGTATCCGCTGGTTGTGAGGAATGTTGATGAGCTTAAGGCGGCCTTAGTAAGCCGCGGATTGGCTGTTGCTGGTGGATTCTGGCCAGGCCAGTCAACATTCGCTGTGGCGGCATATTGCGCCGAAAGCATCGGGGCGGACAGACTCATAACGGTGACCAACGTCGAGGGCCTCTATGATAAAGACCCGAGGCTCCATAGAGACGCCCGCATAATCCCAAGAATCTCCCACAGCGAGCTCCGTAAGTTACTGGCTGGAAGCCCACAGCTTGCCGGCGAATATAGGCTCATAGATAACGTTGGGTTATCGATACTGGAGCGGAGCAAAATTAAACTGTACATAATTGATGGAAGGGATGCCGAAAATATTCGACGCGCAATTCTTGAAGGATACGCAGGGACAATCGTTGAAGCGTAGATGGCCTTAAATTATTAAGAGGAGCCGAGGCTATTGTTGAAGGTGTATCTGAATTGAGAATAGCCGTCGCAGGTGGAGGAGTTGCCGGGAGTTACCTCGCCTGCCTCCTCTCCGAGGCCCATGAGGTGGCTGTTTTTGAGAGGCAGAGGCGGGAGCGTTTCAAGGCAGTCTGCGCATGGGGCACGAGCAAGCATGAGATGAGGCGGCTCTCTTCTCGGATTGGCCTGAATTTTGACGAATACATTCTACATGAGGGGAAGGAGATGATCGTCAAGCTTCCCCGCGGAGAGGAGTTCTCGATAAAGCTCAAGGGACTCTGCACATTTGATAAAAAGCGGTTCATTCTGGATATGCATGAGAGGCTTAAAGTGAAGTATGACTTTGACGTTAGGGGGGCGCAGTTTTCAGATTACAATCTTGTCGTCGACTCTACTGGATTTCACCGGGTGCTTCTCCCCAAGCTGCGCCGCGACTATTTCATCCCGACGGTGGAGTATCTCGTGAAATACAGTAACGCGCCTTTCGAGGACTTTTGTCTCATACCCTTCGCTTACCTCGGCGGCTTCATCTGGTTCTTCCCGCTTTCAAACGGGCTCTTTCACGTGGGTGCAGGCGACTACTTTGGCAGGCATAGGAAGGCTCTTGACGAATTCGTGTCCAAGCACCGAGGCGAGGTCATGGATGTCCTCGGCCACCCCGTCAGAATATCTCCGCCGAAGCTTTGCGAGCCATTAGTTAATGGGAATGTGGTGGGGGTTGGAGAGAGTATTGGGGCTGTTCACCCGGTTATTGGTGAGGGGATAATTCCGGGGATGCAGTGTGCGGAGCTCTTCGCGGAGAGCCTTGAGAGTGGTTTAGAGCGGTATCCTGCCAAGGTGCTTAAACATTTCGCCGTCTTTCACGATATCTTCCAGTTCATTCGGAAAGTTCACAACTCAACCCTGAACTACTTCAGGGACTGGAAGCTCCTACTTTCCCCATATTTCTACATGAAACTGCGGGAGGAGAGATTCGGGATGCAGATTAGGCTCAGGGACTGGATGAGAATTGTCAACGCCTATCGGAGGGGTGATGGCTCGACTAAAATATGACGTGGCACCTTATTGAGCTGTGAGTCGCGAGATAAGGTCTGAGCTCTTAAAGGAGGCATCACCAGTTAGGGACTATTCCATTAAGCCTAATACAACTTTGAACGAGCTCGTTAAGCGGTTTGAAGAGTCAGGCGGGTTCACAGCGGCTCACATTGCAGACGGTTGGAGAGTTCTGAAGGAAATGGTCAATGATTCAGGATGTTTGAGATGGCTTTCCTTCGTGGGCTCCATCACGGCGACAGGGCTTAGAGGCGTCTTGGCGGACGTGATAAGTCGAGGGTTTTTCAAATACGTGGTGACTACCTGCGGGGCAATCGACCACGACATCGCGAGAAGCCTAGACTACTATTACAGGGGGGTGTTTGAGCTCGATGACAGTCGGTTGAGAGAGAGCGGGTTGCATCGTGTGGGGTCTGTGGTCATGCCTGAGGAGAACTATGGGTTCGCGATTGAGCGTTTCATGGCTGGTCTCTTAGGCGAGCTGTATAAAGAAGGAGTTAGGGAGATAGGGAGTATTGAGCTCTGCAGGGAGATTGGCAAGCGTCTACCACGTGGCTCGGTGCTTAGAGCGGCTGCTGATGCGAATGTGGATGTGATTGTGCCGGGCATAATGGATGGTGCTGCGGGGACGAACCTCTGGATTTTCCACACGACGCACCGCGACTTCCGCCTGAACCTCTTCAAAGACTACGACAGGCTGTCTGAGGTCCTCTTTAAAACAACGAGGCGGGGCGCCTTGATAATCGGCGGGGGAATAAGTAAGCATCATCTACTCTGGCTTAATCAGTTTGGAGGTGGCCTTGACTATGCCGTTTATGTCACTACGGGAGTTGAGTGGGATGGTAGCTTGACAGGCGCTCCATTAAGGGAGGCTATAAGTTGGGGGAAGTTAAAGCCCTCAGCCAAAAAAGTGACTATCTATGGAGATGCCACAGTCATATTACCGCTCCTCGCTTCAGCACTAGAGTCTTAAACCTCTTTGAAGACCCAGCTTAAGTCGGGGTGATTTTTGCGAGTGCCCACTCTCTCGTAGAGGGCGTGAGCCACTATCGGCAGGGCAATAGTGGCGTCACAGAAGCACTGGACGGTCATGCTTTCGGCTCCCTCTTTTCCCCAGCTCTTCGCCTCTTCCAGCGTTGCCCCCGAGAGCCCACCCCAATGCGGGGCGTCGACGGTAATCTGTGCGGCGAACTTGTGCGGTCTGGTTGAGTAAAAATCGCCTGATAGCAGAGTGTCCACAGCCACCGCTGCTAGTTGTATGAAGTCTTTCGGAACTCCCCCCCCTATGAATATCGCGGCGCTGTTCGAAAACCTCGCTTTTATCCTGATCATTAACTCGTAGTCCCTGAAGTGGTCTATGAGCAGCCTAAACCTCTCTCCAAAGCGATATCTGTTGTAAAGATAGGCTACACCCATTCCGGAGTCTACCAGAGCCGGCGAGAAAACAGGTACTTGGGCTCTCCAAGCCTCTGTCAAAATTCCTTCAACCCCCCTCTCATTTAACCAAGAGCCAAGTTGGTTGAGGAATGCGGCCGAGGAGTAAACCTTGTCGCGGCCAAGTCCAGCCATGAAGTCGGCAAGCATCTCCTCCATCCTGAAGTAATCCCTATCCCTTACAAGCACGTCATAGAACCTGTAAATTCCGGCCCTGAAAAGCTCCTCATCGTTGAAGTTAGGCTCTCCAACGTAGTAGCGCGCGCCCATCGCCTCTATCAAGTCCTCCGTAATGTTGGCGCCTGTGGATACGAGGACATCGACGAACCTGTTTCTAAGCAGCCACTTGACTATCTCGCTCTGACCGGTTGTGCTAAGAGAACCTGCGAGACCGAGAAATATTACTGTGTCCTCTCTCTCGCAGGCCGCCTCCCAAACCCTCACGAATTCACCTAGCCTCCGACCCTGAAAGCCCGTCGCCCTCATGTCGTCGAGAAGCTGGCTAATCTTCTTTTCTCCAATTTTTATCGGCTTAAGCTCACGGACTAAGTATCTGCGTGCAAGCTCTTCTCTGCTACTCATTACACTCAGTAGACCATGCATTCTTTAAAAAGATATCGACTCCGCATAGTAGAGCCCGCTGTGCTGCTTGTGTGGAGCTTCTGGTCTGGGGGTGGGGCCGGTGGGATTTGAACCCACGTCCTCCAGCGGTCTAGACCGCGAAGTTCCCCAGGCTGGCGTCATAGCCATGCTAGACCACGGCCCCTCAAACTTCCTTTCCGGAAGTCCCCATATTAATTTATGCCGCGGAGAAGTTGGTGGAGGTGGGCTCACTTTATGGAGGTAGAGAAATGCCGCCACGAGGAGGTCGAGTTTCTAGGCAGTCAGAGAACAGAGGGTGGGTTGAATCTCTACTTCAGATGCAAAAGATGTGGAGACGTCATCATTGTCCTCCCCGATGGGAAAAGGGGATTCGTCGTGAGAGGCCTGAAGCCTAATGCAGGGCGGTGATTTCTGCCCCCCCTGGAGAGGGCTTCGTATAGATTACAGTTTCAAGGCCGCCAGCCATCCTTTCCAAGCGGTCTGAAAGATATTCGACAGCCTGCTCCACTCTCTCCAAGCCTTTTCGGCTGTCATAGATTAAGAGCCTCGAGGGGCCTGAGCCACTTATACACAGAGCGACCTCGAACTCCCTCAGAAGCTTTTCCTTCTCCTCCAACAGACGCTCCCAGCTGTATCCCGGGCCATAAAGCCCCGCGTTCGCGCGGACTCTCTCGATGAACGGGTCGAATGGAATGAGCCTCAACAACAGGTCAACTTTTCCCAGGGCGAGGGCGGCTGAGATTAGAGATGCCCGTGAGAGGGCTTGGACATATTCTGAAAGCGTCGGTGTCTGGGTGATTGCTTTCCGGGCCTCTTCCGTCGACTTTTTCTCAAACTTGGGGACTAGAACGACGAGCCCAATATTTTCCGGGGGTTTAACGTTGAGGAAAATTAAACCCTCCCGAGAGCTATCGATGATGTTGAAGCCCCCGAGAAGCGAGGCTATTACGTTATCGGCGTGGAAGCCAGGCTCAGCCGATGCAGCAATCCTAATTCTATCCTCCTCGCTGAGACTAAGCCCAAGCAACTTCTCACCGGCCACCACCGCCCCCACGGCCTCCGCCCCGGAGGCGCCGAGGCCCTTAGCAACAGGTATTCCAGCCTCTATCACAATCTTAACACCACATCTCAAGCCTCTTTCCAAGACAAGACTCTGAAACGCCCTCGCCGCGGCGTTCTGCACAGGATTCAGCGGAACCTGGCGGCTGAACGGGCCACGGGCCTCCAAGACGACACCCATCTCACCCTCCAGCTTCTCTGCGGTAAGATGAATGTGTGGCTTCTCTAAAGCTACAGAAAAGGCATCGAAACCGGGGCCTATGTTAGCTGAGCTCGCCGGCACGCGGACAGACACTCTATCAACCAAACTGGAAATACGCGTGCCTCTCTTACCATTAAAATTTATCCGCGGCAGGATGCTGATTTATCTCAGAGAGGTGGGTATGATTCTTGGGCATGAGGGGTAGGCGATTTCTCGAGCACACAAGCGACGTGTATGTAGAGGCTTTCGGCTCCGACTTGAAGGAGGCCTTCGAGGAGGCGGGTCTGGCGCTCTTCGAGACACTGGTGAGGGACTCAAACTCTGTTTCTCCCTCCGAACGTAAGACGGTCGAGGCGGAGGGTTATGACCTCATGTCGCTCCTCTACAACTGGCTCGAGAGGCTTCTGCTGCTCTTTGAGATTGAGCGGTTCATAGGGTGCAGAGTAAAGGTCGAGGAGTTGGTCGGCGGAGACGCATTCAGGGTGAGAGGGGAGGTTTGGGGGGAGAGATATGATGAGGCCAAGCACCTCCCAGGAACCCACGTAAAGTCCCCTACATATTGGCTAATGGAGGTGATTAGTGAGGATGGCAGGGGACTCGTCCGATTCGTCCTCGACATTTAACGTCGATGCCCCACCTGCAGCCAAGCCGGAGATACACGTCCTTATCCCCAGCACATACGCGGAAGACGCAGCACACCTTAGGGAAAAGACAATGAGAATTGGATTTCTCTTCAGAGCGATGGCCATCTTCAGGGTGAGCCACATGATCATTTATCAGGAGGAGCCCGAGAAGCCTGATGGAAACGCTGAGCTTATCAAACTCTTCAGCGAATACATGTCCACAGCCCCATACCTGAGAAGGAGGCTCTTCAAGCTGAGGCCAGAGCTGAAATACGCAGGCCTTCTACCTCCACTCAACATCTACACGCATCCCCAGTCATTAAGACCTCCGAGTGACTTCTGGGAGTTCAGGGAAGCTCTCGTAGAGAGAAGAGGAGGCTTGACCACACTGCACGCTGGATTAAGGAAAACTCTAGTTATGGAGGCGCCGAGAAGAAGCGGTAGCAGAGTGCTTCTTCTCGTGAGGGCGCATGGTAATAGAATTAAGTTTAAAATTAGGAGACGTGAGGACCTGCCATATTATTTAGGAACGAAGGTCTCCATTCATCGAGGGAAGCTTGATGAAGTCGTTAAAAAATACAGATACACCATAGCAACGGACAGAGAGGGCGAGCCGATCCTAAGTGTCTGGGAGAGGCTTCGTTCTTCGTTGAAGGCTGTTGAGGGGCCTGTGTGTGTGGCCTTCGGGTCATATAAGAGGGGCTTGGCTGAGATTGCGGAGCTGCAGAGCCTGAAGTTAGAGGATGTCTTCGACATCTGCGTCAATTTTATCCCACATCAGGGTGTTAGAAGTGTAAGGACTGAGGAGGCAGTCTACTCGGTCTTATCGCTGCTAAACATTCTCTCAGAGTGGAGGCTTTAAGCCTCATGCCCACTTAGATATGTTTAAATCCGTTATAGGAAGTGTCTAACTTTATGGCCGGCGACACCATCAACAAGTGGCGCGTATTGCTGGGACTCATAACGGGCTTGTTTATGGCCTCTCTGGAGGGGACCATTGTTCCAATCGCTATGCCCAAGGCCGTCTTGGAGCTAGGGGGACAGGCCCTTTACAACTGGCCTATCACGATTTTCATCTTCTCATCAACGATTTCAATACCGGTGTGGGGGAGGCTCTCAGACCTATATGGGCGCCCGATTATATACAACACGGGCCTCCTCCTCTTCGCTACGTGCTCCCTGCTCTGTGGCGCTTCCTGGAGCATGGAGTCGCTAATCTTTTTCAGACTTTTACAGGGTATGGGTTCAGGAGCTCTCTTCGCGCTCACTTTCACGATTATTGGAGACCTCTTTACCCTCGAAGAAAGGGGGCGTGTGACGGGTTATACTTCAACCGTTTGGGCGGTTGGGAGCATTTTAGGTCCACCCATGGGGGGTGTGATAGTTGATACACTTGGATGGCGCTGGGTCTATCTCATAAACATTCCCCCAGCCCTAATGGCTCTTTTCATGAGCCTCCGGAACCTGAAAATTCTATCCACTAATCGGATGCAAAGGAAACTCGACGCTAAAGGCTTCATACTCTTCACCATCATCGCCTCCTCACTTCTAATACTCATCGACGCCCCGCTCTTTGGCTGGCAGATAACGGTTTTCATGATAGTTCTGTTAATCTGTGCCATACCTCTCTTAATTCGTGTCGAGAGACGCGTAGCCACGCCATTTATCCCCTTCGGTCTCTTATCAGAGAGGCTAAACTTCACCATCTTCACCATCAACCTTCTGATTGGCTTTGCATTCTTCGGAACAGTCACAGTTATACCTCCAATACTACAGTGGTTCTATGGCCTTGCGCCAACTGAGGCCGGCTTAATGATGGCCCCGGCAACGCTCGGCTGGGTCCTCGCGGCAAATATATCCTCACGACTTATTGTTAGATATGGGCCTGCCCCACTTATCAAAACTGGCATAAGCCTCTTCGCCGCGGCTTTTAGCCTCCTCGTCTCAGCTGGCATATTCGCCTCTAGCTACTGGTTACTCATCCCTCCCCTGATTCTACTTGGCTCCTCCATGGGGCTAACAGTTCCAACGACTTTAATCACTATCCAGACCTTGGCATCATACTCGGAAATGGGGTTTCTAACATCTATCCTGACATTCTTTAGGAGCTTCGGTGGCTCGGTGGGCACACAAGCGATGTGGGCACCTTTCGCACACTCTGAGTTAGAGCTTGGCTCGCTTGAGACGATATACGCCCCCAGCTTAACTTCCTTCGGTACGGCCTTAGCTTTATCCCTAATATGCGTCCCACTATCGTTTAGAGTCTCTTGGCCGGATTTGAGAGTGGTCGAGAGGGAAAGGAGGCAAATTCCGCGTAAATAACGTGTCCTCAGACTAATGCTCCTGCAACATATCCAGCGGCGATGAGGAGCCCGGTCAAGGTCGTGTTCTTCACGTTTAGAGACATGGTGCCTATCATGGAGTATGGCTCGCCGAAGCTCTGCACAACACCGCGAAATACCTTATAGCTTAGGGGAATGGTTGCTAAGGCGGCTAGAACAGTTGGGGGGCCAAGCCTTAGGAGAGGTATCAGTGCTATGCTCAGGTATGTGGCGGTCATAGATGTCGCGAGGAAGACCAGCGCCTGCTTTCTGGAGAGTCTCGTGAGAAGCGTCATCTTACCCGCTTGTCTATCGTATGGCGCATCTGGAATTTCGTTGACGTAAAGTATTTGCATGACAAGTATTCCCATGGGGATGGACGCCATTAAGGCGCTTAGGCTGAGACTCTGTGCCTGAACAAAGTATGTCCCCATAACGATTACGGGACCGAAGCCCAAGAAGACGGCGAGCTCTCCTAATCCTCGGTAAGCTAACTTTATCGGTGGGGCTGTGTAGTAATATGAAAGGAAAAACCCGAGTGCGGTGAGTGAAACTATCTCTAGCACGCCTCGAGTCATTGCGAGGAAGGCTCCTATGCTCACTCCGGCAGCAAACAGCGAGGAGTAGAGTATCCTAGCCTCCTGCGGATTAAGGATTCCATAAATAATCGCTCTCGAGCCTCCGCTAAACGGAGTCGGCCTCTTATTGAGTACGTCAGCGCCTAACAGTGTATCGAAGTAGTCGTTCGCGACGTTCAAGGCTAGGTGGATGAACGACAGACCGAGCAGCGTTAAGGCAAATAGTAGCGGGTCGAAAAAGCCTTGGTAAAAAGCAGCGGCCGCTCCGACAGTCACTGGAGTCGCGGTGGCTACGAGGAAAGGCATTCTAACGGCTCTGAAAACCGTCCAAAAAAGGCCGATGCCGGGTTTGAACGTGTAGCCGAGCTTCTTTCCGATATCTTCAAGATAGCTTTTCGCACGCGGCGTTGAGACCTCAACATATTCGGGGAAGGGCGTCACTTTCTCGTCCCAGCCGTACTTCCTTTCAGCCTTCAGCTCGAGAAGTTCCTCACGTATGGTTGCGGAGCCCTTGAACCCGACATATCTTCTGTCAGTATATCCGCCTGACGGTATCGGCGTTATATGGTTTAACAGCAGGTTAACCCTCTTACCCTCGATTTTCCGGCCCTCCACACCTCTGGGAAGCCTAAACGCAAAAGTTCCGTCCCTCTCAAAGGGTGTAACTGGAATTGTTGAAGGGTAGCCGTCCTCATCAATAAACGCCAAAGCGGCCTGCTCAAAGTTCTTCAAATCCTCTCTCCGAATCATGCCATCTCACCCAGCTTGAGGACTGACGGCTCCTTCTCCAAGTCGCCATCCACCCAGACGGTGACAAGTTTGGGGCGGACTTCAATTACGGCGCGCTCCCAGAAGAGTGGGATGGCGAATCTCTGCTTGATGAAACGCTCGATATATGGCTCTTTTCGTCTCCAGAGAGGTAGCAGACGCTGCCATTCATCACTCAGGTTCCGGTCTAGAACTCGGGCTTCACCCTTAATCTGAACAGCGTGAAAACTATTCGATTTCACATAATCGCGGTGTGAGACTAGAACCGAGACCTTGGAATTTCTTTTGATGTGGGAGAGCTTCTTACTGAAAAGTATGCTAGATGTGAAGTAAAGCAGCCCACTCTCGCGGTCATAAAGGGGTAACATGGGGTGGGAGACTGGCTCGCCCTTCTCGTCAATAACGGTTAAAATCGCGACTAGCGCCCCCTCGAGAACCTCCTCAACATAGTCAGGGAGCTTGGAGGTCTGCATCAATCCACCCACAAGAGGCCCTTTATTTATATCTCCATTCTCCACAAATCACTTTTCCTCTCCCCTGCCGCGGTTTGCACCACTATAAATAAAGGCCGTCTGCGTGAAATTCCGAGCGCAGGAATTGCCAGTGATGCATGTGTTCGTTAAGCAGGTTCCTGATGTCTCGACTCTTGAACACGACCCTTCAAGCCTCGCACCGAGGTTGGATAGGGCTACGCTTAGGCTGGGTGAGTCGGATATTGTGGCCCTTGAGGCCGCTGTGCGGATTAAGGAGGAGTTTGGCGGTGAGGTGGTTGTTCTCTCAGCTGGTGCGGAATTGAATGAGCTCGTCCTCCGCGAGGCGCTGGCTGCTGGCGCGGACAGATGCCTCTATGTCAGCGACCCAGTGTTGAGGCTCGCGGACAGCTGGGTGACATCTAACGTCCTCTCGAGGCTCTCAAAAAAGGCAGGCGATGCGGAAATCCTTTTTTGCGGCGAGGCATCTTCCGACTCGGGCAACTATCAGCTAGGGCCGAGGCTCTCGGAAATTCTCAGCATACCTTGCGTGACTCATGCGTTGAAGATCGAGCTATCCGGCAGTGTTGTGAGAGTGAAGCGCGCCCTCGAGGATAGGGTTGAAAACCTTGAATGCGATTTGCCCGTGATAATCACTGCGAGTCTTGAGCTGGCTTCTCCTAGGCTTCCGAGCCTACTTATGATTAGGGCTGCATCAAGGAAACCCATGACGCGAGTCGAATTATCTGAGCTCGGACTACAGGAAGACTTAATTCAACCTCAGGTCGAAAGGCTCACGGTCAAGCTTCTGAAGACCAGCAGGAGAGGAGTAGTCTTAACAGGAGAGCCAGACGCATGTGCCGTGAAGCTGGTTGAGGCCTTAGAGAAGGAGGGGGTGTTAAGGGGGTGAAGCGGTCACTGATAGTTGCTGGTGAGCTTGAAGATGTTTTAGGGCTTAGGGGTGTTCTAGACTCGGTTGGCTTAGAGTATGCTGAGGCTTTTGTCCCTGACCGGCTGTTAGGTGAAAGGGCTGTTGAGACGCTTGGCCTAAAGAAGATTTATGCGGTCGAAAGGTTCGATGAGGCTCAGAGTGAGGCGCTGGCTGGGGCGCTCAGAGATTTGGTGACGGGCGCCGATACTCTGCTTGTCTTGGCCCCTTCGAGGAAAATGTATAGGGAATTATTCGCCCGTGTGGGGCAGAGTCTCGCATCGGCTTGTGTAAACGACTGCACCAACATAAGCCTCGAAGAAGGGAAATTAGTTGTCGAGAGGCCTACCCTTGGAGGAGGGTATGTTGAGAGCCTCGAGGTTAAGAGGTTCCCTGCGTTTCTAACTTTTCAGCCGATGGGGAGGAGCCCCCGTAGAAGAGACGCCACCTCCATAGAAGTGGTTAAGCTGGGTGCGGTAACATCAGGGCGTAGGACTCCGAAGCTACTCAGTGTCGAGGTTGCAGAGAGAGGAGGTGCGGAGCTTTCGAGGGCCAAAGTTGTAGTCTCGGTTGGGCGCGGCTTCAAGAAGCGGGAGGATTTGAGGCTTGCGGAGGAGCTGGCAAGACTGCTGGGTGCAGAGTTGGCCTGTAGTAGGCCAATCTCCAGCGACCTCGGCTGGATGCCTGAGGACAGGCATGTCGGCCTCTCCGGGAGGTGGATAAGCCCGCAACTCTACATAGCCATAGGAATCTCTGGTCAGGTCCAACATACGATTGGCGTGAGGGGCTCTAAAATTATCGTGGCCGTGAACAGCGACCCATCCGCTCCAATTCACAGAGAGGCGGACTACTCAGTCACTCATGACCTCTACCAATTTATACCAGCCCTCATTAAAGCACTTCGAGAGAGGAGTCCGAGTCGAGGCTGAATGGGTTTTTAGGATGGCGAGTGTTATCTATTGGGGTTGAGGGTGGCTTTTCAGGGTGAGAGGGGGGCCTACAGCGAGGAGGCCGTGATACGTTATTTTGGCGAGAAAGCAGAGCCCCAACCGCGGAAGACCATTTCTATGGTCTTTATGAGCGTCGAGGCGGGGGAGGTTGAGGCGGGTGTGGTCCCGGTTGAAAATAGCATAGAGGGAAGCGTAGGCGAGTCCTATGACGCATTACTCACGACGAGCCTAAAAGTCATTGGTGAGATAAACCTCCGAATCTCCCACTGCCTCATCAGCCTCCCCGGCGCGACTATCGACGGTCTGAGGAGGGTTGTCTCCCATCCACAGGCCCTGGCCCAGTGTAGAGCCTATCTAGCCTCACTAGGCCTCGAGACGATAAGCCACTACGACACAGCGGCCGCCGTGAGACTGGTCAAGGAGACAGGAGACAAGTCTCTCGCAGCCATAGCGAGTGCGAGGGCCGCAGAGATTCATGGCATGGAGATATTGGCTCGGGGAATTGAAGATTATGGTAGAAACTTCACGAGGTTCTTTGTGATTGGTAGAGGTGAGCCGCCGAGAGCGGAGAGGGAGAAGACCAGCATAATCTTCGCCCTACCACACAAGCCGGGTGCGCTCTACGAGGCCTTAGGGGCCTTCGCAAAGCGAGGGATAAACCTGACCAAGATAGAGTCGCGCCCGACGAGGGCGAGGCCGTGGCAATACAACTTCTATGTTGACTTTGAGGGGCATATCAGCGAGGAGAGAGTAAAAGACGCTCTCTCGGAGCTCGCAGGCAGGTCCATTCTCTTGAAAGTTCTCGGCTCATATCCTGCTTGGTCTGACAACCCCTCCGACCATTAGATTAAGCTGCACATGCCTAAAATAGGCCCGCCAGTGAGAGATTAAGTTCGCAACCAGCTGTCGGCATGTAGAGCCCAAAATTCTCTAATACGGCCGGATGAACCTCGCCCATGAATCCGACTTCAACCTCCCCTAACAAGACAGCAGCACCACGTCCGGGGATGAAGAAGGGGTAGTCTTTCGAGGAGAGTCTAGCATCTAATTCCATGGTTCTGAAAATCTCCTCAAGATGGGATTTTATCTCGGAGAATGATGCTGTTGAGTGGCACGTCGCAAAGGCGAGGTGCGTCTCTCTTCTGGCCCTCTCCGGTAGAGTGTCGTCTCTTACCATCACGTCTCCCAGCTCGAAAATTCGCTGCGGGTAGGGGTTCATGGAGTTGGCGGCGAGGTTCGAGAGGAGGCCGGGTAACAGCATCTCCCTCATGCTGTCGTAAAGCGTTGAGACGGGGTTGAGTATCCGAATGCCCGGCTCTCCAGGGATGAGCATCCACTTGAAATCTCGCTCACTGTGGGAAAGTGTCGTGTTCACAACCTCCGTGTAACCCATCGCTAGCATCAGCGGCCTAATTAGCGCCAAGATCCTTGAGGACTCGAGGAGCGCCCCAAGTCCAGCTGTTGCCGGGAGGACAGGCTCAAGCCCATGATACCCCATGCCTATGGCTACATCCTCCACTAAATCCACCTGATGCAAAATATCGACCCTATATGGAGGCACCTCGACAAGCACCTTCCCTCTAAACAGCCTAGCGTTCATCCTCATCCGCTTAAGTGCCTTCACCGCGGTCGCGCCAGAGGCATCCAGCCCGATTAGGGTAGAGACGTACTTCGGGTCAAGAACCCACTTCGATGGTGTGAGGTCTGGGGTGTAGACCTTCCTCCGTCTCCCCACGTACCTTATTAAAGTCTGATATGCGACTCCACCCATATCGATGAGTGTGGTTACAAGGATGTTCAGGGCCTGATTGACTGCCTTCTCGTCCGTGCCTGTCACGTCTATGAAGATATCCTTCGCTCCCGGCCTGAGCTCAGTCAAGGATGCGTTGATTATTGGTGGGAATGAGAGGACGTTGCCCCTGCTGTCCAGAATTATGGGGGCGAGATTCTTGCCCTTCAGTATCCAAGAGTATTTCTTCCCGGTAGGATGCTCCTCAAGAATCTCCTGCGGCGTCATCTCCTCGTAAGAGCCTAATGGAATGAATCTAATGTCGGATAATCCTACTCCCCTGTAGATGAAGGGCGGCCTAACCCTCGTGTAGTCGTGGAGGCCGATGGCAACTTTCCGCCGGTCTCTACCTAAAACCCAGTGCAGGTCCTCCTGAAGGACTATGAGGTCCGCGATTTCCTCCTCGCCCAGAGTGAGTGAGCGGACTAAGGCGCATGCGATGATCGGTCTGACGGCCTCGACGCTAGGTTCAGCCTCGACAGCTACACTGGAACCCCTTGCAGAGTATCTCCTTGAACCTAACTCGATTCCCAAAATGCCCCTCAAAGCTCTGGCGAGTGAGACATGGCATCCAAAATCAGGTCTATTAGGGTTATACTCAACCTTAACCTCCGTATCACTGACCTCCTCGACGGACATTCCGAGAGAGGCCGTCAACTCTGCAATTTCGCCCGGTGTCAGCTCCTTACCCACAAGCCTGGACAGTCGATTCACGTTTAGCGTGAGTGCAGGCATGTTTAGCCGCTCACCCTTGTCTTCTCAAGCCTGAGTGGGCTGAGCGAGAGAAGCCATCTTAGGTCGTTTTGGTATAGCGTCCGAGCGTCGTTCACGTCGAGAAGAAGTAGCGCAAGCCTCTCGAGACCGAGGCCCCAGGCCAAAACGGGCTCCTTAACCCCTAGCGGAGCAGTAACCTCGGGCCTGAAAATACCCATCCCGCCTAGCTCAACCCAGCTCCCCCTCCGCTCTACGTAGACATCCACCTCCGCGGATGGCTCGGTATAGGGGAAGTAGCTTGGCCTGAATCTGACCTTTTTAAGGCCTATCCTCGAATAAAATTCCTTTATGATTCCCATCAACTCTCTGAAATTCGCTCGCTTATCCACGAGTATGCCCTCGACTTGGTGAAACTCAGCCAGCCTTCTCCAGTCAACTCTCTCGTTACGATAGACCCTATCTATTGTGAAGACTTTAAGAGGCCTTTTGGAGTTCTGTGCTAAGTGCCTGATTGTCGTCGCGGTTGTGTGTGTCCTTAGCACTAGCCGCGAGGCCTCTTCGATGCTCCATTCATAGCCCCAACCCTTGGAGCCTGTCCCCCCTCCGTCATAGTGAACTCTACCCACGTTCGCGGCAAGCTCTGGCGGCTGCCCCTTAGAGGGTGTCGAGAGGTAGAATGTGTCGTGCATTTCGCGGGCCGGATGGTCTTGGGGCTGAAAGAGGGCGTCGAAGTTCCAAAAAGCAAGCTCGACCAGCGGTCCTCTTATCTCCTCAAACCCGAGCTCGACAAAGATTGACTTGATGAGCTCGATAATGTGGGTGAGCGGATGGAGCCGGGGGGCCAGCACGGGCTTAACAGGGGCGTAGATGTCGTATTTTCTGAAGATTTTGCTTCTCCAGCCCCCGCTGCTCAGAAGCTCAGGCGTCAGCTGCGTCACCTCCTCCCTCTCCTCCAAAAGCTGAGGAGGGAGGCTCAAAGCCTTCTTAGTCGGCGAAAGGACATGCCTTGCCACCTCATTCATTCTCAAAACGCCTGGCCTCCTCCCAAGCCTCTCACAAGCTGGTCTGATAGGGCCCAAATCCTCCAAGTTAACCGCCCCCCTCTTCAAAATCTCCAGAACCAACTCCTCATCGGTCTTAGCACTCGGATATTTCTCTAAGTGAAACATTACCTCCCCATCAGACTTCAATACCGAAATCCATCCATTCCTCTTCGCCCAGATGATACCTATGTTAAGCTCGTCTCCCCTGAAGGCTCCGAGCGACTCAATCTGTTTAAGTGAGGCCTCGCCTCCCATAGATTTTAATGCCTCGACAAGCCTCCTCTCAGGAAGTCCCCTCTCAACATAAGCCAGCCCTTCCTCACCAAGCGTCACCACATGGATGACAGAGGACTTAGAGGGCTCAGCCAACCCCTTCCCAGCAAGCCACTCAGCCGACTTCGCGACGGCCCCCACATTCACCCCAAGACGCGCGGCAATCTCATCAAAGCTGAGTGGCCCTTCAGAGAGAATCAGGTTGAGGACACGCCTCTCGAGGGGGTGTAACTCCAATTCCTCAGCTCCATGTCCTGACATAAAGCCAAAAACAGAAAACGGAGCCTCTTAACATAGTTTATTCATTACATCTTTTTAACCCAAAGCCTCTCCCCGAAATATGGGTTGGAGAGGCCGATTTTGAGCGCCATGGTGGATGAGGACCTTAGATGTAGGGTGGTTGAGGGGGATGTTGAGAAGCTGGTGTCGAGAGGGTTTGGTGAGCTAGCGGGGAGGGAGCTTATCCTCTGGCCTGAGGAGGTGCTCTACCTCCTTGAGAGGGGCACTCTTAGATTAGTCGACAGGGACGGAGCATTGCTGGACTTTAAGGCTTACCTTGACCGCGTATCCAGAGTAAACCCAGGACTCTGGCCACTCTACATCATCTATCGAGACCTCCGAAGGAGCCAAAGAATAGTGAGAAAAGGCTTCGGCGGCAGGCTCACATACCGTCTCTACGAGCCCTCGAATAGAGAGACCTCAAAATACGTTATTCTCGCCTTCCCAGAGGGTACCACGCTCAAAGTAAACGAGATACTCAAGGCCGCGAGACAGGTTATGAGGAAGGGGAAAGTCCTCATAATCGCTGTGTTGGAGAGGAGGGGGGAGGTGATTTATTATTCATGCTCAGACACGAACCTCTCAAATCTATGAGGCTTAGGGGCTTTATCGAGATAACAAGGCCACCCAACGGCCTAATGATGGTTTTCGCTGTCTTTGTCGGATACTTTGTTCAGAGCGGGAAACTGCCTCCATTTCTCGAGGGGGCGCTGGCTGCAGTCACGGCCTATTCCTTGACGGCCTCCTCCATGGTGATTAACGACATCATCGACAGGGAGATAGATGCAATAAACAACCCGCGGAGACCCATACCATCCGGCATAGTCAGGGTCTCTGAGGCACTACCGTTTGGAATCATCCTTGGGGCATCGGGACTCATCTCCTCGGCAATCTTAGGGCCCATGCCACTCATAGTAGCCTCAATCTTCTACACATTAGCATTATCCTACAACACCTACCTCAAAAGGGCAGGGCTGGTCGGGAACGCGGCCGTTAGCGCGTCGATAGCAGCCCCCTACATCTACGGCGCGATACTCGCGGAGGGTGCCTTGGGCCTGAACGTAGCCCTCATAGCGATTATGTCCTTTCTCTCGGGGTTGGGGCGTGAGGTCGTGAAGGGAATTACAGATGTGGAGGGCGATAGGAGCCGGGGAGTGAGGACTTTCGCCGTCACGCATGGCACAAGGACAGCCGCGCGTCTAGGCGCGTGCCTAGTCTTCACAGCCGTAGCCCTAAGTCCTCTGCCAGTCGCGCTCGGAACCATGAACCTCCTCTACATACCGCCTATTGCAGCCGCGGACGCAGGTTTCACATACTCCAACATTAAGCTTCTGAAAAATCCAGAGAAGAGTCGCCGCGTCAAGACCGAGTATCTCATGTGGATGTTTATAGCTCTTGTCGGCTTTCTTCTCGGAGCCCTCTGATAAACCCACCCTATGGTGTTGGAAACTGTGATATAGTCGGGGGGTTTAGAAGGCATGGATTTGAAGCTAATCAAGGACCCAGTTCACGGCTACATCACGCTCTCAGATTGGGAGCTGAGAATGATTGACACTTTCGCAGTTCAGAGGCTCCGAAGAATAAGCCAGCTCCCCCTCGCATACCTCGTTTACCCAGGGGCCCGGCACTCCCGCTTCGACCACTCTTTGGGCTCCATGGTGCTCGCGGAGGAGTTTGCTAAGAGCCTCAACCTCGCCATGGAGGAGACGCGCCTCCTAAAGGCTGCAGCCCTACTTCACGACATAGGTCACACACCCTTCTCGCATCTCTTCGAAGAATTTCTAATTAGAGAAGGCGCGAACCATGAGACCATGGGCAGAAGAATAATCGAGGACGACGAAGAGTTGAGTAGGGCTATTGAGAATGCGGAGATACCGCTCTCCGAGCTCCTCAGACTCCTAGAGGGGGGACACAGGCTCAGCAAACTCATCTCAGGGCCGATTGATGTTGACCGGCTAGACTTTCTACTCAGAGACTCTTATTTCACCGGAGCGACTTACGGTGTGATTGATGTCAGGCGCCTCGTCTACCTAACAACAATCGAGGATGGCGAGGTCTGCGTCGATGAGAGGGGGTGGGGTGTGTTAGAGGAGCTTGCAGTGGCGAGACTCCACTCCTTCCTCAACATATATTTTCATCATGCGGTCCGCGCAGCTCAGTTACAGCTCCTGAGGGCTGCAGAGGAATACGGCGAAGAGCTGACAAGACTCACAGACATTTCAATCGAGAATTATCTCGACCTTGACGATTTCACAGTCTGGTGCATGCTTAAAAACAACCCGAGGTCGAGAGACAGAATAGTTGCGCTAAAGAGGAGGATTCTTCCAAAGATGATATTTGAAGGTAAGGGTGGCGCCTCACCGGCTTCTCCACGGTCTCACGAGGAGAGGAGAATGCTTGAAGAGGAACTTGCGGAGGCGCTGAACCTGCACCCAAAAAACATCTATCTGGATTCTTCAACCATCCCTCCTCTTGTGAAATATGGGCCCTCTGAGCTGACGATAAAGGCGAAAGGTGGTCTAGAGAGGAGAGAGGCGAGGTCTCATATACTGGAGATGGTGTCTAAGCCAGTCCACATAGTCAGGGTTTACGTCGACCGAGGCGTGGGAGATTATGACATCCTCCGCGAGAGGGCTAAAAGGTTCTTCATAGACCGAGGGCTCGGCGACGCCAAGTAATTTGCCTCCTCAGCCCCTCCTCAAGACTGACAATCGGCCGGTAGCCTAACTTCTGCTTAATCTTCTCGATTGAGGGATAACTTATCATGGGTTCAGCCTCCTCAGCGCTTCTTGGAGGCGCATCCCTTATCACGGTCGTGGCGGAAGTTAATTTCACTATAAGCTCTGCCAGTTGCCTGATGGAGACAGCGTTCCCCGTACCTATGTTGAAAATCTCGCCCACAGCCTGGTCATTCTCTAAGGCGAGATCGATAGCATGGCACAGATTATCGACGTGGTATGGGTCTGTGACATCCCGTCCCCCGTTGAAGAGGGTAATTTCTCCACCTCTCAGGCACGCGTCTATGAACCGTGAAATGGCGCTCTTCGGTGAGTCATACTCACCGAAGACCTTCCAAGACCTGAGAATAACTGTAGGCACCCCGTATAAGCGTCTATAAGCCTCGACGCAGCTCTCAGCTATGACTTTAGAGTAATCGTAGAGTGCGCGGGGAGCGAGTGGACTATCTTCAGTTACTGGAAGCGGTGGCCTCTCACCGTAGACGTTGGCTGAAGAAAGATAGATGAACCTCTCAATATCTAATTTTCTGGCGGCCTCAAGCATATTTACCGTCCCGAGAACGTTGGTGTTTAAGCAGATGTGGGGGTCTTGCCTGCAGGCCGGTGGATTCGACACAGCGGCCGAATGTACTATGTAGACCGGCTTATTGTTCTGGAGCTTAGATAATACATCATCAAGGGAGAGTATGTTAGCCCTTATTTCGGCCCCATCCGCAATATCAAGCCCCACAGCCCGCCGGCCTCTCCTAGCCAAGAACTCCAACAAACTCGCCCCAATAAAGCCCCGAGAACCCGTAACTAATACAAGCCCCACAAAAAAAGGGAGGTGTTTCTTTTGATAAATACCTATCCGGCCACTCTTAAGAGATTACGCAGCTGGTCCATCCACAGTCGAGGCATTTGACACATCCTTCCTGCCAGACAAGACTCTTCCCCCTACACTCCGGGCAACTGCTGAACTTCTCGCCACCATTACCCACCTCCAAGCTAACCACAGGCTCGACATCCAGAGAGGCCGCAGAGACTTGAAGCTGCTTACCAACCTTCATAGAAACACTTGAAGACGGAAGCTTAACATCAATTCCAAGTCTCTTCATAATTTCTAGAGTGTCGTTCTCAACCTGAGTAATGTATCTTGACTCCCTCTGGCTAGGTGTAACGAGAACCTGCGACGACTTCGAGAGGTCCCTGTAAATTGTAATGCCCTTTAATCCGAGCTTGTAGGCGAAAATGTAGGCGTTCTCGACATCCTCAACCGTAACCCAGCTCGGCATGTTGATGGTCTTACTGACAGCAGCGTCAACCCATAGGCCGACGTGGTACTGAGCCCTCACGTGGTCCCACCAAGGAATGTCATAAGCAACGACGAAAACTTTCTTGGCCTCCTCTCCAAAGACGTCGAGCCCTTGGATTGAGCCGCCGTTATCAGCGACAAGTTTGAATATCTGCTCGTTGTAGAGGCCGGCCTCCTTCAGGTAGTTCTCGAACTCTGGGTCGATGTAGTGGAAAACTCCAACCGTCACGTGCTTCTCGTACAGGAGTGCGAAGACAGGTTCTAGCCCCGAGCTCGTGTCTGCAAGCATGGAGATGCTTCCAGTAGGTGCGATCGACATTAGGAAGCTGTTGCGTATTCCAATTGTTCTAACGGCCTCCGCTATTCTGTCCCAATTCATCGTCCAGAGCTCTCTGTGATAAAAGCCCTCAAGAGGGAGCTGGCCCTTAACGTAGCTACTCTGCCAGTAGAGCGGAAAAACTCCCCGGCTTTTCGCCCTTTCTATACTCTCGCTGTAAGCGTGATACGCTATGAACTCCGTTATCTTCTGCATGAGCTTGAACCCCTCCTCACTGTTGTATGGAACTCTGAGGGCGAAGAGTAGGTCGGCCAGACCCATAAACCCGAGACCCACTCTCCTAGTCTTCTTAGACATCTCATCTATACTCGGAAGAGGATAGTTGTTCACGTCAATCACGTTGTCGAGGAACCTGTATGCTATCTTGACTGCCTCTTGAAGCCCATCCCAATCTACCTCCCTACGCCCTTCGGCGACCCTAACAAAAGCGTAGAGGTTGACTGAGCCTAAGTTACAAGACTCGTATTCATAAAGGGGCTCCTCTCCGCAGGGGTTTGTTGACCTGATGTCGCCTAAGACTTTCCTGAGGGGATTTCTCCTATTGATGTTCTCAAGATATAGGACTCCAGGGTCCGCCGTCTTCCACGCCATCTCGGCTATAAGGTGGAAGAGGTGGGACGGGCTCTTAGCTCCCCAGACCTTTTCGTCGCGCGGATTTCTCAGCTCGTAAGGGATGTCACCTTCTAAACACTCGATGAATTTGTCGTCTATAAGAACGCTTACGTTGAAGTTCTCGAGGACACCTTCGCGCTCCTTTGCTCTAATGAACTTCTCGATATCGGGGTGCCAGACCTCGAGAATACCCATGTTGGCTCCCCTTCTCTTACCGCCCTGTTTAACGACCTCGGTTACAGTGTCTATGATACGCATAAACGTCACAGGGCCGGAGGCGACGCCTGAAGTTGAGAAGACGACATCACCCTCCGGCCTAAGCTTCGAATAGTTTATACCTATTCCACCCCCGCTTTTGAAGATTATCGCAGCCTCCGTCGCGGCCCTCATTATCGACTCGATATTATCCTCTATGGGAAGTACGAAGCAGGCTGAGAGCTGTCCGAGCCTAGCTCCGGCGTTGAAGAGCGTCGGGCTATTTGGCATGAACTTCTTTTCAACCATCAAGTTATAGTAGTTGAGGTAGTCTTGGTAGTGATGGTCGAAGGTTCCAGCAAGAAGCATCTCCCAGAAGACGCTCCAAGGATGCCTCATGCAGCCTTGGGCGTTAAGGTTGTCGTAAAGCTTCTTCATCCTCTCTAAGTGCCATTTATTCCAGTAAACGTGGTACCCCTCGCTATCTTTCCCGAGCCCTATCTTCCCTGCCCATGAGTCTGGGCTGAACGATTCTTGGGGATGGGGCTTCTGCTTTGCCTCAACGTCGAAGATGAGGGGGTCGTAGAGGATGTCGGGGATAACTATGAGGGCAGCGACTCTCTGAAATAGTTGCTTTGGCCGCTCCGCAAGCCTACCCTCCTCGTTCTTCAACAGATACCTGCTTGCCATCAGTCTAAGCGCGTTGCCAGAAAACCTCTTGTCAACCTCATCCAAATAATCCGTCTCCAGAATGAGCATCTTCTCCTTCCTGACTCGCTCCCTCTGCTTCCTGTACAGGATGTAGGACTTAGCAACCTCGTAGAGGTCAAACCTAACTAGAGCTAACTCAACTATGTCTTGAACATCCTCAACATGTGGAGTACGAGCAGCGCCGTACTTCTCAGCAATAACCTGAAGAACATACTCGACAACTCTGTCAAGAAGATTCTCATCATATTTGTCAACCGAGAGCATCGCTTTCTTAATCGCCTCACGGATTCGGCGAGAGTCAAAATCCACCACTCGCCCATCACGTTTAACTATCCTCTTCACAGGATACTCACCCAGCTTCACGCCCAAAGTCAAACCACCAGGCTGGGCCCACTACGTGAGCCTCATATAATTTATCCGCTATAACCCATATAATAATACAGCGACGCCACCCCGAAAGCCTCCCTTTTTTGTTGAATTAAAGCCTATTGGCCATGCGGACCGATTTGAAGGGGCTTTTAGCAGTGCATAGCTGATAGAATGGAAGCTCACCGGTTAAGCTAGGATATATAGCCCGCCCGGCTAGGCTAAGCTCTGGAATGGAGATAACGGTCTCACCCGAGGAGGTGGCGCGGTTAGTCAGCGACGCCTCGGTGGAGGTTCTGACGGAGGAGGAGCTTCTCACACTCATTAATGAGAGAAAGGTCCGCGCCTACATCGGGATTGAGCCTAGCAACGTTCTGCACTTAGGGACACTCGTCGCCTGTGAGCCTTTGATACGGCTTGCCAAGGCGGGGTTCAAGACAATCTTCCTCCTAGCAGATATTCACGGCTGGTTGAATGATAAGGGAGAGCTTGACCAGCTTCAAGAGATTGCGAAGAGGAACCAAGAGCTCCTACAAAAGCTGGTGAGGGCTAAGGGTGTCAAAGACTCTGATGTGGAGTTTGTTTATGGATCGAGCTACCAGCTTAACGCCAGATACGTCACGGAACTGATGCGGCTTTCAAAGCTCGTGACGGCCTCAGAGGCCAGAAAAGCAATGGATACCATCAGTAAGAGAGATGTGATGTATAAAGTGGGGTCTGAAATTTACGCCTTGATGCAGTGCCTAGACATTGGTTATTTGGGCATTAACGTCGCTGTGGGGGGGATGGACCAGAGAAAGATTCACGTGATGGCACGAGAGTATCTCAGAAAGCTCGGCTACACGAAGCCAGTCGCTATCCACACACCGATAATTCTTGGTCTCGACGGAAAGGCTAAGATGTCGAAAAGCCTCAACAATGCCATATTCCTCGACGACGGAGAGAAGGAGATTTCTGAGAAAATTTATCAGGCTTTTTGTCCGGAGCGGGAGGCGGAGAACAATCCTCTAATCATGCTTGTTGAGCGGGTTGTCTTTCCCTGGCTTGGTCGCCTTGAGGTTGGGGGAAGGGCTTACCTAAGTTTCGAGGAGTTCTTGGCTGATTGGCGGCAGGGCGCTGTAACTGCTAGGATGTTGAAGGAGTCCTTAACCGAGTCTCTCTGCGATATTCTGAGTAGAATATCCTCCGCCTAAATGGGCGGGGGGCCTGAATTCATCGAGACCTATGGCTGCTTAGCTTCCTCGCGATGCTTATGGCTTTGTTCACAACCTCCATGGGGGTTGTCCCGAAGATGTAGATTGCAGGCTCCAATCCCACACCCCCTTGGTCAAGCACCACATCCACGTCAGGTCTCCTCTTCAGGGCCTCTATTACGTCGAAGACTACGTCGTCCTCGCTCCTCACCCGGTTTATCGGCTCTATGCTTATCGCGGAAAAACCCGCTTCTTTAATGGCTTCTTCGACTCCCTTGACAAGCTTTAGGTTCATCACACATCTAAGTCTCGGCTCAACCCTTATTGCGCCCAAGAGGATTGAGGCGAGATGTCTCGAGGCACCGAAAGCTGGCTTACTGACTGGAACAATCTTCCCTCCGACGCGGACTATTCTCCCAGGGAAGGCGGCTACGTCGTTTAAACTGGAGGCGTTTTCAATAGCCATCGCGATATTGATTGAGACCTCCGGGTATAGAATGAGGAGCTCTGGTGAGCGCTCCAATGCCTCGGCTGCTAGTCTCAGCCCCTCCAGAATCTTCTCCCTCTCTAGGGGCAATTTAGTCTCGATGCTCAGACAAATCTCGCAATCCTGCAACTCAGGGTAGAGCCTTCGGTGTAACCTGCATATGTAGCCGCTGGAGAGCATCCTTCTCCAAGCCATATGCAGAACCTGTGTGACTTGAGGCGGCCCCTCTGAAGTCGCGCTCACTAGGGAACCGATTAACATGCCAATCTCTTCTTCAGGAATTCCGAAGCCCTTGAGCCTTTCAAAATAGTTAGAGGAGCCCCTCGACAAATAGCCACTGACTGCCGCTTGACTCACACCAAGAATGTTAGCGATTCTCGGCTGGCTGTAGCCTCTCTCCCTCAGCGCGTGTGCCAGTAATCCCCTGATGTTGGGGAGCAGAAACCTTAAGAGAACCTCCTCGGGCGGCCTCATCCACCAGCCTCAACCGGCAACTTTTCCTGACGCATGGCCTTAAGGGCAGCATCGACTGTGTCGGGGTCGACTCTCCTATAGACGTTCAAACGGAGAGAGCCCAAATCCCACACGACCCTGTCGCCCACAATATCGTAGTTAATCTCTACACGCACGATATCACCCTTAGAGAGAACCAGCCTCTCGACCAGCGCAACATATAGCCTCTGGTTCAACTCACCAGCAGCCCTCGCTACCTCGGACGCCCCTAGCTGGCCGGTCTTTATCAATTCCCTATTCTGCGCGTAGAGAATCTTCCGTATCTTCTGAGCATAATATCCGACTATCACGGTTCCTGTGCGAAGCCTCGGCAAAGGCGCCTTCCTATATAAATGTGCGGTCGCCCCCATATATATCATTACTACAGTTTCAGGTGGAACTGCTTATCCTGGGGGGCTTAAGACTTATCGGGGGGTATGGGCTTTCTATGCCCGCGATGGGAGAGATTACTGAGAGGTTTAGAAACCGTATAATCGAGAAGCGTGATGAATATCTCGAAGTTTTGAAGGAGATGTTGAGTTTTCCGAGCGTCTCGGCGACTGGGGAGGGTATGGATGAGGCTCCTGAACGTGTGGCTCGTGCCTTAGAGAGAGCAGGTTTAAGGGTTGAGATATTCAGAGAGTTTAATGGCTATCCGGCCGTATGGGGGGAGCTAAGGGAGGAGAGGCACGGCACCCTCCTCATCTACAATCACTACGATGTCCAGCCACCGGACCCAATCGAAAAATGGACGTCAGACCCTTTCAAGCCATCCATCAGGGATGGAAGAATCTATGCTCGAGGAGCCTGCGATAACAAGGGTAACTTGGCTGCAAGGCTATGCGCCATCGACCTTCTCATGGATTCAGTCGGAGAAGTGCCTCTAAATATCAAGTTCTTGGTTGAGGGCGAAGAGGAGATAGGGAGCCCCAACCTCGAGAAATTCTTCAAAAATCACAGGGATTCGCTGAGCGCTGATGCCTGCCTTTGGGAGATGGGTGGGTCTAGCCCGGAGGGCAGGCCCCTCATCTACCTCGGCGCAAAGGGCATACTCTATTTAGAGATTCACGCAACTGAGAAGAGGCCGGACCTACACTCATCTTGGGGAGCCATCGTCAGAAACCCGGCCCTTGAACTCGTCCACGTCATCTCCACACTGAGGAACAGGGAGGGGCTAGTAACTGTTGACGGTTTTTACGATGATGTGGAGAAGCCGGACAGTGAGACGTTAGCGCTGCTTGACGAGCTTGGTTCAGCCGAGTCTGAGATTAGGGCAGTCGCTGGAGAAGATGGTTTGATTTCGAGAAAGCCTCTGAAGGAGTTGTTCACCGACCTCACGATGATGCCATGCATCAATGTTTGCGGCCTCAATTCAGGCTATACGGGCCCAGGCTCAAAAACAGTCCTGCCTAACACGGCATATGCCAAGATTGACGTCAGACTCGTGCCGCGAATGAGGCCTGAGAAAATCTTGGAACTTATCATTAAGCATGTCGAGCGGGTGAGCGGCGGGAGAGTCTCGGTGAGGCCCCTCGAGAAGGGATATCCGGCTGCGAGGACAAGCCCGAGTGAACCGTTCGTTGAGCTTGTCAAGATGACGGCGGAGGCCGCTCACGGAGTCAAGCCACTTGTATATCCATCATCACCAGGTTCAGGGCCCATGTATCTTGTAACAGATTTTTTAGGGACGCCCTGCGTCGCTGCTGGAATTGGCGACCACCGCTCAAACATTCATGCACCAGACGAGAGCATCTCCCTAGAGGACTACCTCAAAGGAATCCTCCACATAGCACTCACGATAATCAATTTCGTCCCCTACTTGAGAAGCGGCGTAGCACCTTACCTATAGATTCGCGTAACCAGCCGGGGAAAACAAATATATATTATACGCCAAGCTAATTCGTTCATCGGTGCTTAGCAATGACGCCTGAGCTAAGCTTCTACGTGAAGTTTAAGACGCCGCCTGAAATCGCCAATGCAACTCTCGAGATCGTCAAGATGGCTAGGGAGACAGGAAGAATAAGGAAGGGGGTGAATGAAGTGATTAAGTCTATCGAGAGGGGGCAGGCGAAGCTAGTGGTCATCGCAGAAAATGTCGACCCTCCGGAGATAGTAGCCTTTCTGCCATCTCTCTGCGATGAGAAGAGGATACCCTACGTCTATGTCGCGAGGAAGGAGGATTTGGGGAGGGCCGCCGGGCTCGAAGTCTCGGCCAGCTCCGTCGCGGTCATAGACGTGGGCGAGGCTAAGACGTATTTCGAGGAGGTTTTGAAGCAGCTGGAGAGAATTAAGCGCTCGGGTTAGCGTTAAATAGTTTCTGGCTGTCTCCTATCTCTGGAAGGAGGGCTGACATGAGTACTTCAGGGCTCCCTGCTGTCGTGGAGCAGATTGTCGGGAGGACCGGAGTTAGGGGCGATGTAACGCAGGTAAGGGTTCGGATTCTGGAGGGCCCCGACGCAGGGAGGGTGATTACGAGGAATGTGAAGGGGCCGGTGAGGGTTGGTGATGTTTTAATACTGATAGACACGGAGAGAGAGGCCGAGAAGATTAAGTGAGGGGGTTGATGTGCCGAGCATGCATACTTGCAGTTTTTGTGGTAAAAGTTTCATGCATGGGACAGGGCTTCTTCTCGTAAGGAGAGACGGTGCTCTGAACTGGTTCTGCAGCAGAAGATGCTTCGTCTACATGACAAAGCACAAGAAGGACTCGAGGAGGATTAAGTGGACGAGTTTTTATGGTAAGGAGAGAAGAGCTTAGCTACTCTATAATCTCTTCTGGAGTGAAGAATATTCTGTGCTCATATTCGTAAGAGGCTTGACTGTCTGAAGCATGTATGATGTTATTGGTGATGTCAAGTCCGTAGTCTCCCCGGATTGTGCCGGGATTAGCTTTCACAGGGTCTGTGGCACCAATCATTAGCCTAACGACTTCAACAGCAGACCTGCCTTCCAAGACCGCTACAACAACGTCTTTACCTACAATCGAGTCTACAAGTGCTTGGAAAAAATGTTTCCCCACATGAACCGCATAAAGCCTCTCTGCCACATCTCTCTTCACCTTCACGAGCTTCAAGGCCGCAATCCTAAGACCCTTATGCTCAAACCTTGAAAGTATCTCTCCCACCAGTCCCCTCTCTACTGCACTTGGCTTAAGCATGATGAAGGTCCGCTCAACCATACGCTATTCAGCGATTCTTGCCGACTGATATACTCTATTTCCTCCCGGAATTATTTTTTCTACGCATCATCAAAAATGGCGATATCTCCTGATGGTTTAGCTCCCAGAGCTCGGAGAGTTCCCTAACGCTGAGGTCTAATTTTTCGTCTGACAGCCTCTTCAAAGCTGTTGAAATTTCGAAAGCAAGCTCCGCGCTGAGAATTAGGGGAACGTTGTGGTCTGCAGCGGCCCTTCTTAATTCGTAGTCGATTTGTGGGACGTATCCAGCGCTTATAAGCGCTCCCAACCTTCTTGTCTTGACGGCTTTGACGGCTGTTTCGCTTCTAACCTCAGGGAGCCCCGGAATCGGAGACTCCTCCAAGGTCATAACCTCATAGCCTGCTTCGTGAAGGACGCTCGCGACTTTCTTGAACCTTTCGACTGAGCGTGTCGAGTCTGGGTAGACGAGAACAGGCACATCTTTCGGCGGAATTCTGTTCGGAGTTGCTGAAAGCCAGCTCTTCAGGAGAGCTTCATGAAACTCTAAACCCATAGCCGCAACCTCGCCGGTGCTCCTCATCTCAGGACCGAGGAACGGGTAGGAGCGTCTAATCTGAGCCCAAGAAAACTGCGGAGACTTAACTCCCCACACACGCTGTAGGGGGACATAAACTCCATCATAAACTTCCTCCAATCTCTCATCATCTAAGTTGAGGCTTTCCCCGACGATACAGCGCGTCGCGTGACTCATCAGGTCAAAACCATACACCTTACTGCTGAATGGCATGGAACGGCTGCACCTCAAATTACATTCAATCACGTAAACATCCCCATCCTTCACCAGATACTGAATATTAAAGGGCCCCATAACATTGAGAGCCCTTGCAATAAGTCCGGTATTCTCTGCTATCTTAGCGATAATCTTCTCCCCGATCCTGAACGGCGGGATTGAGATTGTTGCATCACCACTGTGAACACCCGCATATTCCACATGATCCATCGGTAGCATCAGGACTCTTGAGCCGTCTGAGACGCAGTCCACCTCCGCCTCAACCGCATCCTCAACAAAGTGGCTGACGACGATTGGCTTGTCGGCGTGCTTCGAAAGCTTCCCCATCAGTTCCCGGAGCTCATCCTCATCATAAGCTATGAAGACAGATGTTCCGCTGAGGATGTAGCTAGGCCTGATTATCACGGGGTATCCGACCTCCTCAGCAATTCTCGGAAGCTTTTCCAACTCCGTTACTGTGGCCCAAGTAGGCTGCTTGATTCCGAGTCTCTCTAAGAGCTTGCTGAATTTTGAGCGATTCTCAGCAAATCCGACTGAGGCGGGATGTGTCCCCAAAATAGCGATATTTCTCCTACTCAGCTCTTCCGCGACATTGTTCCCTATCTGTCCAGCTGATGAGATTATTACTCCTCCGCATCCCTGTGTTAACGCTATGCTCTCTATCGACTCAGGGGTCAGTTCTGCGTTGATGAGAAAGTCGATAACATCCCAATCCGTCGACACTGTCTCTGGATTATAGTTGATTATGGCCGCCCTTTTACCCATCTCCCTCAAATTATTGTAAATATTTACAGTCCCCCAGTCGAATTCAACAGACACTCCAATCCTAAAGCAACCGGCACCGAGGACGAATAGTGTGCTGTCTCCGTTTTCACTCACAATGTCGTTCTCAGACCCTGAATGAGTGGTGTAGGAGTAATTCGTCATAGCTGGCTTTTCTCCTGCCAGTGTATCTATGTTTTTCAAGAAAGGCCTTGTGTTGTTTGACTGGCAGGCCTTCAGCACCTCTTCGCGACTCTTATTGGCTATCGCTGCTAGTTGCTCCACGGTGAAACCGGCCTTCAGAGCTTCCTTAAGAAGAGACTCTTTGACGTCCGCGTCTAGCGAGTCCAGTTCTCTGAAGAGAGAAGCAATCTTGACTATTTTTTCCACGGATCTTAGAAAGAATGGGTCCACACCGGTTATGTTGGAAAGCTGCTCCACCGTTGCTCCGAGATAAAGGGCTTTAGCGGCGTCTAAGAGCCAATAAGGTCTGAACTGCCTGAGTCTCTCTAAAACACTGACAAGGCTCTCATCATTCCTAAATAGACGCGCATCAACAAGCCCATTAAGCCCCAAGTCTAACATCCTGAACGCCTTCTGATAAACCTCCTCAATGTTCCTCCCTATCGCCATAACCTCTCCCACACTCATCATCTCCGAGCCCAAGACCTCGTCCCGAGGCCAGAACTTATCCAAGTCCCAACGGGGGGCCTTCAGGACGACGTAATCGAGGCTTGGCTCGAAGAAGGCTGTGGTGCTTCTCGTTATCAGGTTTAGGAGCTCGTCGAGGAGGTATCCGAGGCAGAGTTTTGTTGCTATGTAGGCGAGCGGGTATCCCGTGGCCTTGCTCGCTAATGCGCTGCTTCTAGACATTCTCGGATTGGTCTCTATCACGTAATAATCTCCTGTAGCTTGGTTTAAGGCGAGCTGAACATTACATTCTCCTACGAGCTTTATCGCGGATGCTACGCCGAAGGAAGCCAACCTCATGGCCTGATATTCCTTATCTGTGAGGGTTTGGCTCGGTGCAACGACCACCGACTCGCCTGTATGAACTCCCATAGGCTCAATATTCTCAAGACATGCGACCGCGACCATGTTCCCCGCCCCATCCCTCATGATTTCATACTCTATCTCCTTCCACTTCTCAAGATACTTCTCCACAAGGACATTCCCAACGAGGCTATGAGAAAATGCCCTAGTGAGCTTCGCCTCAAGTTCATCCCTCTTATAAGCGACGAAAGACCCTCTCCCACCGAGATTGAAACTGACGCGGACTATGACCGGATAGCCAACCTCATCCGCGGCGGCGATCGCCTCCTTTATGCTATCTGCGGGTCGAGATGGCGGAATTGGCAGACCGGCCTTTATCATCGTCTCGCGGAAAATTGAGCGCGTGAGGGCTGCCTCAATCCCCTCGATTGGTGTTCCGAGGACCTTGACACCGTATTTTTCCAGCACTCCCTGTCGGTATAGCTGGACACCCGCACTTAACGCGCTCTGGCCACCGAAACCAACCATGATTCCATCAGGTGCCTCTTTCTCTATGATTTTCTCAAGATATTCAACCGTAATAGGGGCGAAGTAGACTCTGTCAGCTAGAAGATGCGTGGTCTGTATGGTCGCGATATTCGGATTGACAAGAATTGTTGAGATACCCTCTCCTTTGAGAGCTTTAAGCGCCTGGCTTCCACTATAATCGAACTCCGCGGCCTCGGCTATCTTAATTCCGCCCGACCCTATTACGAGAACTTTATGGACTGTTTCCACCACTCCTCACCATTTTCTCGAACATCTCGAAAACGTAAAGGGCGTCCCTCGGACCTGGCCTCCCCTCAGGGTGAAACTGGACGGAGATGCATGGATAAGACTCGTGAATGAGCCCTTCTACCGTGCCGTCGTCGCAGTCTTGGAACCAGACTTTAAAACCTGTTCTCTCAAGACTCTCCTCTGAAACTGCATAGCCGTGATTTTGAAGCGTTATGACTCTCCTCCCCGTGACGAGGTCTCTGCAGGCTTTGTTTATTCCCCTGTGGCCGTATTTCAGCTTGTATGTCTCGGCCCCTAAGGCGAGTGCGAGGAGCTGATGACCTAGGCAGACGCCCAGTGTCGGGACTCCGCTCTCAACTATCTCCCTCACAATCTTGACGGCCCAAGACATCTTCGCCGGATTACCGGGTCCGTTACTAATCACTACACCGCGAGGCCCGTATGAGAAGACCGCATCAGAGCCAAGCCTCCCCGGGACAACGACCACACGGAACCCACTCTTGACTAGACGGTCAATAACTCCGTACTTCACCCCGAAGTCGACCACAGCCACCAAAGGGCCTCCATCCTCGTTGAATACGACCGGCTCCTTGTAGGCCGAATACTCGAAAATACGCGAATCGTAGTCTACTTCGCGGGCCATTTTTAAAAGCTCTTCCCGGCTGATGTCTTCGAAGGATTCCGCAACCTGAACAGCCCCGCCCATCACGCCCTCCTCTCTAATCCTCTTCACCAGCATCCTCGTATCAACATCCATGACACCCGGAACCCCATTCTCCCGTAGCCATTCACTAAGCGACTTCTCAGAGAGAGGGTGGCTAGGCTCAGTAGCTAAGCTAACAACGAGCGCCTCAATCTTTATGCCATCAGACTCAAAGTCGGGCGGCACTCCGTAGTTTCCGATGAGAGGATATGTTAGAATCAGTATTTGTCCGACGTATGATGGGTCGGTGAGAGATTCTGTGTAGCCGTTCATCGCGGTGCTGAATACTACTTCGCCGCTCCTCTTTCCGAGACCCCCGAAGCCTCTTCCGATGATGAAGGAACCGTCCTCGAGGGCCAGCGCGGCGGCGTAGCCTCCGACGAGCCCCTCCAAGGAATTATCCATTCGGTCTCTAAGATACTAACAGTTTGATGCTTCAAGGTATATACTTATTGACCCGTATCGGTCATAAGGAGGCTGCGTTTGTATCGGGATTGGTCAGTGAGCCGGGCAGTCCGATATTTAATAAGTGTGGAGAAGGGCTATAAGTCCGCTATTGATGGAGGTTATGCCAACCTGTCAGCCCTTGCGAAGCTGATAAAACCGACAATTGACGCCCTTCTTGGACAAGATGTCAAGCTCTCAACCATAGTTACGGCCCTCAAGAGGATGAGGGAGAGGCCCTTGGAGAAGAGATTGGCCACAGCTCGCGTCATTGCAAAAAGCAAGCTCGAGGCCAAAACGGGATTGGCCAAGATAATTCTGAAGAGAAATAAGGCTTCGCTGAGGATAGCGAGAGACCTAGCCGTCGGGCCGAGGGGCTTCTTTCAGCTTCTCGACGGAATCACCTCCATCACCTTAATCTGCAGTCAGGAGAGGCTTGAGGAAGTTAAGAGAGAGTTTCCCCGCTCACTCTTTATAAGCGAGAAAGGAAGCATCGCTGCCCTGATAATAGTTAGTCCAGCAATAATTGAGAAAACTCACGGGGTTGTTTCCTATATGTTGGAGTGGCTGGCTCTTAAGGAGGTAAACGTCGAGGAGGTGGTTAGCTGCTATAAAGACACGATTATTCTCGTCGCGACAGAAGATGGGGGGAAGGCATTCGACGCCCTCAACGAGCTGATAATGAGTTGTAGGCGCATCGTGTCGAAGTCTTGAGACGTTTTTCTACTTAGTCTTCGTCTCTTTTTTCAATGCCTTTAAGACGACCTCGGGCGTTATTGGTAACTTTGTTATTCTCGCTCCCGTGGCTCTTGAGACGGCGTTGGCGATTGCAGCGGCAACTCCTATCACCGGTGGCTCGCCGAGTCCTTTAGCTCCGAGGACATTAGCGTGAGTATCATGGGGTTCGACAAAAACTGCTGTTATCTCAGGTGTCTCCACCGTCGATGGTAGGAGGTAGTCAAGCAGGTTTGGATTCACGACGGAGCCGGAAGAGCTGTCAACAACTCTCTGCTCGAGGAGGGCGTACCCCAGTCCTTGGCCGACACCACCAGCAACAACACCTTCAGCTGTGAGCTTGTTTATGATTCTTCCGGAGTCGTGCGCCGAGAGGAACCTCAAAACCCTCACGCTCCCTGTTTCCAAGTCTACCTCAACCTCAGCAAACTGCGCCGCAAAGGTCTCAACGGCGTAGTTATCCGGGTTTGGTCCTCTAGCTCCTCTGCCGACAATAGCAAAGTCTCCAAGCTGCCGCGAAATTTCATCGATTGTGACTGATTTTTCTCCGTCCTTGAGGACTATCTTCCCGTCCTTTAGCTCGATAATTTCTTTTGGGGCGTCGAGGAATTGAGATGCTATATCGAGTAGTTGTTCACGGGCGCTGATTGCCGCGGCTCTGACTGCTGGGCCGACGGATGCTACGGTTCCGCTCCCTGCACTTCCGGGGGAGAAGAGTTCGAGTGACGTGTCGCCCATCACGACCTTTACACGTTCAATTGGTACGGACAGCTCCTCTGCCGCTATTTGGGCCAGTATGGTCCTAGTTCCTGTGCCTATGTCCTGCGTCGATGTAAGAACTTGGACGGTGCCGTCGGTGTTCAGCTTAACCTCTGCATAGGCTGGCGGCCCTCCGCCACCCCACCAGACGATGCTAGCCATGCCTGAAGCATAGACCTTCCCATTCTCTCGCCGCGGGACCTTTGACGAGCTCCAGCCGAACCGCTCGGCCCCTATTAGATAAGCCTCCCTTAAGGCTTTCGAGGTGTATCGAGCGCGAGTCGCGGGCTCGACTTCTGCATAGTTTCTGAGCCTCAGCTCTATCGGGTCGATGCCAAGCTCCTCCGCCGCCATGTCCATCATCGACTCTAGACCGAAGGCTCCCTCAGCGAAGCCGGGTGCACGCATCGCAGCGTGGGGGGTAGTATTCGTGTAGACTCCATAAACTACGGTCTCCAAGTTGGGAATTTCATAAAGCATGCTATATGGGCCATGAACGAAAGGCACCCATGATGCGTAGGCTCCAAGATTGACTATCGCTTCAAGCCGCATAGCCTCGATTCTTCCGTCCCTCTTGAACCCCGCCTTCACCCTCTGAATCGTCTGGGCACGGCATCCTGTAGCCAAGTTCTCCTCCGTCCTCGTCAACGATATTTTGACCGGCCTTCCCGTAACCTTTGAAGCAAGAGCCGCCATGACGGTGTGCTTTCCAATCTCGAACTTCGCTCCAAATCCCCCACCCATGTATTCGCAAATAACTCTGACGGACGATAGCGGAATGTTGAAAATTTCGCTGAGCATCCGCCGCGCGAAGTTTATCGCTTGAGTCGATTCCCAGACTGTGAGTCCGTTGGAAGTCCAATACGCCACCGTGGAGTGCGTCTCTAGGGAGTTGTGAAGGACCGCGCTTGTCTCGAATGTCTCCTCTAAAACGATGTCAGACTGGCTGAACCCTTTATCTGGGTCTCCCCTCACCTGTCTTGAAGGGCCGCCCCCATATATGTTCCCCCCTGAGTGAACTTTAGGGGCGTCCTCTCTCAGGGCCTCCCTCGGGTCAACAACAAACGGAAGCCTCTCGTATTCTACGTTTATCTCCTCCAACGCATCTTCAGCGACACCTTCATCCTCAGCGACAACCAGCGCGACTTCATCTCCTTGAAACCTAAGGATGCTGCCCAAAACAGTAGCCGCCCCACCATACCAAGGAATAACCGGTGTATTGAGATGGGTGAAGACCGCCCTAACACCACGCATCTTCTCAGCATCTGACGTGTCGACGTGAAGTATCCGTGCATGAGGATAGGGACATCTTAGGAATCTACCCACGAGCATACCCTTCAGCGATACGTCGACAGTGTATGTCGCCGAGCCTGTGACCTTCGCCGGGCCGTCTACCATCGGCACCCTGCCGCCGACGTATTTGAAACTGGCTTCCGCGGGCCATGGCGGTATCTTCTCCTCCTCTTCTACGACAAACTCCTCCCGCCAACGCCCCTCAATCTCTGCCCTCGTTCTTCTAACCCGGACCATAACTCATACTCTACGATTATTCCAAATAAACTTTTAACGAGTCGAATCACGTTGATAAATAGCCCGTATGAGCAGGGTTCGGCAACGAGACTCTAAAGATGAACGAATAAGTGCATCAAGAAGTTCGTGTATCAGTGGCCTCGTCTTTGAGGTCCCACTTCATCTGACTGGCTTCTTTTACCCTGTTTTTCATGAGCGTGCGGAGCATACAGGCTCCCTCGGCGCTGGGCTTGTCATCGAGCCTGGTCTTAAGTGCGTTGTTGATGAAGGAGAGGGAGTGTGGTTTGGGGGAGAGAAAATTGACTCGGGCCCCGCAGCCCACATTTACGCGGAATTGGGGAGGGGCTTCTCTATAAATTTGACTGGGTCGTGTATCCCTGGGGCTGGTTATGCCTTCAGCGCCTCGTCAAGCATCGCCGTCGCGGCGTGCTTCGCTTTGGCCGGGAGAATTAATACGTTGGACGCGGCTTTGAAGGCCCACGTTTCAGAGGTAAAACATGGGACGGGACTTGGAGACGTCCTTTCCATCTGGGATGGGTTCGGCCTAGCCTTGAGGAAGAGTCCAGGCGCCCCCGGCATCGGCGAAGTGGAAAGCATAAAAATAAATGAGGAGGTCGTGGTCTTGACCTCAGAACTCGGGAAACTCCCGACAAGAGACCTCCTTTCAATACACCTCGAAAAAATAATTGAGGCGGGTAAGAAGGCTTACAGACTCTTTCTAGAGAACCCTAACCTCGAGCTCTTCCTCACCCTCTCAAACAGTTTTTCAAGGGCTCTAGGCTTGGTGGACGAGAAAGTGGAAGAAATTGTCAAGCCTGTCTCTTCTATGTTGTTGGGCTGGTATGTGAAGAAGAGAGTCTTGGTTTTGGTAGCTGAAAGGCGAGATGCCGCGGAGGTTGCTAAAAATATAGGGAGTTATCTTCCAGTAGTGAGGGTCTTCAGACCAGGTGAGGTTGAGTGGAGGAGATACCTAGAGACCATCCCCGCTACGCGTCGCTCATAACTAGGCAGAAGATTGTGGAGGGTTTCCACTCGGGCCTCGTTGTCCCCCAGGGCCTCTTAGCACACGGAAGAGGAGAAGCAATCGACTATATTCTCGGGGAGGAGACCCATCCGCCCGCTGCACAAGCGACAAGAGCCGCGGCAGCACTGCTACTCCTCTCTAAAAACCCCGTAATCTCCGTAAACGGCAACACAGCCGCCTTAGTCCCAGACGAAATAGTAGGGCTCTCAAGGCTCCTCAACGCCCGAATCGAGGTCAACCTCTTCCATAGGTCGGAGGAGAGGGTGAGGAGGATTAAGGAGTATCTGTTGAGCCGGGGCGCCGGGGTGGTGCTGGGCGATGAAGATTTGGTAGAGATTCCGGGGCTCAGTAGTCAAAGGAGGTTTGTCTCTAAGGTTGGCATTTATGGTGCGGACACGGTGCTCGTGCCTTTGGAGGATGGAGACCGCGCAGAGAAGCTCGTCGCGCTTGGCAAGAAGATAATTGCCGTAGACCTCAATCCTCTATCCCGTACCTCGAGAGCTGCCACGATAACAATAGTGGATAATGTCGTCAGGGCCATGCCTAACCTCTGTAGGAATGTGGAGGAGCTTAGATGCTCAGCGCCTGAGGAGCTTGAAAAAATCTTCCTATCACACAACAATCAAGAAAACCTCAAGAGAATGATAGAACTCATATTGAGGCGTCTATCACGATTAACAGGGCTGGAGGAGCTGGAATGAACGAGAAGCTAACAGTAAGGGACATAATCAACTTCAAGAAGCAGGGGCGGAAAATAGTCATGATAACCGCTTATGACTACGCTTTCGCGCGCCTCGTCGACCAAGCTGGAGTGGACATAGTCTTGGTGGGAGACTCGGCCTCCATGGTCATGATGGGCTACAAGGATACGAGGTTTGTGAAGCTGAGTGAGATGATAACCTTCTCGAAATCAGTTTCCCGAGGGGTAGAGAGGGCGCTTGTCGTCGGTGACATGCCTTTCATGTCCTTTCAGGTCTCTAAGCGTGAGGCGGTTAGGAACGCCGGCCGCATGGTTAAGGAGGGAATGGTTGACGCTGTAAAGCTCGAAGGAGGCCGCGAATGCGAGGAGACCGTGAAGGCCATAGTTCAAGCGGGTATTCCCGTTATGGGGCATATTGGACTCACGCCTCAGAGCGCTGCTATGAACACTGGCTTTAGGCTGACTGCTAAAAGTGCTGAAGACGCCATAAAAATCGTGGAAGACGCGAGGGCGTTAGAGAGGGCAGGGGCCTTCGCGATAGTGGCCGAATACGTGACAGCCGAGGTAGCAGAATACATAGCTAACCACATATCGATACCCTTAATTGGAATAGGCTCTGGACCGGGATGTGACGGTCAGGTCTTAGTTCTTCACGACCTACTTGGACTTTACGACAAGTCGCCACCCTTTTCCAAGAAATATGTAGACCTAGCCCAGACTGTAATAGATGCGGTTTCAAGATATAAGTCCGAGGTCCTTGAAGGCCTCTTCCCATCTGAGGAATACACAAAGCACATGAAAAAGGAGGAGCATGAAGAGTTTCTCGCGAGAGTCGGAAAATTGGGATGAAGACACTTATCGTAGGGGCGGGGGCGTTGGGTATACTATTCGCCGGCATCATGAGTAGTCACGGTGGAGATGTCGAGATTCTGACGCGGAGGACGGAGGCGGCCGAGGCGATAAGCTCTGAGGGTGTAGTCGTTGAGGAGGAAAGTTCAACGATAAGGGCTTGGCCCGAATGCTCAACAGACCCGAGCACGGCACTAGACGCGGATGTCTGCATAATATGCGTCAAATCCTACGACACAGGACCGGTTGCCGAGATGATTTTACCGTATCTCCCCGAGAGCTGTTTAGTCGTCACGGTTCAGAACGGTTTGAACAACGTCAAAAAGCTCGCAGAAATCTTAGGTCCAGAGAGAATAATAGGAGGCTGCACAATGCAAGCCTCGACACTTACAGGCCTCAACAGGGTCTTCCATGCGTACAACGGCGAGACAGTCCTCGGAGGGCACCCAGCAACCACCACTCAGAAAAATCAGATAAAACGTGTTGCGGAAGAGTTAACCAGGCTTGGTTTAAAGACATCAGTCACGGATAACGTCTACCCACAGATAGTGACAAAGCTCATAGTTAACTCCGTGATAAACCCCCTCACAGCCCTACTCAGGCTGCGGAACGGTGAGATTCTGAAAATCCCCGTGTTGGGAGAGCTGGTTAACGAGCTGGTTGACGAAGGAGTTGAGGCTGGAAGAGTTCTTGGAGTGAGGCTGTCGAGCGTTGAATTGAAAAAAGTTGTTCACGAGGCGATTATTTCAACCTCTGAGAACAAGTCCTCCATGCTTCAAGACATCGAGAGGGGGCGTAAGACCGAGATAGAGTTCATCAACGGCGCCATCGCGAGGATACTGCGAGACGAAGGCAAAGCCGCGCCACTCAATACAATTTTGACTCAGCTTGTTCTCGCGATTGAGCAGGGGAGGCAAGCACTTGAGAGAAAGTGACGAGGAGAGAGTTTTAGCTGAGTTAGGGGAGGACTGGGTGTTATCCAAAATTCTGAACTCCCTCAGCCGGGTTGAGGGGAGTAGGCTTCAAGTGGGCGATGATGCTGTGGAAATACCAGTCAAAGGGCCCGTAATCGTCTCAGGAGATATGCTGGTCTCCTCAACCGACGTTCCACCAGGAATGACGCTACGCCAGGCCGGCTCAAAAGCAATCGTAAGCGTTGTAAGCGACTTCGCGGCAAAAGGAGCCCAACCCCTCTATTTCATTATTGAGCTAGGTCTCCCGAAAATGATGAGGGGCGCAGAGTTTCTTGAACTTTGGTCAGGGATTCTCGATGCTGCGCGCCTTTACGGTGGAGAAGTCATCGCAGGAGACACCAATCAAGCTAACGAAATTATCGTAGGCGTTGTGGGGGTTGGATACTCTGAGGCCCCAATTCCGCGCGATAGAGCGCGACCAGGTGACATCATCGCGGTCACGGGACTTTTCGGAAAAACCGCCACGGGCCTTCATGCCACATTTAACTCAAACTTCGACACCAGATGGCAACCACTACTAGACTCAGTATACAACCCAAAACCGAGATTAAAGGAGGGTATAGCCCTAGGGAGGGCGAGGCTAGCGACAGCCTCAATAGACTCGAGTGACGGCCTCGAGTCCTGTCTCTATGAAATATCACGCTGGAGTAAAGTGAGTCTTGAGGTGACTGACCCCCCAATAGACCCGTTAGCGAAGGAATATGCAGCCACCTACGACATCGACTTGGTCGAGGCGGTGTTCAGGGGAGGGGAGGAGTATGAGCTTGTCCTGACCATTCCTCGTGATAGGTTTGATGAGGCTGCGAATCTGCTTGAGAAGATGGGGTCAAACCTAATCCCCATTGGAAGAGTAACTGAGGGGAAGTCAATCTCAGTTAAGATTTATGGTAAGACTTACCACTTGAGCGGAAGAGGTTGGAGACACTTCCGCTGAAACTATGGCCCGTACTTGGCTCTCTATGCATGCCCCTCAACATATATGAACACCGTTTTTTAAAGTCTATGAGGATGCCACCCCGCTCAGCCATTTCATACGAGGAGAAATGGGCGAAGAAGATGTTCGAGGATAAGATCTTCGAGGCTGACCCAGATCCAGATAGACCCAAAATCTTCGTAACCTTTCCCTACTCCTATCAGAACGGCCCACTCCACGTTGGACATGGATTCACAGCCACTAGGGTGGACATGTATGCCAGATACTTGAGGATGAAGGGGTATAACGTTCTCTTCCCCTGGGCATGGCACTGGACAGGGGAAGCCGTCGCTGGGACAGCAGAGAGGCTGAAAAGAAACGACCCGACTGTCTTGAGGATGCTTAAGGAAATAGACAGGGTGCCTGAGGAACTCCTTCCGAAGTTCACCGACCCGGCTTTTATCAGCCAATACTACACGAACGAGAACAGGGAAATTGTTAAGCTCATGGGGTTCTCAGTTGATTGGAGGAGAGAGTTCTACACATCCGATCTCCATCCTTACTATAGCAGGTTCATAGAGTGGCAGTATCTGACCCTCTACGAGCTGGGGCGGCTCAGGAAGGGCTCTCACCCTGTCGTCTGGTGTCCTGTCTGCGAAAGCCCAACGGGAGACCACGACAGGCTTGTGGGTGAAGGGGTCTCACCTGTGGAGTTCACGCTCGTCTTCTTCAAGCTGGAGGGTGAGGACGTTTATCTCGCAGCTTCAACTCTACGCCCCGAGACGATCTTCGGCGCGACCAACGTATGGGTCAAGCCGGACGCAGAATATGTAGTGGCTGAGCTAAATGAAGCCAAGATTGTGGTGAGCGGCGAGGCGTTATCCAAGCTTAAGGAGCAGCACAAGAAAGTATCAGTGGAGGGTAAGACTCGCAGCGGCCGCGAACTTATTGGAAGATACTGCACGGCACCAATCACGGGTAAACGGCTGATTATACTGCCCGCGGACTTCGTGGACCCCAACCTCGGAACTGGGGTCGTCTACAGCGTCCCCAGCCACGCGCCATACGACTACGCGGGAATTAAAGAGCTTAAGCTGAGACCAGACAAGTTGAGAAGTTTTGGACTGAGGACTAGCGTCCTTGAAGAGCTAACTCCACTCAACATAATTTCAACGCCCGACCTCCCACCTCACCCGGCGATTGAGGCCGTAGAGAGGGCTGGAATAAACGTCTCAACAGACGCGAAACTAGAAGACTTGACACAGAATATTTACGCCATGGAGTTCTACGGAGGAGTCCTAAACGAGCTCTGTGGCGAATATCGTGGCTTAACGGTCAGAGATGCACGTGAAAGAGTCAAAGCCCGACTTCTGGAGGACAGGCTCGGCGAAATAATGTACGACCTCCCCCAGCCAGTGATATGCAGAAGCGGAGACCGTTGCCTAGTCAAGATTGTGGAGGACCAGTGGTTCATAACTTACAGTGATGAGGACTGGAAGGAACAGGTCAGGACGCACATCTCAAGGAACATGAAAATTTATCCGGAAGGTGCGAGGCAGTGGTTCCTAAACGTTGTCGACTGGCTGCGGGATTGGCCCTGCACAAGGAAGACTGGCCTCGGAACGAAGTTCCCCTTCGACGCATCTTGGAAAGTCGAGACCCTCAGCGACTCAACCGTCTACCAGGCCCTTTACACGATAAGCAAATACTTAAACAGCGGGGAGGTCAAACCCACGCAACTGAATCTTGAGCTACTGGACTATGTTTTCAGGGGGCGTGGGGACCCCGAGGAGTTATCGAGGAGGACAGGAATAAACAGGGGCATCATTGAGACAATGAGAGAGGAGTATGACTACTGGTATCCAGTAGATTTGAGAGTATCAGCCAAGGAATTGCTGCCCAACCACCTCACATTCTACATATTTCAGCACGTGGCTTTATTCCCACCTGAAAAGTGGCCCCGCTCCGTGGGAGTCAATGGCATGGTCAGAATCGAAGGAGAGGAGATGCACAAGAGCCGAGGCATATTCGTCTCTCTGAAGGATGCCATCTCGCGAGTTGGAGCCGATGCCACGAGGCTAGCAATAATACTTTCCGCGGAGGACATGGACGACCCAGACTGGAAGTGGAAGAACGCTGAAGCGGCGCGAAAATACCTAGACAACTTCTTGAGAATAATTGGCGAATACGCAAGCTCAACATTTGGCGAAGAGTGGCAAGAGGCTGACAACTGGGTCGTATCACGTCTCAAGCTCATTATACGCGAAATTGAAGAGAGCTTAAACACTCTCAAGACGCGCACCGCCGCTTCAAAAATCCTCTACGAGACGGAGAATTTGTGGCGAAAATATCTTAGAAGAAGGGGCGGAACCCTGGGACCCGCTGCCAAGCTCCTCTTAGAGTCGTGGGTCAAGATGCTCTCAGTTGTAGCCCCCTTCACGGCGGAGGAGGCATGGAACAGAATTGGCGGAACCGGATATGTCTCCCTTGCGAAGTGGCCCAGCATAGAGGCTCCCCAAAGAGAAGAACTAATCCTAAGAGACGAAGTCCTCGAAAACCTCATCGAGGACATCAGAAGCATAACACAAACGACAAAACAGAAACCCTCAAAAGTATACATCTACGTCGCCAGAAAGTCCATGGTACAGCTCATTCGAAGAATTGCTGAAAATTGGTCTATGCTTTCTCAGAGAGGACACAACTCGATAATCAGCGAGATTGTTAAGACTGGCAATGTAGATAGGCAAAGGCTCCAAACCGTCGCCAAAAGGTTTTTTGAAATGATTCAAAGCTATATTCAAAGGTACAACATAGAGACCATAGAAAATGTGGCCGTAGAGGAGCTCAACCTGTATCAGTCTAATCTTGAGTATCTTGAGAGTGAATTGGGATGCGACATTCAGGTGGTAAGAGCTGAGGAAGCTGAATTCGACCCACTTGGAAAGGCTTCCATCGCGGTTCCACTAAGGCCTGGGATATACACTGAATGAACACAATCCCTCTGAACGTTCTCTGGAAAGTCTTAAATTGTAGCTGAAGAAGATTGATATCATGAGTCGTAACAAAATTCTTACGTATGTAGTAAGTATTTTTGTCATCTATACATTAATAAATTTATTAAATGTCTTCACAAACACTCAGGTCGTTTCATTAACTGTCTTCCTAGGAATTATTCTCAGCATACTTTTCTTCTGGAGGCTTAGGGTGGCCTTCGCTTTTATAGGCATTTTCATTTTACTAATCACGGGATTGCTTGATGTGCCTCATTTGGTAGAATTTGCAGGGCTCGACATCATAGTTTTTTTGATAGGGATGATGGTCGTAGTAGGATTCCTCGAGGAGAGGCATTTCTTTGAATACCTCTTAAACCGCGTTGTGAGGCTGGGCCGCACTCCTTTACGGCTGCTATTCATACTCATGGGTATGGCGGCACTCTCCGCAGCGCTTGTAGACGAAGTAACATCCATCCTCTTCATGGCCTCACTCGTGTTACACCTCTCCAGCCGGTTAGCGGTTTCATTCATACCCCTCATAATACTAGTCGTCTTTGCCACGAACATTGGCAGTAGCGCGACGGTGGTGGGTAATCCTGTGGGGGTGATGATAGCTCTCAGGGCCGGCCTTAGCTTCACGGAATTTCTTCGTTGGGCCTCACCCATTTCAGTCGCAACATTACTGATCACGTTAGCGATAGGTTACCTATACTACAGAAATTACTTCGCGACAATTGGTCAGAGGCTCGCCGAATACGCCGCAGCTGAGGCTAAACTACAACCAGACAACGGAGGCTCAGAGACCCTTGACAAAAAGGCATTATTCCTCTTCATTTTCACCATCTCACTATTAGTTGCTCATACTTCGATAGAGGATGCCTTGGGTTTAGAGAAAAATACCGTCCTTGTCGCAGCGCCGCTTCTCGGAGGCGCGATAGCGCTTTTGCTTCAGAGGGAGCATGCGAGAGAGCTCTTTGAGAAGAGAGTTGATTGGTGGACGCTTGCTTTTTTCCTCATGTTCTTTGCCACTGTGGGCACTTTAAAATATGTTGGAACCACTAGAATCTTCGCCCAAGTATTTTCATACGCTGTGGGAGATAACCTCGCTCTCGCAATTCCGCTTCTCGGCTATGTCGCCGGATTCATGTCAGCCTTCATGGACAACATCCTCGCCGTAGCCGTCTGGATTCCCATAATTCAGGAGCTCGGCACAACAGGCTTACCCATCTATCCACTCTGGTGGGTCCTCCTCTTCGCAGGAACGCTAATGGGGAATCTCACGATTATAGGCAGCACGGCAAATATCGTCGCCATAGGAATGGTGGAGAGGCAGAGGATAGGGCACATAACTCTGAGAGACTGGATACTTATAGGCGCGCTCGTAAGCATACCGACTTTCTCACTGGCCTTGCTACTGATTTATCTTCAGCTTCCGATGATGCTTTAGTCGGTAATCGGCTTGGTAATTATGTACAGGTCTCCATTGCGTTTCTCAATCCAGACCTCATGATCTGCCCCTAAGAGAAGTGTACAGACTTTGGACCATGGAAATCTTGCTCCATCGATGATTCTAATCGCGTATCCGCCGTACTCCTCTACAATTTCGCCGTAGCCTTGAACGGCCTTCACCAGCTCCTCAATGAAGTTTACTACTTTTTCCAGCCACTATTCACCAAGAGACAGAGCAGAAATCGTCACGTAATAAAACTTTAACCTTAAAACCTGGGCTGGTATATGTTGTTTAGACATCGTATAAACGGCCTCTACTTCGCCCCTTTCTGCCTTTCCTCGACGGATATCGTGTGCCGATATATGTGTAGTAGAAGCCCGAATAGGATAAAGGCGACCCCCAAGTAAAACATAGAGTGGTTCGGGAGATTTATTGAATAAGTATAGAATGTTCCTGCGACTGCTCCAGCCACGAGTATCAGGAGAGTGGTCATAAGCACGGCCGATGCCCTCGAGGAGAGGACGATTGGCCTTGTAGGTGGTGGTCTCTGCCCTCTCTTCTGCCGCGACAAATAGAAGTACGTGACGTAAAAACTGCTCAACGTCACGCCGCCTATGAGGCCGTAGAAGAGCGTCGGCTCGATGTAGAGTTGGTCAAAAGCGGTCTCCTTTGAAAAGTCAACGTAAAATCCCCAAACAGTCGTGATCGCTACGAGCGCGATGCTCGCGACACCTAGTGCTGTGAAGAAGGGCCTATCTCTCCAAGAGAGCTTCTTAGACCTATCGACGAAGGGCACTATCAGGAAAAGTATTACGAAAAGGAGTGGTAAGAGCGCGCCCGCCGTAAACCTCTCAGTTCCTGCTCTCAAAAAAGCGTAAATCGCGGTGAGATACCATTCAGGAACCTCTACAACACCTCTCGTCAAGTCGAACCTTATTCCGAGTTCAGCTGGAAACAGGCCTGCGGAAATGAATATGACACCTACGACCGCTGAGATGATGGGGAAGTCTATGACGAGTGCCCTCGGGAAATGAACCACCGCGAGTAGCAACATGATAAGTGGTAAAATGAATACGTGGAGTGCGTAAAATCTTATGATTAAGTCGAAGAGACCGCCTCCAAGGAAGATGGGCGCTATTGTCGGGCCGAGTAGCGGCGCTGAGTAGGTGAGTCCCATTCCGATGTTTACTGCGAGGAGGGCCCTCTGGTTCATTATGAGGTTATACCCAGTATATGCTTCAAGAACCGTCAGGACACCCAGAATAACGCCGGTAACCCAGAGGACTTCGTTCTTTATTTTGTAGCGGCCTGAAAAATACTGGTAATACAAGTGTAGAACGGCTAGCAAGACCATGAGGTTTGAGGCGTGGTAGTGTATGTTTCTCATGATGTAGCCGAAAGGGACCTTCTCCTGAATTTCTTGGACGCTGAGGAATGCAAGCTCAACATCGGGTCTGTAATAGAACATCAAGAAGGCGCCCGAAACTCCCAAAATCGCGAATACAATCGCGGTCAAGGTTCCGAGGTATCCGAATGGGCTCACATACTGTTTTGGAACAGTGAACTTAAATACGACTATGGTCGTCCTTTCAAGTCTGTCGACAGTCCACTTCCAAAGACTGTTGACAAGTTCCTTAACATTCTTAATGTTATTCGACGACACTCGACTTCACACCCGCCGAACTAACTCATCAGGCTTAATGTTATGCCACTCTCTGCCATATCCAATCCGTCCATCCACCCCCACCATCCAGATGTCACCATTCCCATCCACTTCGATTTTGCCCATGGGGAGGGCGTTTGTAGGGTAAGACTGGTATGCGGCTGGTCCTTCTATAGCAACTCCATCCTCTTCCCGATAAATTGAGCCGTGGCAAGGGCAGATAAGCTGTCGTCTCGTTTGAATGTAAGAGGGGAGGCACCAGAGGTGAACGCAGACTCGGCTGTAAACCCGCAACTGTCCATCCTCAGTCATTATTAGGACGAATTGTCGAAAAGGGTCGTTGTCTATCTTTGGGTCACCCGTCTGTGGATAGGAGAAATAGATGAAGCCCCCCGGAGTCAGGTCCCTCATATTAGCTATCTTCTGCCTCTTTACACCTTCCGCCTCTCTACGATAAAAGAAATCAATAACGTGGACGAAAGGTGAAACGACGGCCACCAAGGCCGCAGTTAAAACCCCTCTCAATAGCAATCTCCGGGGAGGCATTACTCCTCTTACACTGGTGACCGAAACCTGTTTTTAAAGCTAGTTTTGCTTCACGCCCTTTTCTGAGTGGGTTTTAAGTTTAAATTTGTAGTCGTTAAAGTGACCAATGTGAAGTGGCCAGGCCCTTTAAAGTAGCCATTGTTGCCCTATCTGTAGTGATAGTTCTCTCTACGGCTCTCGTAATTTATGTCAACGCTGCTGCTTATCCTTCAGGGCCCAGCAGAGCATTATGTACACTTACTCGCATAGGGGACTACCTTTTCGAGGCCTTTGTCTTTCCATCAACTCCCATTTCGGGTGAGGATTTTCAGGTAACCGTCACAGTGTTACGGAATGAGCATAATTTTGAGCCACTGAACTTGACCCTGATTCTGTTTAAGCCTGGGAGGTTCTCATTTGTCGACGGCCCTGTATCTGTCCCTCTCGGGGTAAAAACTTGGAGGATTATCTTGCCAGAGGAGGGCCTTTACGATGCCCTTTTTATCGTATCGGGTCCCGGTGGTTCTGGTCAAGTGAGCGGCAGGCTACAAGTGATTTCGAGAGAAGAAGCAGAGTTTTTCTCAGCTATCAGATTCGCATCATACGTCACTCTCTGGACGGGGGTTCCACTCCTCACAGCACTTGTAGTTTACGTTAAGATGGGGGAGAGGGGGGATAAGCTGAGAAGAAATAAATCATTTAAGCGTGAAGTTAAAGCCGATGACAGCTAAGGCCAAGGCCGTTATCATGTGCGGGGGTAAGGGGCGGAGGATGGCTGGATTAGAGAAGCCGTTAATCAAAATCCTTGAAAGACCTCTCATAGACTATGCGTTAAACGCCTTAATCCGCTGCCATAAAATAGAGAAAGTTGATTTCGTGTCGAGCCAAAACACCCCCGCCACCACTAAATACCTCATAGAGTTAGGATTCGAGCCATTTGTGGGCTCCGGGTCAAGCTTCTTGGACGATCTCTTAGAGTATTTGAGGTATCAACCCCAGGGGGACTACCTCATAGTTTCATGTGACATACCAACCATCAAACCTCACCACATAGAAGCAGCTTTGAAGCAATCTGAGAACCACAATGAAGGCTATTTGATGTATGTGTTGATGTATGAAAACGTCAAAGGGTTATCTAAAATTCCGTCGCTCATAAATCGTGAAGGGGTTGACTATCAGCCGGCGGGCCTCAGATATATACGGAGGAAAACGGGCCGGCCTCTAGAAATCTCCGACCCCCGACTTGTCGTGCTCCCGTTTTGGGAGCTGGGAGTCAATGTTAACACGGTTGAAGACATTGTCACTGCTGAGCTGATTCTTAAATCCTCAGCTGAAAAGATTAACAGTTAAATCTCATATTTCAAAGCCTTTTGGATGTATGGGCTGCGACGCGGAAAATTTCATCAGGTTAATGGAATCTAGAAGCTCCTCCAAATTACTGGCTCCTGGAGAGGTTGAATTTGGGAAAATTCTGCGGGCTCTCGAGGCTGCGATTACAGCTCCAAGCGCGCATAACGCTCAGCCTTGGAGGGTCATAATTATCAACAGTAGGGAGGTTTTGGAGAGGCTTCTTGAAGAAATGGCGAAGGAGTGGGCGCGTGATCTGAAGAGTGACGGATTGCCCGACTGGAAGATAAGTGTTATTATAGAAGAGTCAAAGAGGAGGACCTTGAGAGCCTCCCTCGTAATAATTGTTTGCTTATGTATGGATGACATGGACCATTATCCGGATGAAAGGAGGATGAAGAGCGAGTATATTATGGCGGTTCAGTCAATCGGTGCTTTCATAGAGAACCTGCTGCTCGCCCTCCACGCGCAGGGGCTGGGGGCGTGCTGGCGCTGCGGACCCCTCTTCGCCCAAGAAGCTGTCCGAAGAGTCTTAAGCATTCCTGATGAAGTTGAACCTCAAGCGTTGATAGAGGTGGCATACCCAGGCGGAACACGGCCCAAGTCGAGGAAGAGCCTGAGCGAGATAGCCTGGAAAAACAGGTGGGGTGAGCCTCTATCATAACAATATTATCCGGCGGAGTTGGGGGTGCGAGGTTCGCTGCAGGAGTCTTAGATGAAATTCAAGAAGGTGAGAAAGTTGTAGTTGTGGTTAACACGGCTGACGACGAAGAGTTCTATGGCCTTCATGTCTCTCCCGACATAGACACAGTCATCTACACTTTAGCCGGCATCGGGGATTGGGAGAGAGGCTGGGGAGTGAAGGACGATACATTCAACTGTAATGAGATGCTTGGCAAGCTTGGCGTTGAAAACTGGTTTAAGATTGGCGACAGAGACCTCGCAATAAACTTGGTCAGAACAGCCCTCATAAGAAATGGGTACCCGCTCTCCCAAGCCATAGACGTGATCAAGAAAGCTCTGAATGTGAGGGCAGAAATCCTCCCCATGTCAAATGACCCTGTTAGAACGCTCGTGGAGACGGAGGAAGGAATCCTAAGGTTCCAAGAATACTTCGTCAAACATGGATACCGCGTCGAAATAACAGGCATTCGCCTCGAAGGCCTAGAGAAGGCGCGGCCGCTACCTGAAGTACTCGACGCCATTCGCGAATCAGACATAATTGCTATAGCGCCTAGCAATCCGATAGTCAGCATCGGCCCCATCCTCGGTCTGAGGGGCATCAGGGATGAGATGAGGAGGAGTAAAGCGATTAAAATTGCGATAAGCCCCATAGTCGGTGGAAGAGCTTTGAAGGGGCCTGCGGACAGAATGTTGCAGAAAATGGGTGTAGAGCCATCCGCCTTCGGAGTATACACACTTTATCGGGACATCATTGATGTGATGGTCGTAGATCTGTCGGACCGAGATTTGGCGGAGAGAATAAGGAGCGAGGGGAAGGATTGCCTCGTTCTTGACACTTTGATGAGAACTCGTGAAGACTCCAGAAGGCTTGCACATGAGATCTTAACTCTATTGAGGAGAGATTAAGGCAACACCCCCTCGACCCATGCCGCAACCCTTTCAGAGGTTGGATGAAACGTTTAAAACAGTGACCCAATTCTGAATTCGTGTGACCGGTGGCTCAGATTTTAATTCACCTATAATAGACCTGCATGAGGACATCTCCCTCTACTACTTTTTAGGCGGATACGGCTTGAGGTTCAGGCCAGAGGACTTTGACCTTGACATGGAGGGGAGGCACGGAGATATTCCAAAATTCAAGAGGGCAAACGTTAAGGTCGTTTTTTCTTCAATAGCCCACATAATACCTTCCCAAAACTTATCAAGACTTAAGCAGCAGGTTTCCGGATACGGAGTAAAGGTCGGCGCGATGAGGATACGCTCCCCCACCATGATAACACTTGAACATATTAAAACATACTATAACTTGGTCTCAAGATACAGGAGAGATTTAGCGGTCTTGCTGACCAAGGAAGACTTGAGGAGAGTAGAAGAGGTGAATAAGATCTGGTTTTTGATAGCTATTGAGGGGGCTGAGCCCTTAGAAGATTTTGAGGATGTGGAGCTTTATTACATGCTGGGTGTCCGCTCTCTACAGCTGACTTGGAACTTCGATAACAAGTATGCGGCGACATGCATGTCGAAGCGGGATTACGGCTTAACAGGTGATGGAGTCGAGCTGATTGAGAGGTGTAACGAGCTCGGCGTAATCGTTGACTTGGCACATGCAAGCAAAAAAAGCACAATAGAGGCACTCGAGGTCTCAAAGCTTCCGGCGATTGTAAGTCATGCCAACGCCTCGGCCGTCCATCACCATGTGAGGAATCTTGACGATGAGGAACTTGATGCGTTAAAAAAGAATGGAGGTGTAATTGGAATAACAATGATTCAGCCTACGATAGGACCTCTTGCTGATGTGAAACGGGTGGCCGACCACGTCATGTATATCGTGGAAAACTTCGGGGTGGAGCTGGTCGCTATAGGGACAGACTTTTTTGGCCTACTCCACGTAGAGGAGCCGAGAGGGTTGGAGGATATCACAAAGCTTGGCAACCTTTGGAGCGAGCTTGAGGGAAGGGGACTCTCAAGACAGGACATAGAGAGAATCGCGTATAAAAATGCATTTAGAGTCATTGAAGCCAATGCCGCTAACTGGAGGGCGACCACATTCAGCTAATCTAAAACATTTACGCCGAGTCGGACAATGATGCTGTTAAAAATTAAGCGGTTAGACATGCTCTCTCGATTTAAGCTCATATCCTATCCGAGCGGCAACAAAGTAGATTATGGGCGATGCCGACGTGATTGCTGCGGAGATAAGCATTCCAAGCCTTACCGAGTTTGTAAAGGTTATTATAGCGCTGGTTATTGTGGAGGACGCTATACCTGAGAGCGGGGCCGCGGAGACATACATGTAGCTTATTCTCCCTAAGTATTTTGGTGGAATGACATCGTTGATTATTGACCAGAAAGAGGGAGTAGAGACTCTCCAGGCGAGAGCAGCTAGAGAGACAAGTACCAATGCCGTAGGTGAGGAGGCGGCAAACTCTACTGCGAGTAAGAGAAGGATACCTGATGGCGTTAGCCCCAGGAAGAGGATGAGCGCCCTGCCCTTCAAACCGCCCATCCTGTCAGAGTAGATACCTGCTGAAACCTCAAGGATCGATGAGACGACCGTGACTAGAGAAAGAAACTGCGCTATTTCACTGTAGCTTAACCTCAACTCGTAGACTAGAAACGTGGAGAGCCAAGTGATGAGTATTCCCCACATGTATAGAGCACAAAAGTGAGCGAGTGAGAGAAGAATTCCGATTCGATCGACGACACCTCGCGGAACCTCTTGTCGACCAGCCTCCACGCTGACAGTCTGGCGCTCAATATTGCGACCAATATCGAGTCCACTCCCCAGAAATGCTCTCCAAGCAATGATAATTATTGGGATGTATGCCAAGGTAACCACGCCGGCCATCACCATGGCGAATCTCCAGTCATTATAGGCTAAAGCCATGACGATATAAGACGCAGCGAAGCCGATCATAGAGCCTGTATTGAAGATGGCTGTGGAATATCCGTATCTCTGACTGCTCACATATGCTGCCACGAGCCTAGAGCTTATTGGCCAGACAAATGGGAAAGACAGGCTCAACAGAATTCTCGCTAAGTTCAAGACGGTTAGGTCGTAGGAGTATGCCGTCAATATAGATGAAAGGGTAGAGATTAGCAGGACCAACACTATTATCCATAATGGTGGAAGCCTGTCGATCAACCTTCCAAGGATGAGTGGCGTAAGGGCTGAGACAACCGTCCACGCTGCTATAAGTAAACCCATAAAACCGTAACCTATGTTGAGATCAGAGACTATGAGAGGCAGGGCTGCTCCAAAAACGCTGAACTGAAGCGACGTCATAGTAGTAAAGCCTAGACACATCAAAGCTATTGCATGTGTTAATTTCGACGACATCGTCGAAACGTGATTATCACTACACGACAATATATGTGTTGACCAACGGACCTTTTACTATGCATCCTTCTCCAGTATAGATAGAATCGGGACAAGAATGACATAACGATAGATTTGAGAAAAATATCCTCACCTTCTAGTGTAACGTAGATCGAGGGACACTCAATTCACCATTTTTGTAAAAATTTATTTAGCTAAAAAATGCGGGTTAATAATGATGAAGGCTGCCAGACTATTTGGGTATCATGAGCCGCTGAAAATCGTGGAGGTTGATTATCCGAGGATAACTAAGCCCGACCACGTTGTAGTGCGCGTAAAGGGTGCGGGGGTCTGTCATACAGACCTACACGTTGTTGAGGGCATGTGGCAGGTCTCTTTTCCCCGCACACTTGGTCATGAGAACGCGGGAATAGTTGAAGAGGTAGGGGACGCAGTTGAGGGCTTCAAGCGGGGAGACCCCGTAATCATACATCCGGCGATGACGGACGGCGTCTGCAGGGCGTGCCGCGCAGGAGAGGACATGTATTGTGAGAATCTTGAGTTCGTGGGTATGGGAAGGGATGGTGGATTTGCCGAGTACATGCTGACCTCCGCTAGGTCTCTCGTAAAGGCTGAGGGGCTTGACCTAGCTGAAATAGCTCCGATGGCGGATGCGGGTTTGACGGTGATGAGGGCGGTGAAGAAGGCCTCTATTGGCTTGTATCCTGGCTCCTTCGTCGCTGTTGTCGGCATTGGTGGACTCGGGCATATCGCTGTTCAGCTGCTCAAGCTCATGTCAAGCGCCTACATAGTAGCGATAGATGTAGTTGAGGGTAAGCTTAGGCTTGCTGAGCAACTTGGCGCGGACTACGTGGTAAACGCGAGAGAGGACCCTGTCAGGCAGATTTTTGAGATTACCGGAAGGCGGGGAGTTAATGTGGCCATGGACCTCGTGGGTGTTCAGAGCACGCATGATACGTGTATCAGAATTCTTCGGAAGGGTGGAAAGGTCGTCGTCGTGGGATATGGCGGCGTAATAAATGTCAAGTCTCAGGACATGATAGCAAACGAGCTGACCGTTGAGGGAAGCTTGGTGGGAAACTATCTTGAACTGGCGGATTTGGTGGAGCTGGCGAGACAAGGCAAAGTCAAGCTGGTTACTAAGAGGTTCCCGCTCGAGAGGGTCAACGAGGCATTAAACATGCTGAAGACTGGAGAATTGGTTGGTAGAGCTGTTCTAACACCTTAGAATAGCACCCATAAACCGTAGAACCCGCTTGAACAACTGTTTCTTTTTCGATATCCTGCTCTACACTTTGGCTTTTTAAGCACATCTCGTTAACTAAAAGGCTTAGGTTGTCCTAACGCGGTGGGAGCAAACCGAACTCTTGATTTCAGCCCGTAACCGATTCTTGCCGCGATAAAGTAGATTACTGGCGAAAGTATAGTGAAAATTGATGATATAAATACTGCGATTCGCACAGAACCTGTCGCTGAAATTATATTGCCTGTTATTATGGATGAGGCTATGCCCGAAAGCGGTGCCCCTGAGACGTAGATATAGCTGACGCGACCAAGATAGTTCGCGGGAATGATGTCGTTAATTATTGACCAGAATGAAGGTGATGAGATTCTCCACGCGAGTGTCGCCAGGGATATGAACAGCAGCGCGGTAGTGGGTGACGCGATATATTCGACAGATAGGTAGAGAAGGAGGCCTGACGGGAGCAAGCCAAGGAAAAGAATGAGCAGCCTCCCCCTCTGCCTCTTAACCCTATCTGAATATACGCCCGCAAAGATTTCCAGAACGCATGAGATTAATGTAATGGAGGAAAAGTAGACCGCGATGTCTGTGTAGCTGAAGCTTAACTCACCGACCAAGAAGGTTGAAAGCCACGTAAGTAGGAGGTGCCAAGTGTAGATGGCGCAGAAGTGCGCCAAAGCAAGGAGGATGGCCATCCTCATGTATGCTTTAAACAAGGCTTGCTGATCGTCAGTCTCGCCAGTCTGTACTTTCCAGGATGCCCTTACTCGTATCTCCGGACTATATTGAATCGTGAATTTCCAGACAGCGAGCAGAATCGGGATATAGAATAAACTTGAGAGGCCTGCGATAAGGGAGGCTAGCCTCCAATCATAATTAGAGAGAGCCATTAGGACGTATGACATCGCCAGCCCAATCAAGGAGCCTGCATTGTATACGGCGGTTGAGTAGCCGTATCTTTGGCTACTGGTATATAGGGCGACTAGCTTCGAGCTTATCGGCCAAACAAAGGGGAAGAGGAAGCTTATGATTATTCTTGCAACATTCAACGTGATTAGGTCGTGTGAATATGCCATGAGAATGGAAGAGAAGGACGCCAGCACGAGGATTAGTTTTACGTTATTAATAGGATTCAATTTGTCCAATACCCTTCCAAACATGAGGGGCGCTAAGGCCGCGACAAAAATCCAAGCCCCAACTAGGTATCCCACGAAGCCATAATCGAGTTTCAACTCTGAGACAATGAGTGGTAGAGCCGCCCCAAAGATTGTGAAGTGTAAAGAAGTCGCCGTTGTGAAACCAAGGCAGATTAACGGTACTGTATGCATGGTCCTTGAAGCCATTAGGTCGGCCCATTATTGATTACTTCCTGATTTAAACTTTCCACCCACAAGCATTAACTTCGCAACATGTGTAAATGCTTCTTTCCTCATCTATCGCTTTAAGTTTGGCTGGATAAGTGACCTGAATGCATCAAGTCTTCAGTCATCTCCCACCACACTATAAGACCTCGCCTCTGACCTGCGTCAAAATGCAGTTAGCTGAGATTTAGATATAACCCTAACAAATTTTTAAATTTTCGGCTGACGATAATCACTTCATGCCCAAGATTAGAACAGTTCTCGGCGATATTTCAGCAGCAGAATTCGGTCTGGCTCTAACCCATGAGCACATAATTTGCGATTTTATTGGAGCAGACAAGGTTAGTCGAGACCGTTACGACCTCAAAGAAGTCCTTGACACTATGCTTCCCTACTTGAATGAGATCCATAAGTTAGGTGTGAGAGGGTTCGTGGATTGCACGCCAGCGTTCATCGGCAGGGACCCTCGACTGCTCGCGGATTTATCAAGGTCTTCAGGCATCCATATCCTCACCAACACGGGGTTGTATAAGGAGCCTTATCTTCCAAGGTATGCTTTTGAATATTCAGCGGACGACTTAATGGAGTGCTGGGCTCGTGAGATAGAGGAGGGGGTGGAGGATGAGATAGTGAGGGCGAGGTTTAATTCTGAGGTGAGGTTTCCGATTAAGGCTGGCTTTATTAAAATTGCCGTAAACCCGGGACATATCGTCCCGATTCAGCAAAAAATTGTGAAGGCAGCCGCACGTTGTAGTATTGCGACTGGCGCGGCAATAGTCTGTCATACGGCCCACGGAGTGGCGGCATTAGAATTATTGAGGATAGCTGATAGTGAGGGATTGGATTTAAGCAAATTGATAGTCGCGCATAGTGACGCTATCGATGATTTAGGCGTGCATTTAGAGATTTTACGGCAGGGAGCGTGGGTATCGTATGATGGTATTCGTGAGGCGACAGTTGAGAGGAGCTTGAGGTTGGTGTTATTTGTGCGTGAACATGGCTTTGAGAGGCAGCTCCTTTTATCTCAAGACTCGGGGTGGTATAACGTTGGAGAGCCTCGCGGCGGCAACATTAGAGGATATTCATACCTTGTTAAGGAGTTTATCCCATTATTGCTTGGGAGAGGGCTTGGCCGCGATTTTGTAGAGAGAGTCTTGATAGATAACCCATCAAGAGTTTTTCAAATAAAATAGTCTGAGGGCTATTGAAGAAGTAGCATGTATCGTCCTTACGTGTATTTTGTGCTTAAGCAGGGTTGAGTCGAAGAACCCGCCCATCCTTACTCACCGAGTTCAGGCTTACATTCGCTCGTTCTTTCGTGCTGCTTAAGGGCTTTGCTGCTTTTGTATTAGATTTCTCCGATAGCTGATTTAGGTTTAACCGCAATCAGGCGGGCGAATAAGGGGTTCTGTGGACTCAACTCCCTGCTCCTTCTTTGAGGCTCTTTATCAAGTTCAGGACCCTTGTCTTGATCTCGTCTCTTAACTTCTTTGCCTCGTCATACGGCTTGTCTGCGGGGTCAGGGATGCCCCATACCAGAACTTTTTTGGCGAAGACGACTGGGCACTCGTCTCCGCTACAAACGATGACCGCGAGATCGGCCTCTTCTTGGAGCTCCCTAGTAAGATATCGTGGTTTCTTGGCGCTTATGTCGATGCCCTCCTCTAGCATGAGTTCAACCGCTTTCGGGTGGACGCTGTTAGACGGCCTTATTCCCGCGCTAACAGCAACCCATCCCTCTGGGGCATATCTGTTGAAGTATGCCTCAGCGACTTGGCTCCGAAACCTATTCTCAACACATACGAATAAAACTCGCCTCTTAATCTCTTCAGGCATTTTGTATCAACCTACCCATATAACGAGATTTTAAAAAACTGATTATAACAACACGCCTGCCCAAGACTAAATAGGGGTATCTTATCACCAGAAGTGATCTGAAGTGTGGGTTGTAATAATAAGTGAAGTCCTTCTCAAGGCCGCCCAACTGTGCTGCTTTGTTGGAGCTGCGGGGGGTGGGATTCGAACCCACGAACCCATCCGCCCAGGGTTCTTCTGGCCTGCGGGAGCGGGTCTCATATCTCCGTGATCTTAAGCCCGCCGCCTTTGACCTGGCTCGGCCACCCCCGCCTCAATTTCTTTCCTCGGATGCCTAGGGTATAAACTGTTGGGGGGTCTTGGTGTGGTCGGGGTTAAAACTTTAACTTGGTGGCTTTTTCTTTTTGTTTGGGCCCGGGTGGCCGAGTGGCTAGGCGGCGGCCTGCAGAGCCGCTTTACAGGGGTTCGAATCCCCTCCCGGGCTTGTTTAGAAGCGCCCTTTGGAGAGTGTTCTCGCCGCTACGATTAGGGGGTGCCAGACCGGCGCGGTGGCGGGCATGTAGCCCAAATCGCTGAGGAAGAGATCTTCGATTGACAGACCCCTCTCCACGGCTAATGCGGCGATGTCCGCGTAGGACGCAACGACAGGGTCCAACCCAACTGCCTGAACGCCAAGTATCCTACCTGACTTCTCCTCGACGACCATCTTCACCGTAACATCTCTTCCTCTAGGGTAGTAGCCGGCCCTGCTGCGGGCCGTGATCAGAGTTGACTCGACTTTGAAGCCATTCGACTCAGCCTCTACTTGAGAGAGGCCGGTTCTCGCCACGTATAACTCTTTGAACTTGGTCACGGATGTGCCCACTATGCCCCTCATCCTTAGAGAGCCGGGCTTGACTGCGTTCGCGCCTGCGACCTGCCCTTCCTTGTTGGCAGCCGGGGCGAGTGGAATCCATGACTTCCTCCGTAGCACGAGATGATATTTCTCAACTAGGTCGCCTGCCGCGAATACCCCCTCTACATTCGTCTCCATGTATTCGTTTGTTGAGACTGCTCCTGTTACGCCGAGCTTGACACCGGCTTCTACAGCTAACTCTACGTTGGGCTTCACTCCAATTCCCAGCACGACATCATCAACCGCATACTCGTCCTTATCCGTAGCTAGCACGACTTTTCCCTCCCTCCTTGCGAAGGAGCGGACAGGCTCACTCAAGTGAAGGTCAACACCCGCAGACGTCATCCCCGCCTCAAGAATCTCAGAAATCTCCCTATCAATCGAAGCTGGAAGCAGCCGGTCCATCATCTCGAAGAGCATAGTCTCCTTTCCGAGCTCGACGAGTGCCTCGGCAACCTCCACCCCAATATATCCACCACCCACAACCGCTACTTTCCTCGCCTTCTCAAGCCTCGCCTTAACAGAGGCCACGTCTTCCGGATGTCTGAGCGTTATGGGTGACACCTCTTCGATTCCCTCCAGCTTAGGGATGAGCGGTTTGGCTCCGGTGGCGATGATGAGGGCGTCCCACTTGAGCTTCTCAAGCCTACCATTCACGCTTACTTTAACTGTTCTGTCTTCAACATCGATTGTCTGTGCTGTGGCCTGCGTGAGGACGTTTATCCTCCTTTCAGAGGTGAATCGCGACACGTCATATGTCTTGAGCATTTTGTAGGATGGAACGATTCCACTTATTGCGTAGGGTATGCCGCAGGGGGCGTGAGTGATCATGCTTGAAGACTCTATGAGGGTTATTTCTGCCTCTGGAGCAAGTCTTCTGGCTCGAGCAGCGGCTGAGGCCCCAGCCGCTCCCCCTCCTATTATGACTATCTTCACACGCTTAATGGGGCGGGCTCTTCTGATAAACTAGATGCCTCCAACCGAGACTAATGGCTTGTCCTCAATAGCTTGACTATCTTTTCTCTTATCTGCGGCGCAATTTCTCGAGCCCTTGAAACAACGCTATCCTCGTCAAGCGTCATCACCTCTCCCTTCCGCATTATCAGCTTGCCATCGACGATTAGGTCGGTCACGTCGGAGCCCGTCGCAAAGAGGGGTAGAAGCCAGGAGTCGTGTAGTGGTGTGAGGTGCGGTTTACGGGCATCTACGATTGTGATGTCTGCGAGGGCACCCTCCCTTATTTCACCCGCATCATCCCCCAAGGCCTTAGCGCCGTTGAATGTGGCCATTTTGAGGGCCGTGACGGGGCTTAGGACACTATGGTCATGGTAGGGCGCCCCATAGTAGCCAGTTAAGCCGCTCACCATGATGTTAATCTCTGTGAAGATGTCGAGAGGCCTGTAGCTCCCCCCGTCGCTTCCCAACGCGACATTGACCCCTCTGCTGAGGAGCTCAGGTATCCTAGGGAAGTTCATGTAGAGCATGGCTATCGTGGGGCAGTGGACCACGTTGACACCGCATTTGGATAGGATTTCTATCTCTGACCTGCTTAAAAAGGCACAGTGAGCCGCGAGCAGGCGGCTACATAGGTAGCCTTTTGAGTGAAGAAACTCGATGGGCCGCATCCCCCACCTCGCCAGGGCATGCTGAATTTCCGAGACCTCCTCGTTAATATGCATCGTGACCAGCGCATCATCCTCGCGAGCAAATCTGAAGGTCTCATCCAACTGGAAGTCCGTCGAGGTCATCAACTGCCGAATTGAGTAATACCCTCTCACTAGCCCGGAGGCGTATTTTCTGACAAGCTCTCGGTTCATAGAGGCGGTTCGCACATAGTTCTCTGGACCTGCATCCATTGTAGAGTGGGTCACCCTCGCCCTCAGCCCCACACTCCGAGCAGCCTCGGCCTCAATATCGGGGTACGGGCCTCCAGCCTCTGCGAATGACACGATGCCTTTCCTTATCATGTTTAGGCAAGCGAGCTCTGCACTAATCTCAGCCTCCTCTCGCGTCAGCTCAGCCTCAAAGGGTATAAGAACGCGTAACCAGATTGGATGAACCTGCAGTTCTTTCATGGAGAGAGCCCCCCTCAACATAATCTGGAAGACGTGAGTATGCGCGTCAACAAACCCGGGAATAGCTATCTTACCGCTTCCATCTATCACTTCGGCGGCGTCGACTTTTATGCCTCGGCTGACCTCTTTTATCTTCCCGTCTTTCACAGTTATGTCAACTTCTTTGAGGACAGCTCCGTTGGCAGGATTCAGCGTTAGGACGTTTCTGATGTGAATGTCAACCTCTTCCCTCATGCCTCAAGGGCGTATTCTACAATCCAATCCATGTTCATAAGCATCGTCCTATTTGCCCGCTCTACTCTGTCAATTCTGACCTCCCCGTTAGTGTCGCGCACGGGCTCACCCATGTTACCCTCACCGCTTATCGGCTCGAAGACACCCTCCTTCATCTCCTCATACCTCCTCTTGATTAGAAGCTCCCACTCAGCGGGTACGACCGGATTCAGAGGCGCCATGTAAACAGGGCCCTCAGGTTTGCCGAGCGTGCTCTGCTCCGGCGGCTTGGCCCACCTAGACGGTGTAAAGTCGCCTAGCCTTGCCCAGATATCGACTGAGCGCCAACTCCCGGTCAAAATCATCTTATAAAACTCCAGATATAGAACACCCCAATTAACAATGTGCCCGGTCAAATGAGAGTTAGGGCCGAAAGCGGTCATGTCGGTGTAGTGGCTGAAGCCCCATGTTCGCCGCCCCTTCTTCGTCGTGTATTCCTCAACAACCTGCAAACCCGTAGGCGAGTCCTCGGTCGAAGTTATTACATCTGCGTCTATGGTGTCGACAAGTGATATCACGGCGTCTCGCGCCTTAACAGGGTCGAACCAGGTGTTTAGCCACACAACCCGAGCCTTAATCTCTTTACCCGTCCTTTTCTTGTATGCGTAGCGCGCCCCCAGCAGAAATGCGTTGACAAGCCTATTAATCACGGGGATTCTGAAGGTGCCTACGACGCCAACTGCACCAGTTTGCGTGACTGCTCCAGCCGCGAGACCCTCAAGATAGTATATCTGATAAGTGTTGATGTCGCCTACCGACATGTTTTCCGGAGCGTTGCCCAAGGCGCCGGCCCTGAAGCCATTTATGTGTAAAAAGTATTTCTCAGGATATTCTGAGGCTAGCTCGGCCATGGGGTCCATGTAGCCGAAACTCGTCCCGACGACAAAGTCGACATTCTCCACCTCGATGAGGGTCTTCATGGCTCCTTTGACATCCGCATCCCCTACACCCTCTATGTAGACGCTCTCGACGCCTCGAATGTTTCTGTCAGCCCACCTCCTCCCTTGGTCGTGGGAAAAAGACCATCCATAATCCTTCGCCGGACCTATGTAGACGTAACCAGCCTTCAGCCTTCTCTCAACCTGCCTCGTCACAGTCACCGCGCGTTCAACGGTGGTCACCCCACCGCCACCAGTCCCCGCGTAAGTCCCGAGCGACCCGACAACGCCGCCCAGCAACAGTCCCCCCAAAAGAGCCTTATTCACACTTCCAAGGAAACTCCTTCTAGTTTGAGAATCGTGGCTCACGGCCGGCCGAGGTTTGCCACAATATAAAAAATGGTCGTGCAGGCTTTAGAAAATTTTACACGAACATGTAGTTTCACAGCCCGTTAGGATAATAATGCATCCACTATTAACGAGGCGGCGAGTGCCAATGCGAGAGGAATCGTTAACCCAGGCACGGTGCTCCACCTCCTCAATAACTGTAGTGTCAGGAAATATCCCGCCATGATGGCGAGATTCGCCGCGATCGCGGGATAGAGGCCGAGCCTAAAGAAAGTTGTGGTGACCGTAATCGTGTAAAAAAGCAGGTCTCCCAAACCGAGATTAATATCGCCAACCTCCACAACCAGCCCCTTAAGCTGGTGAATTCTTTCGCGATACTGGTCGCGGCTTAGAAGTGAGAGATATCCCTTCTTAACCATGACGAGGTCGAATACAGTGAGTGACGAAATGAGGGCGATGAATGTAAAGAGTGGAATCATGTATCCGATGATGGTGCCTCCCGCCGCAGCCGTTACACAAGCTGCAATAAGGGCGAAAACCCCCGATGTTTTCCTCACCAAGAAGGTAATAAGCACGGAGGCTGCGAGGACAATAAGTATAATCAAGTTCACAGGCACAGTCGAGACTAGCTGACCCACGTATCCAATATGAATTAGAAGCGTCAGAAACGTGACAAGCCAGAACGCACCAATCGCGAAAAGAGAGATTATATTGGGATATTTTCTGAAAACGAGGAAGACTGTGAAACCTGCGACGGCGATGATGCTTATGAAAGTTAAAGTATTGAGGTAAGGGGCAGGGGAGGTTGCGGGTGACTCTACAGGCTCCTCAACCACCACCACAGGTGCGACCGGCTGAATTTCGACATAACTTTCCGAGAGGTTCAGTATGAAGAGCCAAAGGGCTATTGTGAGAAATATCGGAGGGAGGGTTTCCAGTCCCGGAATCTTAGTTCTCAACTCTGCAAATATTCTTATATGGATGTAATTATACGTTGTGACAGTTGAAGTACAGGCTGATGGACATTTTGGCCTGTCCCATGTGCAGGAGCTTCCCCCTAAGGTTAACCGTGCTCGAGAGGGAGCAACGATATAAAGTGGGGGAGACGATAAGATGCGAGCTTTACTGCTCATTCCACGAGGGAATGGTTGCCGAGTTACCCGAGACTAGGTGTTGGGAGTGTTATTCGTGGGAGATATTGAGCGGGATTTTGACATGTCAGAGCTGCGGACGGTGGTATCCCATTATCGATGAGATACCAATCATGCTTCCTGACGAGTTCCGCGATAGGGCGAGAGAGAAAGAATTCTTGAACAAGTGGGTGGACAAGATTCCATCTGGGGTTGTGAGGGCGGAGTCAGCGGATTAACGGGATGAAATACCCTTGGAAATAGACGCTCTTGTTCACGGCTCTGACCTCTCCGGCGTGCTTGTTTGGCTGGGGCTGAGAATGAAAGGGTTTAAAGCGTTTTTGGTGACCAGGGCGATGCGTGTCTGTGAGGAAATATTGTATCTGCCCTTCACTTCGGACTGGGCCGAGTTTGTTCGGAAATTTGGGGTGGATGAGTTTCACGAAGCCCATAACGTATTCTTTAAGACTTCCAGCATCCTCAGAGGCAAGTTTTATCCGGCTGCAAAGACGTGTATAGGAGATGTTAGAGGACTCGCCGAGCGGTTATTGTCGCTCGGGGATAATTGTGTGGAGCTCTGGTGCCGAGAGTTTAGATGGAAAGCCTCAAGAGACAGGATTGACTGGGTCATTAAGTCGAGGAGAGGAGAAACCAAGAGAGGCTCATCCCAAATTATTATCGATACATACTGCCCTGTCGCCTCAGGTGGGAAAGTCAGAGTTGTTACTGCGCCATCAGTGGAAAAGGGGTCTGTTCTAGACCTTTCAGGCCCTTTCCTTAAGCTCTTGGTAACTCATGGCGGGTTAGAGACGAGAGTTGAGGTGATGGGAGAGGCGGAGCACAATAACGCGCTCGCCCTCTCCAGATTCAATCTACATGAGAGGGTTTACTTAGGTGAGCCGCCTGTCTTGTATGCCGGATTCCTTAGCGGGATGGTGAAGCCTCCCTGGCTTGGTGATTACTTAGTAGCTTCCGCCCTTCTTGGGGTTTTAATTTCTGAGAACTGGTTGAGTGGAGGAGACCAAAGTGAGAAATTGCTTTCTTATGTCACGGAGCTTAAAGCGAGGGCGGAGCTTTGCCACGAAGTTGCTAAAAGAGCGGTTGAGGGGTGCGTCGGTGAGCTTGAGATATCGTACATTTTTGAGGGAATCAGGCCTCCTCCATTACCTCAACTGTAAACCTTAAAGCCCAAAATGGGCGCGACCTCGTTTATGCAACGCCTACAGAGATAGAGCTTATACTTTCTGATAACGCCAACGCTCGTCCCACACCTCTTACAAACAGCCACACCCTTACCGAACTTCCTCTTCTTCGGCGGCCGAATCTTTGCCACGGGGTTGAGAGTGCTCTGGGCGATATTTATGCTTGAAAAATTCTTTCCGGCTCGTGGCTGGCAGGGCACCCGTTAGCTTAGGTCTTTAGGGGTTGTGGCTGCTGAGGAGGTGGGGCTGACAAAGTTATAATTAATCGCACGTGCGGGCCGGATGGCTAGATAATGAGCTGATGGTAAGAACATAATCAAGGTAAAGCCATGCATTCGGTTTACACATGTTTGAAGTGGTGTGTCAGGAGCTTGGCACGATTGGCACCTAATGAAAAGGGGCCCCGATGAACCGAGCAAAACCCCGCTCTTTGAACCACGAGCCCCAGACATCCTCGCGGCCCGGCCGCAGAAGACTGATTTCTCACCGCTTATGAGGCCTGGGCTTACTGTCCCTCTAAGCTTACCGAGACGGATTCTCCTTGAATTGTGAGAGGGGGAGTAAATGTGGGATTGGAGGTCTTATGGGGGAAAATAGTCTATGGGGATAGACGTAAGATATTATCTTCTATATAGAATATATAATTGAGTCGCTACCAAGCCGACTAAAGGTCGCACCTTAAATAAAACTATCCACAAATTAGTTCAGGATTCTAAATGAGCTCCCAGATTCCCCTTCAGAGGGTCGGCCGAGACATTTGGCTTATACCGAAGACGTATCGGAGCGATATGAGGGTTCCAGTGTATGTTTACGCCTCAGAGAAACTGCTCCAAAAGATGACGACGGACAGGACCCTACTTCAGGGAGTTAATGTCTCCACCCTCCCAGGGGTCCTCAAGCATGTGGCCGTTCTTCCGGATGCTCATGAGGGCTATGGCTTTCCGATAGGTGGAGTCGCCGCGATGGACGCGACGGAGGGGGTGATTTCTCCTGGCGGTGTGGGTTACGACATCAATTGTGGAGTCAGGCTCATGGTGACAAACCTCACCGAGAAGGATGTGCGGCCGAAACTTGTCGAGCTCGTGAACACTATTTTCAGGAACGTTCCTGCAGGGTTAGGCTCGAGAAGAAGGGACTTTGTGGTCACTCATTCAGACCTTGATAGAATAGCCGTCGAAGGGGCGCGTTATATCGTGGAAAAATACGGCCTAGGATGGCACAACGACTACAAGCACATTGAGGAGGAGGGAAAGTTTCCGCGATACCGCACGGGCGATATCCCAGACCCAGACCCATCTGTCGTTTCAAGGGAGGCGAAGAGTCGGGGAGAGGCTCAGATAGGAACTCTTGGAAGCGGTAATCATTTCCTCGAGATTCAAAAGGTCGACAAAATTTTCGACGCACAGGCGGCTGAGGCTATGGGAATTTTCAGCGAGGACCAGATTACGGTTCTGATACACTGCGGAAGTAGGGGGTATGGTCACCAGATATGCAGCGATTACTTAAAGGTAATGGAGAGAGCTGTCTCAAAGTATAACCTAAGACTTCCTGATAGGGAGCTGGCATGCACACCCACCGGCAGCCCAGAAGCTACGCAATACTTAAAGGCCTTCGGATGCGCAGTCAACTTCGCATTCGCGAACAGACAGGCGATAAGCCACTGGGTCAGGCAGAGCTTCGAACACGTCTTTAAGAGACCGGCTGAAGAGATGGACCTCAGAATAGTTTACGACGTCTGCCACAACATAGTTAAACTTGAGCGGCATAAAATCGATGGCGAGACGCGAGACGTCTTCGTCCACAGAAAAGGCGCGACCAGAAGTTACCCAGGCAACACTCCTTACTACTCTGACATGATTCCCGCGACTTATAGAGGCCTTGGGCAGCCTGTGTTTGTCCCTGGTAGCATGGGGACGGCGAGCTGGGTTTTGAGGGGTCAGCCGAACTCTCTAGAGCTGAGTTTTGGGAGCACGGTTCATGGTGCTGGGAGGCAGATGAGTAGGGCGGGTGCGAAGAGGCAGTATCGTGGAGACCAAGTTGTTCGTGTCCTGGAGAGCAGGGGGATATACGTGAAGGGGGACACGATGGATACAATCGTTGAGGAGGTGCCTGAAGCCTATAAGAACCCGGACGACGTGGTTGAAGTCGCGCATAACGTCGGTATCAGCTCAAAAGTTGCGAGGCTTGTTCCGCTCGGAGTAGTTAAGGGCTAAAATGCACTTGAGAAGGATTTCCAGAAGAGGCTTCATAGAGTTAAGCCTCCTCGGAGTGACTACAACCATCACAACATCCCTAGCTGCTCCTTTTAATTATAAGCTCGAAGTCACGAAGCTTGAGGCGGGCCTTGGAGGTAGGCTTGCTTTTCTACCCGACCTCCATTATCATAAAAGAGGTGAAGCACATGTGGAGGCCGCACTCTACGCTGTTCTGAAACTGGAGCCCGATGTCATGGTTTTCGGAGGTGACTTGGTGGACGAGGAGACCGTAGACTTTGATGGGCTTGATCTTTTGCTTCGGGAGTTAGAGGCGAAGAGAGGGATAGCCGTGATGGGGAACCACGAGTATTGGAGTGGCTATGTTGCGAGAGCCGTTTCCGCTTTAAAGAGGAGTGGCTTTGAGGTCCTTTTCAACGAGCATGCTGAGACTCCGCTAGGTAGGCTCTTCGGCTATGACTGGAGGGAGAGCAGAGTTTACGACGCCGTGTCCTTTGATGGAATAGTGGTTTCTCACGACCCACACGCCGCAGATAGTGTCAATGGAGAGGCCCTAGTTTTAGCGGGGCATACGCACGGCGGTCTCGTCCTGTCTGGACTCACACTATATTCGAATTCAAGGTATACACGTGGGCTCTTCACTCTTAAGGGAGGAGCCGTACTTTACGTCTCAAGAGGCCTCGGCCAGATGAGTCTCACTCCGAGAATAAACGCTAGGCCCGAGCTTCTCGTACTGGACTAAGACTTCGGGGTCCGGCGAAGTGAATTGATTTTCAAAATATTCGCTTATCAGGCGAACCTTAACTATAAGAAATCCTAAAAACTGGTATTGGTCGAGAAGCAGCGCCATGAGCCGTAAACCTCTGATTATTGCGCATAGAGGTTTTTCGGGGAGGTTCCCCGAGAACACTATTCGGGCTGTCAAGGAGGCCCTGAGGCTGGGAGTTGACGGCGTCGAAGTGGATGCGAGGATGACAAAAGATGGGGTAGTGGTTTTGATGCACGATGAGACAGTTGATAGAACAACTAACGGGCATGGGAAGGTGAAAGAGTTAACTTGGGGGGAGATTATGAGGCTCGACGCGGGCTCTTGGAAGGGAGAAGAATTTAGTTGCGAGCCAGTTCCAAGACTTGAGGAAGTTCTGTCCGAAACCGTTGGGAGAGCGGTCCTTCACATCGAGGTAAAGGAGGTGGGTGTCGAGCGTGCAGTTCTGCGACTCGTCCAAGAATACGACGCCTTAAACTGGGTGGTGATAGACAGTTTCTACCCTGAGGTTATCAAGAACGCCTACTTGGTTGAGCCGCGTGTAGGCAGAATACTGACTTTAGGGTGGCTTGAAGACAATGATGAGGCTGGCGGCGACCTGCCCATCCAAAAGGTCTTTAGCTGCGCAGCTAACGGCCTATCACTTTACATGGGCCACGCGACTGAAAAGACAATAGGCCACGCTCACAGAAGGCTACTGTCAGTCTCGGTCTGGACCGTTAACAACGTCGGCGACGCCCTCAGACTTGCTGAACTTGGTGCAGACGCTCTAGTCACAGACTATCCCGACGTTTTGCTTAACTACTTGAGAAACGAAAATAAACAATAGTCGCACGAGGGCCCGTGGCCTAGTTTGGATAGGGCGCCGGCCTCCGGAGCCGGAAGTCGCGGGTTCGAGTCCCGCCGGGCCCGAAGCTGGTGCGGTAGCCTTATCACCCTCGTTAAAGTCATGAAGATTGAGTTGGATAAGGTCGGTTTTGCGGTTGTCGGCCTCGGCGTTATAGGGCAGATTCATGCAAGGAATATAGCGTTGCTTGATAATTGCCGGTTGGTCGCGGTAGTTGACATAGTTCGAGAGAGGGCTGAAAGTGCTGGTAGACAGTTTGGCGCGGCCGCCTATACGTCGATAGACGAGGCTGTTCGTAACCCCGAAGTCGAGGCTCTCCTCATATCCACCCCCAGCTACCTTCACGCGCCCATGACGCTCTACTGTCTTCAGAATGGCAAGCACGTTCTTGTTGAGAAGCCGATGGCCACGACTCTCAGTGGAGCGCGGCTCATCTCCGAGACTGCGAAAAGGCTTGGGCTCAAACTAGGAGTCGTTTTTCAAGAGAGGTATCTTGAGGCTGCGAGGCGGCTTAGGGAGGCGGCTACTGGAGGAGCTTTGGGTAGCGTCTATCTCATAGAGGCGGAGCTGAAGTGGTGGAGGGGCGAGGCTGAATACTATAGGAGCGATGCTGTGGCGAGGAGTTGGCGGGGGTATTGGGAGACTGAGGGCGGCGGCGTCCTCATGAATCAGGCAATACATACGTTGGACCTCATGCTCTGGATTGGGGGCGAGGTTCAAAGTTTGTCAGGACTTATCTCAAACTTCACACATCCCTCGATTGAGGTTGAGGACTCAGCCGCCGCGGTCGTCAAATTCAAGAGCGGGGCATTAGGCACGATCTCCGCAACAGTAAACACGCGCCCAACATCGAGGCAGTACAGAGCGATAAGGGTTTTCGGCACAAATGGGCAGGCCGAGCTACGCGACTACAATCTAAGCATCTGGACTGACAGCGACGGCCCAATCTTAGTAGGCGGTGAAATCAAGTTTGGAGAGCTCCATCGAGCACTAGTCTACGACTTCGCTTCACGAATAAGAGACGGTCAAGAGTTCCTCGTGAGCGGTGAAGAGGGGGTGAAGAGCCTCGAGTTAATTAAGGCAATTTATTTGAGTGCGGAGAGCGGTGAGAGAGTATGCCTTCCTCTCAGGGGAAGGGGAGAGATTCCTTGAAGCTGAGCTTCACCAGCCTAGCTTATCCAGAGCTAACATTAGCTGAAGTGCTTCAGCGGGCCGTGAACATGAAATTTGATGGAGTGGAGCTAAGAGTCGCCGACGACGGCGTTCACCTGAAACCCGAGCACCCGATACCGAGGGATGTGCGCGAAACCCTAAGGTCATTTGACATTCCCGTTCCCGTCTTATCGAGTTATTTAAGGCTTTCTGACCTAACAAGTGGGAGGAGAGAGGCTTTAGCCCTCGCGTCCTCCGTCATAGAGATGGCTGCGGATGTGGGAGCCATTGGTGTGAGAGTTTACGGGGGAGGCGAGTCTTTGAGTGCGGAAGCGCTGGCTGATTGTTACAGGGAGCTTGAAAGGATGGCGGGTAAGAGGGGAGTCCAGGTACTTGTAGAGACTCATGACGTCTTAGCCGAGCTCCCCAACATCCGAGCTTTAATCTCCAACTGTAGCGAAGTGAAGTTCCTCTACGACCCAGCAAATGTCATCTTTGCCGGCTGGACACATGGAGAGGCATTCAATCTTTTGGCGGATAGAGTTGCGCATGTACATATCAAGGATTTCATCGTGAGAGGTGGCAGGAGAGTGTTCACCCCGCCAGGAGAAGGCACAGTTCCCCTGAACGAGATATTGTCTGACCTTAAGAGTTCTGGTTATGATGGTTTTGTCTCGGTTGAGTGGGAGAGGTTTTGGCATAGAGAACTTCCGAGCGGAGACGTGATTCTACCTATATATCGCGACTATCTGAGGCGGTTGATATGAACATCGGCATAGTCTCCGACGAAATTTCACAGAACCCTGAGCACGCCTTTAAGGTAGCTAAGCGCCTCGGGGCGACACATATCGAGATAAGGGATGTTCGAGGAAAGAACGTCTGCCTTCTCAGCGACGCCGAGATTCTTGAGCTGCGGAGTCTCGCCTCAAAGCTTGGACTGCAAATCTCCAACATAGATTCTTACGCCTTCAAGGTTTACATCCATGACGAGGCTGGTATTGATTGGAGTCTGAGTACTCTGGAGAGGGCGATTGAGATAACGAAGCTATTAGACCTGAATTTCACTAGGGTCTTTACTTTCTGGTGGCATGGTGGGCTAGCTAAAAATCTTGAACGTATAACTGAAATTCTTTCACGAGCCTTAGACCTAGCATCAAGTGAGGGCATTACCCTTGCCGTAGAGAACGAGTATAGCTGCATGGTCGGGACGGGAAAGGAGACACGGAAACTTCTTGAGGCGGTAAATAGTAGGTGGCTCAAGGTTCTCTGGGACCCGGGTAATGCGTTTTTCGCGAGGGAAGAGCCCTATCCTGAGGGGTATGAGCAGGTGAGGGACGCCATAGTTCATGTACATCTGAAGGACGCGGTTGTTGAGAATGGTGCCTTTAAGTTTAAGCCAATAGGTTCCGGAGCTATAGATTATCTTGGGCAGCTCCGCAGCTTGGGTCAGAGCTTCAGAGGCGTCCTCTCCCTCGAGACACACTACACTCCTCCTGGGGGCAACAAGGAAGATGGGACAGTAGAGTCGTTTAACGGTCTCCTCAATATTCTCTCGAAGCTAAGAGCGGTCTAGTCGCTACCAGTGAGAAGCCTCCTCAACGCCTCAAGATAGTCCCGCTTATCAGATGGACCAGCCTCTCTAAGGGGCCTCCGCGCCGCATAGCACGCCGCACCGAGAGCGTAGATTGGCTCCGCTCCGCTCTCGAGGAAGACAGCTGAAAGAGACGTGACAACCCCCCGAGCGTACTCAGAGTCTATTGGAGGCTCAATCCAGTTGGACTTCACGAGGCGGCCGTCCGAGATTGAGTCCCAGCCACCCACGATGTAGACGGGATGGCCTAAGCTTTTAGCGAGGTTGAAGGCATCCTCTACACCCTGTTCACTAGCTCTTCTCACGAGAGATATGCGGCCTGCCTCGCCCCTAAGAGCTTTATCAGAGACCAGCGTCTCCCCAACCTTGACCTCCAACCCCTCGAGACCGCCGATATGGCGAGGCTCGACATCAAACAATCTCAACGCATCCAAAGCACCCGCCGCGGCTTCACCACCTCCAGTAACAAACGCGGGGGATGCTCTCAAAGACCTCGATTTGGCGTAGTAGAGGTCGCCAGGTCCAGCCACGGTCTCTGCGTCGGGAGGCGCACCGATGGGCTCGACATATACTCTCCCGGCAATCCCGGTGGCTAAGTCTAGAAATGGCTTCGCTCCGTGAAGTGTTACCGTGACGCTCGGCTTCACGGCGAGGATGTAGGAGCCCGTGTCTGGGTCTAGGCCGGATGGGACATCGATGGAGAATATCCGCGCCCGAGATTCGTTAATGATGTTTATTGCGGTGCAAAACGGTTCTCTGATCTCACCTCTAATCCCTGTTCCGAAGATTCCGTCTATGATGACGTCCGCCTGCCTGATTACTTCCTCTACCGCGAGGAGGTCGCTGAGTGTGGGGGCGATGTGAAGTTCTACGCTTCTCATTCTACTTAGAGCCTTCCAGTTGGAGTCGGCCTCTGGAGTTCTGATATGCTCTGGCCGGGCGAGTAAAATTACAGAGAGTCTCCTGACGCGACCTGCTAAATGCCGGGCAGCCACGAAGCCGTCACCACCGTTATTCCCGGGCCCCGCGACTACAACTATATTGAGGGAGTTGAGACCTGACAGCTCACCCGCTACAACCCTAGCAACAGCTGCGCCGGCGTTTTCCATCAGGAGACGTCTATCAACTCCAAGATAGGACGAATTCTCATCAACTATCCCTATCTCATAGCTCTTATATCTCCTGCTAGAAGGAGCCTCCTTCCTCTGCACGATCAGACTAATACAGACCGTGGTCAAAAAGGTTCATTCAGAGCGACTCCCTGTTACTCCGGGCTCGACCCTCGTGGCCCAGCTTTATTACGCTTCAGGGCAAGTATCTCTGCAAGGTTTGCTAAGACTCCTTTGATTCCTTCCTTCTCAAAATAGGCTGCGAAAAGCTCCCAATCGACCCTCAACATCACAGCCGTGATAACCGCGAGAAAGGCTATCGAGACGACTGTACCAGCCACTCCGCCGTTGAGTAGAAATTCTAGAGTTTCCAAGTAAGCCTTGCCGAGGTACGCCACTATTATGGCTAATAAGACTTTTCCTGCCGCGCTGAAGACCATGAACCTTGAAAACGAATATCGAGTCATTCCGATGGGTATGTAGTATACGTCGTCTGGGAGAGGAGTGAGCGCGAAAATGAAGACGCCGACTGCACCATACCTGGTTATGAGCCTGTTGAGAGCATCCATCTTCCTCCTCCTCTCCCAGCTGAGAAACCTGTAACTTAGCCTCCCCACAGAGTATGAAGTAATTTTCCCGATGGCTCCACCGAGACCAGAGACCAAGCCGAGGGTAAGGGGGTCGAGTATCCCCGAGAGTATGACTACAACGAAGAGGTAGGGGAGTGGAAGGAAAGGTATCGCACTCCCGAAAAGGGAGAGTAAGAATACGCCGGGGTAACCGGTCTGTAGGGCAAAGACCTCAAGCTGTCTAAAGAACTCGTTTAATGCCGCGAAGTCAGGCACCCTTTTGAAGCACCTCAGATATCGTCCTCTCAGCTAGCTGCACAAGCTTTTCAAGGCCTTCACGCGTCTTAGACTCAGCCGTGTATTTCACTTGTGGCATGGTGTTAGATGGCCTGATAAGTATCCAGCCGTCCTCTAAATACGCCTTGACTCCATCTATCTCAATAAGTCTAGTCGCCCCGGGTCTCAGCCTCTGACCAGCCCTCTCAACAACCTTTCGCTTAATCTCGTCTGGGACCTCAACTGCCTTGATGCTCGAGGCGAAATATTTTGGGAAACTATCAACTAAATCTGAGAGTGGTCTATCAAGCTTGGAGACCAGTTCAACCATCTTAGCCACCGCGTATATGCCGTCGTCAAACCCGTGCAGCTCCGAGAAGTATAGGTGGTTGCTCTTTTCACCTCCAATTATTGCTGATACCTCTCTTACTTTGCTCAACATGAATGCGCGGCCGGTCCTGCTGAGAACAGGCTCAAAGCCGAGCCTCAGGGCGATATCCTCCACTACGGAGCTACAGCTCACGTCATAGACAACCCTGCCTCTCCTCTCGAGCCCATGAAGGAAGACCGCCAGAGACAGGTCTCCCTCGAGAAACCTTCCCTTGTCGTCGAGAAAAACTGAACGGTCCGCGTCACCATCCAGCCCAGCACCGAACTCAGCCCCGCTCTCCCTCAAAGCTTCAGCTAGCTCTTTGAGGGTTTCCGGTGTTGGCTCAGGAGAATGGGCTGGAAAGCGTCCATTAGGCTCCTCGTTAAGGGCGGTTAGCTCGCAGCCAATCTCCCTGAGAAGTCTCGGTCCGACCACGCATCCCGCCCCGTTAGAGAAGTCGACTAAAATACTAACCCTCCTTTTTGGCTTCACCAACCCTTTGACCCTCTCCACATAATGTGTGACTATGTCTGCTTTGTCCACCTTGATTCTTCTCGGGCTACTCGCTTTAGTTTCCTCATAGATTTCCCTGAGGCGGCTCATTCCCTTTAACTCCGAAACTGTTTCACCATCACCCATAACAAGTTTGAAGCCGTTCCACTCGGGAGGGTTATGGCTCGCTGTTACTTGGACTCCGCCATTATAGCCCAGCTCAACCACACCTAAGTAAAGTACCGGCGTCGGCACCACCCCAGCGTCCTTCACCTCCAATCCACCATCCTCCAATCCCCCAGCTAATGCCTCCGAAAGTCTCGGCCCGCTCAGCCTCACATCTCTCCCAACGAGAACTCTCCCATCACCTCCCAGCATTCTTGCGAAAGAGAGTCCAACGCGGTAAGCGACCACCTCGTTTATGTCGTTAGGATACCTCCCCCGTATATCGTAAGCTCGGAAGATCGTCGTGCTCATTCTCCTTCACCGCCAATAACATGCTCCTCTTTCAAATATATGTAAATCTTATTCCCGCTCTGTCGGAGTTATACTGTCTGTTAAGACCAATTAGTAAAACTGTCAACCTTTCCGTAATTCTCGAATATTTGAGACCGCCAACGTAAAGTGGCCTGACTCCGCTTATCAATGAAAGGATCTCCATGACTCTCTGGGAGGCTTCCCTTTCACCACAAACGACGATGTCACAGTCAACGGGGTTGCTTAAGTCTTCGAGCGCATGGGCTGAGACATACGTCAGGGCGGAGACGACCTTGATTTCGTTACCCAAAGTGGCCTGTAGAGCCTCAGCTGCTGAGCCGTTGGAGGGTTCAAGATACTCAGGTGTGCCACCGACATCAGATTCTAGGGGGACGACACATGAGACAGCTATCGCCCCAGACTTCAACACCTTCTTCAAAGCTTTTGCGAGCTGATAAAGTCCTGCGAAGGGGACCGCGAAGAAGACGATGTCGCATACCGAGGCGGCTGACTCGTTCAAATCACCTGAAGCCAATTCCACCCCTACTAACTTGTTCACATCGCCCGCAGCCTTCTCAGCCCTCTCCTTCACTCGAGAGCCTATCACAACCCTACGGCCAGCTGCTACAAGCCTCATCGCAAGCGCCCTACCCAGCCCAGCTGTTCCACCTAGAATCGCTATAGGCTGCTCTGGGCTCATTCCTCAGTCCCTAAACCTAGCGAGGCTAATATCTCCTGAACCTCCTCACTGGATAATCTCTCAACCTCCACAGAGCCTCTCATCCAAGGGTGCGGAATGCAGAAGTATTGGTAGAGTCCCGGCTCTCTGAACGAATATGACCAGTTCAAGCCCGGGCCGAAGAGCCCTGAATCAAATAATCGGTTGATGTGGGTGACTGTGTGGGAAACGTCTATGTCCTCCTTGTTAATCCAGACAACCGTGTGGTTCACGCCGACCAAGACTCTGATGTTCTTAGGGACATAGTTATCAGGCTGCGCAGGGTCCCACGAGCCTGGGATAATATCGACGAACACCTTGATAGGAGACTCTAGAAACTCTTCCTCTACTTTTAGAAGCTTGAAAGGGCCTGAGTAAGTCACGGCCGAAACTGTGAGGCCGGCTGTGCCTATAAAGACAACCAGGCCGATACTCGCGATGTGAACTGGCTTAACATTCGGGAACCCGCCTCTAGCCAATCCACCCGCAAAAATTATTATGCCTAAAAACAGGATAAGGGCAGATAGACCCTGCATTCCCATCTCAAACGTATGCGATATTCCGGAATATGTGAGAAATATCCCCGCCACCCCCAGAATAATCATCGTTACCCCTATCCACGTCGAAGTCGAGTCCATCCAAAACCGCCCTCTCCGTCCACTATTTAACCTCGAAACCAGCGTTAGGAGATGTAGGCGAGCATCTTCTTGAACTCCTTCAGCGTCTTCTCATATTCACCTCTAATCTCGTCCGTTATGCTTGGGCCTACCTTCTGGAGAGCCTGACTGAAGTGCCTCCACTCAACCTTGTCAGCCTCAAGGTTCTCCCTAGCAGCCGTTAGCGCTGCCTCCCGGCAGACAGCTTCAAGGTCCGCGCCAGTGTACCCCTCGGTTATCGCGGCCAGCTGATGCAAATCGACATCGGATGATAGGGGCATGTCACGTGTATGTATCTTAAGTATCTCAAGCCTAGCGGCCCTGTCTGGTGGGGGTACATAAATTATCCTGTCAAACCGACCCGGCCTTAGAAGTGCTGGGTCAAGGATGTCGGGGCGGTTCGTCGCGCCGATTACAACAACTTCTTTCAACGTCATCATTCCATCCATCTCTGTCAGAAGCTGGTTCACGAGCCTGTCGGTAACACCTGAGTCGGTGTGAAGTCCCCTGCGAGGGGCGATTGAGTCTAGCTCATCGAAGAAAATTATGCAGGGAGCAGCCTCCCTAGCTCTCCGGAAAATCTCTCTCACCGCCTTCTCGGACTCTCCGACCCATTTGCTCAAGACCTCAGGCCCTTTAACACTTATGAAGTTCGCCTGACTCTCCGTCGCGACCGCCTTCGCAAGAAGCGTCTTACCGACTCCAGGAGGCCCATACAAGAGAATTCCCCTCGGGGGCCGAATCCCAAGCCTCTTGAAAACATTAGGATATTTTATCGGCCATTCGACAGCCTCTTTCAGCTGCTGCTTAACATCTTCAAGCCCCCCAACCATATTCCAAGTAATGTTCGGGATCTCCATGATGACCTCCCGGAGGGCCGAGGGCTGCACATAGGTAAGAGCGTCAGCGAAATCGTCTCTCGAGACTTTAAGCTGCTCGAGAACCTCTGCTGGGATGACTTCCTTCTCGATGTCGATTTTCGGCAGGAATCTGCGGAGGGCGTTCATAGCAGCCTCTCGGCAGAGGGCGGCTATGTCAGCTCCGGTGAAACCGTGAGTTATGTCGGCCAGCTCATCCAGATTAACGTCAGGAGCTAACGGCATTCGCCTGGTGTGTATTTGGAGAATCTCCTTACGCCCGTTCCTGTCGGGAACGCCAACCCTAATCTCTCTGTCAAACCTGCCGGGCCTACGTAGAGCAGGGTCCACAGCCTCAAGCCTGTTTGTCGCCCCTATCACCACGACTTGGCCTCGGGACTTGAGGCCGTCCAGAAGAGTCAGTAACTGGGCGACAACGCGCCTCTCAACTTCACCGGTCACCTCACTCCTCTTCGGCGCTATTGCATCTAGCTCGTCTATGAAGATGATGCTGGGCGCACGCTGCTCAGCCTCTTGGAAAACCTCCCTCAACCTTGCCTCGCTTTCGCCGTAAAACTTGCTCATAATCTCGGGGCCGTTTATCGTGAAGAAGGATGCGCCGGTCTCGTTCGCGAGCGCCTTCGCTATGAGGGTCTTTCCAGTTCCGGGGGGCCCGTGGAGTATTATGCCCTTAGGCGGCTCGATTCCGAGGTGTCGGAAGAGCTCCGGGTGCTTTAAAGGCAACTCAACAATCTCCCTAATCCTCTGTAACTCCTCAGAAAGGCCGCCAATATCCTCATAAGTGACGCCCGTCACTTCCTCTCCCCTCTTCACCGGAGTAGTGCTGACCTCAATCAGCGTGTTCTCAGTAATCTTCACGATATTTCCCGGAAACGTTTGAACGACCTTAAGCTCGACCCCCATTCCGAGAATAGGAACTATGACGACATCACCCCTAGCGACAGGGGCGTTTAATAGCTGAACCCTAACAATCCTAGCGAAGTCTCCGACGAAGGGGAGATTCTCGAACGGGGCCATCACAACCTTACTCGCCGGCACAAGCTCAGCCTTCGTAATTGTGGTTACTTCTCCTACGTTTACCCCCGCGTTTCTTCTAATCTCGCTGTCAATCCTAATAAGCATCTGACCATCATCCTCTCTGTATGGAGGCCAGACGAGGGCGACGGTAGTCTTTTTACCGATTATCTCCACGGCGTCACCTGTTGTTAGCCCTAATTCACGGTATGCATTACTGTCTATTCTCGCTATTCTACGTCCAACGTCCCTCTGCTTCGCCTCAGCCACTTTAAGCTGAACACTCTTCTTCTCTGGCATAGTGCTCTGAAACCTAGAGTGACGCCCACCATAAATTCCTTACCCTTCTAGCTGCTCGTCACAAATAAAACTTAATATCACGAAGCGACATTGCATATCTTGTCGAAATGAGGGGTGGGAGCCGGGCTGAACACCCTCTGCCTAATCCAAAGGGCCTCGGCAGGCATCTCGTCGTAGAATTATGTGGGTGCGACTCCGACATATTGCGGGATTCTAACTTCATCTTAGACGTATTGACTGAGGCCGCTCATTCCAGCGGCGCGGAGGTGGTGGGCAGGTATTCCGAGAGGTTTGGAGGTGGAGGGGGAGTTTCGGCGATAGTCGTGATTAAGGAGAGCCACATCTCAATCCATACGTGGCCGGAGCTCGGTTACGCCTCTCTCGACATTTTCACATGCGGAGAACATGTTAACCCATGGAAGGCTTATGGGCTGATAATTGAGAAGCTGAAGCCGACCGGCGTCGGCGCCATCGAAATCATTAGAGGCCTCAACGTCTCGTTGAACATGAGCGTCAATCTTCAAGTCCAAGCCGGGAAACGGAGAGGTGGATAAGCTGAGCTACTGGTATGCCGAGTGGATATCTGAAGATGTAGTCGAGTCCTTTAAAGTAATTAAGAAGATTTACGGGGGGCGGACTAAATATCAGCGCATTGATATCTTGGAGACAGGGCCCTTCGGCCTCTGCCTACTTCTGGACGGTAAGATGCAATCATCCATGCTGGACGAGCACATTTACCACGAGACTCTCGTACACCCTGCGATGTGTCTACATGGTGAGCCGAGGCGTGTGGCTGTAATCGGCGGGGGTGAGGGTGCAGCCTTGAGGGAGGTTCTCAGGTGGAAGACTGTCGAGGAGGTCTTTTTGGTTGATTTAGATAAAGAAGTCGTTGAACTTTGTCAAAAGTATTTGCCCGAGCTATCTTCGGGAGCGTTTCAAGATTCGAGGCTTAAATTATTTTTTGAGGATGGGCGTAGATGGGTGGAGGAGCTTACCGGGAAGGTCGACGTGTTTATAATCGATGTTACGGACCCTCTTGAGCAGGGGCCCTCCTATCTCTTGTACACCTCTGAGTTTTATAGGCTCTTGTTTTCGAGGCTCAATGAGAAGGGAGTAGTGGCGACGCATGCAACTTCGCCCACTCACACGCCTCTAGCCTTTCACTCAATCAAGAAGACGCTAGAAACGGTTTTCACGAATGTCTCACAACTCGCCACATTCATCGTCTCTTTCTCCTCGGTGTGGGGTTTCCTTTATGGCTCGAACTGGGGAAGCTTAGATGAGCTGGGCCGCGACGAAGTCGAAGGGAGGATGAGAAGGGCTGGCGTGGAGGGTTTACGTTTCTATTCAGGCGCTACTCATCAGGCTCTTCTCAAGCTGACTCATAGCTACGCAACACTAAAAAAGGTTGAGCCTCGAATTATAAGGGATGCTTCACCCCTCTACGTCACTTAAACCCTAATGCCGATGCGATAACCTTCCAAGCCGTGGGCGTGATGTCATAATTCTTCAAATCGTCTACTCGCACCCACCTTGCATCCTCAGCATCCGTTCCGGGCCTCAAAAAACCTCCCAGATACTCGCCCGCAAAGCATACGATGACGTAATGATAAAGGACCTCGCCACCCTCAACGTGAATTATTTCTGCGACGTCTAAGATATCACGGGGTTCAATTTTTATCCCAGTCTCCTCCAACACCTCCCTCACTACGGCTTCCCTCATCTGCTCACCCCATCGGACAGCACCACCAGGCAGAGACCAGCGCCCGCGTGCGGGCATTCTTCCACGCTTCACGAGCAGCACTTTCCCCTCCTTCTGAACCAGAGCACTAACAGCAGGTACTCCGTACTTAGAGGTCAAGCGACTTCACCAACAAAAAAAGTAGACAAATCTATAGGCGAAGGGGTTGGGGGATGATAAAAACTGTTCCAATTAACTGTGATGTGGCCCGGTTCTCTTTTTATATTGTTTTGGTAGCTGTTCCTGTCTCGCTGACCTTAAGCGACTCGGGTATCTCGGGGAAAGCGGTCTTCATCCTCTGTGCAGCGACCTCGGCGGCCTCTTGGAGTATCTTCTGAGCCTCGCCATCGCTCGCTGATACACTTGTTATCGAGCCTGTGACAGTCCCAGCCTCTATAATGAGACCCTCGAGCATCTCGTCGACGTATCGCAGATTTTCAGCTACCTCAGGCACAACACCAGCCAAGTCGGATTGAACGTGCTTAATGATAGCGGTCGCTGGACCAAGGACATGCATGACATCACCAAACTCCTTTACAGTTTCGAGCCTTAGAATAACCTTCTCCAGTGAAAGCTGGCTCCTCACAACAACCCTCGACATCTTCCTCAGCTGCGCTATCTCGTTGGCGTAAATCGTCGCCCTGCCCATATCGCCTTCCTGTTGAGCCCTCACACACTGCTCGAAGAGGTCTTTCCCCCTAGCTATAAGCCTCTGAGCAGTCCTATTCAGCTTCTCCGATTGAATCTTAAGGGCAGTCACTATTTCGAGGTATCTGCTATCGGATGCCACTATACCTTTGCCATGTCCAGAGTCTCTTTTGAACGGGTTCTTCAACATGTATCAAGTCGCAGAACCCGCCCGGAGAGTATTTAGTTTTAGTAGCAACCCCGGCCAGGCACTATATGCGAAATACGCTAAAATTACACCGCTAGTCCCGGAATAATCTTAATTAGAGATCAGTCTTAGTCATTTGTTGTCGAGAGATTGGCCTCCACCGCCATTATCATCACGGGTTTTAAGGAGATTGGAGGTGTTCGTAGAGGCCTCTACCGGCTATTTGACCGGCCTATGATTGAATATGTTTTAGACGCGTTGCCTGATGAGGTGGATGAGCTCGTGCTCTCTGTGCCTGATGAGGCTGGGAGGGTTGATTACTCTGAGACCGCTGAAAAGTATGTGGCGAATATTCATTTAAGCAGCTCGGACATAGGGGGCGTGCTCAAATCCTACATGCCCCTCTCTAAGTCGGACAGGTTCTTAGTATTCCCCTGCGACGCGCCCCTTCTCACGAGGGAATTCACAACCTTCATCCTCGAGACACTCAGAAAATTTTCCGCCGCTATTCCGAGGGACGCGGACGGGAGGGCTGAATACCTATTCTCCGGATATAGGAAGGGGCCTTTCTTGGAGGCTTGCGATGCCTCTGGGAGTGAGGAGATTGCTCATATAGTGAAGCATGTGAAGAACGCTCTATACATATATATCGAGGCACTCAGAGTTTTTGACACCAAGATGAATATCTTCTTTCGAGTAACGAATAGCACTGACGCCAGGCGGGCTGAAAGGATAATATCCAACAGGTTGAAGGACATATAACACTACTGAGAAGTTGCTTCGTTGAGAGCCTTTTAAATAAAGCCTCACTTTCTTAATGAGGCATGAACAAAGCCTGCGACGTAGTAGTGGTAGGGGGAGGGGTTGCGGGGACTCACACCGCGATGTCTGTCGCCCGATTTTCCGGGGGGCGGTTAAGTGTTACACTGATAGACAGGAATCCATCATCAGAGTTTGGTAAAAAGACTAAGACAGGCTGGTCCTGTGGAGATGCGGTCAGCAGAAAGAGCATGGACTTCGCGTGTGACAACATCGGAATCTCATATGGCTATCCTGAGATTGAGCATCAGGTCGAGGGTGTGCTGGTTTATTCGCCCGACCACGAGTCGAGGGTCTTGTTTGATGGTGATGGATACATTTTGAATAGGAGGGTGTGGGCCATGCGTCAGCTTGAGTATCTTGTGAAGATGGGTGTCGAGGTTCTTCATAGAGTTGATGTCCACTCTGTACTGGTGGAGGATGGTTTTGTCGCGGGGGTTAGTGGAAAGAACCTCGCAACAGGCGAAGATGTGAAAATACGCGCAAAAGTGGTTGTTGACGCATCTGGGTCTGCTTCAAAACTCCGCTCAAACCTACCAATCAAAAGCAACATAGAGAGGGAGATTGATAAGGAGAACGACGTAATAGGCACTGGGAGATATATCGTGGAATTTGAAAGAGGGGAAGAGGATGAGACGTGGTTTGACCCTCGTTACTGCATCATCCATCTCGACCAAGTTCTGGCCCCCGGAGGATACTCCTGGGTTTTCCCGAAGGGCGAGAACAAGGCAAACATAGGTCTCGGAATTCTCAAGCGCCTCCTCCACAAAAGAAATGCGAAACTCGGCATCAACGAGAACATTCAAGACCTTATAGAGAAGTACCTAGGCATGAATCGGGTCGTGAGAAATCCACGGCCATCAACATCACCTCTAGACGAAAACAATATTTTCAACATCTGGCAAGTCCCTGTGAGGCGCCAAAATGACTGTCTCGTGGCGAACGGTTTTGCAATTGTGGGAGATGCGGCGTGGATGCCGAGGCCGATTGACGCTGGTGGAATAGGGCCTGCCTTGGAAGCAAGCGTTATCTTAGGAAGATGCATCGTTGAGGCGTTAGAGGCCGGAGACGTAAGCGAGGCGGGGCTTTGGAAATATAACGTCGAGTATGTTCGGAGACGGGGATACCAGATGGCGAGCTTCGAGGTTTTGAGACGCTATCTTCAGGGCCTCTCGAATGAGCGAATCAGCTTTGGAATGAAATACTTCCTTTCCCAGGAGGATGTTGAGAGCATCAAAAGGCGAGAACATCCTCGCTTCCCACTTCTCACAAGCCTGAAGAGATATCTCCTCGACAGTGAGTTAAGAAGAAGAGTGAGAGAGGACCCTGGCCTCGCGAAAGGGCTCAGAATCGCCGCCGAGAAGAGTCGCAGACTCATCAGACTTTATAGTGAGTATCCCGAGAATCCCGCTAGCTTCACCAAATGGCACAGGAGGTTCTTGGCGGAGCTTCGCGACGCCTATAAGCGGCTATCTCCCCAAGAATTCTAGAATAGATTTAAGCGCGGTCAGCAACCTTTCATTCTGCTTCTTGAGCCCTAAAGTGACCCTGAGGCAACCTCTCGTAAGTGGATTCTGAGAAAGGTTCCTCACAACAATTCCGCGCCTAAGAAGCTCTTCGTAAACCCTGTTAGCGTCGAGATTCTTGAACCTGATGAGGAGGAAGTTCGCATGGGACGGATAAACTTCTAATCCCTCCATGCGGGATAAGTAGCCGCGCAACCTCTCACGCTCATTCACTATGTCCCTTACGGCGCGCCTCATGTAGTCGCGGTGTCTAAGAGCGTGCCTCGCCAGCTCTATGTTTATGGCCCCTAAACTGTTAGGCGGTCTCGCCTTGTTAATCAGCCTGACCGTCTCCGCGCACGCCAGAATGTAGCCTATTCGCGCAGAGGCCAATCCAAACGCCTTCGAAAGAGTCCTTATGATTATTAGGTTGCTGAACTTTTCGAGGAGTGGTTGAGCTGTCACACCGCAGTACTCGAAATAGGCCTCGTCGACGACGATGCTCGACTCCGTCTCTCTGCAAAGATTCTCGACAGTCTTAAGAGGCGTCAGGTTGCCGGTTGGGTTGTTGGGGCTACAGAGGAGTACGAGGCCGGTATTTCTGTTAATGCTTGATAAGAGGTCATCTATGTTATCCTCAAAGCCTTCGAGCCGTGGGACCCCGATGTATTTGGCTCCTTGAAGCTCCGAGGCTATTCTGAAATAACTGTATGTGGGTACGGAGGCAAGGGCTTCCACGCCCTTCTCCAAGAAGATTCTGGATACGATATCTATGGCCTCGTCTGCTCCGTTGGTGGGGATTATCGAGTCGGCGTCGTGAGAAGTGTAGTCGGAGATGTCCCGCCTCAAGCCGGAATAGCTGGTGTCTGGATAGAGGTTCACTTTGATTTTTGTGACTTTTTTGGAGATTGCTCTAAGGGAGGCAATTGGTGCAACTGGTGAGGTGTTAAGGTCCATGCGCAATATCTTATCTGGCCTGATTCCCAAGCTAGCCGCAATCTGTTCAGTGGATGGCTCCCAGCCATAAGGCTCAAAGGCATCAAGCATCGCCCGATATCTCAAAGCCAAGCCCTCCCTAGAGAGATACCGTTATAGGCTCGACGCCTTAAGGGTTGCTATAGGGTTGGAAGACATTCTGCGGATAGGCATCGACGACACAGACTCGAAGAGGACTATGTGCACGACTTACGTGGCAGTCAAAGCGCTTCAAGAGCTTGAGAGGGCCGGGTTTAGGCGGGCAGACTATCCTTGGCTCATCAGACTCAACCCCAACTGCCCCTACAAGACAAGAGGGAACGCCGCATTATGCGTAAGCATACATGCAGAGCCGGCTAACCTGGGTCGCATAGCTGCTATAGTTTCATCAGCGGTCGAGCGGTGGGCAGACCTCGAATCCGATGGCACAGACCCTGGAATTGTCTTGGCCTGGAAGGGGCAGGCGGAGGGGCTTAGGGACATCTACTGGAGGGCGCTTAGAGAGATTATTGACCCTGCTGAAGCGAGGCGGAGGTGCGAGGAGCTTGGCATCCGATACCTCGTGATTAAGGAGGGGCGTGGTGTCGTCGGTGCCGCGGCGGCCGCTGGCGCTGACCCAGATTCGCTGAGGACTTTCGAGGCGATAGCATACAGGGTTCCGGCCATGTGGGGCCTCGAGAGAAGAGTGGATGAGAAAAGCGTAATCGAGATGGATAAGAGTCTAGCGATATTCACCTTCGACAACTATGACTATGAAAAGAGAGAAGTAAGGATAACTCCTCACACACCATGCCCAGTCTTGGCTGGAGTCCGCTCAATCACGCCGCAACACGCCGAAGAGGGCCTTAAGATGGTCCGCTTTTTAGAGCCGGTGGATTTCTTCGAGGTCTTCAAGACAAACCAAGCGGAAGACCTCCACTACTTACCTGCGCGAATATGTGATTTGCTCCCAAACGGCTCTTATGCCGTGAGAGGTATTGTCGTCTCTAAGCCTGCGGTTAAGCCTGGTGGGCACGTATTCGTCAATATAAGCGACGGCACCGGCGAAGTCACGTTGGCTGCCTTTGAGCCGACAGGTAGCTTTAGGAGAGTAGTCGAGCAATTAGTGGTCGGTGATGAGGTTTTGGCCTACGGTGGATTTAAAGTGAAGGGCCCTGCAGCAGCAATTAACCTCGAGAAGTTGGCGATTTTGAGGCTAGCTAAAGTGACGGTCAAGGTCGCGCCAACCTGCAATCTCTGTGGCCGCAGAATGAAGAGCATGGGGCGGAGTAAGGGTTATCGCTGTGAGAGGTGCGGGGTCAAGAGACCTGAACAGAAAGCTGTTGAAGTAGATGTGGATAGGCGAATATCTGAGGGGATCTACGAAGTATGTGTCTCCGCTAGAAGGCATCTCGCCATGCCTCTGCGAATCGTCTCATTCTTGAGACATGACGAGCATCGTCAGAGTTGACCTGACCTTTTCGAGCCTCCTAATGTTCCAGGAGACCGTCTCCTTAAGCTTGTCCATAGACTCAGCCTCCACCTTCGCCACTATATCGTAGACACCGTAGACCAAATAAGCCTCCTTAACAGGCGGCATCTGCTTAAGCTGCTTCAAAACCTCTTCCTCAGCACCTATCTCTGTATTGATTAACACATATGCTAGCGGCAACCCGAAACCTAAATTCCTCAGCCACCCATATATATCTTTTAACACTCACACTTGAACTGGAGACAGCGAGTGTTGGGCGGAATTATGAGCCACAAAGTTAACCTGAAGGTCTCTCTCCATACGCCCTATTCGGAGACTATATTGAAGGCGATTCAGCCCGAGATATCGTCTTTACCGTCGAGAAGAATCAGGGCGTCTGCACGATTCGAAGGCGATGAGCTAATTCTGGAATTTTTCGCTGAGGACTTAGTGGCCCTCAGAGCGGGCCTCAACACTTTCCTCCGCTGGGTCATAGCAGCAGATAACTGCCTGAGAACAATAGCCCCCGACTCAGAGGCCGCCTAATAACACCCGTGCCCCCGACCGTAAAGTGTTTAATAATCGTCAGGCGTCCTTTAGTGCGGAAATGCCGCAGAAGGAAAAGGCAAGGGAAACTGAGAGGAAGTTTAGCGAGCTCTCGGAGCTTCCCGGCGTAGGGCCGGCCACGGTAGAGAGGCTTAAGGAAATAGGTTACTCGACGATAGAGGCGCTTGCGACGGCGACGGTGGCGGAGCTTGAGGCGGCTGGAATCGGAGATAAGAGGGCGATGGAGCTAATAGAGTTGGCTAGGAAATCGATTGAGGTTTCTTGGGTGACGGCCAAGGAGCTAGCGGTACTGAAGAGCAGTGTCAAGCACCTCACGACAGGAAGCCGGGCCCTGGACTCGCTTCTGGGAGGCGGTATTGAGACGCAAGCTATAACCGAGTTTTTTGGAGAGTTCGGCTCGGGAAAGAGCCAGCTATGCCACCAGCTAGCGGTTAATGTTCAGCTCCCACTCGAGAGAGGAGGTCTCGACGGTTCGGCGCTTTACATCGACACAGAGAATACTTTCAGGATTGAGCGGATTGAGCAGATGGCTAGGCATCTTGGACTGGACTTTGACCAAGTAGCCGAGAAGATAATTTACGCCGAGGCCTATAACTCAGACCACCAGATACTGCTCCTAGAGAAGGCGGACAGGATAGTCAAGGAGCATAACGTAAAGCTAATTGTCATTGACTCTCTCACGGCCCACTTTAGAAGTGAGTATATAGGCCGTGAGATGTTGGCTGAACGTCAGCAGAAGCTGAATAAACACATGCACAGGCTCCTCAGATTGGCCAGAGCCTTCAACCTCGCCGCTGTCGTTACCAATCAAGTCATGGCGAGACCGGACGAGTTCTTTTCTTTTAACGCTGTGTCACCGGTAGGCGGACACATAGTGGGCCACACAAGTCACATGAGAATTTTCTTGAGGAAAACCGCCGGGAAGAACGTGAGAATAGCTAGGCTCGTCTCAAGCCCTCATCTCCCGGAGGGAGAGGTACTCATAAAAATCACTGAGAACGGTATTGAGGACGCTGAGGAGGCTGAAGCGAAGTCGAGGTGAGGGAGGATTGACAGGTATCGCGCACATGGAGAAGAGTATTTTGAACTTCATTAGCACTCTGCTTTCGGGTAAATTTGCTGAGGCAGAGAGGAGCTTGGAGAGAATGGATAAAAGGTTTAAGAATCCTGAAGAGAAGCGCGCATTACATGCGCTTCGTGGCCTGCTCAACTCTTATCAAGCAGATGACCGCGAGTCCCTGATTTACCGCGTCTTTTCAGACGTCCCACCGGAGAGGCGTGCCAAGGAGTTGCTTGAAGAGCTTGAGAACCACTTGAAACATTCCCTAAGCGGGGGCGATACTTACTTTGATGTTTGGGTGCTGATACTACGAAACATAAAGAAGCTGCCGACCCCTCATAGGTTGAAGGCAGAGGACCAGTCGCAAGTTACGGGCGAAGCTAGCTGATTGAGAGGTTGTAGACGAGAATCCAAATCATAAGCCAAGTGAATGCGTAGGCACCTATCCCACTTGTCGCGGCCGCCCGCCTCGAAATGAATCTACCACCCCTATAAAGCAGCATCACAAGCGGAATGGATGAAGCATAAACACCAATCCCCAGAAGGAGGCCGTAAAGCCATTCTACAGGAAAGGTCCCACAGACGTATCCCACAGCGATGGCGAGAACTATTCGAGCTAAGTAGACGGCCTCATCAGGCTCCAAGGCTACATCGTAGTCGGAGATTTCCGGCTTTTAGCTTTGACTCAGGAATCACAGACCCATCTCCACGCGATTAGTATTCCCTACGGATAATTTGCTGAGTCATGACCAAAGAGAGGATTCCGCACAGAATCGCTGAGCAGGCAAGTGCCACCTCGGTCTCGAGATACTCTCTCAGGATTCCTGTGAAGGAGCTTCCGATACCTGAGCCCAAATCTATTGCTAATGTCATGAGGGCGATTCTTAACGTGAGAGAAGAGTTAGGATTGATGGATTGGACCATGAGGAGGCTGGAGGGTATGAAGAGCCCAAGCGATAGGCCGTAAAGGGACATTCCAACATACAGAGCGAATAGACTAGGCCTAAGAATCAGCAGCCCCATCAAGATTATGAGTATTGAGCTCGCCATTAGGCCTCGAATCGGGGCCCTCAAAAATGATGAGAGTGGGCGACCCATGACATTAAAAATTGATGCCCAGGCAAAGAGAAGGGGCACCTCGGGCTCAGACATAATCCTCCTCTCAACGAGATAGACTGGCAAAACCGCGGTCACAGCTCCAACAACATAGCTAACCATAAGCCTCGAGAAAACCAAGAGCATAAACTCTTTACTGAAGAGCCCGTAAAATCTCGCGCTATCGAACTCCCCACCATCTCCCGAATCAACCCCCTCAGACGGTGCAAAAAATGCGATTCCAGACAAAGAGGCGCCCACAAGAAAGACGACACCATAAGCCTGTCCCTGGTCGAGACTTTCACTTAGAAGACCCAAAAGTGATGAAGATAGAATTGGTCCTAAAGTCATTCCCATGGGTGGAGAAGTCATCACCCAGCCCAGCTGACGGCCATCCCTCGAAAGCCTAACCGCCTCCGAAAGTGCGGGAGGATGAAAACTCGCAAACCCGACGCCACGCAGACAGCTAGCTAGATACATGTAGTGAATCGTGGGTGATAGGGCGTAGGTCAAAAGTGAGGCTGAGTTGGTTATCACGCCGACCCTGATTAGATGCCTTGAGCCAATCCTGCTCTGGAGAGAGGCGAGTGGCAGTCTAGTCAGAAAAGTTGTCATGGCCGCAAGGCCGTAAACAATTCCAATCTCGCTCGATGTGGCGCCAAGCCGATAAGCCTGCAGCCCTATCAGGGGAGCAGACATCGAGGTCGATACCGTGTAGCAGAGGAAAGAGGTCCAGAGCCTTACCGCCTCTTTCAACAGAATTTAACCTCCGCGCGCCTCGTTATAACATTAATGAGTAGACGGGCGCGGCTAAGTTGGCCGAGACGGAATAAATAGTGGTTAGCCTGATGAATCGCTTAGGTGTAAAAGTCTTGGAAACATCGACGATTACCAACGCGATTCAAGTATACTTCAAGCTGACTAAGCCAAGAGTGTGGTGGCTCCTCGTATTTGTTGGAGTTGCGGGTTTCCTAGCCGGCTCTAGCCAGCCCCTAGAGCCCACGACACTCTTGACAACCGTTGTCGGGTTGATTAGCGGTTCTGCTGGCGCCGAGAGTCTCGCAAACTACATCGAGAGAGACATAGACGCTAAGATGGAGAGGACGAGGCGGCGACCCCTCCCCATGGGCCTGATAAAGCCTCCGGAAAAAGCACTCATACTCGGCCTGACACTAATAGCCTTCTCACTCATAATATCGGCTCTGCTACTCAACATACCAGCCTTTCTAGCCATGCTTTTAGGAATAATCGATTACGTCTTAATCTATATTGTCCTAACTAAACGAAGGACTGCGTGGAACATCATCCTAGGAAGTCCCGCAGGAGCAGCCCCAGTCTTCGTCGGATACGCGGCAGCAAGCGGCACAATAGACGCCACGGCCCTTACGCTGGGCCTCTTAGTAGTCCTCTGGATACCAAGCCACATCTGGAGCCTCGCCCTCCGCTACAGAGAAGATTACATTAGGGCGGGAATTCCCATGTTGCCGACGGTGTTGCCCGAGAGGGCAGCTGTGAGAGTCTTAGCCGGGACTTCCCTCCTTCTAGTAACCTCCTCCCTGATTCTGCCTTTCCTCAGTGAGAAGTTCTTCAGGCCAGCCTACATGGCTGTCGCGGCACTTTTAGGCGCTATCATGGTGGCACTATCATTAAGGGTCCTGAGAAAGCCAGACCAGAGGAGCGCTTGGATACTCTTTAAATTCACAAGCCCCTATCTCGCCCTTCTCTTCTCCGCAGTTCTCGCCGAATCACTCTTAGTCCTTCTTCACGCTCACTGAGACTCCATCCTCAAGATGTATAATTGATGAGACCAGCTTGGGATGTTTAAGAATGGCTTGGCGGAAAGAACGCAATTCGGATCTCAGGACATTGTCAGCCACTAAGACTCCTCCAATCCTCAACTTAGCTATACAGCCCTCGAGTAGTTGAAGGTAACGATGCTTCTCGACATCCATGAAAATCATGTCGTAAAGTGATTGGTCCCTTTCTATGAATTCCCCGGCCTCTTCCATGATGACGTTTATGATTCTCTCGACGCCCGCCTTCCTGAAATTTTGGATTGCTATTTCAGCAATCGCCTCGTCTTCCTCGACTGTGGTAATCCTCGCTCCATACCGGAGGGCCCGCGCAATCTGAAGCCCAGAGTATCCTAAACCTGTTCCGAGCTCTAAGACGTGTTTAGGCCTTATAAGGAGTGTGACAAGGTAGAGAAGCTCCCCCTTCACGGGCCCGATAATGGGGAAGTAGTTTCCCCTCTCGACCTGCTGCTCTATCCCCCGCAAGACTGATGTAATCTTCTCTATGTTTAACATAGCCATTTTAACTGATGTGGAGCAAGTGAATAAATATGTCATCCGAGCTCAAGCCCGGCTACCTATCCGCCGAGTCTGCGGCGCATCTCGGGGCTTAGGCCAGACTCTCAACCTCATCTCGACGGAGCCCTTTTATAAAATAATTAACTGATGGGGTAACATAGATATGGGTGCTCGACTACCTATCTATTGTGCGGGATTGGGAGGCGTTAAACGAGCCCGTGGAAAAGTACGTAATTAAGGATTTTCTCATGGTTGAGGAGGAGGCCACGGTCAGGGAAGTCGCTGTGGAGATGAAGTCTCGGGGGCATACCAGCGTCTTGGTTGCGAGAGGGGGGCGGCCGACAGGGATAGTGACGGAGAGAGATATCCTTTATAGGGTTGTGGCGGAGGGTCGCGACCCCAACGCAACCAAGATAGGGGAAATAATGTCTTCACCCCTAATAACAATCAGCCCCCGAGTTAAGCTTAGCGAGGCCATTACAGTCATGGCCTCGAATCATATTAGGAGGCTTGTGGTTGTGGAGGGTAAGAAAGTCATCGGCATCTTAACGCTCATGGCTCTTATGGGTGGCTTAACCACAAAGGTGGCCATTCTCCCCGAGGTGGAGAGGGAAAGTGTGTCATGCCCCTACTGTGGCGCGAGATTTAGGTCGCCCCATGAGCTGTCGAGACACATAGATAATGTGCATGTCGGTGCGGAGGTCCTTTCACGCAAACCTATGGAGTGGTAAAGGCCTACACAGCCAGCTCTTTTGCTTTACGCTTGTAATGCTCTGCCATGCCTTTATTGAATTCGAGACTAAGGATGTCCCTCAAAACAGCCTCAGCCTGCTCGAGACTCTTCGTCCTCGGATCGCTCAAAAGCTCCTCAATAAGGACCTCCTTATCCCCTGTCAAGAAGGCTTCAAGCCCAAGCTCCATCCTATACACCCTAATCTTAATCACCATCTCCATAACCCTCTTCGATAGTGGCGACACGTGAACCGGCCTCACGCCCCTCGCTGATACTACAGCGGGAACCTCTACAACAACGTCATGCGCGATTCCGGGAATTATGCCATTATTCGGGACATTCACCTGATAAATCGCCTCCTTGTCGTTTTGAATCGAGTTTATCACTGGGACTACAGACTCATCGCTTAAGACGGGCGGAACTTCTTCGGTAATCGACATCTTCGGGTCTGACGCTATCTCCGAAAGCCTGTCAAGCCGCTGCTGGAGGTAGGAGAGATACTTCTGCCAGCCAATCTCCGAGTCGAACCCACCGAAGGGCCCGTACCACTTCTTCTTAGTCTCGAGGTTGTAATGGTATTTCCAACCTCCACTTCTGGTAGTGTCGCCGATGGGGAAGAGGCCGTAGCGGAGATACATGTCCACCGAGGCGGGAGACATTTGAGTGTCCCAGAACTCAGGCTCCCAGTTCTTCCAATACTCCCCCGAATACTTCTCAATCCACTCATCTATCAGAGGGTACGCGTTTTGACCATCAAACCTAAAGTCCGTCAACCAGATACAATGGTTGAGGCCAGGGGCCTCAAATGTCACGCGCCTATAATCTAAGCCCAAAGCAGAGGCGAGCTCTCTGTATAGCAAGTGACCATGACAGAGGCCGATGATCTTTAACTTGGAGATTCGTGTACCGAGGGTGCAGAGCTCGAAGAGTGGGTTTGCGATGTTGATGAGCCAAGCGTCTGGGCAAAGCTTCTCCATATCCATGAGAATGTCTGTGAAGAGTTTGAACTGGTTGTACCCCCCGAAAACATGATAGTCAGATACCATGTTGTGGTCTACTGCGTCGATGCCCCTGTAATACCCATGCTTCTCAGCGACCTTCCTTTGTATCTCATAGTTGTGATGACCTCCGGCGAGAGCAGCATTAATCACGAAGTCAGCGTCCTTCAGAGCCTCACTTCTCTCCGTCGTCTGCTCAAACTTATAATCCGCTCCGGTCTCCTTCGCATACCTTCTCGCGAGCTCGTAAACGACGCCCAGCCGCTTCTTGTCAATATCCATTAGGACGATTTTTGAGCCCCATAAGTCTTTTGTGACGCAGAGGTCTCCAACCAAACGGATAGACCAGACTGCGCTTCCCGCACCTATAACTCCAAGCTTAATTGGAGCCATCGCACATCAATAGCTTTAAGAGGTTAATAAGGCTAGTTGAGGCAGAAAGAACTCCGCGGAGGTCCGCAACCCTTTTTTACGAGAGGTCAACGTTCTCAACTTGATGTCCACAGGGGCCAAGATCACTTACGTTACTCTCATGAGCGACCCAAGCATACATCCTGCATTTGAAGAGGCGCTGAGAGAGGTTACGGAGAAAAGACTTGGGAAGAGTTACCCAATGTATATTGGTGGTGAGGAGGTTTGGTCCGAGGCTGGAGAGTTTGAGGACAGGAGCCCAATAGATGTCTCAATACTCATCGGGAGGTTTCAAAAGGCGGAGAAGCGGCATGTCGTGAAGGCCATAGACCTTGCTAACGAAGCCTTCAAAGAATGGTCCGAGACAAGTTGGCGCGAGAGAGCAACCATTATGCGCAGGGCTGCTGAGATCATCAATAAAAGGAAGTTCGAGATAGCCGCTGTCATCTGTCTCGAAGTCGGTAAGAACAGGTTTGAGGCCATTGCGGAGGCGTGGGAGGCCATCGACGCCCTAAACTACTATGCAGGAGTCATGGAGGAGAATAACGGCTATGAGAAGAAAATGGGGCCGGGTGCTCCTGGTGAGCATTGTAAGATGGTCGCTAAGCCTTATGGTGTCTGGGTGGTAATCTCACCTTTCAACTTCCCGTTCATGCTAGCGAACGGCATGATTCTTGGGGCTTTACTCACGGGAAACACCGTCGTGTTTAAGCCGACTAGTGAGGCTCCTCTATCCGGCCTGCTCCTTTACTCTGTTTTCAGGGAGGCAGGAGTTCCTGCCGGCGCCATTAACTTTCTCACAGGGTCTGGTGAAGTCTTCGAGGATGTCGCAGGTAATCCAAAGGTTGCGGGGATAGCTTTCACAGGGTCCAAGGACGTGGGGATGAGGCTCTACAAGAGGTTCCACACTGAGCAGCCCTACCCCAAGCCTATGGTTTTAGAGATGGGAAGCAAAAACCCCACAATTGTCACAGCAAAAGCCGATATCGAGAAGGCCGTCACAGGCGTGATAAGGGCCGCCTTCGGCTACGGCGGGCAGAAATGCTCCGCGACTTCTCGACTCTATGTTCAAGAATCTATCCTCGAAAGATTTCTAGAGAGGCTAATAACTGAAACTAGCAGGCTCAGAGTTGGAGACCCCCGTGAAAAGGAGACGTTTATGGGTCCTGTAATCAATAAGCGGGCACTGGAGAACTTCAAAGCACATGTTGAGGAGGCAAAAAAGAGCGGGAGGATACTTTATGGAGGAGAAGTGTTATCAGGCGGGCTATTCGACCGAGGATTTTATGTCCAACCCACGATAATCACCGACTTGCCCTCAGACAATCGTCTGTGGAGGGATGAGCTATTCCTTCCAATTCTTTTGATAGGCGGCTTCAAGACTTTGGACGAGGCGATTAAGCTTGCCAACGACACGGAATACGGCTTAACAGCTGGAATATTTTCTGAGGATGAAGCTGAGGTCGAGGAGTTCTTCAGGAGGATTCAATTCGGCGTGTGCTATGCCAACCGGCGTGGAGGAGCCACCACCGGGGCCTGGCCCGGGGCACAGACCTTCGTCGGGTGGAATGCTAGCGGAGCCACGGGAAGAGGGGTGGGTGGGCCACACTATCTCTTAAACTTCCTCAGAGAACAGTCCCAAACAATCGTCAGGGAATAGGGCCGGCAGGCCGCGGCTGTCTACTTCCTTGACCCAAGAGCCTCATATGCTCTCTCATCATACATCTGTTCCAGACGACTTTGATTCCATTTGACGCGAGGAGCCTAGCAGCGGACTCGCTGTAAATACCTTCCTGCATCCAGAAGACCCGCGGCCTAATTTTGAGAGCCTGCTCCGCCACAGCAGGGACCTCCTCAGAGGGTCTAAAAACATCAACGACATCCACGACAGTATCGAGCTCCAATAGACTCCGATAAGACCTGAGACCAAGAATCTCTGAAGCTGATGGATTGACAGGCAATACAATATAGCCTTTCGAGATAAGGTAGCGGGGAACAAAGTTTGCGGGTTTCTGAGGGTCCCTCGACATTCCCACAACCGCTATCCGCTTCGACCTCGTCAAGACTTCGTATACTTCCAAGTCTGTTAATCCGTCCTTTGGAATGTCGATTTGGGTCATGTGTTTCTAATGGTCCCTGCGACTATTAAGCTTAGCCTTTTACCTCGTGTCCAGAGCGTTGATGGAGTCCTCGCTCCCAACCTAGAAACTCTCACATGAGACATTTACCCCAGAGGTAATATATGGTCTAGAATTTTCAAGAAAGTCTCTCCTTCCTGCAGATTCTCTTATGTGCTGTGAGAGATAGAAATTCGTAAATAATGTTAGCCGCTAACAATGCTGTTATTTCTCCGTGGTCATATGGCGGAGATACTTCGACGAGGTCGAAGCCTACTATGTCGAGGCTTTCGAGACTGTCTACCAGTTTGAGCGCTTCCCGTGAAGTGAGGCCTCCAACCTCGGGTGTTCCTGTTCCAGGAGCGCACGATGGGTCGCAGACATCGATGTCGAAGGTCAGGTAGGCCGGTCCGTCACCGGCCTTCTTTTTTATTTCCTCGCAGACGGAGTCCAGCCCGCGGTCCTCTATTTCCTGCATAGTTAAGACCGTGAAGCTTAGGGACTTCGCCTCCTCAAGCTCCTCCTCGGAGAAGAGGCTCCCCCTAATTCCTACATGCACGGAGCGGTGTGGGTCGATTAGCTTCTCTTCAAGCGCCCTCTTCACAACGGTCCCATGGGTGTATTTCTGAGAGAAATGCTGATCAACCGTATCCAAATGAGCGTCAACATGAATTAGCGCGAGCCTCCCAAACCTCTTGGAGACCTCCCTCAAAACTGGAAGCGTGATAGAGTGGTCACCCCCGCATACGACCGGCGTTACGCCACCCTCGACGATAGTCTTCAAAGCATCGGAGATTTTCCGATACGTTAAGTCTATGCTACCGGGCACAACTTCTATGTCGCTATAGTCAGCGACATTCAAAACGTCAAACGGCCTCACCTTAAGCCGCGGATTGTAGAGCCTTAAGAGAAGGGAAGCCTGGCGCACCGCCCCAGGCCCGAACCTAGCACCCGGCCTAAACACAACGCCGCAGTCAAAGGGGATGCCGATGAACAGGGCATCTACCCCCTCAAGCTCCCGGGTTTGTGGAAGCCTTGCAAATGTGTAGGGGCCTGTGAAACGGGGAGAGGAGAGGGAGTCGGCTGGATAGAGCCTCTTAGAGCCTCTTGAGGCGCTAGACATGGTAATCAAGGGTCTTTGGAAATTAAAAGGTTTACATAACCTAAACCCAATGTGCATAGAGGATGGCTTGACTTGGCTTCGGGTTATTGTTTTTAAGGGGGGAGAGTTAGATGGCTTAGCCTCATGCCGGTCTCACAGATAGATTTCCCGGAGATAAAGCTTGGAGTAACATTCGATTGTCCCTGCGGCAGGACACATAGGGTTCCGACCCGTAGAATACTGTTTGGAGACTCCCTTAATGAGCTCCTAAGCTCAATTCCAGACGACGAAATCCCTTCAGGAGATATCTTGATAGTTAGCGGGCCAAAAACGCGTCTAATAGCTGGGGAAGGCGTCGCAGAGCATTTTCACAAGAGGGGGCGCCGCACAGTAGTCCTTGAAGTTGAAAGGGCCGACCTCGCCACCGTGTCTAAGGTGGAGAGGGCTGCCTCGGCCTGCTCTCTTGCAGTAGCCGTGGGCGGTGGCAACGCAATTGACGCGTGTAAATACTCGGCTCACAGGCTAGGCATCCCATTCATCTCAATACCTACGACAATATCCCACGACGGTGTTGCTTCACCGGTCGCATCAATCTCTCTAGGGTCCAAAAGAACAAGCCTTATGACAGCGCCACCCATTTTAGTGGCCATCACAGAGCCACTGATTAAGCATTCGCCGAAGAGGCTGATCGCGTCTGGTTGCGCAGACATCCTTGCTAAGTCGACATCGTTGAGGGACTGGCTTCTCGGCCATATTGTTAAGGATGAACACATTTGTAGGGCCACGTTCGGCTTGGTGGCCTCAGCGCTCCTCGAGATTAGGAGATTCATTGAGGACGGCGGCGGCGACTTTATCCTACTTTCATCCGCGGCGGTGCGATGTGGACTCGCTATGACTCTCATAGGGTCATCGAGGCCATGTTCAGGAGCAGAGCACCTTTTTTCACACTACATAGACGGGGTTGGGGAGGGTATAGGTCTTCACGGAGAGCAAGTCGGTATGGGCGCCGTACTGATGGCTATGCGCTATGAGGAGTTCGACATATTACCCCCGCGAGGGGTTGAGCTGACTGGCGCGGAGATAAGAAATTATCTCGCCAAGGCAGGGGCGCCAACCAGCATAAACGACATACAAGTCTCGAAAGAGACCGCGATAAGGGCGCTCCTCGAATGCAAGGAAATCCGGCCGGAGCGCTACACAATACTGCATCACGCGCCCTTAACGCACAGAGGCGCGGCTAACCTTTTGAGAAAAGCGGGAATGCTATCAGACGAGTGAGCCCCGCCCCGTACAAGCCTAGGAACATAACCGAGACGCCACCAGACAGATGGACTTGGGGCGATGGCTTTATCACCTAGTCGGTAAGTTGCGTGATTGAGTTGCATGTTGTGATAGTCTATAGGAAGGATAAAAGAGAGGCGGAGAAGAAGGCGGAGGAGGTCAGCAGAATTGTTAAGGATTACGGGTGGCCGTATGAGCTGCGCGAGGTAGGCCCGGAGGGCCTCAAGGGCCCCTTAAGCTGCGACTTTTTAATTGTTCTGGGAGGAGACGGCACCACGTTAGCATCTATCCATGCGCTGGAGGAGCCTGAGACCCCGGTACTAGCGATATCTTTTGGGAGAGGCGGTTACTTAGCTGATGCCACACCAGACGAGGCGGAGCGCGCGGTGAAATCACTGCTCACCGGAAATTATCGCCTCGACCGGTTAATGAGGCTGGATGTATTCATAGAAGGCAACCTGGTTTCAGACGCCATCAATGAGGCATTTGTATCAAACTCATCGGTCGGGAAATTGGTCGAGTTTGACTTGGAGGTGGAGAGGCTTAAGCTCCGGAACATAGTTGCGGATGGGATGATATTCTCAACTCCCGTAGGCTCAACAGGATACAACACATCTTTGGGCGGCCCTCTCGTCGATGAGGAACTAGAGCTCATAATAGCAACTCCGGTTGCACCTATCACAAACATCCGTCCCCTAGTCTTCTCCGCTTCAAGGATTGTCGTCATGCGTGGAATAAGAGGCCCTTTCTGCGCAGTCATAGATGGGCTGTTGAGACACGAGTTTCAACGGGGAGAACTAATGGTCACCAAATCTCGCTCTAGCACCGTGCTTGTCAGGACATCGGGTGTATCCCTCTGTGAAAGGCGAATCCGTAAGAGGCTCGGAATCTAAGAGGGCATACGTCCTGGATACCAGTGCCTTACTGTTGGGCTTCAGAGAGGGTGAGAACCTCTTCACAACAGAGGAGGCAGTCAGAGAAGTGACCTACGGCGAGTTGCAAGTCGCCCGGCTCGAAGCCATGCTCAAAACGAAGGCCATTAAGACACTAACACCGAGTCCAGAAGCAGCAGCCACCATCGGGAATGTTTGTCAGAAGATGAAGGCTGAACTGTCCGAGACAGACCGAAGCCTGCTAGCGGCGGCCTTGGACCTATCCCGCCAATACGGCGAGGTCTATGTGGTTACGGATGACTACACGGTCCAGAGAATAGCACTGAGCATTGGTTTGAGATTTGTACCGCTTAAGCACCCCGGCTTACGGAGAGGTTTTTAGCAGACTTAACCAGTTGATTAAATCTTTAGCGAGTGGAGGAGAAAAATCTTAAATAAGATAAATGTTGAGAGCCGGCCATGAAAACATTCAAGGCCCTCCTCGCATTTCTGCTTCTATTCCTCCTCATTCTCCCCCCCATCGCGGGATCCCGTGAAAGTCGGCCGCAGACTCTTGACGAAATCTTTCTACAGATATCCACCAACGAGATTCCAAACTTCGCGGGGGTCTACATAGACGAGGACGGACAGCTCACCGTGGCTATAGCTGGGGCCCCCTCAGGGTTCTCGGCAGAGCAGATGACAGCCATGGCGTCGACGCTTTCACGCTTAAGAGGTGAATTGGCTGAAGCCTTCTCGGCCGGGATGTATAGAGTGGCAAGAGTTAGTTACGATTTTAGACAGCTTTGGTCGTGGCGGTCGACTATTCTGAGCAATCAGAGAATCTCATCCCTAATCAGCTTCATAGACATAGATGAGAAAAATAACGTGCTGGTTGTCGGTGTTAGAAGCCTCTCGGACAGGGCTGAAGTAGCCCGGCTATTGTCGGAAAGCGGCATCCCTGAAAACGGTTTCCAAATAGCAGTAGGAGAGGTGAGGCCTTTGGCCACGTTGAGAGACTACGTAAGGCCAGTTGTGGGTGGGCTTCAAATAGGATTCAGCAACTACCTCTGTACCTTAGGCTTCAACGCTATGCGGTCAGGTACACGCGGATACGTGGTGAACAGCCACTGCACTGGTATATGGTTCGAGTATGACGGCATAACTCACTACCAACCAAACGTATTCTCAGGCTACGAGATAGGCAACGAGCAGTTGGATCCGCCACACTTCACAGGAGGCTCTTGTCCTCCAGGATATAGTTGCAGATATAGCGACGCCGCCTTTGGAAGATATCTGTCGAGCGCCAGTTCTTCTCTCGGAAAAATCGCTAGAACATCAGGGCTTAATTCAATAAACATCGCCGGGGAGTGGACAGTGGTAGGCGAAGTTGAGAATCCAATAACTGGCGAGACTTTGAATAAGGTGGGTAGAACGAGCGGATGGACACAAGGTACGGTTACTAATACTTGTGTTTTGACTAATGTTGGGGGGACTAACTTTGCCCTCCTCTGTCAAGACTTCGTGCGAGCTAGCTCCAGCCCTGGAGATAGCGGCTCCCCGGTTTTCAAGATAGTCAACTCATCGTCCGGGACCGTTCAGCTTTATGGAATACTGTGGGGAGGGGGTGAAATCAACGGTGTGAAATATTTCGTCTTCAGCAATATGGGCAACATAGAGAGGGAGTTGGGAGACCTTACGACTTTCGAGCCGCAGGTTTCCCCGCGAATTAACGTCGTCTATCCCAACGGTGGTGAGACCTTAATGATAGGCTCCACAGTTCAGATTCAGTGGAGTTCTCAAGCAGTATATGGAAACGTCAGGATTAAAATTTCCAGAGACGGAGGTTCGACGTGGTCTGTCCTCTTCAGCGAAACTGCTAATGACGGCTCCGAACAGTGGACGGTCACGGGGCCCACTACCAACGACGCCCTAATCATGGTGGAAAGTGTTAGCGAGCCTTCCGTCTCTGATACAAGCAATTCAACCTTTAGAATAGTTGAGCAAGCCCCTCAACCAATCAGGGTGAGGGTGGTTAAACCTAATGGCGGAGAGACACTTAGAGCTAATAGACTGTACACTATTCGCTGGTCTGTCTCTGGCGGAGGCCAAATAACGGGTACGCAGATTTACTTCTCGCCGAATGGAGGTGAAAGCTGGTCCCTAATAGCGACTTTATCCGGCAACCCTGGCTATTACAGGTGGAGGGTGCCTTCAACCCCAACTACCAACGGGCTGATAAAAGTCGTAGTGACAAACAGCCTGGGACAAACCGGAGAAGACGCGAGCGACAGACCCTTCAGAATCAGGTAGGAAAGAATCTAACCTGCTAAAGTTTTATTTTGGAAAATTTATGTGTGGGAGGTTAGTCGCAGCCACAGGATTGTTTCGTGCTTGACTGTATTACTGGGATGCCCCCGAAGCCCGCAGTTTTGGTTGAGGCAGCTGGCGCAGCTTGTGGTTTTGCCGGTAGTTTACGCTTGTAGAAGTCGTCGGACAATTTTCGCCCCGTCCTCTTCTCCCACTCCTCGATTGAGATTCCGTAGACTGCCTGTATCCTGTCTCTATACCATGCAGGGACGACGTTGAAGCTGCAGAAGGGCACTATTCTCCCGTCAGGGTTGAGGTAGTGTATGTCGCAGCGGCGTAGCCTCTCCTCGTCGTGGTTGTAGGGGTCCATGAAGTGCATCATGCCGAGGAAGAGGCTTCTTCTGTGCCAGTCGCCCACGCTCTTGTAGTCGTGCCTGACTATTATGTCGAAGAGCATTCGTGACAAATTCATTCCGGGAGGCTGCTTCTCCTTCCTGATATATTTCGAGATGTTGGTTAAGACCTTCATACCAACCCAAACCCTACTCCTCCCCATCTCCACCTCCTCAGCCTTCTCCTGTAGATACTTTATGAGGCCCTCCACATCCACGAACTCGGTTATCGGAACCATCTTATCTCCGTTCTTGAAGACGTAGGTACCGGCACCGCATGCAAAGTGTATGCTCAGCTCATATTTGGGTGTCCTCGTCAAAGCCTCTATGAAATCTGTGAGAGGCGTGCAGGCAGGTACTGGGAACCAAGCGTCGCGCGGAATTTCACCATTAGTCTGCTCCTCGATTCTGATGATACAGTCTGGAATGGTAATCCTGTATTTCTCCCTCTCCTTCTTCGGCATCCTCCCCGTTAGCGAGACTGGCTGGAAATTGACCGCTCTTATGACGTCGATGTTTCTGAACCCGAACCGGATAATGTCGCCAAGCTCATGGTCGTTCACGCTCTTAATTACGGTCGGCACCAAGACGATTCCCACCCCTAGTTTCCTAGCGTTCTCGAGGGCCCCTGGCACCTCCCAGTGGTTCTTGGGGTTAGTTCTCGGCGTGACGCCGTCAAAGCTCATATAGAGGTTGCTGACCCCCGCCTCCTTTATTCTCTTGAAATATTCGAAGTCTCTCGAGAGCCTTATTCCGTTGGTGTTGAGTTGAATGTGGTCGACACCCACCTCCTTGAGAATTCTGATTATTTCAGGGAGGTCTTCTCTAAGGGTTGGCTCGCCACCGGTTATCTGGATGCTGTTGCCCGGAACCGGCCTCTCGGCCTTGAGGTTGAGGGCCATCTCTCTTATCTGGTCCAAAGTAGGTTCATAGATGTAGCCGGCTTTTTCAGCGTAGAAGAAGCAGTACCAGCAGTGTAGGTCGCATCGATTGGTTATAACTAGATTGGCGAGGCCTGTGTGGCTTAAGTGCGAGCTGCAGAGGCCGCAGTTGTAGGGACAGACGCTGCGCACCGCCTCGACATCGGGGTTTCCAGTCCCCTTCCCATCCTTAAGCCAGCCCGCAAACCTATAATACATCTCAGCATCGCCGAAGTAAAGCTCGTCGAACTCGCCATGCTTGGGACACGTCTTTTTTATGTAGATCTTGCCCTCTATCTCTAAAACATCTGCGGGGAGAACCTGATAGCACTCCGGGCAGATGCTCCTCGTACGGGTCACAAGCTTCTCCTTACCCCTCTCCTCCGCTACCATTTTTTCCTGCAACGTGGTCGCCATTTTTTCTTCAACCACAGGCCCTTCTGAAGCTATTTAAGACTTCTCCGACCAAATCCACTTGAGGAAGGTGGAATTCGCGAGTTTGTTGTGTTCAGCATACATATATATGGCCTTGGATTATGAGTGTTAGAAACAGGAAAAGGTAGAGTGGAGAATGCTGCTGCCTTCCGAGGTTGAGGCGAGGGTCTTGTTACCCGTCCTTAGGGCCGCGGTTGTAACTATACTGGTTAGGGAGCATGGTTTCCAGCAAAAGCAGGTGGCGAAGGCGCTGGGGATTACACAGCCTACGGTTAGCAATTACTTAAGGATGTCGCGGGGGAAGATGCGTGAGCTTCTCGAGACCCCTCAGATGAGGGATGTTGCAGAGGAGATTGCTGCCGCTGTTCTGAGTGGCGAGGATGAGATGGAGTTGAGGGAACTCTTCCAGAGGGGTCTGGAGAGGCTTAGGCGGGAGCGAGTTCTCTGCCTAGCTCACAAGACGTTGGAGCCTGTTCTTGACATCGACTCATGCCATATATGTGATTGAAACGCTTAAAAGCCGGGCGGGCGATTCATATCTCATGAAGGCCTTCATTCTCGGGTCCGTCGGGAAAAGGAGCGAGCTTATAGAATGTCTACACGCCACTAGGAGAATACAGCTCGTAAGGGAGGCCTATCTCATCTTCGGAACGGCGGACATCATAGCGAAGGTGGAAGTGAATACAATAGAGCAGATAAACTCTGTCCTCGACACGCTATACCAAAACGGCGTAGTGGACACCAATACACTCATCGTGAACTCGGCGGGGCTGAACTTCGAGAGACAGCTGACGACACCCAAGAAGAAGTGCGCCTACACATTCATCAAAATCCGTAGGCCAGCAGCTCCCAGACTCTGGGACAGGTTTTTGCAGAGCATAGAGCATGTGATGGAGGCCTACGAGATTTTCGGAATTTATGACGTTATCGTGGGGGTGGGTGAGGATGCGAAGAGCGACTTCTTTAATTCTTACTTCAGGAGACTTTGGCTTCTAACCGAGATTAACATGAATTCCACCACGACGATGTTTACTGTAGATATTTAGGCCTTGAAGTATTTGAGCGCGCTTCTTAGGGCATCTGCGAGGAGTTGAACCTCCTCTTTTGTGTTGTAGATGTAGAAGCTCGCCCTAGTTGTGGCCGTTAAGCCCAGCCTGCTGTGTAGGGGCATGGCGCAGTGATGCCCTGCGCGGACTGCTATGTTGAAGTACCTGTCAAGGTATTCGGCAAGGTCGTGTGGGTGGATGTCTGCGAGGGTGAAGGATATGAGGCCGCAGCGGTCTTTCACCGACTCGGGCCCTATGACTCTTGATTGTGGAATCTCCGACAGTTCCTGAAGAGCGGCCTCGGTCAGCTCCTCTTCATGCCTCCTCACCCATTCGAGGCCAAGGCTGTTAAGATACTCCACGGCAGCTCCTAGCCCGACGACGTCCGCCACACTTGGCGTCCCAGCCTCAAACTTCCACGGAACCTCATTCCACCGCGAGCCTGATAATGTGACTTCACTAATCATCTCGCCGCCACCCATAAAGGGCTCCATGGGCTCTAACATCTCTTCCTTAGCAACGAGACATCCTACCCCCATGGGGCCGAGCATCTTGTGCCCAGAAAAGGCGAGGAAGTCGCATCCCAGTTCTCTAAAGCTCACCGGCATGTGGGGGACGCTCTGTGCGGCATCCACCAAGACGGCGGCACCCCACGACTTAGCAGCCTCAACGAGGTGTTTAACAGGGTTTATCGTCCCCAAGACGTTCGACGCGTGGACGACGGCCAGTAGGTCCGCATCCCGGAGAATCCTGTCAAGCTGGCTGAGGTCCAAATAGCCCTCCTCCGTGATTGGTAAAGCTTCAATCTTGAGCCCCCTCATCTGAGCCACAAGCTGCCAAGGGACAATGTTGCTGTGATGCTCCATCTCCGTGATAACTATCTTTCCGCCCCTCTTTATTCTGTGCAATGCATACGCGTAGGCGACTAAGTTTATTGCCTCTGTCGCGTTTCTTGTGAAGATTACTTCACGCCAACTTTCCGAATCTATAAAACCGGCGACGAGCCTTCTTACACGCTCATATTTCTCTGTAGACTCTATGGATAGGCTGTAGACCCCCCTGTGGACATTAGCGTTCACCATGGAATAAAAATCAGCTATCGCTTGAATCACCTGAAGGGGCTTCTGCGTAGTAGCTGCGTTATCGAGGTATACGAGTGGTTTAGAGTCTCTAATTCTTGAGAATATAGGAAAGTCTTTCCTGATTCTGTAGGGTGATTTGGCGGCAGCTGCTTGACTCAAGCTAAAGACCTAGCGTCCAAAGACTCATATAAGCATGAATATTCTTCTCCAAGACGGCTAATGGTTATATCCATCATTTGATAGTGTTAAAGAGGCACCTTGAAGTTTAGGGATAGTGAGGCCCGCTTTCTACAAAGAAACGAACTGTGCAGATTAGCCACCATAGACAGTAGTGGGGCGCCCCACCTCGTCCCCGTATGCTACGTCTTCAGAGACGGATACCTCTACATCGTCTCCGACCTTGAAACGATGAAAATACGGAACATCAAGAGAGACAGAAGAGTTACGGTTCTGGTAGACACCTATAAGCCAAACAGGGCTGTCTTAATAAGAGGGGAGGCAGAAATTCTATTGAGTGGTGAAGAGTTCAAGGAAATTTCGGAGCTTTTCTTTAAAAGATTTGCGTGGGCTAGGAGGGACCGATGGGATGAGGGGGAGGTAGCTTTGATAAAAGTGAAGCCTCTTAAAAGCGTTAGTTGGGGCTTAAGATAGCGGGCGGTGTTCAAGCGGCTTGAAGAGCAGCCGTAAGATAACATATGTGATGGCTATCTCGGCTGTTACGCTTATCTCTTCTCTTTACATCTGGTTCCCTTTTCTCGGGACCCGTGCAGCGCCGATGCAGCACTTCGGCAACGTTCTTGCGGGTGTCATGGTCGGCCCCCTCTGGGGTTTGGCTGTCCCGCTCATTGTCGGCTCGCTGCGGATTGGGTTGGGCTTGGGGACCCTCTTCGCTTATCCCGGTGGGATACCTGGTGTTATTCTGGTGGGCCTCTTCTATAAGCTGACTGGGAGGTTCAGAGACCCAAGGGCGCGTTTTCTCTGCGCCTTCGTAGAGCCGGTAGGAACTGTCCTGTTAGGCGGGACCGTATCTCTTCTGATTCTCTTCCCCTTCCTCCCAGATCTTTTCCCCCTATCACCTTCCCTCTCGGCGCTTCTAGCTCGTGGAGAATATTTCTTAGCCTTGTTGATTTTTTGGTCAGGCTGGGCCGCAAGCTCGGTGCCAGGAGCTATCGCAGGATATCTTGTCCTTATTGCCCTACATAAAGTAATGCCACAGATATTTAGGCGGGACTGAAGGCAAATGAATTAATGCTCGCCCCTAACATCCTCTCCAGTAACCGTATTCTTGTCGTTGGGGAGAGTCGAAGTGGGAAGACTAGGCTCCTTCATAGGTTGGTATGGATTCTCGCAGAGGCGGGTTATTCAAATGAGGTTACAATCATAGACATGGCACCTAGCCTCTCCTGGGGGGTTGGTGGGAAAATAATTGAGGTTGGTGAGGTCCCTGAGGGCGTAAGGTATCTCACTAGCTGGGAGATCAAACCTCCTAGGCTAATCGGTAGAGATGCTGAAGAGGTTCAAAAACTGGCCAGAGATAACTGCATGCTACTTAATCCGTTAATAGAACGGTATGTCAAGAACCCGACCCCCATCTTGGCGATAAACGACGCGACCATATTCGTTCACGGTGGAGAATCAGCCCCCCTCACGTCGGCCATGGCCTTGAGTCGGGCATGGATAGTCACGGCGTATTCTGGCTCTAGGCTCGCTGAAGATAAAGGTTCAGGCCTCACCCTGAGGGAGAGGCGGTTCGTGGAGAGCCTTTTACAGGTGTCTGACATAATTATAAGAATGGGTTAGAGCGGGTAGTTTCGTGATATCGAAGGTCCCACGCGTCTTAACTATAGCGGGCTCAGATTCGGGTGGAGGGGCCGGGATTCAGGCCGACCTTAAGACGATAGCGGCTCTTGGCGGCCATGGAATGTCAGCGCTAACTTCTCTGACATCCCAGAACACGAGAGAGGTGACTAAGATAGTAGACCTTGACCCTGAATTTGTTGCCGAGCAGATTCGAGTCTGCTTAAACGATATCGGCGTCGACGCTGTCAAGACAGGAATGCTCCACACAGCGGGCATAATACAGGTGGTCAGTCGAGAGCTCAGTAAGATAGAGGCTCCAAAGGTTGTTGACCCGGTAATGGTTGCGAAAAGCGGTGCCCAACTCCTCCAGCCAGCCGCGGTGGACGAGTTGAAGAAGAGCCTCTTCCCACTTGCTACGGTTATTACCCCCAACGCCAGCGAGGCGACCGTGTTGAGCGGACTAAGAATCGAAGGAGAGGAGGACCAGCGAAAAGTTGCTGAAACGCTTTCAAGAGAGTTTGGGGTGCCTGCGGTTGTGGTTAAGGGAGGCCACCTACACGGAGATAGGGTCATCGACATACTATACTTTGACGGGTCGTTCTATAGATTTGAAGTCCCGAGAATTCACACAAGAGCCACACATGGGACTGGATGCGTTTTTGCTTCGGCCATAGCGACGCAGCTCGCCAAGGGAGCCAAAATTCCCGAGGCTGTCAAAGAGGCGCAAAACTTCGTGTATGAAGCAATCAGAGGAGGCTTTCTAGTCGGTCAGGGTTCAGGACCTGTCAATCCCATGTCATCCATCGTTAAAAAGGCTGGACTGCTGGATGCGTTAAAGAATCTCCGTGAAGCGGTTAGGATGATTGAGGAGGCCGAGTATGGAGGGCATCTGGCCCCTGAGTCCGGAATAAACATAGGCGAGGCTCCATTAGGAGCTACAGGCAGGGAGGATGTGGTAGCAGTTCCGGGGAGAATTGTCAGGGTCTTTGACAGGTTGAAAGCAACGACACATCCATGGATGGGTGGTTCAAGGCATGTAGCCGACGCGATATTAACGATACTTCAGTACGACCATTCAAGGAGGGCGGCTATGAATTTGAAATTCTCCGAAGACCTGCTGGATGTAGCTGAGGAGCTCGGCTTCACCATCAGCTCCTATGACAGGTCACAAGAGCCTCCCGAAATCAAGTCCGTCGAGGGCATGACCATTAGATGGGGTGTGGCGCGGGCATACGAGGCAACCGGCAAAGTGACCGACATAATATTTCACAGGGGAGACTGGGGTAAGGAGCCCATAATAATGATAACAGGCAGAAACAGTCTCGAGGTCGCGGAAAAGTTCCTTCTCCTCTTAGGCAAATATCTGGAAAAACTTGGGCGGAAGCCTTAAAGATGGCGGCTTAACTGAGAAATCGATAGGCGATATAAAACCTCATCATCCAAGAGCTATGGGTTAAAAACACTACATGGTCATTTAGACAGACGAAATATCAAATAGATTAGAGAAATATATTGTAATTACCTTTGTAATTATTTAACGGCTTGAATAATATTAAAGCTGGACTTAAAACTAATAATTAATTTTCCATAATATAATTTCTTTTATAAAATGGGAAGTTTATTAAAAAACATCTCGATATTATTAGAAATGGAATGAAGAGGTCGGAGCTTGCTATTGTGGGTGGTGGTGTGGTAGGCGCGTTCGCGGCATTTCTTGCCGCGGAGAGGGGACTGAAGGTTACGGTTGTTGAGGCGGGACACCTTGGCAACGGGGCTAGCGGTAAATGTGCAGGAATACATACGACTCAGCTTGTGATTCCTATTGACATAGAGCTCTCTAAAAGAAGTCAGGAGATTTATAGGAAGTTGGCCGGAGAATCTGTAGTCGAGTCTGGATTCCTTTCGATAGAGCCCTCCTGGATCTCGCGTTATTCGACTGAGCTTCTAAGTAACGCAGGAGTCAGATACAAGGTCTTGAGCTGCGGAGAATTAAAGGATTGGATTGACTGGATAAGGATCAGGGACTACGAGGTCGGAGTCCTTACACCTGAAGATATCGTATTGGATGTGGCTGCCCTCTTCAAATCCCTGAGGGAAAGGCTAGAAGAGCTTAATGTCAGCATCTATGAGTGGTCGGAGGTCACCGGCATAGATGTAAAAAATAAAAAGTTATTCGTGGATGGAGGCAGAGAGAGAATCTCATACGACTATGCCTTATTCGCTACTGGGGCTTGGAACAAGGACCTTTTAGATAAAAGTGGAGTCTGGAGAGTGCCTGTATTGATATATGCGTGCCAAGTCTTATCGCTCAACACCGTCCAGGATTTGCCCAGCGTCCCGCTTTTCCTTGAGGAGAGCCACGTCTATATGAGGAGGTTTGGAAGAAATTCTGTGATTGTTGGCAACGGCTACGCTCTTAAGCTTCATTCGCCCTCGGAATGCCCCCTCCACCCCTCTAAGGAATTCGCCGACGAAATATCCCAGAAGCTCTTCGACAGGTTGAAACAGCCAGAGCGATATTTTTTGGCTGGAGGATGGGCAGGCGTCTGTAGCTCATCACCAGACGGCAGACCAATAGTTGGGAGAATTCCGGGATACGAGGACCTCTTCATCGTCGACGCACTTGACGGTTATGGTCTCATGAGGGGCCCAGCTTTGAGCCAAGACGTGGTTGGGTATATCGCGAGCGGAAATGCTCCCCCTTACTTAGAAGATTTCAGCCCATCAAGGTTCAACAACTATTCTGGCGAGCCTGAAACCGTCATTGAGCTTCATTCAAGAGCCTGAACGGCCTTTCACTTCAGCAGACCTACGCATCTTTAGTTGGGCAATCACCCTCCTCGCCTCATCTGCAGAGTTAACTGATGCGACAATACGACTGGACTGGATTGCAATTGTCGAGCCGCATTTGAAGCACTTGAACGTCTTCTGTCTCTTCACTACTCTATATTCGCCACATCGCGGGCAGATAACTACACTATAAGCCTGCAACCCCCCCATCGACAAGCATTTCAACATAAATTAATTTAATATCTTATTGCGCCACTCAATTCCCCAGAAACCGAGTCATGAACATAACCCCTTCAAGGGAAAATTTCGTGCTGATGCCTGAGGGTGCTGATGTTATATTATACATCGTTCTCGCGCCCTTCGCAGCTGTCTTCCTTTATGGACTCTACGCTAGGTTGTCGAGCTACGGTTTGAAAAGCATTTTCCGGATTCTCCTTGAGAACCCCAAAGGCTTCATGATGTCTATTTTGGAGTTCGGCTGGGCGCAGAGGCGAATTTTACGGGAGAAGAAGGCGGGCGTTATGCATCTCCTGATATCCTACGGCGCCCTCACCCTCTTAATAGGGACAACGCTCGTCTTCATAGACCACGACATCATGAGGCCTCTTCAAGCGCGCCTTCTCGTCGGGGACTTTTATCTACTCTATGAGCTTCTGCTAGACACCTTCGGCATTCTCTTCATAGCAGGCCTACTCTACGCCTTGCTGAGAAGGACATACCTTCGCCCCGGACGTCTGAGTTATAAGAGAGAATACACCTCTCTTCTTTTGCTCCTTCTATTCATCGGGTTTACAGGGTTCATTCTTGAGGGAGTAAGGATATACTTGCGCAGCCCTGAGTGGGGGATTTATTCTCCTGTCGGTGCATTACTGGCTTCCCTGATGATTGACCTGAATTTTGATAGGGTTTCTTTGGAGATTTTTTATCGAGGGGTTTGGTGGATACATGCGATAGCCTCTTTCGGAGGTATAGCCGCCCTGCCCTTCACAAACCTCCTGCACATAGTCGCCTCCAGCTTAAACGTAGCTGTCTCTCGCCGGCTTATAGAGGCGCCCGGAAAAATAGAGACGCCTTTCATACTGAGCCAGCTCAGCGTAGAGTCGCCCTTACCCTCCGTCGGGATTGGGCGCGTCTCAGACCTCAAGCCACGCCAAATACTTCAGCTCGACGCATGCACAGACTGCGGAAGATGCGACGAAGTTTGCCCAGCCTTAATCGCTGGCACGCCCCTCTCTCCTCGCTCAATCGTGCAAAAGCTTAGGAGGGCTTGGTGGGAGAAAATGGAGGTGGACCTCTTAGACTCCAAAACGTTCACACTCGATGAAGTATTCGCCTGCACCAATTGCGGAGCATGCGAATACGCCTGCCCAGTCCTTATCAGCCCAATGGAGCTGATAATTGAGTTGAGAAGGGCCCTCGCAATTCAAGGCAAAGTCACGAAAAGGGGAGTCGAGACTCTCTCAAGCCTCGCGAGAACTCGAAACCCATTCGGGATGAGGGGTGAAGAGAGAGTTAAATTACTTAGGGAGCTCGAGCAGCTCGGAGCAAAGAGCATTAATAACTCGAGACTGGTCGAGACCGTTTACTGGGTTGGCTGTATGGGGGTTTATGACCCCAGGGCGAGGCAGATTGTCAAACAGGTCGTGTCACTTCTAGTCTCGGCAGGAGTCGAGTTCGCCGTAATTTGTAGTGAGGAAGTGTGTAACGGAGACCCCGCCCGGAGGCTCGGTGAGGAGGGTAGATACCAAGAGCTCGCCGAGGATGTTATCAGACTGCTGGAGTCCAAGGGCGTCAAACATGTAATAACACACTGCCCCCACTGCTATGATACACTGGCCAGACAGTATAAGGACTTAGGCGCTAAGTTCAAAGTCACCAGCCACATAGCACTCTTTCAAAAGCTCGCCAGAGAGGGGAAAATCAAACTGGCCACTACAGGCCGACTCACCATTCACGACTCATGCATTTTCTCACGCATGCATGGTCTTGTCGAAGAGCCGAGATTGATACTAAAGGGGCTGGAAGTCCACGAGACAAGGAGGACACGGAGGGAGACCTTCTGCTGTGGCGCGGGCGGCGGAAACTACTGGCTTGACATCAAAAGGGTTAGACGCGAGAATCTCATCAGACTGGAGGAGCTTCTTGAAACAGGCGCTGAGACTATAGTGACCGAATGTCCATTCTGCCTAGCCATGTTAGAGGACGCAAAGAGAGTTCTAGGTATAGAGAGACGCGTATCCATCAAAGAGATATCAGAGCTTTTCAGACCGGCTGAGGTGAATTGAATCCGAGGGAGGAGAAGCAAAGGATACGCGAACATGTTTGGAGATTGCTTATGCGGGAAGGCGTCGCGCGGCCCCCATTCCCGATTTGGGGTCGGATACCAAATTTTGAGGGAGCCGAGGTAGCCGCGAGCCTACTTCTTCGCCTGGAACCGTTTAGACACGCGCGAGTAGTAAAGGTTAATCCGGACTCACCGCAAAGACCTGTGAGAGAACTTTGTCTCCGAAAGGGCAAGACGCTGATAATGCCGACCCCGCGCATCCGCGAAGGATTCCTGATACTTAATCCGATGGAGTTAGATGAGCCCCTCATGAGGCAGGCCTCGACCATTAGGGGTGCTTTTGAACTGGGAGATAAAGTGGAGCCTGAGAGTCTGGACAGAGTCGATTTGATAGTTGCGGGCTCAGTGGCTGTTTCGCGCAGAGGTGAGAGGGTTGGGAAAGGAGAGGGCTACTCAGAGATAGAGTATGCGATTTTGAGAATGTTTGGCAAAGTATTAGACGATACGCCTATAATAACTACGGTCCACACTCTACAAAACGTAGAAAGAATTCCAGTCGAGGAGTTTGACGTCCCAATAGACATCATCGCCACCGAGAAGGAGATCTTTTTCACAGAAACAAAAATTCCGAGACCTAAGGGCATAACTTGGGAGTTGCTCGGTGAGAGAAAGATTAAAGAGATACCCCTTCTCCAAAGGCTAAGAAAAACTTAACAACGTCAAGGTCTGTTAAACATTTATAGCAATCGCTGACATGACACCATTATGGAGCATGACGACTCCTATTCTATCTATACTTGACCCACTAGTGATACTCGCCCTCATGCTTACATCCTTAATTCTACCGGCCCTTCTCTTGAGAAGGGCGCATGAAGATAGGGGGTCTATTCCGCGGCAATACATCGAGGAGATAAGGGATTTTCTTATAGGCGTGAAGAAGGAGAAGCCGAGACACGCGGTAGAGACATTTCTCGATGCCTTAAGAATGCTCGGCCTGTCGCGGGGGGTGAGCGCCAAAATTTGGAGAGGCCTTCTGGGAGGCCCGATCTCTAGAGTCCTGCCGCTATGGCTTTACAGGCGGCTCCTAAGCCGCTTAGTGACTAGTTATGGGTGATTATTTGAGTTCGAGGTTCTCTTGGATTAAGGACTTGGCTGAAAAAGTTAGGGCGGAAATTCACAAGTCGATAGTCGGAATGGACACTGCTATAGATGCCCTCCTCATTTCGCTTTTAGTCCAAGGTCACGTTCTAATTGAAGGCGTACCAGGCCTCGCGAAGACATATCTCGCGAAAGCCTTTGCAAACACGCTGACACTCTCCTTCAAGAGGATTCAGTTTACAAACGACCTTCTTCCGAGCGACATCATAGGCGGAATGATCTTCGATAGGCGTAGTAGTGAGTTCCTATTCCGCCCCGGGCCTATCTTCGCGAACATCGTTCTTGCCGACGAGATTAACCGGGGGGCTCCGAGGACACAGTCTGCGCTTTTGGAGGCTATGCAGGAGTTTCAAGTCACGGTTGAGGGTAAAACCTATAGCCTTCCGAGACCGTTTATGGTCGTTGCGACTCAAAACCCCATAGAGCTTGAAGGGACTTATCCTCTACCGGAGGCAGAACTTGATAGGTTTCTTATGCGAGTTCTCGTGAGTTATCCCTCACGGGAGGAGGAGATTGAAATTCTGAAGCTCAAAAATATGCAAGGCGAGAACCTAAACGTTTCACCAGTCGCGACTACGGAGCAAGTGTTTAACGCGATTGATGCGGTAAAAGATGTCTATATCGAACACGATTTGTTGGGCTATATCGTCGATATAGTGAGGCAGTCGCGTGGGCTACCTGACTTAATTATAGGAGCCAGCACACGGGCTGAAACAGCTCTGCTCTATGCGGCGAAGGCTTACGCAGCAATCAACGGTAGAGACTACGTTCTTCCGGATGATGTGAAGTATGTAACACCCCTCACCCTAAATCACAGGATAATATTGCGGGGCCAGATGAGCTCAGTCGGTCGGGGGGAGCAGGAAGCAGTTCTGGTTGTAAAAAAAGTGCTCGATAAGGTGGAGGCACCAAAATAATGCTAACGAGAGAAGGTGCGATTCTGTTAATCGGCATCTCCGGCTGGACCATACTTTTATCCTCTCTCCTCTATCAGCCTTTCCTCTTCCTCGCCTCATTCTTCCTCCAAACCTTTTATGCAGCATACATTTTTCTGGCACAACGGAGACTTGGAAAATTGGACTCAACCGGGTTCATCCTCGAGCGGACAGTGGAGCCTCAAAGAACAAGAGACCAGACACTTTTGAGGGTCAAGCTTCGAGCGAGATTCGAGGGCGAAGGCTGGTTCTTCATCCAGATAAGCGATCAGCCTCCCTACGGGACAGAAAAGGTTGAAGGCAATTTGGAGATCGAGGGAATAATCGGGGGCACTCAGACTCTCGAGGGAGGATACACGCTCCGAGTAAATCCTCCCATCGCTTTTGTTAGGTTTAAGGTAGCGAAAATACGGATACACGACCCCCTCAGACTCTATTATGTCGAACGAAACATTGGCGTCGAGTCTGACATTATCGTTCCAGTAGGCGAGCAGCTGGTTGGAACTGTTTATGCGAGGCTGCGAGCGGCATGGATTAGGCCGCCGATGGGAATCGGTATGAGAAGTCTTGTTGGCTATGACGATGAGTTTTCAGGCGTCAAGGCATACGAGCTCGGAGACAAGATGAGAGATATACACTGGATGAGGTATGCCCAACAAGTCGCCGAGGATGAGATTGTTGCGAAGAAATACGTTAAGAAAGGTGACGTGGCGTTACATGTGGTCGTGGACTGTTCACCATCCATAAATGCGGGGGAAGGCGCAGCCCTTCTAACAGACATCTCAACCCTGTTGAGACGTCTTTGTCAAACCACTGAAGAGGAGGGGAATACAATTCAGTTCTGGCTATTAAACCCCGCCCTTAATCTGAACGAGAAAATCTCACCGAGGAGGGTCTTCTCCCGCGTGCTGTTAGAACTGTACATCGCGAGAATCTTTCCCGTGGAGGGCCGTGACGACGGGCAGATTGCCGAAGTATTCTCAAAGACGATTAAGGGCACAAATATAGTGGTCTTTATCGTAAATCCGCCCTCCGCCAACATGGACATAATTGAAGAAATGATGAACGCATGTAGAAGAGTGGGCGCAAGATTCTTTGTCTGCGTTCCCGAAGTTTCCAGCTACGTTCCTCCTGTGGGTGAAGTTATCGAGCGGATTCTTAGGATGGATAGGATGCTCAAGTACAGGTGGCTTTCGAAGGCGGCGGAAGGTGGCGCTCTGGTGGAAATTAGGAGAGGGTATCAGGTTGATATCGCCCGGGAGGCAATGAAGAGGGGTGGTGAATGGGCTCACAGCTATTAGATAGAGCTCTGCTGATAGGGGTCTTACTTGCGCCACTTCTCATAAGCTTTGATTTCATGCTCCAGTTGCAGTTGACGCCATTCATAGTACTCGGCTTCATCTCGCTCCTCTCCACCTATCTTCCCCTAAGATACCAGTTCCTGATTATTCCGCTGATTTACCTCCCAGCCATAGTCAGCTTAGGAATTCTAGTTTTGGAGAAAAAACCACAATACCTGATTGACTTAGCAAGCGGATACCTGATAAGCATACCGTTCCTAACCGTAATAGGGTTAGCTAAGAGTGCAAATCTAAAAAATTCAGTGATAGGCTATATTGCAAGTCTGACCAGCGCTTATTTTACTTGGGTGATTGCTTACGAGTCTAAGGACCGTGGTGGGGGGTTATTCTTATCTCTCATAAGCGCCTTCACAGATAGACAGGCTTGGGAGAAGGTTGAGCCTCCTCAGTCGTTTGCAGCCTTCACCGCATTATCATCAATAGCTTTAATCATCTATCTTTGGCGAGCCCGGGGGTCTGTCACGCGGCATCTACAAAGTGGGCCTTTTATCTATGCAGCCGTGTCTGCCAGCATAGCCGTAGCGTCTATCGTTCTTTATTCCCTGGCGTTCTCCGACTCTGTAGCATTAGGGTTAATTGTAGCCGCCTTCTTAACTCTGGCGGCCACGGTTCGTGCAGGAGTGCTGGAGAGATGGAGGAAAAAAGAGTAGCTGTCCTCGCCTTAGCCTTAATCCTCTTTTTCCTGACACCTACGATGAGTTTGGCGCAGGAGGAGGGCGTTCTTCTCATCGGATACGGTGGGGAGAGATTCTTACCCTTCCTCGAGGGCGCGAGATATAGGTTTGTTGTTGGAGAGAGGCTTTTCCTGAAGTCGATCGGGTCAGCCATTTTCGTTACTCTGACTACGCGCGAGGGGAATGTTCATTCATTCCAAATTGATGCGGGTGAGACTGAGGAGGTTTGGAGGTTTAGGAGTGAGGATATCGGAGCAATGACTCTTGCTGTAATAGGAAGTGGCGGGGCTACTCTTGAAGTGCTGAGTGTTGAAGAGTCGGCGCTCGGGTGGGTTGACCTGAAACCCGTGGGAGCCATAAGAACTGGCACGGGTTTAGAGGATGTCATTGAGGCGAGTATAGTTGGTTCTTCACTTTCAGGCTTCGCGCCAGATAGAGAGGGTGCGAGACCCACCAGAATTTTTGCACGGCCAAACTCTACTTTACGGCTACAAGTGCCTCCCGACGCATTAGGAATAAGAGCGACTCTCCGACACTACGACTTTATTCAGCTGAGCGGCTACATCAACGAACTACACGTGAGATACAGAGTGGAGCCGATTGTGGCAGAATACAGATTTAACGACACCCTCTCTAGTCAAACACCGCGGTTCATCTACCTGCGTATTCCGCCTCTTGGTGAGGTGGGGGAGGGCGGGCTCGTTCCAGTTAGATATGGCACACTAGTTGTCCATCTCTTCTACTCTGGCCGAGGAGGGGAGAGGTTTGAGGAGATTTTCGAAGTTTTGGTTACGCCTATCTTGGAGGAGCCCCCGCCCATGAGCTCCTCCATTAAAGTCAGCTTATCTGAGCTTTTGCAAAGGGGTTTAAGCATTATCTCAGCGAATCTTACGACAGGGAAGTTTGAGAGCAAGGTGCTTCAGATACCACACTATCGCGTGAGGGTTTATGACACCTTCTTGAGTGAGTGGGTAGAGGATTATTCGATTAGCTTCACGGGATTCCTCTCTTTCAGGAATGGGTCTGAGACGATAACTGTCCAGCAGACTGTGCCAATAGGTGAATGGGAACCTCCCCCGCGAATTACTCTGCAGCCCACACTGACCGTCTACTCGGTTAACGTTGGGGAGACCATCGGCCTCGTGACGCTTGAAGCAGGCAGAGGCTCCACGGTCTTCGTAGAGGGTCGGAAGGTTAATGTTGAGGTAAGACACGCGGCGGGATTTCTTTTAGGTGACGCTAAAGTGTATGTTAACGGTTCTTTTCGGGGGGTTGGTGGGAGGTTGAGCTTCAAGCTGCCGGTAGGTGCTTACAATTTTTCTGCTGAGACGCAATTTGGGGTTGTATTCAAAGTTTCAGACATCAGAGATGTCCAGAGTATATCTTTAGTTTTCAGGGGGTATACTGCTGAAACATTAGCTCTAATTACTGTCTTCCTGATTCAGCTCTCTGTCTTGGCGGTTTATTCTTGGAGGTGGTTGAAGACTACGAGGCGAGGGAGCCGCCTATTCCGCATATTTAGTGAGGGGATTAAGAAATAATACGTGCCCTAGCTTGTTAAGAAGATGGCGTCTCATGCCTCTAACCCACCGAGTTTTGCTGTCCTCTTGGCAGGGGCGTCTCGCCCTCATCCTCCTTTCACTGATGGCCGCCGTCTCCATATACGCGCTCTCCGCATACCCCTTAGACTACGGGCCAAGAGTTTGGAACAATCCCTCAATCTGGGCCGAGTATCCCAAGGCGGTTCCCCCTGCGTGGAGCTCATCAGGCTCAGATTTCACGCACACAATACTACGTCCCGAGAAGACGCTCTACTCCGCCGAGAATCTCTTGATACGTGAGGAGAGGCTCCTATTCGGCTCCACGAGGCCTCCCACTGGGATTACTCTGAAGTTTGGCGAGATAACTTTCTTGGAGAATCCTCCTGTTATAGAGGTTTTTCTTAAGAGACCCGATGAAGTTGAAATTAGACTCGCTGCCTTTAGTCCGAGCGGGCCAAGACCGGGTGAAGAGCCGCCTCACGCCAGATACGTTGACCAGCCGCTTAGAATATTCCCCGCAACATCGCGGAGTGTCCAGGGGATGTTGGCTCAGAAGCTCTCGGAGAGATACGGTGTTTATGTCAGTGAGGAGGACGTTTCTCAGAGATTTGAGGAGTACCTTTTTTCCAAGCCACTCGTAGATGGAAGACTCGAACCCTTAATGGGCGAATACATCTTTCGGCTTCAGTTTTATCGAGAGAGCTCGCTTGAAGATATTGGCGTTGTAGAAATCGTTTTGGCTGGGTCTGTTTACGGTTTCATGGGAACAGATGCGCTTGGTAGGGACTTGGCGCAAGGCCTCCTTTTTGGTTTTCCAGTCTCCCTCTCTATCGGCCTGCTTGCCGCTGGGGTCACCACGCTTATAGGTGCCTCTCTAGGACTCTTCAGCGGATACGCCGGTGGGAGGACGGACAACGTGATTCAGAGGGCGGCGGATGTTGTCGCTAATATCCCTCTACTGCCCATCCTCATTCTACTGGCATACACCTTCAGGCCAGGGCTCTTATTCATCATACTCTTCCTGACGCTATTCAGCTGGCCAGGCCTAACTATTCTGGTCCGCTCGATGGTGATACAGCTCCGAAACTCTCCGATGGTCGATGCTGCGAAGTCGATAGGAGCCGGGGAGTTCAGAATAATAGCGAGGCACATTGCCCCTAATGTGGCGCCTTATGTTCTGGGTCAGATGATTTTGAGCATTCCATCCGCCATTCTGGCTGAGGCTGGGCTGAGCTTCCTCGGCCTCGGTGACCCGCAGATACCGACTTGGGGAAGCATGCTTGAGCAGGCTTTCCGGACAGGCGCGATATTCGTGGGTTACTGGTGGTGGGTCATCCCCCCGGGCCTCCTCATAGCACTAACATCGACCTCCTTCATACTGCTAGCTCTTAGTTTGGAGCCGGCCCTCAACCCCCGACTTGCAGCCCGACTGAGAAGAGGAGGAAGAGAGAGCGGATAAATACAGCCGGCCTCAAACAATTGTTATGCATAAATGGCTCATGGCTCTCTTGGCCCTCGCGCTCTCGGCAGCTTGTCTCACGCCGGGATTTGGCCAAGCTGAAAGAGTGCCCGGAACTAGTTACGCAACCGCGCTTGAACTCGCCCCGGGAGAACATAGCTTCAACCTCGAAAGGGGGGATTCTCATTATTTCTCGGTGAGACTCGAAAAAGACGATACACTCTACCTGCTGCTCCGCTCCGCCCTCAACCAAGACTTTGACATGGCGCTCATCTCACCCGACAGAGAAGTCATCGAGCTCTCGGTCAGGGCAGCCGGATTTGCAGAGAGGATAACTTATACTGCCGCGAGTAGTGGCCTCTACTACATCGTAGTTTTTCCTTTCGGACCTTCAAGCGGGGCATACAGCTTGATAGTGAGCGTCTCAAAGCCGCGCGTGGCCACAGTTACGACGACGGTAACTGCTCTCTCATATGTGACGGTAACTCAGAGAGAGCTTAGGGATGTCCTTGTGGTGATGACGCGGGAGAGTATTCGGACCATGACGTTGACGACGGAGCAGAAAGTTGAGAGGGACTTTGAGCTTCTCGGCTGGTCAGTCCTCTCCCTCGCCATGATAGCTGTTGCGGCGCTCATAAGGGATGGACTGGTAAGGTCTAGGTTTGCTTTAGAAGTGAGAAAAGAAGGGGAAGGTAAAGAAGCTACCGAAACGGGGTAAGGCTATGGCTTGACCCTCAACTCATCGAACAGACTTGACACATCCGCCACAGGCCTTAGAGACTTCGACCTAACCGGTTGCCAAGCTGGCGCGCTCTGGAGATATTGAGGGGCAATTGTTGCGATACGCTGGTCGTATGTCGGAACGTGGGGGTTCTTATAAAACACTCCAATAGGTATTCTGTCTCCCCAATCGTAGGACTTTTTAATGGCCTCCGTAATCTTAGCAATCTCCTCTTCTTCGCTTGGGTTCTTCACCTCGCCGTCGTATCCTGTTTCCTCAAGCTTATAGATTCTGGGCATGGGCTTGTTGGTCTGAGGGTCGATTCTGTCTTCACCCGCATACCATTCTTTGGTGAAGAGGTCGTTGTAGGTTGGGCAGGGCTGAAGCACCTGAATGAATGAGGTCCCCCTGTGAAGTATACCCTGCTTAATTAGCTCCTTGAGGTGTCTAGTGTCGTAGGCGTATCCCCTAGCGACGAAGGTGTAGCCTGATACTATGGCGAGAGCTATAGGGTTCACGGCATCATTGATGTTCGGCCGAGGAAGCGCCTTAGTCTTTAACCCTCTTCTTAATGTTGGAGAGGCCTGGCCTTTAGTTAAGCCATAGACCCCGTTATCAAAGAGGATGTATGTGATGTCGATGTTTCGCCTGCCTGTGTTTACGAAATGGCCCGCTCCTATCCCAAGTCCGTCTCCATCTCCACCAACAGCGAGGACTGTCAGGTCAGGGTTGGCGAGTTTCGCCGCTAAAGCGAATGGAAGCGGGCGGCCATGAACCGTGTGTATGCCGTAAGCATTAATGTAGTGTGGTGTCTTGCTCGAGCAGCCTATGCCTGAGAAAACAGCCACCCTATGGGGCTCTATCTGTAGTTCCGCGAGCGCCATCTGAATGGAGGAGAGAATGCCGAAGTCGCCGCAGCCGGGGCACCAGTCGTTGAATATAGGCGTCCGGAAGTGAGCCATTGTTAATCTCTGAGTGACCGTCATGCTCTACCCACCTCTATTCATCACTATTCTTTTAATATTGCGAGACAACACTTCCTTGAGCCCGTCCCTGACCTCCGTGGAGGTGAAGGGCCTCCCGTTATACTTAACGACGAGGTTCGTGGGGCGTAACCCTGCTTCCATCGCCATTAGCTTACCCATTTGGCCACTGTAATTCTGCTCTACATCAATTATTCTCCGCGCTCCCTGCAACGTCTCAAGAGCGAGCTCGGATGGGAAGGGATAGAGAATCTTAAACTGCATGAAACCTATAGAACTATATCCCTCTTCCTCCAACATCTCGAGAGCATCAAGTATTGGCCCCTTAGTTGACCCCCAGCTCACTATCCAATCCTTCGCGTCAGAGTCGCCGTAAATTGCGACCTTCTCGTTAGGCGGTATTGACTCCCTTATTACTTGGAGCTTACTCATTCTCTTATCCATCATTTTGGTTCTAATTATAGGGTCTTCACTAATGTGGCCCAGCTCGTCATGCTCGTCCCCCGTGTTCCAGAAGATGCCGCCACGGGTTCCAAGCGGAACTCTAGGCGAGATTCCAGTCTCAGTAAACTGGAAGCGCTTGTAAGTCTTGCCGTCTAAATGCTCATTTATCAGGAGGCCTCTGTCGAGCAACACATCATCGAGCGCCGGGACGGGTATTGTGTGTGTAGAGTTCGCTAAGGACTTATCGAGCAGGTGCACTACGGGGACCTGAAACTTCTCAGCGTAGTTGAAAGCCTTGATGGTGTCGTAGAATGCCTCCAACATGTCCCCTGAGGCCATTACTATTCGGGGAATCTCGCCATGCCCCGCGAAGACGGTAAAGAGGAGGTCACCCTGCTCGTGACGAGTGGGTAGTCCTGTGCTAGGCCCGCCCCTCTGATAGATGGTTATTACTACTGGGACCTCGTTCATTCCCGCCCATCCGAGACCCTCCACCATGAGAGAGAAACCAGGCCCCGAAGTCGAGGTCGCAGCCCTCACACCAGCCAAGCTAGCACCGATTGCCATATCGATAGCGGCTAACTCGTCTTCAGACTGGAAAACCAAGATATGCCCCTTGTCGGAGAGCTCCTTGTTCTCGGCCAGATGGGGATATTCGTATTCATCTCCATCGGAGGTGGCGTTTAGGCTGAAAACCTGCTTATCCTCGAGGTATACGCTTTCGTCTGCGGCTGGGGTGATTGGATAGTATGTCTGAACCCTACAACCTGCGACGATCTTAGCTATCCCCACTATGGTTGTCCCATTCACTAGAATTAGGTCCTCACTCAACTGCCTGTTAGGAACGCGGATTGGGAAATCATCTGGGAAATTACTTTTAAAGTAGTCGTAAACGACCTTGCAGGCCGTGAAGTTCATGTCGACAACGGCCCTCTTCGCCCTGAATGCGTAGGAAAGGCCTCTGTGAAGCCTATTAATGTCGGCCCCGATGATGGCGAAGGATGCCGCCACGGCCATCGTGTTAACCATCCTCATTAGAAGTGTGAGCTGCTTCTCACCGAGAATCTCGCCAGTCTTTTTAATCAGGTCCATGTAAGGTATCGGATACAGCCGCACGCCGCGCCTTCTAGCAGACTCTAAAACATCGCCGAGAGTCTCACCTAAGCTATCATTCTTGAGCCTTTGCGCGATGTCCTCCTTCACCCTCTCCTCGATAGTCGGGATGTTCCTTAACCTCTCGTTTTCGAGGGTAGCGTCGAAGACTATTCCGCCCCCCTCCTCCACCTCCCAAGCATGCCGAAACACGGTCTCTGCGTCGAAGCTCGCCAACAAGTGGACGTTATCTACGGTGCTTCTGACCTGCGAATCCGAGGCGACCACATTAAAGTAAGAGTGTTCTCCCTTGATGTTCGAGTAGTATTCCCTTTTTCCAAAAACATAGTAGCCGGCTGAGGCGATTGAGTAAGCGAAGAGATTTGCCGAAGAGTCGACCCCAGAGCCTTGAGCGCCACCAATCATCCAACTGAAGACAAATTTCTTTTTGGGTTCGTGCATCTATATCAAAATGTATACTCCGTTGACCATTATTTAAATATCCAGCCTCATATCGCCGATGCGAGAAGGGTCAACCGTGTTTATCGTTTATTAGAGCGCCGAGAGGTCAAGTTTCTGGGAGTGTTCCAGGGCGCTTACCCCCTAGAAGAGAGGTATGACCTGTGGAGCTTAGCGACCTTCAAGCCTAATAGAAAAATTCCGGTTCACAGGTGGTTTTACTTCAAAGAGGGGTTTTCCCGCGAACTAGTTGTTATGTTGGCTGGGGAGCTGGGCGTTAGTGAGGGGGATATTGTCCTTGACCCGTTTGTAGGGTCGGGAACCACTCCACTCACATGCATGGAGCTGGGATATAGGGGGATAGGGGTTGACGCCTCCCCCCTCGCGGTCTTTGTCTCACTCGCCAAGACGAGGATATATTCTCCAGACGAGTTGAGACAAGCCCTAGACAGCTGTCTAGCTACACGGCCAATTCACCAAGTCTTGGACGGCCTCAGCAACACGGTTAAGAGGGCATTCCCAATGAAGAGCCTCCAAGAGCTTCTAAGCCTCATGGATGCTGTCGAGACGGTGGAGAACGAGGACTCGCGCATCTTCCTCAAACTCGCGCTGATGAACGCGGCTGTTAAGGCTTCTTACATCTATAGGGATGGTTCTGTCTTAAAGTTCGTCAAGAGGCCCGTGCCTCCGCTACGTCCCCTCTTTCGAAAAATAGCTCAGGCTATGATAGACGACGTTAAGAAAATTCATTTCAGAAGCGGCCCAGCAATAATCCTGGAGGGTGATGCAAGACGACTCGAGGCAATCGAAGACGAATCTGTGAATGTCATAATCACCTCTCCCCCCTATCTAAACAAGATAGAGTACACCAAGATGTATGAGGTAGAGTTGGAGCTCTTTTTCAGAAAGAAAAGGCTCGACCTGTTGAGGTCATATATTGGCTTGATCGCTCGCAGTCCCCCCAGAGAGATTCCAAGTCTAGATGGTCTGCCTGACTCAGCGAAACTCTACTTTTACGATATGTCGGAGTCCTTGAAGGAAATGTGGCGAGTGTTGATGGACGGAGGGAGGGCGGCTGTCGTCGTTGCAGGAGGTGTTTACCCGGACAAGGTGGTGGAGTCGGATGTCATTCTAGCGGCTTTGGCAGAAGATGTTGGATTCAAAGTTGAGAAGATTCGCGTCATAAGCAGGCGTGTCGCAACGAGCGGGAGAACACACAGAATCGGTGCCGCGCGGGAAAGCATAATATATCTTAGGAAGTAGCGTTTATGTCCTTATTCGTCTTCCGCGCCAAGTAAGTTCAACGCGTCCAAGAGTGGTGGCGAGGTAAGATTTCATAATCGCCGCTACCAAGACCCAGTTCGCTAAGAGTGTTAGGGGTGTGTAGAGCAGGCCGCGCTTCACCTTAAGCCTCCTCAACTCGAGGAGATTGGCGGCTAAGTTAAGGACAACTGAGCTAGAGGCTGGAAGAAGAAAAGCGTTTAAGCCGTAGAAGCTTGCGCCTACTAGCACGACTTGTGGAAGTAGGAGATGTATGACCGCTCCCGCAAGGTAATACTTGAGCGGGGATAGATTATGCGTTAATGCGTAATCCGCCACGAGACGTTTTATTGCGTCGACATAACCTCTAATGCTACCTGCGAATTCTGCTACAATTCTTTCAGACCCATTCAGGAGGAGAATCTTGTATCCTCTTCCTTTGAGTATGCTGGCGAGAGCTCTATCCTCGAGTACACGTGAGCGCACGGCCTCGTGTCCTCCAATCCCCTCGTAAACACTCCTCTTCACTAAGATGAATGCGCCGAAAAGTATTGCTGCTGGGTCGCGGGGGTCGTTGCTTCTCGTAGGTGGGAAAAGTGACCATAAAATGTTCTGAAGAAGGGGCAGCATTATCTTAGAGGATAGCGAACCCGTGTCTAAACGAGGCACTAGAGAGAGGGCATCCAAATCCTTCTCACATCTCTTCAGGGCATCACTAAGGACACACTCGTCCAGAAGCACCGTATCGGCGTCCATGAAGAGAAGCCACTCGCCTCTCGAATGTCCATATCCTCTCCAACAAGCCCAGTTCTTTCCAAGCCAACCTCGCGGAGTCAACCCGACCCTAACGTACTTCACACCCCTGTTAAGGAACCTGTTCAGCACAATTCTCGCAGTACCGTCCTCCGATGAATCGTCCACAAGCAAAATCTCGCCTTTAACGCCACCCTGTCTTAACAGAGAGGAGAGACACCACTCCACCCATCTTTCAACGTTTCTTGCAGGAATTATCACGGAGAGATATGATATTGAGTCGTTACACGATTTTCCGAGGCTATTAAGCCTGCTGAGAGTAATCCCACGCCTATAAATTATCCAAATCCAAGCAAAGCTAGAGATGGCAACAAGTACTATCAGGACAGAGGAAAGAGCCGCCCAAACTATGCCTAGAGACATCGAGGCGTCTTCACGAGTTTGTATGGGGGGATGATTTAAAAGTCACCTAACACTACGACAAGATAGGTGCAAGCCGATGGAGAGGCCCAGCGAGGAAAAAGTATTGAGTGCGCTGAAGATGTGCTATGACCCCGAGATACCTGTGAACATCGTTGACCTTGGACTGATATACGACTTAAAAATTAGGGATGATAACTCCGTTTACATCAAGATGACGCTTACGGCTCCCGGCTGCCCTGTGGCTTTCTTCTTGGTGGAGCAGGTTAAAGAGGCCGTGAAAACAATGTGCCCAAGTGTATCCAGGGTGGATGTCGATTTGGTCTTTGACCCTCCGTGGACGCCAGACAGAATGTCAGATGAGGCGCGGGAGATTCTTGGCATGCTTTAACCGCGCTGCTCCTCACCCTCAACAATTGATACAAGTTTCGACGCGATAAGTCTGCTCTTCTCGCTAGAGAGGAGAGAGTATCTAACAGCCTCAATTAAGTCCCACATTAACTGGTAGGTCTTGCTATCCAAGGGTCTTTTTTCTGAAAACTCGCTAAAAAGAGTCACAACATCTTCCAAACATGGAGTTATCCCGAGTACGTTGTGACAGCATATGGCTAAGAACCTGAGTGTCTCGGCGCCCATTCCCTTCACGGCTAGAAGCCTCTCAAAATCGTCTGGCGGCGACTCAGCTACCCTCGTTATTGCACTCCAGTTAACCCTCACGGGAGCTGTGAGAGGATTCACGTCTCCCACGATGCCGTCTTCGCTGAAATCACTAAGCCGCGTCTGATTATTTCCAATGCCTAGCTTGATTGATTTGAGTCGAGAAACAGGATAGCTCAGCACCTCGATACATCCCCTTTGAAGCTCGAGGTTCTTCTTCAGCGTAAAGTCGAGTGAATAAAAACTTCTCATAGCCGAGGACACACCTGTGTGAGGCTCGACTGTAAAACGCGAGAACGTGATACGCCCCGAGTGCCACTGGTATAACCTATTGAGCCCCGCCTTTGAGGCAAGCTGTATAACCGCCCACTCTGCTTGATTATTGAAAACTATTACGTGAAGCCAGAGACGGAACCCATCTTGAACGGCAACATCGTCAACCTTCGCCGTCATCCTGCTCGAATGTTTGAGCCATTCAGCCTGTCTGTCGGAAAGTCCCATCACCGAGGAAACCCTCTCCACAGTCTCGGGAACGGTGAACCTCTTCGTATAGAGGCCACCAGCAACATTAATCTCCCACTCCCTCCTCAAGTTGTTCATCAAAGACGAGACGAGTATGACAATGTCCCCCGCGTCCTCGTTGCTTAGGTCTACGGAGCGGCAGAAGAGCCTAAAAGTCCAAGGGTTGGCAAGCATCTCTATAAACTCTGAGGAGCCGAAATATCCCAGAAAAGAGTCCACTATAGCAGGTAATGTGGATGATACCTCGTGGTAAAGTCTCCGATTCAGAGTAGGGGGACCCGCTCTTAGGTCAATCGCACCTACTCTGAACATTCAAATACCGATTGGCCATAGCCCTGATTATTAATTTGTGTACATAAAAAATTTTGACACTTCTCTGAGTAAAAATTGCGTATGCCCTTTAATTAGACTGCTACCCTCTCCTCGCGTAGCGCCTCTTTCAACGGTATATCTACGACTGTTCCGTCGGGTAAATGCCTCCTGACGATGACGGGTAAGACTCCGAGGGAAAGTTCTCTCCTAGCTATGGTGAAGGCTGTATCATCTTGCCGCGGCTCTACGAGAGGAAAGGCGCCGAAAGAGAGCTGGAGCGCCCTTCCTCCAATAATCTTGGTGATCTCGTACTTTGTTAGCTTCTTTTGAAGAGACATGAGTTGACTAGTCGAGGGATGGGCCGCCTGACTCGCTTTCCTCTTCTTCTTTCTTCTCCTTCTTGGTACCAGCCTCAGAGAGCTTCGAAGCGGCTATGATGTCGTCTATCTTCAGAATCATGCATGCAGCCTCGACAGCCGACTTGACTACTTGTTTCTTCACCACGACCGGCTCCAGAACGCCTGCAGCCCACATATCCCATAGTTTATTCTCCAAGACATTGACACCCTCCCATTTCTTTCCCTCTTTGTGGCTGGACCTTAGGGATACTATGCTCTCAATCGGGTCGAGGCCTGCGTTTTCCGCCAACTGCATAGGCACCCTCTCTAGGGCGTCGGCAAACTTCTCGACGGCCAGCTGCTCCTTGCCTGGAAGTGTCTTCGCGAAGTCCCTCAGCCTTGAGGCGACCTCAATCTCAATGGCACCGCCACCGGCAACGATCTTCGGCTCCAGAAGGATGTCTTTGACGACGTTTATCGCGTCTTTAAAGGACCTTTCAGTTTCGTCTACTATCCTCTGGGTCCCGCCATGGATGAGTATGGAGACGGACTTAGGGTTTTTGCAGCCCTCGATGAATACCATTTTGTCCTCGCCTACCCTTCTCTCCTCGAGTAAGGCCGCTGTTCCGAGGTCTGAGGTCGAGAGGTCGTCAATCCTTGAGACTATTCTGCCTCCGGTTGCCTTGGCGAGTTTGTCCATGTCGCTTTTCTTAATCCGCCTAACAGCAACTATACCTTTCCTAGCTAGGAAGTGTTGTGCGAGGTCATCTATGCCCTTCTGGCAAAGGACAACGTTGGCGCCAGTGGAGGCTATCTTCTCAACCATCTCTCTTAGCATCCTCTCTTCTTCCTCCATGAAAGCCCTCATCTGCTCAGGGGACTCGATGTTGAGCTTGGCGTCGAACTCGGTCTTTTCAATCTCAAGGCTCGCATCCAGCAGCGCGATCTTCGGGTTCCTGACAAGCTTAGGCATGTCGGGGTGAACTATCTCCTTATCAAGAACTACACCTTCAATCAGCCTTGTGTCCATAATTGAGCCGTACTCCTTCTTCTCAAGCTTAACGTCGTCGAGGTCCACGCGCCACTGCCCATTAAACCTCTCCGCGACCCTTAAAACAGCATCGACTGCGAGATTCGCTATGAAATCTGCGTATTCAGAGACGAGCTTACTGATTAGAGCGCTTTTAGCTATCTTCGCCAGCTCTGTTTTGTTGCTGGCGTCCACGGGGACTGAGATACTGTCTAGAATGTTTATCGCCTCCTTTGCAGCCTTTCTGAACCCGTCGATTATGATTGTTGGGTGGACCTCCTTCTCGATTAGCTCCTCAGCCCGTGCTAAAAGCTCGCCCGCTAGGACTACAGCGGTCGTCGTCCCGTCTCCCACCTCCTCGTCCTGAGCCTTGGCGACCTCGACAAGCATCTTAGCGACTGGATGTTCGACATCCATCTCCTTGAGAATTGTCGCGCCGTCATTAGTGATCACTATGTCGCCGAAGCTGTCGACAAGCATTTTATCCATTCCCCGCGGGCCGAGTGAGGTCCTCATAGTCTCTGCAATGACCTTCGCAACCATTATCGCCGCCGACTGCGCCTCCTTTCCCCGCGTTCGCTGGGTTCCCTCTTTGAGAATTATTACGGGAACAGTACCCACACTACCTGGAGCAGTCGACATGATTTATCACCGTTTATGATGGCGCGTGCCCTATTTATATACCCTACCGCACCAAAACAGGCGACAATCGTGTCAAAAAATAATCCCTCAACATTTTTTGAGTATTATGTTGAACGGTCTCGGGTATTGAGTTTATCTACCAGCAGACGACATTTCAGCATCCGCGATGAAGCTGATAAGTGTTAAGCTTCCTGAGGCGTTGATTGAGGGAATGGATGAGCTGGTGAAAAAGAGGATTTATCCGAGCCGCTCAGCCATCTTGAGAGCCGCTGTGAGAGACCTATTGAAGAGAGAGCTCTGGAGCGAATAAAGACGGACCGAACTCATCCGCACCAGGAAGTATGTCGCCGGCCATAGTTTTATTAGTCGAGGAAATGGTTAAGGGACCAGGTTGGAAAAGCGGCTCAGAATGGTGATTCCGAAGGGCTCGCTTGAGAGAGGGTCCATTGAGATTCTTCAGAAGGCTTTTTACCGCGTTGAAGGTTATGAGAGGAGTTACACTCCTATAGTAAGTGATAGGGAGATTGAGCTCAGGATTCTTAGGCCTCAGGAGATTCCAGTGTATATTGCTGAGGGGCTTTTCGACCTTGGCATCACGGGCCGTGACTGGGTTGAGGAGACGGGTGTTGATGTTAAGGTGCTTAGAGACTTGGAGTTTGGAAGAGTTAAGCTTGTGTTCGCTGCGCCCGCGGCGTCGCGTTACAAGAGCTTGGACCATTTTCTTGAGGAGCGTCTCTCGAGGGGGGAATCCGTCAAGATTGCGACTGAATATCTCAACATTACTACTGCGTGGGTGATGGGTACGAGAGCTTATAGTGAAAGGTTGGGCTCCAGAAGGCCTACTGTTATCACTCCTTGGTATAAGTTTGGCGATAGCCCTCAGGTCTCCATTCTTTTATCGTTTGGAGCAACTGAGGCGAAGCCGCCTATCGCGGCTGACGCTGTCGTGGATAACTTGGAGACTGGAAGGACTCTTGAGCAAAATAACTTAGCCGTTGTGGAGGAGCTGATGGAGAGCTCGGCTCTCCTCGTAGCCAATAAGGAAGCTCTTGAAGATGAGTGGAAGCGTGAAAAGATTTACGACATCCTAACCATGTTCACTGGCGTTCTAGAGTCGGAGAAGAAGCTCCACATCTTCCTCAATGTTAAAGAGGAGAACCTCGAGGAGCTGCTGGCGACACTCCCGGCCCTGAAGTCCCCGACAATAAACAGGCTATCGATGGAGGGATGGTTCGCCGTGAACACCGTCATAGACAAGTCAGAGCTCCACAGAATACTTCCTAAGCTCAGGAGGCTTGCTCAGGGCCTGGTTGCTCACAAGCCTGAGCTAATACTTCCTCTAGAGGAGATTGGGCGTGGAAGTGATAAGAATCTCGAAAGAAAACGCAGCTGAGACGGCTCGGCGCATACGTTCAGAGGCCGAGTCAAGAGCCCAGATATGGGATACGGTGAGAGAAATTGTTGAAGCCGTTCGACGAAGGGGTGATGAAGCTCTCATAGAGCTCGCCGAGAAGTTTGATGGTGTCAAGTTAAGAAAAAGTGAGTTATTATCGACTGTGGAAGAGGCAAAGGAAGCCTCAAAGAGCATTCCCTCAGACCTTTTGAGTGCCCTGAAAAGTCTAAGAAGGAGGCTTATGACCCACGAAAGAAGAATTTATGGACGCCTCTTCATGAACGTCAACGCTGGAGGCTGTCACATCGAGATAAGGCCCATCCCACTAGAGGCCGTCGGATGTTACGCACCGGGAGGAGCCGCCTCCTATCCCTCATCGGTTCTGATGATGGGGGTCCCTGGCCTCGTCGCAGGGGTCGAGAGACTCGTCTTAGCCACGCCGCCGCGAAAAAGGGAGGATGACAGGAGAATGATACTTGCAGCCGCTTACACGGCGGGATTCAGTGAAATCCTCTGGTCGGGGGGCGCGCAGGCTGTAGCGGCTCTGGCCTATGGGACCGAGACTGTGAAGGGTGTCCAGAAAGTTGTGGGGCCGGGAAACAGGTATGTCCTTGAGGCGAAGCGACTAGTCTCCAAAGACGTGGCGGTGGACTTCACCGCAGGTCCCACGGAGCTTCTTGTGATTCTCGACTCAGCCTCGCCTTTCAGGCAGGCCGCCTTGGAAATGGCCGCGCAGGCCGAGCACAGCCCAGACACGCTTGTCGGGGCAGTCGTGCTTGACGAAGATTCTGAGACTGCATTAATGAGGAGCCTCTCTGAGGTATTGTTGGAGCTACCCAAGGACTCTTCCGCGAAGCAATCCTTAGAGACTCGAGGGTTCGTGTGCATCGCAGATGATTGGGACGCCGCGGCGCGATTCGCAAACACCCTCGCGCCTGAACACTTACTTGTATACGCCAAATTAGGGAAGAGGAAACTTAAAGACATCCGCCATGCAGGCGTAATTAGCCATGGCCCAAACGCCTCCAGCGTCTTCTTAGACTATTACGCCGGGCCCAACCATGTCCTCCCCACGGACGGATGGGCATCCATAAGAGGTGGGCTCACCGTCTTAGATTACGTGAAGCTACTACCGTCAGTTAAGCCCACGAAGAGGGTTCTGAGGAGGGCATATGGGGAAGTGAGGGTTCTGATTGAGGCGGAGGGTCTGCCGCTACACCTTAAGGCATTTGAGAGGGCGGCGAGGATTGAGTCTAGCTAAATACTTAAGGTTATCTGAGGAGGGCAAAGCTTACATCCTTAAAGATTCAATGGAGATGCTCAAGAAGGTTGATTCAATACTCTTCGACGTTGATGGAGTCTTAATCGATACAAGAGAGAGCTACGATACAGCGATAGTAAAGACGATAACGATACTTTTCCAAAAGATACTAAACATCGAGCTCCTCGCCTCCTCCACATACAAAACTAATATCTATCTGTTGAGGTCGACAGGTGGGTTCAATAATGACACAGACACGGCATACGTGCTCTCACTCTGGCTCTTCTCCGGACTACCGAAATCTAAGCAGGAAGTGGTTAGAGGGTTAGACGCGATTGCTGACGATGTGGAGAATCCAAAAGAATTCTTAGACATAATTTCTCAGAAAGTCATCTCGAGGACCGGATACCTCCGCCAAGAATTCAGCCCTACCCCTCCACCCATGGAGCAGGTAGTCTCAGAGACCATTAGGAGGACAGGGCGCCAAGTCCTATCGGTTCAGGACCTTGAGCAGACAATCAAAGACTTTGTGGAGAAGAATGGGGAGCTCAGACTCATCGAGACTTTTTCTCGAATCTTAGGGCAGCCAGGTAGATACGGTGAGAGCTTGCTTGAGACGGTCTTTTGCGACTTGTATTATGGGCCGAAAAACGTTCTGGCTATATATGGGAGAGGCAATTACTTCGACTTTGGTCCAGGATTGTATCTGAACGAGAGAATAAACGTGCAGGAGTCCACACTCAACTGGCTAACAGGGAGGCTAGGCTCTGACAGGATTGGTATAGTGAGCGGCAGAGACAGGCTTTCGACCGAGATAGTTTTAGGGAGCTTGATGAAATACTTCAACCCAAACGCCTGCGTATTCTTGGCCGATGAGCATCGGCTGATAGGCGAGGTGGTTAAGAAGCCTAGCCCATACGGCATCCTGAAGGCGGTCACCCGAATTAGTGGCGCGACATCCCCAATGTATTTGGGGAACTCGGCGGAGGACTTCTTCATGGCACAGAGCGTGGATAAATACGGCTACAAGACACTCTTCGGAGCCGTGGTCGGTCTCGCCCCCAACCCCATAGGGTCGACCGAGTTCTTCGCCTCCCTCGGCGCTGACGCCATACTCGAGGCGCCAGACGATTTGGTCAAACTTTGGGGAGTGGTTTGATGGAGAGGCGGGGGGGTGCCTTTAAACGCGAGACTGCGGAGACCAATGTTAAAGTTCAGATTGCTTTAGAGGGCGAGGGCAAGTTCAGCGGAACGACAGGCTTGAAGTTCCTCGACCACATGCTAACACTACTGGCATACCACAGTTTCATGGACCTCACGGTAGAGGCGAATTGGGACCTCAAACACCACGGCGTCGAGGATGTTGCAATAACACTAGGCCAAGCCCTAAGCGAGGCTCTTGGGGACAGGGAGAGAATCGCCAGGTTCGGATACGCATTGGTCCCCATGGATGAGGCTCTCGCCGAAGTAGCCGTTGACTTGGCTAAGAGGCCGCACGCGGCGGTAAACCTCGGCCTGTCCACCCCAGGCGTAGAAGACTTAGCAGCCGAGGACATACTACATTTTTTCCAGTCGCTTGCGACAACAATTCCCGCCGCAATTCATATCAACGTTAGATACGGCCTGAACGACCATCACAAGGTCGAAGCCGCTGTCAAAGCCCTCGCAATAGCCCTCAGAAACGCGTGGCAACGCGAGCCGAGAAGAAAAGGGCCTCCAAGCAGCAAAGGAGCGGTCTGAATGAAAGTTGGCATACTGAATCTCGGCCTGAGCAACCTATTCAGCATAGCCTCCTCGATAAAGAGGCTGGGAGCAGAGGTAATTCTCTTAGAAAGCCTCACTTACTCCGTGGACGCATTCATATTCCCGGGGGTGGGAAACTTCACGGAGGGTATAAGGAGGGTGCAGTCGATTAGAGATGCGTTGCAGAGCTACATTAAATCCGGCCAGCCATTTCTCGGAGTATGCCTTGGCATGCAGATGCTGTTTGAGAGGAGTGAAGAAGGGCCTGGAACTGGGCTTAGAGTCTTCAAAGGAGAGGTAAGACGTTTACAAGCGGCAAAGGTGCCTCACATGGGTTGGAACAGAATAAATCCCGTCAAGCCCTCCCCCATTACAGAAGATATCAAGCCTGGCGAATACGTCTATTTCATGCACTCATACGCCCCACAGCCCAAAGACGAGCGAATAGTACTAGCCCTAACAAACTACGAGGTCGACTTCCCATCAATAATAGGCGAAAAATCTGTTTTCGGGACACAATTCCATCCAGAAAAGTCGGGGCAGACTGGTGAGAAAATCCTCAGGAACTTTCTCAACTTGTCCAAACGCTGATGTTGTAGACGAAGGTTTAAGTGTGGCAGACGCCCAATATATTTTAGATAAGAAGTCTTATGTGGGTTCCCGGCAAGGTGGCTGAGCTTTGGTTGGAGGAGGCTGGGAGAATCAAGTGCACAGCCTGCGCACGCTATTGCCGCCTCTCAGAGGGGCAGGTGGGTCTGTGCGGAATAAGAGGCGCCCACGGTGGAAAACTGTACCTATACGTCTATGGACGAATAATCGCGAGCCATGTCGACCCGATTGAGAAGAAACCGGTAACGCACTTCATGCCGGGGACGAAAATATTCAGCATAGCGACGACTGGGTGCAACTGGCTCTGCCAATACTGCCAAAACTTCGACATTAGTCAAAGGAGAAAGGTGGAGGGAATCGCGGTGACCCCCGAACAGGTAGTTGAACACGCTCAAAGATACGGCTCGCATGGTATAGCCTACACCTATAACGAGCCAACGATTTTCATGGAGTTTGCGAGGGATGTGGGCGTTGAGGCTAGGAAGCGGGGCCTCTTTAACATCTTCGTCACAAACGGGTATTGGACGCCGGAGTCAGTCACGATGGCTGGGGGGTTCCTTGACGCTGCGACAGTTGACTTTAAGGGTAATGGTGAGAGAAACTTCGTGAGACGATACATCGGAATACCTGATGTTGAGCCTGTCTTTCAGACACTCCTCGAGATGAAGGATAGGACGCGAATACACATCGAGATAACAGACTTAGTCGTCCCAGAGATAGGAGACGACTTAAACGCGGCCCGGAGACTAGTGAGGTGGGTGCACGATAACCTAGGCCCGGACACGCCAATACACTTCCTCAGATTCCACCCAGATTACAAACTCATGCACCTCCCTTGGACACCAGTCGAGACTCTCGAAGCCCACTGGAAGATGGCGAAGGAAGAGGGGATGAACTACGTTTACATCGGGAATGTTCCTGGCCATCCGTACGAACACACATATTGCCCGGGCTGCGGATACGTAGTGGTGAAGCGTCTAGGATTTGATATAATGGGCTGGCGGCTAAACGAGGACAATAGATGTCCGAAATGCGGACATAAAATAGCCATAATCGGCAAACCCCCGAAGTCAGTAGCTAAAAGGAGATTCATTCCCGTCAACTGGCAGCTAAGATGAGACCTCCTGTAAGTCCAATAATTGAAGTTAAAAGCCAACTATCAGCTAGCATTTAACACTTTAACGCTTAAATGACAGCTGCCCCCTTGCCTGGCACGGGGCTAACAAATATTGAAGTCTTGGAAGTCCTTGTTGAAGTCTGACCCAACGAATTGGCTTCTGGAAAAAGACAACCCATCGGTACGATACTTCACGCTGAGAGAGATCCTAGAAAAGCCTGAGGACGACTCTGAAGTGATAGAGACAAAGAATGATATTATGGAACTCGGAATGGTCCCCCAAATTTTAGCTAAACAGAGTAGTGAGGGATACTGGGGAGACCCACAAAATTTCTACTACTCAAAATATAGAGGGACTGTTTAGCAACTCATAATTTTAGCAGAATTCGGGACGGACGGAGAAGATGGACGCATAAGAAAGGCGTGCGAGTTCATTCGAGCCGCTACAGCCTTCAACAACGACAACTCGCTCACCACTGTTCTTCCCTTCTCTAACGATGTCCGTTCTCTCGAGAACACTTTCAAGGAGATTATTGCACCCTTCAGAGCACTGTATGCAGCGTGCTTCGGTTTCCCATAATCGCAGCTTTTGAGGAATTGTTGATGATAGACCCGCCTCCGGCTTTAATCATGTAAGGGACAACCTGATGGGAGGGTATTACTGTCCCAAGAGCATTTTTTGTAAATTGCTTTTCCCGACATTAGAGTGGCTCCCCGTGAAATGGCTTCCCCAGATGTATCGCAGCGTTGTTAACTAAGATATCTATCCTCCCAAATTTTGCAGCCACCCCACTAACGCTGTCCCTTACAGACTTTACGCAGCTCACGTCCGTCCCAAAAACTAACACCTAGGCCCCTGCAGCTTCTTTCCCTATGGCTTAAGCCGCATTCTCGGCTTTCTCATTATCAATATCGAATTTAGCGACTCTAGAACCCTCCCTCACGAATGAAAGGGAGACCGCATAACCTATTCCTCTTGCACCCTCAGTAACAATTGCCACTTTATTTTTTTGGCTTCACATGCCCTTATTTATTTTTCCTGCTTAAAATTTTTTCGAATAATATTCACCCATCAGTTGAAATAACGCTTGGCGTGTAGCCCCATATTATAAAACGGCAGTGCATTTACATCACGCTTTGTCTCCTTTTACAACCCGCAAACAACCAGCTTTCATTTGAACTAGAGATATGAATCACCATGGTTTCGTTCCGTGCAAAACCGCCTTGATGTTAATGCCGCTAGCTACAATTCGGGTTCAGAGTGTAGAAATTTTTAGGAGTACGTCAAATCTAAATAGGTCCTTACGCTTTGTTTTGTCGTTGGTTATTGAGTTTGGTTTCTACTGTGCACATGAACAATATGACCCTGTGAGCCTGTTAGAGTTTGCTGTTGAGGCTGAGCGCCAGAATTTCGACACTGTTTGGTCAAGTGATCACTTTCACCCTTGGAGCCACACAAATGCTCATTCGGGGTTTGCACTTAGCTGGCTGGGAATAGCGGCGGAGAGGACGAAGAGAGTTAAGTTAGGTTCTGTATGTCCCACGATTATGCGTTACCATCCGGCATTGATTGCACAGGCTTTTGCAACACTTGATTTCATGTATCCAGGACGCGTATTTCTATGTCTCGCTACCGGCGAGGCTATGAATGAAATGCCCCTAGGCCTTCCATGGCCTCCATATCAGGAGAGGCTATCCCGCGTCCGCGAGTCTTTCGAGATAATTAGGACGCTTTGGATGAACGAGTTCATCGACTATGAGGGGAAATACTATAGGCTCCGGAAGGCAAATCTATACACCAAGCCTAAGTCTAAGATACCTGTATTCATGGTTGCCAGCGGGAAAAAGTCTGGATATGTAGCTGGCTACTACGCCGACGGAGTTGTAGTGTCGGCCCGCGTATTCGAACAAGTTTTTCTGACGGAAGTTTTACCAGCTTTGGAAAAGGGCGCGAGGGACGCTGGCCGCGACCCTACGAGAATCAAAAAGATAGTGCACAGCGTTGTTTCATACGATGAAGATTTGGAAAGGGCGATTGCGGGATGTAAATTCTGGAACCCAACCTTAGTTCCCGACATCTTCGATTCTGACGTTTACGACCCAAGGGAGCTTGAAAGGCTTGGCAACACGGTGACCCGAGAGACGGTGATTGAGAAGAGATTCCTAATTACAACCGAAGAGGAAGCTATCGAGCGGATTGAAAAGTGGATTAAGCTGGGTGTTAACGAGGTTGAGTTTCTTAGCACAAGCCCAGATCAGCGGAAGTTTATCAGATTTATGGGTGGCAAGGTTATTCCGTACATTAAGGACACCTATAAGAATGCATAATGGTTGTTAGTCACTATTTTGATGACACGGAGGTTTGGAAGCAGACAGACTTAGGGGAAGGTAGCTCTAATTACTGTAGCAGCATGAGGAATAGGAAGCTCCACTTCACATATATTTTCAGATGAGGGCTGCCGCGTCGTCTTAGTTGACATAGACGATTGGCTGGAGGGGCCCTCGAGGAGCGAATTAACATGGTGCGTAGTGCATATGCTGCCCATTTCTTGAAGGCGGATGTCTCCTTAGAGAGTGATGTTGAGAGATGTGTTAATCATGCCCTCGCCAGATACGGTCGGGTAGATCCACTTGTGAACAACAAGGCTATACACTATTCACTTCATTTCTGGAGACAACTCCTGAGATTTGGAAGAAGACTTTAAAAGTGAATCTCAATTGAATTGATGCATCTGCTTTCGGCAAAAGCACTAGGAGTCAGCCGGACAATCATCTGCGAGAGGAGCCAAGCTGAGGATTAGGTTTGCAGAACAGATGGGCGCTGATAATGTTATTTTACTGTATGAGAAGGTGGATGTTTGGGCCGAGATTCAGAAGCTCACTGAAGGAGTGGACGCAGTCGTTGTAACTGTAGACGTGCCGGAGGCGCAGGAAGACGCCCTCAAAATCGTTAAACCCGGGGGGCAGTCAACTACTTCGCCAGACTGCCCGCTGGAATTCACGGAGTCGAAATCGACACCAACCTAATACATTATAAGCAAATAAGAGTGCTTGGCACCTCGATGTCCACGCCTCTCGAATTCAAGAGAGCGCTTGACTTAATTTCATCAGGGCGAGTGAACCTCAAGCCGCTAATAACTAAGCATGTGCCGCTGCGAGAAGGTCTTAAAGGTTTCAGCGAGGCACAGAAGATGGAAAACCTCAGGGTAATGTTCAGGCCCTGAGCCGCTTAAAGAAATATTCTACAAGACCATCTAAAGACGATATTTTGGATTATCGATAATTTTCACTCTTCCGTCCTCCTCTAAAACAAGCTTAGCGAAACCCTTTACCCTTACAATCTCATAATCATGGCCTGCGTCAGCCGGATACGCGAAGAAAAACACCAGTTCCCCTTCCCCAGTATTCACCGTTCGATGGCCCATCCCCGGTGGGACGTATACAACCGAGTTAGGCTTAAGAGGCTGCCACTCGACCCTTCCCTCAAACGACTGCATGAGGATTAGTCCTTCTCCCTTTAGCCCCAGATATATTTCCGGTTTCCTCTTAACGTGAAAGTGACCCCGCGTCATGAAATATTCGCGGCCAATT
>JANXDI010000018.1 GCA_025059595.1 Candidatus Calditenuaceae archaeon | reverse complement strand
ATTCTGGATAGGCTCGAGCTGACGGGCTTCGACATCAGATACGAGTCGAACGTGGATGGTCTCAGGCGCCTCAGCCCCCGGAATGTGGGGGATTTGAGGGAGGGATTCGTGGTGACGGGGAACCTCCAAGTCTATCCGAGGGAGAGGCTTCTCGAGGACTTCATCGAGTTGGGGGAGAAGTTCGTCGCGGTTACTAGGCGGCTCATACCGCCGGGAGTGATTGGGCCATTCTGCCTCGAGACAGTCGTCACAGAAGACCTGAGGCCGATTGTCTTCGAGTTCTCGGGCAGAATAGTCGCTGGGACGAACGTCTATTTGAGTGGGAGTCCTTATCTCGCCCTTTATTGGGGGCGTGAGTTGACCGTTGGGAGAAGGGCTGCGATGGAGGTTAGGATGGCTGTTGAGCAGGGGAGGCTCTCGGAGGTGCTGACGTAGGCTTGGGGCTGAGCATAGCATGTATAGCGAGCCACTCGGCGCTAGACGTCTTCGACGGTGCTAAGGATGAGGGCTTTCCGACGATAGCGATTTGCAGGAGGGGGAGGGAGAAGATATACGCGGCGGCCCGAGAGACCGTGGACAAATGCATAGTCCTTAACGACTACAGGGAGATTATTGAAGAGCGGGTCCAGGAGCGGCTGGAGAAGGAGGGAGCCTTAATCGTTCCTAACAGGAGCATGGCGGTTTACGTGGGCTACGACGAGATTGAGAGAGAGCTTAGGGTGCCTGTCTTTGGGAATAAGAGGCTTCTGAGGTGGGAGGAGAGGACCGGTGAGAAGAACTATTATCGCTTGCTGGATGAGGCGGGTATCAGGCGTCCGGCGGTCTGGAGTCTGGATGAGGTCTCTGGGCCGGTTCTTCTGAAGGTACAGGAGGCTGGGAGGCCTCAGGAGAGGGCTTTTATCTTCGCGTCGGGCCGGGACGACCTCTACGCAAAGGTTGGCGAGGCTCTTCGGCGTGGCGTGGTCTCGGAGGAGCAGCTTAGGAGGTCGGTGGCTGAGGAGCTTGTGCTGGGAGCCCACTTCAACATCAACTACTTCTACAGCGTGGCGAGGCAGAGGCTCGAGATACTCAGCGTGGACAGGAGAATTCAAAGCAGCTTGGATGGAATACTTCACCTACCCGCCCGCGAGCAGCTGGAGCTGAACCCGAGAATGAGCATGATTGAGGTCGGCCACATCCCAGTAACTCTGAGGGAAAGCCTGCTTGAAGAGGCCTTCATAATCGGTGAGAGGTTCGTTGAGGCGGCGCGGAGGCTTGAGCCTCCCGGCGTCATAGGCCCGTTTACGCTTCAAGTGATTGTCACGTCTGAGCTGAGGATGGTCGTGTACGACGTCGCTCCGCGAATCGGCGGAGGGACAAACGCCCACTTGGGCCTCGGCGGACAGTATTCGAAGCTCTTTCTCAGGAGGCCGGTCTCGGTGGGGAGGAGGATAGCCATTGAGGTCAGGGAGATGAGCGACGAGGATGGGCTCGACGAAATAACTACTTGAGGGCTGCCGCCCCGCCCAACGGGCAATAAGCTCAAATACTCGTTTGCTACCATAAATACTGCCCCGCAAAAGAACAACTAGCGCGGGGCCAAAAGGGAAAACCTCGAAATTAAGCGGAGAAAAACCGGAAAAAGCCTCGGAACCTCACAAAGAGGATTGAAAG
>JANXDI010000016.1 GCA_025059595.1 Candidatus Calditenuaceae archaeon | reverse complement strand
CTTTCAATCCTCTTTGTGAGGTTCCGAGTGGTTTTTCGGTTTTTCTCGGCTAAGTTTCCCGATTTTCTTTCCGGGCCCTGCGCTAATTGCTGCTCTGCAGGGCGGTATTTAAAGTTGCAAACGAGTATTTATACTTATCGTCCCACCCTGTTCTGGCCGAGCGCCAGCCCCGAGAGACTTCTCCGGGGGATTCACTAGATTTATCGGCTCAGGCCGCCTCTCATCTCCAGAGTTGATCGAGGGGGACTACATCTATCTAAGCGAGCTCGGATTCCTAGCCGTTAAAGGCGTCTCCCACCCCCCAGGGGCGGTTATCGCCTTCCCGCGTCTGAGGCCGGCCGCCTCTCTCGATGAAGTTTACGCCTTTATCGAGGAGAGGGTGCGGGGGCTTCTCACCTTCGACGACCACTCCGGACAGGTCCTCCCCCAGATTCCCGTCGAGATAGTTGAGAGACACCTCTCCTCCTTGGAGGGTTTTAGGGGCATGAAGCCCGTTGACAGGCTTTCACACCTCGCCTACGAGTTTGGGAAGGCCGTCTCAGAGTTGGGCGGCGTTCCACCCGACTCGGTGGGCGTCTCAGGCTCGATACTGCTAAAGGCGCATGGAAGAGACTCTGACATCGACATAGTAATAGTCGAGCCGCGGGGCTTCAAGGCCTTAGACGCCCTGAGGAAGCTCAGGGCGCGCGGAGTCACCTCGCCCGTGACCCACGAATATATACACGACCTTGCCGCCAAGAGGAGGGACTCCAAGCTCGGGCTCGAGACATGGGTTATGCACGAGGGGAGGAAGTCCACCTACGGCGTTTTCCGCGGCGTGGTGTATTCAGCAAAGATTGTGCGGAGGCCTGAAGATTTCTGGGAGCCTTGGGGGTCGGCGCGGTGGAGGGAACTGGGATACGCGGCGGTTAGGGGCGTGGTGGAGGACGACATGCTCGGCTGTTACACACCCATGAAGCTACGTATCAGGGTTGAGGAGGTTCTGGAGGGCGGCGAAGAGGCTTGGAGGTGCACCGAGATCGCCTCATACAGGTCGAGGTTTGCTGAGCAGGTTCTGGCAGGAGAGCCTTTCGCAGCCGCAGGAAGACTGGAACTCGACCTTACTTCGCGCAGATATAGATTATTCGTGGGGAACAGGCCAGACGACTACATCGTCTCCGAGACCGTAATTCATAAAAGAAGGCAATAGTTCCTCAGAGACGGCTGCTCAGGGGATGCCAGAAAAGGGTGAGGACACCGTATCCCTCAGAGACCACGACTATTTCGAGACGCTTGAGGGCTGGGTCTTCCTCGTGCTAGGCGATGTGCACCCAGACGGCAGGGTGTGGAGCTGCCTCAAATACGTCCCGGGCGACGGGCTCTGGGGGAATGGCGAGAAGAGGTTCGTCAGAGTCTTCAGGAGATACACCGTCCCCGAGCTGCTAGACCTTATCAAATTCGTCGAGGAGAGGGAGCCGAGCTACGTCTACCACGACCCCACGGTGAACGCGAAGGTCATAGCCCCACCTACAGACAGAATCAAGAGCATATTCAGCTCAAGGAAAAGGCTTGCCGAGCTCATGGCTAAGAGCCCTAATGACCGCCTCGCGAATATCCTAATTTCTCTGGTCGAGCTGCTATCCGAGTACTCAGGAGTCCCCAAAAGCTATTTTGGCGTGACAGGCTCGATACTTCTGGGGATACATCATAAGGACTCCGACATCGACCTAGTGGTTTATGATGTAGAGAATGTGTGGAGAGTTCTTGAAGCAGTCCAAGAGCTTCGGCGGGAGGGGAAGCTATACCTCTTAAAAGACGTTGACCCTTCCGGGTGGGCCGCACGGGCCTCGGCAAAATATCCTCTACCACATGATAGCTTGCTCAGACTTGCTTCAAAAGTTCTGAATAAGGGACGCTATGCCGGCGTAGACTTCTCCATACACGGTGTGCGCGAAAAGCCTGCGCGGAGGTACGGCGAGGTAACCTACACCTCGCTGGGAATGGCTAAGGCGAGAGTTAGAGTCGTGGATGTGAGCGAGTCCCTCTTCACACCAGCCGTCTATTATGTCGAGGACGGTGTCTATGGTGTCGATAGGATAGCTTGTTATGATATGATGCTGGCCGGTGTGTTGAGGGAGGGTGATTCTGTCGAGGTTTATGGGAAGCTTGAGGCGGCGCTTCGCGACGGCGAGGAGGTTTGGAGACAGATACTTGTAGGCTCGTATGAAGGAGCCGGCAGAGAATACATCCGAATCCTATAACCTTACCTCCTCAGCTCTCTCTCAACGGATCTCAGCATCCATACCTGCGTCCAGATTGGTGTCCAGGGAAGCATGGCGAGCTGGAACTTGCCGTCGAGAGCGCTCTCTACAACTTCAGGCCTACCCTTCGACAAATATCCCCTCGCTATCAGCGAGGCGTATCTCTCGGCCTCGTAGAGGTCGAGGTAGTGGCCCATGTAGAGTATTAGTTCCGAAAGGTCCCAAGACTGGTCGCCTCGGAGTGCTGCTTGCTCCAAGTCCACCAGCCAAATCTCGTTCGAGGCTTGGGAGACCATGAAGTTATCGGATTTACAGTCCCCCACTACCAGACCCTGCTCATGCAACGAGGCCAGCATCTCACCTGCGCCCACAGTGATGCGCTCAAGTAATCCTTCATCGAGCCTTGCACGCTCTCTTGTCCAAGCTTCGGTTAGGTTGTAGCCCTCGATTGCGTCCTCTACCAGCGCCTTCTCCTCCCACGAGAGGTAAACGACATGTGGCACGCGGAATCTCTTCTCCGCGAGGTAGTTCAGAAAAAATATCTCGTTACTCATTCTCGTCGCCGGAGAGAAGTAGAAGTTTCTGAGGGGCATGGCCCAAAGCTTGGCGGCAACCCACTTGACGTCGGTCCAAGAGAAGTATCGCTTCACGAAGAGCTTGTCTTTTACCGCGCCGTCATCGTAAATCTGGAGGAGGTATGTAGAGTTTAGGAGGGAGCCTTTTCTATCAATCTTGACTGTAGAGTCGCCGAGTGATAGGTGCTTCTTAACCGCCTCTATTAGCGGTTCGTCTTGAGATATTCGCTGCAGCCCCCGCATGGTTTGGACATAAGCCCACTCATCGGGATTCAAGTTCTCTAGCCTGAGAGGCTCCCTAGTCTGGACTTCGGCAAGTATAAGTCTGAGGGCATCGACGGCTAGTCTCGGCTCCTTTACGACTTTGACCACTTGGGGATTAAATGGGAGCTTAAGGCGGGGTTTAGGCACACTCACGCGTGCCTGCAATACTCTAGAAGGGTTTAGGGCGTACAATTCGCCAGCCTTCTGTAATAAACCTTCTTCTCGGGCGGCCACGTCCAGAGCCGCCCTTACCCGAGCTAAAACTTGAGATAGAAAAGCCTCCCCGGAGCCATCTCTGCTATCCAGCCACCAGAAGAGCCTAGTCATGCTCGGCATTAGAGCAAGCTTGGGTTTGAGCCATCTTAAGAGAAAGTAGAGGGGGTGTAGCCTTACGTGGATGGCGGCGAGCTCGTAGCTCTCTACGACGAAATCGACCACACGTCTGACTATCCTCTTCAGGTATTGGGACTGTAGCTGATTTATCGTGTCATTTCCATGGATAGGATTTAGTGGTGTTAGAAGCCTTATGGCGAGCGTGTCGCCAAGCACCGAGTGGGAGACATCGCGCTTCATGAGTCCAACGGATGCCAATACCTCTCTCCGACCCTCATCTGTTACGACCTCGACACCAGGAGCTTCCCTCTGGATTAGTGTCAGACGCTCGAAGAGAAGTGTGCTGTCGCTCTTCACGGGATATTCAAGCACAGCAATTATGCTTTCGCCAGCAGAGCCTCCATACGTCTGCGGCAAGCCGCTGAGCAGCCTCGGCATCCCTGCTGTATCCATCAATAAGGTTGGAGCCTCCCTAAATAAGGAATTTCGCGAGGCTGGGGTTTAGTGGGGATTTTCTTTAATTTAGGCTTTTAGGGTGGTTTATGGGGTATGGTTGGGGTTAGGAGAGTTGCCCAAGAGGTTTTGAGGGCTGCAAAGAGAGCTGAAGCGACTGACGCTGCGGTAGACCTAGAGGAATCGACAACCTATATGGTCCGCTTCTCCAACAACGAGATTACCGTCTCGAAGGTCTTTCATGAGTATGACGTCTCCGTCTATCTGGCTATTGGGGAGAGGAGGGGTGTCGCCACGACCTCGGTCCTCAGCCTCTCTGAGCTGAAGAAGCTCGTGGCCGGTCTCGCCGCGACGACAAGGATGGCCGGGCCAAGCGACATCTATGCTCCTCTTCCGCGCGGGCCTTTCAAATATGAGCCGGGCCTCCTCTCGAGGGGTAGGAGGGCGCCTCCTCCCGAGGAGCTCGTCGAGTGGGTTGAGGCCGCTGTATCTGGGGCTAGAAATAGTGGCGCCGCGAGGGTCGCGGGGTCGCTCATAGTGGGCGAGGTGCGCAGAACGCTCTACACTTCAGGCGGAGTGAGGGCTGAGTCTCGCGCAGAGAGGATTGAGCTTTCTGTGAGGGCTTTTCTCGACGGGGCGTCGAGCGGCCAGTTCTCCACAGCGACGGGGAGTAGGGAGGAGTTCAACCCCTACAGGACTGGTGAGGTTGCAGGCGAGATTGCGCGAATGGCCAGAAACCCTGTTAGCGGAGAGCCGGGTGTTTATGACGCGATACTTGGGCCCATGACGTTTGCCAACATTCTCGAGGAGGTTGGTAGAGCCTCTTCGGCTTACAGCGTTCTCACGGGGTTCTCTTTCCTAGAGGGGAGGCTCGGCGAGTCTGTGGCCTCCAAAATCCTCACCCTGATAGACGACCCAACTCTGCTGACGGCTTATGGCTCGGAGGCCTTCGACGACGAGGGCCTCCCCACAAGGAGTAAGGTGATAATAGACTCGGGAGAGCTGAAGACTTATCTGCACAACAGCGCGACCGCCAAGAAATTCGGAGTCGAGAGTACAGCTAACGCGGGATGGATATCGCCGGAGCCATTCAACTTAGTCGTCGAGGGGGGAGGGGCGACGCTGAATCAGCTCCTCTCAAGAGTTGATAGGGGCATCTTCGTCACGAACGACTGGTATCTAAGATATAGAAACTTTAGGACCGGAGAGTTCTCGACAATTCCGCGTGACGGCCTTTTCATCGTGAGGAACGGTAGCATAGAGGGTGCGTTGAGGGACTTGAGGCTTAGCGACAGTATTCCGAGGATGCTTAGCAATCTTGAGGAGATGACGGCGGACAAGTATTGGATTAAGTGGTGGGAGGTTGATGTCCCCGTCAAGGCGCCCTATGCCTTGATTCGGGGCGTGAACTTCACTAAGTCCACAATCTGAGGGCTTCAGAATTTGTAGCCGATTTTTCGTAGGAATTCGCGTCTCTCCCTTATGTTCTGCTCAGTCTCTATGCCCTTCGGCTTGTAGCCGTCTACGACCCCCAGTATCCCGCGGCCCTGGTCTGTCTCGGCCACGATGACTTGTAGCGGGTTTGCTGTCGCGCAGAGAATGTTGCAGACCTCGGGGACCTCCTTGAGTCTTCCGAGTATGTTGATTGGATACATGTTTCGCATGAATATTAGGAATGTGTGGCCGCATCCTATGCGGAGGAGGTTCTCGGCCGCCAGCCTCCTGAGCTCCTCGTCGGTGCCCTCGTGCCTGATTAGGCAGGGGCCGCTCGCCTCGCTGAAGGCTAGGCCAAACCTCGCGCCCGGAACAGTGTTTACTATGGCCTCGTAGATGTCTTCGACGCTTTTGATGAAATGTGTGACGCCTAAGACCGCGTTGCAGCCTTCAGGAGTCTCAACCTTCACGACCTCAATCTTAAGGCTACTCACGAGACTAGAAGCCTACTCGCTGATTCTAATTAATTCTCTTTACCCCCGCGGGGCGGAGGCTACTGGGAAAGGAGGATAACGGCTCCTATCGCCATGGCTATTCCGAAAATCTTCGTCAAGGTAATCGACTCTCCTAGGAAAAGGAGGCTTAAGAAGGCTGCTAGGGCGAGGCCGAGCCGGGAGATAGGGATAACCACGCTGCCCTCGCCTATCCTCAGCCCCGTCATAAGCGCTATGAGGGCTATCGATATTGTTACCCCCGAGATGAGCGCGTAGGGGATGAGGTTGCCTCCAATCTCGGGTAGGCGGCGGTCCATAAGCAGAGTCGCGGCGGGAAGTATGGCTATGAGGACGAAGGCCTCGACGAGGAGGTAGCCTAGGGGAGACCCACCCTCAATCATGCCCTTCCGCCTAATGAAGTCCGTCAATCCGAGACAGACAAACGCGACCAAGGCGAGCGCTATGTCGAGCCTAGCGAAACCGGTATCCATGACGGTTATCATCTCTACACGCTCCGCTTAAATCCTTCTCCCGTCTCTTTAACTAGTTGCTTAGAGAGCCTTCACACCGTTGGCCGGGTCATACTTAGCTTTGTCAAACTCCTCGATTATTCTCTTGGTTACTGGGCCGGGTACCCTCTCCCCTATCCTCACCCCGCTAATCGCGGCCACAGGGACAATCTCAGCCCCGGTTCCGGTTAGAAAGACCTCGTCGCTCGTCAGGAGCTCCGTAGGCGTGATGTCGCGCTCCTCGACGCGGATTCCAAGCTTTTGAGACAGTTGCATCACGACTGCACGTGTGATGCCCGGCAGAATTCCAGCGGTTATCGGTGGGGTGGCGAGGACACCGCCCCTCACGATGAACAGGTTTGCGGCAGTCGCCTCTGAGACGAACCCCCGCGAGTCGAGCATGACCGCGTCGTCTGCACCAGCCGCTATGGCCTCGAGCTTTGCGAGGATGCTGTTAAGGTAGTTGAGGCTTTTGACCTCGTGGGAGGTTGCGTAGACGGGGTCGCGCCTAGTGGAGCTGATGATGAGGCTGACGCCTGTTTCGCGGGCCTTTGCGCCGAGAATTGGCTCAAGCTGCTCAACTATTATTACAACCGATGGCCTGCTGCATTTCCTCGGGTCCAAGCCCAGGTCACCGACACCCCGCGTGACGACCAGCCTGATGTATGCGTCCCTGAACCCGTTAACCCTTACGGTCTTGACGACCGCGTCAATCATCTCATCCAGCGTCATCGGAATATCGAGGCGGATTGCCTTAGCGGACCTGTAAAGCCTCTCTACATGCTCCCTGAGCTTAAAGACGACGCCCCCATAGACTCTTATCCCCTCGAAGACGCCGTCCCCGTACAGGAACCCATGGTCAAAGACCGAGACCTTTGCTATTGATTTGGCGTAAAACTCGCCGTCGATGTAGACGAGAGGCTCCTGCATATCCGTGCTCAGCGTTTGAGCGGTATTAAAAGTTGTCCGGGGCCTTTCCTCGCCCTACCCGGTGAGGGCCATGTTTAGGATTCCAGTTATTGGTGGTGTGACGATTGCTGCGAGGAGTATCGCGGCGGCGAGTACTGCCATGGGGAGGGCCATGCTGAGTGGAGCCTCCTTGACTTGGCCGCCGGCCTCGCCCCTCGTGAAGATATACATGAACGCTTTGAGGTAGTATCCCAGCGTAAGTGCAGTTCCAAGTATTGCGATTATTGTGTAGATGGGGAGGTTGGACTGGAACCCGCCTGCGAATATCATCCACTCGCTGAAGAATCCTGCGAGTGGGGGCGTGCCGGCAATAGATAGGCCTCCGATGAGGAAGACGGAGGCCGTGAACCACATGGGCCTCATAAGGCCACCGAGCTTCTCAATATCCCTCTCACCGGTTGAGTGCATTATCGAGCCGGCGGCCATGAAGAGGAGGGACTTGGCGAGGCCGTGAGTGAATACGTGGAGGAGGCCGCCTGCTAGGCCGATGGTTGACTGAAGGGAGAGGCCGAAGACCATGTAGCCTATCTGGCTGATCGAGCTGTAGGCTAGGATTCTCTTGATGTCCCTCTGAACCAGAGCCATCATACCGCCCCAAAAAACAGTTACAAGCGCCAGAGGAGTAACGATTGGGAGCGCCTGCTGAAAGGCGGCCGGCATAAGCTCCCCCAAAATCCTAGCATATGCGTAGACCCCGGTCTTTATCATCACACCGCTAAGCAGGACGCTTATGGGGGTTGGGGCCTCGGCGTGGGCGTCGGGGAGCCATGTATGAAGTGGGAAGAGGGCCATCTTTACGGCCGCGCCTATGAAGATGAGGGTTGCGATGCCGAGCATCGCCGGCGACCCTCCCCCGAGGACCAGGCGGAGGATGTCGAGCTCCACGCTCCCGTAGAGTGAGTTGAGCCAGATGATTCCCGCTAGGAGGGCTATGGCTCCGACGTGCGTCATTCCGAAGTATTTGAAGCCGATGACCCTCGCGTTTCCTGAGCCCCAATAGGCTATGAGGAAGTAGCTGGGAATCAGCATCAACTCCCAGAAGATATAGAAGAGGAAGAGGTTTGTCGCGAGGACAACGCCGGTCATTCCCGCGACAAACATCATGGTCAGGGCGTAGTATGAGCCCAACCCCCTCTCATGCTCCATGTAGCGGAGGGAGTAGAGAGTTGAGAGAAAGCCGACCAGCGTTATCAGGAGATAGAAGGGGTAGCTGAGCTGGTCGAGCCTCAGGGTGAATGTGAGTCCCAGCTCGGGAATCCAGCTAAACCTCTCCTCCACCACACCGCCTCCGCTGATGGCCGGAAAAAGCAGGAGGCTGAAGAGCATGGGGAAGAAGAGGACTGTCGTGGCGAATATCCCGGCGCTACGAGGGTGAATGAGCCGCCCAAAGAATGCGGCTATGGGCGAGAAGCCGAGCGGGAGAGCGATACTCAGAATGAGGGGGCTCAGCGCCTGAATCTCCATATTCATCCCGAGCCAAACGCCCACCATAATAAATAGCTGTATCGGCTTCAAAACCACGCGGAAGAGTTCAAGCAGATTTTGGAGAGCCGCCTCAACGGCGTTTAAATCCCTTGGGAGAGCATTCCGGGGAAGACCTCACCAACGAGCCTCTGGAAGGCCTCGTCAAGGCTCCTAACCCTCAATATGAATCTCCTTTCAGGTACATGCCTGTTCCAGGGCTGGTCTCTCAGTAGGACGTATCTTCCTGTGCCAGCTATCTGGGCCGCCTCTATGGGCGAGTCGTCGATGAAGACGGTGTGGTTGAGCCTATTTTTGGCTGGGACGCCTAGGAAGATTGAGTCGTACCTTATTCTGTGGTGCTTAAGCCAGCTCTTCACGTAGGGGAGATGCTTCACGGCGCGGCCGCTGACTATGTCGACTTTTCCGAGCTGTGTGAGTCGGGCGACTTTCTCGCCTATGTTCTCCTCCAGCGGTCTCAGGCGAGCCCAGCTCCTCCAAACCTCGTCGAACACTTCGTTAAACATCTCCTGCGTAATCCCCAAACCCCTCCAGAAGTCCCACTCGCGGATGTCCTCGACGCCGAGTGCGGGAGGCCCATACCTCGAGTTCCAAATCTCAACCCAAAGCCCCATCGAGTCCGAGAGAACCCCATCCAAGTCCAATGCAATCTTCACGGGCATCTTAGAGAATCAGCCCCCAAGCGGCTTATTAAATACCGTCCAGGCCGTCAAACAGCTCTCGGACATGCGAATCATCCAAATATATTGGCGGATATAGAGAACGTGTGTAAACGTTGGCTGAGAAGCAGTATGCGTGGCACTCCCTCGAAGCCTCCGATTGTCTAAGGCTGTTGGGCGCGGACCCTGACCATGGCTTGAGCGGGGAGGAGGCTCGGCAGAGGCTTCAAATCTTCGGCCCCAACAAGATTGAAGAGGGCAGGAGAGTCTCTCCGCTAAGGATTCTCCTTAAACAGTTCCGAAACCTGATGATTCTCATACTTATTGTGGCTACCGCTATTGCGGCTCTACTCGGCGAGGTCCTCGACTCGATTGTCATTCTCGTTATAATTTTGTTGGCTGCGGCTCTAGGGTTCTGGCAGGAGTTCCGCTCAGAGAGGATTATCGAGGCCCTTCGGGGGATGATGACGCCTACCTGCAACGTTCTCAGGGACGGTGTCATGGTCAAGGTGAAGGCAGAGGAGGTCGTTCCGGGCGATATCCTCCTCCTCGAGGCCGGGGACAGAGTCGTCGCCGACGCAAGGGTCATCTATTCTCAAGGCCTCCAGGTCTACGAGGCCGCCCTAACAGGCGAGTCAATACCGGTTGCCAAGACCGTGTCGCCCACGAGTGAAGATACGCCCGTCCCCGACAGAGTGAACATGGTTTATGCAGGGACTACTGTGACGAGCGGGAAGGGCAGGGCTGTCGTTACTGCGACAGGCATGCGGATGGAGTTCGGCAAAATTGCCAAAGAGGTTATGGAGATTCGGGAGGAGAAGACTCCGCTCGAGATGCGGATGGAAGAGGTCGCGAGGAACTTGGGGAAGATTATACTCGTCATAATTGCGGTGATAGCGCTGGTTGAGTTAGTGGAGGTGCCGCTCCTGGGTGGGGAGCTCACATATACGGCACTCATAACAATCTTCATGTTTGCCGTCTCCCTCGCGGTCGCCGCGGTTCCAGAGGCTCTCCCAGCCATAGTCACCAGCACGCTCTCAGTTGGAATGTGGATACTCGCGAGGAGAAACTCCGTTGCGCGGAGCATGACCGCAGTCGAGACGCTCGGCTCAACGGAGGTGATATGCTCAGACAAGACCGGGACGATTACGAAGGGCGAGATGGTGGCACGCGAAGTCTTCCTAGGAGGAAGATTCTACAGCGTCCCTAATACGTCCTCGCAGTCCAATCCGTCGGGGTCGTCCAGCCAGCAGCTCAGCGAGGCGGAGGCAGACCTGAAAAAGTTGGCGCTAGCAGCGGTCCTTTCCTCAGACGCAGTCATTAAGAAAGGCGCGAAGGGCTTCGAGGTTTACGGCGACCCGACAGAGGGGGCTCTCGTCCTGATGGCTGAGGCTCTTGGAGTCGACAGCGCCGAGGTTCGGGCCCGGTTTAGGAGGATTGGTGAGATACCCTTCAGCTCCGAGCGGAAACGCATGACGACAATCACATCCGCAGAAGATGCCCTCATGGCATACATGAAGGGCGCTCCGGAGGTGGTGGTTGGCCTGTGTGACAAGGTTCTCGTCAACGGCTCTACTGAGGACCTCACGGAGGAGTGGAGGGAGAGGCTTCTGAGGGCCAACGAGGAGATGGCTTCGCGCGGTCTGAGGGTCTTGGCCGTTGCTGAGAGGAGTATGATTGAACATGTGCCGGAATACTCTGAGGAGTATGTTGAACAAGGATTCGTCATGCTCGGGCTCGTAGGGATTATTGACCCGCCGAGGCCCGAGGTGAAGGAGGCTGTGGAGAGATGTAGAGCCGCTAAGGTAAGGCCGGTTATGATTACTGGAGACCATCGACTAACAGCTCTAGCCGTTGCCAAGGAGGTGAGCATCTACCGCGAGGGAGACATCGTGGTAACGGGCGCCGAGCTATCCAAAATGAGTGACAAGGAGCTAGAGGATAAGGTTGAGAAGATATCTGTTTACGCGCGCGTGGCTCCAAGCGACAAGTTACGCATAGTCGAGGCCTGGAAGAAGCGGGGAAAGACCGTTGCGATGACCGGTGATGGCGTAAATGACGCACCTGCCTTGAAGCGGGCGGACATCGGCGTCGCGATGGGAGTTACTGGGACGGAGGTCGCGAAGGAGGCCTCGGACCTCGTGCTGCTCGACGACAACTTCTCAACAATCGTCAAGGCCGTAGAGCTTGGTAGGTGGATTTACGACAACATCAAGAAATATCTTGCGTATCTTCTGGAGGCTAACTTCGTGGAGATAGCCGTGATAGCCATCTCGGCCCTGATAATTCTCCCGTTCTCCGGCCTGAAGGGTGAGGAGCTGCTTCCTCTTCTCCCTGTTCAGATACTCTACATCAACTTGGCCACGGATGGGTTGCCGGCAATCGCCCTCGGCTTCACACCACCCGAGCCCGACCTCATGAGGAGACCTCCACGGCCGAGGGGGGAGACGGTCTTCACAAGGGACGTGAAGGAATACATCCTCAGGGCTCTACTCGTCGAGCCTCCCCTCCTGCTTCTCGGCTTCATGGACGCCCTGCCACTCGGAATTGAGGCGGCCCGCAGCAGAATGTTCCTGATGTTCGTTTTCATAGAGCTTGCCATCGCCCTCAACACCGTCTCCCTCAGCCAATCCATATTCAAAGTCCGGCCTCACAAGCTCCTCATCATCACGATTCTCTGGGAGATAGCGATGATAACGGTTCTGACCATCATACCCGTGACAAGGGAGGCCCTCCACATTTTAGTTCCGGGGCCGAGGGACATAGCGTGGATAGCCGCTGGAGCGACGACGACATTCGTGAGCATCGAGCTACTGAAGCGGTTTGAGATAAGCAGGCTCTATAGGGCTATGAGGGGCGAGTAGCGGGGCCTTAATACGGCTTTTATATTGGAATTTTTTAATCAGGCTAGTCTGGCCTCTATCGAGGCTGTTTTGACGATATTAGAGGCCGTAGTGGTCGATAAAATAACTAAAATCTACGGCGCCTTAGTGGCCCTCGACAACGTCTCTCTAAGAGTTCGTAAGGGGGAGGTCTTCTCGCTTCTAGGCCCCAACGGGGCGGGTAAAACAACTCTCGTCGAGATACTTGAGTGTCTCCGAACCCCTACTTCGGGGGAGGCCTACGTGATGGGCCACAGCATCAGGGACCCGGCAGGCGTCAAGAGGATTAAGGAGGTGATTGGAGTTCTGCCCCAAGATTTCAACGCTGTCGACGAGCTGACGGTGCTGGAGAACATCACGCTAGTGGCCTCGGCTAAGCACGTTAAATCCGATGTAAGGCCGATTATGGAGGAGCTTGGGCTATGGGAGGTCCGTAAGAGGCTGTTCTCCAAGCTCTCGGGGGGAATGAAGCGCCGCGTAGGCATAGCCATGGCCCTTGTCGGAGACCCTGAGCTGGTCTTTCTGGACGAGCCCACGACGGGATTAGACCCTCAGGCCAGGCGGGAGACGTGGAGATTCATCAGAAACTTAAGGCGGGGTGGCAAAACGGTTGTCCTGACCACGCATTACATGGAGGAAGCTGAGAGGCTGAGCGATAGGGTTGCGTTCATCGTGAAGGGGAGGATTGCCTTGGAGGGTGGGGTTACTGAGCTGGTGTCGAGATTTGGAGGTGGATACGTCGTAACAATAGAGGCCGACGATGAAATGCTACTTCGCGTTTCCGAGGGTGGATACGCCATCGAGAAGCAATCAGCCGGCCGGGCTCAGGTCAGAATAGGCGGTTGGGCGGAGATGGTGAAGCTATACACACTTCTACAGTCACATGGATTCGACGGGGTGATAGAGGTTAAACCCGCGAGCCTCGAAAGCATCTTCCTCTCCCTTGTCGGCGCACGAATATCGGAGACAGGTGACCTAGTTTGAGGGCCCTAACCACACTTGTCAACATGCTTTTCCGCTCGTGGCATAGGAGCTGGACCGCTGTCTTCTTTGGGATACTCTTCCCCGTCATGCTACTTCTAGTATTCGGCTCAATCTTCGGAGCTCCCTCAACCCCAAACTACAGCCTCTACGTCAGAAACCTGGACATAAACGAGCATGGAAAAGCCAGCCAGCTCTCAGCCGCTTTCGTGGAGATTCTCAACAACTCCGTCTTCGAGGTGATTCTGCTGAGCCCGGATGAGACTCCTCGCCAGACCGCCTTCGCGCCTCTCCGGATATTGACTATACCGAAGGGGTTCACCAGCCAGCTGATAAACAGGACGATACAGACGAGGATAGACATCATGATTGACACCTCTCTCAGATTTGTGGAGATGTCGGGAGGAGAGATTGGCCCCGAAGAGCGTGAAAACATTACGCGGGGACTGAGCCGGCTGAGGGCTTTCCGCGAGTCTATTGCGGCTGAGAATGTGAAGCTCGTTCTTGAGGGCTCGCCAGACGACCCAACTCTCCAGCCACTCGCGGGAGTCATCCATACATTAGCGAGCAGATTCGAGATGGCTCTCCTCAACGCCACCAACTCAATCGACCTCGAGACCGTGACGACCGTGAAGCGGCAGCTCAGGGCCGTGGACTACTATCTCCCCGGCTACATAGCAGCCTTCGTGATGACGAACGGCGTCATAGGTGTGTCCGGCGTCGTCTCCGATTTTAGGAGGAGGGGACTGGTGAAGCTACTCGCCACAACTCCACTATCCAAGACGACTTGGATTACAGCCCTCATAATCAGCCAGACCCTCGTCTCCATGATTCTTCTTACCGTGATGCTTGCCATGGGCTGGATAGTCTTCAGGATAAGCGCGCTCCCAGACCTCTACAGCCTAATCATCATTCTAGTCGGAACAGTATCATACACCTCTCTCGGCGTCCTGATAGGCTCGGTCCTAAAGGAGCCCGGAGCCGTCTCCGCCCTGAGTAACGCAGTGGCGTTTCCCCTAATGTTCCTTTCAGGCGCGTTCTGGCCACTCGAGATAATGCCCGAGCTAATGCAGCAGATAGCACGCCTCACACCACTATACTACTTCCACACGGCTCTCAGGCAGACGCTAATAGCAGGCCTCCCATCAGAGGCGATTATTCCCTCGGCGGTAATGGCAACTATGACCGTTGTCGTATTCTCTCTGGCCTACTACATCAGCAAGTGGAAGGACTTCTAGCCCGACGAGGTCGATGCACATAGGAGACACCTCAAAACGTATAGGCTAGGCCGAGACAGTCTAGATGACGGGTTGGCAGGCTGCACTCTATGCGGCGCGGAGTCGCCGACTATATCAGGGGCAATAGGCGTTTGTAGGGGCTGCCTCCTCGAGAGGCCTGAACAGGCCTTAGAGATAGCGCTAAACAACCACGCCGCGTATAGGTCAGAGTTCGGCCTACCGCCTCGCCCCCCAAAAACGCCGGGAGGAAAGCCATGCAATCTCTGCGCGGCTGGCTGCGTCATCGGCGAGGGCGAGGCTGGCTACTGCGGAATCAGGGGAGTGAGGGGCGGCAAGATGTGGAGCCTCTCGGGCGGCGACCATGGCCTCCTCGACTACTACCTCGACCCACACGTCACAAACTGTTGCAACGCGTGGTTCTGCCCCGCGGGGACCGGGTGCGGCTATCCGAGCTTCGCGGTGAGGGACGGCCCCGAGGTGGGCTACTATAACCTCGCCCTCTTCTTCTATGGATGTTCCTTCAGCTGTTTGTTCTGCCAGAACTGGACTCATAAGGTCCTATCGCGGGGAAGGAGGGTTTCGGCTAGGGAGCTTGTGGGGTTGACGCTGGGTAATGCCCGGATTACTTGTTGGTGCTGGTTTGGGGGGTCGGCTGAGCCTCAGCTGCCCTTCGCCATCAACGCGTCTAGGCTGCTCTTGGAGGAGAAGGGTGGGGGGAGGGTGTGCCGTGTCTGCTGGGAGTGGAATGGGGATGGGAATTCCGTGCTGGTGAAGAGGGCTGCGGAGGCGTCCCTCCTCTCCGGCGGGAACGTTAAGTTCGACCTGAAGGCCTTCAACCAGCCGGTCCACCTCGCCCTCACGGGAATGGACAACGAGAGGACCTTCAGAAACTTCGAACTGGTCTACAGCGAGTTCTTCAACGAGAGGCGCGGAAACCCTGTGCTTGGAGCGACAACGCTTCTGGTCCCCCACTACGTCGACGAGGAGGAGGTGGAGCAGATAGCCAGATTCATAGCCTCCCTCGACGAGGAGATACCCTACAGCCTGCTGGTCTTTCACCCAGACTTCAAGATGAGGGACATCCCCGTGACGCCCGAGAGGCAGGTCTGGGGCTGCTACAGGGCCGCGAAAAAGCATCTAAAGAACGTGACCGTCGGTAATCTCCATCTGCTGACGATGTGGAGGCTGGGCAGAGTATAGGGGCGAGGTGTTATCGCTATATTTTCCGGTCTGAGGTTCTATTTGCTGGTGTGTGAGGGGCTGCTCCCGTGCCGAGGCCGATAATCGGTAGAGGAACGTGGCTTGACAGGGTGGCTTACAGGCTTGTGGAGAGGGAGAAGAGACTGGGCAGGAGCCTCGACCTTATCTTGACTGAGAGTGGAATAGCCGCGAGCGGCATACCCCACATCGGCAACCTCTCCGACCCAGCTAGGGCCTACGGCGTAACACTTGCACTACGAGGCCTCGGATACGGCTCAGAGATGATATTGTTCGCCGACGACATGGATGGGCTACGGAGCGTCCCTCAAGGCCTCCCGAAGGAGCTTGAAGAGTATATCCTGCAGCCCGTCTCCAGAGTCCCCGACCCCTACGGCTGCCACTCAAGCTACGCCGAACACATGGTCTCTATGATGACCGAAGCCCTTGACAAGATTGGAATCGAATACAGACTATACAGCGCGAACGAGGTTTACGGGAGCGGCAGACTCGCCGGCATCGCAGAGGAGATTCTGAGCAACGCAGATAGGGTAGGTGAAGCTATTAAGGCCCTTGTCGGTCAGGAAAAATTCACGGAGCAGCTCCCCTACTACCCGGTCTGCGACTCCTGCGGCAGAATATACACGGCCAAGGCGGTGGAGTATGATGGCGCTGCTGGACGGGTAAGGTATGTCTGCGGCGACATCGAGGTGAAGAGGAGGCTTCACAGGGGCTGCGGGCATATGGGGTGGTCGAGCCTGAAGAGCGGTAACGGCAAGCTGCCTTGGAAGGTCGAGTTCGCCGCCCGCTGGAAATTACTTGACATCCGGTTCGAGGCCTACGGCAAGGATTTGATAGACAGCGTCAAGGTGAACGACTGGGTCTCCAGAAACATACTCGGCTTCGAGCCCCCGATGCACGTGAAGTATGAGCACTTCATAGACGCGAGCAGGAAGAAGTTCTCCAAGTCGGTTGGAAACGTCTTCACGCCCCAGACATGGCTGAGATACGGTCCTCCCGAGACGCTCCTCCTCCTGATGTTTAAGCGGAGCGTGGGTGCGCGGATTGTCACGCCCGAGTTGATTCCAAGGCTCTGGGACGAGCTTGAAGAGCTTGAGGATGTTTATTTCGGCAGGACAAAGGTGAGCGATGAGAGGCAGAGGGCCAAGCTGAGGGGTCTCTACGAATACATACACCTGCTAAAAACTCCTGAAAAACCGAGATGCCACGCGCCCTTCCAGCTCTTGGCAGACATAGTCGAGTTCGCACCACCGGAGAAAATCGGAGAGTTCGTCGCTAAAAGGCTCCAGAGGTATGGATACAGGGTGGACGAGTATCTACTGGAGAAGGCTGAGAGGGTCAGAGACTATCTGGAGACCTTTGGAGGGCTTCAGCGCGGAAGAGCCTTGGTTGAGCTGAATGAGGTTGAGCGAACTGCGATTGAGTCGCTCCTAGGGCGGATGTCCGTCGCCTCTAATGGTGAGGAGGTTCAAGCTGCAATCTTCGAGGAGGCGAGGCGGGCTGGAATCAATCCCCCTGACTTCTTTGCAAAGCTTTACCTCATACTTTTGGGGAAGCCGAGTGGCCCACGGCTAGGACCATACCTCTTCGACATAGGACCTCAGAGGCTGAGAGATGCTCTAGCCAGCTCCGCGGCTTAAATCTCGCTATACTCCTTTATCCGAGCTTAGTTGTTAGAAAGCTAGGTCGTCTTAGACGCTGGCAGTTTGTGGGAGGTCTGTGTTGAACGCATCAGAATTTAGAGTTCTGAGGAGAAGTGCTTGGAACGCATGGGGAATCATTGAGGCTCATAGGTCTTCCGGAGCATCTCGGCCCTATTTTTCATCTCATTCCTCAGCTTAGTGATGTCTTTCCGGATAATCCACACCAGAATAGAGAACAACGCACCACAAACAACCCAAGTCGACGCAGAAATCATGAGAATTCCCATCCCAAGTCCATAAATGTCAGCGAGAAACCCAACAATCAATGGGGCGGTCGACGAGCCAGCCGTCTCAAAAACTCGGAGCAGAGAGTCCGCCGAGCTCCTCGCCTCCGGCTCGACAAAGTCGGTGATGGATGCGGAGACGTTTGGGCCGGCCATCGGCATCACAAAACACGTCAGGGTGCCCAGAATGATAAACCCGGAAACATCTCCCAGAGGCCAAGTAATCGTCAAGTAAATCAACAGAGCAGAGAGGAAGACATCAACAGCTCCAAGTATCGCTCTTCCGCTGATGTTCCTCGAGAAAAGAAAATCACCGACAGCTCCACCAACAAGGTTGCCCACAATCATCGAAGTAAGCCAAACCAGCATGACGAGCATCGCCTCGAACTCTCTGAACCCCCTCTCTAGAAGCAGGTATGTGAAGGCCCACGCGGTCAGGGCCTGCCAAGGAAAGACTCCGAAGAAACCCTGCAGGCTAATGAACAGCATCGAGGGCCTTTTCACCAGACCAAATATCTGCCTGAACCTTATCCTGTAAGCCTCCTCCTTTAATTCGAGGCCCGAAAGCTCTGGCTCGGAGCTCCCTCTAGGAACATCCCTGACTACAAAGTATACCACAACGGCCATGAGCATCCCCAACCCGCCCGTCACTAGGAAAAGATATCGCCAACCAAGAGCATAGCCTATCTGGACACCGACTATCGTGCCGAGTAAGGCTCCGAAGGCTCCGGCGGAGCTGATGAGGCCAAAAGGTTTTCCTCTCTTCTTTGGGGGGAAGTAGTCGCTGAGGAGGCTGTGAATTCCAGCGGGCGGCGTGTTGTCGGCGCCCGTGAGCGCTCTTGCCGCAAGGAACCCGGCGAAGGTTCTCGGGACAGTACTGAGGAGAGTTGTCAAGCCCCACAGCATCCCCGTCAAACTAAGCAGGAGCCTCCGCGAATATCTGTCGAAAAGATATCCCCAAACGGGATAAAACACCACGGAGAGAACCGTGGTGGCTGTGAACATGGCGCCTGCGAGGGCGTATGTTATCTGGAACTCTTCAAGTATCTGCGGTAGGACGACGGAGATTACGTAGATGTCTGTCTGGTGGAAGGAGCGGAAGAGGAAAAGAATTACAGCGACGAGCCAAGCGTATTTTAATGATTTTAGGACGTGCCGTGCTTCCATCCCGAGCATCCGTAGGTGTTCCGGACTTTAACCTTGGTGTTCAACCCATTCACATACGTAGTCGAAACCATTCATCGCGTCCCAACTCTCGCTATTAATGTCCCCGCCACCCTCGGCCTAGCTATTGAGCAGCGACATGCCCGAGCCTTATGTTTCTCAGCCGGGCTGATGGGCCTCCGAACCAGACGGGGATGGCCTGCATCGGGTCGCCCTTTCCGCAATATCCTGCGTAGAACTTGAGGTCTCTGCCTAGCGCGTCTATTGCAGAGTAGAGCCCCTGGGTTGTCAGCTCTATGACTGGCTGATAGACCATCGGCCCGAGTTCACCGTCCTTGATGAGGTAGGCCTCAACCCCGACGTATCTCTGATTCCACCTTTTGTCGTCGATGTTCCACTCCATGTAGCTCTTCACGTAGACACCCTCCTTAACATCTTCGATGAGCTCCTCCAGGCTGTGGTCGCCGGGCTTCATGTAGGTGTTAGCCATCCTGACGATTGGCTCCCTGTTGTAACTGCTGGCGCGTGAGGCAGCGTTGCTCTTCACACCGAACTCCGGCGCCGTCTCGCGGTTATGGAGCAGCTCCTTAATCACTCCACGCTCAATCAAGACCCTCTCAGAGACCTTCACACCCTCGTCGTCGTATAGATAGTAGCCGAATGAGTTGGGCAACGCGGGGTTATCAACGATCGTAACGTGTTCTGAGCCAATCCTCGAGCCCAGGTGTTCCCGAGTGATGTATGTCTCACCAGCCTGGGCGGCCTCCCTCCCCAGCATCCTGTCCGCCTCACCTGGGTGGCCCGCAGACTCGTGACATACGAGCCCAATTATTTCGGAGCCCAGTATCACGTCCATCTTCCCCTTGGGAGGCTCCACGGCTCCTCTCACAGCCTCCGAGACGGCCGAAGCCTCCTCCTTCATGGTCTCGTCCAGCCTCCACCTCTCAACAGCCTCCCAGCCCCGCGACTCGCCCAGGCTGATGTATCTCTGAAGGTATCTGCCCTCGCCGAATAGGGTGAAAATGCAGATGAGGGCTGAGAGGGGCTTGTCGAGATAGACGTCCGCCCCGTCCGTGTTAATTACGTGCTTCTCTAAGCGGCCTAGGCTAAGCTCAAGCATCCTTGCTACGGCCTTCACACCCCTCCTCTCAGCCGCCTCAACAATCGCGGCGTCACCAAGCTTCAACAACTCAGTCTTATCCTCAGTCGAGACATTCTCGTGACGAACTCGCGGCTTTACAGCCACCCGGGCCTTCTCCATCTTCTCCTCACTCATTGACACGCCCTTAGAGACGAGCCTCGTGGATGCTTTGGCGAGCTCGACGGCCTTCTTGACTGCATCAGAGACCCCCTTCCTCGTTAGGTCGCTGGTGGAGCTGAAGCCGAGAGCCTTGTTGTAGAGGACGCGGACACCTATTCCCCTCGATACGGCTCGCGCCGAGACATCAACTACGCCGTTTCTTAAGACAAAAATCTCGCTAACGCCGTTCTCAAACCTCGCCTCAGAATAGGATGCTCCAAGCCTAGATGCGGTCTTCAGGGCATGGCTTAATAGGTCCTCCACCGACGCCATCTCTTATCTTCAAATCCCCCACCTCCGCTACTAATATTCTCTTCCATCTTGTTTAGAGCGTTGTTGACCCTTCTCCGAATCTCGAGTGCGCGCATCCTCAGCTCTTCGAACTGGCTGAGAGAGGATGGGGAGAGGCGGGGGTCGAGGAGCAGGCTCTCAATCATCTCTATGACCTCCGAGATGTTGTTCGCAACCATCTCGAGCCTAGAGCCAATTTTTACCTGCTCCTCAAAGAAGTCAACCGTGTCCTTAAGCTCTTCGTAGATTCTGTGTATCTGCTTCAGCGTCGTCATCCGAATTGAAAGAGCCTGACTCAAGCTATAAGGTTTTCCCGACTCAACGCAACAGTTTAATAGCCTATATCAATCTACACTGAGAAGCGGGTTTGAGCGCGATTAGGAGAGATGAGCTTTACCCGATGCTCTGGGAGGTTGTGCGGAAGATGGGAAGCTACCACTCTAGGCGCGACCTCCTCGTGAAGGAAATTTTGGTTAAACATCCGAAAATTACTCTCGATGAGCTGTCCCTGCAGCTTGGAGTCTTGAGGGGGGAGGCCCTGATTCTTCTAAGGAGTCATAGGCTCTGGCACTACGAGGTTGAGGAGGAGGTTGAGCTTTCAAGAAGCTTCACGCCCATCTACAACTTGGGGGCGGTGGGCGGCACCTTCGACGAGCTACACATAGGCCACGTGGCACTTCTCAACACGGCCTTCAGACTCTCGAAGAATGTCTTGATAGGCGTTACGAGCGACGAGTTTGCTTTAAGCCTGATGAAGGAGGGGAAGGTCTCGCCCTTTGCTGAGAGGGTTGAAGAGCTTAGAAGGACGCTGGAAAGATATGGCTGGCTTTCTAGGGCCGAGATAGTTAGGCTGGACGACCCATACGGCCCTCTCCTGTCTGACGAGAGAATAGGAGCTCTGATAACTGGGCCCATCACCTTGAGCAGGGCTGAGGAGGCGATTAACCTGAGGGTCTCCCGGGGCCTTCAGCCCATAGCTCTTGAGCTCTCGCCTCTCGTGTTGGCGGAGGATGGTAGGCCGGTCAGCAGTACAAGGATTCGGCTGGGGGAGGTTGACAGGTTTGGTCGTCTCAAAGGAGGCCGAAAATGAGGAGGGCCGTCATCGATAGGGCGATTGATGTAAATGTTTCGCCCAGCCCTATTTTGTATAGCTTCCTGCAGGCCAGCCCGATGTATGAAACGGTCCAGAGCCAAGAGAGGAGCGTCGCTATGGCGCTGAGGGGTTCGCGGCTCAGGGCGGGCTCAGTTAGGAAATTGTAGCCGCTGAACTCCATCCTATCCCAGTCAAGCCTCTCAACGAGAATGTCTCCCAGACTCACAATCTCCTCCGAGAACCTACCAACAGCAGACATTACGAGAATTGGATAATCCTGATTCGAGGCGTTGTAAATGATTTTCGGCGACCTCAGAACCTGCGATGTAATGGTCAGCGCCGATTCGTTTGACCGCAGTACTCCGTCGATTCTTGCGTTTTCGAGCTTAACCTCCTCGACCTCCGCGTATGTTATGACGGCGTTGAGGGGTGGGGCCGATAGTAGGGCGGGGAGAAGGATTAGTGTGGCTAGGGTGAAGGCTAGGAAGCCGTGCATGGCTGAGCTGAAAACGGGGAGAAGGCTTCTCCTCTCTCGTCCTCTAAGATATACGACGATTGAGAAGACACCCGTAACTGTGAGAAAGCCTAGGCAGAGGTATAGGACGGCCGAGAAGACGGCCTCTGGCGCCTCGGTTATCGGCGGGGCCGGCAGCTTTACTCCAGAGGAGGCGTAACCCACATTCAGCTTCTCCTCGACATAGTAGAGCGAGGAGGCCGTATGCGCCACGATAGCGGACAAGAAAATCATGACGCCTCTCACAAATCTTGTATTCTCTGCCATCCCTGTGGCCAGACTCGCCGGGTCTATAAGCTCCCTGAGCCCTCTCACGCTGAATCCACTTCTTCGATAGCCCTACATCTGCGGCTCCATCTCTAATACATTACCGCTTAAGCCGCTCCGCTTAACAGGCTCTTAGTCTCCCGATAGTATCTGCATAGGTCTCTAAGCGTGCAGTCGGTGCAGAGCGGGTTTCTGGCCCTGCATATTTTGCGCCCATGAGCTATTAGAAGGAGGTGAGCAAGGTGCCTAGACCCGATGGTAAACACTTCCTCGAGCCTCTTCCGAGCCTCCTCGTAGCTCATTCCATCCTCTATGAGGCCGAGACGCGTTGAGACCCTCCGAACATGAGTATCTATCGGAATCGTGTCCACGATACCCATGGTGGCGAGAAGGACATCTGCTGTCTTGCCCCCCACTCCGGGGAGGGCCTCGAGACGCATCCTCACGGTCTCGGCGTCGCCCTCGAGAAGACTCCTCAGGGAGCCTCCATACTTATCCATGATTATTCGCGAGGACTCGATTATGAAGCGGGCCTTCGACCGATACATTCCAGCCCTCTTGATGGCTTCTTGAACCCTTCTCTTCCCCGCCTCCAAAATTGCTTGAGGTGTAAGCCCCACTTTTTTCATCAGAGAGTTGAGGGCTTCGAGAGAGGCCTTGTCCGTGGTGTTCTGTGAGAGGATTGTCGCGACTAAGACTTGGAAGGGGTCTCTGCTCCTGAGGTAGGCGAAGAGGGAGACATATTCTTTGGCCTCGACGCTGTATTGCTTCTTCAGCCTCCCAAGTATCTCATCCCCAACCGGCAATCTAGGCGAAAAACGTGTCGGAAGGTAATAATCGTAGTTTTGGATGCTTGGCAGCGTTTAAATCCAGCTACGCCGAGATAAGCTACAGAGAATGCCCGCGACCTCTCTAATCAGGCAGATTCTGAGACCCATTTTTGTCGCAGCGAGGCACATTTTCTTCAAGCCCTACACATACAAGTACCCCTACGAGGAGGTCCCAACTCTGCCGAGCGAGAACTATAGGTTCGACCCCAAGCAGGGCGTCGCCTATCCCGGCTTTAAGGGTAGGCACCTCCTCATACTCGAGAAGTGCACGGGCTGCAGCCTCTGCGACATAGCATGCCAGAACATCTCAGAAGCCATTACGATGGTCTACGCATTCGATGTCTCCGTGGAGGTAGGTGAGAAGGATTATGGAGATTTTACGGCGGGTCGGGGGCCGCTCTCGGAGCTTCTAAGCTTAGTAGCTGAGGGGTTCATCAAGCCGCTCGTCGCGCCTGACCCCGGGGCAGGGGCTTCCCACCCCATTCTAGGCCACGCGGTTGATTTGAAGAGAGTCGTTAAGTCTGATGGTAAAGTCTCGGTGGTCCTCACGGGAGACCCAGTTTGGGAACACAATTCGGGCACACTTTACAGCAGCTACCTCGACGAGGCTTTCAGCCGGCTGGAGAGGAGTGGCTGGAGTCTGAGCATACTTGAGGACAAATTCCCGGACGCGACTGTTTATGGAGCTAGCAAAAACGGCACCACCGTAAAAATCGTCATCCAGAAGCGCGACCTCAAATATCCGCAGAACAAGAAGTCCTACCTGCCGCAGGTCGACTATGGGAGATGCGTCTTCTGCGGCTTTTGCGTCGATGCGTGTCCGTTCTACGCGCTTGAGATGACGCCGGATGTGGAGCTCTCATCAATCTCGCGACAAGGCCTGGTCTATAACCCCTTCATGTTGGCGGGCCCAAAAATCTCCACAAACCCTCCCTCGACTAATCCAATCGACGCGTTCTACGGCTGGCTAAAGGCGAAGCTCGGTCAATAACGTTTAAAGATATTGCTTATTTAGGCCTCTCAACGAGTTTAGCTCCGCGGTGATGCGGGGTTGAATGGTGTGAGGCTTGGCGTAGTCTTAGCGTCTGAGGAATATTCAGCTCAGGAGCTCGTGAGGCAGGGGGTTGAGGCTGAGAGGCAAGGCCTCGACGTCACATGGGGCTCCGACCACTTTCACCCTTGGTTTGACACAGGCGCTCACGGCGTCTTCATCTGGTCTGTCCTCTCCTCTGTCGGAGCCCTCACCAGCAGAATAGTGATGGGGACGAGTGTCACCTGCCCCCTCTTCAGATATCCACCACCTGTCGTTGCACAGGCTTTCGCGACTATGCAGAGCCTCTATCCGGGAAGAGTTTTCTTAGGGGTGGGGACTGGCGAGGCGCTGAATGAGGTACCCTGTGGATTTTCATGGCCGCCCTATCGTGAGCGGCTCGAGAGGCTTGAGGAGGCGGTCTTCATGATAAGGCTACTGTGGCAGGGGAGGCAGACATCATATCGCGGGAAATACTACAGCCTCAACAAAGCCAGACTCTACGACCCACCTCCACTCCAAATACCGATACACATCGCCTCGAACGGTGTCAGGGGTGCTAGGCTTGCGGGGATGCTCGCCGACGCGTTCATGACGCTGCCGGTCGACGACCTCTCCGTCTACACCCAAAAGCTCTTCCCCGCTCTTGACAAGGGCGCCTGCGAAGTCGGCAGAAGGGGAGAGGATGTCGAAAAATCGCTCCTCATACATGTCGGCTTCCACGAGCATGACCGCGAAGAGGCACTAAAATCGCTCCTACCTTGGCGCGGAACTCTTCTCCCAATCTTCTTCGACCTGAACATCTACGACCCAAAGTATATCGAGATGCACGGCAACAGGGTCTCGGAGAGGCTGTTGGAGGAGGTCTTCCTCGTGGCGACGGAGGCCGACGAAGTCGTCAAATATCTCGAGAAGTATCTTAGGCTGGGCTTCAGGCACGTAGCCTTCTCCGTGAGCGGAGACCCCATGGGATTCATCAAAATGCTAGGGACAAAAGTCCTGCCCTACCTCAGAGAGGAATACGGCCAGCCCTCGACCCCCTACGCGGGAAGCTACACAGGTGAGCACTTAGCCAAATACATGGAGCTGCGTGGGATTAAGCGCGAACACTAAGCAGGCGCGTCGTGGTGTTGCCCCTCTGTTGATTAGTGCCTGCAGGATTTGGCGCCCGGCAATTCTTATAGTCGATGGGGGAGGGATGTTTTGTCGTGAAGACTCAGTTTGAGCTCTTGATTTCAGGCAGGTATCTCAACTTCCCCGTGAAGGCTGGTTCAAGGCCGGTGATGATGAGATTTTTCCTTGAAGGTAAGGTTGTGCGGGAGTTTGAGATTGAGTTGGCCCGTGAGGCTCCTGATTTCTGGGTGTTCTCCGACTTCGGCGCGTATAGGGGTAGGAACGTTGTATTGGAGGTTGAGGGTGATGATGTTTCACCTCGCCTCGCAGAGTCTCTTCCACAGAGTGAGGGCCTGACCGAGCAGCTATACCCCAGCCTCTACAGGGAGAGATACCGCCCACAATACCACTTCACCACTAAGCGCGGATGGATTAACGACCCCAACGGGCTTGTCTACTACAAAGGCGAATACCACCTCTTCTACCAGCACAATCCCTACGGAACAAAGTGGGGCAACATGCACTGGGGCCACGCGGTTGCCCCAGACCTCCTCCACTGGAGGGAGCTTGGAGACGCCCTAGAGCCTGACGAGCTGGGGACAATCTTCTCAGGCTCAGCCGTAGTCGATTGGAGGAACACATCCGGTCTCCAGAGGGGCGAGGAGCCGCCAATCATTTTAGTCTACACCTCAGCTGGGAACACGTCTCCCATGTCGAGAGGCAGACCTTTCACGGTCTCCATCGCCTATAGTAATGACGCGGGCAGGACATGGACGAAGTATGAGAGGAACCCAGTCCTCCCCAACATCGTGGGTGAGAACCGCGACCCGAAAGTATTCTGGCACGAGCGTTCCAAGAAATGGATAATGGCCCTCTACCTCGACAAGAGTGACTACGCGCTTTTCTCCTCTCCGAATCTCAAGGAATGGAATGAGCTCTGCAGAATCACTGTCCCAGGCTCCAGCGAGTGCCCAGACATGTTTGAGATGCCAATCGACGGCGACCACTCAAATACGAAGTGGGTTTTCTGGGTTGCTGACGGGCGATACGTCCTCGGCTCTTTTGACGGGGAGAGGTTCATCCCCGAGTCTGAGCCGAAGAGGCTCTACTGGGGGCACAGCTACGCTGGGCAGACATGGAGCGACGTTCCCGCGGAGGATGGGCGGAGAATCCAGATTACTTGGATGAGGACTCCGAAAAACTTCCCGGGCATGCCCTTCAACCAGCAGATGACGATTCCGTGTGAGCTGGAGCTTCGAAGCTCTGAGGAGGAGCTGCGACTGACAGGCAGACCGGTGAGGGAAATCAGCTCTCTCTACCGTCGAGCAATAGTGAGAGGCGGCTTCAGCTTAACGGGCATGGAAGACTTGTCGAGCGAGGTTGGCAGCGACCTCCTCGACATAAAAGTCAAGTTTCAGGCCGACACCGCACAGGAATTCGGCTTCATAGTGAAGGGCGCCCCTATCTCATGCGACGTTAAGTCGGGAGAGGTTACATGCCTGGGGGAACGCGCTCCCATTAAGGCGGGGGACGGAGAGGTTAGCCTCAGAATACTCGTTGATAGGACTTCCGTCGAGGTCCTTTGCGATGATGGGGCGGCGATACTTGTTCTCGGGGCGTTATTCGACGAGGCGGGGAGGATGCTCGAGATTTACAGCAGGGGCGGGAGGACCCGTGTCGAGTATCTGGAGATTTACGAGCTAGGCTCAATCTGGGGAGGCCATTAAGAGGGGCGAGGCTTAGAGCGAAAGGGTTGTGGGGGAATACCTAAAAGCCGCCTCGGTGATGTCCCCGTGTTGTCGGTCAGCTTGAGAGCTGGAGGAGCGAGGGAGGTCTGGAAGAGCCTGAGAGAGATTATCGCCGACCTCAGGGGCTTTCTCGAGACGGACGACTACAGGCTTGTGGTCTCGGCCCATGAGAGGTGTGAGGCCATGGCGACGGTAAAGGAGGCGGCCGAGTTGAGCGGGTTCAAGGACCTGCAGGCGAACCTCAAGCAGATGCGCGAGAAGATTGAGAAAAACGGCTACAACCTCTCCACAATAGAGCACGGCCTCCTAGCCCAGCAGGCCGTATACGCGATCTCACGCGCCAACATTCTCGCCACGGGGCTCGAGTTTAGATTCAAGAGGGCTAGAGGAGGCTAAAAGGCTATAGCGGAAGCATCCCGGCCTCGGCCAGCAGGGACAGTCCCGCCGTGATGATTAGGTTCACGAATGCGAGCGGTATGAGGTATTTCCAGCCGAGGTCGAGGACCTTTTCTATGGTAAGCCTCGGATAAACGCCTCTCAGAAGCGCGACAAACGTGAAAAGCAGAAGGCCTTTGAGTATTGTCCAGAAGGGCGCAGTTATGCTTTCAGGCACCCCCGGTATGGGTGGGCCGAGCCAGCCTCCCAAATATAGAACGGCGCCGAGGAAGCAGAAAGCGAGGACCTTCTCGAACATCGCGAGCTGAATCATGAGGAAGTAGACGCCCGAGTATTCGGTCTGCCAGCCGAAGACAATCTCGCCCTCGGCGGTCGGAATGTCGAAGGGAAGCCTCTCAGTCTCAGCCAGTAGAGTTGTCAGGAATACTATGAAGCCGAGAACCTGAGTGACCGCAAGCGGGACAGCCACCTGAGCCTCGACAATCTTCTCCAGATTGAGCGTCCGCGTCGAGAGGACTACGCCGGTTAGGGCGAGGAAGAGGGGGACCTCGTATCCGAAGAGCTGGAGGGCGATTCTCGACATCCCTATGAATGGGTATTTGCTCCTCGAGGCGTAGCCCGCGAGGACTATCGGTATGGGTGAGAGGGCGGTTACGAGGAAGAATAGGAGGAGGCCGATGTCGGATGGATAGATTATCCAGCCTGCGCCGAAGGGCAGGAAGGCATAGAGGAGTAGTGAGAGAATCATGGCGAGCGCTGGCATGAGGACGAAGAGAGGTTTATTGACACCGTCGGGAATTATCCGCTCCTTTGAGATGAACTTGATGGCGTCGGCTATGAGCTGAAGTATGCCCGCGACCTTTCCGACGTGGAGGGGGCCTATCCTGAGTGAGACTCGGGCGAAGAGTTTTCTCTCAAACCAGACGGCAAATATGCCGAGGACGGTGCTGAAGAGCGCGCCAGGGAAGATGGCGGCCTTGATGAAGGGCTCGCTATAGATGAACCTGACAAGCTCCTGGAGTGGGGCCGGCAGGGAGTTGAAGAGCTGGACAGGGTCAATCATCTCGCTACACCTCTCTCGAGCCTCTGCTTAAGCGTCGGAATCTGCTTCGAAGCATAGATTGAGCCCGCAGTCAAGGCGGCTAAAATAATCAGGCCTCGTATCAGACTCTCACCGGCCCTAAGCATGTCTAAGACGACGACGAAGGCCACGACTGCGAAGACCGCGTAGGCGATGTAAATGATGACGTAGGGGAAATATTCGATGGGGAAAGGAGCCTCCCTCACCGGAATTGGGGCCTGGCCCGACTCGAAAAGCATCTTCTTGACGCGGGAAGGCCTCTTCGGCGCAAGCAGGACCGAGATTAGATAGAAGGCTGGAGGAGCGATGAGTGTGAGAAGAAGATAAAGCAGAAGCGTCCAGAGAGCCGTGTCAAACGCGGCGGGGCTCACACCCCATTCGCTGAGAGACCATGATTTATACACTGCCCAGCCGCTCCAACCCGGCCATAACCATACATAAGAAGCCACGTCACCCCTCCCGTGGAGGAGAATCCAAGCCGGCAAGGACCCTCAGCTCGTATATGCGCCTCTTCAGATAATCCACCTCCTCCCGCCGAGGTTTTGGCTCCTCCGCCCCTGACGCAAGCCTCGCCTTGAGGCTGGCCCACCTATACGCCAGCTCCTCAACCTCCTCTTCGGTCAAGACGCTCTCAAAGATTCTCCTCGATATCTCTCTGAACTCCTCAGCTGGGTCGCTCATGGTGTGAGCCTGAACCTGTCCCTCGGAAATAGAATGACCTCCCTGATGTTTGTGATTCTCGTTATCACCATTAGCAGCCTCTCGAAGCCGAGGCCCCACCCAGCGTGGACAGGCATCCCGTAGTCGTAAACTGCTACGTGGTGTTTGAAGCTCTCAGGGTTGAGGCCCTGCTCCGTCAGCCTCTGCCTTAGAAGCGAGGGGTCGGAGATTCTCGTCCCACCCGAGGCAAGTTCGAGCCACTGATACATCAGGTCGAAGGACTCGGAGACACTCGGGTTTGAGGGGTCAGGCTGTATGTAGAAGGGCTTGATAGCCGTGGGGAAGTGTGTGATGAAGTAGAAGCCGGTGTGCCTCTTGGCTAGATACCTCAAGTCCGGCGTCTCCAAGTCGCCTCCCCAGCTCTTCTCATACCCCAGCTCCTCAAGCTCCCTGAGAGCCTCGTCATAGGTTATCCTCTTGAACGGCGTCCTCGGTGGCCTCAGCGAAACTCCCAGCAGCTCAAGCTCCCTCCGCCTCTCATCCAGAACGCGCTTGAACACATGGACAACCATGCCCTCGAGCACTCGCATGACGTCCTCATAGTTCATGAAGGCCGCCTCTATGTCCACGGACGTAAACTCGCTGACATGCCTCCTCGTGTGCGAGGCTTCTGCGCGGAAGAAGGGCCCGATCTCAAAGACCCGGTCGAAAACCGTGACGAGCTCCTCCTTGTAGAGCTGCGGGCTCTGGGCAAGATAGGCCTCTCTGCCGAAGTAGTCGACCTTGAATAGCGCGGCTCCACCCTCCGTCGCTGTCGCTATAATCTTGGGTGTCCGGACCTCCACGAACCCCTCTCCCCGGAGATATTCGCGGATTGCATCGAAGAGTGTGTCAGCTATCAGGAAAATTGCTGTGTTCGCGGGTTTCCTTAGGTCGAGGATTCTGTGGTCGAGCCTAGTGGTCATGGAGGCTGGGACCTTTCCGGTCACCTCGTAGGGCAGCCTCTCCACGGCCCGTGCCAGAACCTCAAGACCATCGCCCCTAACCTCAACACCCATCCTCGACTGAGGCGCAACCTTCACAACCCCCCAAACCCTCACCGCCGATTCGCGCGTCAAGCCATCTAAGGCCGCCTGAAGATTGGCATCCGCCCCTTTACGGCTGAACACAGCCTGGCAGAGGCCAGACCGGTCCCTCAATACCACGAAGACGAGGGAGCCGAGGTCGCGGACCTCGTGGACCCAGCCTCGAATAGCGACGCGTTGACCGTCAAGCTCAGGCTTCACGGACCCGGGCCGAACCTCCTTAGAAGCAGCGGCCGGCTTCTCCCCATCGACCATAGAGTTTCGAGACCGTGGACTTCACTATGCTCCGCGTATTTAAGGGATGCGTGAAAGCCTCAATAAACTAGCGCCGCGAAGCCCTCTCAACCCGTATGACCTTACCCTTAAGACCTCTAACCATCTCCACAATCTCGTCAACCTGAAACTGGAGCTTAGACGTGTCGTCCACCGAGACAATCGTCTCCTCAGACCCGTCCGGCAGCCATACCACGTTTATCGACTGAATCTTCGCCGGAGCCAGCAGCTCAGCTAGAAAGTTGTTGAAAGAGCGCTGGTCCCTCAAAACCCTGACAAGCGTCCTCAGCCTCCGCGAAAGCTGAACCGAGGCCTCCATGAACTCCTGAACAGATGCCTCTACATTCCGGAGAAACACAAAAATTTTGTTCCTCTGGCGTATAGAGCCGGCGTACTCAGCTTGAGAAAGGAATGAAAGATTCAGGTCGATTAGAGCGGTTAGAACCTCGATGTCGAGCCGCGTAACCTCGCCTCGCTCCAGCTTCCTCTGACAACTCGGGCAGAGAGCCCCGCTCCGGAGGTCGAATTCGCAGACCGGAATCTTCAGCCATCACCGCCTCCAAGTCTATCCTCAGCCTCTCTGGTTTTTAATCTTCTTCAGCGGCAGGTCCTCAGGAGCCTATCTTTATCTCGATGGTGCTCACGTTCACGTCTCTGTTGTCCTGACCCTTCAGCATCTCCGTGCCCAGTCTAATCTCCTGGACCTTCAGGTCTCTGTAGAACCTGTTCTTCAAAATCTGAACGACGTCGACGGCCCTGCTTATCGACCTGCCCCTCGCCTTCAGCGTCACGTTCTGCCCCTGCTGCAGCGATATCAGACACGCCAAGACATAGCTCATCGCCGGCTTCTTTCCAACCAGTACGGTTACCTCACTCGCGGACATGCTTCTCACTCCCTCTGGTCTATGCACGAGACTCACTCACTCACCAGAATAAAAACCTTCGTGCCAGCCTGCTCGCAATCAAAGAATCAGAGAATTTCGGCGAAGGGGTTTACATGCAAAGCTAGGGGATTGAGAATCTTGAAGGCCTCAGCATACTTGTAACCAACCCTAAGCCCAAGCAACTCAGAATACCTAACGAGAAGTTCCACAATTTCTTCAGTGAACTGGGACTTATGCATGGACATCGCCCTCCTCTTAACCTCGATGAGGTCTGAGATGTCGACGTAGTGGTTAGGGGTTCTGGTCCAGTAGTAGGCGATGTATCTCGTGGTGTGGGGCTCGAGGCCCATCTCAAGGTCTGAGCGGTTGACGCCGGCTAGGTTGCTGAAGAAGAATGCCTCGCTCGCGGCTAAACCTACCGCGATGTGGTCGGGGTGGGCCTCATATGGTAGCCAAGGGTCTACAGTCAGGATGACATCCGGCTTGTAGCGCCTTATCACTGTTATGAGCCTGTTCCGGAGCTCGAGTGTGGGCCGAAGCTCGGAGTCCCTGAAATTAAGCCAGACCAGCTCGGAGACGCCCAGCGTCTTTGCGGCCTCCTCCTGCTCTCTCTTCCGGATTCTCACAAGCTCCTCCCACGGCATAGAAGGGTCCATGGTCCCTGCACCTCCATCGGTCACGGTCACATAGACGACTTTGACGCCCCGCGACGCGAGCTTAGCGACGGTGCCGCCAGCAGCTATCTCCGTGTCGTCGGGGTGGGGCTGAATCGAGAGGGCGGTTCTACAAGTCTCAAATGCCTCCTCAGTCCTCAGACCTATCGCAGACCTTAAAGCCTCAACACTCGGAAGGGTCACAGCCCCTCACAGCAGAAAGAGTAATTAAATCTTTAAGCCCCCACGGGCGGCCTTTCAACCCCCTTTCACGGAAGGGGCGAAGTGATGTTTTATATGGCCCGGTTCGGCGATTCTCGAGAGGATTCGGACAGTTGAGCGGTGACGCTTGGAGGGGCCATTTAGCACTGGGTAAGAGCGTCTATGTAGGCGGCAGGGCCGTTTTCTGCGTCGACCTCGGCGAAGGCGAGTCGGTACTCCTGATACATGGGTGGGCGTCTTCGTCCTTCAGCTGGCTTAGGAATTACCGCGAGCTTTCGAGGAGCTTTAGGGTGGTTGCGGTTGACCTGCCGGGTTTCGGTCTTTCCGAGCCCCTGCCGGGTGGTCTCAGACTTGAGCCCTTGGTTGAACATCTTCGCGGATTTTTGGAGGCTCTCGGTGTCGGGAGGGTTTCGCTTGTGGGCCACTCGATGGGTGGAGCGGTGGCGGCTTCATTTGCATCAAGATACGCGGATATCGTGGAGCGGGTAGCTCTCATCAACCCCGCCCTGTCGGCTGCAGGCCGCGGACCTAGAGAGGGATTCACTAAACTCGCGAGAAAGAGGATGGTCGCCCGAATCCTTGCGCCATTTCTTCTCAGGAGGGGCTTCGTGAGGAAGGCGCTTCTTAGCTCAGTCTGGAGGAAGGAAGCGATTGACGATGAGATAGTTACAGGCTTCTATTTCTCCATAAAGAACTCCGGCACGACCCTCATAGAGGCCTCCAGAATATTGGAGAGTTTTCACCCTAAGTTTCTGGAGGAGTTGAGGGCTCCGGCTCTATTCATTCTGGGTGAGCGCGACGAGTGGGTCCCTGTGAAGATGAATATCGAGTTGGCTGAGAAGATTGGGGCGGAGGTCTTTGTCGTCCCGGACGCGGGGCATATACCGCAGTTGGAGAACCCCAAGCTGGTAAACGAGAAGCTGAGGGATTTCCTCTCACGAAGGATTGTCCGGTAACGTGTGGGGCCGGTGGGATTCGAACCCACGACCTCCGCCGTGTGAGGGCGGCGTCATACCGCTAGACCACGGCCCCCTCTCCGGCTCAGAGTCGATTGTTTGCCGCTACAAATAACCTTATCCCAGCTCAAGCCGATTAGACAGCCTCCGAGCTCCTGCCCACAGTGTATACCTTTATGCCGGCCTCCTCGAGCGGCTGGGGATTCAGGACCCGCCTCCCATCTATCAGTAGCGGGTTCCTCATCTTTGTCTTGATTTTGTTTGGAGTGAGTGAGGCGTATTCCGGCCACTCTGTCGCGATTATGGCGAGGTCCGCACCATCCAGACAGTCCTCTGCGCTCGAGGCGTAGTGAACTGTTTTGTCAAGGAGATTCCGGGCGTTCTCGGTGGCGACGGGGTCGTGGACACTCACTTCAGCTCCTCGGGCTAGGAGCTCTCTGATTACATCGATGGAGGCGGCCTCTCTCACGTCGTCGGTGCCGGGCTTGAAGGCGAGGCCAAGCACCGCGACCCTCTTGCCTGCTAGGCTGCCGAGAAGCCTCTCAGCCCTCTCCACGACGCGTATCCTCTGCGCCCTGTTGATGTTGAGTATCGCTTCGAGGAGTGAGATATCAACTCCCCTACTCGATGTAAAGGCTTTAAGCGCTCGGAGGTCTTTGGGAAGGCAGCTCCCCCCGAAGCCCAGACCCGCCCTCAGGAAGAGTGGTCCTATCCGAGGGTCGAGCCCCAGCCCCTCGGCTACAACTCCTACATCTCCGTCCTCGAGGGACTCGCAGAGTTGTGAGATGAGGTTGATGAAGCTGATTTTGAGGGCGAGGAAGGCGTTTGTCGCGAGTTTTATGAGCTCGGCGTTGGACGGGGTGGTTATCAAAGTCGGTATCTTGGCTGGCTGGTATAGGGCCTCGTAGAATCTGACCAGTTTCTCCGAGGCGACGCCGTGCTTCGCGCCTATGACTATTCTGTCGGGGGTAATCGTGTCTTGAAGAGCCGAGCCCTCCCTCAGGAACTCAGGGTTGACGCAGAGGTGGAACCCCTCACCACATGAGCGGCCGCTCGCGCTCTCGATAATAGGCCTCACGATGTTCCAAGTTGTGCCCGGAGGAACTGTGCTTTTGACGACTATGAGTGGCGAGCCGCGCTTCGTTGCAGCTAGCGCCTCACCAATCTGCCTCGAAGCCTCCTCGACCTGTGAAAGGTCTGGTCCTCCGTTACTCCCGGTTGGTGTCCCCACGGTTATGAAGACTATGTCGGCCCCCTCGAGCGTGTCGCCGAGCTCGGTCCGAGCCTCCAGCATCCCTTCTCTAATCACCTTCTTCAGAAGCTCAGGAAGGCCCTCCTCATGTATGGGTGAGTGGCCTCTCATGATTTTTCCGGCTCGCTCCGCATCCCTCTCCACGCAGACCGTCCTCACACCCCTCGATGCGAGGAACACACTGAGCGTCAGGCCAACGTATCCGGCGCCTATGACCACTACACTCCTTACTCCTGGTAGCATCTTAGACGCGCTGAACATCGGATTCAGATGGCTTTAGGGTTTACTCGAGAGGCTGTAGGAGAGCTGGAGGGCCTCCCAATAGAGCTGGGGCGACCCAACGTCCATCTTCAGACCATCCCCAAGCTTCACCGCCTCAACCCTGTAGCCCCGGTCGATGAGCTTCTGAATTCCATCGGTCAGCTGGAGCTCACCGCCAACACCCGGCTTCACCAACCTCAGGGCGTCAAAGAGAGACGGCCTGAAAATGTATAGGGGGACAATCACAAGATTCGAGCGCGGCTCAGAGGGCTTCTCTTCAACCCGCCTAACCATCAGTCTACCGCCGACCTCGGAAACCTCTGCGACACCATACTGCCGCGGGTCCTCAACCTCCTGAAGCAGCAGCATCACCTCCGCACCACCCTCCTCGAATCGCTTAAACATACGCTCGATTACCTCGGCACCATTAACGATGTAAGTGTCGCCGGCGTGGACAATGAAGGGTGAGACCCCGACGGCGCTCTCGCAGAGGAGGACGGCATGCCCAAAGCCGAGCGGATGAGGCTGATTTACCCAGACAAGAGTAGACTCGTTGACCCTCCTGTAAAAAGCTTCAAAGTCTCCGAGTAGCGGGCTCCTGCTCCTCCTAATTATCTCGAGGAAGCCCTGGTCTGGAGTAAAGTGGTCCTCAACCGCCCTTTTCCCCCTGCCTACCACCATAATGAACTGGCGGATGCCGACGTCGAATAGCTGCTCAAAGATTAGCTGGATGATGGGTTTGACGCAGAGCGACCCGTTTTCGCTCTTGGCGAAGACCGGGAGCATCTCCTTCGGCTGCTCCTTGGTGGCTGGAAGCATCCGAGTCCCCAAGCCGGCTATGGGGAGAACGGCCTTAAGCTCCCCGACCCTCATGAGCTCTCCACGGACAACACATCAACTAGTATTAAAGCAACTCCATACCCACATCCTCACCGAGAACACGGAGAAGCGGAGAACCAAGTCAGCGAAAACCAGCTGAAGCCAACCTCATCCACACAGGCCTTTGACATAATCCGCTCGTTCGCCACTTCAATAATTGGTTGGTTTTATTAAGGGGGTTAAAATGGAATTTTTCGGAGAGGGTAGGGTAAAGGTATTGATGCCCGGAAAAGACAGCAACTCGGGTGCCTTGGAGAAAGTTCTTATCCTCGACTTCGGGGGCCAATACACTCACCTGATAGCGAGGAGGTGTAGGGAGGTCGGCGTATTCTCGGAGATAGTGCCGTTCAACCTCTCCCCGGAGGAGCTGGTCAATTATGGGAATGTCAAGGCCCTGATTCTTTCGGGCGGGCCTAGGAGTGTCTACGAGGAAGGTGCTCCGCACCCTAACAAGAGGCTTCTCGAGAGCGGGTTACCTATTTTCGGCATATGTTATGGCCACCAGCTCATCGGTGAGCAGTTCGGTGGCAAAGTTTTACGCGGCTCCAAGGCTGAGTATGGGCGCGTATCCATTAACATTATTGGAGAGTCAGCGCTCTTCGCGTCTCTGCCCAAGCGTATCGATGCTTGGATGAGCCACGGCGACGCAGTCCTCGAACCTCCAGAGGGGTTCAAGGTTACCGCAGTCTCAGAGAGTAACATTATCGCTGCCATGGAGAACGCGGAGAAGAGAATATACTCGGTCCAGTTTCACGTTGAGGTGAAGCACACACCTCTCGGAAGGGATGTTCTCAGGAACTTCCTAAGAGGTGTGGCCGGCTGCAGGCTCGACTGGCGGCCCACCGACGTCATAGACAGGATGGTGAAAGAGGTCGCGGATACCGTAAAGGAGGATGAGAAGGTCGTCTGCGGAGTGAGCGGTGGTGTAGACTCGATGACCACGGCCGCCATAATTCAGAGGGCGATAGGCGACAGGCTACACGTAATCTTCATAGACCACGGGCTTCTCCGGAAGGGGGAGAGGGAGCTCGTCCTCGAGAGCCTGAAACGGCTCCAGATTCGGAACATCCATTTCATCGACGCGAGTGAAGAGTTTCTCGCTGCGCTCAGCGGGGTAAGAGACCCTGAGGAGAAGAGGCGGATAATCGGGAGACTCTTCATAGAGGTCTTCGAGAGGGCCGCCGCTGAGATAGAGGACGTGAAATACTTGGCTCAAGGGACGATTTATCCCGACAGAGTTGAGAGCGGCGCAACAGGCGTACTTACAAGCCTCATCAAGAGCCACCACAACGTCGCAGGCCTCCCGGAAAAGCTCGGCCTCAAGCTCATAGAGCCCCTCAGAGACCTCTACAAGGACGAGGTGAGGGAGGTCGCAAAGGCCCTAGGACTTCCCAGCTCGGTGATAAATCGGCATCCGTTCCCCGGCCCTGGCCTCGCCGTGAGAGTTGACGGCGAAGTAACGGAGGAGAAGCTGCGAATATGCCGAGAGGCTAACGCGATAGTCGAAGAGGAGTTCCGGAGGGCCGGCTTTTACGACTCCGTTTGGCAGGCCTTCGCTGTCGTCCTCGACTCGAAGTGGGTTGGAGTTAAGGGCGATGCCCGGAGCGTGGGCTTTGTGGTCATCATAAGGGCTGTGACGAGCGAGGATGGCATGACGGCCGACTGGTATCCGATACCGAGCGACCTTGTGGACAGAGTCTCTCGCCGCATAACGAACGAGGTTGAGGGAGTCGTTATGGTCGCCTACGCAGTAACATCTAAGCCTCCAGCCACCATAGAGCTCTGCTAACCACTCGGAGACCCAATCACAGTTAAATTATACTCCATGACAGCAGGGTTAGAGTTTGCGGATAGCTTATCTCGTCGGGACAGCCGGTTCTGGAAAATCATCACTAACCGCGGCCTACGCAGAGTGGCTAAAACAGAACGAGCAGAGCGTCGCGACGGTCAACCTCGACCCCGCCGCGACTGTCCTACCCTATGAGCCGGACGTCGACATCAGAGAATACGTCGACTACGAGCGGATGATGCTGATGTATGGCCTCGGCCCCAACGCAGCGCTAGTCGCATCTGTGAGAGAGGCCGTAAGGGAGATAGACGCTCTCTATTCAGAGATAATGGACCTCTCCGTTGACTATGTGCTCATCGACACGCCGGGGCAGCTTGAGCTCTTCGCCTTCAGGAAGGAGGGTAGGGCGATTGTCAAGGGTTTGAAAAGAATTCCCAGCATCCTCATATATTTGATGGACCCTGTTGCAAGCCAAACAACTCGGCTCTTCGCATCATCACTATTTCTAGCAACCTCAGTCTACCTCTCGCTAAACCTACAGACAATAATCGCAATATCTAAACTCGACATAGTCCCAAAAAGAATACTCAAACGAATTCGCAGATGGATAACATCACAAGAGGCGGTTGAGGTAGATATTGAGTCTCGAAATCGCGGCATGCAAATGCTTATAACAAGGGATATTGTAAATATCTTGCACGACGTTGGCAGAACCTTCCCGGTCATCACAGTTTCTTCTAAAACACTGGAGGGGGTCGGCGAGCTGCATGGCGCGGTCACGAGAGTTGTCAGCGAGGGTGAGTATGAGCTCAGGTAGGTGGTGTTCGTGAGCATCGAAGACGAGATTTCAAGGGAGATCGGGGAGCTGAAGGAGAAGATTGGCGAGCTTGACAGGAGAATCGAGGAAGCGAACAAGAAGATTAACAAAAGTATCGCCGAGAGGGATAAGACCCACACGAGGATGAGGGAGATTAAGGAGAAGGTGAGAGCTCTGAAGGAGGAGAAGGCTACACTCGTTGAGGAGAGTAGAGGTCTGAGACGCGATGTGAGGGAGCTGAGGCAGAAGCTGCTCAACTACATTATTGAGAAGAGGCAGCTGCGGGGCGAGCTGAAGAGTCTTAGACTATCGATGGATGTGAACAGGATAAAGAAGAGGCTCGACGAAATTGACCTCTACCTGGCCTCACACAGAGTCAGCAGGGAAGAGGAGAGAAGGCTCTTCGAGGAGGCATCAAAACTCGAGACCATGCTGGTAGATTATGAGAAGGCCCTGAAGATTCACCTCTCGCTAAACGAGCTTTCGCCGCAGATGGAGGAGGTTAGGAAGGAGTTGGAGGAGAAGAGGAAGAGGCTCGACGAGGTCTCAACGAGGCTGAACCAAATCTCGACGGAGATGGAGATGCTTAACAACGTTTACGACAACCTGAAGGTCGAGGCCGACAGACATCACTCCAGCTACCTCGAGGCGCGCGAGGAGAGGGATAGGCTTGAGGCCGAGAGAATACTAGCGGCTTCGAAGATATACGAGTTCTACAGGCTGCTCCGCGGAAAGAGGGAGGAGCTGATGAAGAGAAGAATTAGCGAGGTCAAGGCTAAGAGGAAGAAGGAGGCTATTGCAAAACTGGAAAGAGGCGAGAAGCTCGAGTTTGAGGAGATGAAGATTTTGTTAGAGGACGAGACGCTGTGGCAGACTAGCGGGGGAACAGGCCAGCCGTAAGCACCCTGCTACGCCTTAAACTCTATAATTTAATAGGTGGCGACAGGACCCAAATGACCTTGCAAGGCTTATCGGTGTCGTTTCTCACATAGTGTTTGGTTCCCTTCTGATTGAAGAGCAAATCACCTTTCCGCAACGGCTTCTCCTCAACCGGCGTTCCAAATACAACCTCACCCTCTACTACGTAGGCCAGTTCATCGCTTGACTCGTGGAGGCTATATCCCTCAGCCGGGAGCCTCTGGCCAGGATTAACGACGACTATTCCAGCCATCACCAGTTCGCTCATAGGCCTATCCACCAGAACTGAGACTTTTCCAGCGGAGCTTGACCAAACAACTTCATCGATTCTGAAAAGCTTAGCCAAGCGAAAAACTCTCGATAAACCCCGCTTATATGTTTAAGCCTGAGCACTTCGAGCACCGCCTTAAGGTCTACCTCGAAAATCATATCCCTCCATTGAGAGTATTCTAAGAGTTTGTGGTGGCAGTCTTTCCGAGTCTTTATATACATCCATCCTGAAACCATTTTAAATTTGGATACAGTCGTATCTGGTTGGAGCTGAATGGCTGAGAGATCGGCGGGGCCGCTACTGGTGCTGGTGGTTGATGAGGATGATGATGTTGGAGTGAAGGCTGGGGTCCAGTCCCCCATCATAGGGCGGGAGAAGAATATGGAGGCCGCCTTGAAGCTTGTCATGGCCGACCCTGAGGATGCAGACGCAAACGCGATGTTCGCGGCCATAAAGATTCTCGACGAGGAGTCGAAGAGGTGGCCCAACGGTGTCGAGATAGCCACGGTTACCGGCAGGCATGAGGGCGGGCTTGACTCGGACTTAAAGGTTGCGCGAGAGATAGAACGTGTCATCACGAAGCTGGGGGCGAGAGAATGTATAATCGTCTCAGACGGCCCCCTCTCACCCTCCCTCTCGTCAATCATAACTTCACGTCTCAAAGTAGTATCGCTGAGAACTGTAATCGTGAAACAGAGCCAGACGATAGAGACTAGCTGGCTACTATTCCTCCGGTATCTCAGGATGCTGATATATGATGCGCCTTACTCAAGAATAATTCTCGGCATCCCCGGCCTCCTGTTAATGCTGATGGGGGCGCTCTACTTCTTCAACCTCCTCAGCCTTCCACTTCTCCTCGTCTTCATAGGTGCAGCCCTACTGATTAGGGGTTTCGGAATAGACGCAGCCTTCACAAGCCTCATCCGGAGGGTTGCGGAGATATCGAGCAAACCCGGCCTAATACAGCTACGAATATTCACAGCAGTTATCGGCCTGATACTTGTGGTTGTCGCCCTCGCCACGGGTTTTCAGGCAGCGTCAAACTATCTTCAATCCACCCTGAGATTGGGCCAAGGCCAGCTCACATTTGAGCAGTTCCTCGAATACATAGGACCGTTCACGGGAATGCTGATAATTAACAGCATAGACTTGATAGCTATCGCAGCCTTCTTCAACACAGCGTATAACATCTTCTACTACCACGTGGCGAAAAGCCCGCGGCTCTGGAGACACGTTCAAGCCTTACTAACATTCTTCTTCCTCTGGATAATGATGAGACTCCTAGGCGCCTATCTAACCACCCAGAGCATCGCCTACCTCATACAGCTCGTCCTCGTCGCTCTAATAGGCTTCGCCTCGCTGCTGACATCAATCACAATCATCAGAACAATCAGAGGCGCGAGGGGGCAGGGCGGTGATTGAAAAGACTCTGAGGCTTCTCGGGATATACACGCTCTACGAGAGGTGGTTAGAGAGGACTGTGAGCGCGGGTGAGATTCCACAACATTTGGCTGTTATTCTCGATGGTAATAGGAGGTGGGCCAAGAGCGCGGGCCTTCCGCCGAGTCAGGCATATAGATATGGGGCAGACAAGGTCGAGGACCTTCTACGATGGTGCCTGAAGATTGGGATAAAGATAGTGACGCTGTATGTCTTGTCTCTGGAGAACATTGTGAGGCGGCCGAGTGAAGAGCTTGAGGAGATTTACAGGCTCTTGATGGAGAGGGCTGAGAGGTTTCTGAAGGACGAGACAGTCTGGCGTGAGAAGGTGAGGTTTAGGGTGATAGGCAGGCTTGACTACCTCCCTGCCGAGGTGGCCGAGAGCCTCAGGAGGCTTGAGAGGGAGACGATGCACCACGACAGGCTGCACCTGAACATCGCGGTGGCTTACGGGGGGAGGGCGGAGATAGTTGATGCCGTCAGGAAGATTTGCGGCGCGGTTGCGGCAGGCGAGGTTCTCCCTCACCAGATAGACGAGGAGGTTATAGAGCGTAACCTCTACACGAACGGGCTTCCGAAGCCCGACCCTGACTTAGTCATAAGGACGTCTGGTGAGGAGCGGATAAGCAACTTCCTTCTCTGGCAGATAGCCTACAGCGAGCTGGTTTTCTTAGACGTTTACTGGCCCTCCTTCAGGAAAATAGACCTCCTCCGAGCCATCAGAACCTACCAGCAGAGGTCAAGGAGGTTCGGGGGCTAGTAGATGAGATACTCGTCCAAGGGGTAGCTGGTGAGCGGAATCGCAGCCTCCTCCGTCACGAGTAGCGTGTCCTCCATCCTAACGCCCCACTCACCCAAAATATATACGCCCGGCTCGCATGTCACAACGTTGTTTTCCACGAACTGGTCTTGGCTGCCTGGCCCTATTCTCGGAGGCTCGTGAATATCGATTCCAACACCGTGGCCCAGACTGTGGATGAAGTAGGCGTCCAGCCCCTTGTTGCTGAGATAGTCCCGAGCTATGTCGTCTACATAACTGCATGAGACGCCAGGCCGCATTATGTTCTGGGCCAAGGCCTTGGCATGTATGACGGACTCGAATGTGTTCCGGAGTCTCTCATCCATCTCACTTCCAATGTAGAAGGTCCTAGTCAAGTCGGAGCAGTAGCCCTCAACCTTGACACCCAAGTCTATAACGACCACGTCACCCCTCTTCAGAACCCTATCCCTCGCCGCACCCCTCAGAATCGGCCCATGAGGATGTGCCGAACGCTCACCGAATGCGACAATAGGCATGAAGGCAGGCTCCTGGCCGACCCTCCTGTAAACCTCAGCGGTCAGCTCAGCCTTAACCTCGCTCTCCTTAATCCCCGGCACCAGCAGGTCAGCGGCCGCCCTCATCACTTTATCCGCGACAGAACAGGCCTCCCTAATCACCTCCACCTCATAGGTGTCCTTCGACATCCTCATATCCCAAACCAGCCTCGACTGGGGCCGCAGGTCCACACCACCAATCAGGCCGCTAATCTTCCGATGCGTCTCAAAGTCCAAGCTGTCTATACCGACCATCCCACCCAGCTGGCTCAGAATCTCTGCTAGGAGTGCCTCGGGAGCTACACCCATCTTCAGATGCGCAACCTCCACCCCCTGCGGCGCCTCCTTCTCGGCGAGACCGTAATTCATGGGCGAGACGTAGAGCACGGCATGTCCGTCCCTGCGGATGAGGAGGGTCGCAGGACTAGGGAGGCCGGTGAAGTAGAAGACGTTTGACTCATTAACGCAGATGTAGGCGTTAAACCCTGAAAGCTCCAGTCTCGCCGCGAACTTCTCTAACCTCTCCTTATGCCCCAATCCCACTCCGGCTGGAGTCTCTGCAGGGCACTAAATAAGCCTCTCCACCATAACCTCCTGAACGAGCGATGTAACCGACAATCGGGAAAAATAACTGCCTCACAAGACCATCCATAGCCTTTGATTCAAAGCTGGTTCTGGTTGTTTTGCATGTTAAGTTATAAATCTTGTTTCGGATTATGAGTTCCTGGTTTGTTGGGGTATGTTAGTCCCCGCGCCGTGTGTCGAGGCCGCGTCTCTCACGGTTCAATAATCTTAGGTGGCTCGGAGATAGGCGAGGATACGTACATTGACGTGAACACGATTGTCGGGTATCCCTCGAGGGATAAGCTGATTACGGTGAGGCCCTCTTCGATAAACCAGCTTGACGAGATTAGTTCGGGCGCTAAGATTGGTGTTGGATGTGTGGTGAGGTCTGGGGGCGTGATTTACGAGGGTGTGGAGCTTATGGATGGTGTTGAGTTGGGGCATGGTGTTTTGGTTAGGAAAGGGTCTCGAGTGGGGAGGGGCGTGAGAGTTGGGAGTGGAAGTCAGCTGGATGGCGAGGTGGTGATAGATGAGGGCTCTAATATTCAGTCGATGGTTTATTTGCCGCACCTCACGAAAGTCGGGAGAAGAGTCTTCATAGGCCCTCTTGTCTGCGTCACCAACGACCGCTATCCCCCGAGCAGAAAACTAGTGAGTGTCACGATAGAGGATGAAGCGGTGATAGGTGCTGGCGCCCTGATAATGGCTGGTGTGAAGATTGGTGCAGGTGCCGTGGTCGCGGCGGGTTCGATAGTTGTAAGGGACGTTGAGGCTGGGCAGCTGGTGATGGGCTCGCCGGCGAGACCTGTCTCGCATAGGGAGATCTTCGAAGAGAAGAAAAGACGCTATGAGTCTGGTTAAAATTGCTTAACGTTTATATGCCGGCCATCAACGTAAATCTGAAGGAGGGTTTAGGAGAGAAATAATGGCGGATACATGCCCCACATGCGGGCTCCCCAAGAACCTCTGCGTATGCCAAACGATAGAATATGAACAGCGGCGCGTAAAGATTAAGCTGGAGACGAAGAAGTGGAATAAGACGTTGACACTCATCGAGGGCCTAGACTCCGGCAGCATCGATATCGACGAGGTCGCTTCAATACTGAAGGCGAAGTGTGCTTGCGGAGGCGCGGTGAAAAACGGAGTTATTATGCTGCAGGGAGACCAGCGCGATAAGGTGCAGAGGATACTAGTCGACCTTGGCCTATCCCCCGAGAACCTCGAGATAATTTAGCCGCTGGCAGCGCCCTCAAGCTTCTTGTTTATCAGCGCCACTATCTCATCCTTCTTAAGACCTTCCGTGACGATATTGAGTCTCCGCGCCACTTCTATGAGCTGCCGGTCTGCAGAGTCGGCGGCCCCCATGATGGGCTGCAAGAAATCACTCACATATCTGTCAGCCTCAGCTCTCGTCCTCTGAAGCTCGTTCACAAATCTTCCAACGGCCCTCGCGAACTCTGGAATCTTCTCTGGGCTCCATAACAACATGACTAGGACGACTCCGAGGACCACCACCCACTCGATTCCCTCGACGGGCATCTCTATATCACATTGCGCTATGACTGTTTTTATACTTTGTTCAGCCTTCATAAAAAGATGAGGGGGCGGCCGCCCCCTCGACTTGGAGTGTATGCCCTAAGCCTAGACCGCTTGGGCTGTGCTTTCTAGCGCCTCCTTGAGGCCCTTGAACCTGTTCCTGACTGTTACCTCTGTGACACCCGCTGCACGCGCGATATCCTTCTGCGTGATGTTCTGCATCGTCTCTTGGCATGCCATGTAGAGGGCGGCCGCGGCGATTCCAACAGGGTCCTTTCCGACAGTCGCACCGCGGGATGCGGCCTTGTTCAGCAGTGTCAGCGCCTCCTGCACCGTCCTCTCATCCAGCCCCACCCTCGAGGCGATCTTCCTGATGTAGAGGCTCGGCTCAACAACGGGTATTCTGATGCTCAGGTTCTTGACGAGTAGTCTGTAGCCTTGGGCTATTGTCTTCCTCTTCACGAGGGGATAGACGCGCTCAAACTCTCTCAAATCTCTGGGCATCCCGCTCATTCTGCAGGCCGCGTATGTTGCCGCCGCGACTATGCTTCTGATTGACCTTCCTCTGACGAGCCCCGCCTTCAGAGCCTTTCTGTAAATCGACATGGCCATCTCAGCGACGGATTGAGGGATGTGGAGCTTGTCGACGTATATTTCGAGGACGTTTGCCGCCTGCTGCAGGTTCCGGTTCTCGGAGGCGTTCACCTGAGATGTCTGGTCAAGCTTCTTCAGCCTAAGCATCTTCTCCCTCACCTCCTTCGGCAGCCTCCTGCCTCCCGCGTCCTCGCCGATTCTGTTAATCACAGTCGAGAGCCCGTGGTCTCTATACATTATGGAGAGAGGCGCGCCCGTTCTTGCCCTGCTTTGCTGATCATCATCAAGACTCCTCCACTCCGGCCCGCGGTCGACATCTTGGGCTAGGAGGACATATCCGCAGTCTGCGCAGCTTATTTCTCCGGTCCGCGAGTCGGTTATGATGTTGTCGCTTCCACATTCAGGGCAGATGAAACCCTCGACGCGTTTGTTATATATCGCCATCTACAGTTACACCTCCCATGTTAAATGTTATGGTGAAAGGTTTTAAAACTCTTCACCCCATTGGATTTAATCTTTTGCCAGTTAATATATTTTCTGTATAACCATGACTTACCGCATAATACAGTATATACAGGAGGAATCCCGAAACCCGGTCACACCCCCCAAATAGGAAAACAAAGGTCAGATAACGGTTTTTTACGCCCTCAATCTCCTTGTTCTCGGGTCTGGGTGGCTTTTGAGAGTTGTCTATGTGGTTGTTGGTGTTGCCGTGGCTGTTGTCTTGGTCGCGGTCTTGCTTCTCTGGGGGCCTTTATCGGGTTGGATGTTCGGCGAGACACCGGGTAGAGTCTATACGATTAGGAGCGTGAGGCTCTCTTATCTGCCTCCGGAGGGGTGGAGGGTGGGAGACCCGCCCGTCATCGACGACAGATATTACAGCCCCGCGAGGCTCTCGATAAGGGTTGGAGACGCGGTTGAATATGTGAATGAGGATGAGGTGCCTCACACTATGACGGCGAGCGATGTTCCGCCCGGCGCGGAGAAGTTCGACTCTGGTCCAGTAAATCCCGGCAACTCCTATCGCATCATCTTCAGGGTGCCTGGCACGTATAGGTACTTCTGCATGCTCCATCCTCACAAGGGCGGGGTCATAGAGGTCTCGCCGTGAAAATCTAATTCCTGGCAGAATTCACGAGAGTATGGGCCATGCGTGTAGTGACGCTCCTCACGGATTTCGGCATCTCAGACCCCTACGTTGCCGAGACCAAGGGCGCAATCCTATCGAGATGCGGGGATGCCATGATAATCGACATCACGCACCAAGTTGAGCCATTCAACATCAGGCAAGGAGCTCTTTTACTCCTCCTTTCATACAGGTTCTTTCCACCCGGAACGATACATGTCGCCGTGGTTGACCCGGGCGTGGGGACGGAGAGGCGCGGCCTCGTCTTGAGGACTCGGAGCTATTGGTTCGTCGGGCCCGACAACGGCCTCCTCTATCCCGCCGCTGTTAACGACGGTTTGGAGGAGAGTTTTGAGATAGCGCTGGATAAGTATCCGAGAATCGGTGGAGAGACTTTTCACGCCCGCGACGTTTTCGGCCCCGTTGCGGGAGAGCTGGCCTCAGAGGGCACGCCGGCACTAGCAAAGGTTTCTCCAGACTCCTTGGTGAGGCTTGAGCTTGGTGTTGCGAGGTTCATCAGCGGGGTCGCGGAGACCGATGTGTTGCACGTCGACAGGTTCGGAAATGCCATTCTCAATATGGAGCGAGCAGGTCTCCCGGACGACTTGGAGGTCGGCGATGTGGTTGTTGTGGAGTTCGGGGACAAATCTTTCGATGCAAGGTATGTGCGGGCCTATGGAGATGTTCCGCCCGGCTCTCTTCTGGTCACATTCGGTGGGACAGGGCTGCTCGAGGTGGCGGTGAGCAGGGGGAGTGCAGCGGCCCTCCTTGGCGTGAAGCCGGGCGACCGGCTGAGGCTACGGCACCCCAAGCTGTGATACTCGGCAGTCTAAACCATCCTTAATAGGACGGCTCTCACACCAATCGAGCAGTCCAAGATATCTTTTTCAACAGGTCAAGCGGAGAGTTTACGACAGAAGAGTAGGGTTATGGTTTCCAAGGACTTGGTAGCCGGCCTCTTCACGACGCTCCAGAACAACGAGGCCGTGCGTAACAAAGAGTGCATCTACAGCTACTCGCGGCTAATTGGGGATATATTGAAGACTCTTCAGCGCCACTCTTACATAGGCTCCTTCGAATACATCGAGGACGGCCGGGGTGGGAAGGTGGTTATACAGCTTCTCGGCAGAATCAACAGGGCGGCGCCGATCAAGCCGAGATACAGCGTCTCTCGGAATGGCTACGATAACTGGGCTAAGCTCTACCTCCCGGCCAAGGACATCGGAATCCTGATAGTGACGACGAATCAGGGAGTGCTCTCTCACCGTGAGGCGGCCTCGCGCGGACTGGGGGGGAAGCTTCTCGGATATGTCTATTGAGGGGGGTTGAGTGAGTTGGCTCAAGTGCCCGCTTCAAAGTTGAAGTATCGGGAGGGTGTGGTCGAGATTCCCCGGGATGTGCAGGTGGAGGTGATGCCTCCGGCCTTTGTGAGGGTTAAGGGCAGGCTGGGGGTCATTGAAAGGGATTTCGGCCACGCCGGCGCAGAGCTTAGCATAGATGGCGATACCCTAAAGGTCAAGGTTTACGGGCGGGGGCGGAGAGCCCTCGCGCGGCTCGGAACGATAAAGGCGAGCATCGGGAACATGATAACGGGCGTCACACAAGGCTACACGTATAAGCTGAAGATAGTTCAGAGCCACTTCCCCATCAGCGTCAAGGTTCAGGGAAACAGTCTCGTCGTGGAGAACTTCACCGGCGAGAGGCACCCTAGAGTGATAAGGCTTCCGGAGGGTGTGAAGGTCCAGGTTAAGGGTGACGACGTTATAGTGAGTGGAATTGATAAGTTTCTCGTCGGCCTCGCGGCAGGCCGGATAGAGCAGGGGACGCGGATAACTCGGAAGGATTTGCGGAAGTTTCTGGACGGCATTTACGTATATGAGAAAAAGGTTGGCATGAGCTAGCCCGCTTTAGGGTTAATATTTCCCACCTCACGTTATGAATTAAGGGGTGGGATTTTATGGCTAAGGCGATAGGCATAGACCTTGGAACCAGCAACTCTGCCGCGGCGGTAGTTATTGGCGGCAGACCTGTGCTGATTCCGAGCACGGAGGGGGTCACGCTCTATGGAAAGGCCTTCCCCTCATATGTCGCGATTACGAAGGATGGGCAACTCTTGATTGGAGAGCCTGCGAGGCGTCAAGCCGTAACCAACGCCGAGGGCACAGTCACGGCCTTCAAGAGGAAGATGGGGACAGACTATAGATACAGGCTGCACGGTAAGGAGTATACTCCGCAGCAGCTCTCGGCGTTTCTGCTCCAGAAGATTAAGCGCGACGCGGAGGCCTTCTTAGGTGAGGAGGTTAAGGAGGCAGTAGTGACTGTGCCGGCCTACTTCAACGACAACCAGAGGCAGGCCACCAAGGATGCGGCCGAGATTGCAGGGTTGAAGGTTTTAAGGATAATCAACGAGCCCACCGCTGCTGCGCTGGCGTATGGTCTCGATAAGCTTGAGAAGGAGATGAAGATTCTTGTCTTCGACTTTGGGGGCGGGACGCTTGATGTTACGATTATGGAGTTTGGCGGAGGCGTCTTCGAGGTGAAGGCCACTTCCGGCGACACTCAGCTGGGCGGTAGAGACATGGACGAGGCAATTGTAAACTATCTGGTGGAGAGGTTCAGGCAGGAAACTGGTATAGACTTGACGAGAGACCCAGTCGCCATGAACAGGCTCCGCGAGGCCGCAGAGAGGGCTAAGATTGAGCTCTCAAACGTCTATGAGACGGAGATTAACCTGCCTTTCATCGCCCAAGACGCGAGCGGCCCCAAGCACTTCTCCCACACCCTCACGCGGGCGAAGCTCGAGGAGTTAATCGCCCCGATTATAGAGAGGTGTCGGGGGCCGATTGAGCAGGCGCTGAGAGACGCTAAGCTCGGGCCTGAGGAGATTGATAAGATTATTCTGGTCGGTGGGCCGACGAGGATGCCGATTATCAGGGAGTTTCTCGTCAGGACTTTGGGTAAGGAGCCTGAGAGGGGTGTTGACCCGATGGAGTGCGTCGCTGCAGGCGCGGCGATTCAGGCCGCTCTTTTGACTGGTGAGCTGAAGGGCAAGGACATAGTTCTTCTAGACGTTACGCCGCTTACGCTGGGTGTGGAGGTTCTGGGCGGCCTGGCGGAGCCGATAATTGAGAGAAATACGACGATACCTGTGAGACGGAGTAAGGTCTTCACCACAGCGGCGGACTTCCAGACTTCTGTGGAGATTCACGTTGTTCAGGGTGAGAGGCCGATGGCCGCGGACAACGTCTCGCTGGGGAGGTTTAGCTTGGACGGTATTCCGCCTGCCCCGCGCGGAGTTCCGAGAATCGAGGTAACCTTCGACATAAACGCCGACGGCATCTTGACCGTGACCGCGAAGGATTTGGGGACTGGGAAGGAGATGAGTGTGAAGATAACAGCCCCGCACAGGCTCTCGAGGGAAGATATTGACAGGATGATTAGGGAGGCTGAGCAGTTTGCGGAGCAGGACAGGCGTAGAAAGGAGGAGGCGATGCTGAAGAATGAGGCCGAGTCCCTACTCTACACCGTGGACAAGGCGATGAGCGAGTATGGATCGAGGCTAAGCGAAGAGGCGCGGAACAGAATCAAAGAGGCGTCCGACAGGCTGAGAGAGGCGTTGAAGAAGTCAGATATTCAGGGAATAAAGTCCGCGATGGAGACCCTCAGAAAAGTGGCTCAGGAGATAGGCGCCGTCATTTATCAGCAGAGTGCAGGCTCGGGTGAGAAGGGGGAGCAGAAGGGGCCGTAGATGCCGTTCAAAGCCTCCACGGAGATACTAGTGCGTGTTGAGGGCGGCGTCGAGCTTCGGGGCAGACTCAACAGATTTCTAGCCCCGATAACCTATGATAGCTTAGTCAGGGCCCTTCCTCTAAGCGGCGCCCTAGCCTTCACCGGAGGGCTCGCCTACTTTCAAGTCGAGGTCAGAAGAGGGGCTGAGAAGGAGGCCAAGAAAGTCGAGCCCGGAGACATCCTCTACTGGCCCACCATCCCAGCACTAGCCTTCGTGACCGGGCAAACTATCCCACCAGTTCACGCGGTTAAAGTAGGGAGGCTGGAGAGCGACCCCTCAATACTCAAGAGCGTGAAGCCTGGTTCCCGGATACTCGTCTCTGAGGCCGCGGAGCATCCTACTTCTTCTTAGGCTTCGCCGCCTTCCCTTTAGCCTTCTTCTGAACCGGCGCTGCAACTGCTTCCTCGCCAGTAGCGGGCGAGGCTGTCTGGGGTTTGTGCGGAGTAATCTTAACCTCTTTTGTCGGCACGTAGAGCTTCAGCCTTGTGACACCTTCGAGCGGCCTTATCAGCCCCTTCTCAGTAAGTCCCCTGAGAATCTTCTTGGCGACCGATAACCTGACGCCGAATCTATCCGCAATCAGGTATGGTGTGAGGTAGGGCTGGGACTGGGCGAACGACTCAACCTCAGCGACGTTGCTGACCGTTAGGCTCAGCACCCGCTTCTCCGACGGCTTAGCCTTCTCGGCCTGCTTGGTCTGCTGCTTCTGGGACAACTGTCAAATCCTCGGCGAGACCCGTATATAGGTGTTAGTCAGGTGGGCACCACTATCTCGCCCACCACACCACCAGTAAGCCTCTGAATATCGCTTGGAGAAATCTCCACAAGCGCGTTACCGCTCCCCCCACCCCCGTAAACCCTCTCGAGCCGCATAACCTCGGCATCGATAACGACACGAAGGCCGGGCCGCAAACCAACAGGCGGAACAGCACCAACATCGTAGCCCGTGTGAATCCTCGTCTCCTCAGGCGTCGCAATCCTGACACTCCGCACACCAATCATCTTCGCAAGCCTGAACTCACTCACCCTCCTATCGCCGCGAACAATCGCGAGAACCGGGCCACCTCTATCATCGATAAACAGGACGCTCTTGATTATCCGCTCAGGCCCTACGCCAAGCCTCTTGGCCGCAGCAGCGACCGTCTTCACATGCTCCTCAAAAAATATGATGCGCGCATCAACTCCATGCTCCTTCAAAAACTCCGCGAGTATAGTGTGGGACCCCAAGACCACCCTGAATCGGATTAGGCGCTCGGAATTATCCCTTTCCAGAAGTATCCCAACCCTGAAGAAGGGGCGCCACAGCGAACTAGCGTGACTATTTAAGAACATCGGATGCCTCTTTTCCACAACCAATCGTACGAAAAAAATATTAAACACGGACCTTACTATGCTGCGCGTCTTTGAAGAAGGTGGCCGAGAGAAGCTACTATGAGCTTTCCTTAAACAGGTTTCCAAGCAAATACTGGCACCGCAACATAATCGAAACGGCCAGACGCATGGTTGAGGGGTCTGGAGTCCGCGGACCTGTGCTTGACCTGGGCTGCGGCGACGGTGTGAGAACAAGAATGATAGTGGGCGACGCTTTAGAGGTGCATGGCGTAGACATCGACCCAGAAATGGTGATATTCGCTAAAAAACGTCTAAACAAGGTTTATTTGGCAAGTATTGATGGCGACCTTAGCGAAATTCTCGACAGCAAATACGGGACAGTCCTACTATTCGAGAGCTTAGAGCATGTCAGAGACCCTGAAAGAGTTTTGCAGAATGCCGCCAAGCTGTTGGAGGATAGGGGGCTCTTGGTGGTCATAGTACCCTTGGAGACAACTCTTTTTAAGATTATTTGGTGGCTGTGGACTAAGACCTTGGGAAGAAGGTGGAGGGAGGCGCACCTATACAAGTTTAAGTCGGTTAAGCAACTTCTCTCGATGCTTGAAAGAGATTTCAAAGTTCTTGAATACAGGTTGACTAACCTCGGCTGCATAATTGTCGCGATATGCCAGAGGCGTGAGCGAAAAGAGGGAATGTATTGAAAGGTCAATAATTTGGGTGTGTAAGACCGTGAGGAGGCACCTCAAAAATTTGGGCTCCCAGTTGACTAAGACATTCGGAGCGGCTAGATTAGAATTTTATCTATAGGCTTGGATTATGTGGTCTTGGAGTGGTTAAGCTGATTGGGGGCGTGGCCCTGGTTAGGCCTGAGGAGTCGGGCGACGTTGAGGAGACGGTCCGGCGAATATTGAAGAGACACCCGCGGGTCAAGGTGATTCTTCGGTATTGGGGTGTTGAGGGTGAGTTTAGGAGGCCAAGGATAAAGGTTCTTTGGGGAGAGGTGCCGGAGTCGATAGTCTATCGCGAGTATGGTGTGGAGTTTGAGCTGGACCCTGCGAGTCTCATGTTCTGTCTCGGGAATAAGTTCGAGAGGCTGAGGATGGCTGCGACTGTTAGGGGCTGGGAGGTTGTGGTGGACATGTTTGCTGGTGTGGGGCAGTTCAGCATACCCATAGCCCGCCACGCCAGACCAGCCAAGATACACTCTATCGAGATAAACCCCGACGCATACAGGTTCCTCGTCAAGAACATCGAGCGGAACAAGGTCTCAGAGATAGTTGAACCCCACTTAGGCGATTGTAGAGAAGTCGTGGAAGCAGTTGGGCCTGTGGCTGACAGAGTCTTGATGGGCTATCTCGACAACACTCTCAGCTTCCTCCCCCACGCCCTCCGCGCCCTATCTGAGGCCGGCGGAGTCGTACACATTCACAGCCTATCCGTGAGGGGGAGAGAGGAGGAGCTGGCCGAGAAGGTGCTGGCTGCGGCGGAGAACCTCGGCTACGCGGCCAAACTCTTGGGATGGAGAGCCGTAAAGAGCTACTCTCCATCAAAAATCCACTTGACACTCGACCTCTTCGCACTCAGGCGGTGATTATCGTCTTTAGAAGAGCAAGCTCCTTAAGACTCTCAGCCAGATTCAAGAGGGACTTGAATAACATGTACGCCCTGCAGTCTCCCGAGGCAATATCTACGAGGGCCTCTTTCACCCTCTTCTCCACTTTCTCAAACGACTCAAAGTCCCCACCCAACGCATCGGTCATCTCCGCGACAAGCTCTGAGAAGACGCCAACCAAGCCTGTGAAGACACCCGTAACGCCTGAGGCTACGGCATTCTCGAAGGAGTCACAGAGGTCGAGCATCCTCGCTGAGACCACTCCGGTGAGGGGGAGGGCTTGAATTACCATGTCTCTGGAGGGCTTGGTTATGAGCCCTGAGACATGCCTGAAGAGGGCGAGGGCGTAGAGTCTGCAGTCGGCCAGCTCCTCCTGCAGAGAGCCTGCATCTACCTGACCCGCGGGCTTCGCGGCGACTTGAGCCGCCGAGGCGAGAGTCATTAGGAATACTCTGATGCCTTGGTCGAGGCCCGCGAATACCTCGTCAGAGAAAGACACCACGGCCAAGTTCTCGCTTGGCGCCGTCACGATTAGGCCGTGAATCTCCCTCCTCAGCCTCCTAATCTTGCCCACGACCTCGTGAACCGGTTTTCGAGTCCTAAATCTGACCTGGCTCGCGCCGACTCTATACAAGACTTTAACCACATTCTCCAGCCTCTCCTCACCCACCACATCCAACTCAACATCGACTAGAAGCCCACCAACCCTCTCTCCAGGGACAACTATCAGGAGGCCAGGCTCTGTTAGAAGAAAGACGCTCGACCCCTTACCGAGGCCCAGCTCCTCCACCCATTCCTTGGGAAGCGTAAGAACGTAAGAGCTTCCGCGAAGCTGCTGGAGCCTCCTCTCCTCTAGCTTGGGCATGCAATACAGTTCACGCCTCGGCGTTATAACAATTATCCCGCAAGGTTAGAACCTACTTTCAAGCTCGCTAGTTAGGACGGCAGAAACACCGAGCGTAAAGGCTGAAGCCTTCAGACAAAAAATTTAGGGTCCGTGGCCCGAGCTATACTTCCTCCTCTTCCTCCCACTCCTCTTCCTCCCACTCTTCCTCTTCCCACTCCTCGTCTTCTTCCTCAAAATCCTCCTCCCATTCCTCCTCTTCCCACTCTTCTTCTTCCGAGAACTTAATACCCCTCATATAGCTCCGTGCCTAAAGCTCACACGCCTCTGAAATATATAATTATTCCGACCCAGGGGAACGTGTTCTAGGGCTAGGATTAAAGCCTTACTCACATGGCGCCATCCAAGACACTTGAGGTGCTAGTCTCAAGGATTTTCGGCGCGGCGGCTTTTTAGCGCCACTCTCGTGGATATCTCCAATCAGAGCCGTGGGACCTTCCGCTCAACCTGAATATCTCGGGTGGCAGTCTCTTATGCTGTGTCTGCTTAACCATCTTTACAACCCTCTCAACCTTCTCAACACCGATACCAAGCCTAGCTGCAACTTCCTCCTCGCTGAGCCATGAATCGAACCTCAGATAGAGTATGCTGTCTAGGAGCTCGTAGCCAATTCCCAGCTCAGACTCAGCTGTCTGGCCAGCCCAGAGGGCGGGTGAAGGAGGCTTCACAATTATCTCCTCGGGGACGCCGAGATATCTTGCCAGCTGGCGGACCTGCGTCTTGTAAAGATCCGCTATAGGCATCACGTCGACCCCAGCGTCCCCATACTTTGTGAAGTAGCCTATCGTGAGCTCAGACTTGTCGCTTGTTCCGATGACAAGGCAGTTATTTTTTGCCGCCTGTGCATGTAGGACTGTCATCCTCACCCTAGCTGCAACATTGCCCCTGATGAAATTGCTCTCTATCTTTACTCTGTCTGTAAACATGTTAACTATGTCCTCTATGTCTATTAACTCGTAGTTGCCGCGAGGTAATCCAAGCTCCTTAATCACATTTTGCGCGAGTACGATATCCGACCGAGGAGTGACAGAGGTCGGTAAGATATAGCAGAAGACGTTCTCAGGCCCCAATGCGCGGACTGCGAGATAGGCTGTAGTGGCCGAGTCTATTCCTCCGCTTAGACCCAAGACACCTCCGCGCTTCCCCGCATATTCTAAAACATAGTGTCTAAGCCTTGAGCAGAGATAATCGGCAACCTTCTCTTCATCAATTTTGAGCTGATCGATGGGTAGTTTTACTAGGTTGGCCAACTTCCGGCCACCAACCATCCTTGTAGAGGGCTCTTTAAAAAATCTGCGTGAGGAAGCGCAAATTCACCTAAATCTTCGACAGAATTTCATGGAATTCCCGCAGATGCACTCTGAATGAGCTGAACCTCCTCGCCCTCGCGTTCTCTGAGAGGTCTATGTCGCAGACCTTAAAGTCCTCTTCCATAGACCTGCATCTGGCCAACTCAACGCCGCTCGGCCCTACCACTCTTGAACCTCCCCAGAAGAACTCCTCATCCTCCGGACCTGCCCTATTTACGAAAATCACGTGAACAGAGTTAGTGAGCGCTGTCGCATTGATTAACGAGCTCCACGCATGGTCTATCCATGGTCTCCCCTCCACTGGAGCGTTAAGCCCCCTGAGGGGTGAGGAGGCGATACAGACTACGAACTCTGCTCCCAGCCTGACAAGAGCCTCAGCAGGCTCAGGATGCCAAAGGTCCTCACATATCAATGTTCCAAAGGGGCCAAACCTGCTGTTCACAACTCTGAGGTCTGTATGTGGGTTGCCGGGCATGAAGTAGCGTGCCTCCTCGAAGAGCCCGTATGTTGGGAGATAGAATTTCGGGACGACGCACTTCACCTCTCCATCTCCGAGGACCGCTGCGGCGTTACAGACTATCCCCCGCCTCACCTCGTAAACAACGCCAACAACTGCGTAGATGTTTCTGCAGGCCTCCTTTATCTCCTCCAACGCCTCTCTACAGGCGCCAGAAACCTCATAGGCCACGTCCCTCAGCAAATAGCCTGTCAGCGAAAGCTCGGGAAAAACCACAAGATCTGCTCCATCTCTCTCTGCCATCTCAATATACCTGATATGCTTCGCTTTGTTCGACTCCACATCGCCTATCCATGTAGAGACCTGCGCGAGAGCTACCCTCAGAGTGCCACCTCTCTCCTTTCTACTCACGAAGTATCAGACATTCTTCTAGTATAAAATATCTGTGAAGGTAATTTGAGTGATAAAATGGTTTTGACATTCTGTATCGGCAGTATAGAGCTGATTGTAGAGCCGCGATACTTTGAAGAGTATTCAGACCAATTATTATAGGACGGTTCGAGCCGTCTCATGGTTTAAATCTGGCTCGCCGCTGGATAGCTGTAGTCTTGGCTGGGTCGATTATTCTGTTATCACGTGCTGACCCATCCTCTATGCTGGTTAGACGTTATCTCGTTGAGACTCTTGGGTTTGAGCCCGTCATGGCTGGCGGCCGGGAGGTGCTACGAGGGCGGGGAATCTCGGCCGTAGTAGTTGATGCTCTCCACCTCCGCCTCTCGGAGGAGGAGATTCGGGGGCTGGGCGCTGAGCTCGTCGTCGTGGCCTCGACTCACAGGTCTGAAAGTGGGGTGAAGGCCCTGACCACACACGCGACGGGGAACTGGACTGAGGATGCGGACATGGGTGGTAAGCCGCGCGCCCTATCATTCACCATGGCGGGGGCAGTCAGGGCCGCCTTCGATGCTCTTCGCAGGGGCGTGGAGGCAAACAGTAGGCTTGGTGGCTGGTGGGTTGGGTTAGAAGTTACGCATCACGGCCCTTATTCGCCTGTGCCTTTGATTTATGTTGAGTTTGGGGGGCCTGTTGAGGCGAGGATTGATGAGGCGGCGGCCGCAGTTGTGGCTGAGGCCTGTATCGAGGCTTGCAGCTCTGCTCCCTCTAGGTCAGCGGCGATAGGCGTTGGAGGGGGGCACTACGCTCCCTCATTTACTAGGCTGATGTCTGGTGGTGAGTATGACTTTGGGCATATTCTTCCGAAATATGCGCTTCCGGATGGAATTGAGCTTCTGGGGCAGGCTTTTGAGAGGGTTGCTGACGGCTGCCGATTGGCGGTTCTTGATTGGAAGGGGATACAAGGGGAGTTTCGAGGTCATGTGTTGAATAAGCTCGAGCAGCTCGGCGTAGAGATAGTTAAGCACTAGTCTATCTCAACCGTCTAAACCCATAAAAGAAGAGTTGAAAATTGGGCTGGAGGCCTAGTCTACATCCTCTGCGACTTCCTTCTTCTTTGCTGGAGCCTTTGCGGTTGGCTTCTCTTCGTAGGTCTTGAACCTGGGCTTCAGCGCCTCTAGGATTGTTGGGAGTGTCGTGTATTCCATTTCTTCATGGCCGAGGCGCGCGGGTTCGAACTCTCCCATCGTCCTCAGGTAGACCGCTAAGTCGGCGGCCTTCATCCTCACGTAGTCCCAGAACGGGTCTGCGAAGAGGTCTGCCGGCTCCTCGCCGTCAATCCCCACCAGCTTGCCGTTGCTTATCTGCCAGCCCATCGCAATCACCCTGGGAGGACCGTCAAAGTATGAGACGACGTTCTGGCCATTCTTGAACGAGACAGGCATCAGCGGCCCTCTGTGAGAGCCCCTCATCCATCCGCTCACTATTGGAGGCACGGCGAATGCTGCTAAGACCTCGCCAACCGCTGGGAAGCCTGCCTGAGCCCTCACAATCATGACGGGGTCGTCCTTCCCGACATACCGCCCTGCGATGAGGCTGAGCCTCGTAGTGCTCGCGGCGGCAGCAGGCTCACCGTCGGCGGCCCTCCTAACGCGGGCAATAGCGTATCTTCCGGGTGTCCCCAGCAGGCCGAGGAGCATGTATAGCTCTTCAGGGGTCTTCAGTTCAACTACCTTGCTCTCCTGGAGGTCGAGGACCTCGAAGATGAATCCCTTCTGGAGCTGTGGGTCGATGACGAGGCCCGCTGTGTTGTCGGGGTCGGCGAAGATTCTGTAAAGTGGTATGTTCCAGGCACCGGGCTCGGTCTTGTCTGCTGCAAATACTACGACGGGGTCCGACTTCCTCTCCTCAAACTCTATCTCAGCGACGCCGGGGCCGAGACCCCTCACGTTACCGCTGAAAGCATCGCTTAGCAGGTCCTGGCCAGCGCCGTAGAGCTTCATGGGCTTCGCGACGTTGTCCGTAATCTCCTTAAAGATTCTCCATGCGAGCCCGTGAATCTCTGAGTCGTTCTCGCCCCTGTTGTGTGTCATGATTAGGATGATGTCGTCTCCAGCGTGGGTTACGTATCCACTGTTGATGAGGCCTGTTGTCCTAGCCTCGCCGAGCTTCTTTTGGGCGTAGCGGAGCATCTCATTATGCGGCTTATAGTGGCCCGCAACGCTTCCGACGTCTGCCTTAATTACTGATAAAGTGGTTTTCAACTCTTTTCTACCTCTTTTTCGCCACACCTACGGCTGGGGCTCAATTTTAGTTTTCCCCTCTTTCGAGGCTCAGCGGCCCGGTCGGGCGATAGACTCATTTACCCGGCAATAGTTCTGATTGGTCGTGAAGGCTGTCGTTCTCGAAAGATATGGCCCGCCTGAAGTCCTCGAGTATAGGGATGTGGTCGACCCAGTGCCCGCGGAGGGTGAGGCTCTCGTGAAGGTTGCCGCGGCCGGCGTAAACAGAGTGGACGTGTGGATTAGGACTGGGAAATATCAAGTGAAGCTCCCCCACGTTCTCGGAGTCGATGTCGCAGGCGAGGTCTTGTCCTCGACGGTGCCGCAGTTCAAGAGGGGTGACAGAGTCGTAGTCTTCCCAGACATGCCCTGCGGCAGGTGCAAACAATGTCTGACTGGCCGATTCATGCTCTGCAGGAACAGCTCAAGGCTTGGCTCCACTCGTTGGGGCGGATACGCTGAGCTCGTAACCGCGCCGGCCGCAACCCTAGTCCCAGTCCCCGGCGACGTGTCCCTAGAAGAGGCCGCCGCCCTCCCAGTCAACTACACGACGGCTTGGCATGCCCTCATCACGGATACAGGTGTTGGGCCTGGCATGCGGGTTTTGGTGGTTGGTGCGAGTAGCGGCGTCGGCGTAGCGGCAACTCAGATTGCGAGCCTCTCCGGCGCGGAGGTAATAGCTATGGTTGGCGATGAATGGAAGGTGGAGAAGGCGTATAAGGCCGGCGCGAGCCTCGTCGTTAATCGGACGAAGAAGGATGTCGTCGAGGAGGTCATGAAGGCGACGGATGGGGAGGGCGTGGATGTCGTGCTCGAGATGGCTGGGGCGGCCTTCTGGGAGAAGGCTCTCCAGTGCCTCGCACCCGGCGGAACGCTGGTAACCGTCGGAGCAACCGTGGGCGACCAAGTCTCATTCAACGTCAGGCCCTTCTTCAGAAAGTATCAGAAGATTATAGGAAGCGGAGTCGGCACGCAGGCCGAGTTCCTAAAAATTATCGACCTCGTGTCAAAGGGTAGGCTAAGGCCGTTCATCGACAAGGTCTTCAGCCTCAAAGAGGCATCCGAAGCGCATAAGAGGCTGGAGGCGGGCGAGCATTTTGGGAAGATTCTTTTGAAGCCGTGAGATGCTGGGGAAGGTTGCGGAGATAGTCTCGGACAGGCGGAGCGGGTCTTCACAGATAGCGATGAACCTCCTCAACTACCTCGTCACAGCCTTCTCGACTGAAGGCGAGCCACCTGAGGCCGACCAATTCCTCGAAGAGCTCTACGCAACAGTTCTCCGTCGGAGGAGCCTCATCTCGCCGATAAACCTCATCGAGGTCCTGAGACGCGCACACATGCTCCAGAGAAATGAAGCCGGAGCTGAGACGCCACTCAAGGAGGCGGTGCTCAGGCTCCGCGAGTTGTATGGCGGGGCGTTGGAGGTTGCTCTGCGGGCTGGAGAGGAGAGGCTGACGCTCTACGATACTTTGCTTACTCTGAGCAAGAGTTCGCAGGTGCTTTCTCTGGTGAAGCGTCTCCCTAGCGTGGAGGTTAGGGTCTTGACGGGCTGGCCTCTGATGGATGGGCTTGCGGCCTACGCGGAGCTGAGGGCCTCAGGCGTGAAGGCCTTTCTATTCCCAGACCTCTCGGTCTTCGAGGCGGCTGAGGGCGTGGACGCCCTTCTAATCGGATGCGACGCGATTCTACTCGACGGCTCGGCAGTTAACAGGTCGGGCTCGAAGACCGCGGCCTTGGTGGCCGAAGAGCTGGGAATACCTACAATCGTAATCTGCGACTCAACCAAGCTCGACTTAAACAGCCTCTGGGCCCCAGAGAAGTGGAGCTTAGCCTCGGATGAAGCTTCCGTCGAGTTCCAAGTCTTCGAGAAAGTCGACTCCAGACTAGTTACAGAATATGTCTCGGAGCTCGGCTGCCTTAAACCCGATAAGTTCGTCGCTTCCGCGGGGTCGGAGCTTGTCTCCTCTTGGCCGAGGAGGGTTGCGCGGTTGTTGTGATAGGTTTAGCTGTAGGCTGATGACGTGTATCTGGGGCTAGGGCTTGGAGAGGATATATCAGGCAACTGTTGGGGCCTTAAGGAGTAACTCCTACCTTCTCGTAGACGGTGGTAGCAGTGAGGCCATAATAATCGATGCGGGGGACGAGCCGCACAAGATTCTCGCGATGCTCAAGCCGGGTTTCAAGGTGAGGAGAATAGTAGCGACTCACGGCCACTTCGACCACGTCTTGGCCGTAGATGACTTGAGAGAGGCCCTCGGAGTGGAGTTCCTAATACACCGCGAAGACCAAGCGGTCCTAGACATTCTCCCCGAGAGCACCCTCCGCATCCTCGGCGTCAGCCTGAAGCCACCCAAGCCAGACGCCTACATCGAGGACGGCGACATAATACAGGTCGGAGGCCTCGCCCTTAAGGTTATCCACACTCCCGGCCACTCGCCGGGAAGCTCATGCCTCCTCACCGGCAGGACTCTCTTCAGCGGAGACACACTCTTCGCCGGCTCGATAGGAAGAACAGACATACCACTCGCGGACCCTGAGAGAATAGTCGAGTCGATAAAGGCTAAGCTTTACACACTGCCCGACGACACGGTCGTCTATCCGGGACACGGCCTGCAGACGACCATTGGCTCTGAGAAGCGGACCAACCCCTTTGTCAGGGCATGAGCCTAAGGGGCGAGGCTGAGAAAAGGCTTGCCGAGTTAGGAGGGCGAATAGTTTCATGCAGGCTCTGCCCCAGACTCGTGAAATACAGGGAGGCCGTCGCACGGCGGCCACCTAAGAGATACGCCTTAGAGACATACTGGGCCAAGCCGCTCCCGGGATTCGGAGACCCAGCAGCCAAAATAATCATCATAGGCTTAGCTCCAGCGGCACACGGAGGGAATAGAACGGGCCGGATGTTCACGGGAGATGGCTCAGGAGACACGCTGGTCAAGGCCCTCCACGCAAGCGGACTCGCAAACATCCCATACTCGATAAGCCGCGACGACGGATTGAGGCTCTCGGGATGCTATCTGACGGCCTCCGTCAGATGCGCCCCTCCGCACAACATGCCTCTCAAACAGGAGCTAGAGAACTGTTACAGATACTTGCTGGAGGAGTTTGAAGTTTTCAGAGATGCTAGAGTGGTCGTGGCTCTCGGAGGGCTGGCCTTCAGCACCTCTGTTAGGCTTCTACGTGATGTTGGATTTAGGGCGGTGCGCGTTAGGCCCGTCTTCAGGCACGGAAGAGCCTACGAGTTTGTGAATGAGCAGGGTGGCAGGAAGATCTGGCTAATAGCGACTTATCATCCGAGCAGGAGGAACACGCAGACGGGGCTACTTACTCAGCGGATGCTAAACAACATCTTTAGACGAGCAGCCGCCCTCGCCGGCCTTCCTACTGAGAGGCCGTAGCCACCTGAACGATATTCGTACTCATCCGCACGAACTTGTTCAAGGCAACCTCAGAGATTGTCTTCACAGCATCGAGTATGGCTGAGAAATGCATCAGCGAAACCCTAAGAGAGAGGGAGAGCTCCGCGTCGTCCACCTCCTCAATCAGCTCGCGCTCAGTCGTCTCAATCGTGTCCATCATGCCCTGAAGAGAGTCGAGAACGCTGTTCACCATCTTGAGGTCGAGTGTGAGGAATGCGTTGACGCTGTTTGTGAAGAGGGTCTGAACTTCCTCAGCAATCGAGACTAGCTTATTGACGATAGACTTCTTGATTGTGATGCCCTTGTGCCTAACGTGAAGGCTCTCTTTCGCGAGGGAGATTGCGTGCTGTCCGGCTTCCTCGATGGCCTTCGCCACAAGCCTGTATCCTAGCACAGCGATCGGCGAGTCGATGCCTACTGAGTGCGCTACCGAGGGGTTCTTGAGGGCTATGATGAGCTGCCTCACCGCCATGTGGTAGAGCTCTTCAAGCTTCTTGCCGGTGTCTAAGACCTCTCCAACCTTCTCCGATACGCCGCGGACGAGCGTGTCCACAGCGACACCCATCATTGAAATAACCAGAACGTTGAGCCTCCTAATTACCGCCTCAATCTTAAACTTCGTCGGGTCGATAATTGCCTGAAGCACTATCTGCCTCGGAGTCTGCTCTACAACCTCGAAGCCGGGAAGCCACTCAACCGTGGCCAAAATCGCCTGGGTCTGGCTCTCCGTGAGCCCCAAGTTGGATGTGACTTTAACTATGTCGTGTCCCTGGAGGAAGCAAGATGCTACGATTCTCGCCAGAATCTCGGGCTTCTCCACCTCGTCAGCGCTGATGATTGCTGCTGTAGGCTCCTGCGCCACCTCCCTACTATAGATGGTGAGGCGGTCTCCGTTGACCTCGATGTAGACTACGTCGCCCGGCTTTAGCCTCCTCTCAGCGGCCCACTGCTTGGGTAGGGAGACGACGAGGGTGGTTGTGCCGAGCCTCTGTAGTCTCCTCGGGTATAGGGCCATTCTTCCGTATATGTAATGTATATACTATTTAAGCATAACGCTTATCAAAAGAACTATAACTTAACTTGTTGAGGGTGATGCAAATGGCATCTATACAGGAGACCGAGACCATAAGAATCCCAACTAGGAGAAGCTATGCCGCAGGCTACAAATACTGTAGTAGATGCAGGACCTACCACCTGACCGACAGCGTCAGGTGCCCCTACTGCGGGATACTCCTGAGAAACTCTCCCAGGAAGAAGAAGCCGGTCGACTCGTCAAGATACATTAAGCCGATGCTGGCGCTGTAGGGGGGTTTAATCTCTTCCAGAGAATCCTCCGGTATTATCGGAGAGTGTATTTTAGGGTCTGTTGGCTTAGTTGCTTAATATACCGCTTTCCAGGCTGATGCCTTCAGGATGCTGAGGGCGGTAACGGCGGCCTTCTCGCTTGTCCTTTTGCTCGGGGTCTACTATGCGGCGGGCGTCCAGCTCCCAGTTTATGACCTTCAGAGGGCTGTCGTCGCTGAATTCCTCAAGGCCGTCTTCTCCCACCTGACACCACTCTCCAGCATGCTTGGCGGCGGAGTGGAAATTTCGTCCAGTGGCTTTGTGCTCAGCTCCAGCTACGGCCTCCTCCCCTTAGCCTCTCTTGTCGCTGCTGGACTGCTTGTCGGCCTCATGAGCCGCTCCATGCCTCAGGCGGTAATGGCCGCCCTCACAACCTCCATCCTACTCATAGTATCCGCCATAACTCTGCTGATAGGCTTCCTCCCCACCCTCCCGGCGCAGGCCGAGAATGTCCGCTGGCAGGTTGACAGTGTCTTCACGGCACTATTCATAGAGAGGCCGCTGGAGCTTCCAGCGATTGTGGCTGTGCCCGTAATATCCTCAATACCCACGGGCTTGGTCATGGAGAGGCTTTGGGTGCAGCAGTCCCGTGAAGAGAGGCAGTTGTTCAGCTGGAGAAGGAGGGCGTATCTGAAGAACGTTGCTTAGCGCGAGCCGTGGAGATGCCTAACGGCTTTGCGACATGCAGAAATAGTGGCTGCTATAGGAGTTGCTGAACGGTTTGAGCGCGCCTGAGATTGACATCACGGAGTTTAAACGTGTTGAGATGCGTGTGGGCAGGGTTTTGAGAGCTGAGCGCGTCCCTGCAACGGATAAGCTCCTCCGGCTTGAGGTCGACTTTGGAGGCCAGAGGAGGCAAGCCATCACTGGCCTGGGCCACCTCTACGACCCCGAGCACTTTGAGGGAAGGCTCTACGTGTTCGTCACGAACCTGAAGCCTAGGAAGGTCAGAGGCCTCGTCTCAGAGTGCATGATACTCGCCGCGATGACCGGCGAGGACAAAATCATACCGATAGCGCCGGAGTCGGAGATAGAGCCCGGCGCGGGCGTCACGTAGGCTTCCAAGGGTCTTTAGTTTATCAACTCCCTCATAGAATAGGCGTGTGGAGCTGAGGGGATGCCGGGGGCTAGGAAGGACTACTACGAGATACTCGGAGTGCCGCGGAACGCGACTAAGGAGGAGATTAAGAAGGCCTATAGGCGGCTCGTCCTCCAGTATCACCCCGACAGGAACAAGTCCCCGGAGGCTGAGGAGAAGTTCAAGGAGATTAGCGAGGCCTACGCGGTGCTGATGGATGACGAGAAGCGGAGAGTATACGACATGTATGGGCATGAGGGGCTTTCAGGGACTTACGCGAGGGAAGACTTCTTCACCTCTAGGATGGACGAGTTCGAGGATATTTTCCGAGACCTCGGCTTAGGTAGCTTCAGGTCTATTTTCGACCGACTGTTTAGAGACTTCGGATTCGGCGTCTATGAGGAGAGGGAGGCTAGAGAGGTTGTCGTGGATGTTGAACTCTCGATTAAGGAGGCTTTCAAAGGTGCTAGGAGGACTCTGCAGTACTCCCTCTGGGAAGTCTGCTCTAGCTGCGGCGGTAGCGGAGCCGAGCCCGGAGGGTTAAAGACCTGTCCCACCTGCAGGGGCACAGGCCAGATAGTGAGGACCAGCGTCCTCGGCCACATGACATACAGTGTCGCCAGAACCTGCGAAACCTGCGCAGGCAGGGGCAGGATAGTTGAGAGACCCTGCCGAGCATGCAGAGGCTTAGGCCGCGTCCAGAGCATCAGGAGCCACGAAGTCGAGATTCCGCCCGGCATGGTGGACGGCTCCATCCTCCGGTTCAGGGTGAGGGAGGGCTCGGGGAGCGGAACCGAGCTGGTACTCCGAGTCAGGATAAAGAGGAGCCCCTACTTCTACGCGAGGGATGGCGACTTGATTGTGAGGGTTCCGATATCGCCTAGTGAGGCCGCTCTGGGCACGACTGTGAGGGTGGATGGGCCTGACGGACCGATAGACGTGAAGATACCTCCGAGGACGAGGCCCGGCGCAGCGGTCGTTGCTCGTGGACGCGGGCTCTGGAGGGAGAGAGGTGTTCGCGGAGACCTGATAATCAGGCCCGTAGTCGTGGTTCCTAAGGAGAGTCGCGGGGCGAGGAAGCTCTACGAGCAGATACAAAAATCTGAGAGGGATGCGATGGAGCGGTGGAGAAGCAGGGCCCTGAGGCTCGAATGAACAAGGCTCCACCCATATTCATAATAGTCAGTTCAGGTGTTTGGTGTGAGGTTTGCGGGTGGCGGGTGTGGACTTAGGCGAAGTTAAGTCTCGGCTGGAAACGCTACGGTCGAAGAGTCTCCTAGCCGAGGAGTTGCTGGACATCCTTTTAACGACATATAATCATTCGGTGGTCTCGCCCGAGAGCGGTGGAGAGATGGTCAGGCTTTTCATCGCCAAAGAACTCGATTCCCCTGACGCGCTCCAGATGCTCCTAGATTTGAGCCTGAAAGCTGAGCCCGAGAAGACCCTGAAGGTTCTGAGGGGGCATGGCCTAGTCTCAGAGCCATGAAATACTCCCTCGAGGTTCCACCTAAAGACCCCGTCTGGCGCCTCCAGATATACGCCAATTTAGCTGACAGCCTCTCATTCGAGACGGTCTGGCTCAGCGACCACTACTACAACAGGAGCATAGCCGTAGCTGCGACTGCCATGGCCACCGTCATGAAGAGGAGGCGCATAGGACTCGGAATCATGAACCCCTATCTTCACCATCCAGTCCTGATGGCACAGATGGCGGCCTCTCTCTCCGAGCTGGCCCCAGATAGAGTATCTATTGGTATTGGAGCAGGCGATAAAAATGCTCTCGAAAGCCTAGGAATTGTGCAGGAGAGTCCTGTGGAGAGGGTGCGGTGGGCGGTGAAGACGGTTAGGGAGCTTCTAATCAGCGGGAGGCGTGAGGGCGCCCTAGGGCTCGACTTCGGGGCGTGGGGGCGTATCCCCATCTACGTCGCCGCTCAGGGGCCGAGGATGCTCAGACTCGCGGCCGAGGTCGGCGACGGAGTTCTCATTAATACTTCATGGCTCCCCAGCCCCTCGAAGCCCATCGGAGTGGTGAAGGAGGCTTTAGAGAGTGCTGGGCGGAGTCGGGAGGAATTCTCGGTAGAGATGGAGGTCCTCGTCTCCGTTCATGAAGAGGCTGAGAAGGCCCGGAAGACCGTGAAGCCCTACGTCGGCGTTGTCGTTCAGGGCCTCTCACCTGAGATGGCCGCCGAGCTGGGAATAAGAGAGGAGATGCTCAGACAGATAGGCTCCATGGTCAAGGCGCGGATGTGGCTCGAGATTCACAAGGTAGTTCCAGACAGCCTCGTGGAGCTTTTCTCCATCGCGGGCAGCCCCCGCGACGTTAGTGCACGGCTCGAGGATGTCTCAAGGGCGGGGCTCGGCGGTCTCGTTCTCGGCGGGCCTCTCGGCCCTACTCCCCGCAGGGCTATGATTATGCTTGACGGTATCGTGAAGGGGCTCAGTGAATAAGCATACGCGCGATGCTTCTTAGCTTAGTCTTGAAGGCCTTCAACTCTTCATCGGTTAATGTCTTATTGCCGAAGCGGACGGACTCGTAAAGCTCAACAAGCTCCAAAGCCTCCCTGCCACCAATGGAGGTCAATATCTCTCTAAAAGTTAGGGAGGGTTTCATCTGTAACACTCCCCGCTCCTCCAGAAGCTGGAGAAAAATGTTGACGCAGTTCCTCAGATATTCTCTCTGCCTCTCCCGAGACACCTCCATGCCTAGGGCTCTCTCAAGCCTCCAGAACGGGCCCTCCACCACCACCTCAGCCTTAGAGCGTGCCGCGTTACTCAGACTCCTCCTCAGCCTCAGTATTCCGAAGGCTACTAGAACGTTCAGCGCGAGCCAGAAGACGGGGCTGTAGATTATGTCGAACTCCATTCCGATTCTCCTTCAACGACCGTTGCGTTGGTAATCTGGACTGGGATGTAAGTCTCGTCGGGGAAGACTGAGAGTATGTTCCACGGGACTATTATGTCTGTAGTGGAGTGGACCGGGATAACGACGTCGTAAAGAGTATAGCCCACGGAGGGCTGGAGAGTAATATAATACGGCCGAAGGGTTATGTGACCCTCCACAGCCTCATGTGTAGGATAGACCAACCTTCTACCCCCAGGGTCTATAGTGCTAATTATCGGAGTCGAAGAATAGACCATCTTCTCAGAAGGAGGCATATACTGAAACTCGACCGAAGTGGAGCCTGTGGTGTAGTTTACCCTAAGTGTGATGGAGTCCGGAACTAACTTCACCTCTCTGAAAGAGACGAGAACAAGAATCGGCTTCTCAACACTCACGACTGTTCTGAATGGGAAGAGTATGCCGTCACGCCAATAGACTGCTAGGCTGTAGTTGCCTGGGACGAGTGTGAACTCCGCCTCGCCCTTCGCGTCCAAGTCCGCGACATTCCCACCCATAACTACAAAAACTAAGCCCTCTAAAGGAGGCCTAGGAGACTCATCTCCTATCTGGTGAGTGACTCTGACCTTCACGCTGACCCCGCTTTCGATCGGTGCCGCGGCGCCTGAGACATAGGCTATTGCGCTTGACGAAGTGAATGAGATGGATGGAGAGTTGAATAGCGCGAATAGTAGCGCTAGAATTACTGCGAGAGACATGACGAGCAGCTCGTGACGCCTAGGCAAGAGCTACTAGCAATATTTGGGGCGCGGAATATAAGCTATTTTTGTGAACACTGGTCTTGAAGCATGTTAGCCGGATTTCCATAATATATATTTGACTTGAGAAGCTTATTCAGAGTTTAAAGCGCGTCACATGAATCTCGCAGGTGAGAAGTGCCGCAGATTTGGCGTCTCCCGCCCAGTTATAATGTCCTCGACTAGCTTAGCTGTGGTTGGGGCTAGTGTTAAGCCGAGCCTGCAGTGCCCCGTTGCCACCAGAATCCGGCCAGCCGCTTCTACCCTCCCGATGACTGGGAGGCCGTCAGGCAAGCAGGGTCTCGAACCGACCCACTCGTCCACTATCCGCGTGTCTCCGCTTATGTTTAGGGCGTTTCTCACTTTTCTAGTCATTTGAATTATTTTAGAATGGTCGAGTGGGGCGTCGGGGTCGTTAAGCTCGAAGTAGCTTGTGAAGCGTAGGTTTCCGCCTGCTGTCTGGCTTATGACTATCTTTTCGTCGGCGTAGAATATTGGCCTAGAGAGCCGCTCATTAACAGGCTCCGAGACCGCTAAGTATCCGCGCCCAGCTATGAGCGGTATCTTGAGGCGGAGGCTTTTGAGAATCTTCCCAACCCACGCACCGGCCGCCAGCACCACATGCTCAGCCCTCAAAACTCTGCCCCCGGCCTCAACCCTCACACCATCGCCTCCGACCTCGATAGCCTTGACCCTCTCCCAAGCCACCTCCACGCCGAGCCTCTCGAGGGCTGAGACAAGAGACTCGAGCGCCTTAGAGGGGTTCAGCCAGACATCGTCAGGATAGTGTATTCCGCCCGCAACGCCTTCCTTCAGGAGAGGCTCCATCTCCCTACAATCCTCGCCGCTCAGGAGCTGGACGCGGTAGCCCAGACGGGACGCCTCGTCCGCGACAACGCGGGCCTCCAAGTTGAAGAGCTCCTCGGAGAAAAAGGCCTCAAGCGAGCCGCGCTCAAGCAACTCCACATCAAGCCCCTCGCTCCTTATCGTCTCAAGCCACATGCTCTTCCCCTCCCGGGCCAACTCTGTCAGGACCGCCTCGCGCCTGATGTGCTGCTCCCTCCGTAGGGAGCGGGCGTATCTCCAAATCCAGCCTCCGGGTAGAGACTCTTTCAGAGCCACTTTGGGGTTTGAGGAGATGTACGACCCTCTACGCAGGGCCAGCCTCACGACGCGCCAGAACCCCAGTATCTCTGGAACCGTGGTGGTTGAGCCCTGATGTATCAGGCCGGCATTCCCCCACGAAGCTCCGAGGCGCGGCCCATCCCCGCCAGCCACAACCACCCTGAATCCACTCTTATGCAGGCGATACGCTGTGAAGAGGCCTACGAAGCCTCCGCCAACGACAACAACATCTACATTCATCGAAAAAATCTAGCCACCAAGCCGCTAAATACACATTACCCTCAGCCACCGAGCCCGAGAAAATCCTTTTATTTCTAGACTAGCGTCGGATAGCCATGCAGGCGGATGAATTTCTCAAGGCGCTCGGCCGCGCAGGCGAGCTCGAGATAACGACTGTCGGGAGGAGAAGTGGAAGGCGTATTAGCCTCCCAGTCTGGTTTGTCGTTGAGGACCGGAGAATCTATCTACTTCCGGTGAGCGGCTCAGACACGAACTGGTACAAGAATGTCTTGTCGAATCCGTCTATGGAGCTTGCGGTTGGTGGGAGGCGTCTTTCGGTGGTTGCGAGGCCGCTGAGCGATAAGGCCAGCGTTGACAGGGTGGTTGGGTTGTTCAAGAAAAAATATGGCGACTCATCGATTCGGAGATACTACTCCAAGCTCGATGTCTGCGTGGAGATAACGGTCTGAATATTCTAAGTCAGAGCGGGTATCTTCATCACAGCTCAGAAATACCCGCTATCATCACCCAAGTTATAGCCTAAAAATTCGAGAGATAAATCTTGTCCTTAGCCGTCCGCCGCCTTATCTCCTCTCCCAACACCTAGCTTGGCGGATATTCAGGCGGTCTAGAAGTCTTCCTTGATTATCGTCTTCCGATTGTTTGCTTTGCACCGCTCGACCGCTTTTTGGACCGCCTGCCTCACGACAGCGTCAAGCCCTTGAAGAGCGTCACTACTCAGCCTAACACCCTCGGGCAGCAGCTCCCTCACCTTTGACTCCACAACAACCAATTCTCGCGGCATGGTTTCGCTAAATTCTGCTTAAGGATGCTTTTTAGGTTTATCTGGCTTGGCTGGGCGCCATGCAGAGGGTATTACCGGTGTTGTTTGCCCTATTTAAATGATTGTTGCGGTCTTTGGGGAGAGGTTTATAAGAGTTGAGCGCGGAGAGGCCCGGTTTAAGAGGCTTTGGAAGAGTTCGGGGTTCTCGGTGTGTATCGGCACCACTTTTCTGGGGCGGGTGGCCTGTAGGATGCGCTCCAGCTCACCTCTGTTGGCGTGGCCCGAGGCGTGGACTTGGACGCTCTTCATGCCGAGAAGCGTGAGCCAGTTGTCTATCCTCTCCCTGTCTATCTCCTGCTCCTCGTTGTGCGGCTCGCTCGCCGAGTATATGAAGAGAGAGTCCTCAACCGGCCTCATCAAGAGCAGATCGAGAACATCGTCAGGCGAGTTCAGGATAACGGTGTATCTTCCTTGACGCGAGGCGACGTCTAGGTCCGTCATCAGTTGAAGCCCCTTGTCCAAGAGTTTCTCGAGATACTCCCTCTCCCATCCGTGGTAGTCCTGCGTGTCGAGCAATCCGCTCCCCTTCCTCTCCAGATAGACCTCAACCTTTCCACGGCCTGGGAGGAGTTCGCGGGGCATGACTCCGAGCCTGTTGAAGACTTCGAGCATCAGGGCCATCCTGAGCGAGACTAGGACCGTCCTCCCCGCGGACTCGGAGGCGGAGGCGATGGAGCTGAACCTGTCGTAGTCTAGGATGCCCACTAGGACGGCGACCAGCCCCCTCCTCCCCGCGACGTATGTGGTGAGGCTCTTCTTAACATCCATCTCGGTTGTCTGCTCCTCCTCACCTATCCTTGTCCCCTCCATCATCACCGCATCGACGCCCTCCAAGTTTACGGCCTCCATGAACTCTTCTGTGAAGACGCTCTTCGGCCCGTGAAGCCTGAGGTCGCCTGAATATGCTACGCTACCCTCTGGTGTGTGGATTATCAGGCCGTAGGAGCCCGGCACCGAGTGGTCCACGTGAATTGGCCTGACGTCGAATGGCCCAACCTTTATCCTGTCGCCGGTCTTGTATAGGAAAACCGGTCTCTCGGAGTCGATGAATATTCTGTCCTCTATTGTCTTGGCCGGCTTGGAGAGCTCCCTTGCCTTCGCAATCTCGTAGCTTCCAACTCCGATGTGGATTGGTATGTCTTTTCTGAGGAGAGAGACGTGGCCGAGGTGGTCTGTGTGAGGGTGGCTTACCACTACGCCATGCACGTCGAGCTCGGGTGCCCTAGCTAGGGCGGTATGAGTGAGACCGGTGGGGTCCAGTAGCTCGTCATCATAGAGGTTCTTGACTAGCGGGGCCGCCTCGGTGGCGATTAGATAGGCCAGCAGGCCGAACCGCTTGGGTCTGAGGAACCATCCGAAGTAGCGCCTCCTCACCGCGTAGCTTATTCCGAAGTCGAGGAAGAGGCCCTCCCCCCGAGCCTCGAGATAGAACTTGTTACCACCAATCTCGCCGACCCCGCCGTAGCCCCTAACCCTCACTCCAAGAGAGAATCACTACTAACCGATTTAAAGTTAGAGCTCAGCTGAGTCGATGAACAAATCTTTAAAGCACCTGTCCCGGAATCTTCTGCATGGAGTGCTCGAGACTCTCTGGATTTGGCGCGACGAGCGCGTCGCTGCGAGGCTAGGCTGGTATCTCGCGGTCGCGACCAACCGTATGCCGGCCAAGTATCTGATTTGTCGGAGGACTCCGGTGGACGTGGAGCTTGATGCGGGGGAGGATGAGCTCTGGAGCGCCCACAGGGAGGCGGCCAAGGTCTTCGAGGAGACTTTCGGGGCGGTTAGGAGTGGGGAGCTGCGCCTCCGGGAGCTTCAGAGGCCGGCTAAGAGCCTCATGGACTTGAAGGTTGAGCTTGTGAAGAGGATGTTGAGACACTGTAACTTCTGCAGGTGGAACTGCAGAGTGGATAGAGGCGAGGGAGCTAAGAGGGGAACGTGTATGCTCGACAAAGTCTCCCGAGTCAGCACATATTTCCACCACCTAGGCGAGGAGCTTCCAATAAGAGGACTCCGAGGCTCGGGCACAATCTTCTTCACGTCATGCAACATGAGGTGCGGCTTCTGCCAGAACGGCGACATCAGCAAGGATAAGGACAACGGGATGGTTGTTGACCCGGCTCTGCTTGCTATGATGATGTGGGAGCTGAGGGTTGAAGGTTGTCATAACATTAACTTGGTCGGCGGCGAGCCGACGATTCATCTCCACACCATTGTCGAGGCTATCTCGCTTCTCGGTAGTGTTCAGCCATCGAGAGATAAGCTTGTCTATCTCTGGATGATGAAGCCGGACGCGCTGAGCTGGCGGAGGCTTGAGCCGGCCCAGTATCTGTATGAGGGCGAGCTAAACGCACCCATTCTCTGGAACTCAAACATGTTCATGAGCCTCGAGACCCTCGAGATTCTGAGGGAGCTCGTTGATATCTGGCTCCCCGACTTCAAGTTTGGAAGCAACGCATGCTCGATAAAACTCGCAAGGACGCCCTGGTATTGGGAGACCGTCTCGAGGAACCACAAGATAATCTACGACTGGGGCGAGGACATCGTGATTAGGCATCTCGTTATGCCCAACCATGTCGAGTGCTGCACGAAGAGGGTTCTCAGCTGGATATCTGATAACATGCCCGATGTTCCTGTGAATGTCATGGACCAGTATCATCCGGATTGTTTTGCAGACCCGCTGAGCCCCGACTATGACCCGAAGTACAGCGAGATTGCGCGAAGACCGACAAGGGAGGAGATTCTTGAGGCTTACAGGTTTGCGAGGAGGCTGGGGCTTGTCTTTGAGTCGATTAGCCTCGAGAAGAGCGTTTTTGGGCTGCGGCCTTAGCGCGGGGAAGCTTTCCGCTCACCACCAGTTTAGCGATTTTGGCGAGGACTTTTGAGGAGCTGTTCAGCCTGGCCGAAGACATCTTCGGGGCTTTGACGACCTTGACCCGCCACCCCTCCCTCCTCATCTCCTCCATGAACTCGCTTCGAACCTTGTCTTGGTCGTAGCCGAAGACGACTACGTCTGGGCGGAACCGCTCGATGACCCTCTTGAAGCTGAATGGCCTGTAGCCTAGATGGGCATCGTCCACGAATCTGAGGCTCTTGACGAGGATGAGCCTCTCGTAGTCGCTGAAGATGGGTGGCCTCCGCTTCCTCCTTCTCACCGTCTCGTCCCTCGCCACTATCACTATCAGCCTCCCATTCCTGCCCTTGAGCCTGCTGGCGTATCGGAGGAGGTAGATGTGGCCGGGGTGTAGTACGTCGAAGACCCCTGTGGTGAGTATTGTTTTGGCCCTCTTCACCAACTGAACTCGACCTTTCCAAGTATCCTCAGGGAGTCCAGAAGCCCCTCAGCATAGGAGACGGCTATGAGAGCGTCGTCGAGCATCTGCGAGTTAAGAAAGAACCGCGCATCCTCGAGATACGAGGACGCTATTTCGAGAACTCTGCGCGTTTCAGCGTCGCCGGAGACCACCTTGAGCCTAGCGAGGGCCCCGCTGGCCTTAGCCAAGTATCTCTCGGCTCGGACTCTCCGGCTGCTCACCGCCTCCTTAGCAGCGAGTAGCTCCTCCCCAGCTTTCATTAACTTCGCGATAGCCTCCTTCTCATAGGAGCGGAGTTGGGCCGGAATAATAACTGTGTGGGGCGGTGGAGGGAGATGGAGGCTCTTGACCTGCGAAGCCCTACAAGCGGCTCTAAGCTCGTCGCCGTACCCCAGCCTAGCCAGAACGACAACAAGGCTATCGGGCTTAAACCTTCCACCCATCTCAGCACCCACGGCTAAGAGCCTCTCAACGGCCTCAGAGGCCGAGAGCCCATCACCCGCAACGTCCAGCAGCAGGAGTGTGTGTAAGCCGGCCTCAAGGTTCTCCTCCACGTTCCTGTATATTGTTTTGAGGCTCTCGCCGCTCGCTTCACGTGGAACCGTGGTTGTACGGCCGAATCTGTAGCTTGAGAGGCATGAGGCGCCAATCGCGGCAGAGATTGACGAGACGCCATAGACGACCTCGAACTCCACCCCCCTAGATGCGGCCTCCGCCAGCAGAGTGATGTGAGTTGTCGCGACGAGCGGGTCTCCGATGACAGCGACGGCCACGTTAACGCCCGCGGCCATCTCCACAAGGCTGACGGCCTTGTCCTCGAGGTCGGCTCGGGTGGCGTGCCTCAGCCTCTCCCCGAGCCTCGACCGTAGAAACTCCACGAGCTCGCCGGGGAGGGGGCTTGTGTAGGAGTCGAGGTAGACGACTTCGGAGGCCTCAAGAGCCTTCATCGCCTTGAATGTCATGTAGTCGGGTGGGCCTAGCCCAAGCCCCACGAGCCTCAGAACCACGCATCCACCCTACCCTTATGTGGATAAATATTTCATCCGGCTTCGGCGGGTGAAGGAGTTATAGAGAAGCTTATGGGTCTATCTTCAGCCCCTTAGGGGAGGCGTATGGCGTCTTGAAGGCCGTTGTTCTCGCGGCAGGAGAGGGGAAGAGACTTAACCCCCTGACCCAGCTCAGGCCCAAACCCCTCCTCCCCGTCGCAGGCATCCCACTAATCCTAAGGACCGCCCAAGCCCTCTCAAGCATAGGCGTGGAGGAGATAGTCGTCGTGACAAGCCCAACCGGAAACCAAGTAATGGATGCCCTCCGAGGCCTGAAGGACGTTAAAGTAAGGCGGGCCATCCAAGAGAGCCCCCGAGGAACTGCCCACGCCCTCCTAGCGGCGAAGAGCTTCATCCAAGGCGAGGAGAGGTTCATCCTCGTCTACGGCGACCTATTCTTCGACCGGGAGATGCTGCGGGGCCTTGTAACACACGTCTCGAGAAAGTTTGATGGGGGCGTCCTCGCCGTTCAGCAAGAGGAGGCGAAGAGGTTCGGCGTGATAATCGAGGAGGACGGCGTCTTGAGGAGAATTATTGAGAAGCCCGAGGCTCTGGAGGGGCCGGCCCTGATTAACTCAGGCGTCTATGTGCTGCCGGGAGAGACGGTCGAGGTGGCGGAGGGGCTTCAGCCGTCGATCAGGGGCGAATACGAGCTGACAGACGCCCTAACACGCCTCGTCGAGAGAGGCCGACGAATAGCCGCCTACAAGCACCCACGTGGCTACTGGCTCGACGTCGGCACGCCAGCTAATTATCTTGAAGCCAATTTACTCGCACTTCGAGAGCTCAGCCGACAGCCAGCACCATCGGCAGCCACAGGAGCCATAGAGGGCTCCTACATCGCGGAGAGGGTTAGGCTAGGCCGGCGCGTAACAGTAAGGTCCTCCGCCCTCATGGAGGAGGCAGAGGTCGGCGAGAATTCTATTCTAGAGTCCGTAGTGTTGTTAGAGAACGCCGTGGTTGAGCCGGGCTCGCGGCTCTTCTACACCATCTTGGCCGAGGGCGGTAAGGCTGGTAGAGGATGCAGCCTGAGGGGGGTGAGGGAGAAGCCGGTAGTCATCTCACCCGGCTCCACCGCTCCACCCTACTCTACTGCTGGGCCTGGAGCCGTGTTTTAGCCTCGCCCCTCAGAAGGGAGCGCGCAAGAAGCCTCGCTACCCTGATTGGCTCGGGAACACGGCCACTAATCGTCAGCCTGTTCAAGACCACCTCCGCAGACCTCCTCGAGACGCCGACCCTCCTAACGTGGACCGTATAGCCTGTCTTCAAGACAATATTCTCCCGCGGGCCGTTGGACTCATAGACCCTCAGCCTCTCTTCCCAATCAGCCGGGAACCTAGACTTGATTATCTCAGAAAGACCTTCGGAGGGATTATACGTGACGCAGAGGAGCGGAACCCCTGTTTCAGCGGCCACCCTACCAAGGTCCACGATATTGAAGAGGCTTATGATGCAACCCCCGAGCATCAAGAGATTAATATCATCCCTCCCGAGTGAGCGGTGCATCTCGAGAATGCTCTCGGTCGCGTCCATCCCACCAACCGTGCACCTTCCCACAGAAAACCCATCAACAAGGAGGTCGCTCCGCATAACCACTCCGGCGAGAACAGACTTATCACCTAACACAGGTCTAAAGCTCTCAGCCACCCCGAAAACCCTGAAACCCGGCTTAAAGGCCGAGAACCCTTTGAGCGTCAAGCCAGCGCCCGCACCACCTCCATCCAAGCCCTCGCCACGTTCCCCGGATTATACCCCCCACCACCCATAGCGACCAGTCTACCACCACACTTCTCACCAGCAAGCCTCCTCAGGGCAGAGGCCGCATACCTGTGAGACGCCTCGGAATACTCGAGCCGCGTCAAAGGGTCTCCCATAAGACCATCCGCACCACACTGAAGAAGAAGAAAGTCGAAGTCATGCTGCTCCAGAAAGGCGAGACCCTCATCGAACGCCACCTTGAAATCAGCATCATCCGCCCCAGGCGGAAGCGGAACGTTCAGCTTCTTCCCACGCCCCGCTCCGCGGCCAATCTCATACTTGAAGCCCGTCCCGGGATAAAGCGTTCTACCATCCTGATGAATGTCAAAGAAGATGACCCGCGGGTCGTCCTCAAACTCGTAATATACTCCATCACCATGATGAGCGTCGATATCCACGTAAGCAACGGCCCTCAACCTCTCCTTCTCTAAGAGATAGTTGATTGCGATGGCTGGGTCGTTGAAGACGCAGAAGCCACCGGCCTTAGAGCTCATGGCGTGATGCAGCCCACCCATCGGGTTAAACCCCCTACACTCCTCTCGCAGGACAAGCTTCACAAGGCCAAGCGTGGAGCCGGCGACATATGAAGCCGCATCGAAGACGCCGGGGAACGCAGGAGTATCGCCGTAGTCCAAGTAGCCGTAGCCGCGCTGAGAAGCAAGCTGGACAAACTTGACATAATCCTCGTCATGGAAGAGTAGGAGCTCCTCCAAATTAGCCATGACTGGTTTAAAGACGTTATAGCTGACGCCGGACTCGTCCAAAGCCCTGTAGAAAGCCTCGAGCCTAGACCGGTTCATCGGGTGACCGCCACCAAAGCTGTATCTCAGCAGCTCCTCGCCGCGAGCAATATACAGCATACCAAGACACGACTAACGTGGAGCAGATAAAAACATGTCCCCCGACACCGCATCACCAATATAAACCTCCAAACAGCATGATAGGGATGGTCGAGAGGTTATGGAGTATAAACGCCTCGGCAAAACAGACGAGAAGATAGCCGCCATCGGCCTCGGAACTTGGAGGATGGGCGGCTCCATGTCCCCCGACCACAGCCAAGACCTCGAGATAGTCGAGGCAATAAGATACGCGGTTGAGCTGGGAATGAACCACATAGACACCGCAGAGATGTACGGAGCCGGACACTCCGAAGAACTCGTCGGGAGGGCAATCAAGGTCTTCCCGCGCGACCAAGTCTTCATAGCAACAAAAGTCTGGTACACAAACCTCCGCTACGACGACGTCCTACAGGCCTGCGAGAGGAGCCTGAAGAGGCTTGGAGTAAAGTATGTGGACCTATACATGATACACTGGCCGAACGAGAGAATACCGGTCTCCGAGACTATGAAGGCTATGGAGAAGCTCTACAAAGACGGAAAAATCAGATACATAGGCGTGAGCAACTTCTCCACGAGCCTCGTCGAGGAGGCTCAGAGCAGCCTCTCAACCACTGACATCGTCGCGAACCAAGTGGAGTATGGGCTCCACAACAGGCACATAGAGAGGGACCTCCTCCCCTACTGCGAAAAGAACGGTATAACGATAACGGCTTACAGCCCCTTAGGGCAGGGCAGGCTTGCGATGGAGCTTAGAGCAAGGACAAAAAGGACCGAAGCTCTCCAGGAGCTAGCCAACCGCTACATAAAGACGCCAGTACAAATAGCGCTCAACTGGGTCATCTGGAGGGAAAACGTCATAACGATACCGAAAGCAATCAAGAAAGAACACCTAGAAGAGAACGCGGGAGCCTCTGGATGGCGCCTAACGCCCGAAGACTACAAGCGCCTATCAGACTCATGGAAATAGCTGAGTGACCCGCGGTAAGGAGAAAAGGGCGGAACAAATCTTGTTTTTACTACTGAATCTTAATTAGTGGGAGGTTTTTAACAAGGTTCGGCATGAGACTTGATAAGAGGGACATTAAAATCTTAAACATTCTACAGGATGATGGAAGGGCATCCTACTCAAGCATAGCGAGGCAGCTGAACATAAGCGAGGCCGCCGTATACTCCCGCGTAAACAGACTGGTAAGGGAGGGAGTTGTCAAGGGGTTCACCGCCCTTCTAGACGAGACAAAACTTAACCTCAGCATAGGAGCGTTCATCGGTCTGAGAGCAACGCCCTCAAAATACGCTGAAGTACTTAACCAGCTCGCAGCCTTCCCAGAAGTTGTAGAGATACATGACGTCACAGGCGACTATTACGCCATGTTAAAGGTTAAGACGCGAAACAAAGAAGAGCTAGCGGCCCTCCTCGACAAGATTGGAAGACTCGACGGCGTGGTCTCCACAGACACAAAACTAATACTCAGAACAATCAAAGAGACCACTAAAATCCCCTTCTCAAAACTAGAAGAGACCGCCTTGCCACCGAGACAAACCCGCATCAAGGCAAAGCAGTAGATTGAATACCTAACGGCTCTTCCTAGGGAATTCAGCGCGCAGATATATATTCATCCCCTCTAAGAAACTTAAAATAGAATGGTGAGGGAATTCACATACAGGGGCTATACGCTACAGCAGCTGACCGAGATGCCTACAGACCAGCTCATCAAGCTACTCCCAAGCCGCCAGAGAAGAAGCCTCAAACGCGGACTCACAGAAGCCCAGCGAAAACTACTCATAAAAATCAGGAAGCATAAGCAGAAAAACACGGACAAGCCAATCAAGACACACGCAAGAGACATGATCATATTCCCCGAGATGGTAGGCCTGACAGTCTGGGTCCACAACGGCAAAGAATTCACACCAGTCGAAATACAGCCAGAAATGATAGGCCACAGATTAGGAGAATTCGTCATCACGAACAAGCGCGTGCAGCATGGACGACCCGGCGTGGGAGCCACAAAGAGCTCAATGTACGTTCCACTGAAGTAGAAATTATAATAAATCGATTTTAGTGTTAAATAACCTTCGGCGAAGTGCTATTTAGCTCCGACCCCGCCCCGCGAGAACAACCCTCTCCAAGACTCATTGACCCCTCCATCAACATCGATGTATTTTGCCCTCCTCCTCGCCAGCTCCCTCAACAAGTACGTCACAACCTCCGCAAACCCCGGCGAAAAAAAATACACGATAGTTAAGCTCCTCCATAGTTAGACATCTCATCAACAAGAAACTAGATAGATGGAAAGGGTCTGCCCCTTTATCGACTCTCGACGGAGATTGTAATGATTTGTTTTGTGGGTGTTAATTTTTTATGTTGAGCTTTTCTCGGCGATTTTGAGTTGGCAGCAGACGCCGCTCGTCCCCATTAGGGCGATGTTGACTTTTGACAGAATTCTTCTCCCCAGTAATTGCCTCGCGACACCGTATGAGGGTGTCTCGATATAGCTTTCAAATTCGAGGCCGGCGAGTCTAACTATAACACGGGCTCTTCTCAACACGGCCTCTCCCATTAAAGTTCGATACATGCCAAATGTTCCCGCGGAAGCTCAGCGGTTCCGAGCTTATCATAGATGCCCCTATCAACCAGAATGTATCCAGCAAAACCTGTATCCGCCGGAATAGTCAGAGACTCGCTGTATCCTCCTATAGGCTCGATGATTGAGACAGAGAGAGCCGGGATTTTTGGCTCAGACCCGATATACTCTAAACAGTCGAAGGCTCTAAGGAGCTCCAAAGCCACTCACCACCTGCAGGCTCCTCCTCTCTAAGCCTAGTTATGAGAGCCCTCTTAACCCCCGCATCCTTCACAATCTTCCCCGCGTCTACCGCGTATCAGCCACGCCGGCGAACCTCCCTGAATGAAAACCTGCATATCTCCCCCTATGTTTTGGGAGAAGCGAGGGCTTCATTCTCTCATATTCCCTGTTGTCGGCATCTAGCTCAGTTTCGACCGGTCTTTCTGCCTCTCTAAGCCAGAGATTTATGGCCTCCTGAACCGCATCAGTCACCCTATAGCCGAGGAGAGGGGCCCTCGCCTTCAACCTCCTGTAAAGCTCAGGATTCATTCTTCTAATAATGACGTCCATATGCCTAGAGATATCTACGCAATCACGATAT
>JANXDI010000027.1 GCA_025059595.1 Candidatus Calditenuaceae archaeon | reverse complement strand
CGTCCTCTCCAGTATCCTCTTGGGTCGTAGTTTGGGTCATCTACGCTGACGGTGGGTATGGGGAATGTGGTCCAGAACTCTTTGGGGTTGAATAGGTGCTCGACCAGATTTTCTGCCTGCTGTCGCGTGGCTATTCCGGCGTATAGTGTGAGGAAGGCTGCTGGTGTCTTGACCTTTATCATTTTATGGTCCTCCTCGTAAATGTCGAAGTAGAGTCCGACTTCTTCATCCCACATGAATTGTCTAATTCTTTCTGCCGTGGTCTCAGCTAGCAGGCGATATTCCTCGGCCTCGTTGTTGAGTCCTATTTGCTCTGCTATCTTCGATAGCGTCTTTCTCTGCAGATAGATTAGGCAGTTTAAGTCTACGGCCTCGACAGGCGCCATCCTTATCTGTCCATAGATTTTCCGATACTTCTCTGGATTTTCGCTGAATAGGCGTTGGGGCTCGTCCCACCTTACAGAGTTGTCCCACCCCGACTCCAGAAAGTCTACGTAAGCCATAAGCTGGTCCCCATCCATGTCCCTCTGGCTTCTGAACCACTTATCGTACCGACTCAAAGCGTGGTAAGCCCTCTCTATGAACTCCTTGTCTCCCCCACTTTCCATTATTTTTTCGACTGCGAGAGCCAGTACGGGGGGCTGTGTTGTCCATGGTGCATAGTCGTCGACGTTCCAGAAGAGTTGGCAGAACTCCTTTGAGAGAAATATTTCATGGGGGATTCTTCCGTCTTCTTTCTGGGCGTTGAACAGGTTCTGTAGCTCCTCTTTAGCCATATCTACGCTGTACTTTGAGAGCACGATTGAGTGGAATGCGGAGTCCCATAGCCACTGGTGCCTGAGGCCGAATTTGCTTGGCATGATGAATGGGTGAGTTAGGACAGGATGATTACTTAATCGCACACGATTATAGAGTATGACGTTCCACATGTATTTCAAGAGCTTTTCATATTTGCTGTTGACCGGGTGCCGCCCTGCGGCATCTCTGATTAGTTCGCCGACCTCATTCCTTTTCAATATCTCTATTGTCTCTGGGCTTATCATAATTGATTCAGCGCTCCTTAAACAATCCTCTATTGAGGATTGATGTCCCGAGACAACGAAGACGAATCTCTCACTTGGCGCCAGCTTTATGTCGGCTGAGAAGTTTGATTGGCTTCGATCATATATGATAAACGATAGTTTGCGGTTTGATTTTATTGAGATGAAAGGCCCCTTGTCTGTGTAAGAGGCTAAGAGCTCACCATTGCTGAGTGAAAATTTGGAGCCCGCCATCTCGGCTATTTTGTCGCGAGACTGGGGCAGGAACCAGCTGAAGACTTGAATCATTCCGTTGATTTTGATTCTTGACTCTGACTCTGAGGTGTTTTGAATAACGTAGGCCAGGCTGTCCTCATACGTGATTAGTTTATCCTCCATTCTGGCTCCGCCAACCGATAATGCCCTGTAGGAAACTCCGTCAGCCCATTCTTGTCGTAGAACCGTGGTTCGTGGGTCGCTGATGATTATAAGTGGCTCGGCCTCGAAGTATTCTCCGAAAGTGAAAAACTCCACGCCTGCTCCTGACAGCTTGGCGGCCGCAAGGTTTCCTGCAACCTCCCTCTTTCCGTCAATGCGTAGTGAGGCTTGGCCCGTCAACTCTTCATATTTGCTCATGTTTTGAGTAGCTGTTGAGGTAGCGGAGTTATATGATTTTCTGTGCCAGGTCGAGGCTAATAAGATGTATAGCCCTGAAGCCGCTAGGGCTGCTGATAAAATGGATAGCAGAAGGGCCCTTCTTCTGGTCCTCATCCAATCTTATTGAGGTGTGGTTGAATTAATTTGCTTTTGAAGGCAGCCGGAGCTGGCTTTCACTGGACTAGCATGTGTGGCTGTGCGAGCTTATAGCTTGGGAATATGGTCGGCTTTTCGTATGGCTGGGCTTCGGGTTGGTGTGGTTGGTGCTGGTAGGATGGGGGTGCTTCATGCTAAGAATCTGCTTGCTAATGTGGAGGATGTTGAGATACCTCTCATCGTCGACACGGTGAAGGAGTCGGCTGAGAGGCTTGCAGGAGCGGTCAGGGCGCGGCACATTTATGATTCTCTCGAGGAGGCCGACTTAAGCCTCATTGACGCGGCCATCGTCTCAATACCGAACGTTGACCACTATTCAGTAGTCTCTCGTCTGGTTTCGCGTGGCGTGCACGTGTTGTGTGAGAAGCCGCTGGGGCTGCGCGCCTCAGAGGCGTATGAGTTGGCTAAGGTGTCTGAGAGGAGGGGGGTTGTCCTGCAGGTGGGTTATAACAGGCGCTTTGACCCCGCTTATCAGAGGTGTAAGAGACTCGTTGAGGATGGACGTTTGGGTAGGGTATTGCATGTGAGGTCTCAGACCATGGACCCTGAGCCTCCGAGGGGTTGGGAGGCTGACCCGAGGCTGAGCGGCGGAATAGTCTTCACGACCTGTTGCCACGACTTTAACTTGCTGAGTTGGCTGACCGGCGAGGCCGTGACCGAAGTCTTTGCGGCCGGCTCATTACTAGTTCACAGTGGTGCGCTTAGCCGGGATGATTACGACAACATATCTGTGTTTTTAAAATTTGAGAGCGGCGCGACAGGGTTCGTCTTTGCGAATAGGTTCTGCACCTATGGGCATGACGTTAGGACTGAGGTTCACGGGGAGAGGCTCTCTTTGCGTGTTGAGCAGGAGAAGATGCTCCCACTAAATGTATATGGAGGTGAGGGCGTCGTGCATGACTATCCCTACTGGTACATGGATAGATTCAGAGAGTCTTACATTAACGAAATCAATGCTTTCGTGGAATGCGTCAAAACAGGTTCAAGACCGCTCAGCGACGCCGTCGACGCGGCTAAGACTTTAGAGATATGTGAGGCCGCGACACTATCGGCTAAGTCTGGAAGCCCCGTGAAATTACGGCCAGAGGGCTGACTCTATTTTTCGAAAATAATATAGTTGGGGTGATTTGGGGCCGCTTCCATGTATATTTAGGAGGTGATCCGGCCACACGTTCCCGTGCGGCCACCTTGTTACAACTTCTCCCCCCTCACCGGGTCTAGGCTCGGGCTACCCAACTTGAGTAGCTCTCGCCCATCCCCAGCTCGGGTGGAGCGATGGGCAGTGTGTGCAAGGAGCGGGGACGTATTCACCGCCCGGTGTTAACGGGCGGTTACTAGGGATTCCGCGTTCACGAGGGCGAGTTGCAACCCTCGATTCCAACTGA
>JANXDI010000025.1 GCA_025059595.1 Candidatus Calditenuaceae archaeon | reverse complement strand
AACCTCAATCTCACCCCCACCAAGCCTATACACGATCTCAGCCAGCAGGCCCCAAGTGACCGCGACAGAGCGCCCCTGTACCCCAGTGACGGGGGGTTGGAGTATTACAACCGAGAGTATTGCGGCAGATATCACTACGGCGGCTATGAGGATGATGAGATATTTCGGCTTCACTCTAGCCATGCTGTGAAAATTTAGGGTAAGCCTAAATTTATACTTACGGAGCAAATCCGTGACCGAATCACGGTAAATATCTTGGGCCGCGGAAAGCTAATATAGACGGGGGCAGCCTAATTATCCGGAATGCCATCACACGGTTCCATCACAAAGGCGGGAAAGGTCAGGAGCCAGACACCCAAGATTGAGCCACGACCACACAGGTCGCCTCCACCGAGGGAGAGGAACCGGAACAACTACGTTAAGAGAATCCTGAACGCATCGGCGACACAGAGAGAGTAGCGGGATGGAGGCCCCCGTTTTACTTACGGGCGGAGCTGGATTTATCGGGAGCCACGTATTGGACAGGCTCCTCGGCGAAGGGTTTGAGGTCGTTGTTTTGGATAACTTCTCCTCAGGGTATAGGGAGAACATAGCGAAGCACCTTGGAAGCAGACTGGTCAGAGTTGTGGAAGGCGATATCAGGGTCAAGCAGACCGTTCAGGAGGCCTCGCAGGGGTGCCGAACGATAATTCACCTCGCAGCGAACCCTGAGGTCCGGATGGGTGACCCTGAGGAGCACCTCGAACATAACGTCCGGGGCACACTCAATATTCTCGAAGTGGCTAGGCGGCTGGATGTCTCGGTCGTGGCTTTTGCCTCCTCCTCAACCGTCTATGGTGAGGCCACGCTCATGCCGACGCCTGAAGACTATTCGCCCATGAGGCCGATATCCACGTACGGCGCCTCTAAACTCGCATGTGAAGCACTACTTTCAGCCTACGCCTACACATACAACGTCCCCGGAGTGGCTCTCAGATATGCTAACGTGGTTGGGCCGCGGGCTAGGCGCGGCGTAGTTTACGACTTCACGCGGAAGCTACTATCGAATCCACATCGACTCGAGATTCTCGGGGATGGAACTCAGAAGAAGTCATACATATGGGTGGGAGACGCGGTCGAGGCGTCTCTCACGGCGATTGAAAAGAGGAGGGAGGCTTTCGAGGCTTTCAACGTTGGAAGTATTGACGCGATAACTGTGAGGGAGGTCGCGGACGCGGTTTGTGATGCGTTGAGCCTGAAGGGGGTCGAATACGTCTTCGTCGGGGGGCCGGGTGGGAGGGGCTGGCCCGGCGATGTAAAATACATGCATCTTGATGTGGGGAGGCTCATCTCTCTGGGATGGAGGCCTCGCTACGTGAGCAGGGAGGCAGTGATTCTCAGCGCGCAGGAGCTTAAGAGGGAGCTGTCCAAGGGCTTTTAGCAGTGTGGGCTACTTCTCCTCGGGCTTGGCGCCGCTTGCCTCCTTGGCGAGCTCCTTCTCAATCTCCTCCAAGGGCTTAGGCGGCGGTGTCGTCGCGAGCGTGTAACCTATCCACGCCAACACCCCTAGTATCGTCGCCACCGCAGCGAATGCGGTTATCTGGAGCACAAGCATGGCCCAAGGGCTGAAGATAACAAGCCATCCATAGAGAATAATTCCAACCACACACCCGATTAATAACGCTAGTCCAATTTGCTGGTCGCGCGGCAATTCGAAAAGGTAACGATTATAGCCACGATATAAGCGTTAGCTGCGCCTCAGTCTTCCTCAACTAGCACCCCTCCTCCAAAACCACTCCCAACGAATCATTTCCGGCCTCCCGAAGTCCTAGGGGCTCGCAGCAGGCGATACGGTAAAACCGCATCGGCAAAATTCTTTAAAAGGGCGGGCCAAGGTTTAACGTAGGTACTAGGCAGGTGTTTCACGTTTGAAGGTTAATCATGGTTTAGTGGAGAGTCAGGGGCTGTCAAATGTTAAGGACCTAGTCCTGATTCTTTTGAAGGAGGGCAGCGAGCAAGAGATTGTTCCAACTACTGTTCTTGGTTCAGGCGTGTATTACGTTTTGGC
>JANXDI010000021.1 GCA_025059595.1 Candidatus Calditenuaceae archaeon | reverse complement strand
AAGTTACGGGGCTAATTTGCCGAGTTCCCTAGCCCGGAGTAACCCCAGACGCCTTGGCCTTCTCAGCCAGGGGCACCTGTGTCGGATCTAGGTACGGTCTCCTGGAATCGTTCCGGTCTCCCTTTTCACTGGCCCCAGGGTCCAGCCGAAGCGGCCTTACGGCCGCCCCGTCCCTCCATTCACCTGGTTCTCGCCGTTACGGCTCTCCCCAGGCTTGGGAGGTTAGACAGAGCTACAGCCCTGCTCGGCCTTACCCGAGGCGTTGGGAGACCGGCTTGCGTCGCCGCACCTATCCAGGAGGCACCGGAATCTTAACCGGTTTCCCCTTCGGCCTACCCGGTTAAGGTCGGCCTTAGGACCGGCTTACTCCCGGCTGACGACGCATTGCCGGGAAACCCGTGCCCTTCCGGCGGAGGGGATTCCCACCCCTCTTCGCTGTCTACTACCACCGGGATCTACATTAGCGGCCGGTCCACGGGACCTCACGGCCCCGCTTCTACCCAACCGCTACGCCCCCCTACCCCCACCCACGCACGGCGTGGGTGAGCCCGGGTTTCGGCGGCCCGCTTAGACCCGTCAATTTTCGGGGCCCCCACCCTCGGCGGGTAAGCTGTTACGCACTTCTTAGCCGATGGCTGCTTCTAAGCCTACGGCCCCGCTGTCTCAGGGTGAAGACGCCCTTTGGTTTGTCACTTAGCGGGCACTTAGGGGCCTTAACCCGCGGTCTGGGTTGTTCCCCTCTCGGTCCCGGAGCTTACCCCCGGTACCCCACTCCCGGGTTCTACGGCGCCCGCAGATTCGGAGTTCGAAAGGAGAGTGGAGCCTCATCGGCCCCTTGCTCCCCCATCGGTGCTCTACCCCGCGGGCAACCTCCCCCGAGGCTGTCCTGCGAGACACTTCGGGGGGAACTAGCTATCACCGGGCTCGATTAGCTTTTAACCCCTAGCCCCAGGTCAGGGGACCGAATTGCACATCAAGACCCCTATTCGGGCCTCCACCAGGGTTTCCCCTGGCTTCGCCCTGCCTAGGGCTAGATCGCCCGGTTTCTAGCCTCACGGGCGTGACTACGGGCCCTTTCAGACCCCGCCCCTCACCGGAGCGTACTCCGGCTGCGGGCATGTCGGTTTCCCCACGCCTACGGGCTTACATGCCCTTAGGCTTGCCACACCCGTGAACTCCCCGGCCCGTGATTCAAGACGGAGTGCACGACCCTGGAACTGTCCCCACTCGCCCCTCGCCGGGGCTTCGCGGGGAATGCCCTTTCAGGCCGTGCTCGTCTGTTACCAGCCGGTTTCAGACGCTTTTCACCCCACTCCCGTGGTACTTTTCACCTTTCGCTCACGCTACTGGTCCGCTATCGGTCTTGGGACGTATTTAGCCTTGGAGGCCAGTAGCCCCCAACTTCCCACACCAAATCCGAGGTGCGGTACTCTGGAACCGCAGCATCACCCCTCCAGCCTCCGCCTACGGGGCTATCACCCTCTACGGCCCCCCGTTCCAGGGGAGTTCGGCTCGGCCTTCAGGGTGGACCCACGGCCCAAAACCCCACATTCCACCGCGGTTACCCGCGGCGGTTCGGTTTGGGCTTCTCCCCTTTCGGTCGCCCCTACTAAGGGAATCTCGGTTTGATTTCTTCTCCTCCCCCTACTTGGATGCTTCCGTTCGGGGGGTTCCCGATCCCAGGCTCGAGGCCCGGGAACGAGGTGGCCGAAGCCACCCCAGGAAATCCCATTAGGAGATCCCTGGATCAACGCCCGCCTGCGGCTACCCAGGGCTTATCGCAGCTTGCCACGTCCTTCTTCAGCGCCCAAGCCGAGGCATCCACCGGCTGGCGTACCCCCGCTTAGGGCCAAGGCGCGGCCTACTTCGCCACGCTCCACACACCTCTGCAGCGCGGTCATGGGAAATTTTGTGAATCTCCTCCCGCATTCATGCCCCCCAGGCTTCGCGGCTGGGGAGCAAACATCGCTATGCGCAATAGATTATTCGCAGCTGTTGCTTATAAATTTATGCGGGTATAAGCACTAATCTGTTATTAGAACTCTGAGCTCCTCTATTTCTTCGGGGAACTTAGCCCTGAGCTTATCAACGAGATTTGCTCTGCTTATCTTGATACGGCCCTTCAGAATAATGTCCACGTCGCCGTAAACCTCGTCGATGTAGTCCACCTCCTCCCACGTCGCGAGCTCTGAGACGATTTTTATCGCGTCCGCCTGTGGGCGGAGTTTGAGAAGGATGTAGGCCCTCTCCTCACCGAAGAAGCGTCTGACCATGTCCTCCCTCACCTCTCGGCCAAGGGCCTCGCTCAGATAATTGGCGAGCTCCTTTGGTGAGCCTTTCTTCCCGGTAGTCGCAATCCTCTTTACAATCTCCTCCACTATTCTCCTCGCATCTACCTCATTTAGGTCGTGGCCGTCCAGCCTCGCAATTTCGAGGATGAGCTTGTGGCTCATGTATGGCGTTACGGCGAATCTCACAGCGTCCATGTCGTATTCCAGCTTCTTCTCCGGTATGTAGCCCTCTGGTCTCCTGATGACCATGGATTGATGGACTCCGGCCCTGATGGTCCTCGCCTCCTCCGAGAGAGGGTGACGCCACGGAATCTGCACACCAGTCAGCCTAGAGAACTCGCGATAAATCCTCGCCAGCTCCTTCCTGTTCACCCCGAGGTCGATGCCGTGAACATCATGAAGCGGCACAGCCACCTCGTAAAGGTCGGCAATTCCATTCCTATCCCCGATGCCGAGAAGCGTCACATGGGCCTCAGCAGCCCCGGCGAGAATAGACTCGATGGTATTAGTTGAAGCGAGGCCGTAGTCGTTGTGAAAGTGAGCTGCAACCGGTAGGTAGCTCCTCTCGAGACAGTAGGCTGTAAACTCCCTCGAATGTCGCGGAGTCATTAACCCGGCCGTGTCGGGTATGCTGATGAGCGTCGCGCCCGCCGACCTCAGCTCGCCTGTGAACCTGAGCAAGTCGTCGAGGACGTCCAGCCGCCTCTCCATGTAGAGCCGTGAAGCGTCCTCATAGGTCACGCGAACATACTTGAGGCCCATGGGCCTTACGAGCTCAACCGCCTCGAGGATTCTCAGTTTAGCCTCCTCATAGTTGATGCCACCCAGCTTGTGGTCTAGGTGAAGCTGGGAGACCGCGAGATATAGGGCGACACCATAAACATCATATCTGCCCATCGCCTCAATATCCCTCCTGTAAACGCGACCATGCAAAACAACCTCAACACCCCTATCGCGAAGGAAATTCACGAGCCTGACATTATCCTCAAAAGATGTCCTCGGCGGGTAGTCGACAGTCACTTCAACCCTCTTGAGCCCAGCCTCGACGAGGAGCTCAGCGACGCGGAGCTTAGTCGGGAGAGGTAGGACCTTGTAAAGCTCCCCCTCCCTCAGCGTAGAGTCTAGTAACACGCATTGCAATTTTGAGTCTTACTTGTCACGGTAAAATATATAGCCTCCCACTCGGCCGTCCCCCACAAATAATATGAACAGACAAGTTCAGCAACCCCTGATAATACGTGGGAATAAATTTCAAGCGAAAACTGGCAAGAATAAGGACATGTAAATTGGCCTCCACCGGTGAGCTTAAGGAGACCGCTCGTTGTTTTCATCAAAGCGTGGCTTCGGGGTTGCGCGCGATAAAATCTCGACAAGTTAAAAAAGCGTGAATTAAACGTAAGGGCCCGGCTCCCAATACACTGCATAATTCCCCGACCAGATACAGGATGGGTTGATACAGACTATCAGATACTCGTCTACGTAATCAACGCCTCCGACTTCTCTGTGGTAGGTATAAGTGTCGCTGCCGCATACAGGACATTTCCCCCTCTTCTCAAGTTCGACGCGAGCACGAAATAAGGGGTCCTCTATTATCAGCTTCTTCAAAACTGCCAACTCAGCTCGCTCAATGGGGAGAAACCAAGAATCCAAAATCACTCTTTCGCAGGCGGGGCAGTATTCACCATAGTAAAAAACTCCTTCACTCTGGTTTTTCTCCTTACAGAAGAAATCTGTCCCATAAAAAACGCCTATATTCCCGCACCGGTAACATTTTTCGTCTGGACACCAGATTATCTTTGCCCCATCTGCTAAAGTCCTTCTAGTCTCACCCTCACCCCTCATTTCCTCGCAGGCGGCCCGGAACCTATCGCGCCAATCAACCATAATACGCCTCTCTATCAACATATTTGTCTCCCAAATTATAATCTTTAATTGTTATAAATCTTCTGCCGTCAATGTAAAAAGAGAAGCTTTCAAAAACAGTCGTAGCAACATAAGTGATGGCTGTCATAGATGTATAGGGGCCTCTCCAGAGACGGTGGAGCGTTTTAGGTGTGTGGTATTGGGCGAGGTTATCGTTACGGTCCTAGCTTTATATCTGGGTGGGCTGTGGCCCTCTCATGGAGGGAATGAGCCCGGCCAGGCTCGTGGGGTATCTCATGATAGTGTTCTCCCCGCTAGGCTTCATCCTCTATAACCTCTGGTTCTTCGGCCGCCTGCCGGGTCTTGACCCTGAGCTTGCAGTCAAGATAGTCGCGTATCTCGTTGCCGCCCTGTTTTTCGGGCTCATGGGTGTCTTGGGGTACATGGTTATAACCGCGCCGGGGCCTAGAGGAGAGGGTCGAGGTGGCTCAAAGGATGCCTAAAAGACGCCCGGCTGTGGCCGGATATTTCTACGAATCGAGCGCCGAGGGTCTGAGGAGGCAGATAGAGCGTTGCTTCACGTCGAAGAACGGGCCAGGTGCCCTCCCATCTAAGGGAGGCTCCGAGCCCCCAGTCACGCTAATCTCCCCTCACGCTGGATACATGTATTCGGGGCCGGTGGCTGCGCACGGTTTCGCTCTCGCATCGAGGATGCCCGTGCCCGAGACTGTGGTGGTTGTTGGGCCGAATCATCACGGAGAGGGGACCGAGGTCTCCATCTATCCCCCAGGCTCCTGGGTTACTCCCCTCGGCGAGGTGGAGATAGACGCAGAGCTCTCTAACAGGCTTATTGAGGAGAGCGATTTAATCTCGATGGATGAAATAAGCCACATCTACGAGCACTCGATAGAAGTTCAGCTACCATTCCTCCAATACATCTACGGGCGGGTCAAGTTTGTGCCCATCTGCATGCTAAACCAGTCCATCGAGGCCGCCCAACACGTCGGCGAGGTCCTAGCCAAGACAATCGACAGGTCTGAAAAATGCCTCGTCGTCGCGAGCTCAGACTTCACACACTATGAGCCCCATGATGAGGCGGTGAGGAGAGACATGCCGGTCATAGAGAGAATTCTCAAGCTCGACGTCGAGGGGTTCTACACGGAGATGCGTGACAGGAGGGCGACCCTCTGCGGCTACGGCGCGATTGGGGCCCTCATCTGGTATGCGAGGCTAAAGGGATATACTGAGGCGCGGCTGCTCAAGTATGCGACCAGCGGCGATACTAGTGGAGACAAGTCGTCTGTTGTTGGCTATGCTTCAATAGCGTTTTTGCGGAGATAGTGACGCCTGTTTACTGGTTGTATTTTCTGTGGAGCTCGTCTGAATATTCGCGATACTTGAGGATGATGGGGCACCACCACCTCTCGGGACAGTATCCGAGGTGCCTGCACTTCTCACCCAGCCTGGTTCCCAGCCAAGGCGCCTCCCTCTCCACCTCCCTCCAAAGCTTGTAGGCCACAGCCCTCTCCTCCCACTGAGCCGCGCTACAAGTCCTCGTGGAAAGGAACCCTATGGGGCTGAGGAGATTGAAAAGGTTGTAACTCCGCATGACTCTAATCTTAACGGCGTTTGGGAGGGTGTAGAGAGCGGCAGCAGCCTCATTTTCCGCGACAAGCCTCTCATACGCCTCCATAAGCTGGCCGCAAGTCTCCGTAAAGACTCTGAGCGTATCTTGCCGCGACTTGATTGACGGTGGAACAACGATGCTCTTCTCCGGAGCCCTCATCCACCTCTCAGCAACCTCCACTAAAGACTCTGCGACCGTCGGAACTGTCCTATGCCTTATGGCTTGATGATAAGCCGCGAGGGAGAGTGACTCAACGGTGACGGCCCTAAGGAGGGGAGACACCTGCTCAGCCGCAACTCCACCCAAATCAATACCCTCGAAGCCCCTCGGATAGTCGATGTAGAGGAGCTCGGCCTCTGAGTCGGGCCTGTCCCCGCAAAGCTGTCGAATCACTCCGTCGGGGGGCCTGAGGGGGTCTGTCGCTGCGTAGTATCCCCACCAAGCCCTGAAGTTCAGCCTTGAGTCTAAGAGGAGGGGGGCCCTCGCCCGAACGGCCTCTAAAATCCTATCAACCAAAGCCCTCAACTCTTTCGTGACTATTCCGGCCCCATCCTCAACCTTCCTGATGAGATAGATGTGGGCCTCGAGCGGGAGTGTTGCGAAGAGCGAGGTCGCAGCGGAAAGGGGGAGGAGGTATCGCGCGTCCTCCAAATCAACTCCATGGTCACAGAGTGTCTTATACGCATCAAAACATCTATTCGTCAACTCAGAATACATGTTCTCAAGCAGACCACCCCTCAGCTCAGCGGGCACTAGAAGCCTCTCCCTCGAGAGGGGTGCCCTTCTCTGACTCTCCTGAAGATAGCTGCCGAAGATGGGGGCCACAAGTAGCATGGAGGTGAGGCGGCTACAGTTCGAGACCTCCCAAAAGAATACAGCGGATGTCGTCAGAGAGGCGTGCCCCCTTCTCGTCGACTCTCTGTGAACCTTTGCAGCGAGTCGGGGGAGCTCCTTCCCCATCGATAGAGCGTCCGAGACTCTCTCCCTGATACTTACGCCCTGAAAAGTCCCAACCCCCTCAGCCGCGATAACCTCGTCGGGGCCCAGCTCCAGCTGGCCAAGCCGATAGACGGGGCCAAACGAGACCAGCTCAAAGACCAGCTCATCCGTATACATGGCCACCAGCCAAACCCGAGCCTGCCATAGCCCCACCTAATACCTCAAGCCCTTATAGATATTCTGCATAGAGGCGCGGCCGATGTAGCGGATTTTCGCTGAGCAATTACGGACGTGCTGATGAAGCCTTCAGAGCCGCAGAGACTGGTCGATACACCGGGACGAAGGACCTATACTGCTTCGGCGGCGCGTAAATCGAGCGTCATCAAGCTACTGGTATTTCTTCATCTTCACTATGTGCACCGGCTCCTTCACAAGTCCGTATGTCAGAACATAGGTGTCGCCTGGAGAAGCCAGGCCCGCCTCTTCCAACCTCTTCTCCAGCATCTCCAAACCTTGAGTGTAGTTCTGAGCCTCTAGGTAAAGCGGTGTCACTCCCCAGATTATCGAAAGGCTCGGAATCACCTTTCTGTCGGGGGTCGCAGCTATCATGCCAGCGACAGGCCTGAAGCGGGCGATACGGCGGGCCATATATCCTGAGACCGTGAATATCGCTATTCTTGCCGATATGGACTCGGCGAGATTTACCACCGCGAGGGCGAACCTGTCCACAATCTCCGCGCCGGGGTGGAGGTCTCTCTGCGGGATCATGTCCTTCTCGTAGGTCTCGGCAATCATGCCCAGCCACTGTATAGATTCAAGCGGATATCTACCAATCGCGGTCTCGCCTGTAAGCATCAAGACATCGACACCATCCTTAACACAAGACATGACATCCACTATCTCACTCCTCGAGGGGACAGGCTCGCTAATCATCGAGCCGAGAAGCTGAGTAGCCACTATAACAGGCTTATAAGACCTGTAGGCAGCCTCGACTATCCTTTCCTGAAGCCGGGGGACGGTCTCTAGGGGGAAATGCATCCCAAGGTCCCCTCTAGCAATCAAGACGGCGTCAGACTGCTCACATATTTGGTCGATGTTCTGAACAGCTGAAGGTGTCTCGACCTTTGCAATCAGCCCGATTCTAGAGTTCTTCTGGTCAAGATATTTCCTGACCGAGACTACGTCTTCAGCGTTCCGGACAAAGCTTAAGCCTATGAAGTCGAGACCCAACTCTAATGCGGTGTCAATTTCAGGCAAACTCGCTTCCAGATAGTTGGGTGGTGCGACCTCTTTGCCCCTTATGACGAGAGACTTGTTGGGAGATAATGTGACAGGCCTAACAGCCTCCACTACCACCGAATAGTCTTCCTTATCTATGACTTTTAAAATCCCTCTTCCATCATCTGTGACAAGGATGTCGCCAACTTCTACGGCTTTGAAGAATTCCGGGCGAGACAGTCTTATTGGCCCGTAGAGTGATAGGCTGGCCTTCTCTCCCGTATTGAGGGTGTGGGGGGCCTCTATGCCGGCGACCCTCACCGAGCCGCCTCTCAAGTCGCCTATCAACACACAGTCAACACCTAGCCCTCCAGCCGCAGCCCTAGCAGCCTCCGCGAGCCTCCTCCAGAAACTCGGCCCTCCGTGGCTGAAATTTATCCGGAAAATCCGACACCCCAGCGAAATGGCCCTAGAAATATCTTCAACACTTGAAAGGGAGGGGCCAAGAGTGCAGGCCAGCTTAGTCTTCAAATTGCTCACCACTCACGTTAAAGAGCATAGAGGCAAGAAGCGTCAAGCTCGTTAAGGCCAATTATTAAAGCCCTTTTTAACGTTTCAGGCCTCTGAGACCCACTTTTAGCACCTTGATGGGGTCGACTCGCAGGAGAGTTTGTCGGCTTGCATGTTTGGATAGTATACGTCTTCTTTAGGAAATTTTTGTTTGGGCACGGTTAATATCTCACGGCCCCCCTCAATCTTTGGGTTTGGAGGCCAGTGTGGGAGGGCAGAGGAGGCTCAGCAAATCATCAAGGCACAGGATAGTCGCGGGAGTGTTGGGCGGGATAGCGGAATATCTCGGAGTCGACCCAAACATCATCAGGCTCATCTTCATCGTCGTCCTGTTTCTAAACTTTTACGCTGCTCTCGCGCTCTATGTCGCTGCGGCGATTCTTCTGCCTTCTGATGATGAGAAGGGGGTTTCTCGGATGCCTGTCGAGAAGGCTGTCCTCGCCGTCGCAGCCTTGATTATGGTTTTCGCTGGTCTGAGCTTCGTAACGAGCCTCGCTGAGGTTCAGAGACTCATAGCCCTGTTAGGGACTTTCACCCCCATAGTCGGTCTTGTGCTCTTAATCGCCGGCGTTGCGCTCCTCTTCATGGTTCTGCGCGAGCAGGGAAGACCACAACCCTCTTCCTCCTGAAAGCTATTCCAGCCAGAAAGACTTGAACGAGGGAGAAGGCCGAGCAGTAGAGGAACATGGCTGCGTAGGATGATGCTTCAGCTATACTGCCCCAAAGGTATCCTCCGATAATGCCCCCAAGGCGTATCGTCGCTGCGTAGAGCCCCATATATGCGCCGCGCATACTCTCAGGCACTATATCGGAGGCGTAGGCTATCGAGACGACGTATAGGCCGCCGAAGGTCAAGCTGCTGAGGGTCTGCGCCAGAATTGCAACTGTGCTGTCGCCTGCAAGGGCGGTCAGCGCCATCCGCAGGGGGAATGCCGCGAGGCAGAGTAGAAGAATCGGCCTCCTCCCGACCTTGTCGGAGAGCTTTCCTAAGTAAATCATGGCAGGAATCTCCGATAGGCCCATTATTGCGAAGGCTGCCGAGACTTCTAACGGCGAGGCTCCGAGACTGTTTATCATGTGGAGCGAGAAAAAGCTCGCGATGGATGCGTCAGCGACGAAGGCCAGCGTGATTATGGTGAGGAGGAAGCCTGGGGGGCCAGTTAAGAGGCCTCTGCTGCTGAAACTTACACCATCATCCTTCTTCTCTAGTCTACTCTCCGCGAGTCCATAACACGTTAGGGCTGAGAGGCCGATGATGACGCCAGCGAAAAGGAACACCGGCCTGAGACCCAGCACGCTCACTAACACGCCCCCAGCCAAGGTCCCAGGAACCCAGCCAACCGCACCAACCATGCTTATCGCACCAAACCCACTTCCGCGAGAGATTCTCGCACCATCAAGAGCGTCTATCGAGTAGGCCGTTACTATCGTGCTGGCCGCGCCCCCACCCATCATCAGGAGCGTGAATATCATTACTGTGACTAACGGCTGTGACTCGACGAAGAGAAGCATGAATGAAAGCCCCGTAAGCAGGGTCATCGAGACAAGCATCTTGAGCCTGCCGATGCGGTCTGACAATTTTCCGATGTAGTATGAGAAGAGGCCTCCAGCTAAGTTGCCGACTGTGAAGGCGAGGCCTATCTGACTCGGTGTCAAGCCTCCCCGCTCGAGAATGATGGAGAAGAAGGGGAAGGTTACGCCTAGGGCAAATGAGTTAAGCAGGTTCCAAAGCTTCATCGCAAATATTGGAGTTGTCTTCAACGCTGGTGTGGCGTTATTCGGCTTACCCTTTTCTTAAACTTTGGTTCTGCTGTGGAGTAGGCCTTGAGGGCCACCGCCGCTATGATGACGGGAATGAGTGAGAAGGCTGAGCTGTAGAGGAACATAGTCGCGTAAGACGTCGCCTCAGCTATTATTCCCCAAAGATACCCCCCTATCACGCCCCCCATGCTGAAAGTAGCCCCGTAGAGGCCCATGTATGCACCACGCACCCTCTCAGAAACAATCTCAGACGCATAGGCTATCGAGACCACGAAGAGCCCTCCGTAGGTTAAGCTGTTGAGGGCTTGTGCGAGGATGACGACGTAGGTGTCGCCTGCAAGTCCCGAGATCGCAAGCCTGAGAGGAAAAGCCGCCAAGCAAACAATCAGGATTGGCAGCCTTCCCAACCTGTCAGACAACCTTCCCAGATAAATCATGCCCGGTATCTCCGCTAAACCCATAACGGCGAAGGCGGCTGAAACTTGGGGCGGCGTAGCCCCCAGATTATTTATCATGTGGAGTGAGAGGAAGCTTAGGAACGCTGCATTAGCCGTAAATGCGAGGGTTGATACCAGAAGAAGAGTGCCGGCTGGGCCTCGTAGGAAACTACGTGCCATGACACGTTCCGCGGTACCTCTTACAGCTACTCGACTCTCGTTCAGCCCATAACAAGTCAGGGCAGAAAGCCCAACGATAACTCCAGCCAGAAGGAATATTGGTCTGAGACCAAGCATATTCACCAAAATCCCTCCGAGGAAGGTCCCGGGAATCCAGCCTATACTCCCTCCAATTCTTATCAATCCAAAGCCACCGCCGCGTGAGGACCCCCTCTGCTCCAGCACATCCATCGAGTAGGCTGTGACGATAGTGTTGGCGGCTCCTCCACCAATCATAAGTAATGTGAAGAAGGCAACAGTTGTGATCGCGTCGGACTCTAAGTAGAGGAGGAGATATGATAGAGCCACGAGTAGAGTAGTTGAGACCAGCATTCTGAGCCTTCCGACCCTATCCGATAATCTCCCCATATAGTATGAGAAGAGGCCTCCAGCTATGTTGCCGACCGTGAAAGCGAGCCCTATTTGGCTGGGACTTAAACCACAGCTCTCGAGTAAGACGGGAAGAAAAGGAAAGACGATGCCGAAAGCCAAGAAGTGTAGCATGTTCCAGAGCCTCATGGCTGTTATAGGGCTTCTCGCCAAGTTCGCAGCGGAGACACACGGACTTTCCATTTCTTATACGTTGATTTTCTACTGTTGGGCTCTGTCAAAAATTAAAATATGCCACAGGAGAAGTCGTGTTGGGTTTGAGGCTCTCGACCGTCCTGCTGATTCTCTTCCTTGTCTCAGCGGCCCTATCTACGGGCCTGTGGCTATACATTCAAACGACTCAGCCGCCTATGGCCATGAAGGCTGAGGCCCTTGAGCCTCTGGCCAGGGCTGAACCTCCTTCTGAGGGAGTTGTCTTCAGCGTTGAGACGGTTACGCCTTGGGTGTCCATCGCTTCTTGGGCTGGTGTGGCGGCCACATTAGCGTATAAGGGGCTCGTGAGGCATGTCTGGTCTAAGAGCATGTTTGACTACTCCGTCTTCAGGCTTATGGTGAAGATGAGGGGGGCGACTACGCGCGTCAAGATGTTGAAGAGCCTCGAGGCTCCGATGAACAGGTATCAGCTGGCAAAGACGCTCAATATCGACTGGAAGACGGTGGACAGAAATGTGGAGTTGCTGAAGAGTTACGGCTTGATTCACGAGCAGGCCGGCGAGGGTGGGGAGAAGCTTTACGTTCTGAGCCCTCAGGGGCAGCAGTTGCTGGAGCTCCTCGAGAAGTTTACAGAGTCCTAAAGCCTTATTTCCGTCCAACCTTATGGACAGTTTGGCTTGACTCTCAGGACGCGGGCCGCCGTGGTGGAGAAAGCTGGCCTACCCAGGCCTTACTCCTCCTCAAGGCCAGTAACTGTAAGGGATTTGGAGCTCCTCGGCCCACTCAGGAACGAAGTTCTCATCAGAGTTGAGGCCGCGGGGCTCTGCCACTCTGATTTGGCGTTGGTTGAGGGCGTTCGGAGGCCGCCGCTACCGATTGTTCTCGGGCATGAATGTGCGGGCAGTGTGGTTGAAGTTGGTGAGGACGTGAAATCGGTTAGGAAGGGCGACCGCGTGGTCTTGTCATTTGCTCAGAGCTGCGGCGAGTGTGTCTACTGCCTCTCGGGGAGGCCGACCATTTGCGACCCAGGCAGAGCCGCAAATTATGAGGGAAAGCTTGTGACCGGTGGGACTCGGTTCAGGCTAGATGGTAAGGAAGTGCACCATCACCTCGGTGTCTCGGCCTTCTCAGAGCACATAGTAGTCCCAGCATCCTCGGCTATACCTGTAGTCCAAGACGTACCCTTCGAGAAGCTCGCCCTCTTCGGATGCGCAATACCAACAGCCTTCGGAGCGGTGTTCAACGTCGCAAAAGTTAGGCTCGGCTCTAGCGTCGCTATCTTCGGTTGCGGAGGCCTCGGCCTCAACTTGGTTCAGGCCGCGCGAATAGCGGGGGCGTCTCAGATAATATCGGTTGATATTCGCGAGGATAAGTTACGGAAAGCCGAGCTGCTTGGTGCCACTGATTTGGTTGATGCTTCGAAACAAGACCCCGTCTCCGAGGTGAAACGCCTAACTGCTGGGCGGGGAGCCGAATACTGCTTCGAGGCCACAGGAGTAACGAGGGTTATGCTCCAGGCTTTCATGGCGACTAGGAAAGGTGGGACCACCGTGATTCTCGGGGTCACGTCTGCGGAGGATAGGGTCGAGCTCCCGACTTGGCTCATAATGGGTGAGGAAAGACTGGTTGTAGGGTCCTACATGGGTTCCATAGTTCCGAGGAGAGATATTCCGCTCCTGCTTAACCTCTATGCGCAGGGTAAGATAAGGCTCGAGGAGGTTATCACCGGTGAACTCAGACTCGACGAGTTGAACGAGGGTCTGGACAGGCTTGCCGATGGAGTCGCGGTGAGGCAGATAGTTAAGATGAGATGACCCGCTACATCCGGGGATTAGTTCTCAAAGACTTCGCAGAGTCTGGACCTAGTTCTCTCGCCTTCTTAGTGTGAGGCCGGCTAGTGCGATTGGTATAGTTGAAAATGCCGCGACGTATAGGAACATTTCGGCGTAGGATGTTGCCTCAATCACGCTTCCCCAGAGGTAGCCTCCGACAATTCCACCGACGCTGAAGGTCGCACCATAAAGCCCCATATAGGCCCCCCGCATATGCTCAGGCACAATCTCGGACGCATAGGCTATCGAGACAACAAAGAAGCCGCCGAACGTAAGGCTACTGAGGGACTGAGCTAGAATCACAATCGTCCTGTCTAGCGAGAGCCCTATCAGGGCAAGCCTTAGAGGCCACACAGCCAAACAAAGCAGCAGGACAGGGCCTCTCCCGATTCTGTCAGATAGTCTGCCAAAGTAAATCATCGCCGGTATATCAGATATTGCCATCAGGGCGAAGGCTGCTGAAATCTCGAAAGGTGAGGCACCATGAGTGTTTAAGAGATGTAGCGAGAGGAAGTTCATGATAGAAGCGTTAACAATCATGACTAAACTCATTGTAAGAAGAAATACGCCGGGGACACCCTTCAGCAGGCTTAGAGTTCTTATCTCCGCACCCACCTCTCTTCTTTCACGCCTTTCCTCCTTCAGCCCTACACAAGCCAAGGCCGCGGCTCCCACTATTAATGCTGAGACCGCGAATACTGGGTTCAGACCAAACACGCTTACCAGCGCCCCTCCGGAAAGTGTCCCGATTATCCAGCCAATGTTCCCGCCATTTCTTATCCTCGCGAATCCAATTCCACGCGGAATACCAGCCCTCTCCAACACGTCGATTGAGTAGGCTGTGAAGATTGTGTTTGCCGCGCCTCCACCCATCATCAGGAGCGTGAAGATTGCTACCGAGGTGATGGGGTCGAATCCTAGGGAGAGGAGTAGGTATGAGAGGGATGCGAGTAGAGTTGTTGAGATCAGTATCTTGAGCCGGCCTGCGCGGTCGGAAAGCCTGCCCATATAGTATGAGAAGAAGCCGGACACTACGCTGCTTATCGTGAAGGCGAGGCCTATTTGGCTTGGAGTCAGGCCGCCGCGCTCCAAGAACACGGGGAAGTAGGGGAAGGCGATACCCATGGCGAGAAAGTGCATCGCATTCCAAATCCACATGACGGTAATGGGAGAAAAGGGCAAATCTTCTCCACCACATTAGTCGCTCCGCGATTTATGCCTTGAGCAGAGACTGGCCGAGGCTCAGAAGAAATTGCGGCGTCATCTAATATAGTCTATGTTCAGCGGTATATTGCACGAACCCTGGCCGGGTCAAATTGTTACTCTGTGGGGAGGACGGCTCTTCGGGGAATCTTAAACGACTTCATCTTGGCCTCGTATTCGCGAATCTTCTCCCCGTGGTCGCGGAAAGTGGCCTCTATTTCGTCCAGCCCCTCCAGAAGCCAGCTCTTCACGTTAGGCTCGAGCCTGAACCTAAGGACCTCTCCGCTAGGCAGCCTAATCATCTCAGACTCAACATCTATGTCGAGCGTCAAGTTCCCTTTCGAGGCTTCGACTCTCAGCCTCCTGACTGTCTCATCATCGAGCCTGATACAGAGAAGTCCGTTCTTCACGGAGTTTCCGTAGAAGATGTCTCCGAAAGAGGAGGCTATCACGCACTTGATTCCGAAGTCCATCAGGGCCCATACAGCGTTCTCCCTCGAGGAGCCTATTCCGAAGTTCCTGCCAGCCACTAAGATGACGGAGTCCCTGAACTCTGGGCGGTCGAGTATGAACCCCTCCCGCGGCCTACCATTCTCATCATATCTCCACCTGTAGAAGAGGTATTTTCCGAGGCCTTTCCTCGTGAGGACCTTGAGGAACTGAGCTGGAATTATCTGGTCTGTGTCTACGTCGTCCATCTCGAGCGGGGCCGCCTTCCCGAAGACCCTCCTAACAGGTTCAGGCATCCACTCACCCACCTCTCAGAGGCTCGAGAATATTCCGCTCAACCCAAGGAGAGACCCATTCAAGCTCCAGCTCATCGAGGCTGACTAGGTCAAAATTCCTAGGGTCAGCTATCTTCCCCTCGAGTGCTGAGGCCGCGGCGGTCAGGGGGCTTGCGAGGTGGACTCGGCTTCCAGGTCCGGCCCTGTTCTCGAAGTTCCTGTTGCTTGTCAGGACTCCTCTCTCACCGGGGCCGAGCCTGTCCTCGTTCATGGCTATGCACATGCTGCATCCACTATTACGCCACTCAAAGCCCGACTCCATGAAGATTCTGTGAAGTCCCATCCTCTCAGCCCTACGCTTCACGAGCATAGAGCCCGGAACAATCATCGCCCTGACATCTGGCGAGACCTTCCGCCCCTTGACAAGTCTCGCAACCATCACAAGGTCCGAGAGCCTCGCGTTGGTGCAGGAGCCTATGAAGACGGCGTCTATCGGTGTGCCCTCAATCCGCTGGCCCGGCTTCAGGCCCATGTAGCTGAGAGCCCTCTCAACCATCCTCCTCTGCGTCTGGTCCTCAACCTCCTTCGGGTCTGGGACAGACTCGCTGACACCTATGCACATGGCGGGGTTTGTCCCCCAAGTTATTTGGGGCTCAAGCTTGGATACGTTAAGTCTGTAGCTTCTGTCAAACCTCGCGCCGCCATCGGTCTTAAGTGTGTCCCAGTATCTCTTAGCCTCCTCCCAATCCTCCCCGGACGGGGCGTAGGGCGCGCCCTCGAGATATCTGTAGACCTTATCGTCAGGCTCTACAATGGCGGTCCTCGCGCCACCCTCAATGGCCATGTTGCAAAGCGTCATCCTCTCCTCAACCCCCACACTCTTCACTGCCTCCCCCCTAAACTCTGTAGCGTGGCCAATCATCCCGCCGGTCCCGAGCTCCCTAATCACGTAGAGTATCGCATCCTTTGGCGTCGCGTAGCCCTGAAACCTCCCCTCCAAGACTACTTCCATCTGCCTCGGCTTCCTCAGCCAGACCGTCTGCGTGGCGAATACATGCTCACCCTCACTAGTGCCGATGCCGAATGCGAGAGCGCCCAAGGCGCCGTGCGTGCTTGTGTGGCTATCTCCGCAAACTATCGTTATCCCAGGTAAAGTCAGGCCGAGCTCCGGGCCCACCACATGCACTATGCCCTGCCAAGGACTGAAGTAGTCGAAGAGAGTAATCGAGAACTCCATAGCGTTCCTTGCGAGAGCCCTCATCTGCTCCCGCGAATGCTCATCCCTCACCGACAAAGCCCTGTCCACCGTTGGAACGTTATGGTCCATCAGAGCGAAGGTCAGGTCCGGCCTCCTCACCCTTCTACCGCGCGCCCTAAGCCCCTCGAAGGCTATCGGAGAAGTAACCTCGTGAGTCAGATGCCTATCTACGTAGAGGAGATACTCGTCTTCTCCTCGCCTAGCAAGGACATGGTCGTCCCAAATCTTCTCCAGAACAGTCCTCGACATACCTTAGTCGTGAATCCGTCGACGTTCATGGTTAATAAACCTCTACCCTCTACCACCCCAACTGTCTATGCATGCGGATTGAGAGCCGCTAATTTTGAGACAGGATAAAAAAAGTCAAGCTTAGATTATAGAATCTTCCTGAGGTTTTCGAGGCATCGCTTAACCGATTCAAGCGGAGAATAGGGATATGTCTCAAGCTCAACTATAAGCCACTCAGTCCCACCAAAGTCACTGCAAGCTGTCAGCACATCTCTGAATGGCACATCGCCTTCACCTAGCAGGACAAATCCTCGCTTGGTCGAGTAGTCCTTAAGATGTATGGTGAGAGACCTATTAGCGTATTTCTTGATAACATCAACTAGCATGGAGGCAGGTATACCGGCGCTGAGGGCGTTCCCTGTGTCAAGCTGCATAAAGACCGAGCTGCTGGTGTTGTTGAAGAAGATGTGCCAAGGATATTCACCGTTGATGGGTGTGAATTCTTCGCGGTGGTTGTGGTATCCGACTCGGAATCCGAGGCGTGAAGCCTTCTCGGCTACGTCGCTAATCATCTTGGCGCAGTTTATCCAGCCCTGCCTATCAGACCTCATCTCAAGGGGAAGCCAAGGCACAACGACAGTCTTGTTACCGAGCTCAGTATTGAATTTCAGCGTAGACTCAAGCTGCTCTCCACTCATCCTCTGAATCGATTCATGGGCACCCGCTATCTTGAGGCCGAGCTCCCTAAGCTTGTCCCGAATCTCACCTGCCGACTTACCATAGTAACCCGCAAACTCGACCCCCTCATAGCCCATTCTGGCCACAGCCTCTAGCGTCTTGAAGAAATCCTTAGAGCAGTCATCCCTCACCGAATACAACTGTAGGGCGATACCCATTCTCTTCACTGTAACTCACGCATATAGCCCAATACTTGGAGATACTTAAATCGTTATCAAACGGCCTCCAACTCCTCAACAGTCCGGTTGGCGGTCTCCACACCGCGAATCAACCAAGTCACTGTCGCCGCAAGCCCCGCACCCCAAATCAGCACCGAGGCCGCGATGAACTCTGAAGCTGACAGTATATTCTGCGTAAGCACGACGACCGCCCCGCTCACACCCGTGAGGCCTGTTAAAACACCGACTGCCGTCGCCCTAATGCCCGTCGGGAAGAGCTCGCTCTGCAGGGCACTAACCGAACCCCATGCCCATTCGGAGAAGATGAGGCAGACGAATAGCGCTGTATAGAATTGAAGAGGATGCCCTACCACGTGAGCGGCTAAGACAAGCGCCGCGGTAACTGTGCCGAGTAGGAAGGAGAGTAGCGTCGAGACCCTCCTGCCTCTGTCGATTAGTGGCCAGAGGATGAACGCTCCTACGGAAGCCCCTAGGTTGGCCACGAATATGACCATCGGCGCGGACTCGACTCCAAACACGAATCCCCGGGCATAGGGGGCGTAATAAGCCATCATGCCATAAGTCACGTATTGGGAGATCGTGATAACTGCGAGAATGGCGAATCGATACAAGTAGCCGGTCTTAAAGCCATTGGATGGTCTACTCTTCTCGCCGGGGGTTAGGCTTGGCGAAGATGCGGCGCGCCCGATCCGTGCCGCCACACTCAGAGCCTCATCTTTCCTGCCTATGTGTAGGAGCCATCGCGGAGACTCGGGGACGGTGAGCCTAATGACGGCGACAAGCCCTAGGGTGGCCAAGGCTGAGAGTAGAATATACTGTGTCTGAATTTGTGGGTCTGAGTATAGAGCCCTAAAGGCCAGCGCGGCTCCCGCAATTGCGGTGCTCCCTATATTCCAGAAATTGGTTGAGAGCAGAATCGCTCTTCCCCTATATCTCGCAGGAGCGATCTCAGCCAAGGCCGCGTATGACGCTCCAAAGTCTCCACCGACGCTTAAGCTCAACAAAGATGTTAGGACCCAAAGAGCTAATGGATTGCTGTAAAAGAAGAAGAGTAGGCTGGTCGATATCGCTTGAATGAGATTTATCAGGATGAGGCAGAGCTTCCGTCCACGCTTATCCGCAAGGTATCCAAAGAAGACGGCGCCCAGAGTCTCAGCCAGAAGATTCGAAGCGAAAATAAATGTGGCGAGCTCTGGAGCCACGACAACAGCTATCAGGGGCGCGATGGCGAATATGACGCCGTCGAGGAGATAGTTGAGGGAGACCGCGGTGAATAGATACCAGTGAATGCGCCCCCAATCGGCGTAGTCTAGGGTTTTTGGGACACTCTCCCTTGACAACCTCGGAGCTGTGTGACACCCACTTTATTTAAATCAGTCTATAACTAGCTTATTGCCTCAGCCGGAAGGGCCAATTGACGCCACGGTATATCGAGTCCCAGAAGAGATATTCATATATTGTTGAGAGTCTGAAATATAGGCTCGCCTCCTCCAACTCAGGCTCACACGCTCGCTCCGCATGCGAGTCGGTGAGGGCAATTATCTTTTTCACCGCTTGTTCGTAGTCCAGCGAAGAGTAGGTGCTTATCCAGCGACTGTAGGTCTCGACCGGTGAGCCCTTCTCAAGAAGCCTCTTCCCAACCTCTAGATAGACCCAGAAGCACGGAAGAACCGAGGCTAGGCCTGTGAGGAACGACCTCTCATGGACAGATGCGATTAGGAAATCCGTGTAAGCCTGGTTGACCGGAGATATCTGAACCTTTTCGAGGTCCCTGGACTCTATGCCCCACTCAGAGAGGAGGAAGTCGTGGAGGGAGGCCCTCTCGACTGACAACGCATCCCGCGCCGCCGAGATTAAAGTGAGCGCCGAGTCGTCGTCCGGCGCCTTGACCCCCACGGCGGCGACGGCCCTCGAGAACCTACTCAGATAAAGAGCGTCTTGAATGATATACTCCTTGAAAGTTTCCATGTTGAGGCTACCGTCCTTCAGCCCCGTAATGAAGGGATGCCTCAGTATAGCGTCGTAAACATCGCTGACGGCCAGCCATAACCTGCGCGTGAAGCCCGGCATAAGTGAGTTCACCCACGGTACAGAGCATCCCAAAAACCGAGCTCGTAGCTCTGAATCATCTTAGCGGCCAACCTAACCCTTCCCTCAGCGTCGGGTAAATACTTCTCGAGAATCGCGATACCCTCCTCCTCAATCCAGCCGGGAGGCTCAGCGAAGCCGCGAAGGAAACCAGTTGACGTAACGTTGTATCGCCTCTCCAAGGCGGCTGCGAGCCTCCCACACGCGCGACCCCAAACGGGCAGATTGATAATTATGGCCGCGACCTGCTCTCCGGTGCCGGCATAGAGCGAGAGCCAGGCGAGGTAATGCGTGTATGCCACGGCACTTGGAAGAATCCTCATCTCGTTAAAATCCCGAAGAGGTGTCCCAAGCTCCTCACCCAGCTTAATGAGTTCCCTGAATGCCAAAAGATCGCCCTGCCCGAGGCGCGAGAAATAGTTCACCTCGTCGTCACGGGACGCTCTGCCCGCCATTAAGGCTAAGCTCCTCATGTCGTGATGAACGATGTAGTATTGATTCTCGACGAAGAGCTTCAATCTCTCGAGAGGTAGAGCACCGCTCTCGGCGTCTTTGATGTAGGGGTGCTTCTCAATCTGCTCGTTCACTTGCTTAAGCTCACTCCGCAGTTCCGAGACAAAGCTGCGTGCACGCATGGGCTCACAGAAGTATAGGATGTATTTAATTAAACACGTAAGCTGCTTATACGGAGAGCAGCTGCCCTGAATCACTGTCGGCCTGATACACTTATATATTAGGTGCTGCAGATTTAGTCGTCCTAAAGTGGTTGGAAAGGTTTGGAAAGAATAGATAAAATAGAAAACCTAACTCCTAACTCGCGGAATGTGAACATCGTCGCAAAAGTCGTCTCGAAGAGCGAGCCCCGTTCCGTGGGAAGCCAATATGACCAAAGCCGGCACAACCTCTCAGAGTCGCTAATAGCAGATGAGACAGGGGCAATACAGCTAGTGTTGTGGGACGAAAATATCGACAAAGTGGAGGAGGGTAACACCGTCAGGATCTCGAACGCCTTCGTAAAGGTCTTCCGAGGTAAGATGCAGCTGAATCTCGGGAGGTATGGTAAGATAGAGGTGCTGGATGAGGAGCTCGGTAAAGTTAACGTGGAGAACAATCTCTCGGAGAAGACTGTCTATCAGGGCTCTCCAAGGTCTGGAGGGGCTAGGAGGCGGGGCTGGTCTCCTAGAGGCCCGAGAAGCGGGTTCGGAAGCGAGTAAGCGGGCACAGAGTCTACTCTAAGGGCTCGACCAGAAGTATTTTATCTTCAACACCCACTATTCTTATTTCCTGATTCTGCTTGACCGTTTTTAGTGCTTTGGCTCTTCTATACTCTCCCGCGACAACAACATATCCGAGCTTGCCGGCCTCAATATCCTCCACGGACCTTCCAATGCCTGCCATAGGCGCGAGTTCATAGGATTTACGCCTAGTCGCCCTCAGTATTTTGAAGAGTATGAATGCTGTTACGCCTCCTCCGAAGGCCGCCACTAAGCCGATGGCCACCTGAAGCTCGTTCAGCCACTCCTGAGACACGTAAATCACTCCTGGCGGCGCTCTAACCAGGAGTATGAGGCCGAGAGATAATAATATAATTCCACCCACCATGGCAGCCACCACGCCGCCGGAGTAAAACTCGTAAAGTATGAGAACCGAGCCCAGAATAATCAGCGCCAAACCGGCCCAGTTGAGGTTGAAGCCCTGCCCCACGAGGCCGAGAATCAGGAGCACGGCTCCGAGGATCTCTCCACCAAACCCCGGGGAGGAGAGGCCAACGATGAGAATCAACACGCCTAAAGTTAGGAAGAGGCCTGAGACGAGGGGGTCGCTCAAGAACTGGAGCACTTGAATCCTGAACCCAGGCTCAATCTTCACCAGCCGCGCGCCGCGCGTCTGGAGAACCGTCTCACCGTAAAGCGTCATGACCTTCATTCCATCAGCCTTATCCAATAACTCATAGACATCTGATGCAACGACCTCTATCGCTCCGTGCCTCAGGGCCACCTCCGGCCCCAAGTTGTCGTTATGCGTGACGAAACGTGCCGCTTGAGTCTCATTCCTGCCGTGAAGCCTCGCCATGCCCCTCATCTTCTCGACGAGGAAGTTGATGAGCTTGGTATCGTTTGAGGGGACTCCGTTGACGACGGGCTGAGCTGAGCCTATTGTCGTGTAGGGCGCCATGGCCGCGAGGCTTGAGGCCATCAGAATGTATGTGCCGGCTGAGAGTGCTTGGCCTCCCGGGGGATAGACATAGACTATCGTGGGAACCGAGGAGTTCAGCATTACGTCTATTATCTTGAAAGTGGAGTCGCCTAATCCACCAAACGTGTCTATTGTTATCAATACTGCACTGTATTCCCGGGCACTCTCCATCGAAGTTACAATATACTCCGCCGTTGCTGGGGATATGTTTCCCGAGATGGTGAGCCACATAATCTCGCCGCGTCCATCGGCGATGGGCGTGAATAGAGCTGCGTATAGGAGAAGAACGCTTAAAAGAATAAACGGCTTGGATGAAGCTTCCAAGGCTCAGGCGCTATTTCCTTCCGCTCTGCTCCGATACACCGCGAGTTACGCCAATCAGGCTGCCCAAAGAGCCTCCGCCCTCGGTCACGATTATCAGGTTCTTCTCCCGCGCAATCTCCGCCCAAGTCTGAAGCTCCCTCAGCCTCATCGCATAGGGATTTGTCGCATAAGCCGCCGCAGCATCGGCCATCTTTTGCGCAGCCAGCAACTCACCCTCCGCCATAATCACCCTACTCCTCCGCTCCCTCTCAGCCTCGGCCTGCTTAGCCATAGCCCTCTGCATCGACTCGGGAATCACAACATCCCTAATCGATACATTAGTAACCTTAATCCCCCATGGCTCAGTAGCCTCATCGAGAATAATCTGAATCCTCTTGTTTAGCTCATCCCTCCTCGCCAACAAATCATCCAGCTCAACCTGACCAATCACATCCCTCAGAGTAGTCTGGGCCAACAGGCTCGTCGCAATCTGAAAGTCCCTCACCCTCAAAACAGCTGCCATAGGGTCCTCAACGCGCATATAGACGACAGCATCCACTTCAACCGTCACGTTATCACGGGTAACGATACGTTGTCGAGGAACATCGAATGTAAGTATTCTCAGGTCTATTATCCTCGGAACATCGATTATAGGGACTAAGAGAACTAGCCCTGGGCCCTTCGCTCCTATAACCCTGCCCAGACGGAAGATGACGGCCCTCTCATACTCCCTCACAACCCTAATCGCCGACGCCAGAATTATGATTAGTATTAGCGTTAACAGTACTATTCCGATTATCGTTCCAAAACCAACTTGTAGAGTAAGGACCATGTCCAACCCCCTAGTCTCTACACCATGTTCTTAAAGGTTTCATCTAAACTTGGCGTCAGCTATGGGACATCCCTTTGGCTTTAAAAGACTAAATACTGAACTCCTTAACCATCCAATAGGCTAAGAAATGTATGCGCTACCGCCACACTACGACTTTAGGCGCGTCGAGGATGAGGTCTCTAAGCTCTGGTCAGAGAATGAGATACCGAGGAGACTGGCGGAGGCTAACCGTGGAGCTCCGATTTTCTCTTTCCTTGAAGGTCCTCCCACTGTCAACTCTTACATGCACATCGGGCATGCTAGAGGGCGTGTCTACAAGGACATAGTCTTGAGGTTTCAGGTCATGAAGGGGCTTGATGTCTGGAGGAGAGCTGGGTGGGACTGTCAGGGTCTCCCCGTGGAGCTTGAGGTTGAGAAGAGGCTCGGAGTCACCAGCAAGAAGGATATCGAGTCTATCGGGATGGAGAGGTTCGTAGAGGAGGCTCACTCCCTCGTGGACTACTACATTTCCCAGTGGAGAAAGGACTCCGAGCGTCTCGGCCTCTGGCTAGACTACGACACCGCATATCAGACGCGAGACGAGAAATACATGGAGCACGTCTGGGCCCTCCTCGAAAAATGCTTTGAGAGTGGCGACCTTGTAGTAAGCCTCAAGGTTGTCCCCTTCTGCCCCAGATGCGAGACACCACTATCGTCTCACGAGGTTGCGCAGGGGTATGAGGAGGTTGAGGACTACTCGATATACGTCAAGTTCCCCGTTGAAGGCGACTCTAAGAGATATCTCTTGATTTGGACGACCACGCCTTGGACTCTTCCAGCCAACGAAGCGGTGGCCGTAAACCCTGAGGAGGATTATGTCGAGTTCGAGGCAGACGGCGAGAAGATGATAGTGGCCCAGAAACTCTTAGAAAGAGTGATGAAGGACGCCGGCGTATTGAGCTTCAGGGTTCTACGCCGATTCACAGGCGGAAGCCTAGTCGGTCTGAAGTATAGACATGCTCTAGCGGAGGAAGTCCCTGTTCACATTAGGCACGAGCCCCCAGCACATACGGTCCTTCCAGCAGAGTTCGTCTCCATGGAGGAGGGGACCGGCCTGGTCCACATAGCTCCCGGGCATGGCCCCGAGGACTTCGAGCTAGGCAAGAGAGAAGGCCTACCCGTCTTCTGCCCCATAGCCACCAACGGCGTGTTCACTGGGGAAGGTGGGCGCTTCGCAGGCATGGGTCATAGGGAGGCGGCGGAGCTGGTTCTGAAGGTTCTGGGTGAGAAGGGGCTTCTCCTGAAGGAGGGGCGCGTTGTCCACACGTATCCTCACTGCTGGAGGTGCAATACTCCGCTCATCTTCTTGACAAGCCGCCAGTGGTTCCTTAAAGTTGACAGGATAAAGAGGTTGATGATTGAGGAGAACGCCAAGGTCAGGTGGTATCCGAGCTGGGCTGGGCAGAACAGGTTCGGGGAGTGGCTGGAAAATGCTGAGGACTGGTGTATCTCGAGAACAAGGGTCTGGGGGACACCTCTCAACATCTGGACCTGCAGCAAGTGTGGGGCGATGAGGGCTGTGGGCTCGAAGGCTGAGCTCGAGAAGGCTGAGAGGAAACCGACGCCTCTGAAGATGCATAGGCCCTGGGTGGATAGGGTAGTCTTCAGATGCGATAAATGCGGGGGTGAGATGTTCAGGGAGCCGTTTGTGCTCGATACTTGGCTTGACTCTGGTGTGGCGCATTTCGCAAGCGTGGACTGGCTGAGAGACAAGAGCCTATTCGAGAAACTCTTCCCCTACGATTTCATCACAGAGGCGATAGACCAGACTAGGGGCTGGTTCTATACACTCCTCTTCACATCGGCCTTAATGTTCGGCCGCGCGCCCTACAAGGCCGTCCTCAGCCAAAACTTTGTCCTTGACAAATTCGGGAAGAAGATGTCCAAGAGCAAGGGGAATGTTCTCTGGGCTGCAGATGCCATGGACAAATGGGGTGTGGATAACGTCAGAATGTATCTTGTCAGTAAGGCTCAGAGCTGGGAGACGATAAACTTTGACCCCGACGAGGTGAAGCAGATACACATGGCCCTTAACATACTCTGGAACGTCGTCTCCTTCGCCAAGACCTATTTCGACCTCGATAGATACGACCCGGACAAGGAGTCGGTCTGGGCCATGCTGGCGTACGCAGAGCCCGAAGACCGATGGATTCTCTCGAGAATCAACACGCTGATAAAATACGTGCACTCTGCTATCGAGAGGTTCGATATTCACGAGGCTGCTCGAGGGCTTCTGAACTTCATCGTCGAGGATTTGAGCAGGACTTACGTCAGGGCGGTGCGGAGGAGGTTCTGGATTGAGGAGAGGACACAGAAAAAGATAGCCGCCTACGCGTCTCTCCACTATGTCCTTCTGAAGCTTCTACCCGTCCTCTCCATCTTCACACCATACATAGCCGAATATCTCTACCAAAGGCTTAGGGGAGAGAACGACCCGATAAGCGTCTGCTTAAACAAGTGGCCCAGAGTCGACGACTCGCTCGTAAACCCGGAGATTGAGGACCAGATGCAGGTTGCCGAGGATGCAATCGCCGCGACGTTGAACGCGAGGAACCGAGCGAGAAGGAAGCTGAGATGGCCGCTTAGGAGAATAATCCTCTCCCCCAACTCACCGCGGGCGAGGGACGCCTTGAAGAGCCTGAAGTCTTATGTTGAGAGGATGACCAACAGCTTCTCGGTTGAGGTGTTAGAGGTCGGTGAAAGACCCTCCGAGATTGTTAAGAGGCTTGTGCCTGTGCAGTCGCGCCTAGGTCCGAGGGCGGGGAGGAGGTATCAGCTAGTCTCGGAGGCTCTGGCTTCGGCGAGAGCCGCCGAAGTATTGGATAACGTTTCTAGAAGTGGGCGTCACACTCTAATCCTGAGAGATGGCTCGGTCTTCGACATCGTCGAGGGCGACTTCAGGGTTGAGGAGGAGACGCCCAGTCACATCTTCGAAGGTGAGGGGAGGTTCGTCAGGGCCTACATAGACGTCTCCGAGGATGAGAGGCTGAAGTCAATCTCACTCGCCAACGAGGTCATTCGGAGGATTCAGGTCATGAGGAAGGAGCTCAACCTCGAGATTGTGAAGGAGGTTCCGTGTATGGTCTCGATTGAGCCGCAGTCCATACAAGAGACCTTGAAGCCTCTGATAGAGTATATCGAGGAGGAGACTAGGACGCGGATTGGCTTAGGCACCGGTTTAGTCTCGGCTGAGGGTGTGTATAAGAGGGAGTGGGAGCTCGAGCACGGTAGGCTGTTTATCACCATACAGCTCGAGGAGGAAGGAGAGGACGCTGGAAGCGGATGAAAGAGCTGAGGCGAATCGCGAGCCTCGTTGGAAGCCTCTCTGAGGTCGAGTTTAAGGTTCTTGAGACGATGGAGAGGATGGCTGACGGTGGAAGGGCCTCTACACCTGAGATTCTCGCAAGGTCCCTTGGATTAGGCTTGGACTACGTTGAGGGAATGCTGGAAGAGCTGAATAAGAGGAGGCTTGTCTGGTCTCCTCGCGGTAGAGGCCGCGAATACTTACTCAACTTCTCGAGCTTAGACCTTCTGGCCCTCCACAGCGCCTCTCGGAGAGGAATACTCACACACATAGGCGTCAAGGTGGGTGTGGGGAAGGAGGCCGACATTTACGCTGGAATGACCGGCGAGGGAAGCGCTGTGGGGGTCAAATTTTACAGGATTGGAAGGACCAGCATCAAGAAGCATAAGAGATTCAGAGAGGCGGGGCTCGGCGCCGCCAACTATCTCGTCTCCTCTAAGAAGGCCGCACAACGTGAAATTCAGGCCCTCCGAATCCTCCACCCTAAGGGCGTCCCAGTTCCAGCCCCAGTCTACCGCAACCGCCACATGGTCATAACATCACTCATCGAGGGCGAACTGTTGGTGGACATAAGGAGCCTCCCAGACCCTGAAACCCTCCTAAGCGAGATAGTTCGCTCGGTCAAGCTTGCCCTAGAGGCAGGAGTAATTCACTGCGACCTGAGCGCCTACAACATCCTCGTTACGCCGGATGGGCGTCACGTGATAATTGACTGGCCCCAGTGGGTTAAACCCTCTCACCCCAATGCTGAAAGCTACCTGAGACGCGACATCGAGAACGTTGCGTCTTTCTTTAGGAGGAGGTTCGGGGTCTTTAGGCCCGTCGAAGAGGTTCTCGGCGGGTTTTTGAGGGTGGGAGGCTTGTAGGTCTTACAAACCTCAAGTAGGCGGTAATTCCTCTCCTAGCTCTTTCTCGGTTTATTTAATTACTAGCCTCGATGAATTCTTTCACAGGGTGGCGCTATGTCGGCGGCCCGTCAAAAGAGGAAGCGCGGCGTCCTCGCGCTCATCTTTAGGAGGAGGTCTATCAGGGTTTTCAGGGATGCGAGGCCCAGCCGTGATGTTCTCGAGCTTCTGGTGGAGGCGGGGCAGAGAGCTCCAATCGTTTATCAGTCATTTACGGTGATATGTATAACGAGGCCTGAACTGAGGGCGAGAATATACGAGCTGACTGAGGACAATATCATCAAGCAGGCACCCATAATTCTGCTACTCTGTGTGGATATGAGGAGAACAAAGATGCTCTTCGACCTGCTCGAGCCGAGGAATATCCTCGAGAGGCCGCCCAACCCTATAGAGACGGTGGAGGCCATATTCGAGGCTGGCCTCTTCGCCGAGAACCTGACCTTGGCGGGTGAAGCCATAGGCTACTCCTCAGTTATCCTAGACTGGCCTCTGAAGCTAGGTAGCGAGCTTCAAGACCTCCTCCAGCTCCCAGCCGGCGTAGCCCCACTCTTCTTCATCTGCATGGGCCCTCCGGGGGAGAATCCACCGATACGTCCGAGGATGCCTCTCGACCTCATACTCATGTTCGACAGATATGTAGAGCCTAAGAAAGAGCAGCTCCTCAGGTATCTGGAGGAGGCATCGGAGAAGCTTGCCGCTGAGGGCTACCTCCTGAAATACGTAGGCACGCGCTCCACCTATATGGAGTATCTGGCAGAGAAGGTCAGGAGCGGCAGGGAAGTCGAGGCTCTTGAGGCTGAGACTTCTGAGTTTTTAAGGAGAAATGGTCTTACAATTTAGCCCGCCCCCTTAAGAAACGATTTATTACGAGTGATGGCGCATATCCGTGTCGTGAGAATCGAGGAGGAGCTAGGAAATTATGCGAGGCTAGTCAACGAGGTTCTCGAGGAGTTCTTTCCAAGGTCTCCGGACGAGGGCTATTACCGCAGGGTTGCGGGTTTAAGCTACGGGGAGGTGGATGTTTATTCTCTCAACGAGGTGGTTGCGAAGCCGGCCTGGGATCTTCTGGACAGAGGGGGCAAGCGTTGGAGGCCTGCCCTCGGCTTAATCGTCTACGAGGCGCTAGGAGGCCGCGCAGATGAAGTCGTGAAGCTCCTAGTGATACCTGAGCTCATTCACAACGGGACTCTCATCGTGGACGATGTTGAGGACGCGAGTGATGTGAGGAGAGGCAAGCCCTGTATCCACAAAATCTATGGAGAGGATGTCGCAATAAACGTGGGTAACACGCTATATTACCTCCCCGTCGCAGCCGTGTTATCAAGAGTTAATCTACCGGCTGAATTTCAGAGAGCCCTCTTGAAGCTCTACGTGGAGGAGATGTTGAAGCTCAGCCTCGGCCAGGCCCTCGATATCGCTTGGCACAGAGGCTTAAGCAGTGAAGTCAGTGAGGCGCAATACATGCTGATGTGCGACCTCAAGACCGGTAGCCTCGCGAGGATGGCTGTGAGAATCGCGTGCCTCGCTGCTGGAGTGGGGGGGCCTCTCGAGGAGAAGCTCAGCAGATTTGCATCATCAATCGCGGTAGCTTTTCAGATTCAGGACGATTTACTGAATCTCATCGGCGACGAAGCCCTCTATGGGAAAGAGATTGGAGGAGACCTGAAAGAGGGGAAGAGGACTCTGATAGTCATACACGCTCTCCGGACCCTCCCTAGGGAGAAGAGTGATAGGATTCGCAGCGTCTTGGGCGTGAAGTCGGCTGACAGGAAGATGATTTTTGAGGCTATTGAGCTGATAAAGGAGAGCGGGGCCGTCGAATACAGCAAGTCTGTGGCTCGGCGCTTGGTTGAGGATGCTTGGAGCGCGGTTGAGGCTGAGCTGAGCCCGAGCAGGGCCAAGGAACTCCTGAGACAGCTCGCGGAGTATCTCATAGTGAGGAGCCGTTAGACCGCTAAGCTCCTTTCCTCTCAGACACACCCGCCATCGTTAAGAACTCGTCGTTCATTCTGGCGAGGGAATAGAGCTCGACCCCAGCCTCACGTAAAAGCTTCTCGGCTCCCTCAGACCTGTCGAATATCACGAAATACTTCTCAATCACACCACCCTCCTCCCGCACAGCCTTAACACATTCAAGGGCACTTTTACCTGTGGTCGCGACGTCATCGACGCCCACATATACTTCTCCGGGTTTGACGACGCCCTCCACCCTCCTCTCCAAACCATGCGCCTTCTTCTCCATTCTAACGTAGACGAGGCCAACGCCCAGCCGGTCGGCCACGATGCTCGCCAAAGGTATCCCTGCTGTAGCCGTTGTGGCAATCTCGAAGCCAGACCTCCCCACCCGCCGCGAAATCGCTCCCACCATAAGCCTCGCGATGAGAGACCTCGATGCGGGGTCAGAATAAAGGGCTCTGCAGTCTATGTAGATTCTGCTCCACCCGCCGCTTGAGAGCTGGACGGGCTTATCATAGACGTTTAGAACCCCCCTTGTCGAGATTATTGCTCGACTCGTGAGGATGAACTCCCTCTCCCTCGCCAGACTCTCTGAGACCTCTGCGGCTTTCGAGGCCGGGTTTTCCGAGAGAATTATTGACCTTCCGACGTTGAAGAGTATCCGCTCTCCACCGCCCCTAATCAGAGCTGAGGGGTCTCCTCCCTGTGCACCAAGCCCCGGCGCGAGGATGACGGCGTCATCCCCCACCACCCTCCTTATCTCGACGATATCTTCTTCGCGGAGGCTTTGCGAAAGCCCCAGCACATAGCCATCCACGCTAGCCTCAACCCCCTCCCGAATAAACTTCCAGAAAAGCGGCTCACCCGCCACAACCTCCCGGAAATACCTATCACCGTAATTACCAGAGGGGTGTGCAAGGAGAAACACGCCTAAGCCCGCGTCATGAGACTCCTCAGCAACTTCCTTCACGTTGCCGAAGAAGGGGTTAACTGTGAACGAGTCGTAGCCGAGCCGCGAAACTGTTCTGACGCCTGCCCGGACGGTCTCACTGATGTCGCCCATCTTGCAGTCCAGAATAGTAAGGAGGCCAAGCCTGCTAGCCAGGTCTGTTATGGCTCTTTGCCCGTCCTCGCCGAGGCCGCGGATATGGTTTTCGTTTATCTTGACGGCGGAGCAGTATCTTGAGAGGAGTCGGATTCTGTCGAGGCAGAACCGAAGCCTATCACTCGGCTCGGGATAAGCCCACGGAGGAGGGTCGAGGCCTAGGCATAAAATGCTGCCGGAAAGCTCAACAGCTCTGTCATATTTCTCCCTCAGAATCGACATCCACTACCGCCTCGACCGGCTCGTTAAAAACGATTTCTGCCACCAGCTTCACCACAGAAGTGGCAAAACACCCTCTTCACGCCACGGCTGACCCCAGCTAAAATTTTTATCAACCACCAACCCACTTCAAGTCCTTGAGCTTGCCCCTGATTAGGATGGAGGGAGCCGCGCCGATTCTCGAGAGCAGAGGGGCGCGCATACTCTTCGACTCCGCGGAGGGAGAGGGGTTGAGGTGTCTGAGCCACGCCCACATGGACCACGCCGGCTCTCCGGGGGCGCTTAACATAATGACCGGTGAGACCCAACGCATCTTCGCCTCCCGCAAAAGATATTACAGAAAATATCTCCAGTCTCCTCTAGGCGTCAAGATAACCCCCCAAGAAGGAGTCTCACTCACCGCGCTCAACTCGGGGCACATGCTCGGCTCAAGCATGTTCAAGCTGGAGGCCGACGGCCTCTCCATACTCTACACAGGAGACATGAACGTCTACGACAGTATACTCCAGCGAGGCGCGGAGCAGCATGAGGCGGAGGTCCTCATCATAGAGTCAACCTACGGCTCCCCCATATACAGGTTCCCCAACCGAGAAGAGATATACTACCAGATAATCAAGTGGGCGGCTCGAACTCTCGCGGCTGGAGAGATACCTGCTCTGAAAGCCTACTCGGCTGGAAAGGCTCAGGAGATAATGGCTCTCATAAACGAGGCGCTCCGCGTGCCTGTCTTAGTTGCGCCGGAGGTCTACGAAGTTTCTAAGGTCTACAAGAGCACGTATCGCTGGCTAGACTTCTTGAGAGTTGGGACGCGAGAGGGCGAAGAGGTGGCTAAGAACGGCGCGGTCTACATCTCGCCGCAGCGAGATATTCTCAAGCTCGCGGAGAGACGAGTCAGGTGGGCTCTCGCGACTGGCTGGGTGTTGACTCGGAGACAGGAGGGATACGACGCCTACTTCCCCCTCAGCGCCCACTCAGACTTCCAAGGCCTATTCTCCTACGCGAAAAACTCTAACTACAAAACGATACTAACCATCTACGGATTCTCATCAACTCTCGCCAAGCACCTCAGAAGACTGGGGATAAACGCCTACTCACTCGAGGAGAAGACACAGATTAAACTCTAAAGACCGCAACAGTTTACTGGCTGGAGCATGTAATGCAGAGGCCGCACCGAGGACACCTTCGCGTCCCTGTCGGAACCTCGAGATGACACCTCGGACACTCCTCAACGCCCTCAGCAATCTGCCTGCTCAGCATTTTCCTTCCTTATCCCAAATTTTTAAATACGCACATATAAACCTTAAAAATACACCAACATGGAAAGCTGGTCAAAATTAATAAACTAAAAAAGAGAAGATACCACGCCTTGGTAAACGTCAGAATAGTCTACTGCGTCCCATGCGGCCACTTACCGAGAGCACTGGAGCTTGCAAACAACCTCCTGCAAACATTCGGCACAGAATACAATAAGCGCTTCTCCGTGACACTCGACACCTCAGACGGCGGCACCTTCGACGTCTATATCGATGACAAGAAGATTTTCTCGAGGAAGGAGCAGGGAGGAAGATTCCCCACGGCTGAGGAGCTGGTTAAGGAGATTCGGACGCGGGTCAAGTAGGTCTCTGGGAGACCCGTCTCTCCAGAAACTCTCTCGCCAGTCGAACGTGCTCATCTGGCTTCACTCCCTCAATTATTTTGGCGATTTTTCCTTCAGGAGAGATTATGAACGTCTTTCGCTTAGCCGCCTTGAAGAGGCTGTTGTATGCGTCGAAGAGGCGCGCAACCTCGGCTCCTCTGTCGCTGAGTAATGGGAAAGTGAGGCCGTACTTCTGAATGAATTTCTTATGGCTTTCGAGGCTGTCAGTGCTTATGCCGTAAACTTCTGCCCCGTAATTCGTTAAGACACCCATATTGTCTCTAAAGCTGCAGGCCTCGGCCGTGCAGCCAGGTGTATCATCTCTCGGGTAGAAGTAAAGTATAATGTATTTGTCTTTTCCAAGCTTCTCTTTGAGCCTGAACTCCCCCTCCGTGGAGGGTAAGGAGAAGTCCGGACAGTCGTCTCCAACCTTCATGCTCTGAATCTACTCCATGAGGCTGTGGTGATGGCCACCGCAGCTGCATGTCGACTGCTCATTAGGGTTCTTCACCACGAACCCAGAGCCCCTCTCATCCTCAACGTAGTCTATCTCAGACCCTGCCAACAACGAGGCGCTAAACCTATCAACAACTATCCTAACACCGTTGTCCTGAACGACAACATCATCGTCCAAAACCTCGTTATCCAGAACCATGCCATACCTATACCCACAGCACCCCTCACCCAGTATAAGCACCCGTAATGCGAGGTCGCCTCCCTCGCTCTCCAAATACTCCTTCACCTTGACGGCGGCCCGCTGAGTGAGGCTTATTCTGAACTCCGGCATACCGTTAGCTGAGCAATGGCATCCTTCTAAATAATCCTTGGCTCTCCGGCCAAGGGCGAGTCATGCCCCCAGACCCCCCGGGTAGCCCGTTTTTCATGACAGGCAGATGGGATAAATTAATAAGGGGACTATTACGATTTTTCCACAAGTGAATCTGGTTATAGGGATGGTGGTGTATTCTGCCCGAGAAGCCTTCTAAATCTAAGAGAGCTAAGGTTGAAGAGGAGCCTTCAACATCCATCTCGATACTCGAGCATGAGCTGGTCCCTCGACACGAGGTGATGAAGCCTGAGGAGGTGCAGGAGCTGTTGAGTAGGTATAGAGTCACTTTAAATGAGTTACCGAGGATATTAGTAAGCGACCCAGTGGTGCGCGAGATCGGAGCCAAGCCCGGCGATGTCTTGAAAATATCGAGGAGGTCGCCGACGGCTGGTCTTGCAACTTATTATAGGCTGGTGGTGAGGGAGGAGTGAGAGCTAAGGCCGCATCCAATCAGCCAGTGTTAACGAGCGAGGACCTAATGAAAATCGCCGACGCCTACATTGATGACGCGGGTCTAATCAGCCATCATCTCATGTCCTACGACTACTTCGTCAGGGAGGGTCTCAAGAACCTAATAATGAGTATGAGTCCGGTCGAGATTAAGGCTCGTGGAAAGGCTGAGCTTAAGTTTGAGAGCGTCGAGATAGGCTCTCCACGCATCGTTGAGATAGACGGGATGGTTAGGGAGGATGTTACGCCTATGGAGTGTAGGCTGAGGAACCTCACATATGCGGCGCCAATCTACGTGAAGATGTCCCTTTACGTGGACGACAAGCCTGCCGTAGTCGCGGAGCGCGTCCTCATCGGCTCAATTCCAATAATGGTGAAGTCCTCAATCTGCCCTTTAAGCAAAATGACGCCCGAGGAGCTGGCGGCCATCGGCGAGGACCCACTAGACCCCGGAGGCTACTTTATCATAAACGGCTCCGAGAGGGTCATAGTCGCTATTGAAGACCTCTCGCCTAACAAAGTCCTCGTAACGGTGAAGGACCAGAGGGAGAACCCGCAATACTCGGCTATGCTACTCTCGTCTCATCAGGGAAGGATGAGTAAGGTTGAAGTGACTTACAAGCCCGGAAGCCCCGTTAAAGTCTTCTTCTCCAGAATCTACAAGGGCATTCCCCTTATAGTGATGTTGAGGGCGCTTGGCCTGACTAAGGACAGCGAGATAGTCAACTTAGTCTCGAATAACCCAGCAATTCAAGAGCTCCTCGAGCCATCCTTCATGGAGGCTGAGGGTGTCGAGACCGTGGATAGCGCGCTGGTCTACATCGGGAACAGAATCGCGTTCGGATATGCCGAGGAGTATAGGAAGCAGAGGGCTGAACAGATGATTGACAACATCTTCATGCTCCACATCGGCACGACACTGGATGCCAGATACAAGAAGGGAATACTTCTCTGCGACATGGTCGGTAAACTTCTCGAGACGAGTGTGGGTCTGCGAAAGCCCTCGGACAAGGACCATTATGGCAATAAGAGGCTGAAGCTGGAGAATCCCCTGCTGACAGAGCTCTTCAGGATGGCGCTGACCAAGCTGATTAGGGATATAAAGTATCAGCTCGAGAAGAGCATGGCTTCACGCTACCCAATAACAATCTCGCCTTTCGTCAAGCCGAGTATTGTTAACGACGTGGTTACTCACGCATTTGCGACCGGCAACTGGCCGGGAGGCAGGGTAGGCGTCACACAGCTTTTGAACAGGACAAACTATCTAGCCACTCTCAGTCACCTGAGACGGGTCCAGTCTCCTCTGAGCCGCAGCCAAGCTCATTTTGAGGCGAGAGACCTCCACGGCACGCACTGGGGGAGGATATGTCCGGTAGAGACTCCGGAGGGTGCAAACTCTGGGCTCGTCAAGAACTTGGCTTTGGGTGCTGAAGTGTCTGTCCCGCTTTCTCAGCAGGATAAGATTGAGCTGAAAAGGAGGCTCGTCGACCTCGGCATGGTTGGAATCTTCGTAGCGCTAGACGAGCGTAGGCGCGGTAGAAAGAAGACCTACAGCGCCAAGGTGTATCTCGATAACGAGCTGATAGGCTACCACCAAGATGGGAAGACACTCGTCCGCGAGCTCAGGTCTTTGAGGAGGAAGGGCGAGATAAGCCCCTCAATTAACGTAAGCTTAAGTGAGTATCCCCAAATACAGGAGGTTGAGATTTACACCGACGAGGGCCGGGTAAGAAGGCCTCTGATTGTCGTGGAAAACGGAGTTCCGAGCATCTCCAAAGCGATGATAGACTCCATCTCGAACGGGACATTCAGGTTCAGGGACTTAGTCTCGATAGGAGCCGTGGAGTTTCTGGACGCCTCCGAGGAGGAGAACATACTCGTCGCGCTGTCTCCCGAGAGCTTGACCATAAGTCACCAATATCTCGAGATATCGCCGCTTTTAATGATGGGGGCTGTTGCGTCGATCATACCCTACAGCGACCATAACCAGTCTCCGAGAAACGTTTACGAAGCATCGATGGCAAAGCAGGCTCTCGGCGTACCGCTGACGAGCCTAAACCTCAGGACAGACTCACGCCTCCACCTTCTGGTTTATCCGCAGAAGCCGCTTGTCGTTACGCGTTTCATGAGGCGGCTCTCTCTCATGGAGAGGCCGTTGGGTCAGAACTTGGTTGTAGCTGTCCTGACCGGCTACGGATATAACATGGAGGATGCCGTTGTGCTCAACAAGTCCTCCGTGGAGCGGGGGGTTGGCTATAGCATCAGTTACAGGACCTACGAGGTTGAGGCTAAGCAGTATATCGGGGGGGAGAGGGACCGGCTTTCCATTCCTGAGCCTAGCGTGAGGGGGTATAGGGGTGAGCAATACTACAGGGCCCTAGACTCGGACGGCTTGGCGTTCCCCGAGTCTGAGGTCGTTGGCGGAATGGCTATCGTCGGCATGGTCAGTCCTCCGCGCTTCATGGAGGAGTACATGAGAGCTCCGGCTAGAGAGATGGTTTGGAGGGACTCGTCTGAGGTCATCAAGCCCACGGAGGCTGGGGTCGTAGACGCCATGATGGTAAGCAAGACGCTGGAGGAGACCACGCTGGTTAAGGCGAGAATCAGGACCGACTGCTTCGCAGAGATTGGGGACAAGTTCGCATCGAGGCACGGCCAGAAGGGCGTCGTAGGCATGCTCTTCCCTCACGCTGACATGCCCTACACGTCGAGCGGCATAGTGCCTGACCTGATAATTAATCCGCACGCCTTCCCATCTAGGATGACGGTTGGCCAGCTGATAGAGAGCCTCGCGGGAAAGCTCGCGAGCCTGAAGGGCGTCGAGGTAGATGGCTCACCATTCATTGGCAAGCCTCTGGAGGAGATTAAGGCTGAGCTGGAGGCCCTAGGATTCAAGGGAGCCGGGACAGAGGTCATGTATGACGGTCTTACGGGTAGAAGATACGAGGTCGAGATTTTCGTAGGCATCGTCTATTATCAGAGACTTCACCATCTGGTCAGGGATAAGGTGCATGCTCGGTCGAGGGGGCAGGTCCAGATATTGACAAGGCAGCCGACGGAGGGTAGGTCGCGTGGAGGCGGCCTAAAGTTCGGAGAGATGGAGAGAGACTGCCTAATCGCTTACGGCGCCAGCTACCTGCTCCTTGACAGGCTTCTTGAGCAGAGCGACAAATACACGGCACACTTCTGCGAGAAATGTGGGCTTCCATCCTACTATGACTTGAAGCAAAACCAGCTCATCTGCCCCGTTCACGGCAAGGACTTTTCAGGTGTCCAAGTCTCGATGTCTTACGCCTTCTTCCTCCTGCTTAACGAGTTGCTCTCCATGGGCATCTATCCGAAGCTTGTCTTCGAGGAGGTGGGTGGAAGTTGAGGGGGATAATTTCGGCGATAAAGTTCGGCATGCTCCCTCCAAGCCTCATCAGGAACATGAGCGTAGTCGAGGTCCAGAGCCCAGATACCTATGATGAGGATGGTATGCCGATTCCGACCGGCGTCATGGACCCAGTGCTCGGAACCTTGGAGCCTGGACAGAGGTGCAAGACATGCGGGAACACATACATCTCCTGCCCAGGCCACTTCGGACACATAGAACTGGCCGCGCCCGTGATTCACATAGGCTTCGTTAAGATAATACACGAGCTTCTCAGATGCACTTGCAGGTCTTGCGGGAGGCTGCTGCTGAGTCAGGACGATATCGAGGATACGAAGGCAAGGCTGAAGCAGCTCAAGGAGGAGGGGAGAATGTTTAGACACATTTTCTACAAGGTGAAGCAGAAGGCGATGGCCGCTCAGGCCTGTCCGCACTGCGGTGAAAAGCAGTTCAAAATCGAGCTTGAGAAGCCCTCAACCTTCATTGAGTCGACACCTCAGGGTGCCGTAAGGCTCACGCCCAGCTCCGTAAGGCAGAGGCTTGAGAGGATACCTGACTCCGACTTGGAGCTCCTCGATATAGACCCCCACTCGTCCAGGCCTGAGTGGATGGTCTTGACCGTTCTACCTGTCCCTCCAGTCTATGTCCGCCCTTCAATCACTCTTGAGAGTAACTACCGCTCCGAGGACGACTTGACACACAAGCTGGTAGACATCTTGAGGGTGAACCAGAGGCTCAGAGAGAGCATAACGGCGGCGGCCCCCTCACCGGTCATAGCGGAGCTATCAGACCTCCTCCAATACCACGTAACGACATATATCAACAACGAGACGATAGGGATTTCTCCCGCACAACACAGGTCAGGCAGAATCCTTAAGACTCTCGCCCAGAGGCTCAAGGGCAAAGAGGGGCGTTTCAGGCTCAACCTCTCGGGGAAGCGCGTCGACTTCTCAGCCCGCACAGTCATCTCCCCAGACCCCAGCATCGACATTGATGAGGTGGGGGTTCCCTTGGAGATTGCTATGCAGCTTACTGTTCCTGAAGTTGTTACGCACTGGAATAAGGAGAAGCTGAGGAGCATGGTTAGGAACGGGCCGGAAAAGTATCCCGGAGCGAAGTATGTGGTTAAGCCTGACAGGAAGATGATTAGGCTCAAGAATATCCAGAACCTCGAGGAGGTGGCGGAGAGCCTCGAGGAGGGGTGGGTCGTCGAGAGGCACCTACTTGACGGTGACATCGTCCTATTCAACCGTCAGCCCAGCCTCCACCGTGTCTCGATAATGGCTCACAGAGTGAAGGTCCTCCCCTACAAGACCTTCAGGCTAAACCTCGCGGTCTGCACACCATACAACGCCGACTTCGACGGAGACGAGATGAACCTACACGTCCCGCAGAGCGAGGAGGCGCAGGCCGAGGCGAGGCTACTCCTACAGGTTCAGCGAAACATAATCTCCGCGAGGTATGGCGCCCCGATTATCGGTGCCATCAGGGACTTCCTCACCTCGCTCTACCTATTGACTAAAGACGGAACATACTTCGACAAGCAGACGCTCGGGTATCTCCTAGCAGCCATCGGATACAAAGGCGAGCTCCCGAAACCTGACATAACCGAGCCTCAGCCGCTCTGGAGCGGAAAGACGGTCTTCAGCCTCCTCCTGCCACCCACCTTGTCGCACAGGGTTCAATCCAACTTCAGCTCCGATGTCCAAGTCGTCATCGAGAAGGGCAAGCTAGTTCAAGGCTTCGTAGATAAAGCTTTAGTCGGTGTCGAGAAAGCCAACAGCATTCTCCACAGGATATACAGGGAATACGGGTACGAGGAGGCTGCGAAATTCCTCAACCGTGTCATCAGGCTAGCCAACACTTACATTAATCTGCGGGCATTCACATTCGGCATCGATAACCTTACGGTCCCAGAGGAGGTTTACAGGAAGGTCTCTGCACTCCTTCAGAAGATGGAGGAGGAGTTTGAGAAGTTAAGGTCAGATTATGAGAAGGGGAGGCTGGAGGTTAAGCCCGGCGAGACGCCTGCAAAGGCCTTCGAGTCCGAGATACTTGAACTCCTCTCCAAGACTAGGGACGAGATAGGAGGCTTCGTGAGGAAGTATGTCTCGGTGGATAATCCGCTGGTCGTCATGGCTAAGACAGGTGCGAGGGGGAGCACGCTGAACATCGACCAGATGATTGCTATCGTGGGGCAGCAGGCGGTGAGAAGGGAGAGGCCGAGCAGAGGATTCACCGACAGAGTATTGACGTTCTTTGAGAGGAACGACCTTTCTCCGAGGGCTCGTGGCTTCGTCTATAACCCGTTCATAAAGGGCCTCGACCCGATAGAGTTCTTCTTCCACCTAATGGGAGGAAGGGACGGGCTGGTTGACACAGCTGTGAGGACTCAGCAGAGCGGATACATGCAGCGGAGGCTAATCAACGCCCTTGAATCACTCTACGTAGAGTTCGACGGCTCGGTGAGGATGTCTGACACGAAGAAGGTTGTCCAATTCCTCTACGGCGAGGATGGCGTTGACCCTGGGAAGAGCGACCACGGTAAACCATTCGTTCCAGTCAACATTATTTCGCAGGTCTTGATGGAGCTGAGGCCCGCGGGTGAGCCTGCCTCTAATGACGTCGTTAAAGAAGTTGCAAAGAGGTATGAGGGTCTGATGCCGCCCTCTGTGGTTCAGGAGCTGTCTGATGCCTGCCTCAAGCTCAAGGTGCCTAGGGATGCCCTTGAACGAGTGTTTTCGACGGCCTACAGAGTCTACCTACAGAGCATGATTGAGTCAGGAGACCCTGTCGGTATTATTGCGGCGCAGTCACTCGGCGAGCCGGGAACCCAGCTGACACTTAGGACATTCCATTTCGCCGGTGTCAGGGAGCAGAGCATCCTCGTCGGGCTTCCAAGGCTCATCGAAATTATAGACGCTAGGAGAGTTCCATCAACGCCCATGATGAACGTCTACCTCAAGCCGCCCTACAACCAGGACCCCAAGCTGGCTCGGAAGATAGCCAGCAAGCTCCAGTACGTAAGCGTCGGAGATGTTGTGGACGAGATACGGATAGAGGCGAAGACGGGGAACATGATATTGATGCTCGATGAGGATTCCTTGAGGGAGCTAGCTGTCTCGAAGGAGGAGATTACGAGGGCTTTGAAGCAGTATAAGCCCTCCTTCATAGAGTCTAAGAGGGCTGTGTCTCTGACGGTCAAGGGCGTTGAGCTTGACTCACTTGAGCTACTGAAGGCGAGGATACTTAACACGAGGCTGAGGGGTGTCAGGAAGATAACTAAGGCCGTGGTGAGGAGGAAGGGTGGCGAGTTCTTCATCCAGACCGAGGGCTCAAACCTGAAGGAGATTATGGCTCTGCCTGAGGTTGATTTTAGGAGGGTGAGGTCTAACGACATTCACGAGGTGGCTTCGGTTCTCGGAATAGAGGCCGCGAGGCAGCTCATAGTAGAGGAAGCCCAACACCTCCTGAGGGAACAGGGCCTAGACGTTGATGTCAGACATCTACTGCTGCTTGCGGACGCTATGACGCTCGACGGGCGGGTAAGGCAGGTAGGTAGGCACGGAGTAGTGAGGCTCAAGACGAGCGTCCTTGCGAGAGCGGCGTTCGAGATAAGTTTCCAGACTCTGGTTGAGGCCGCGGCCTCAGGTGAGGTTGACCAGCTTCAGGGGAACATCGAGAGAATACTAATAGGCAGGGAGGTTCCTGTCGGAACTGGGAGGGTGAGCCTGCTGATGAGGTATAGCGACCTTCTGCAGAACCAGCTCACCGAGGAGTCTGAGGAGGGCGGGAAGTAATGGACGTGCGGAAGGAGCTTTCAGTCATCAGGATCACGGGGAAGTATCTGCTAGGGTTCAGGCAGAGCTACCTCAGCATAGTCAGAAAATCTGCTAAGGCCGTGGTCTTGGCCAATAACTGCCCCGAGAACCAGAGGAGTATGCTAGAACTAGCAGCAAAGACCACCCAAATACCCCTAATCTACTCAGACCTTACCGCTAGGGAGTTAGGCCAGGCGCTTGGGAAGCCTTTCGGATCATCGACCGTCGCGATAATCGACCCGGGCAACTCGTCCATATTGGGCGAGGCTAGTTGACCGACGAGGAAGTTAAGTTAACTGAGCGCGAGATGCGACTTGTCTCGCTGTTTCAGAGCTACACTGGGGCCACGGTTCTGGATTGCCTCTCCGATGATGAGCAGGTTGTTTTTCTGGTGAGGGAGGGAGAGTTTGGACGCGCCGTCGGGAAGAGAGGTGTGAAGATTCAGGAGCTCTCGAATCTGCTGAAGAAGAGGCTTAAGGTCGTCGAGTATTATGGGGACGCAGCCTCCTTCCTGACCAACGCCGTTAAGCCGGCTAAGGCGAGGGAGGTCAAGATAGTTCCGGGTAAGGATGGGTCGCTGACAGCCGTCATCAAGGTTGACCCCGAGGATAAGGCGATGGTGATAGGCAAGGGGGGCCGGAACGTCGCGATAGTTCGGAGAATGGCCAAGAGGCACTTCAAGATAGAAAGAGTAGTTATCGAGTAGGTTCGCTCCTGTTTCTCACTTTCGCCGAGGGGTCTTAAGCTATTTTTATTTCGGCCTCCGCTTTCTTGGCCGTGAGCCCCGTAGCTAAGAGGGGCGAGGCCCACGAGGAGAGGGAGGAGGTCGATATCTACAGCCTCGACGACCTGAGAGGTGTGGGCGAGGCCACTAAGGAGAAGCTCGCCTCGGTCGGGATATACAGTCTCCTTGACTTGGCGGCGGCCTCTCCCCGCGAACTGGTTGACGCGGGTATCGATGCGAAGAAGGCTGAGGAGCTCTGCCTCCAGGCGAGGGTTCTGCTAGTTAGCAGCGGGTTCCTAGACTCTGAGCTGATGACGGGTAAGGAGGTCTTGGAGAGGAGGAAGAGTCTTGAGCGGATAACCACCGGCTGCTCCTCTCTCGACAACCTCCTTAGGGGTGGAGTTGAGACTCAGGCCGTGACGGAGTTGGTCGGCGAATATGGATGTGGTAAGACACAGATATGCCACGCCCTCTGCGTTACTGTTCAGCTCCCACGGGAGAAGGGCGGCCTCTCAGCTGGCGCGATATACATCGACACTGAGTCGACTTTTAGGCCTGAAAGGATTTACGAAATAGCTAAGGCTCGTGGCCTGAATCCCGACAAGATTCTGGAGGGCGTTGTTGTGTCAGAGGTGTATAACTCGAGCCATCTTCAGCTGGTTGTGAGGGAGCTCGGGAGGCATATCGAGAAGTATAAGGCGAGGTTCGTAGTCGTCGACTCGATTATCTCCCACTTCAGGGCCGATTACGTGGGTAGGGAGAACCTCTCGGAGAGGCAGCAGAAGCTCAACGCGACGCTCCACAGGCTACTCAGGCTCGCGGAGATCAGGAACGTCGCGGTTGTCGTCACTAACCAAGTCATCGGAGACCCTGGAGCCTTCTACGGCAACCCGACCAAGCCCAGCGGCGGCCATGTTCTCGCCCACGGGACGACCTATAGGGTCTTTCTGAGGAGGGGGCCCGATGACACGAGGGTGGCTAGGATTATGGACAGCCCCTACCATCCGTCTGACTTAGAGGCTCGCTTCCGCATCACGGAGAAGGGAGTGGAGGACGCGGATTCTAAGCGGTAGCGCGGTGGTCGCGCGGCCTCCCTAGGGGGTGGAGTGCGTGAGCCAGTTTTTGATGGCGCGGGCCTCCGAGCTGCTGCTTCGCCGCCGCCCCGTCTCCACGGGTTTGGCGGAGCTTGACGGGCTGATAGGTGGGCTTAGGCCCGGAGCCCTCCACGTATTCTACGGAGACCCCCAAGTAACCGACGTCGTTCTCTACCGGGTGATGGTCGAGGCTTCGAAGCGCGGCGGAGTCGCCTATCTGAACAACACCGACTACTACGGGGAGAAGACGCTAATCGACGCCACGACCTTTTCGGCAGTCTCGAAGATTGCCAGAGTGGAGCCGCTCAAGGCCCTCTCCGCCATAAGGTGTGCCGCTGCTTTCAACGCTGCTCGGCAAGTGCGCGCCGCCGAGAGGCTCGCTGAGGCCGTCAAGAAGAGGAGGAAGGTTAGGCTCATAGCGGTCCACAACGCTTCAGCGTTCCTAGATGGGGAGTGGGGTGAGGCCTCGTCGGCTCTTGTCAGGTCTTTCTCCATTCTGATGGAGGCCGCCTCTCGGGTCTCCGCGCCGCTGGTGGCGACCGCTGCGGCGGCCCACTCGGAAACCCCTGAGGCCATGCCCCACCTACCCAGCCAGGTCTTGGAGAGGGCTTCGGTGGTAGTGTTTTTTCGCCCTGAGGGGCTCGGGCCCGGTGGCCAGGCTGGTCAGGCATGTCTCGCTTCCAGCCCCGCGGATTGCTCCTCTGACCCAAGGTCTCTGGTGGTCTGGTGTGGGTAGGATAACCCCGCCCTTCAGGCAGCTCTACAGGCGTGTCGTGGCGAGGCTTAGACGCTACTACCGGCCGCTCCTCAGGGAGGAGAAGCATAAACGGGCCCTAGACACTCTCATCAGAGAAGTCTGGGGGCAGGAGCACGCGGCGATGGGTGGCTTGGGTGAGATAACTATTCTAGACTCGATGAACCTGGCCGCCAACATTCACAACAAGGCCGAGATAGAGGAGCTGAAGAGGCGCGTCGCCGAGATAGAGACTAGGCTCAGGGACGCGGAGAGAGGGGGGTCGGCTGGCTGAGAAGCCTGGAGGGCTGGATACTCGACGTATACGTTCTAGACGAGGAGGCCGTCATCTGGGTTAAGACTTCCGGCGGCGAGTCCATAAGACTGGTCGACGATTATCGCCCGAGGGTTTTCGTTGAGCCGAGGAGTGCCGAGGCGGTGCGGGAGCTTGTCCAGCTGCTTGAGCAGTCTCCTCTAGTTCGCTCCGTGAGGTTGGTGGAGGGCCTTGTCGGTCTGAGGCGGCGGGCTCGTAGGAGGCTTCTGGAGGTTGAGGCATTCGGGGCGCGGAGCGTGTCGCGTGTCTGTGGGCTGGTGAGGAGGAGCGGCCTAGCCGCCGAGCTCCACGGCGACGACCTCCCCCACGTCCAGCGATACCTCTTCAACAGGCTGCGAATCGAGCCCTCCAGCAGAGCATCATTCACTGTCTCGGGCGACAGGATAATCTCCGCTCAGCGGCTAGAGGACCGCGACGAAATCAGGCCACCACCCTTCACCCTCCTCAGAATAATACCGCGGCTCTCAGGCCCGACGATAGACTCGCTCCTCCTCCAGAAGGCCGGCCGCTCCTTGAGAATCAGCGGCCCTGAGACCAGAATCTCCGCGAGGCTAGCTGAGCTGGTCTTCAGCCTCGACCCCGACTTGGTCTACGTGCCGGGGCTGCAGGAGGGCGCTGGGCGGCGAGTCTTGGAGTGGCTAGGGGGACCGGATGCCAGGAGAGCGGTCGGGAGATGCGGCGACGAGTGGAGGCTCAGCCAAGGCTCCGCCGCCGGCCGAGTATTCTTGGGAGACATCTTCTACGGCTTCGAGCCCGATGACTATGGTTTGGCTGGGCTTGTGGAGAGGGCGCGGTTCTCCTTCACGACGCTTGGCCTGGCCACGCGGTGGACCAGCAACAGGTGCATCGACTCGCGAAACCTTTACGAGCTCTCGAGGCAGGGAGTCCACGCGCCGAGGCTCGAATACATGGAGGGTGTCCGTGGCCTTACCGAGCTTCTGGAGCGTGACAGAGGTGGAGTAACCTTCACGCCAAGGCCCGGCCTCCACGAGAACGTGGCAGCTCTAGACTTCGACTCACAATATCCGAGCATCATATTGAAGCATGGAATAAGCTACGAGAAGCCCGCGGGTGGCGGCCGGCTGATACCCTCGGTCCTCAGGCCGTGGCTTGAAAGGAGGCTCAGGCTCAAGAGAATACGAAGGACGCTAGAGCCGCTAAGCGATGAGGAGCTCTACTGCACCCAGAGGATAGAGGCCCTTAAGCTAATACTCTGCACCCAATACGGAATAAGCGGCTGCTGCTGGAACAGGTTCGGAAACACCCTCGCATTCGAGGAGATAAACAGGGTCTCGAGGCGGGCGATGCTTGTAAGCAAGAAGGTGGCCGAGGGCGAGGGCTTCGAGATAGTCTACGGAGACGTGGACTCCCTCTTCGTAAAGAAGAGAGAGGCCTCGAAGAGAATCTACGAGCAGCTCGCAGCCAAGATATCGGAGGCCGCAGGCCTCCCCATGTCCCTCGACAGACACTTCAAGTTCATAGCCTTCCCGCGGCTCAGGACAGACCCAGACACTCCAGCCCTAAAGAGGTACTTCGGCCTAACATATGACGGGAAGGTCGAGGCGCGGGGCATAGAGCTGAGGAGAAGCGACACGCCACCCCTAGTGAGGGAGTTTCAGGAGAGGCTAATCAGGACTGTCATGTCCTTCGGGAGCATCGAGGAAGTCAGGTCGCGCGGAGTGGAGGAGGGGCTCAGGCTTCTCGCCGAGTATGAGGAATTGCTTAGGAGCGGGCTGGGAGTAGAGGAGCTGGAGATAAAGAGGAGGCTCGGGAGAAATCCTGAAGATTATGACCGCGGCCTTGCACAGTCGTCTGCAGCGATCCAACTCAAAGCCATAGGCCTGAAACTAGAGAGGGGTCGGGAGGTCGGATACGTATACACCTCCCAGAGCCATCCGAACCCTCAGCTTAGAGTGAGGGCCTCCCAGCTCTTCACAGGCAGATACGACATAGACTACTATAGAGATTATCTCAGAAGGGCCGCGCGGACAGTCCTAGAGGCCATAGGCGCCGAAATTGTATCGGAAGACCGGAACGCGAGGCTGGAACGCTGGATTTAGATTCCTCCGACAAGCCTCCAGAGCAGCAAAACCAGAATCGCGAGGCCCGCCAAGCCGGCGAGGGCGGCGGCCACATATGCGCTTCTCAGAAACCACGCACCTCCGAACGCGTTATCCGAATCTAAGCTCGATTATCGAGTAGACGCTCAGGAAGAGGAAGGCGATGACGCTTCCTATTCCGAGTAGGGCGAAAGCCGAGAGGCTTCGAGGCTCGTAGGCGAGGTGCTGGAAGAAGAGTGCTATGAGGACCGCCTTACCGCCGGCGAGGCCTATGATACTTAGGTCTACGACCACTCTCGGAAGGGGCTGCCCGAAGATAATCAGCTCAAGAACAGTCATCAGGACGAGGGCGGCGAAGACCGAGAGATAGACCCAGAGGCGCATCACACACTCACCTCACACCAGATAAAAGAGCGGAAAGATGAAGACCCAGACAATATCGACAAAGTGCCAGTAGTATCCGAAATATTCAAGTGTCTCATGCCCATCCCTAACATAGGCACCTCTCAAAGCCCTGACTAAGAGATAAACCAAGGCCAAGAGGCCGGCGAAGACATGCGCCCCATGAATCCCGGTCGTGAGGAAGAATGTCGAGGCTGGAAGGCCTGATGAGAAAGTCACTCCGTGGCCGAAGAGCTCAGCCCACTCGTCATACTTGTTGAAGAGAAAGAAGGCGCCGAGCGCGAGAGTCGCGGCGAGGAACCCGACGGTACCGGCCCTGCTGCCGCTCCTCGAAGAGGCGAGGGCCAAGGCAACTGTAAGGCTACTCGTCAGAAGCACAAACGTATTCACCGCCCCGTGGCCAATATCGAAAAGCGTGCCAGGCGCGGGCCACGTCGCGGAGGCTGTTCTAACATAGACGTAGGCGCTCAATATAACGCCGAAGAGCACGATCTCAGAGGAGATGAATGTCCACCACGCTAGTTTCATTCTGTCGACGCGGTCGAAGGGCCATCTCTCACCAAGCTCGCCCTCTCTGCTGATGAAACGCTCACCCGCAAATCCTAGCACCGAGAAGGCGAGAAGCCCCAGACCAGCGGTTGTAACGAGAATATTAGTTGTCAAGCCAAGCAGGGCTACGAATGAAGCTAGGCTCAGCATCAGCGGCCAGATGCTGAGGTGGGTTTCCATTTCCCCACCAGCCGCGCCGTTGGCTGCCACAAATGTGAGCCGGCCGTCTACGAATGCTGGTGTACCCTCAAAGTTTCCTGAGGGAGGCGGAGATTTTGTCATCCACTCAAGTGTATGTGCACCCCACGGGTTCTCGCCCGCAGGCTCACCGTACTTCAGGCTGTAGAGTAGGTTCCAGAACATTACTAGGAAAGATGCCCCGAATACGAATCCGCCGATGGTGGCCACTTGGTTTAGCGGTATCAGGCTCTCGACGTACAGGGGGACCCTTCTCGGCATCTCCCAAGCCAAGAAGAGGGGGAAGTAGAGCATGTTGAAGCCAATCATAGTGAGTATGAACTGGAGCCTCCCTAGCTTCTCGCTAAACATTCTTCCAGTCATCTTAGGATACCAATAGTAGAGCCCCGCAATCAGGCCGACAAGCCCGCCACCCGCCATCGTGTAGTGGAAGTGAGCAACCACAAAGTAGGTCCCCCTCAAGACATAGTCTAACGCAATCGAGCCGAGGAAAACACCCGTTATCCCTCCGATGATGAATATCGCTATCGAGCCGAGTGTGAAGAGCATCGGTGTCCTCAGCTCAATCTTGGCTTTTGAGAGAGTGTAGATGAAGGATAGGAAGATTGCGTCGAAGGGGAGCGAAATAGCGATGGTTGTCACGACAAACGCTCTCCTGACGTCGGGGTGTATGCCGGTCAAGAACATGTGGTGGCCCCAGACTAAGAAGCTTATCAGGGCGACGATGACCATGGCTGAGATAATGATTCTCCGGCCGAAGAGCGGCCTCCTAGAGAATGTGACGAGAGTATCCGCCATCACACCAAGGGCGGGGAAGAGAACTATGTAGACCTCCGGGTGGCCGAAGAACCAGAAAATGTGGTCCCAGAGAATGGCCCCTCCCTCAGGCGAAGTGAAGTAAACAGTCCCGAGAAGCCTGTCCGAGGCTAGAAGAATAATTCCGGCAAGCAGGGCGGGAAAAGCGTAGAGCATCATCAACACGGTCAGCAAAACACTCATGGTAAACATGGGCAGAGCAGTCAGCCTAAGCCCCTTAGCTCTAGACCTGAAAATAGTCACGACAAAGTTCACTGTGGAGACGGTTACAGAAGCAGTGAGGAGTGCGAGGCCAAGGCCCCCGGTGTTGACGCCGACGTATGGAGAGAAGGCCGAGGTTAGAGGCTGATACATGGTCCAGCCCACATCGAGCGTCCTTTCCTGGAAGAAGGAGATGATAACGAGGACTCCACCGAAGAGGAATAGCCAGTAGCTAAGCGCGTTAAGCCTGGGAAAAGCTAAGTCCCTTGCACCTATCTGGAGGGGGACGACATAGTTGGCCAAGGCGAAGGCCAGAGGCGATATCACGAAGAGAATCATTAGCAGCCCATGTATCGTTATGGCTTGGTTGAATGCGGTAGGGGAGAGGAAGTTCAGGCCGGGCTCCGCGAGCTGAAGCCTGAAGACTAATGCGAGGACTCCGGCGACCACGAGGAAGTAAATGGAAGTAACGAGGTAAAGGATGCCAACGTCCTTGTGGTCCGTGGTCATCAGCCACCTCCTCAGAGATGAGGTAGGCGGAAGATGGTGGGAGCCCAAGCCTAACTCACCGTCAGCGAGGAATACCAAGACTCAAACTCTTCAGGCTCCATGACGACTAGGCGCCCAATCATGACACCGTGGCCGTCGCCGCAGAGCTCAAAACACCTGATATCGTAGACGCCCGTCGTATAGACTCTCATCCACCCTATGTTCGTCTTTCCGGGAATCGCATCCACTTTGAACCTTAAGTCGATAATACCCATATTGTGAAAGACGTCTTGGCTCGTTACGTAGAATTTCACGGGCACTCCTCTCGGAATTCTGAGTTCACCAGTCGACTCATACCCGTTCGGGTAGTAGAACTTCCAGCCCCACTGGAATGCCACTACCTTGACCTCAAAGGCATCTGCAGGCGGGCGGTCTAGGACGTCGAGCGCCGTGAAGGTGATGAGAATCAGGGAGATGACGATTGTTGCGCTCAAGATGACCGAGATTAAGAGCTTCTTAGCTCCTCTCTGCTCACGTGGGAGCTCTCCCGGTTTAGGAACGTCTTCGGGCTCAGGCCTGCCAGGCCGCGCCCTGTTCCTCACCACCAGATAGGCCATGTAAGAGATAACTACGACCCCCACAAGAACGCCGAGAGTAACAAAGACGGTCCAGAGCGAATTGAAGATCTCTACGGTCGATGCAGCCATATCCTAATTCGCTCTCTACGTTTGCCTGTGGTGGGCAATAAACCGATTTTATTTACACAGTTGTGGCAGCTCTAAACTCCGTAAAAGACTCTCTAAGTCTTCACCGCTTGGACCGTCGTCTCAACCCTTCCCGCCTTGGCGTCGACTAGAGAGAGGAGCCAAGACTCTATCAGCACACACTGAGTCGGCGTGTATGTGCCTGAAACCCCGCAGAAATCATTATACGGGCATGGAGGGCAGGGAGAGTCTCTTATAATGCTTAAGTCAAGAGGCTTCACCAAGGAGATAAGCCGCATAGTCCATCTATCGTTTGCGAATTCGCGGACCCTCTTGATTAACCCCCTCTTCTCCAGCTTAATCGCCACGCGAGAGCCATCCCTGCTTGTAATACCGAGCAGATGCCAAAGCTCAGACTGCAAAAGGCCCCTATCACCATATTTGAGTAAAAGCTTGAGGGCTCGCTCTTCCAATCTGCCGAGCTTGACATAATCTTGCATAAGGGGGTTCAACCTTATAGTTGTCAATCCCAGCTTAAAAAGATATTCTACCCCATGCGAAAAGAGGACTGGCTCTAAAATGCTTTAATAATCATACATCAAGATGTATGTTGGGTCCGAATGGCCGACACCGTTCTTCTCCAGGTCAGGGTTAGCTCAACCCTCGTCAGGAGGATAGATGAGCTCTGTAGTGAAGGGCTTTACCGGAACAGGAGCGAAGCCATAAGCGACGCCATCAGGATGCTCCTAGCCAAATATTCTAGAACTTCGCCCGAGGCCCGGGCGACCGCGCTCTACCTCAGCGGGCGGCTAAGCAGGACCGGAAATCCCGAGGAGCTGATATTCACGCCCTCTACGGGAAGGCCCCACATCGAGGACGATGAGTGAGGTGGCAACCCCAAGTTGATAGTCGTGGGCTCGGATGTCCTGATTCTGCATCACCTTTCGCTCCGGGCAGACCCGCGCTGGAACGATAACGAGGAGGCTCTGAGGAGGCTGAGGGGCTCAGTAAAAGGTGTAACCATCTACGGGCTGCTGGACTTGGTTGGCGTCATTTCGAGACATGCGGGAGAGAAGAGCGGGCGTGAGCTCTACCTAAGCTACCTGAGAAGCGAGGAGCACAGAATACTTTTCCCACCTCACCCGGACTCGTGGGAGGAGCACATAGAAAACGTGATGCGATACCTCGCGAAGGGGCTAAGCTACAAGGACGCACTCGAGGCAATGGTGCTGGACACGACCCCCGAAGTCCAGCTCTACCTCACTTGGAGGACAGCCCCCGCGGGCAGGCTCCCAGTAAAGACACGAACACCGAGCGAGTTGACACAGCAGAGGACTTTCGGCTGAAAAGCCGCTAGGGCGGAAGGCGCCTGGGCCGGGATTTGAACCCGGGTCCGGCGGGCGACAGCCGCCGATACTAGACCTGGCTATACTACCCAGGCAACGGAATACCTCTCCACTCTGTTACTGCCCGTGTGGTTGTTTTTAAGTTTCACGCGCCTTTTTGAGGGCGTTTCTGGCTTTTCCCAGGCAGCCTGCCTTTGGGCTGAAATATGCGGTGAATGCGATGTTCAGTATGGACGCTGCTAGAAGTATGTATGAGGTTAGGCTGGGTCCATGTAAGAAATGGGTCAGAAGTGCCGCGGCGAGAGGAGATATCATGGAGGCGAGGGGGCCGGCCGCGTACATGGCTGCGAAGCCCTTTGGGCTCGCGCTACTTTCAGCTCTGTTAATCTTTATGCCGAGTGCGAGTGGAAGCAGTTTGAGTGGTCTCGGAATTATTCCGAGCCTGACGATGTTTGAGAGTCCGATGTAGTAGTAGCTGAACCTCACACCTACCGCCGCGCCCACAAGCAGGTGCGCTAGGTCGTGAGTGAAGAACCAGAGAAGAGCCCAGGGCACTATCCTCTGGACTAGGTCGATAAGAGGGTTAGGGCTCGTAGGAAGTAGGAGAAGGATAACCGCTACTGCTATCGCCGCGACGGAGACCATGTTTCCGGCCAAGAGGCTCACTCTCAAAGGGTCCCTGTAAACAGCCTCGCCCTCAACGCCGAGACATTTCTTAATCATAGCCTCCCTATATCTGAGTATTCGGCCTAAGAATCGGCTGGCGAGCGGATTCAGGGTCTCAAGTATCATCCTCTCCTGAACCCGAGACCCTCCATTCAAGGATTCTACCCGAATTTCATGACTCAGCTTGCCGAAGGGAAAGTCTAGAGTCTCGTGATATTGGTTGCCGGGGCCGAGCTCGGTTATCCTGAACCTAGCCGTCCATTTCTGCCCTAGCAGTCTAAAGGTCGCTGTATATTCGTTGCCGCGGCTCTCAACTATTCGGAGGCTCAACTCGGCCGGCCAACACTTAGACATGTTACTCGTGTCCTTGAAGAATTTGTGAACCTCTTCCGTGCCAGCCGGGACATCGTAGCTTGAAGAGAAGTAAAATTTCATCCGCCAGACGACTCGAGCCCCGTAATATTAACCGTGTGGAGTTAAACCTGCCCCCGGGATAAAGAAATAAGCAAGACCACCCGAAGCTCATCCGTGGCCACTATAGAGTTTAGCTCTCGTGAAAAGCTCTGGTCCATCAACGCCGGAGCGCTCCAATATCTCTTGAAGGTCGCTGATGATGGTTCTCTAATCAACGTTCACTGTGGCGGGCGCGTCGGACCCGCGGAGACTTTCCGGCTTGAAGGCCACTTTCCCTTCGAGCCCGGCCTGCACCTCTTGAGGGAGGAGTATAGCACGTTTGGAGGCCTCAGGTTCATGGAGCCTTGCTTGAAGGCTGAGCTACCGGGTGGAATTCGGGACTGTGTCCTAAAATACGTGGGGCACAGCATCACTGATAGCCGCGAGCTAGCCGTAACACTCGGGGACATAGGATACAGCCTCCAAGTTGAGCTCCACTACAGAGCATACCCAGAGTATAACTTGATCTCGAGGTGGGCTATCATCCGGAACGCAGGTCAAGAAGCTGTAACTCTGGAGGAAGCCCTCTCAGGTGCGGTCTCACTACCCCGTCGAAGCACTTGGCGTCTAGGATACCTTGCGGGACACTGGGCGGGTGAGACTAGAGTAGTCGAGGAAGAGCTTAAGGCGGGTAAAAAGGTTCTTGAGAGCAGGAGAGGTACTACCAGCCACCAGCTGAATCCCGCGCTCTTTCTTGACTCTGGAGATGCGGTTGAGGAGGATGGCGAGGTTTGGGGCTGCCTCCTCGCGTGGAGCGGGAACTGGAAAGCTGTCGCGGAGTATGCTTCTCACGACCAGCTCAGGCTCTACATGGGTGTAAACGACTTTGACTTCAGCTGGCACCTCGCTCCCGGAGAATCCTTCACAACTCCGAAGATGGTTGTTGCGTACAGCTCCGAGGGGTTTGGCGGGCTCAGCAGGTCGCTTCACAGATTCGAGAGGCGTGAAGTCCTGCCTAAAAATCACGCGGATAAACCGCGCCCAGTAATCTACAATACTTGGGAGACGCTATACTTCAACGTAAACGAGGAGAATTTGAAGACGCTGGCGGAGAGAGCCGCCGAGATTGGAGTTGAGATATTTGTGGTTGATGACGGCTGGTTTAGGGGCAGGAACGATGATAGGGCCGGGCTTGGGGACTGGGAGCCTGACCCTAGCAAGTTTCCTCGCGGTCTCGGCCCCGTGATTGAGCATGTCAAATCTCTCGGCATGAAGTTCGGAATATGGGTTGAGCCTGAGAACGTGAATCCGAACAGCGACCTCTATAGGAGGCATCCGGACTGGGTCTACCACTTCCCCGGTAGGCCGAGGAGCGAGATGAGGAACCAGCTTGTGTTAAACCTCTGCAGAAGCGATGTCAGGGAATACGTTTTCGGCTGGCTCGACAGGCTGCTGACCGAGAACGATATAGGCTTCGTCAAATGGGACATGAATAGGAACTTCAGCGAGCCGGGCTGGCCTGATGCCCCGCGCGAGAGGCAGAGGGAGATTTGGGTGAGACACGTCCTTGCGATATACGATATTCTTGACGAGTTGAGGAGGAGGCATCCGGACGTGGTCTTTGAGGGATGCTCAGGTGGAGGCGGGCGTGTGGACTTGGGGGCGATGGAGAGGTATGACCAGTTTTGGACGAGCGACAACACTGACGCCCTCGACAGACTCTACATCCAGGAGGGCTACACGATGGCCTACTGCCCGAAGACTATGGGGGCTTGGGTGACGGGGGTCCCCAACTTCCTCACCAACAGGTCGCTCTCCCTCGAGTTCAGATTCCACTCAGCCATGATGGGGGCGCTGGGCGTCAGCGTGAACCTCCTCGAGCTTAGCAAGCAGGAGATTGAGGAGGCGAAGATGCACATAGAGTTCTACAAAAAAGTAAGGCACATCGTCCAGGATGGAGACCTCTACAGGCTTAGGAGTCCACGGTGCGGGGGCTTAGCAGCCTTCCAATACGTAACGCCCGATAAGGCAGAGTCTCTACTCTTCCTCTTCAGCCTCCAGCAGGGGTTCGGCGAGAGGATAGCCAACGTCACGCTCCGGGGACTCGACCCCGACTTCATCTATGAGCTTGACTCGAGCGGCCAGACCCTAACAGGCGCACTCCTCATGAACTACGGAATCGACCCAGCACTAAGAGGAGACTACAAGAGCAGAATAATCCACTTCAAGGCCAAGCGATAAGTCGGCAGAACTAGCGGCCAACAAATAAGAAACTCAACACCAGCACCATCGGAATTGAAAGCCGCAATTATCGAGGAGGGGCAGCCCCACCCACTCCTCAAAGAGGTCAAGGAGCCGGGGCCGCCGGGGAGAGGAGAGGTTCTGGTCCGGGTTGAGGCTGCCGGCGTCTGCTACAGGGACCTCCTGAATCTGAGGGGGCTGATGCCGAGGGCGAAGCGGCCGGTGATTATGGGACACGAGTTCGCTGGAGTCGTCGTCGAGGTGGGTGAGGACGTGGAGGGCTTGGCTACTGGTGAAAGGGTCGCTGGCCTTCCATACTCCACCTGCGGAGAGTGTAGATATTGTCTGGAGGGGCGGGTGAATCTCTGCCGAAACAGGCGACAGCTCGGAGAGGAAAGGAGCGGCTCATGGGCTGAATACATCCTCGTGAATGCGAGAGACGTTGTCAAGATGCCCCGTCATGTCGACGCATCTGATGCATCGATAGCGGGATGTGTATTGGGCATGTTGATTCACGCACTCAGAGATAGGGCTAGAGTTAGGCCCGGTGAGAAGGTCTTGGTAACCGGAGCTGGTGGGGGCGTCGGAATACATGCAGTCATGGTCTCCAAGCTCCTCGGATGCATCGTAATTGCAAGCACCTCGAAAGTCTCGAAGTCTGAGGATGTCAGGCTGGCCGGAGCTGATTACGTGCTGGTCGGCGCTGACATGCTCTCCACGAAAGTTAAGGAGGTCACCGGCGGAGAGGGTGTAGATGTTGTGGTGGAGTGCGTAGGTGAACCAACGTTTGACCATTCTCTCCGGTCCACGGCTTGGGGAGGCCGCGTTGTCGTGATAGGTAACGTCTCAGTGGGTGAGGCTAGGGTGCCGCTGGGCTTCATAATACTAAGAGAGAACGCCGTAGTAGGCGCGTTAGGCTCTACGATTAACAGCTTGAGAGAGGCGCTACTCTTACTCGAGTCTGGCCGCCTCAAGCCAAGGGTAACAAAGATTCCTCTCGAAAAATCCTCCGAGGCTTTAGAAATCATCGAGAGAAGGGGAAACGTAGGCAAGCTTATCTTAGTTTTCTAACAGCTCATCAGGAATTGTAGCGGAATATGCTTAAATAAGGAGTAGAGGAATCGGACGAGTAGAAGCTCCTTGACCCAAATATGCAAACACACGGCCCCCACGCGACGCACCGGCCTCTTCAACATCACGCTAGGCTCGTCAAAAGTCGTCACAGAGTCGATAGTCAAGGAGGAAGTCCCGCGAAGCGCGCATGAAGAATCCATCAAGAGGTACGGTCTCGGCAGACTAAATAAGGTGGGCGGGGAGAACTTCGTAATACAGTGGTTCAGGAGGAGGTCGCTAATTAAGTATATAGTTAACTGGGGCAGGCTATCATCCCTCTTCCCAGTCCACCTGACCACGGCATGCTGCTCTGTCGAGTTCGCCGGGACGGTCAGCCCTAGATACGACCCTGAGAGGTTTGGAATACTCAACGCGGTCGGCTCCCTCCGGCAGTCAGACCTACTCCTCGTAGAGGGCACGGTAACAACAAAAATGGCCCAGAGAGTCCGCATAATCTACGACCAGATGCCTGAGCCGAAATATGTCATCGCGATGGGAGCCTGCGCAATCTCGGGGGGACTCTACGCAAAGGACTCCTACAACGTCCTCCAGGGAGTAGACGACATAGTCCCCGTAGACGTTTATGTTCCCGGCTGTCCGCCAAACCCCCTTACCCTTACTCAGGGCTTCATACTCCTCCGCGACAAGATAATGAACGAGGACCTGACATGAGCGCGCCCACCTCAACGGGCAGTAGGCTTGACAGGGTGCTGGAGAGGCTCAAGCTAATCTTAGGAGATAAGCTTCTCTCTGTGGTTACTGATAAGAAGATTGTGAAGTTGAGTGTTGCTCCAGAGGCCTTAGTTGAGGCCGCCGCGACCCTGAAGGAGATGGGCTTCGACCATGTGAAGGGAGTTACTGGAGTCGACTTAATCGCGCTCAAGCAGAGTGAGAGGGCGATAGAACTGATTTACCACGCCGGCTCCTACCTAGACAACGAGCTGGCCCCATACATTGTCAATCTATCAACAAAGCTCCCCCGCGATAATCCCGTGGCTCCATCACTCGTCAAGATTTGGCCGAGCGCAGACTATCATGAGCGAGAAACCTACGAGATGCTTGGAGTCATCTTCGAGGGGCACCCCAACCTAAAGAGGCTCCTACTACCCGAATGGTGGTCAGACATCCCGCCACTCCGGAAGGACTACAAGCCCCCTGGAAGAGAATAGCCCGCAGAAACGATGCACAACTCATAAATCCCTCACGATCATCTAGGTTGCGCGGACGGGGCATCGAGTATTGAATCCAAGGCTCATAATTCTCGCGCTAGCCATTCTGGTCACGGTTTTAAGCGTAGGTGGGGCCTTTTTATGGGGCGTCTTCGCAGGCGTCAGGGCCGTCCTCGGAGCACTTCTCCGACTGGGCCTGATTCTCATTCTCGTGGTGATTATTCTTGCGCTCTTCTTAATGTCTACGAAAAGACGGTAACCGTGTTGATGAAATAACACTATAATATGGGAAGCTTGAAGAAAATCCAGATGACCGAGGCCGAGGGGGAGGAGAGAGAGGAGCTATACGTCTATGATACAGGCGAAGGGCTTGTATTCTCTTACGGCCCACAGCACCCCGGGACAGGCCACTTTAGACTAATCGTGAGGGTACTTGGGGATACTGTACTCGATGTTGAGCCTGACCCGGGCTTCGTCCACAGGGGCGAAGAAAAGATGTGCGAGTCCAAGACTTGGATAACGAATATCCCCCATCTCGAGAGACCCGCAATCCTCGACTCCGCCGGAATCCTCTACCCCTACGTCCTAGCCGTCGAGAAGCTTATGGGTGCGGAGCCACCGGCTCGGGCCAAATACCTCAGGGCTCTCATGGCAGAGCTCAACAGAATTGGAAGCCACTTCTACTACTTCGCGCTTTACGGCGTCTTCCTCGGCCTCCCCACGCCATTCCTCTGGAGCTTCGGCGACCGCGAATTCATAGTCGACCTCGTCCAGTTCATAGGAGGCCAGAGAATAACTCACTCCTACTTCGTCCCAGGCGGCGTCAGGAATGATGCGCCGTCAAAGGTGCCCCCCAGGCTGGTCCAACACTTCAGGGCATGGTACACCGAGGCTACCGGCAAGAGGCCGAGCGAGTCAGAGCTCACAGACGACTTCCGCAAATACGTCCTTCACGTTACCGACTTCATCGACAGTAGGCTCGACTACTACTGGGACCTGATGCTCGACAACACCATATTCATTAGCAGGACGCGAGGCGTCGGTAGACTCACTCCCGAGGAGGCCGCATCGCTTGGCGCCGTCGGGGTAACGATTAGGGCCTCTGGAATCAGGCGCGATGTGAGGGTTGACGAGCCATATGACGCATATGCGGACGTGAAGTTTGACGTGCCAGTGTTTACCGAGGGTGATGGATACGCAAGGGCTGTCGTCGCCTTCAGGGAGATGAAGGAGAGCCTCAAAATAATTAGGCAGCTTATTGAGGGTATGCCAGACGGCCCGTTCAAGCTTAAGCAGCACCCAATAAACATAAGGGTTCCAGCGGGGGAGGCGTTCGCGAGGTCTGAGGCCGCACACGGTGAAATGGCGTACTACGTCAGGTCCGACGGCTCCGACAAGCCGTACAGGGTTAGGATACTCGCGCCATCCTTCAGAAACCTCATAGTCATACCCTATACTGGCCGCGGAAAGCGGATAGCAGACATCCCAGTAATCTACTGGTCAAACAACTACTGGCCCGTCGAGTGGGACAGATAGCCTATCTCCGTCTCCTCAAGCTATAAACGACCGCGCCCGCCACAACAGCCACAGCCGCGACCACGACGGCGACTATGAGCATGACTACTTGAGCGGGAGCCTGTTGAGCCCCCGTGACATCCGTGGTCGTAGTGGTCGGGGTAGTTGTCTGCGCAGGCGTTGTCGTGGCGGGTGTAGTGGTTGTCGCTGGAGTCGTGGTTTGCTCGAGCGTCACGGTCTCGGTAACTAGGACGAGCCTCGTAACGGTGCTTCCCCCTCTAACGACGGTGCTAACAACGGTGCGACCAGCGAGCGTAACGGTCTCCACCACGGTCGACCCCTCAAAGGTGGTCGTGTAAAGCTCCGTCGTCCCCCCCATGACAGTTGTGTACGTTGTCGTGAAGGGCTCGATATCTAGCGTCATGCCCGGGATTGTGAACTCCATGTCTGGAATAGTCACTGTTAAACCGGGGATAGCGAGGTAAAATGTCGCGGGGGCGGTTCTGAAGATTATTGTTTGAATGTTTGAGATGACCTGCTCCCCACATCTTTCCCTCAGCTCACCGTAGGATGGAAGCTCAAACGTGAATTCGAAGTCGTCATAGGAAAGGGTCGCCGTGTAATACGGGCCTGCTCCGGTGTAAGTCGTTGTCCAGCCCGGCTCGGTGTAGACGGTGGATATGACAAGCGTCTGCTCTCTCACCACGGTTGAAACGGTTGTCCCAGGGAAAGAGAACGTCGTCCCGGTGATGCTAATTGTCTGCTCAGGCGCCTCTGTCAAAGCCCTGAAGACAACTACGCACGTCCTTCCAGACTCCAGAAGCAGGTTAACCATAACATAGCCAGGGTTAACTATCGTAAGAGTCCTCACACCACCCTCCTCCGCTATCGTCGTGACAATCGTCTCCCCCGGAACCGTCTCAAAAGACGTGAGCGTCCGGGTCCTAGTGACAACGTTCTGAGAGGCAACGCCGCTGATAAGCCCCAACACAACCACAGAGAATATTAGAATCGGCAGAATGTTTCGCACGGCGGTTTTCCTACATAACTTCGGCAAGCTCTAACCCACCATTCTCCCCTCTGCCCCCCACGTGGACTATTTATGTATTGTTTTACGTCCAAGAATGTTTAATAACAATGACCTGAGCTTGGTCGATGAATATGGGTAAAATAAGAGCCGCCATCATAGGCGTGGGGAATTGCGCCTCCTCCCTCGTCCAGGGCGTCGAGTATTATAGGGACGCGCCTGATGATGAGTTCGTTCCCGGGCTCATGCATGTCAGGCTTGGCGGATATCACGTCTCTGACATAGAGTTTGTGGCTGCCTTCGACATAGACGAGAGGAAGGTCGGGAAAGACCTTTCAGAGGCCATCTTCACCCCCCCAAACAATACTCGGAAGTTCGCAGACGTTCCCCTCCTCGGGGTCGAGGTCATGAGGGGGATGACGTTTGACAGCCTCGGGAAGTATCTCAAGGACGTGGTTAAGAAGGCGCCTGGCGAGACGGTTGATGTTGCCTCGGTCCTGAAGGAGAGCGGGGCTGACGTCGTGATAAACTTCCTCCCCGTCGGAAGCGAGTATGCCACTAAATGGTATGTTGAGCAGGCTTTGGACGCTGGCTCAGGCTTCGTGAACGCGATACCCGTTTTCATAGCTAGGGAGAGGAGGTGGCAGAGGATTTTCGAGAAGCGGAATGTCCCCATCGTGGGGGATGACATCAAGAGCCAGCTGGGCGCGACGATTCTCCACAGAGTATTGGCGAAGCTCTTTGTTGATAGGGGTGTGAAGATTGATAGGACTTATCAGCTTAACTTCGGAGGCAACACAGACTTCCTCAACATGCTAGAGAGGGAGAGGCTGGAGTCCAAGAAGATCTCGAAGACTTCAGCCGTGGAATCCATGATACCCTACAAGCTTGGCGAGGCCGATATCCATGTGGGGCCGAGCGATTATGTACCGTGGCTGGGGGATAGGAAGTGGGCATACATCCGAATCGAGGGGAGAAATTTCGGTGACTCGCCCCTGACGGTAGAGGTCAAGCTGGAGGTCTGGGACTCACCCAACTCGGCGGGCGTCGCGATAGACGCGATTAGATGCGTCAAAATAGCTAAGGAGAGGGGGATAGGTGGTGCACTTGTCTCCGCATCGGCCTATCTGATGAAGTCCCCGCCAATACAGTATCCTGACGACGTTGCGCGCAGAATGTTAGAGGAGTTCATAGAGGGGAAGCGAGAGAGATAGCTCAGCCGCGGGCGGTTAGGGGCCCTCGCTTCTCTGCCCCTTTTTAAATGTGTTCCGATAGACTGACAATATTATAATTGCGAGTGAGGCTGCTCGGATAAGGGCCATAATCTGTGGCGGAGACGGCGGCATGACCGGGTTGTAGTCGCCGAACCAAGTCAAGATTATCGCGACGTTGCTTATCTCGAGGCTTGGCCAGAAGGGAAGAGCGACCCTCGATACGGCGGGAAGAAATGGCAAGAGCCAGATAACCATCTGGGGAGTGAAGATGTAAGACATGACAAGCCATGAGGAAACAGCTAGCAGCATCCGCGGAAGTATCGGGCCCCGGGCGAATGAGACCTGTATGACAAGGAATGCTCCGAGAAGTGTGCCAAGCATCTTGGCGGTAGGCGAGAACTGGTCCTGAAATATCCAGATATACCACGCGTTCTCCAACCCCCAGCCACTATGATACTCGATGAATCGGGCCAGCATGTTTGGGTTGAGGGCCTCCTGCAGAACGTAGAGCGGCGCGGCGGCTAGCGTATATGCGAGAAGGTAGACTATTCTGTCGCGCCCCCGTGTTTCAAGCAGAGCAATCGGTAGCAGGAGGGCTGTATACAGCTTTATTGCAAAGCCGAAGCCAGCGATTAAGCCACTGATAAAGTATCTCTTTCTGAGGAGAAAGACTACGCCGAGGCCCGCTGCCGCGGCTGCGAAGTGGTCGAAGTTGTAGATTCCATAGACTATGAGGCTTGGCGAGGCTATAAACACGAGGCCAAGCCAGCCCGAGCCGCTAATTCTAGATATTTGTATGATGGACCATGCGATTGCTATGTAGGCTGGCAGGCTCAGATAAAAGAAGGCCTGATAGTATCTCACGAGGTCACCCGAGCCCAAGAGTGCTGAGACGAAGATTGAGAGGCATGACGCGGGTGGATACTCGAAGAAGAATTGAAAGCATGGCGCAGCCCCAGTCTTCAGCAGTTCTCCGCTTTCAGGCCTATACCAGAAGCTGACTATGTCGCTGTATATGCTCCACCCGAGCTGCGGAAAGTGTATGAGCCCGCTCGCAATCCACGATATTACGGATACGACATAAACGACGGTCTCCAGAGTTCTCTTATCCATCTAGTTGTTTAGCCTGTTCCTGCCTCATTTAAGTCTATTGAGAAGCCCCTACGCGGGATTAGATTTAAATCAGACACGGCACCGCTAGGCATAAGTGGTTTAGATTGGCACGGATGCATGCGAGGAAGCGGGGAAGGGCTGGGTCGAAAAGGCCGATAAGCAAGCTTCCTCCCCCTTGGCTTACCTACTCGCCGGATGAGGTTGAGGCGCTTATTGTGAATTATGCGAAGAGCGGCGTGCCTCCCAGCCAAATAGGGGTCATCCTCCGAGACCAGCACGGGATACCTCTCGTCAAACCGATACTGGGTAAGAGGATGCTCCAAATACTGAAGGCGAATAATCTGGCTCCGGAGATTCCTGAGGACCTTAGAAACCTGATAGAGCGTGCCAGGAGAATGCACATACATCTCCAGGCAAACCGCTCCGACCGCTACAACAGGAAGAGGCTCCAGCTTGTGGAGGCGAAAATCCATAGACTCGTCAAATACTATAAGGGGACGGGAGTTCTGCCGGAGAACTTCGAGGTTCAGACCCTCTACAAGTATGAGTAGACGGGCAGCTATTCACGAGACGTAGCTCGATACGACTTTCTCAATTATCAGAAGTTCCAGAGGCTCTATCCCGCCCGTTCTTGGAACCGTCTCCAGCTGCGCCTCGCTTATGCCATAGAGCTCCATCAACCTCTGAGGAGGAGCAGTTCTCTCAAACGGCTTGACAACGCCTCCGAGCATTTGCAAAGCCTCGACGAGGAGTTGCTCAGGGTCCTCATCCCCCTCCGTAATTGCGGCAGCGACTACACTCTCCTCCTCTCCAGTTAGGCCCGCTACTCTGAGGGCGTCCTGTATCTGCCTCTGACAGGAGAGCCTGAGGATGAACTCTACCTCGATGCGCCTTGACCTAGCCACGCCTGAGAGGGTCGTTGTTGCTGCTGCGGCGAAGGCTGCTATTAGGTGGCGCTCTGACGCCACGACCTCTGGCCTGCAGAACTGCACACTCCTCAGCTGAGAGTCGGCGAGAAGCTCGAGGGGGCTCCGCCTCAGACCGTTTATGAGGGCTGCCGCGAATTTGTAAGGCCCGTAGCTTGACCTAATAATTTCCGCCATGAATCATCGGGACAACAACAATCCTATCATCGTCCGAGACCTCTACGTTATATCCATGGACTGAGCGGGCGTCGGTTTCGTTCACGAGAATCAGGAACCCTGGTTTAATCTCTCCTGTCTCGTCTATGATGTGGCGTCTCACGGTCTGGGGAAGGAGGCTTAAGGCCTCTCTGAGGGGCTTTCTTCCGCCGAGGCGGACCTCTATGAACCGGCTTTGTGCCTCCGCGCGGAGCTGACCATAGAGCTGGACAATCAAGTCAACCGACACCCTACTCTTCTCAGAGAGGAGACATGGTCGTCACGGGGCCTTGGGCCCTCAGCGCAGGTCGGTCTCATCACATCAAGAACATCGAGTGGGCGTTGATTTAGCCTTTACTTCAGCCTGCTACGGTTGTATAGGCCCTGTCCCTGTATATGAGTGGCTTGAAGTCCCGTCTCTTCACGACTACTTCGAGTATTTCGCAGAGGATTAGGTCGTGGTCGCCAGCCTCGTAAACCTTGTATTTCTGGCAGATTAGGTGAGCCGGTGCGTCTCGGAGTATTGGGACGCCCCCCACCCCCTCATCGTAGCCGATGCCCTCGAATCTGTTCTCCGTCTTTGCCCTGCCGGCGAATATTTCGCTCAATTGTGCTTGGTCGCTGGAGAGGAGGTGGACCACGAATATCTGAGAATCGATAAATGCTTTGTGCGTGTTGGACGACCTATCTATCGCCATCATAACGAGAGGGGGGTCCATCGAGACAGATGTGAACGAGCTGACCGTCATCCCGAAGGGCCTGCCGTTAATCTTCGTTGTGACCACTGTAACGCCCTGAGGGTATAGCCTCATGAACGCCTTTAGTCCCTCCTGCTTTTCCTTCATCATGCTTAAACCCACGCGCGAGACACCATTCACTCGGATGCTCTCGGTTCTCCAGTTAATTCTCCGGCTGGGATATAATATAGCTTCTGTCTCGCATCTCTTGTGAGTGGTCTTCGCGCGAGAAGCCTCTTCGAGACTAAAATGTTGAGGGCGTGGCGCAGTGTTCTTTCTGGTAGCATCGTCTTCTTGAGGAGTTGGGAATATGTGAGAGGCCCCTCGTATTCTATCGTCTTGAGTATTAGTTTGGCTGAAGGGGGTGTGTCGAGAAGCTCCTCCGCGAGGTGTATCTTCTTCTCAATCTTGCTGAATATAGGTGAGGGTCCATTTAGTCTGATCAACTTGATTGGAGGCTCAAAAGCCTTAACCACTAAGCCCTCATCAACAGGAATGCGGAGCAGCCCGTCAACGATGACCTCGGCCCCTCCCCTTGAGGAGATACTTTCCACGGAAATCAGGGATTTGTCTCCCACGATGAGGGGTCTCCGGGTCATGTCTATCGAGTTGACTGGAACTATCGCGAGCGCCCTTGCTGCGTGGTGTATTAGCGGGCCGCCGGCTGAGAGGGAATATCCGCTTGAGCCGAGGGGTGTGGATATGATTAGGCCGTCGGCGAGGTCTCTCCAGAGGAGCTCACCATCAATATGGAGGCTATATTCGACTAGAGTCGCGCTTATCTGAGAGAAAAGGGCCGCCTCGTTGATTGCTATGACCGGGTTATGCTCATCTATTCTGACTTCGAGCGCGGTTATTCCCTCCATGCTGAACTGTCCACTTCTAATTTTCTCGAGGGCATCGGGGAGGTCTTCGAGCATGACTTGGGAGAGGAATCCTCGCGATGCTTCACGGCTGACTGCGAGGACAGCCGCGTCGATGTGGCTGACTGTGTGGAGGGTTTGGAGTACATCTCTGTCGTCGCCGACAACTATGAGAATGTCTCCCTTCCCCAGCTCAGCTCCTACAAGGGACTCATAGACTGCTACATCCTTTATCCGCTCGCCCAAGATAACCTCAACCTCGTGCCTGAGTGCGGAGCTCTTCCCTGCGATCTTAACGATGACGCTCATCCCTCTCTGGACGGTATCTGAGTGGCGCGGCTTATCAATTTTCGGCACACCGGTCAAAATTACAGAGATTCCAAGCCTTACATCATTTTTTGCCAGTTTCGTTAGCTATAATAGAGGGACGTAGTCGAGTTACTTTCAGATGAATAGACGGTACGCTCTTTCAAGCCTCCTCAAGACAGGAATCGTGGCCGGAGCCGCCGCGGGCCTTGGTGGAGTAGCTGGATACTTCTCTTCGCGGCTCGTGGCTGAGCGGTCGCCTCCTGTTAAGGAGGCCGGTGTTAAGCCGATTAGAATAGGATTTCAAGTCCACAGGACAGGAATAGGCGCGCCATACGGCTTCTGGTATGAGAGGGTCGCCAACGCGGCTGTCAGCTACATCAACCGCACCGGAGGTATTGCTGGGAGGCCTGTTGAGCTCATAGCCGAGGACGACGAGACTAGCCCTGCGAAGGGGGCGCAGGTCGTCGAGAGGCTTGTCCTCGCCCACAACGTCGACTTCATTCTGGGGGCGCTATTCTCGGATGTTGTTCTGGCCTCGGGGCCAAGGGCCGGTGAGCTGAAGAGGCCATACTTCGCTGTCAGCGAGGGGACGCATGTGCCTTTCGGTCTGCTGAACAGGTGGTGCTTCCAGCCAGGCATCACAGATGTGCCCGGCCAAGTCACCGCGGTGGCTAAGTGGATATTCGAGAATCTCGGCAGGAGGGTCGCCATGATTTTCCCCGACTATGCGTTCGGTCACGACCACAGGGACGCCCTCACGAGAGCCGCCGAGAGGTATGGGGCGAGAATCGTCGAGAAGATTCCCATCCCGCCGGGGGAGACGAGCTTCACGAAATATTTCACGCGGATTCCGAGGGACATAGACGTTCTCTACCACGTGATGGTTGGAGATGTGCTCACTTTCGTCAGAGAGCTTGGCGTCTTCCTCGGGCGCGACCGACCAGAGTTATTCGGCTTCATAGACTCCATCGAAGCGGTTCCGCTATCGGCGCCGGGCCTCGAGTATCTCGAGGGTACTTATTTCTGGGAGGGCTTTCCGAGGTATGCGGATGGGTATGACACGCCTTACAGCAGGTTTTACAGGGAGTCGGTGGGAGTGGACGAGAACGGTGCGGACAAATCCGACCCTTCGCGTGTCTCCGCGTATAGCCACATGTTCGGAGTGTGGGAGACTCTCTTCGTGATTAAGGAGGTTGTGGAGCAGAGTGGCTACAGCGAGCCGAGGCGCGAGGACTATGAGCTTTTCGTAAACTCTCTCGAGGAGATGGACTGGTTTAACGAGGGCCTATGGCATCCTCAGGGCGACAAGCTCTTTAACGGAAGGCTCCATCAGTCCTTCGGGCACCAGTTCATATCCACGGTGAGGAACGGTAGGCTGGTCGTGATTCACAGGACCAAGATCGAGGACTCGCTATACGAGCACGCGAACGACTACACGAAGCAGCCTCTCTTTTAGGGCTTTGACATCTCTCGAGAATCTGGGGCTGGCTTTACTCGACGGCCTGGTTACTGGCTCAGTCATGGCACTTGTAGCGCTGGGCTTAACGATAGTTTTCGGAATAATGAACATCGCTAATCTGACTCATGGCGAGCTGTATATGCTCGGCGCGATGACCAGCTGGCTGCTGTTCCAGGCCGCCCTCCCTTTCGCCTCCGCTCTGCTGTTGGCCCCTCTTCTGACAGCGGCCGTGGCGGTAGCAATTAATGTCCTGATTCTTCAGAGGTTTGGGCATGAGCCGGGCCAAACAATCCTTGCCACCTTTGGCCTGCTTCTGATACTACAGCAGACGGCCCTCGGAATCCTTGGCCCTGCGCCCCGCTCAGTCCCCGCACCCCTAAACCCCATCTTGGAATTCTCCGGCTTCAGCTACTCTGGCTTCAACCTTCTCGCGGGGCTCGCCTGCCTCCTCCTCGCGCTTCTTGTTTGGGTCTTGGTTGAGCGGAGTAGGCTCGGGCTTCTCTTGAGGGCCGCTCAGGAGAATAGACTGATGGCTGAGTCTCTGGCTATAGACACGGGACGGGTTATTCTTATCGGGTTCGCTCTCTCCGGAGGCTTGGCTGGCCTCGCAGGGGCCTTAACCTCCCCAATCAGGCAGATTCACTTCCTGATGGGGCTTGACGCTCTCGTCGTTTCCTTCGTGGTTGTGGTTTTGGGTGGTGTTGGGCGGATTGGCGGGACTATCGCTGCAGGTTTGGCGCTCGGCCTTCTTGAGAGCCTGACCGCCCTACTGCTGGCGCCCACGCTAGCGCGCGTACTTACGTTAGCTCTGGCCCTTTCTTACATTATTGCCCGAAGGCTTGGCGTTGCGCGAGGTGTCTGGCGGTATTGAGGCCTAGGCTCTCTAACTTGGCTCCACTCGTCATCCCGCTCCTACTAGCGGCGGCCTATCCTCTTCTCCCCGAGTATCCCAAGGCTCTCGCGGCGAGAATCATGACCCTCTCCATCTACTCTTACGGATACGCGGTCTGTTTTCACATGATAGGGGTTATGAGCCTCGGGCACGCGGCCCTCTTCGCAGCCGGAATGTATGGGGCGGGCCTCTACACAATTCATGTTTCGCCAGACCCTCTAATGGCTCTGGCCGCGGGTATCGCCTCAGCCGTCTCCCTCTCCCTCCTGCTGGGAGGACTGGCAGCGCGCGTCCGTGGGCCTTACTTGATGATAGCAACTCTACTAGCTTCTCAGACGATATACCTCGCAGCCCTACACTTCAACGAGGTTACGGGCGGTGAGCAGGGCCTTGTCCTCGAGAGAGAGGCGACGCTGGTCGGAGTGTTCAGGCCTCTAATGGCTGAGGCTGATGCAAGATATTTCATCTCGCTTCTAACCCTGTCAGCCGCTGTAGCTGGTGTGTCTCTCCTCTCGGCCTCGCGTCTCGGAAAGCTCTTCTTGGCCCTTAGAGATGATGAAGAGAAGCTTGAATCCCTCGGCTATAACACCTCGCTCCTCAAGCTGACGGCCTTCTCCGTCTCAGGTGTGCTGTCCGGCGCCTCAGGGGCTCTTCAAGCCCTACTCTACAGCTACGTCGGAGCGGGCTACGTAGGAATATTCAACTCTGTCGAGCCGGTCCTCTGGACTCTCGTGGGCGGCCCCTATGTTCAGGTGGGGCCATTCCTCGGATGTCTGCTTGTGAACGTCCTAGGGGACTTGGCGAGGGGTCTTCCCCGAGGTCATGTGCTGGTTGTGGGTGTGGGGCTGGTGGCCTTCTCCTTTGCGACCGGGAGGCTCGGCTGGGTCTACCGACTTCTAGGGGTGTCGAGGGGCCGTGAAGAATAGGCCTCTTCTCTCGGCTCGAAGGGTCTCCAAGTCCTTCGGAGGAGTCCAAGCCCTAGTCGACGCCTCCATCGAGATCATGGAGGGAGAAATACTCGGCGTCATCGGCCCGAACGGAGCTGGGAAGTCCACGTTGGCCGGCGTCATAGTTGGCTCGCTCCGGCCAGACAGAGGCCAAATAATCTTCAGAGACTCGGATATCACCAAGTATTCGAGGAGGCGCAGGGCTGAGCTTGGAATTGCCCACACTCATCAGATTCCACGGGTCTTTCCCTCACTAACGGTCCGCGAAAACATGAGCCTAGCATGCAGCCGCGGCCTTGGAGGAGGCACGGAGGACGGGCTTCACGAGACCGCCGAGCGGCTCGGCCTCGGAGGACTGCTTAGTCTCAAGGCCTCACAGCTATCGCACGGGCAGATGAGGCTGCTGGAGATTGGCATGGCCCTACTATCTTCACCTAGGCTGCTAGTGATGGACGAGCCAACTCAGGGTCTCGCCGGTGGCGAAGTTGCCTCACTCTCCTCGATTCTCCGGGGCCTGGCGGGGAAGCTCGCGGTGGTCCTCATAGACCACAGGGTGGATTTCGTCGTCTCGCTCTCCGAGCGGGTCGCCGTGATGAATTTGGGTAGGTTTGTGGCGGTGGGAGCGGCGAGGGGGAGGGATGTGGGCCTCGCGATTGAGGAGGCTTATCTCAGGTGGGCCTGATGCTGGAGATTAGCGGCCTTAGGTCGGGCTACGGCTGGCTCGAGGTTGTCAAGAACGTCTCGCTCGAAGTTAGGAGCGGAGAGATCATACTGATACTGGGGAAGAATGGCGCGGGCAAGACCACGCTCCTAAAAACAGTGGTCGGCCACATCAAGCCTTGGAGCGGGAAAATCTTCATCGATGGAATGGACGTTACGGGCCACCCCCCTCACGATATAGCCTCTCTGAAGGTGAGCTACGTCCCCCAAAACCGCGGAGTCTTCTCCCGACTGACCGTCGAGGAGAACCTCAAAATCGCCGACAAACTCAACAGCCTAACCGTCGAGGAGGCGGTTGGGCTATTCCCCGAGTTGAAACCCCTCCTAAGGAGGAGAGCAGGTGAGCTGAGTGGAGGCGAGCAGCAGACGCTCGCGGTCGCCCGCGCATTAGCGTCTAGGCCCAGGCTACTCGTGATGGATGAGCCTGCAACGGGCCTCATGCCCAAGATAATCTGGAGGATGGTTGCGGCGGTCAAGGAGCTCCGAGGCCGAGGCGCATCGGCCCTGATAGTTGAGCAGAACCCCGCAGTCGTCTACGAGCTGGCAGATAGAATTGCGCTGATGGAGGGTGGCGAGATTAAGACAGTGATAGATAGGGAAAGGCTCTCCGAGAGTCAGCCTCTCCTCAGGAGGGCTCTGGGCCTCCCCCCCTCAGACATGGAGTAGGCTCAGCCAGGCTATGGTATCCGCTCCCACCGCCCGGTCTCAGCAGACCTCAGAACGGCGTCGAGTATCTGGTTGTTCTTGAGGCCGTCGAGAAATGTTGCGCCCATCGGCGCGACAGGCTTGTCGTTGACGATGCAGTCTATGAAATGGTGAATTTCGTGTACGAATGTGTGCTCCCAGCCAATTATGTGGCCTGGGGGCCACCAGTTCGCTATGTAAGGGTGGAGGGGGTCCGTGACCAGAATCCTCCTGTAGCCCTGCGTCTCAGCAGTATCCTTCCTCTCGAAGAGCTCAAGCTCGTTAAGCCTCTCCAAGTTGAATACCAGCGTCCCCTCCGTGCCGTGAACGTCAAAGCGGAGGAGGTTCTTGCAACCCGCGCCAAACCTAGTCGCCTCGACCGAGCCTATCGCACCGTTCCTAAACTTTACCAGCGAGATGAAGGCGTCGTCCACAGTAACCTTCCCCCGCTGGGTGGGATTCTCGGGGAGGGGCCTCTCCTCGACAAACGTCTTCGCCAGACCCATCACAGCCTCGACCTCACCAACCAAGTATCGCGCCAAATCGAAGACGTGTGCTCCGAGGTCTCCGAGGGCACCGCTACCCGCCACCTCCCTCCGGAGCCTCCACATGAGCGGGAAGGAAGGGTCCATAATCCAGTCTTGTAGATAAGTGCCGCGGAACTGGAGGACCTTCCCAATTACCCCCTCTTGGATGAGCCGCCTGGCGAGGACGACCGCTGGGACGAACCTGTAGTTGAAGGCGACCATGTGCTTGACACCAGCCCTCTCCACGGCCCTATACATCTCCTCCGCCTCCCTCGAGTTCAAGGCCATCGGCTTCTCGCAAATGACGTGCCTGCCGCGCTCAGCCGCCTCGATGCAGGGGTCCTTGTGGAGGTTGTTGGGAAGCCCGTTATCGACCAGCTCGACCTCAGGGTCTCTAACAAGCTGGCCCCAGTCCGTGTAGTATCGCTTGTAGCCGTAGCGCTCCGCAGCGGCCTTTACCTGCTCCAGCGTCCTCCCGTAAATCGCGACAAGTTTAGGAACTGCGGGGACACTCTGCATCATCCTCGGCATCTTGATGAATGCGTTGGTGTGGGCCTTGCCCATGAAGGCGTAGCCCAGCATCCCAACGCCAATCTCCCTAACCACGCCAATCCACCTTAAACTACCACCAGACCTTCTCGAGCCGCTTCTTAATCAGTAGGGGCTTAAGGAAGGCGGCCGTCTTCTCCACACCATCCTCCCTACTCATGACCGGGTCCTCATGCTCATAGCTCAGAACATGGTCATACCCGACCTCGGCCAAGGCCGTAATCACCCTCTTCCAAGGAACATCGCCCCACCCCGGAATCCTGAAGCGGAACCCCCTCGTCGGCCTCATCCAGGAGCCGGTCGGAATCGAGCCAGAGACGGGAAGATTCTCCTTTACGAGCTCACCATCCTTTGCGTGGCTGTGATATATTCTATCGCCAAGCCTCTTGATGAAGACGACCGGGTCAATAAGCTGCCAGACGAGGTGGCTGGGGTCAAAGTTAAACCCAAACTCCCTCTTCCCGTTAATCGCCTTAATCGCCTGCTCCGCCGTCTCGATGTTGTAGACGACCTCCTGTGGATGAACCTCGTGGGCGAACCTCACACCATTAGCGGCAAAGTGGTCAAGAACCTCGCCCCAACGCTCAGCGAATAGCGTGAAATAACCCTCGTAAATCTTCTCATACTCAGCCGGGAAGATATACCAAGCGCCCCAGTTCGGGCAACCCATAAAACCGTTCACAACATTCACGTCAAGCAACTTAGCAGCCTCAGCCGTCTTCTTCATCCTCTCAACACCATACTTTATCTTCTCCTCGGGCGCCCCCTTGAAGAAAGAATCTGTCGAGGAGTCGTGAGGGCCGAGAATAAGCTGCCCCTCCAAGTGATTAGAAATTCCAGATATCGTGAGATTATACTTCTCAACCAGTCTCTTAACCTCCTGAGCGCCGCCGTTCAGGACCTTCTCGATGTTCAGGTGATTGCTCCAGCGCCAAGCTGCAAGCTCAACGGCCTCATAACCAAGCCCAGAGACATGTCTAAGAACCTTCTCAAGCGGCTCCTCATTAAAAAGCACAGTGAAAATACCTAACTTCATAACAGAAACAGAATTCTCAGAGAAGGTATATATCCTTTCCGAAGAGCTCCGCTGATTGAGGAGCTGAAGACCCACGCCATGAGAGAGGAGACTACAGGCAATAACCCAACCCCTCTAGCGCGAAGGTTCTTAGCAAAGTGCAAGGAAAACGGATTCCAGGTAGCCTACACCCCTAGCTATAACGATCTTCTCTCCGTGCTGAGCGAGTGGTCCACTGGCTGGGGTGTGGGTAAGATTGTCCTAGGAGGTGTGTCGGCGGGGTTAGCTGAGAGGCTCCGCGGAGCCCTCTCCGTGCAGAGCCCCTGCGAAGTCTTGGGCGAGGCCGATTTGGAGAAGCTCGGAGACCTGAGGGCCGGGTCCCTAGGTGTCTTCAGAGCCCGTGCAGGAGTGGCGGAGACAGGCGGGCTCGTCATAATAGACGACTGGAAGGCAAACCTCGCATCTCTGATACCCGAATACTCTGTCGGGCTTCTCAAGGAGTCCGAAGTCCTCCCAGACTACTGGGAGCTTTCCAGCCTCATAAGGAAGTCTAGGCCAGCTGGGCTGGCCATAATCTCGGGCCCAAGCAGCACATCAGACATCGAGTTAACACACGTAGTAGGTGTCCACGGCCCTGTGGCGTGCGGCTGCGTAGTCGCGGGGTTTGAGCTCGATGAATAAGTCAAAAGTCCTTCAGGCGTTAGGGAAGAGGTGGGAGGTCGAGACGCGATGGAGAAGCATGCTAACTATGTCTCAAAAAAGCAGAAAAGGCATCGAGGGGCTCGGTGCTGGCTACCTGTCTCGGCTCGTGGAATCTAGGCAGAAGACGGTCGATAATCTCGAGAGGCTTGTAGCCTTGACGGTCGAGTCGGTCAGGCGGGCCGGGGGGCAGGTTTACGTCGCCGAGACTGCCGAGGATGCGCGGAGTTACATAGCCGAGCTGGCCAAGCGTAGAGGGGTCGGATACGTCATCAAGTCCAAGTCTATGACTACTGAGGAGATTGAGCTGAACAGCCTCCTCCTCTCTCAAGGCATAGAAGTCGTGGAGACAGACCTGGGCGAGAGACTCGTCCAACTTGCCGGCCAGAGGCCATCACACATCATCGCACCCGCTGTTCACCTCAGCAGGGAAGAGATTGCAAGGCTTGTAAAGGAGAAGAGAGGCGCAACAGTCCCTCCACGACCAGAGGCAATAACTAGGTTCTTCCGCACAGACCTCTGGACCAGCTTCCAGCAAGCCGAGATGGGAATCACGGGAGCAAATCTCGTTGTAGCCGAGACCGGTCATGTTGTTCTGGTGACCAACGAGGGAAATGGGAGGCTCGTCACCACCATGCCGAGAATTCTCGTCTCCGTTGCCGGAGTGGAGAAGATAGTTGAGAGCTGGGAAGAAGCATTCAATGTACTGAGGGTCTTGCCGGTCGCTGCTGTCGGGCGCGACGCCACAAGCTACATAACCGTAATCGGCCCCGGCTCCATGTCCAGACACGCCTCAGTCCCCGAATACCACTTAGTGCTGCTGAACAATGGCCGTCTAGCCGCGAGTCGAGACCCATGGCTGAGAGAGGCGTTAAGATGTATCAGGTGCGCAGCCTGCCTCGACGTCTGCCCAACTTTCCGGATTCTCGGGGGCCACGTCTTCGGAGAAATCTACACGGGCCCCATGGGCGTCCCTTGGACAGCAATTACTGAGGGGGTTGAGGAGGCGTCCAAAATCGCCAAATACTGCGTCTCCTGCAGCCTCTGCCACCACGCATGTCCAGCAGAGATAGACATCCCCATGGCGATATCGTGGGTAAAACACGCTTCGGGCGGCGGAACCATGAGGGAGAGGATGCTGACAATGTACGAACTCTACGCCAGGCTGGGGGCGCACCTTCCCGGCTTATTCAACTGGCTTCAAGGAAGCAGGTTTTCTCGAAGAGTCTTCGAGAATCTTCTCGGGATCGACAGGCATAGGCTTATGCATAGGTTCAGAGGAGGCAGCCTCTACAAAGTCCTTGGAGAAGAGTATCAGAGAAAGCGGAGTGCCGACATAGTCTACTTCCCAGACACATATGCAGCCTACATAGACTGGAGCATAGGCCTCCTCACAGTCAGAGTTCTGGAGGCCCTGGGATATTCGGTCGCCGTCCCAAAGACGCATGGCTCAGGCATGCCCTCCATACAATACGGCTTCCTCACCAAAGCTAAGAAAATCGCCGCCGCAAACGTCGAGCGGCTGAAAGACCTCATCAAGGATGGTGTAAAAGTAGTTTGCACCGAGCCCACAGCCGCTTACTGTCTGAGAGAAGCATACCCAAAGATACTTGGCACACCGGCCTCACAGAAAGTAGCAGAGTCTACTCATGAACTCACAAGCCTACTAGCCGGCGAGGCCCAAATACAACCCATAAAACAAAACCAGTCCTCCCAAGCCAAAGTCCTCTACCACCACCCATGCCACGCAAGGCTCATATCCCCGCAAAGGCCCTCAGAAAAGCTCCTTGAAAGAATCGGGCTCAGCGCCGTCTACATTGACTACGGCTGCTGCGGCATCGCTGGGACGTGGGGCATGAGAAAGGGCGCTGAAGGCTTCCTCATAAGCGCCGAGATTGGGCGGCGGGTCGCGGAGCTGATTCTCGAGACGGGCTGTAAAGAGATTGCCACTGAGAGTAGCGTCTGCGCTCAACAGCTCAGACAGTTCACCGGCCTGAAGGTGAGGCACACAATCCGATATATCGCCGAGAGCCTCGGAGTTCAAGAGCAACCCCCAAGGTTGCTAAACTTTTAACCAAGCTATATCGACACTATCAAACGTGAAGGAGGCAATCCTTCCATACAACAACAGGGAATACTACGAGATAGAGGTCGAGGGGATTAGGAGAAGGCTGCCGCTACTGAAGGTCTCCGAGGACACTTGGATAGCCTACTTCGATAGCCTAGGCGACAGAGAATTCATCTCCAAATGCGCGGAGAAGCTCTCCGAAAAGCTGAGGGGAAGCGACATTCTCGTGACGTCGGAAAGCAAAGGCATACCCCTCGTCCATGAAATAGCTAAGATTTTAGACCACCCGAGATACATAGTGGCAAGGAAAGAGCTGAAGTCCTTCATGATTAACCCAATCGTCACAGAGTGCAAGCCCGTAACAAGCAAAGCTCCAATAAAACTCTGCATCGACGGGCGCTACGTCCCATACCTCAAAGACAAAAACGTAGGAATAGTTGACGACATAGTAAGCACTAGGGAGACTCTCTCAGCCCTAGAGAAGCTAGTAGTTATGGCTGGAGGCAAGGTCCACAAGAAAGCCGCAATCCTCCTAGAAGGCGGAGTATTCGAGGACGTAGAATACCTGGGAATTCTCCCGATATTCAAGCAGACAGCCTAAAGTATCAAGCAGGGGACACGCCCTCAGACGCCTCAGAGACTCTCAGTATATTACGGGCGGATATAATAAAATAGTCTGACCGATACAATTCGTATCAAGAGTTAAAGACGGTGATGCGAGAGTTGCACCGCTCGCGAGATGCTCGAGTTAAACCAGGTGACAAGCTGGGAGCTAGAGGGAAGCTGGAAATATTCTCCCCACGGCTGGGGCTCCTCACTACACAGCCTCTGCTCAAGGACAGGCTCCTTCCCACCTGCCCTTGCATACTACTACATAGAGAAATACTCTAGACCAGGCGATGTGGTGCTGGACCCGTTCTCAGGGAAGGGAACTGCACCTCTTGAAGCATGTAGAACTGGCCGCCTCGGCATAGGAAACGATTTAGCTCCTGAGGCATACGTGCTCACTCACGCTAAGGTTAAGCCCATCACGTATGGGCGGGTCTTAGAGTGGGTCTCGAGGAACAGGGCGGTTCTTGAGAAGGGGGTTGAACTGGATGTTCCCGAAGAGGTCAAAGTATTTTACCACCGAGCGACACTCAGACAGATTCTAGCCGCCCGCGAATTACTTAGGGAGGACAACTCCAGAACAGGCATGTTTATCAAAGCCCTCATCTTGGGAATTCTGCACGGCTCAAGCTCTCAAAGCCTCTCGATAAAATGCTCACACTCCTTCTCCATGTCTCCAGGATACGTGGCCAAATCAACAAAAATTCTGAGACTAAAAAAACCCCGCAGAGACATCATCAAATGCCTACTAGCCAAGGCTCAGAGAGTCCTCCAGAACCACGAGCACCTTCTAGACGGAGAGGCATACGGCACAGACGCGAGGCGCCTTCCACTTCCAAGCGAGTCCGTAGACTTCATCATAACCTCACCTCCCTACCTCAACATGCAGACCTACGCATGGGACAACTGGCTCAGACTCTGGTTCCTCGGACACAACTACAAAAACGTGGCATCAAAACTCTTCCACTCAAACTCCCTCGAAAAATTTGCAACATTCATGGAGGAGTTTCTCCGCGAAGCATATAGGGTGCTCAAATGGAACAAGGCCTGCGTCGTCGTGCTCGGAGTAGTCAGAAAAAACGGCCACGTGATAGACCTCGGAGAGTTTGTTGAACCCCTCGCCGTCAGAACTGGCTTCGAGGTTAGGCGGATTGTCTATGACAACATTCCCAAGGAGAATAAGTATTTGATGTATCTCGATGCAAAGCAGGGCGTGAGCGGCGAAGTAATACTCGAGCTAGAGAAAGGGAGCGCATCGGAGAACAGGGTGAATATTTCTTGGAGCGGCGATGAGTTTTTGAAAGGGGTCGTTTCCCCTTGATACTTGAGACACACGGTGAGGTCTGCAGGCTCGGATATCTCCGCCTCATAATCGGAGCGGCAAAAACCGAGACTCCCGGCGAGCACATATCTCCGAGCTTCGTCGCCGCAATCTTAGAGGAGAGTCTAAAAAGGCTTGGGCAAGAGCCCCACGCGCACCCAGACATCACCGGCCTAATCCGGAGCTCCGTGGCCGCCCGAAACTATGTCTCATTCGCCCTTAACCTCGACCTCATCAGCCGCCAAACACTTAAGCTAGGTGAGAACGGGACAATCTACGCCTTCACCCGGAGCCTCTCTCCGATAGAAGCCTTCCTCAAAGGCGAGACAAAATTATCGCTTATAGACCTGCTCACACTCAGACCTGTTGACAAAGTCTTCTTCCTCTGGCTCCTGCTAACCCAAGACTACCTGATTCTCCCCGGCATAATCAAGTGGACACTCGAGCGCGAAGTCTTCACAAGAACAGAAGCCATGAACCACGTCATGGAAGAGCTATACCCCCAAGCCCTGACCTCCCTCTTAGCCGCTGTGGGGAAAAAAGCCCAGAAGGAAATTCTCTCAAAAATAGAGATGGCGAAGAGGTTCAGAGAGGAGAGAATGAAATACGCAACAAAGGCCCACTGGATAAGAAGCAGCCTCTACGCAAAGTATAGACACGTCGTTCCACCCAGGCTCGAGTGGCTCGTCGACCTCGGTATACTCAACAGAGTCAGACGCGGCCGATACGCCGTCTCAGACCAGATACTCAGCCACAAAGAAACGCTAAACAAGGCCCTCACATACCCCCCATCAAAGCTCCGCGAAAACATCTTCACAACAATCGCGCCACTATTCATCCCCTACACAGGCAGACCATCCAGAGAAGCACTAAACCGGGAGCTCGTCCAAACATTCAATATCATGTCCACTTGGCTGGAAGGACCGGTAAAAGTCAGCCTCCTCGAGATGACCGTCTGCGTAAGACTTCTCGAAAACAATCAAATAGCAACACCAACGATGGTCCGAGACACAATAAACAAACTCTCAATCCTATACCCAGACAAAATCTACCTCACACCAGGCCCCGACGAAAACCTCTACCTAACAAAAATAAACCTCGGGCCAAAAGAAATAACACAGTAGTATTTGTCTTGTTAATGAATTTAGGTGATATCACTTTATATTGATGAATATAAAGATTTATATGTGTCTTATATGATAACTACCTTGAGGAAAATGAAAAAAATAGCGCCTGCAGCTATACAATCTGCTTTTCTGTTGATATCGCTGCTATCTTCTCTCAATGTTGCTGAGGCCCAGCAGCCCGCTTGGCTTCCAGTCCCGAGGGAGCAGGCCGTCATCGTCGAAACCGATGTAGACCCTGCGGTTTTTGATAAAGCTAACCCATTCATACCCGGAGGGACTCAGTGGGGCTCGGGTTGGCATCAAAACGTGGTCGAATGGGACTGGTACATCAACTACATCACAGGTGAATACATATTGTGGCGTATCAGTGGATGGGAATATAAGGACAACTTCAGGACCTTCATTCTCAAGATAAGAGACGGTGTAAAGTGGAATGACGGAGTCCCGTACACCGCAGAAGACATAGTATTTAGTGTGAACTTTCAAAAGCAACATTTCCCCCAGCGCTACATCGGGTTAAACGTTGAGTCAGCCCGCGCGGTCGATAAATTAACTGTAGAGTTTAAGCTCAAGGATCCGAACCCTCGTTTCCACCATGTATTCAGGATGTGGGGTCCAAACGGCGAATGGGTTAGACCCAAGCATATTTGGGAGGGACAGGACCCATTAAAGTTCGCGAACTGGCCTCCCGTCGAGACAGGTCCGTATAAGCTGTGGAAAGTCTTCCCAGACTTAAAGATGTTTGTCTGGGAGCGGGATGAGGACTACTGGGGCAAGACCGTTCATGGGAAGTTTCCAGGTCCTAAGTATGTTGTCTGGAGACGAGCCCCACCGGCGGATGTAAACTTAGCAGACTTCCTCAGGGGTGATGTAGACTCGCCTATTCCATTCCTCTTCACGGTGGACATGATAAGGACAGCCAAGGGGGCAGGAGTTCCGATGGTGGAGGCGCCATTCCCAGACCCAGTTCCTTTCGGAATACAGTTTAACATGGCGAGGTACCCGCTTAGTCTCAGAGAGGTCAGATGGGCTATTGCATATCTCACCAATAAAGAGAAGGTGGCCAGACTCTATCCCGTGGCCTTAGAGGGCAAGCCTGCTTACTATATGCATGCAGACTGGGGGGCATTGAAGAGATACGAATACAAAGACATTTATGACAGATACAAGATAGAGTATAATCCTGCCAAGGCAGAGGAGATACTTACCGGCCTTGGATTCAGGAGGGGTCCTGATGGAATTTGGGTAACACCTAATGGAACTAGACTCTCGTTCACGATAACTACTTGGGGCCCACCAAGTGTTGAAAACCTTATAGCTAACGTGCTGGCGGACGACCTTAATAGATTTGGTATAGAAGCGGCTGTCATCACACCTTCTCTTGCCGCTAGGGAGGAGATGAGGCGAACGGGGAACTTCTGGATAGATGTAGAGGTCTCTCACCTTCCACACAATATGTGGATATCAGGCGACATCTATCACGGTGCCTTAGCGCACTTTAGCGCTATCCGTGGAGCTGAGTGCGGTAAACAATTCTGTAATCCTAGGCTCGACGAGATCGTTAAAATCTTAGAAGCTCGTGATCCTGAAGACCCCGCGAACGAGCCCCTTTATCGGGAAATCGTGGAGATGTTCCTAAGGGAGCTCCCGTATCTGCCGGTGGTCGAGAAGGTCTTTCACCCGGTCTTCGGAACTAAGTATTGGGTTGGGTGGCCGACAACAGACAATATGTACATAATTCCTTATAACTGGTGGCCACAACTAATCTTCATACTATTTGAGCTGAAACCGGCACCACCCGTGGCCCCACCACCAGGCCCGAGGGAAGTGACGCGCGTAGTGACTCAGGAGGTCGTGACTACTGTTGTGAGAGGTGAGACTGTGGTGCAGACTGTGGCTAGAACAATAGAGAGAGAGGTTACGAGGGAGGTGCCTGTGGAAGTGGTGCCAGGTTGGGTCTTGCCGGCGGTTGCCGCGGCGATAGTTATTGGCGTCGTGGGTATTGCAGCTGGATTGGTGGCTAGAAGAAGGGCCAAGTAAAGCACCCAAACATTTTTTATTTTCACTTCTTCTACAAAATCGTGTAGTTTTAGTTTCGTGCCTCTTGGCAAAATTTACAATGATTTGGAGTAATAGGGTTTAAGTTATATTGATTCCTTTTCATAGAAACCTATAAGTATCAAATAATGTAACCCTATACGTCGAGATTATGACCCGCGCTGAAGTTAAGGAACATAATGGAGCGCCAACGCTCTTCATTAACGGTGTGCCTTATCCGCCTTTTGCGTATTTTCACCCTGTGCCCATTAAGACCTACATTGAAGAGTTCAGAGACGTTGGTGTACATCTATATACTTGGGGCTGGAGTGATGTAATTAGTCACGCAAAGGATTTGGGCTGGATTGGTCCAGACTCCTACGACTACACAAGTTTTGATAAGGAGGTAGAGACATTCGTTAATGCTGACAAAGATTGTTATCTTTTTCCACGCTTAGCTGTCTCCCCGCCGAGCTGGTGGTATGACCTCCATCCAGAGGAGATGAATGTTTATGATGACGGGGAGAGGGAGGGGGTTTCCTTAGCATCCAATGTTTGGAGGGAGGAGGCTGGAAGGGCCCTTAAAAATCTGATAAAACATGCGCTTGAAGGTCCCTATGCGGAGCACTTTATCGGATTTCATGTAACAGGTGGTGTGAACGAATGGTTTTACTGGACGAGAAAACTCCCAGACTTCAGCAGGCCGACGCTTCATGCATTCAGGGAATGGCTGAGGGGCAAGTATAGAAATGATGTCGGGTTGTTACGTGAGCGATGGGGGAGGAAAAATGTCGAATTCGATACTGTCACCATACCGGGCAAGGAGGAAAGGTTGTCTAGGGACTTGGGATTATTTAGGGACCCTGGCCGAAACGCTGCGGTTGCAGACTTCTATCAGTTCCTCTCAGAGACTACCGCCGACGCGCTCTTATATTTCTGTAGGGTTGTTAAGGAGACGACTCGAGACCATCTTGCCGGTGCCTTTTACGGCTACCTGCTTAACCAAACGGGCTTCCCATACTATCCTCAGCATTGGGGACATAACGCCTTAATGAAGGTGCTTAAGTCTCCTGACATCGATTTTCTCTGCTCGCCTTATCAGTATCATGATAGAGGTCCCGGTGGTGTTGACGGCCTCCAAGCTCCTGTTGATATGGTCAAGCTTTATGGAAAGCTCTGGCTAACTGAGTGCGACCACTTCCCCTACATGTGGAGGCACCGTCTTGCGAAGACGCTGAAAGAGACGCTCGAGATTCACAAGAGGGATTTCGCGCACAATCTGGTCAGGGGCGTGGGGTTATGGTGGATGGACCTCTGGCCCGAGGCCGGCTGGTACGATAATCCTGAGATTCTGAAGCTGATATCTAAGTTGAAGAGGATAGGGGAGGCGAGCTTGAAGCTAAACAGGCCCAATAAAGGTGACGGGGTGGCTGTGATTATTGACGCTGAGACACCATTCCATCTAAAGCTCGGGACAGAGCTTCTTAAACCACTTGTCTTCGACCAGCTCATACACGAGCTCTACAGAATCGGCACGAGAATAGACATCTACTTACACGACGCGTTGGCAGACCCGAAAATGCCTGAGTATAAGCTCTACATATTCTTAGACACATTCTATCTAACCAAGGAGGAGAGAAGAGTAATTCGGGAGCGAGTTCAGAGGAGCGGGAAGACGGTTGTTTGGATGCTCTGTCCCGGCTTCCTGAGCGAGGATGGATTCTTGAACGAGGCGATGGAAGAGCTCACTGGGATGAAGATTGGAGTGTATGAAGTTAAAGCATTCTTTGAAGGGCTAATGCCCACATTCATCACTGTAACAGATTTCGAGCACCCAATTACGCAGAATCTACCAGTGACGACTTTCGGAACCGCGACAGGCATCGGCCCGCTCTTCTATACCCTCGACCCAAGCGTCAGAGTCTTGGGTAGACTTCTTGTGCATCAGCACTGGAATACAGGTGAGGAGTGGCCAGGATTCTGCGTGAAGGAGATGGCTGATTGGAGGTCAATATACTTCGCGGCTCCGAAGGTGCCTGTTTCGATTCTCAGAAACATAGCGAAATACGCCGGTGTTCACATCTACAGCGAAGACAACGACGTGGTCTATGCCAACCAATATTTCCTGTCCATACACTCTAGAAAGCCGGGAACAAAGACAATCAGGTTGCCAAGAACAACTCATGTCTACGACCTCATCTCGGAGAAGTATGTCGCACGGGACGTGAGTGAGTTTAAGGTTGTGATGGGTCCGAACGAGACGAGGCTCTTCTTTTTAGGAGAGAAGTCCCTTCTCATTGAGGCAGACTGACTCTACGATTTTCTTTTCTTGAATTTCACACAGGTTTTTATGGTTCGCTAGTTTTCATGTTCGTAGCGTCTGTATTATGCCGATAGGCATGTGGATTTGTGCATTGTGTTTAAAGTGTCGGGCCGTTTTTTAGTATCGCGAAGTCCTCATGGGCGGCTCGTTCTGCGGCTGTTAACCTCCCATTAACGGTCTCTTTGAGTAGGATGAAAAGTTTCTCAGCAAGTTCATTAAGCTGAACTCCGCTGAGCGCAGGGCTCAAGTCTAAGTCCATGTTGTCCCTCATAATGTTGTATGTTTTGTTGTTTGCTGTGACCTTGATGGTTGGTGAGACTGGAGAGCCTATGGGCTCTCCGGAGCCAGTGGTGAAGATTTTCGCGTGGCATCCTGAGGCTGCGAGAGCTGTGATGGCGGGGACATCGAAGCCAGGTCCGTCGACGAAATATACACCAGGTTCTCTCCTCTCTATTCTCTCTCCATATCGGAGCACATCTATTATCTTTGAGGTGCCTGTCTTCAATACCGCTCCTGCAGACTTCTCCTCTATCGTGGTTATCCCTCCTCTGATGTTTCCGTAATTGGGCTGTGCACCTATCCAGCTTCGCGAGTAGCTCAGGATTCCTCGAATGTTCTCTTGAATAACTGCTTTCAATTTTTTCGCTGTTCCACGGCTTATACATCTTCTATAAAGGTGACTCTCCATCCCGATGAGCTCTGGCGTCTCTGTGAAAACTATCCTACCACCCATGCTTACGACCCTATCCACCAACAACCCAACCACCGCATTTGCGAAGACGCTCGTGTAGTCTGAAGCGCCGCACTTGACGCCCACGGTTAGACCACTAATGTCTTTGCTCTGTCTGGTAGAGGATTCGGCGGCCTCCTTCTTTAGCTCCTTTATGAGTCTCACGCCCTTAGTGATGGTTGTTCTCTCACCGATCTCTTGCACGTGAAGCCATGAGACATGCTTGAACCTCTCCAGCTCGGAGGCAATATCGTTAGCGTTGTATCTCTCGTCTCCGAGCCCCACGAGGAGGGCGCCATAGACATTGGGGTTAAGGACCGTGTTGATGATTGTCCGCTTGGTTATCTCTGCGTCTTCGCCCAGCTCACCGTCTGTCCCCTTGTCGTGCACTAGTGCCGCAGAACCGGTTCTCCGCGCTATCTGCCTTACTGCGTGGTTGGCTGATGCGCCGACAGACACCACTATAACTTTATTCCTTATGCCAAATCTGAATACGGAGTCTCTCCTTGGATAAACCTTAATGCGCATATTTCCAATCACGCGTAAAGGCTTTTCACGTTATGAATGTGAACGTGTTCTCCAGTTCTTATTCTTCTCTTAGCTTTACCGATTTTTAGCCCGAGTTTAATTATGTTTGCTCCCCTCGGTATGTCTTTGACCGCTATTTTGTGGCCGCGCATTATTGCATCCCTAGCCGTAATCAACTTTTTTCCCACAAGCAGTACTTCGCCCTTGGTTATGTCTTGAACTGCGACACCTACGTTGTCTCTTGGATGGAAAAGGATAAGCTTCTGAAGGACGCTGGTCCTCAAGGGCGCGGGGGCCTCGGCTCTTAAGCTTCTCTTCAAGTGGCGTCTCTTCAAGGCTTAATCGTTACCTTGATGTGCCCTCTCTCCCGAAGGGCTTGGAAGGCCCCTGAGACATTTTCGAGCTCGAATCTTGCGGTTATCATCGGTGTCGGGTCGAGCCTTCCATTTTCAATCATTCTGATAACTCGCGGCCATACCGCGTTCCCCGCGTGGCCCTGCGAGCCGTATATCTGTGAGGCGTGTGTCTGAAAATACTCTAACCAGACAGAGGCCTCTTCGTCTGCGCGGCCTATCCAGACTACCGAGCCACCCACTGCTAGTGAGCGTTCCACCTCCGGAAGTATCTTGCTGGGCCTGCCCGCGGCCTCGACATGTAAGTCGGCTCCGGCACCGTCAGTGACCTCCATTATCTTCTCGTAGGGCCTTACAGCCTTAGACTGAAGTTCAACGGGGTCGAAGATGTGTGTCGCGCCCATTCTCTTAGCCATTTCTCTCCGAGCATCGACAGGCTCGAAAACGATTATCTTGGCAGCTCCGGAGGCTTTTAGCAGGGCCACGGCGCCGAGCCCTATTGGCCCGGCACCCCAGACTACCGCGTTGCAGCCAGGTCTGTAGTTACCCGCCCTCACGAATATCGCGTTGTAGTTTACGCAGAGTGGCTCGACGAGTGAGCCGGCCTCTAAAGCCTTCTCCTCGCTCCCATAGATGTCGAGGAAGCCGTTTATCTTCCAGACATACTTGGCTTCGGCGACCATGTACTCTTCCATGCCGCCGTTCACCGTGAACCCCATCTCCTCCAGCCCGTAGCACTGGTTGAAGTAGGAGGTTCTGCAGGCGTCGCATCTCCCGCAGTACCACATTTCCTCGACGACAACTAAGTCGCCCGGCTTCAGGTCCTCTACACCTTCACCTACGCTATCGACCACGCCTGAGAGCTCATGCCCCGGGACCACGGGGAGTCGCGTCAACCCGGGGTAAAGCATGTAGCCTTCGCCATCCATCTCAACCATGTGCAGGTCTGAGCCGCAGATCCCCACCGCCCCCAGTTTAATGAGAACCTCCCCTCTACCCGGGCGGGGAAGATCAATCTCCCTTATCTCAACCCGCGGGGCACGCCAGACACGACTTCCGTTGACGACTCTACGAGTCCTTTCCTCCTCCCCTGAAAGCCTGTAGCCCGGCCTAGGTCTGAAATCTGCCTCTAGCACCGCCGCTATTTGACGGGTCATGAAGTATCCAATTATAGACCGGGATTTATTTTTACGGAGTGGGGTGTGAACCCACGCGCATAGGTCCTTGTGCAGGTGCTCGGATGGTGTTAAGATATTTAAGTGGGTCGGCCCAGATGTCGCATATGTCGCTAAATTTCAAGGCACGATTTGGCATAGTCTCGCTCAACAGATTCGGGAAGAAAATCTACATCGACCAGATGAGCACCTCTGAGCTCCGTGAGAGGCTGCTGGAGACGGATATCATCTTCCTTCCATGCGGCGCTGTGGAGAATCACGGACCTCAAGCACCCATCGGCGAGGACGTGTATATCGGCACATACATCGCCGAGAGAGTGGCCTATGAGACAGGAGTATCGATAGCTCCGCCCATCTTTTACGGCAGCCACCCCTCCCACCACCACGGCATGTTCGGAACCATTCCGGTGAAGAAGACTGCATACATTGGCTACGTCACCTCTGTGGTCAAGTGGCTCAGCAACACGGGCTTTAAGAAGATAATTATCTTCAACTCCCACGGCCAGGAGTACGTGCTCCCGATTGTGAAGGACGACGCCATCATAGAGGAGGCTGTTCACGCCCTCATTCTTGTCACAAGCTGGTGGGCGTGGGTCCGCGACATACTCAAGGTAGGCACGGAGCTCGCACCTGGACACAGGATAGAGACGCCCTTCATACACGCTGACGAGGTCGAAACCTCAGTCACATGGTATATAGTGCCACACTTGGTTTATCCGGAGAAGTTCGAGGAGGCAAAGGCAGAGAGAATGGCCGCTGTAATCCCCGAGAAATGGGCCGACAAGGCCGGCAACGTTTACGGCAGACCATTCGGATGGTACGACATCTCACAGTTTATGGAGATTGAGTATTATCCTAAGGGAGCCGTGGGAGACCCGACTAAGGCCACGGTCAAGAAAGGCGAGGTCATAGTCGAGACAGCAGTTCAGCGCATAAAGGAGTTCATAGAGTGGCTAAAGCAAACCTATCCATCCGGCAGAGTGCCAGCCATCTGGCCTCCAGAAGGCTCATTCAAATATTAGAGCCAACCCAGTCCCACGCCTGCTGAAAACTATTAAGATTGGCGCTTAGATGCCTCTCTGGTGTCTCAACATCTCCGACTCGGAGTTGCCGGGCTCGTCCACGATCATGTTTGGGGCCTCCTGCACCAGTTCAGCCAGCTCGAGAACGTCGTGATATCTGCGGCTGCCGACCCGAACAAACCCTTGCTGGAAAGAGTCTCAAACCTATACGCCGTCCGAAACATCTATTATAGCTACGCTGAGATGTTCAAGAGAGAGGAGCTGGACATCGCCCTAGTCTGCAACGAGAACGCGAGACACGCCGATGTTGTTGAGCTCGCGGCCGAGCGTGGCGTCCACGTGATAATGGAAAAGCCCATGTCCGCAAATCTCTCTCAAGCCGACAGGATTTTGAGGGCTTCAAGGCGTCATGGAGTAAAAGTCATGGTGAACTACCCGACAACTTGGAACCCCGCCATCCAACACTCACTCCAGCTCGTCAAAGAGGGAAGAATAGGCCGAATATTCCACATCAGGTTCCGTGGAGCTCACGCAGGACCCAAAGAGGTGGGATGCTCTCCCTACTTCTACGAGTGGCTATACAACAAGGAGCTTAACGGGGCCGGCGCGCTGATGGACTACTGCTGCTACGGTGTGAACATCGCCCTCTGGTTCCTCGAGAAAAGGCCCCTCAGAGTTTTTGCTACCGCCAAAAACCTCGTCCGCAAATACATCCCCGTAGAGGATAACGCCATATTAGTTATGGAGTTCGACGACGCGATCGGAATGGCCGAGGCGTGCTGGTCCCAAGTGGGGCCATATCCGATACACGGGCCCATCATCAACGGCTCCGAGGGAACAATAGTCGTCACGGAGGAAGGGCAACTTCAAGTACACCAAGTCAGAGGTCTAGGAGGATTCAAAGACTTGTTAAGTGACGTCCTGACACCTCCGCCACCTCCCAAAGGACGCAGAAACGGCCCAGAATATCTCGTCGAGAAAATCCTTAATGACGGTGAAATAGAGGCGCCGCTAAGTGCAAAGTTCAACAGGGATGTTCAGGAAGTCCTCGAAGCGGGGCTACAATCCATCGAACGTGGGACAACCATAAATTTACCGCTCTAGATATAGTTAGTCTGTGAAGAAGGTCCGATTTGGGATAATAGGCGCAGGAGGCATATCGAACCATTTTCACATACCTGAGCTGACTAAAATCGAAGAAGCTGAAGTCGTGGCCGTCGCTGACATCAACCGAGAACGCGCAAGGATGACGTCGGAGCGATTTAGCATCAGACACTGCTATACGGATTACAGAGAGATGTTAATGAGAGAAGACATAGACGCCGTAATTGTCGCTACGCCCCACCCGACACATGCACAGATAACCGTGGAAGCGATAAAGAATCATAAACATGTCATGATTCAGAAGCCCATGACAACTAACAGCAGGGACTCCGCCTGGATTGTGGAAGAGGCGCGAAAAAATCCAGACCTTAAAGTAATGGTATTGCCATTTGTGTACTATGATACTCCAATTTATGACCATGTTAAGTCGGTGTTAAGAAATGGTGAAATCGGGAAAGTCTGTATGGCGGAGGCACGGACGTCTCATGGAGGCCCAGAGAAATACATGCAAGAAGTGGCACAAATGTTCGGCGAGGAGGTGAATGTCTGGTTCTTCAGCGCTGAGAAGGCACAAGGTGGCGTACTACTCGACTTAGGGGTATACTCTCTCACTAGGCTCGTCTACCTGCTGGGAAGGGCGAAAAAAGTATCGGCACTCGTAGCAACTCTGGACAAGTCGTCCGAAGTGGATGACAACAACGCGGTTCTGATCGAGATGGAGAGCGGCGTCATAGCCGTGGCTGAGTCAAGCTGGACCCAAACGCCGGGTCAAAACACGACATCACTATACGGCACCAAGGGAACGATACATCTAAACTATCTCGGATACGACATCGCAATCTTCAAAGAGCCCTCCGGATGGGCCTACCCAAACATGCCGAAAGAGAAAGAACCACAGCATACACACAGACACTTTATAAACTGCATAGTAAACGACACGACACCAATAGGAACGCCGGAGGAAGGCCACCACGTAATGCGGATAATAGAGGCCGCCTACGAATCTGCGAAGTATGGAAGAATCATAACAATTTGACCGATTTAGTCATAAATTTATTGTTTGACTCCTAAAGATTCTAGGATGTAAGAAAGGGGAGCCATGGCAACACAGACATATTTATCCGCTCCGCCATAATATAAGTAAACATTGTCGTCGCGAATAAGCGCACCGCATGGGAAAACTACGTTATCAACATAACCACTTTTCTCATACCAAGCCTCAGGAGACAATAATGGCTCGGTTGTTCTACACAATACCTTAGATGGGTCATCATGGTGTAGAATCACGGCACCCACCATATACACATTACTATCTGAAACACCATGATAGAAAGTGAGCCACCCATAATCTATTTTTAGTGGAGGTGAAGCTAGCCCCACCTTTTTACTGTCCCAATAATTTTGCCTAGGCCCTAAGAGATGAAGACATCGGAGCTGGTTTACATCTACATCATCCAAATCGGGAAGATGGTCATAAACCATATTTATGCCACCTGCCCTGTGTATGTAGAAGAACCCCTTATCGAACCTTCGTGGAATTATACATGCATCTTTGTCGTCAATCCCATGTGGTGATATGATCTTGGGACGCGCCCATCTCCAACTGAATTCGAGAAATTCATCCACGAATATCCAAGTCAGCGCTACCCTCGGTTCATGCACACCATCATAAGCGGTGTAAAACATTAACACTCGATCATCAATAATTACAAGGCGTGGGTCCTCGCATCCAGAATGCCCAGGCTTAAGCTTCATCTCAAAATCTTCACGCGGAACATACACCGGCTCCTCTAGCACCTCCTCCACGTGCAGCCCATCTTTACTTATAGCTAAACCTATGGAAGATGTCATGTCTGCTGACATTGCCCTAAAAAGAATATACACGACACCCTTGAGCTCAACGACCCCCGGGTTGAAAGTACACAGTGAGCGCCAAGGCCTATTGTCCGGCATTACTATAGGGTTCCCTTCAAATCGCCTAAAAGTCACCATAGTGTATCTACTTGCTCAGCTCAACATATATAAACTTACGGAACTAAAACAAAAAATCCTACGGCTTAAATTCATTCCCCTCTTAACTAAACAGCTTGACCCTCGTAGAGATAACAAGCAACCCGCCTAGTCCCACCTGCCTCAATCAATAAAGGCTCCCTCTCTTCACAGATTTTCATGGCATAAGGACAGCGGTATCTGAAAACGCACCCCTTCTCTGGCTTCAGTTCACTTAACTTACGTACGTCTATAAGTGACGCTCCAATTGACGCCCTCGCACGAGGATCTGGGAGGAGCATAGAGTCGACTAAAAGCCGCGTATATGGGTGAAGTGGCTCCCTTATAACCTCCTCACCCCTCCCGGCCTCAACCAGCCTACCATGACATAAAACAAGGACCTCGTCGGCAACGTAATTAGCTGTAATAAGATCATGGGTAATGTAAAGGCACGATATACCAATCTTGTTCTTCAGATCCAATAGATTCTCGAGAAATATCGCCCTAAGAGAAGCATCTATCATGGAGACCGGCTCATCCGCGATAAGAAGGCGGGGCTTAATTAGAAGTGAGAGAACAAGCATCAACCTCTGCCTCTCACCTCCGCTAAGCTGGTGAGGATATCGCCCAAGAACTTCCTCAGGCCTCATGCCGAGAGTCTTCATAGCGTCTATGATCATTGAAGTAGCCTGTCCAGAGTCATTGACATGTAGCAGCTTTTGGAGCGCGAGATACAGGACCCGGTCAACTTTGTAATATGGATTATAAATTCCATAAGGGTCTTGAAATACGGTCTGAACTTCACGTCTAAACCTCTCCTTATCAGTCTCTACCCACTCTCGGATTTCTTTCCCCTTGTAGAGGACTGTGCCTGAAGTAGGTCTTAGCAGACCCATGATAAGGCGGGCTATAGTGGTCTTTCCACTACCGCTTTCACCCACTAAAGCCGAAATTCCCGGCTTATCAGGAATATCAAACGAGACATCTTTCAAGGCAACAACCCTCTCTGACCCGAACAGACCTAGGCCACCACCAATCCTAAAAATCACGGAGACATTATCAAATTTCAATAAATGGTCGGTCAATATTTCTCGCCTCCGTTCTGGTATAGGTGGCATGCAACCATTCTCCCCCCATTCACTTTCAACATCTCAGGCTCGATAGTGGAACAAACCTCCATGGCCCATGGGCATCTCGTGTGGAAACGACAGCCCTTGGGCCAATTCAGTGGGCTCGGGGCGATTCCGGGTATACCCTTGATCTCCTTTTTCTCTAATCTAGGAATGGAGGCAATTAGTAGTTTTGTATACGGGTGTAGCGGGTTATAGAAAATATCCTGTGTGGAAGCGATCTCGACCACCTTCCCCGCGTACATTATAGCTAGTTTATCGACAAGCTGAGCGTGCGCGGCCATATCATGTGATACGAATATCAGCGTAACTCCATATTTGTCTCGAAGCTCTTTTAGAAGGCTAAGAAGGGATTTCTGGACTACTACGTCAAGAGCAGTTATAGGCTCGTCAGCTACAACAAGACTGGGATTGAGAGCTATCGCTATCGCGATAATGACTCTCTGCCTCATACCCCCACTCAGCTCATGGGGGTAAGAGCGCAAAACCTCTCTAGGCAACCCCACTACTCTAAGCTTCTCCTCTATGGCTTTTTTAGCATCATTCTTCGTTAAGTTTGAATGCTCAATAAGCGTATCAGTAGCCTGCTCCTCAATCGTCAAGACTGGGTTTAAAGAGTTCATGGACCCCTGAGGAATATACGAGATTTTGCTCCATCTGATTTTGTTCAGCCCGCTCTCATCAAGAGAGAGCAGATCCACACCTTCAAACAAAACCTTCCCGGACTTTATGTAGCCGGGAGGCCTGATGAGGCGAAGAACTCCGTCCACCAGTGTAGACTTTCCACACCCGGATTCGCCGGCGATTCCAAATATCTCTCCTCTGTTGACCGAAAGGGATACGCCGTCGACAGACTTATAGTCACCTAGTATTGATTTGTAGTAGACTCTGAGGTCTTGTACTTCAAGCAATTCTGGTTAACCATAAATAGAGAGAGAACTCGGATATTTATTCATTCGCGTAGCGTTCAAATTGCACCAAGAATGATGAACGCAAAGTTTTGGTAATTGCACTAAAACTGATTTATCGTCCTTGTAGTTGAGTATAGGTTAAGACTTATATATCAAGCGCGGCTCTTCTTCTTTAGGATGTCGCTCGAACGTTCAAGTGTCCGAAAATATATAATAAAGAAAATAGCAAGTTACCTTATCACACTTTTCCTATCTTTTACAGCAGTCTTTTTCATATTGAGACTCATTCCAGGTAACCCAATTCGCGCATACGTTTACATGTTGCGCTCGCGTTATGGCTTTGAACCAATAGGAGACAGGGCTATACAGTTATTCGAGGAGATGTTCGGCCTTAACCAAGATATCTTTACGCAATATCTGACTTTTCTGAGGAGGCTGATTTTCGAACTTGACCTCGGCCCTTCATTCATGGCGTTCCCATCTCCCGCACAGGAGCTAATAATACGGCATCTACCGTGGACAATAATACTACTCACTATCACAACGCTGTTGTCCTGGGTATTGGGCTTATTGTTAGGCGTGATAGTTGGATGGAAGCGTGGAACGAGATTCGACAACTTTTTCTTCACCTTCTCCTTGATATTCTCTCAAGTCCCATATTATATCGTAGCAGTAGTCCTTCTTCTGTTATTCGCCTATATCATCCCCATTTTCCCATCGAGAGGAGCCTATGCAGCCTCATTAACTTTGTTTGACCTCAACTTCGTCGTTAGTGCTGTTCAACACGCATTTCTACCAGCTCTCTCGATCATTCTGGTTTCTTTAACTGGCTGGCTCATATCTACGAGGGCACTGGTCATAGGTATAGTGGGGGAAGATTATCTTCAATACGCTGTTGCGAAGGGTTTGAGCACTACTAGAATACTCACAAGGTATATTTTGAGAAATACTTTGTTGCCACAGACAACGGGGCTAGCGATATCACTCGGGTTCATAGTAACGGGTGCATTCCTTGTAGAGTGGATTTTCGTTTATCCAGGCATAGGCGCATTATTCGTCAACGCGATAGGCTTGCTAGACTTCAACGTGATTCAAGGAATTATAATGCTGACCATGTTCACAGTGCTTACGGCGAACCTCATAATGGACCTGATATACCCCTTGATTGACCCGAGGGTTGCCCTGACATGAGCTCCTTGAACCATATAAGTAAAAAACAGTCATTGGGCAGGATAATATCGTATCTAAAGTCGGCATCTTATTATATCATGAAGTCTAGAAAGCTGTTAGTCGGAACATCCATTCTGTTATCTTTAATCCTAATCGGAGTTTTCGAACCTTTAATCAATAGCATACGGCTTGGCGGGCTTCCTTCCACGGCAATAGGCTTCTACCCTAGGTTACTGATGCCTTCTTTGGATTTTCCGCTTGGGACTGACCATTACGGTCGTGATGTGCTGGCGATGCTGATTACCGGTATAAAAAATTCTCTCGCTGTGGGGTTTTTGGTCGGTTTCGTCTCTATTGCAGCTGCTCTAATCGTTTCACTTTTCGCGGCATATAAAGGCGGAGCTGTAGACACATTCTTAAACTCTTTCACAAACGTGATACTTATTCTCCCCTCATGGGCTATTGCCGCAGCCGCCGTCGCCTACATACAGAGATTAGACATAACTCTCATAGCTTTGATAATCGCCAGTTTTGCTTGGGCAGGTCCTGCGAGGCAGATTAGGTCACAGGTGCTTAGCCTAAAAGCCAGGCCTTATATCGACTTGGCAAAGATGGTTGGTGAGCGAGACTATGAGATCATTTTCTTTGAGATTCTTCCGAATATCCTCCCATACGTGATTGTGGGCTTTTCCTATGCCGTTATTGGGGGAATTCTTGCGGAGACGGGTCTGAGGCTGATTGGTCTTGGCGCCGCTGAGATCATGACTCTGGGGCTGCTTATCCACATCTTTATGACGAGCGGGCTAATTATTCAGGGATATTATCACTTCATTGTGGGGCCTGTTATATCCCTTATTCTGATTTTCGTGTCCTTGAATCTCATAAACATTGGGCTCGACGAGTTGTTTAACCCGCGTCTCAAAAAAGTCACTGGTGAGTGAACTTTATGAAACTTTTCTTGCCTATTCTTCATTGAAGGAGAAAGTCCATAGCCAGAGTTGACCATCCGAAATCAGGAGCGCCGAGAGGCTCTCCGTTCTGACTGTTATAGTTCTCGCTGCATGAGGGGCCTCGGGACATTAATTCAATCACCCTCTCTGCAAGTGCATTGGCTTCTCTGTCGAAGCCGTATCTTCTTAGACCATGGTATGTAAACCAGTTTATGTTGATCCAGGAACGTCCTCTCCAGTATCCTCTTGGGTCGTAGTTTGGGTCATCTACGCTGACGGTGGGTATGGGGAATGTGGTCCAGAACTCTTTGGGGTTGAATAGGTGCTCGACCAGATTTTCTGCCTGCTGTCGCGTGGCTATTCCGGCG
>JANXDI010000017.1 GCA_025059595.1 Candidatus Calditenuaceae archaeon | reverse complement strand
GACAATTCCAACAGCATCAGCCGCCTCCCAATCAAGCTCTTCGAATTCTCGGCGCGATTGTCTTTCATGCTGCCACTTTCCCCAACTTTTCACTATGGGGATCTTTTTGCCGCCCGTGATCTTGAACGGTATCACGTTGAGACCGCGTGTATAGAGTCTTTTCGCAATTTGCGTTAAATTTATAGAAATAAAACTTGTATCACATCTAGATCTTTTTTGAAGTTCCCTACAATTAATACATAAGTGATAAGCAATTCCAACTTTTATAAAATTGCTTGCATCTTTCATTTTCATCATTTTTCCGCAGGAATCGCAAACTAAGTACCCCTCCCCAATTAAAGTCATTTTTCCCCCTCCCGGTCAAACATCATTCTTTTACAAAGATGGCTCTCTTGATTGATCCATTCCAAGATAATTTGTCGAGCAAGTTGGCCTACTCTTAAGCCCTTAAGTCTAGCTACCTCCTTTAACGCTCTAAACTCTCTAACACCTAGCCTGAATCCAATCACTTTTCGCAAGTAACTTCGGACCATTCTTCTCCGTTTACCAGCGTTAACCGAAGCATATTTTTGCCTAAATAACGAGATGACAACGACCCCTCCAGCAGGGATTCGGCATTGAGTCATTATGTAATGCGTCTGTTCAGACTCTTATATTTGTGAGAAAAATTGATTTACCGCTTTAATGGGGTAACTAGATGTCAAAATGAGGCTTAGGGCAACCAAAATCCGCATAAAAACTATCAAGGATCACTACTATGTCTACATAGGTCCACGAAGCGAGACCTATCTTGGATCTGCAGGAGATGTAGATACTTGGCAGACAGTTCTCTTTATGATCCGTGAAGATGTTAAAGATTTTAGAGCTTGGCTCATGACAAAATTACTGATAAATGCTGCAATAGGACTGAATAAAGTTAAGTTTAAGGAGTTTTTATGGCGAAATCGCATACCCAAGTGGTGCATAGGATTTTGGAATCTTGTCCACAATATAGAAGACAATAGTGTAGATGAATTGTTCAATAAGTTAAATTTTGAATGGGGAATTTACCATGAAGAAGTTATCAGTTATTTGAAGAAGTTAAAATTAATCCAATCCAAAAATAAGTAAAAAGAACTAAGCTAAAATGTTCTCATTTTTCAGAAAAGGCTAGACGCTATTAGTTCTGAATGAGTTTCCATAAGTCATTTAATTTTGCTCTAATTTGATCTAATAATGGTCTCAGATCAGGACGGTAGTAATATCTAGTAAAAACTCTTCTAGATATTCTACCTTGAAGCAGGTCTATCGCTTCAGAATCTATTCCTTCACACCTCATATATGTGGCCCAGATTTTCCGGAAGATGTGAAGTTCATACCTTGAATGAGACCTCCTCTTGAAATAACTTCTCAGTTTTTCGTAGGTCACGGGTGTTGCCTTTTCGAGGAGTCTCAAAATTTCCTCGTTGACGACCGTGATGTAGGCGTGTTTTGTCCGCCTGATAAATACTTCCGGAAATCGAAAATGTTCTAAGATGCCCAGCTCCGCGTTGAGGTAACGGTCTTTTCCAACTCCGTGGTAGATTTTGATGGCGTTCAAAGCCTCCTCGACCCTTAGTCCGGAGAGGGCCATGAACATCAACACCTCGCGCCACGGCAAGAGAATCTGCAGCATTTCTCTCGCCTTGACCAACATGTTAGTAAAAGCGTTTTGATCTAGAACTATTGCGGGCACTACGTCGCTCACGGCCCACTTAATTCCATATGTCTCACGGAGCCTCCTGAACTCATCATAACATCCCAAATACTTACTCAAAGCGGATAGGGCCATCAAGACGTGGCGCCGCTTATTCGGTGGGAGGTGAAGCAGTTGCGACAAATCTCTTCGAATTAGATGATGGCCATATCTCCTAGCATAGAGCAATAGATCCCTTGCGTGCCTCCGTGAATACTCCGAAAAAATATACCTCGCAAATCCATCCCAGTCGATCACGGGGGTGCTGGAGGTTGTTAAGAAACCCGCTGGAGGTTTCTTAATGCCTCCTAAGCCGCAGATCGTGGGTTCGAGTCCCACCGGGCCCGGATTTTGGAAATAAGGTTATGGCTTGGCTGGGCTTGAGGGTTTGATGGTCTATGCATGAGTATTGATTGCCGTGGGTGTTGTTGAGGCTTTACGGAGGGCGGTGTCTGAGTATGGGAGGCGTGTAGGGGGTTTCAGGGTGGTGGTTGGTGAGTTGAGTACGTTGAATATCGAGGTGTTGCGTGAGACTTTGTGGAGGCTAGCGGGGCAATGCTACAAAGATTTAAGGGCCGCAGTCGAGCATCTCATAAATCCCCCAAATTGTTAATTAGACTTCGCGCCGGCAGAAGACCCGTGATGAAAAAATGAGGCTTGGTGGCATTATAGGCTTCCCTAAAAATTCAAACAACTAAACAAACTTCAGGCTTCTCTAAGATTAACAACTAGGAAGTGAAGCAACGATATAACTAAGTGGTCCAAATATACTCACATGAATAACAGGCGACAAAGCTTAGAGAGGGAGAAAAAGCTATGTAAAAAGAAACCATGAAAAAGTTTTAATCATAGCACACAGGACTAGTCTTGGTATGTGGTTCAAGAGAAGTAAACAAAGCTCAACGCGACAATCGGTAAATAGAGAAGCACTCTTATTTCTCTTACCTGCAATTGGTGTCTTAATAATTACAACGATATTTCCATTCGTATATTGTGTATGGATATCCTTACATGACATCAGAATATTCTATCCTGTCCCCGTAACTTTTGTCGGAGCAGGAAACTATTACGGGTCATTAGTAATGCCAATATATGGGCTCTGGAACGCCGTCTATAACACAGTAATATTCACGGGCGCCTCTCTCACTATAGAAGTTTTTCTGGGACTTGCCATAGCATTGTTATTGAACAAAGAGATAAGAGGAGTCTGGACTTTGAGGTCCGTCATTCCTCTACCATTGCTAATTTCTCCCATCTCAATTGGCCTGATTTTTAGGCTAATATTTCTTCCAGGTGATTGGGCACTAGCAAACTGGATGCTAACGAGTTTAGGTCTTGCACCCCTCAATTGGCTGGCTGAGCCCCCTCTTGCCATGCTAACTTTAATATTTACAGATGTTTGGCAATGGACCCCCTTTATGGCCTTAATTTTTTTGGCTGGTCTGCAGCTACTACCTCCAGAGCCTTTTGAAACGGCATTAGTTGATGGCGCCACATCTTTAAAAACCTTCAGATATATAACTCTCCCATTATTGAGAGAAATGTTTGTAATAGCTATTCTTTTACGATTAATGGATTCATTAAAAACATTTGACATCATTTATATAGTGACTCAAGGAGGCCCCGGAGAGAGAACTCAAATACTCAATTTTAACGCATTCGTACAAGCCTTTACGTATGGAAACATCAGTATCGCCGCGTCACAGATAATATTGATGTCCCTCGTAGTCATCTTCCTCTCGGCAGTGCTTATCAGGAGTGTGAGAGCCAGATGAGCAAAAAGATAAGGTTAGGGACTATTCTTATTTATCTCTCTATCATATTATTGATGGCGTGGTTATTTGCACCAATATTGTGGATGTTATTAATATCATTCCAAACTCAAGCACAAATATTTATGAAACCATCTCTCGAGAAATTTTTCCCCATAACTCTAGAAAACTATGTTTACTTATTTACTGGCGGAACTGACTTCGCAAGAACAATAATGAATAGTCTCATTATCGCTGGAATAACATCACTGCTAGCTACGTTCATAGGCACGATGGCTGCGTACGCAATACAACGCATACCGATATCTAGGAGAGTGAGAAATAACGTTTTTTCATGGATAGTCGTCCAGCGAATAACTCCGTTCTTAGCCGTTCTAATACCCTATTATGTATTATACTCTAGGATCGGACTTTATGATACACACGTGGGTCTTATCCTAGCTTATCTTACTTTCACGGTGCCGTTTACAGTTTTTGTCATGGTGGGATATTTCAACGAAATCCCGGTAGAAGTCGATGAAGCCGCCTTGATAGATGGCTGCTCAAGACTACAAATGTTTTTAAGAATCATGCTTCCTGTCTGTCGGGCTGGACTCGTTGTCTCGGCTCTTATAAATTTCGCCTTGTGCTGGAACGAATTGCTCATGGCGCTTATACTCACCGGCAATAATGCAAGAACTGCTGCGGTCGCGGCCGCTCTATTCTTGCCGAGCGCTGGTAGGGGTGCTCTATGGGGTCCTGCTGCTGCTATTGGAATATTTTTCATGCTGCCTGTTTTGGTTTTCTCGATCTTTGTCCGAAAGATGCTAATAAGAGGCCTTACAATGGGGATAGCTAAGGGTTAAAACCCGTCGATTGTAAAAATAGTCCACAAGCTTCTCGTATAATTTACAGGAGAGATTAAAAGGGCAGATAAATTCTTAAATAGACGTGTGTTTAATTAGTTAGGTCCCCACTTGCATGTATAAAAGTACCTTTAACACAAGATTTAAATAAAGCTAAGTCGATCGTATAATCATGAAAAACGACAAAAAGTTTTCACGAAGAGCCGCTTTATCAACTGGCGCAAAAGTTGCTGTTGGTGCGGTTGGTGGCGCTGTCATCGGTGGAATAGCTGGATATTTGACCGGGGCAGGCGCTGCTCCTGCAGTGGCTGAGAGGACCGTCACACGGGAAAGGACTGTAACTGCTACGGTGGAGCGAACACAGATTGTGACGGCTCCTGCGGCTAAGAAAGGCTCTATAACTGTTTACATGGTAGCGGAACCTGGTCCCGAGGCCTTGAAGACGATACTTAACAGATTTACAGAAAAAACTGGTATTGACGTAACATTGGAAGTCTATCCATATCCCACATTACAGACTAAGCAGGCGACAGTTGCTTCTGCCGGTTCTGACGCTGTCGACGTTTATTATGTCGACGACGTGTGGCTAGGACAATACTATGAAAGCGGATGGGTAGAGCCTATAGATAACCTTGTAAGGAAAGACGAAGATGAGGTGTTGATTGATGACTTTCCAAAGGGTCTTCAGGAAGGTAACATGCGTTATGCAGGACGCTGGATAGGGCTCGGGCACATCAGCGCCATTTACATATTTTATTATAGAGTTGACGTGCTTGAACAGTTTGGATACAATGAAAAAGACTTGGAAACCTACCAAGGAGTTTATGAAGTGGCGAAGGCTATGAAGCCGGATTTAGAGAAGAAAGGCATGTACCCAATTGGTATTATGGGCGCGCGTGGAGTGCAAGCAACCTGCGCCTACTATCACTTTCTAGGCTCGTGGGGAGGTAGGGTTTATAATCCCGACACATATAAGCCTGAAATCAACAGCCGAGAAGCCGTAGAGGCTTTGGAATTCGAGGCAAAGCTAGCTAAAGAAGTTGGCATCCCATCAATACCCGCTGATGACTACGGCGAATTGCAGTCACACTTCCTCACTAGTAAGGTTGCAATGATGCCTGCATGGCACAACATGGCGCCCGTTCTATTGAGGGAAGACTCTCCCGTAAGAGGATTATGGCGTGGCATTCCTGTACCCAAAGGACCTGTCAAGAGAGCCCCGACTCTGGGTGGATGGTGCATGGCCATTTCTAAATTCTCGAAGAAAAAGGACCTCGCTTGGGAGTTCATTAAATGGGCAGCCAGCCCCTCGGTGTGCACTTATCTATCAAAGTATCAAGACATGTCACGTTACTCATCTTTCGCTTGGCCGGAAAAGGGAGTATATTCCTCAGCTTCAATGGCGATGCTCGAAATTGCTTTTGCGAGGCCTAACTTCCCGCCATGGCCAGCGATGTCCGATGCGATGGGCATAGCGGTCAACATGGTATTAGCTGGAGAGACTACGGCAAAAGCAGCCTTGGACGATCTACAACAAAAATACGAAGAAATACTAAGAGCGGCTGGATACTATAAGGGTTAGACTCAAAACATATTTTTTAAGTTTTAAATTTTTATTATCTTACAAGATATTTACTACTCATACTTCTCAAGAATTTCAACCCTTCACTAGCTATCACATCAGCGCTTGGGGCAAGGTCCCTCCATATCGCAGCAGAAGATGCGAATTTACTCATTCCAGGTAAGAAGGACTCTATAACCAGCCATCTATCATAACCTATTTGTGATAGTGCTTCAAAGACTTGGTCCCAATTCACATGTCCAGTTCCAGGAATACCTCTATCATTTTCAGAGCAATGTACATGGAAAAGTAGTTCACCCGCAAGTTTTATCGGCTTAAAGAAGTTCTTTTCCTCTATATTCATGTGGAATGTATCTAGGTGTACTTTGATGTTCTGCTCTCCGATATCTTTTGCCAGTTTTACAGCGTCCTCCGCAGTATTTAAGAAATATGTTTCAAACCTATTGATGGGTTCTAAGCAGAGGTTAACACCATAATCCCGCGCATATTTACAGACCACTTTCAACGCCTCTGCGCTCCTCTTCCACTCTTCTTCAGTCCGTCTCTTACCCGTTATCTTACCCCACGCCGTGTATATCACCCCGTTTATGGCATCTCCATCCAGCTGAGCTATAACATCCACACACCGTTTCATGAACTCTATCCCTTTTTTCCTGACTTTCTCATCATCACTCGTTATATCCGTATCAATGTTCAAACCCAACGCACCAACCGCTTCAACACCATGCTTCTTTAACTCCCTTTTTGTAGCCGCGACATCTATAAGTTCTAACTCCATCAGTGGAATCTCAACACCATCAAAACCAAACCTCTTAGTTTTCTCAATCAAATGCAATGATGACCTATCAAGCCTCTCAGCCCAAAGGAAGAGGTGAACACCGTATTTAACCATGAACCGTATCTATTGTAACTAAAACCGGTATATATTCTTAGTTGCAGTCATCAAGAAGGGTTTACACCTGCCCCAATGTAAGTGGGAACGTTGTGTGCCTATAACTGTTTAAGCAGTCTAGAGTTCACTTCATATGTCAAATCTTTCAAATTGAAGGCGTGTATATATTTCCACAAAACATCCCTTATCTTAGCAATTATGACCCTTTCGGCATCTATTCCGTATCTTTCAAAATTTTTCCGCAATATCGTCTTTGCTTCTACTAACTCCGAGCTGGAGAAGAAATAACGGGCTCCCGTCCCAAGAAGCCAGTTTCTTCTTTTTTGCGGAAGCTGGTGAAACTCTAGCGCGTGTTCCTTTGCTCTTAACCATTTTTTCCATTTTCCGCTTCTAATAACTGCTTCATTCAACTTCTCTATAATGTTGGATGGCTGTGAGACGTGCCCCCGTCTGAAAAATGTCATCTCAAGTCCCGCAAGCTCTTCTAATGCCCTGTATTCGGCATGAGCTAATTCTGGACCTATGTTAGCTGCCCCTATACCAGCCTTTGGATACTCATTTGGATTTGAGACGTAATCTGTAAAATGTCCCTTCAAATACAGTCCTTGGCTTTTAGCTATTTTAACTAAAGTCCTCGCTTTATTAGAATTAAACCTGTTTGTCGGCGCTAAAAATGTCCCGACATTTCCAACAATGAAACATGGCCATACGTCCTCTAATCCTCTATTCTTTAATCCTTCCTTAAGCTTCACGATGAATTTCTTAAAGGACCGCGGTGAAGTTACTCCACCATAAATTTCCTCTGTTCCCACCTCATAGCTTACTCTCGGAGCATGGATCTTTTCTCTCACACCCTCTGCATACTCTATTAAATCAATTGTTCTTTCAACTATAGTGTCCATGTCGAGTGTTTTATTCCGCTCTAACCAGATATCAGCTGTTGCATCTATGTGGAGCAAATCGTAGCCAGCTTTAATACACGCCTCGATCGATTTTTCAACCTGCTCAAGGGCCTCCTCAAGTTTAAGCCTCTCGACTACATGTTTATCCTTAAGCCACGGTCCACCATGATCAAGACATATGATCGTTGGACCCTTAAATCCTACTCTTTCGGATTCAACCCTGACCAAGTCGACGAAATCCTTAGGAGTCAATCCGGTATAGCCGCCATCTATGTCTACCTGATTAAGAGTCGCGACAAACATTAACGGAAAGTCATGAAGACTTGCACTCTCTATCGCAGCTCTTATCGTTAACTGAGAAACGGGGCAAATTCCCAGTAAAGTGGCTCGCCACCCTGTACCATATGAGGGCTCGTTAATCACTTTCAAAAGCAATTCGACTATCGGTTCCCCCAGCTCTAAAGATTTTTTCCTAATAAGACTTTTATCAGACATATAATCGGATTCACCTACACACAACCATTTAAGGAAAAATAAAAATGTTGTGGAGAACTTTAGATTATTTCCTCTTCATGCTCTCTTAGAAACGCTTTGACCTCTTCGTAAGAAGACGGGCCTTCCATGGGCCCGAACCTAGTCACTTTAATTGCACCTGCAGCATTCGCAAACCGTAAAATCTCTTTTAAAGACCAGTTATTTAGTAAACCAAAGACGAAGGCAGCATCATACACATCTCCAGCTCCTGTAGGGTCGATCTCTTCTACCTTTATTGCTGGAGCCATTACCATTTCATCTCTGGTCATGACCATAGAACCCCGGCCTCCGAGTTTTATCACGACAATTTCAGGACCGAGCTCAAGAATTTTTCTCCCAGCCGCTATTAAGTCATCATGCCCCGATAAGGCCTTAGTTTCACTCTCACTCGAAATAACAACCTTTGCAACATCCAAAATTGGGTAACTGATTCCCCTTATCGTCGCGACGTCAAGGAGCTCAGGCCTAAGGTTAGGGTCAAATGTAATTGTTATTCCACGCTCTTTAGCTATTTCGACTGCCTTGTAGCATGCCCTCTTACAATTGTCATTTATTGATAGAGTCGAACCCATAATGTGCAACAGCCGACAACTTTTCAAATAGCCCGGATCTATATCTTCAGGAAATATCTGGCCGGCTGCTGCGTGCTTAATATGATAAATAAACTGCCTCTGACCACTCGAGAAATATGTCACGAAAGCCACTCCCGTAGTATACTCTTCTGAAATCTTAACATGGCTTATATCGACCCCATCCATACTTAACCTATCCAGCAGCATTTTCCCAAAATCATCTTTTCCAACGGTTCCTATCATCCCAGATCTCAAGCCAAGCCTAGCACAGGCATCGACAAATATAGCAGGAGCCCCGCTCGGGTACGGGCCTAAGTAAATCGCCGATACATAATGAGGAATGTCTCTCTTATCCCGCATGATTTCAACTAAGCACTCTCCCACCGTTATAACATCAAGTGTTGCTGACATATCATATTTCTTAAGAGCCAATGAGATATAAGCTTTAAATAGTCTGAGAAGGCAATTTCATAAACGCTAGCATTTAAAGCATAAATATACCGATCATAGCGCGAAGATTGGATTATAAAGAATCCCGGAAGAGGCGACAACAGATTATGTGTGTCCGCTCCTCTCCCACCTCTAACTTAGAAATATCTAATAAAACTGCCCTTTACGGTTGGGGTGGAGCTTTATACTGAGGTCTGTAAATTGATGGTTATCTCGATAATGAATTCAAGATGTCCAAGATATAACCATGTGTAATTGTAATTAGAAGTGAACTACTTTTATCGATGTATCACATATACGATAATGCCGCTATCGCAGCTAGGCCTCAATAATTTTTCGGAAAATCATAGAGTAATATATATAAAATTTAAATTTTACCTCCTCCTATCGGAAGATGTGAAGCTAACAAGAAATAAACTCGCTAAGATGATCGATAGTTCGGCAGTTAATCCTTCGACAACATATTTTGACATCGAGCAACGTTGTAAAGAGGCAAAAACGTATAATTTCTACTCAGTATCAGTTAATTCAGCTTTCATATCATACACAAAGGAATTACTTAAGGATACGGACATAAAAGTTGTTGGGAATGTTGGTTTTCCTTTTGGTGTTCAGACAACCAAAGTAAAGATTCTCGAAACTAGGCAGGTAATTGAGGATGGCGCCAACGAAATTGATGTGGTGATGAATATTGGTAAATTTAAGTCAGGGGATTATGGTTTCGTTGAGGCTGAATTAAGACAGATAATAGAACTCGCAAGAGAATTAGGAGAAAAATCAGGGAATCATATCATCACTAAAGTAATTATAGAGATAGGCTGGCTCACAGACGAAGAAATAATCGAAGCAAGTAGATTAGTCTCAACGGCTAAAGCCGATTTCGTAAAAACTGCTTCAGGATTTGGCCCCCGCGGACCCACCCTGAAAGATGTTGAATTGATAAAGAAGGGGATCAGTGGAGGAACGGGAATAAAGGTGGCCCAGGGTGTAAGAACCTTTCAGCAAGCTTCCGAGTTCATAAGAGCAGGTGTCACTAGAATTGGTACTAGTTCGCCAGTGAATATAATTCAAGGTTTTCCAAAAGATGTAGAATTTATCGAAATTTGATATATCTCAACATCTCATCGATTGTTACGTTAATAGTGGACTCCGCTAAATGCCTGTAAATTTTTTGTTCCACAAACGAGTTGTTCCATCGCGTTAACGTGTGGAGAAAAAACATTGCCTAAGCTTCTTATTTGATTAATCTATAAGCTCTGGAGGTAAAAGTTAATATCTATGTTAATTCAATCATATGTGATGAAGTCAGAATATAATAGGCTCGGTACAACAGATTTAAAGATCTCAAAAGTGGGGCTAGGGACCTGGCAGTTTAGTCAAGATTGGGGGGTCACAGAGTATCAAAGGGCTAAGGGAGTCATTAACAGAGCTGTTGAGCTGGGGATTAACTTTTTCGACACAGCAATGTATTATGGAGGTGGTTTAAGTGAATACTATTTGGGCAGGGCACTTAGAGAGACAGGGGTAAGTAGAGATAATGTTGTCATAACTACTAAGGTACTCGCAGATTTTTTAAATCCCTCTGATATATACAAATCGGTGCGAAGAGCCATTGAGCTACTTGGCCTGAAATACGTAGATGTTGTGATGCCGCATTGGCCCCCATGTTGGCATAACTTTCCAACTTACAAGTATGCGAGGGCTCTCGAGAAATTAGTTACAATGGGTTTAGTAAATTATTTGGGTCTGAGCAACTTCCCTCTCGAATTAATTGAAAGTTTTAGAGAAAGTCTATCTTCGACAGATATTCAGGTTTTACAGGTCAGGTACAACTTATTAGAAAGGGAGGCGGAAGAGCAAATAATACCTTATGCTGAAAAAAACCACTTTACAGTCCAAGCATGGAGCCCAATAGCAAAGGGGGCGTTAACTGGAAAATATTCTATCGAAAATCTTCCAAAGTTTGACGATGTGCGTGAGGCGGACCCCATATTTCATCCCGACAATTTTTCTAAAATAGCACCCCTCATAGGTAAGATCAATGAAATTGGTAAAAAATATAATAAAAAACCTGTCCAAGTTGCTTTGAATTGGCTTATGAGAGCAAGTCCGACGGTGGTGCCTATTCCCGGTGCGAAAACTAACGAACAAGTAGAAGATTTTGTGGGGGCAGTGGGATGGACATTACAGTACGAAGATTGGGTTTCACTAAATGAGCTCAGTAAAAAAGTAGACATATCGTATTCCATACATTACGTAACACGCAAAATACCTTAAGCTATTTTTACAGCATACATTGGTCGGGGTTGTAAGTTCCAACAATTCAGGCCTGACGGATAATATTTTTCGCATGTTGTTAAAAACCTGTATAAATAATGTTTATTAGAAACTAATGAAAATATCTTCTGGGGAATGTCGGTAAAATCTTATGATGATTCTGAGCCCTTAATAATAGGTCTTGACCTGGGAACCAGCTCGGCAAAGGCTTGTTTGTTCGATTCTTTTGGAAAAATTTTGTGGGAAACGAGCACCTCTTATGAGGTTTTGAGGCCCTACCCCGGCTGGAGAGAGCAGGATGCTGAATGGTGGTGGCAGGCAACTATTCATCTCTTAAGAGAACTCGCTGAGCAAAGCAAGTTGAGTGGAAAAATACTCAAAGGGCTCTCAATTACACACCAAAGATTAACTTTTGTACCTGTTAACGAACAAATGCATCCCATCTATAACGCGATCCTTTGGAATGACATAAGATGCAGCGCAGAAGTAGAATACGCAAAACAAACCATTGGTGAAAACGAAATTTATCGCAAGACTGGGGTCGCACCAGGATATTGGTCAATTTATAAAATCTTGTGGTTAAAGAACAATTTTCCAGATATTTACGAAAGGACATATAAATTTCTCCTTCTATCCGATTATGTGTGCTTCAAACTAACTAAGAGACTTGTCACTACGCAAAGCGCGGCCATACTAACAGGAGCTCTTGATATCCATAGTCTTAGAGAGTGGTGCATAGATTTAATACTTGCGCTTGGATTGTCGGAAGAAAAATTAGTAGAGGATATTATGCCGAGTGGTAGCATAATAGGTGAAGTCAGTGAGGAGGTGAGCTACGCGACTTCTCTGCCCAAAGGTATACCCGTAATTACTGCCGCAGGAGACCAGCCATGTGGGGCCCTTGGTGCTGGGTTAACTCGGGAAGGCCAAGTTGCGGTAAATGGAGGTACTTCTTGTACTTCAGAAATTATTTCTGAAACGATACCGCGACTTGATAATCCAAGAAGCTATTACTTAGAAATCGCGCCCACCGGTAAATACGTGCTTGAAACAACTATACCGAGCGGAGGCTCTGATTTGATGAGATGGTTTAAGGAAAATTTTGGCGCAAGCTTGGTCGAAGAGGCAAGGAAGGTAGGCGAGGATGTCTGGTCGTATATTTATAACCAAGCAAAGAATTCTGCGCCCGGCTCTAAGGGGGTAATTTTGGTTCCCTATTTCAATAGTGCGGGACCACCTTATTGGGACCTTAATACTGGAGGTATAATAATCGGGCTGACAACTGATGTAAAATATTATGATATTGTCAGAGCGATAATTGAGGGGTTGGCTTTTGAGGTTAAGAGGGATATTCGTTTGTTGGAAGAAGGCGCGAGAGTCAAGATAGATGAAATACTGATGTATGGGGGGTCTTCGAGGAGTGATGTGTGGAATCAAATATTTTCTGATGTTGTGGGGTCTAGAATTAGGGTGCCTGAGACGCCTGAAACAACCGCTCTTGGTGCGGCGATATGCGCCGCTGTGGGGAGTGGAATTTATAACTCTTGGGAAGAGGCGGTTAAAAACATGGTTAAGATGAAACAATGTTATCTTCCAGATATTAACAATAATAGGATTTATGAAAAGTTATTTGAAGAGTGCTACTTGACCATTTACGATAGGGTAAGGGAAAACATAATGAAAGCAATTAGTCTAGTTAGATAATGTGGGTTGAATATATATGAAGTTCCACTTTTAACTGAGAGGATTTTTACGATGTTATGAATACATCACGTTTTAGCTCGACCACCGCTCATTACTTAATTTCAAACTCACACCCCGTCCACCAAATGAGGACACAGTCTTGAAGTAAGGTTCGTGAACTAGTTATCTAGGTAAGCTGAGAGATTTTATGATTGTTGTTCTAAGCCCTCCAAAGATGTGTCTGCCAGCCGTTGCGGATACGAATAGATTTTGTAAACCCTCATTTTCACTGACTTAAAAAAGTTATATAATAATTTGTAAACGTGATGCTGGGGCCGTGGTCGAGCATGGTCTAAGATGCCTGACTCGGGCCCAGGAGGTCGTGGGTTCGAGTCCCACCGGGCCCGTTTTATGGTGTGGGGTTAGGGTTATGGGGTGGAGGGGGCTTCGAGTTATCTGGTCCTTATGCATGAGTTTGTGATTGCGCGTGGTGTTGTTGAGAGTCTCCGGGAGTTTTCTTTGAGGACGGGGCGTAGGGTGAGTAGTTTCAGGGTGCTGGTCGGTGAGCTGAGCATGTTGAATCTGGAGGTGCTGGGTGAGGCTCTCGGGAGACTCGTTGAGGAGAGTGAGGTTAGGGGAGCTAGTTTCACGGTCGATGTCGAGCCCGCTGAGGTAGGGTGTGGCTCCTGCGGCCACGTGATGTCTTTCGGCGAGGCCGTCTCAGAACTCGGTGAAGAGGAGAAGGAGGCGATACACTTTCTCCCAGACCTGATAGCCTCGTTCACCGTTTGCAGGAGGTGCGGGAGTCATGACCTTAGGGTTGTCTCCGGTAGAGGTGTGAGTGTCAGGGATGTCACGGGCACGGAATAGTAGCAAAGGTCCACTCGACTACCGCGAACTCCTCATCGAAGCACGTCTGAGAGATGTGTCGCGGACTGTCTTGGTTACTGGCGGGAAGGGTGGGGTGGGGAAGAGCCTAATAGCGGCCACCGCGGCCCTCCTACTCTCGCGCTCAAACAACCGGACGGGTCTGCTCGACTTGGACTTACATGGCCCATCATCGTGCCTCATTTTAGGTGTTGAAGATTCTCCGGTTGAGGCTGAGGACGGCCTGATTCCACCTATAGTTGGCGGGGTGAAGGTGATGTCGGTCGACCTCCTGTCTAGGGGGAGGCCGCTACCGTTGACTGGGCGGGCTAAGGAGGAGGTTGTGAAGGAGGTTCTGGCGCTGACGTTTTACGGCCGTCTCGACTATCTGCTCGTGGACTTGCCTCCAGGGACCGGGGATGAGCTCCTCACGGTCTCGAGATACGTCAGGCGTAGGGGGGAGGCCATCGTCGTCACCACTCCGACTACGCTCTCGCTTCAGGTTGCTAAGAGAGTTATACAGATCTTGGAGTCGATGACGCTGAAAATAGTTGGAGTTTTGGAGAACATGCATGCGGGTGGTGGGAGCCCCTCAAAAGAGCTGGCTCGGGAGGCTGGCATCGAATTTCTAGGGGCTATCCCCTATGACCCCTCGCTGGATGGGAGGGTGGGAAGGCTCAGGCCCGACGAACTCCTCTCAACTAGATTCGCTGAGTCGCTTCGCGAAATCCTCAGACAAGCTAGCTACCATTTATGATGCTGGTGCCTAAGAGGTATTCATCAGTCAAGCGCCCCCCTTCACTTTGAGGGTTGAGCTGAGCTTTTACAACTTTAATAGCCCTAAGGTCGTTATACGTAGGTAGTCATGGCTGTGAGGAGGGAAGCTCAGCTCTGGCTGCTGACAGCTAAGGAGGACCTTGAAGACGCGAAGGAGGCGCTGGAGCGGAGCAGGTATTTCCGAGCCGCATTCTTTGCGCAGCAAGCCGCTGAAAAGGCTCTGAAAGCTCTTTTCTACAGCTTTGGCAGTGATCATCCTCCACCAATACACTCGGTTACAGAGCTCTACACCCTTCTCAGGGAGAGGGGGTTCACTCTCCCTCAAGAGCTCGAGTCTCAGCTCTTCGTCCTCAACAAATATTACACGGTAACGAGGTATCCTGACGCTGCAAGCGGCCTGCCTAGCGAGTCGGTTGATAAGCTTGAGGCGGAGAGGGCTGTAAGTCTAGCTGGGATGGTTGTCGATGTCGCCGAGAAACATTCCAAGTGATGTCTTGGAAGCTGTGGAGGCTTTGGTGAGGGCGCTTTCGAGCAGGGTGAGGGTTGAGAGAGTGCTCATCTTCGGGAGTTATGCGAGGGGGAATTGGCTTAAGACCAGCGACCTTGACTTGATTATTGTCTCAAAGGATTTCGAGGGGATGAGATTTGGTGAGAGGCTCGACTTGATAGGGCGTGTGTGCTGGGAGCTGGGTTTGAGGCCGAGTATAGAGGCCTTGGCTTACACGCCTGAGGAGTTGGAAAGGAAGGTCATCGAGAGCGCCGTCGTTGGGGACGCGTCGCGCTATTGGATTGAGCTAAGCTTCACAGGTGAGGCCCGCGGAGTGGAAGCTAAGAGGCCTGAGACGGTCGGGAGTGAATAGGATATTCCAGTGTGTCGTTCCATGGCCTTGCGTCCGAGGTTGTATCGATTCTCTGTTTCTGAATTTTTCTCTGCGGTACGCTTCTGTCTTTAGATTTGGCTACATGAGCTTACACGCATTTTCATGTGTGGTTAAACATCACGTTTATATGATTTGTCTGTGTAAGAATCGTTGAAATGGGGGCATCTTTCGAGTCAGAGAAGACATGCAATTACTTTCTCGACCCCCAGGGTTTTGAAGAGCTTATTCTTGCCCTCCGGGGGCATGGTTATGTCGTGTATGGGCCGGTCGTGAGGGATGGGGCCATAGTCTATGACGAGGTTGAGTCGGCTTCTCAGCTACCCGTGGGGATGAGGGACAGGCAGGGGCCGGGCTACTACAGGCTTGAGGAGAGGGGTGATAGGGCGTTCTTCGGCTTTGTGGTTGGCCCCCATTCTTGGAAGAAGTTTCTGTATCCGCCTCGCGTCAAGCTTCTCACGGTCTCGAAAAAGGGCGAGGTGACTCTCAACAACGGCGAGGAGAGGAAGATGGCCTTTATAGGTGTTCGGGGCTGTGAGCTCGCTGCGATAGACGTGCTGGACAGGGTTTTGCTAAAGGGCCCCTACATAGACCCAATTTATGCCGCTCGGAAGAAGAGCCTTTTCGTGGTCGCTGTTAACTGCACCGAGCCGGGGGAGAACTGTTTCTGCGCATCCATGGGTACGGGCCCCGAGGCGAAGACTGGATACGACATAAGTCTCACAGAGGTCGTCGGTGACGGCGTGCACTACTTCGTCGCGAGGGCTGGTTCTGATGAGGGTTTAAGCCTCCTCAAGCGTATCGGTGCCAGGGAGGCGACCAGGGAGGAGGTATCGAGGGCCGAGGAGAAGATGGAGGAGAGCCAGAAGTCATTTAGGAAGAAGCTTAACGTGAATGGGTTAAAGGAGCTACTCTACAGGAACATCGAAAGCCCAGTCTATGCTGAGGTTGCGGAGAGATGTTTGGCGTGCACCAACTGTACGATGGTGTGCCCGACCTGCTTCTGCACGACAGTTGAGGAGGTTACGAGCCTTAATGGAGATGTGGCGGAGCGTTGGAGGAGGTGGGACTCTTGCTTCAACCTTGACTTCTCCTACATTCATGGAGGGTCAATCAGGTCTAGCAGGCTGAGCAGGTATCGGCAGTGGCTCACGCATAAGCTGGCGACTTGGGTCGACCAGTTCGGGGTCATGGGCTGCGTCGGTTGTGGCAGGTGTATCACGTGGTGCCCAGTGGGAATAGATATTACCGAGGAGGCGGAGAAGATTAGGCGCGCCGAAGTGGAGGTGGCTGCGAAATGAGTGGCCAGCAGGTTGAGCTTCTGACTCTTCTGAAAGACCACCCCTTCACTAAAGGGTTTTCTGAGGCCAAGGTCAAAGAGCTCGCATCCATCTCGACGCTGGTTAGATTTGGGGCCGGTCAGAGAGTCTTTGACGAGGGGGAGGTTCACAAGAAGTTATACCTCATAGTGTACGGTAACGTGGCTCTCTATTTTCACGTCCCTCCGCGCGGAGAGTTCAGGTTTGAGACAATAAGTGGTGGAGAAGTTTTGGGCTGGTCCGCAATCCTCGAGCCCTATAAGAAGACGGCCGGGGCGGTCGCCACGGAGAACACGATGGCGATAGCGATAGACTCTGAGAAGCTTCTGCGTATGATGGAGAGTGACCGCGAATTTGGATACGAGGTTTACCGGCGCATCCTGACTGTTGTCGCTGATAGATTGAGGGCTGCGAGGATGCGTCTCGCCGACATTTACGGTGAGTCGAGGGTGAGTGTGTGATGTTGGCCGAGCAGAAGCTTAAGGTTGTTGAGGCACCTGACACGTTCAAGATGGAGTGGTTCCGCGTAGTCGGGAAGACGAGGGAAACGGCGGACACCTACACTCTCAAGTTAAAGCCGCGCCGGGGCGATGGACTCGCATACCAGCCCGGTCAGTTCGTCATGCTCTACTCCTTCGGTGTTGGCGAAGTCCCGATATCGATAAGCGGGAACTCTCTCAACGGGAAGACTATCGAGCAGACCATAAGGGCTGTCGGGCCTGTGACTAAGGCGCTGGTCTCGGCAGATATAGGCTCCATGGTTGGTGTTAGGGGGCCTTTCGGTAGGGGTTGGCCGCTTAAAGAGGCTGAGGGCCAAGATGTTGTCATAGTTGCCGGTGGAATTGGCCTGGCGCCTCTCCGGCCCGCGATTCAGTACATCCTCAGAAACAGGGAGAAGTACAGCAATTTCTATATTCTATACGGCGCCAGGACGCCGGGGGACCTCCTCTACAAGAGGAGTCTTCCGGCTTGGAGGGGGAGGCTGGATGCGCAGGTTTTGGTCACGGTCGACCGAGGTGATGAGAAGTGGCGCGGCTACATCGGCGTTGTCACTACGCTCTTCAGGCACGTCAAGCTTGAGCCTAGCAACACCTACGCATATGTCTGCGGCCCGGAGATCATGATGAAGTTCACGGTTCAGGAGCTTAAGAATCAGGGCCTACCTGATGATAGAATCTTCATATCGATGGAGAGGAACATGAAGTGTGGCGTCGGGCTATGTGGACACTGTCAGTTCGGCCCGACATTCGTCTGTAAGGATGGTCCGGTCTTCAGTTTCGCGGAGGTCTCGAACTTCTTCGGGAGGAGGGAGGTCTGATGGTGAGGAGGAAGCCTAAGATAGCGGTTTACAAGTTTGCGTCCTGTGATGGTTGCCAGCTTAGCGTCCTTGACCTTGAGGACGAGCTCCTGTCAATCGCCGAGAACTTTGAGATTGCATACTTCCTCGAGGCCAGCCGCGCGGTCGTCAAGGGGCCCTACGACATCGGATTGGTTGAGGGAAGCATAACCACGCCCCACGACGCCGAGCTTATCAAGGAAATTAGGAAGAATTGTAAGGTGTTGATAACGATAGGTGCCTGCGCGACGGCTGGCGGGATTCAGGCCCTCCGAAACTGGAGAGGGTCGGCCGAGTTCATGAAATATGTCTACGCCACGCCCGAATACATTGAGACTCTCGACAAGTCGACACCCATTTCCGACCACGTCCCTGTCGACTTCGAGCTCAGAGGGTGCCCCATAAACAAGTATCAGCTCCTCGAGGTGATGTCGGCGTTCCTCGCCGGTAGGGCGCCGAACATTCCCAACCAAAGCGTCTGTGTCGAGTGCAAGCTTAGGGGGACTGTCTGTATCGTGGTTGCTCAGGGTGTCCCATGTCTCGGGCCAGTGACTCACGCGGGGTGTGGGGCCATCTGCCCCGCCTACGGGAGGGGGTGCTACGGTTGCTACGGCCCGAAGGAGTCCCTCAACACTAATGCTCTCATGAAACGATTCCTGGAGCTCGGAAGGAGCAGGGAGGAGGTTGTCATGAGTTTCAGGCTGTTTAACGCCTGGGCACCTGGATTCAGGGAGGTGGAGGCCAAGCCTTGAGCGTAAGGGAGAAGGAGTATCGGGTCGACTACCTCGCGAGGGTTGAGGGTGAGGGGGCGCTTTACATCAAGCTCAGGGGGAACGAGGTCGTCGACGTCAAGTTCAAGGTATTCGAGCCTCCGAGGCTCTTCGAGGCCTTCCTCGTGGGCAGGATGTATTATGACGCACCAGACATAACCGCGCGAATATGCGGAATCTGCCCCGTCGCCTACGAAATGAGCGCGATACACGCAATTGAAAATGCCTTCAAGTTGACGGTCGACCCGACGATAAGGAGTCTGAGGAGGCTCATCTATTGTGGAGAGTGGATTGAGAGCCACATGCTCCACGCATTCCTCCTCCACGCGCCCGACTTCCTCGGCTACGACGACGCAATAAAGATGGCGAAGAGCCACCCCGACGTCGTGAAGAAGGCCCTTAAGGTGAAGAAAATCGGTAACGAGATTGTAGCGACGATTGGGGGCAGGGAGGTTCACCCGGTATCTGCGTGTGTTGGTGGCTTCTACCGCGCTCCGTCTAAGAGAACACTGCTCGAAATGAGGGGCGGGTTGGAGGAGGGTATGAGGCTTACTGAAGAGCTGCTGGACTGGGTTGCGGGCCTCGAGTTTCCCGACTTCGAGCAGGACTATGAGTTCGTCGCCCTCAGGCATCCCGACGAGTATCCGATGAACGAGGGGAGAATAGTCTCAAACAAGGGCCTCGACATCTCGGTAGAACAGTATGAGGACTTCTTCGTAGAGGAGCAGGTGCCGCACTCAAACGCCCTCCACTCATACATCAAGGGAAGGGGCGCCTACATGGTTGGCCCCCTCTCGAGAATCAACCTGAACAGCGACAAGCTTCACGACCGGACAAAAGAGGCGCTGAGCAGAACCGGGTTCAAGACACCCTGCCGTAACCCGTTTATGAGCATAATAGCACGGGTTGCCGAGACACTCTACGCCTTCGAGGAGGCGCTTAGAATCATCGGCGAATACTCTGAGCCGAGTAGGCCGAGGGTTGAGCCTGTGGTTAGGGCTGGGCGTGGATGCGGATGCACGGAGGCTCCGAGGGGCATCCTCTACCACAGATATGACCTAGACGGTGAGGGTAGGATTCTATCGGCCAAGATTGTTCCTCCAACCTCCCAGAACCAGAAAAGTATCGAGGAGGACCTGAGAGCAATAGCCCCAGACCTAATCAAGCTCCCCCACAGCCAGGCCGTGTGGAGGTTCGAGCAGGCGATAAGGAACTACGACCCCTGCATCTCCTGCGCGACGCATTTCCTCAGGCTCGAGATTGAGAGGGAGTAGTGGGAAGCCTCGGGTAATCGTAGCCTGCATCGGCAATAGGTTCAGAGGGGATGACGGAGCCGGGCACAGAGTGGCTGAGCTGTTGGCGGACGTGGAGGGTGTGGAGATTGTGAGAGCCCAGACGCCGGTCGAGCTACTCAACATACTCGCGGGCGACATAAGCCTCCTAGTTGTGGTCGATGCGGTGGAGAGTCTCTCGGAGCCCGGCGCCATCCACGTGTTCGACTCCATGGATAAGATTTCGAGCGTCCCCTTTTGGAGGTCCACGCATACCTTGACTCTCCCCGAGGTGGTCGGGGTGGCGGAGTCGCTTGGAAGCCTACCTGAGAAGATACTGGTCTTCGGTATTGAGGGTGAGAGCTTCGAGGAGGGCGTGGGTCTCTCTGAGCGTGTGGAGAGGGCGTGTAGAAGGGTGGCGTTGGAGATTAGGAGACTGGTGGACTGCTGAGCTTCACATAGCTCTGATGTTTAGCTTAGGCGCTACGACTGACAACAGCTCCCTGAAAACCTCTTGGACTCCCCGGCTCGCGTCAATCCTCACCATCAGCCCAGCGTCGCAAAGTCTGAGATACTCGGCTCTCACATCCTTTAGGAAGGCAGGGTCCTCGAACCTTATCCTCGCCCTCTTCCTCGCCAAAGCCTCCTCAACCGTAATGTCCAACAGGACAGCTACGTCGGGGTGCGGCGCCATCCTGTTAATCTCCCTAACCCAGAGCGGCCTGCCGGTCATGACGCCCTGATAGGCGAAGGAGGAGTAGAGGTATCTGTCGCAGACAACAACCACGCCCCGCTCAAGCAGGGGATTCACCGTCCTGTTGACATGGTCGACTCTGTCAGCGGCGAAGAGGAGGGCGAGGAGATGCGGGTCCACATTTTTCCGTCTCAGAAACCTTCTGATGCTCCTCCCGAGCCAAGAGCCAGTCGGCTCAGCAGTATAGCGCGACTCGACACCCCTAGACCTGAGGAACCTGACGAGCCTCCTAGCCTGAGTGGTTTTCCCAGCCCCGTCAATCCCCTCGATAGCCACTATCACGCCTCCCCCGACCATACCTCCACGCACTATTGAAGCCACCACTTAATTTATATCCACGGTGCCACTCTAAAGGCGGAAGTGAGGTTCCAAGCAACGGGCAGGGTTGTGCTTCCCGGCGACAAGCTATGCGTGGTAGAGGAGTTCATTCCGGATAGCGGAGCCAAGGCCCTGAGGGACGGCTCGGTAGTGGCTACCGTGTCGGGAATCGCGGAATACGATATCAAGAATCACACGGTCAAGGTCAAGCCGGCCAAACCCTCCGTCAAGATAAAGCAGGGAGACTTGGTCCTCTGCCAAGTCAAGGATGTTCAGGACAAGCTCATAATCTGCGACATACTCGCAGCGGCAGGCCACACCGTCAAAACCCACTGGACAGCCGCAGCACTAAGTGGACGCAGGGCACCGGCCTTCACAGTCGGAGACATCTTGGTCGCGAGAGTAAGAGACGAATATTACGGAATATACACCCTGACCGTTAAGGGACGCGGACTCGGAGTCTTCCAAGCCTTCTGCGACACCTGCGGCGGCCCCCTAACACTGAGCGGTAGAGGCCTCTTCTGCAACAGATGTAAGCGAAAGTACCCGCACCGGCCGCTTGTCCCTTACTATGGGAAGGTTAATACGCTCCTCAAGACTTTTGGAGGCCTGCTCTCTCCGGAGGGTGGTGGTCTGCTCTGGAAGTCAAGGTAATTGAGAGAGGCGAGACGGTCATAGAGCTGGAGCTCAGGGACATAGACTTCAGCGTCCTCGACGCGCTCCAAGAGACGTTGAACTCATTCCAAGAAGTCGAATATGCGGGAGTCAACCTCACACACCCCCTCCTCGGGACCCTGAGATTCATATTAAAGACTCGAGAAGGACACAGCGCCTCGGAGATTTTGTTGAGGGGGCTCCGCGAACTCTCTAATGCGGCAGGGGGGCTGAGGAAGTCGATACAGCAGCTATTATCTTAAGGGAAGGTGAGGAGTGTAGTGGATAAAGTTAATCAAATGACCCTGCGGGGCTATTCACCCGGCATGGGAGGAGGTGCGTGACGAGGCCATGGAGTTCTGCCCTAGGTGCGAGTCGGTCCTGATTGCTGAGAAGAAGTCAAACAGCGTGGTCCTAATCTGCAGGAAATGTGGATATGTCAAGAAACCTGCAGGAGACATAGTGGCTCATAAGCAGAGGAAGACGAAGAAGACGGTCATGGTTGATGATATGGAGAAGGAGGTCCTCCCGAAGACAGGGGATGTCCAGTGCCCCCAGTGCGGAAATAAGGAGGCTTACTGGTGGAGCGTCCAGACAAGGTCAGCAGACGAGCCGATGACGCAGTTCTTCAGATGCACGAAATGCGGCTACACTTGGAGAGAGTATGCCTAACTATCCTCAAATACCCGGCCATGAAGTATTAGTTGTCGGCTAAGATGGCCGCGGTGGTGTAGCTGGGTAGCACTCCGGGCTGTGGACCCGGCGGTCGTGGGTTCGAGTCCCACCCGCGGCCCGCCCCCACTCATAGCTACCCTTAAACATTTTCCCGATATGTGGCATAGGCACATATATAGTCTGAGCCGTAGCGGAGCCGAAGCAACATGAGCAGCACAAGAGTCGAGAGGTTCCCCGTATACGCCATGGTGGTAGCTGTTCTAGCGATTGCATCCGTTTTAGCGGTCTCGCTCTACGCGATGAATATTCTGGGTGGCTCTGAGAGGACGGCTCCGGTGCAGGAGACAGGGACGGTCGAAGAAGAGACAGGAATCCAAGTACCCGTAAGGGGTGTCGGCATCATCAAGCTGAAGCCCGATAAACTATCATTCACACTCGGGGTAGAGACGCGTGGAGAGACGCCCATCGAGGCCTCGACCCGAAACAACGAAATCATGAGCAAAGTAATCTCATCCCTGCTGGCGAGCGGCGTGGATGAGAAGAAAATCACGACATCTTACCTCGCCATAAATCCCGACTGGGTTTGCGACGCGGAGGGCTGCCGTCAGAAAGGCTATGTAGCAGTCAACCAAGTCACCGTGACCCTTGAGGACCGCCTAATACTCGAGTCCCCCAAAATAATCAACGACGCAATCCAGGCAGGAGCGACGCACCTATATGGAGCATGGTTCGATGTGAAGGACGAGACAAAGAAGAATCTGAGAGACGCGGCACTTCAGGCCGCATTCTCCGACGCAGCTGCAAAGGCCTCAAGGATTGCCGAGTACCTGAACATGAGAATCAAGGAAATAAAGTACGTCGAGGTATCATTCCCTGAAGATGGCGGAATACCAGTACCATACGTGACCAGAGCAACCGCCGCGCCTGAAAGCGTCTCAGGACCGCCCGTAATGACCGGAGAAATAACATACACGGTGACAGTCTACATCACCTATCTGTTCGAGCCGATAAGCTAACCTAACTCAATACTCCAAACAATTTTTTATCTGTTGTTTAGTAGTCCCGGCTCTAGGGCCAGCAAGAGGTATCTGTATCCGTCGATTATCGCCGCTAAGCTGGCCTCGACGATGTTATTGGAGACGTGTGTTGTGACCCAGCTTCTCCCCCTCCAAGTGAACTCCGTGAAGACCCTGACGTAGGCCGCGGTGCCCTCCTTGCTGTCCACGACATAGACCTTGTAGTCCGTCAAACTTACATCCCTGAGGGCCGGAAACCTAACTGAGATGCCGCTCCTGATGGCCTCGTCCAGAGCATGCACCGGCCCCACACCCTCACCAGTCGCCGTAACTATATCACCATCCACAGCGATGGTCAAGATGGCCCGCGAGATCTTCCTACCGATGTTGACCGACTCGACCCACCAGTTCTTGACGTCGAACAGCTCCCTATAGAGGCCCATGTGCTTGAGGAGTAGGAGTGTAACAGTAGCTTCCGCGGGCTCGAGATGGTATCCAGAAGCCTCGAGCCTCTTCACTTCAGCGGTCACAGCGGTCAGCTCTTCCTTCGAGAGGCTCAGGCCCAGACGCCTCGCAAGGTCCATAAGCGCAGACCTGCCAGCATATTCTGAGACAGAGAGGATACGCTCGTTTCCAACGAGTGTGGGGTCGATGTGCTCATATGTGCGTGGATGCTTCATCATGGCGTCTATATGGACTCCACCCTTGTGGGCGAAGGCGTTTCTGCCGACGTAGGGGTGGTTTGGGAGCATGTGGAAGCCCGTCACGCTTGAGATGAACCTAGCTATCTCTGTAAGCCTCTTCAGCCTCTCGGGGTCTCCGTCCTTAAGAGTCTTGAACCCCATCTTGAGCGTCAAGGATGGAATGAGCTGAACTAAATCCGCGTTGCCACACCTCTCGCCCAACCCTATGAACGTGCCTTGAACATGCCGCACCCCCGCCTCCACGGCTAAAAGGCTATTGGCGGTTGCACAGCCCGAGTCGTTATGAGCGTGTATCCCTATCGGGCCATTAACAGCCGACTTCACATTCTTGACGATTTCGAAGAGCTCAGATGGTAGAGTGCCGCCATTCGTATCGCATAGGACCAGAGTTTCAGCCCCGGAGCTCCTCGCAGCCCTTAAGACTGAGAGCGCGTAGTCCGGCGAGTCCTTCCATCCATCGAAAAAGTGCTCGGCGTCGAAGATAACCCTCATGCCATGACCCCTTAGATACTCTATCGTCTCAGAAATCATCGTCAAGTTTTCATCCGGAGTGGCCTTCAAGACCTCCCTCACATGCAGGAGCCAGCTCTTGCCGAAGACAACTGCGACCGGGACATCAGCCTCGACAAGAGCTTGAAGAACAGGGTCTTGGTCAACCCTAGAGCTCCTGTGCTTGGTGCTTCCGAAAACGGCGAGCACGCTGTTGGAGAGCGACAGGTTTTTGGCCGCCTTGTAGAACTCAGAGTCCTTGGGGTTTGCGCCGGGCCAGCCCGCCTCTATAATGTCGATACCCAGCTCGTCGAGCTTCTCAACTATCCTCAGCTTATCCCTCAGGCTGAAAGAGACGCCTCTAGTCTGTGCGCCGTCGCGGAGCGTTGTGTCGAGGAGCTCAACGTAATCGATTAAGACACCCCTTAAGCCTCGCTCTACTCACCTCTATTTAAATATGCCTAGCAACTCATGCGACAGAATCCTAAGCTATGATGAAAAGCCATGCAAAGACATTCAACCTCGAGACCACATACTTATATCACGGCTTACATTTGAATAATCGTGGCGACCATCAAAGTCGGAGTAAACGGTATGGGGCGGATCGGAAGACTATTTCTCCGGGCCGCCCTCAAGGACCCACTTTATGGAAAGGCCTTCGAGATCGTTGCCTTTAATGACATAGCCGATGCAAAGACAACCGCCCATCTAATCAAGTATGACTCGGTTCATGGAAGGCTTGCTGAGGAGGTGAAGACCACAGATACTGGAGGGATAAGAATTGGAAACAAGGAATTCGCGTTCTTCAACGTCTCCAAGCCTGCCGAGATTCCATGGGACAAAGTAGGAGTGGATGTCGTGGTCGAGTCCACGGGCGTCTTCACGAAGAGGAAGGATGCGGCAGCTCATTTAGAACGTGGAGTCAAGAAGGTCGTTATCTCCGCACCCTCGAGCGACGCAGACGTCACCATAGTGCCCGGCGTGAATGACAACGCCCTCGACCCGTCGAAGCACACGGTCATCTCGGGGGCCTCATGCACGACCAACTGCCTCGCCCCGATGGTTAAGGTTCTGCTAGACAACTTCGGGCTGGTGAAGGGATACATGACCACAATACACGCATACACGAACGACCAACGCGTGCTCGACCTGTTCCACAGGGATTTGAGGAGGGCGAGGGCCGCCGCAGTCTCAATTATCCCGACGACGACCGGCGCAGCCTCCGCGCTCCACCAAGTCATACCCGAAGTGAAGGGAAAGCTTCACGGAATAGCCATGAGGGTGCCGGTCCCCAACGGCTCGGTCACAGACCTGTCGGCCCTTCTTGAAAGGCCTGTTACCGTCGATGAGGTGAACGCCGCATTCAGGGAGGAGGCGATGGGCAGGTTGAAGGGAATCATGGAGTTTACAGAAGACCCGATTGTCTCAGTCGACATTATAGGTAATCCGCACTCATGCATCTTCGACGCGACTCAGACGCTAGTTCTCGGCGATAAGAATGAGTTTGTCAAGGTCTTCGGATGGTATGACAACGAGTGGGGATACAGCAACAGGCTGATTGACCTCGTCCTGATGGTGTCGGGGCGTGGCAGGGCAAGGTGAAATTAGATTCAAGTCAATCGACCAGCTCGACGTTGCTGGCAGACGAATAGCCGTCCGAGTAGACCTAAACTCCTCCATCGACCCCCAGACAGGCAAGGTACAGCTTAACGAGCGATTCAGGGCCCACTCTGTGACAGTTAAGGAGCTGATTGAGCGAGGCGGAAAGGTTGTTGTTCTCGCGCACCAAGGGAGGCGGGGCGACCCCGACTTCACAGACCTGAGCCAGCACGCCGAGATACTTTCCAGCCTAGTTGGGGAGCGCGTCAGGTTTGTCCCAGATGTTGTCGGCGCGGAGGCTGTAAACGCAATAAAGAACCTCCCGAAGGGTGAGGCCATATTGCTGGATAACGTGAGGAAGCTCGAGGACGAAGACGTCGACAAGAGCCCCGATGAGCATGCAAAGAGCACGCTACCCCGCACGCTAGCCCCACTACTCGACGCCTTCGTCTTAGACGCCTTCTCAGTAGCCCATAGGGGCCACTCATCAATCGTAGGCCTCGCCGCACTCCTTCCAACCTACGCGGGCAGGGTGATGGAGAGGGAGCTCTCAGCCATAAACAAAATGATCGCCATGACGGACAAAATAGTCTTCGCCCTAGGCGGCAACAAGCCTAAGGAATGTGTGAACGTCTTGGAGCGCTTCATTAAGGAAAGGCCAAAGTCGGTGCATAGCGTCCTAACTGGCGGCGTCCTAGGGCAGCTTTTCATAAAGTCCCGCGGATACAGCCTCGGCGCGCCTAGTGAAGACTTCCTCACCAAGAAGAAGCACGTAGACTTTCTCGGAAAAGTATCAGAGATTGATAAGAGGATAGGCGACCGCGTAATAGTGCCGCTGGACTTCGCCTACGCGGGCAAGGATGGTTCGAGGATGGAGGTCACAGTCGAGGGGCTGCCCTCCCCGGGAGAGATTCAGGACATAGGCTCGAGAACGATACAGCGTTATAGGGAGGTAATCGAGGGCCTCGAGAGAGACACATCGGTGATTGTGAAGGGGCCGATGGGTGTTTACGAGAAGCCCGAGTTCAGGAAAGGGACACAGTCTGTCTACATGGCTCTCGCCAAGACGAGGGCTGCGACGCTCATAGGCGGAGGCGACTCAGTCACAGCGATAGAGATTCTGGGGCTCAGGCCGAGCGACTTCACTTACGTAAGCCTCGGCGGAGGAGCACTCATATCCTTCCTATCCGGAGAGCCGATGCCCGGCCTCCAAGTCCTCGCAAAGCAATAAGTAAAAATCCCACACCACATATTTATTCACCTGTCCAAGCCTACTTGAATTTAGGGGCCGTGGTCGAGCATGGTCTAAGATGCCTGGCTCGGGCCCAGGAGGACGTGGGTTCAAATCCCACCGGCCCCAACTCCAAAAAACCATACCTATGGAGCTGTTACACAAAAATTAGCTATCCGATTCGAAATATTGACATTCAATAACGCCCCCAAAATTAGAATTCAACCAAGACGCGGCCTGGCTAAAATCAACATGCGCGAGGTGCAGAGAGCCGCAGAGACCTTGGGGATAAAAGAGATCAGAAACCTAGGGTTTAAGGATGCCTAAGTCACTAATAGAGAAGAAGTTAGAATCAAAGTAAACGACACCAAAAGAGAGCTAAAGCCAGACATCATAATCACACATTGGCAAAATTCGACTAACCCTGATTTTAAAGAAACTGCTTTGGCCACGGTTGACGCCTGCTTTTTAGCACTTTTAGTATCCGGAAAGTGGGCTGAGAAATACAAAGCTCATTGGACACCTAGAGTGTATGCATTCGAACATCCAGAGTTGTCGTTGGATTTTAGGCCGAGGATATTGATTGATGTCACAAGGAGTATGGACAAGAAAATATGAGGCGGCTAAGTGTTTTAAGATGCATATTGACGTGGTTATGGGAGGAGATGTTGACAGATGGATTAGTGCGACCTGCACGAAGGTTCGCGGGATTGAGTCTCGCCACCGCGTCTGTTTCGGTGCGCTTTACTAGTGAATGAAGTAAGGCTTATATCAAAGAATTCTTTACCTTTGGTTGGAATGGTTTCCGGCATGTCTCCTGTTAGCAGGAAAGGGCAGGTAACGATTCCCAAAGAGATAAGGGAGTTTTTAGGCCTCAGACCTGGCGACCGAGTGCTGTTTATAATTGAGGGGGGTAAAGTGCTCATAGTCAAGGGCGGCGCCGTCAAGGTGTCGAAGGTGCTGCGGCGGCAGAAACCATGGACTGTTGACCCTCTGGAGTTTCAGCGAAAACTACGCAGTGAATGGTTATGAAAATATTACTCGACACCAACGTGTATGTCGCAGCTAAGAACAGAGAAGATAATCGTTATTCAGAAGCCATCACGTTGATAGAGCACATAGACGAAGGAAGGCTCCGATGCGTCGTTCCCACAATAGTCATAGCCGAGCTCTGCGCGGGTTATTATCAAATGGGAGACCCTGTAGGAGCTGATGAACTGCTCACGGGGTTCATCACGTCGCCTAGCTACGAAATAGCGTCCCTTGACCACAAAACCGCCTGCGAGGCTGGGAGGCTGAGAGCCGAGCTCGGCCTCAGACTTCCCGACGCAATAATAGTCGCCACTGCCCTAACGACTAATGCAAACGCGATAGTAACTTACGATGTTGAGATGAATAAATCAGAACCGTACGTCAAAGTCGTCGAGCCTTCTAAAATTAGATTACGATGGTAACAAATTAGGCAGCAGATGACATATTCAGGTCCTGCTCCTCTCTCCAACCAGACATGGTCTGTCCTTTGACCCTTCATCGAGCATCTACGCGCCAATTCAGAACAGATTTAATAATTTAATCGAGGTGTTCAAGAGTTAAGCTTAATTGTCTCGCCTGTCTGTGCCTGATGCGTTGGAGATTATGTTGAGCCTCGGCTCCACCTTCACGTATTCGCGCCTAAACCACTCCTCACCGTATTGCGGAGATTTGTCGTATCAGAGCTTATCTATAACATGACCCAGGAAGAACTCCGATGCGACTTGGTTGACTCCGCTCAGCGTGCATAGGCACTTGAATAGGTCCCTAAACCCATGCGCGTGTATGTGGTATCTTCTCAGACCGTTAGGCTTCACCAATCCTATCTTCTTTGCTATTTTTGTTATAGTCTCGGAGAGGCGTAGCCCGGTAAGCGGAACCCAAGTCTTTTTAGTCTTGTTGTACACGATGAAGAGGGCGTCCATCTCAATCCTCGGCCTAATTGAGAGCCAATCCCTTATGAGGGCCTCGGCGTCCTCACCCACAAAGGTGTAGTAGCGCTTAACATCGGCCCGGCTTGTCTTCTCCCTGACGAGGTCAATTCTCAGGGGGCCCGGCTTATCGAGGTCATTAACGAGCCTCTTCCAAGCCCTAAGATTGAACTGGTCCAACGCGGAGGGGCCCATGGCTGACTGAAACATTGTCATGATGGCGGCTTTATAGGGCTGGGAAGAATTGGACACCAAACGTCTGACATCCTCAACCCTGTGCAGACCGAGCTCAACAGCCCTCGCCTTATCCTCCTCTGAAGGTCTGAAGAGCCTGGTCATCTCGCCTCTGGGAAGCTTGGGCAAAGCGAGTCTGTGGTACTCGTAGAAGCTCCTGACGGCGAACCAGTTATTCTTCCGATCGGCCGCACTGGTCGTAAGTGACGCTATGAACCTCTTCAGTATGTCCACGTGCTTGAACCTCTCCTCCCCGCTCAGTGACCTGTACTCCTCCAGCATCTCCTTCGCCGAGCTCCAGTAGCCCCTTCTCCTAGCCCAGTCGAGATACCTCGATAATAGACGTAGTTGATGGATGTCTTAGGGCTGAGGTCTTCTGCCCACAGCCTTACACACTCTTCCTCGACCTCGAATGGGGGGGATATCTTGCTTAAAGCTGCGATATAGCGGGCCCGGCGGGATTCGAACCCGCGACCTCCGGCTCCGAAGGCCGGCGCCCTATCCAAACTAGGCCACGGGCCCAACCCTCTTATTTAGCCGTTGAGTTATTTAGTTTCGTGCCTCTGCGGTATCTCTCCGGTATCTGAGGGGGTGGATGGGGTTATTTTGTTGCTCCGCTCGTATTTACATCGTGATGAGGGGTTGTCTAGTGGTTTAAGTTTTCTGGAGAGGTTGAGTAGGGGGGAGACTGTTCTCGGGACTTTTGTCTATTTCAACTCTGGAGACGTGGTTGAGGCTCTGGGAGAGGCTGGGTTGGACTTCATCATTATAGATATGGAGCACGGCCCATTCAGTTTCTACGATGTCGAGGGGATGGTTAGGGCGGCGGAGGTCGTCGGCATCACGCCAATAATCAGGACACCATCCAGCGAGGAGACCTACATTCTGAGGGCGCTGGAATGCGGCGCTAGGGGAATACAGGTTCCTCACGTGGACGACCCTGAAACTGCGAGAAAGGTGATTGAGGCGTCGCACTATTATCCCGAGGGCTCGAGGGGCTTCTCTCCCTACACAAAGGCTGGCAGATACGGCGCGCGAGACCCACATACACACATCCAAACCTCAAACAGGGATGTCGCAGTCATAATTCAAATCGAGAGCGCGGACGGCGTGGCAAGGCTCCCCGAGATACTCGATGTAGGCGGAGTCGATGTAATTTTCTTAGGTCCTTATGACCTCTCACAGTCGCTCGGAATACCCGGCCAAGTATCCAAGCAGGAGGTAGTAGACCTAATGGAATCTGCGGTCCGAAGGGCAAGATTGAAAGGCGTTGCGGCCGGCACATTCGTGGAGACGCCACAATCTGCGATAGAATGGGCCCGCAAAGGAATACAGTACATAGCGTATTCCGTGGACGCCGCGATACTTTTCAGAGCTGCGCGAGAAATCTCCACGGCTGTGAGAAGAGGCCTGACTTTAGGGGAATAGGCTACTAAAGATTGATATGTCTCGATTATGACGATTAGATATGAGCTCTCAACGTAGTTTAAGGCGGCACACTGCCTCTGGCTATTATATTGGCTGTGAGTGTCTTGTTTGGCGTCGCATATGGCCTCTACTTCAGTGGGCGGGGGGTGGCTCTATTCACCGTGGCTCCAGCGGTCTGCACATACTCGTTCACGGGCGCGATAACCTCTACGGCAGAGCCTTCAATCCTCACGGGGTCAAACTTCATAACGCCGGAGCTGGTGGGGAAGGTTCTTCATAGAGCTAAGTCTGAGGGATGCAGGGCCCTTGTGCTATCCGTCAACAGCCCTGGAGGAGAGGTGGCTGCAAGCCACGAAATTTATAAGCGCTTCGTGAACTTCAGGCGTGAGACCAAAGTGCCTGTGGTCGTTTACATGGAGGGCGTCGCGGCCTCGGGCGGCTACTATATTTCGCTAGGAGCCGACCACATAGTCGCTAACCCCGGGACGATGACTGGCTCGGTCGGCGCCGTGGGGACTCTCATCAGCGTAAAGGAGCTCTTGGACAAGCTGGGAATAGATATTGTGACCGTCAAGAGCGGAGAGTACAAGGACGTGGGGAACAACTTCAGGGAAATTAGGGATGCGGACATAGAGTTCATGCGGGATTTAATAGACAAGTATTTTGAGCAGTTCGCTAGACTCGTGAAAGAGGTCAGGGGCAATAAGCTAAACCCGGCGTATGAGAGGGAGATTTTCAACGCGAAACTCTTCCTCGGAGATGAGGCCTTCGAGGCTGGGTTGGTTGACGAGGTTGGGACATTTGAGGACGCTGTAGCGAAGGCTAGGGAGCTGTCGGGCCTCCCAAGCGACGCCCCGGTGAGGGAGTTGAGGGTTACGACTCCTTCACTCTTCCAGTTGCCGATATCGATATCCGCAGGCGAGACCCCCCTATCCCCGAGTGGGATGCATGTCCTATATATTGAGCCTTCCCACATAGCCCAGTACTTACTTTCCACGGAGGTGAGAGTGTGGCAGTTCCAAGGCCCTTAATGCTGGCGTGGCTGGCGATAGGCCTAGCAAACCTTCTGGCATCGATAATAGCCTTCTTTGCCGGGTTCTCCGCAGGTTTAGCCCAAGCGCTCGAGACTGGAGAGGCTCCCGCACTCCTACCCCCGGAGGTGACCCTGATTTCTACAGTCTTAGGTCTGACCTGGGGGCTTATGCTCGCCTATTTCACCGGGGTAATGAGGGTGGACCTCAGAGCAGCCGCGGCGAGGCTCGTCGAGAGTCTGCGCGGCCGGTCGGGCGAGCTTCAATCGTCAGGCGACGTTACAAAAGCCATTATCGCGGGAGAGATTAGGAGGGTGGCTGAGGAGCTCAGCAGTTCGGTGAGAATATCTAACCCATGGCCCCTTCCAACCGCCATCGGCGTGCTCCTCCTTCTAATCACAGGAGCCTCCGTCTACATCACACCACTCTCTCAGGAGGTTGCGGCAGACCCCCTTGCGGCGATAGAAATCCTAATCTTCCTAGCGGCAATAAGCCTCATAGTAGCCGTAGCGGCCCTAGCCTACATCATCCTGTTAATCTACACTCTCCACATGGTGAACAGGCACATAGGCCACATAGACCGAGCCATAAACTCGAGCGCCGATGCTCTCTCGCGTATTTCACCTCTTCAAGCAATGGTCATGGGAAGGAGGCTCGGGGGAAGAAGAACCTTACTGTACATAGTACTGACACTTGTTACATTAGGCTTTTTCCTACTCTACTGGGTCTGGACCCTGAATAGCGACCTAGCCGAGTGCGAGACAAGAGCCGCCAATTTACACACGCACCTAACTCGTGTCTGAAAGACGACACGTCCTCACCACCCACAGAAAAGAAAACCATCTATACAACTACAAGTAAGCCTGGGTGAGGTATCTGAACATCATCCGATGACTATTGAAGTAGCTCGCAAGCTTCCCTATCGAGTTCTTCATCATGGTTATCCACTCGACCCTATTTTTGTAATAGAGTGGAATAACGACGTATTCCAGTTTCCCGTAGAGGTCGTCTAGCTCTCTGGCCAGACGCTCCTCTGGCGATAAATTCGCGTCAGGCTCGGGCCCTATCGCCCAGCCAGTTACGCCCTCAATCCACCCCTCTATCCACCAGCCGTCCAAGACGCTAAAGTTTATCACCCCATTATGTGCCGCCTTCATTCCACTAGTACCAGACGCTTCATTCGGAGGGGAAGGTGTGTTTAGCCAGACATCAACCCCCGAAACCAGTTTGGCTGCCATATTCAAGCCGTAATTCTCGAGGTAGACCACTTTGACGTAATCCTTCAAAATTCTCTTAGCATCGAATATTTGTTTGATTAGCATTTTCCCGCCGTAATCCTTCGGATGGGCTTTCCCCGCGAAAATCAGCTGAATATTCCCCCTTCTTGCGGCCTTCTTGAGTCTCTCCAAATCTGAAAATAGCATAGTGTGTCGCTTATACTCTGTGGCCCTTCTCGCAAATCCAATCGTTAAACTCTCATAATCTAAGCCAGCGCCCGCTAGGGAGTTGACATAGTCAATCAGCCCCTCTTTCGCCTCTTGGTGAGCCTGCCATACCTCGTTATCCGGGATGATGTCTACCCTCATGAGAAGTTCCGGCTCTTGCACCCAGCCCGGAATATACTTGTCGTAAAGCCTCCTGAAGCTTTCACAGGTCCACGTGTACGAGTGGATACCGTTGGTTATTGCGTGAAACTCGTACGAAGGAAACTTCTCCTTAGATACTAGTTTATGCTTTTTCCCTACTCCGTTGACATAGTGGCTTAGATTCAGGGCCAGCAGAGTCATGTTCAACGAGTCACGACCTCCGAGCCGCTGAAGGAGCTCGAATGGGATTAGCTCACCTAAAATTTCGCGGACTAGATTGTAGTTGAATTTGTCTTGGGCGGACTCTAAAGGTGTATGGGTTGTGAAGACGCACATCCTTCTAACGCTGTCAACATCTAACTCGTGTCTGCGTAGAAGCTCGACGGCGAGAAAGGCGGAGTGCCCCTCATTCATATGATATTTGCGGATATTAACACCAAGTTTCTCCAGCATCCGGACACCACCAATCCCTAAAACAATCTCCTGCTTGATGCGGTATGCCTCATCACCACCGTAGAGGTACGAGGTAATCTCTTTATCCCCGGGAGCATTACCATCTACATCGGTGTCGAGGAAGTAAACTGGCACCGTTCCGCCCATGGGGCTCTCGACAACATAGACCCAAGCCCTCACGCGCACATCTCTCCCCTCTATCTGGACTGTCACCTCGTCATTCAGTCTCTGCATGAACCGCGAAGGGTCCCACTCGTCCGGCCGCTCTATCTGCACCCCATCTTCGGTTAGCTCCTGCCGGAAGTATCCCATTTTGCTGACAAGAGTGACCGCGACCAGCGGTATGTTCAGGTCCGCGCTCGACCGAACAGCGTCAGCTGCGAGGACGCCTAAGCCCCCGCTAAAAGTGTGCATATCATCGGACAGAGCCATCTCCATCGAAAAGTAAGCAATTTTCTCCCTCGAAAGGTTCTCCTCCCTTCCCGCCATAACTCTCCTCTTCGATTATGACGCACAATATATATCGAGAGCCGCGCCGCGCAAGCTACGCAATCGAAAGATACACCATACGAGCCGCCGTAAACTCATGACTGTGTGAGACTTATATTCACCCCTTCAAAAATACCAAGTGGGCCGGTAGATCAGTGGTAGATCGCCCGCTTGGCGTGCAGGAATCGGGACGACGATAACTGCACAGGGTGCGGGAGGCCCGGGGTTCGAATCCCCGCCGGTCCAATACGGACTCTCCTAAGATGCTTACGTTAATGTAAACTTGGTGAGGTGTAACTGGGATGCGATGAAGAAAGATTGTGGAGGCCTCGGCTTTCAGACTTTTCATCAATTGTTCCTAGGCGAGTAGCCCACATCCATCGTTCAGGCGTAGAGAAATTTGCGTACTCTCAAACAGTAAAAGGGGTTGAACTGCATAACATATAAATAGAGTGGCTAGAGCATCGAGATTCTACCTAAGAATCGGATACACGATAACCAGGTAGCAACGAAAACTCAGAATAGCCGAATAGTTAAACAACATTATTGCTTAAAGCAGTATCTCGTGGCTCATGTTACTAGAGAACGCTTTCCTACGGTTGTTTATGCTCGCATGGGAGTCGATGCATCATTGTTGGAGAGCTAGCCAAATTAGGCAGGCCAAGTGCATACCAGTGTGCCTTATCTCAAGCATCTGAATGGGATACTTCTCGATCGAGCAAGATAGATTCGGAAGACAGGCCGCTCCTTAGAAATAGGAGTCTGTGATTGCTCCGTTGGTCAGGCTTGTTGGAGGGGTCGGAATTCTCAATTGCAGGCAGTGCATAAGGATAGCCATCTATTGCCGAATCCATCATTGAAATACTGTAGATTTACGTCTACGCCGGCACGCGCGTGAAGCGCCGCGTTACCTTGTGGATAAACCGGACATGCGGCACAAGGAGGCGCCCATGTATAAAATCGTCCGTCGGCGTTTACTTGGGCGTAGGGGGTTCCAACACCGTCTACCCAAGTGTTGAATGTACAACGTACAGTAGACGTGTTTGTCCACGAACTAGATTTGTTTCTGACCGAGAGGATTGCGCGTCCTCTATCTACATAAAAGTCGCCACTAGCTAAAACATAAGCAAGCATGATGCTTCCGCAAAACCACTCTGTCCTAGTCCAATTAGATACTAAGACCCTACTTGAGAGAGGGCCTGCGCCGGGAACATCTTCCATCAACGCCACGCGTCTGCCGTAGCTCAACCTAAAGCGCGTTTCACCATAATCCTCTAATATCCTCTCTTCACTTCTTTCCTCAATCAGTCTAAGCCTTACCGGCCCTCGCCTCAGGATCTTAACTCTACCGTCTATCTTCCGCCACATCACGAAGACGTGTTCTGGAAATGGTTCACTTTCCCTCGCGACGAAGACAGAGTAAAAGTTTCCGTCATCGAGCTCGATCGTAAAGACGTGCTCTCCCTCGCCCATCAAGGCGTTGCTTGCTTCTTCGTCCAAAACCTGAGTGAACCTCCTAGTCGGGGGATTATACTCTCCCCCTTCACCTAGAATGCTGTGTCCCCAAGTTACCCTGACCTCCCCCAACGACTGGCCTGTGTTGAGAACCCTTAAAAGCGGAAAGAGAGAAGCAGCAACGGCACCAAGCCCGAGAATCTGCATAAGCTTAAGGACCTGCCGCCTATTTTTAACATTAAGATGGAGCGATGGCTCAGAAGATGTTTTGTCTCCGCCGTCCTCATTCTCTTCAGTCTTACTAATCAAATCAGGTTGATTCTTTTTCAGCCCGGTTAACGAAGATGTATGGTAGACCACTTTCCTTAATCCTGAGATATTGGTCTTCAGACCTAAACGCTTAACCAGTTTAGCAATCTCTGTCAATCAGATTTTAAAAGAGAATGCTAATATATATTTGCTTTACGCAGTAGTCGCAACAAACTTGGTGAGTGGCTGGGCTCAAAAACTGCCAAATTGTAGAAGCGAGGCCAGTATCTCACACGCGTTAAACCGTAGTTTTGACGGCATCCACAAAAAACATTAAGAATTTTTTAGATTATTTTCTTCAAGTGTCTTAGTCTTGCGTTATTTCTACTACACCGCTAGTGTGGAAACTAAGTAACAATCTTCTTGTTGTAACTAAATGTCTCCTAAACCTCTTCAGCCTAGAGGACTCGTAAGCTAGATCCGTGGAAGGCCGCGGGTTCGAATCCCGCCCGGTCCAATTTTTCGTGGGGGCCGGTTTTGGTTTTCGCTTAAAGCACCGCCAGAGTCTAGTGGTTCTTTATGTGAAGTATTTTGCCCTGATTTTTGAGCTGGCGAGGTCTATGGCGAGTACGAACGCTAGTAGGACTAGGATTGTGGTTAGTAGGCTGCTGTATCTTAGGGAGTGGGTCAGTGCTAGGATGAGGTATCCGACTCCGCCGGCTCCAACTAGGCCAACGATGCTTGAGGCCCTGACGTTGTATTCGAAGATGAATAGTAGCTGGCTGAGGATGTAGTTGGCGGATTCTGGTAGGATTGCGTATCTGAGTTGCTGTAGCCGCGAGGCTCCCACACCCCTCACTGCTTCGAGGACTTCGCTGCTTACTGAGTCGAAGGCTTCGTAGAAGAGTTTTCCGAGGTAGCCTGTCGTGTAGAAAGTGAGGGCTAAGACGCCTGCGAATGGACCGAATCCTGCAACGACCACGAAAAAGAGTGCCCAGAGTATCGCGGGTATTGTCCTGATGAGGGCCAATATTGTGCGGAATACTGCTTTAACAGGCGTGGGCGCGAGGAGTCTTGAGCTGAAGACGGCGAGGATTAGGGCTAATGCGCTGCCCATAAGTGTTCCTGCGAAGGCCATGACTATGCTCTCGTAGATTGATGTGAGGATGAGCGGCATGATTGTGAGGTCTGGTGGCAGCATCTCGGCAAGGAAGGGGCCTATGTTCTGAACCTTCGCGATGCGGCTTGGGTCGAAGAATCCGACTTGCCAGAGCGAGAGGACGAAGAGGACTAGTATTACTATTCTCAGTTTCATCTTGATTCTCAGAGGAGATTCACCCCATATCGTAAAGAGGGGTTGACCTTAGTGAGTATTGAATGATGCTCAACCTTCTTGAGTTCGCGTCTCATAGTGGTTCTGCCTCTAGGGTGTTTCATCTTTCATAGCGGTGATTAGGTCTGACTCTGAGAAGCTGCCTCCATTCATCTTCAGTCGGAACTCCCCATTCCTAAGAACTAGCACTTGGTCGGCGTACTTGGAGGCTAGGTGTACGTCGTGGCTAGTGATTACTATGGCTATCTTTCTCTGGTCGGCTAGGCTACGGAAGACGTCTAAGACTTCTGTGGCTGTGAGTGGGTCGAGCTGGCTTACGAATTCGTCGGCCAAGATGACGAGGGGCTTCTGCATCATGGCCCTCGCTACTGCGACGCGCTGCCTCTGGCCTCCGCTGAGCTGGGAGACTTTTTGGCTCTTGAGAGGGCTCAGCCCCATTATCTCCAAAACCTCTTCAGCCCTCTCTAACTCCTCCCTCGGAAACTGTCCCAGAAGAGAGTGGAGCAGAGGTACGCGCGAGAGTGCTCCGACTAGGACGTTGTCTATGACGGAGATGTTGGAGACTATTCCGAATCCCTGCGGAATGTAGCCGATTGAGCTGTACGCCATTTTGGCGGTCTCGCTCGAGGTTGTGGGCTGGCCCTTGAATAGCACTAATCCTTTCAATGGTTTGAGGATGCCTTTGAGTATCTTCAGGAGGGTGGTCTTTCCCGCGCCACTCCTCCCGAAGACCATGTATATCTTGCCAGCCTGAATCTCCATAGAGACGCCTCGGAGAGTATAGTTTCTGGAGTCGTAGGTGAACCAGATATCCCTCGCCTCTAGGAGCGCGGTCAATTATACTGTAACCCCGTCGCCTCGATGTATTTCTCGAGGGAGCCTAGATGCTCCTTAGCTGTTTTGGGCTCGAAGCCCACGAATAGGGCGGAGACCATCCTCTTCATCAAGTCCCTATACTCTGGTTTCGAGAGCTCTATGAATGCTTCTCTGAGCTTCTGCTTCAGGTCCTCGGGGAGGTCAGAGGTGACTACCACGCCATGTGATGGTAGAGGCCCCTGAGCCTCCAAGACTTTTGACGTATTCATGGCCCTCGTATAGAGTTCGTAGGAGACGTCGCCGGCCATCACCGTCACGTCCACTTGACCGGCCCTGAGTGCCTCCCAGCACTGGCCGTAGCCTCCGGCGAAGATTACCTCGCCGAAGAACTCGCTTGGATTAACTTGGCCGCCTTCTCTGCGGCTTAGGAGGCCGAGCTCAACCATCCTAGCCATCGGGGCTAGGTAGCCTGATGATGATATTGGGCTGGGGAAGCAGGCGCGCCTCCCCCTCAACTCGCTAAGTGAGCCGTAGGGGCTGTCCTTCAGGACTATCCAGTAGGAGTAGTAGTATGTCGCGTTGACCTTCTCCTCACCTACGGCGACCGTCCGAACCTCAGCCAGCAGCAGCTCAGCACCCGCGTTCCTGATGGCTAGATACGATGGCCACGAGCCCATCAAGGCCACGTGGACATTCCTAAACCTGAGACCCTCTATGACGCCCGCGTAGTCGGTCGGTACATAGACCTCAACGGGAATGCCCAGCCTCTTCTCCAGAAAATTCTTCAGGCCCTTGGAGGACTCGGCGATATCGAGGGGGTTCTGTGTCGGCTGTATCGCTATGATAATCTTTGAGGGGGCCGGTTGCTGTGTTAGGGCTTGGAGGTAGATGATTGCTGCGAGGGCCGCCACGATTACGGTGACTGACGCTGCAATTACGTATTTACGGGTCATTCGTGCTCATTATATAACGCCGTTATATTTAACTTTCAAAACTTAAACAAAGGTTTTACACCTTGAAAGCCCCACTTCAAAACAGCCTAGTTTAAAATACACGCACCACAGGTAAACTCAAGCTTGAGAAGGTCGAGCAGATTACTCCTCGCGGCATCGCTGGCTCTTCTAGTGCTCGCCTTCACAATATATCAGGGGGTCAGCTCGCCTATCAGCGGCCTCTCCTCCGCGATGCCGGGTAGTGTGCCTGTCTTTGAGTTAACTGTCCATGTCCAGCTCTTGGACCCTAGTGGAGTGGCGAGACCTGACTCGGGAGCCCAGGTTACCGTGGGCCTCTTCCAAGTGCGCACAGATGCTAGCGGCCTAGCACGGCTCAGTCTCCCCGCGGGCAGATACAGCGCCTTCGTCAAGAGCAGCGACGCGAGGCTTCTTCCCCTGACTTTGGAGCTAGTCGTTGACCGGAACATGACCTTGGACGTCCAGTTTAAGCTGGCCAAGATGTATCCGGAGGAGGTCATACTGAGCACTGGGTCAGGCTCCACTGAAATGAGGATGATTCTTAATGTGCCTGAGGGTGGGAGGCTCTTCATCTCGTATCCTCAGGTCTCTGGCTTGACTCCCACCGGAGAGCCTGTAAAAATGACGCGGGGGGTGGACGGGTTTAGCAACTTCTTTCAGAGGGTAAGCCCCGGGCCCTTGGTGCTTGACCTGAAGGTTGAGAGAGAGCTCGCGACGGTTGATGCGGGTTCGACTTTTGTACCTCTTCAGATTATCGAGTGGCGGCTCAGCCCTTAAACGCCCCTAGAGCCGCCTTGGCCATCGAGGTCAAGAGACCGTAGGGGTCCTTGGCCTTCACGTAGGCTGAGGCTAAGAGGACGCCGTCGGTTCCAAGCTCAATAGCTCTGGACACATCCTCGGCGACAGAGATTCCGGCTCCGCAGAGAATGATTACTCCGCTGTTTATCTTCTTCACGACCTCGACTGTCTTTGTGACGACCTCCGGCTTGGCTTTGGAGACTGAGATGCCTGTTCCTATGAGCTCTGGTGGCTCGACTGCGAGCATGTCGGGTGAGAGGGCCGCTCCCCCCGCGGAGGTCTCAGGCGTGTCGGTGCAGAGGACTGAGAGGAGGCCGAGTCCCCTGAGGGCTGAGATGCAGGAGCCTATGTCCGCAAGCGTCAGCCGCCTCTCGGAGTGGTTGACAAGGCTGCCCGCCGCCCCGCTGGCCTTAACCGCCTCGGCCGAGACATGTCCAGTCCAGCTCCCGGGCTCCCGCGCATCAACATGCTGCGCCAATACGGGGAGCTCGACGCTACTCGCAATCCTGTAGATGTCTGTGTGCTGGACAGCGACCATGATGTTCACTCCCTGCTCGTCTCTGACCCTCTCCGCGACCCTAGCAAGGGTCAGAGCACCCTCGCCAGTAGCTTCTCTGTATGTCTTAAAATTCAGAATGATTATGGGCTTGGACTTTAGAGGATGCACAAAGAAGATTGTCTTCAGCCTAATCATAAACCTATTTGCGCGGTGTGGGGAATAGCCAAGAGGCTCGGTCTTTCTCTCGTGCTCAGCTGTGAAAGCTTTATCTGAGTAGAGTGGTAGGGATGTTTGTCATGGCTGTGAACGTGGTCGATGTCTCTCGAAGTCCCTACGCTTCGCTGAGGCCCGTGCCTCTCGACTCGGTGGAGGTGGTTAGCGGGTTTTGGGGACGTTGGGTGAATGAAGTTGCCCGAGTGGCGATTTTGCACCAGTATAGGATGCTTGAGGAGAGCGACAGACTCAACAGGTTTAGGTGGGTCTCTGGGAGAACTTCTGTGAGGCCGGTCAACTCGCTCTTCGCCTTCGACGACTCGGATGTGTACAAGTGGGTGGAGGCTTGCGGATTTTACCTCGCAAAGAGAGAAGACGAGGAGGTTAAAGGCCTTGTTGAGGAGGTTATAGACGATATAGTTGCTGCTCAGGAGGACGACGGCTACCTCTTCACCGAGCACCACGGTGCACCAGAGCGTCGGTGGAAGAACCTAACCTTCGACCATGAGCTCTACTGTGCAGGCCACTTGATACAGGGTGCGATAGCTCTTCACAGGTCGATTGGTGAGGAGAAGCTCTACGGTGCTGCTGTCAAGCTGGCAGACCTGATAGCGAGGACGTTCAACCCCGATGGAATCAGGGGAGTCTGCGGCCACCCTGAGATTGAGATGGCCCTCGTGGAGCTTTACAGGGAGACAGGGGAGAGGAGATACCTCGAGACCGCTGAGTTCTTCATAAACGAGAGGGGTGTGGATAGCCTGAGGCCGCCGGCCGAGGACAAGCTCAACAGCACACTCTACAGAATACTCGGTGGTGCGGAATATTTCATCGACCACGAGCCTATCCGCGAGATGAGCGAGATTGTCGGACACGCAGTCAGGGCCCTCTATCTCAACTGCGGCGTCACGGACCTCTACATGGAGACTGGGGAGAAGGCGCTTCTCGATGCGATGGAGAGACTCTGGCACAACTTCGTCGAGAAGAAGATGTATATCACGGGTGCGGCTGGGTCGAGATACGTCTCCGAGGCGTTTGGTGAAGACTACGAGCTCCCCAACGAGAGGGCCTATGCGGAGACCTGCGCCTCGATAGCGAGCTTCATGTGGAACTGGAGGATGCTCCTCGCAACAGGTGAGGCGAGGTTCGCAGACGTGATGGAGCTGACGCTACTCAACTCGATTCTCTCCGGAGTCTCCCTCGACGGAACCCTTTACTTCTACATGAACCCCCTAGCCTCCAACGGCGGATACGGCAGGTCTCCCTGGTTCCCCTGCGCCTGCTGCCCACCAAACATTGCGAGGCTACTCGCATCGCTCCCCGGCTACTTCTACTCAACCTCAAAGAATGGTATCTGGATAAACCTCTACGGCTCAAGCAAGGCGACCGCGCGGCTTGACGGCGTAGATGTCGCGGTTGTTCAGGAGACCGACTACCCGTGGCGTGGGGAGGTCAAGCTGACCGTAGAGGTAGAGGAGCCGGCCGCGTTCTCGATCTATCTGCGGGCGCCGGGCTGGTGCGACGACCCGAGAGTCAGGCTCGACGGCAGAGCCTATTCACCGAGGCCATCAACATACCTCGAGCTCCACAAGAGGTGGAGCAGTAGAAGCGTAGTAAAGGCCAGCTTCCCGATGCGCGTTAAGACCATCGCCTCTCACCCCCATGTGAGGAACAATATATCACAGGCCGCGATAACCCGCGGCCCAATGGTCTATTGCCTCGAGGACGTGGATAACAAAGTCGACCCGAGGCTGGTGGCGGTTGAGAGGCGGGGAGGGTTTAGGGAGAGGTTTAGGAAAGAGCTGCTAGGTGGGGTGATGACCGTTTCGTTTAGCGCTGCGACTATCAATCCGAGAGAGTGGGAGGGGAGGCTATACGGGAGCCTCGAGTCGATGCGCTTGGGTAGGAGGGTCAGGGTTGAAGCCATACCTTATCATGCTTGGGCGAATCGCGGCGACTCCGTGATGTCGGTCTGGCTACCCTTCATCGATTATTGGAGAGAAGCCTCACAGAGGAGGCGTCGATAAGACGCATAGAGCGAGTATCTGAGTCTATGCACAAATAATATGGTTGAGTGGGTGCGCTATGCTTTACCGAACCAAGCCTTTACGTTGGGCCTGAAGAGGTAGAAGAGAATCAGCCCGTTGATTACTATGCTCACGATGCCGCTCAGGTCGCCGAAAATCGTCACGACACCCACCACAATTCCAATTATCGAGAATATTATTCCGAGAATCCAGGCCCACCCCTTCCCCGTCCAGAAACCATACGCCAGTAGGAAGCTCACGAGCGCCAAGACCAAGAGCAGGCCGCCGACTATGCCGCCAAGCGCGGCGAAGAGGCCGCCCAGAGGTCCCAGCCCCTCTCCAGCAACAACACCAGCCAGGGCGCCGAATGCGAGGAAGACCGCAGCACCCAACAAGCCGATTATCCCGCCAATTATCTCGAGAACCGCTAGAATCGTAATGCCGACTGGTCTAGTCTTTGTCGCCACGAGTCTTTTTGATTTACCTTGATTTTATATGTTTTTGGATGTTCGCATCCTTTTTAGTTCGGAAAACCTATATTAGGTGTCGTGAGAGGCTTTACGGGATTCGACCCTATTCAATGGTTTAATTGCGGAGCCCTAGAGGTGTTCTTCTGAATGCGTGACTACGAGGAGCTTCTGAGGCGTGTCTTGAGGCTTGTCGGTGAGGAGAGGCGGGAGGAGATTGAGGGCGAGGTTGAGAGGAGGATGATGGAGGACCCGAGGCTTACGCGGCTTGGCGCGCTATACGTTGTGGCCGGTGAGCTCGGAGTGTTTGAGAGGCTTGAGAAGGGCCTCTCCTCGGTTCCTCTCGCCAAGCTGGTGGGTGGTCTTGGGTCTGTGAACATCGAGGCTCGAGTCATAGGGCTGGTCAAGGCCAGGCGTGAGCCTCCGACCATCTATCTCAGGCTGGGGGACGCCACGGGTGTCGTTGACGCCGTTGCGTGGGGCGGTGCCGTGAGCAGGCTTGAGGAGCTTAAGGTCTCTGTTGGAGGCGCCCTCTACGTGAAGGGTGCCTATACTCGGGAGCGGGCCGACGGCTCAGTCGAGGTTCATCTCGGAGAGCAGGCCGAGTTCTCCGAGGCCGGGCCTGGCCTGCCGCCTTTTGAGAGTTTTTTCCGGGACCTGCCTGACGTCCTCGAGGCCCGGGGCATCATAGACTTCAAGGCCTTGCTCTTGGGACTCGCCGACGAGAGGAGCGTCTCAGTTAAGGGTGAGGCTGTGGGTGTTAGGGATGTTCTACTGGGATGGCGGGGGGTTAAGGCTGAGCTGAGTCTCTGGCGAGAGCAGGTTAGTGTTGTCGACGAGGCTTCGGTGGGGAGGGTGGCATATGTGGCAGGTGCGAGGTGGTCTGCTGGAGGCACACTCTCCACAACTTCTCGAACCAGCATACAGCTCGCAGGAGAAGAGGACAGGGAGCCTCTCCTCGTCAAGGTTGAGCGCGGCCTCAACCAGTCCGCCGTGTTTCTATGCTTCACGAATATGGGCTTAGAGAGGGTCTACTCAGAGGAGCTGAAGCCGGGGCAGCTGATATCTGTGAAGAGGCTTCGATACGCTAGAGTCGGGAGGAGCTGGGCCCTTATGCCGCTTGAGTATGAGCCTCTGGAGGGTGAGGCGGAGATTCGACCCAAGTTCATGAAGATAGGCGACCTGAGGGTGGGCATGGTTGATGCCTGCGTGAAGGGGGAGCTTGCCTCCGTCTCTCCGGCGACGCGTATAGGGACTAAGAGGGGCGAGGCGGACTTCGTGAGCTTCTGGCTCCGAGATGGTTCCGCCTCTATTTACTGCAAGGCTTGGGGAGAGGGTGTGAAGATGGTCAAGGGTCTCGGTGAGGGCGAGAAAGTCTCTCTACTCTTCGTCAGAGTAGTGAGCAATCCATGGGGCGAGCGTGAAGTCTATATCGGCGAAGACTCGCTTGTGCTTCCCGCTGGAGACTCTCCCTGACCCCTAAAGGCTGAGGAGACCGTCTGAGCGGAGCCCAGCTGCCTCTGCATTACGGCCTTCAGCGTGGGCCCGATGATAATTCCCCTCCCCTTAACTATCTCGAAGGTATAGATTGAGTGGTCTGCCGGAGACCACCTCATCTTCCTCACCAGCAGCGTCCTCACCAATCGGCCATCAAGATTCACCAGCCCGAGAACAACCACGCCCGAGGAGAGATACTCCTCATACCCAAACCTGCTGAGCTGGGTTGAGCCGGAGGGTATGTCGCAGGTCAGCATCGTGGTCGCGCCTATCTTCTCCTCGAGATAGGTTATGATTTCGCGGATGTATTCCCGGACGGCATACTCGTCAGCGGCGCCAAAAGCCATGGCCGAGATGGGGTCAAGGACTATCCGCGAGACCTCACCACCCCGCGTCATCTTAACTATCGTGTCAACATAGGCCCGGCTGTCCTTCCTATATCTTCCAAGGTCCTCAGAGTAGATGCGGATTTCAAACGGAAAGAACCGGCCCTCCCTGTAATATGTCCAGAAGTCCCAGCCGAGGGTCAGGGCGCCGTCAAGCACACCGTTAATCCGCTCGTCAAGCGAGACGTATGAGACCTTCTCACCCCTCCTCAACCCATCCATCAGAAAGTGGAGGGAGAGGATGGTCTTCCCGACGCCCGTCTCCCCCGTGACGAGGTAGGTCTTGCCGGGTATCAGCCCACCGCCTGTGATTCGGTCCAGCGTCGGAATTCCCGTTGAAACTCGATTGGCGGCCATCCAAGAAATTAAGTCACCCGCCCATATAAAGTTGGAGCGAGGATGTGGAGGCCCTAATTTTTATCCTGCCTCCTATAATGATACGGCGAGATGCTGTTCCCCATCAGGTGTTTTAGTTGCGGAGCGCCAATAGGTCATCTATGGGAGAAATATAACAAGCTTGTGAAGTCAGGCACAAGCCCCGCGGATGCCCTCGACTCGCTTGGAGTCAAGCGATACTGCTGTAGAAGAATGTTCCTCTCACACGTAGAGGTAATCGACAGTTTCTTAGAGTTTTCAGTCGCGTCTAGCGGGAGGGGAGAATAGTTGGCTCGAATAACTGCGCTTTCTGGCCGGGTGGTCTTCGACTCGCGCGGCGATAAGACGATTGAGGTCGAAGCGGCTGTTGAAGGAGCGGTAGGCCGCGCCGCGGCCCCGGCAGGTAAGAGTAGGGGTAAGAGGGAGGTGGAGCCCTACCCGCCGGGTGGGCCGGAGGAGGCTGTCAAGATTTTGAAGGAGAGGGTCGCGCCCAAGCTAATCGGGCAAGAGTATCCTGGCTTCACGAAACTTGACCAGATGCTCATGGAGATTGATGGGACGCCCAACTTCTCGAGCATAGGCGGAAACACGGCCCTCGCAGTCTCAGTCGCTCTCCTCTCCGCATACTCCGCTCATCGGGGCGAGCCACTCTACAGCCTCATAGCCCAAGAGACCAAGCAGGAGCCGGGCCTTCCACTACCCCTCGGCAACGTTTTGGGTGGAGGAAAACACGCGGGCGAGGGCGCACCGGAGATACAGGAGTATCTGGCCCTCCCCCTCAATCCGAGGACAGTCTCCGAGGCCGTTGAGGCAAACATCCGCGTCCACAGGACGCTCGGAAAAATACTCTCCAAGAAGGTCAGCGGCTTCCCACTCGGGAAGGGCGACGAGGGTGGATACGCGCCTCCAATCTCCGTGGAGGCGGCGCTCGACGCTGTCGTGGAGGCTGCTCAGAGCGTCGGGGACGCGATGGGTGTGAAGATTGGTGTCGGCCTTGACGTGGCGGCTGGAAGTATCTACGACGAGTCCTCCAAGCGATACGTGCTGAAGAGCCAGGGCCTCTACCTCGACCGCGAAGGATTTCTAAGCTATATAGCCGAGCTTGCTGACAAGGCAAGCCTAGTCTACTTAGAGGACCCGTTCATCGAGGACGACCCAGAAGCGTTCGCCGCTCTGAGAAAGCAGGTTCCGAAGACGCTGGTCTGTGGAGACGACCTGGTGGTAACGCGCCGCGAATTGATAGAGGACTGCCTGCGGCGGGGCGCGATAAATGCTGCAATAATCAAGCCGAACCAAGTCGGAAGCCTATACCTGACTTGGCTGGCTGTGGACGCTTGTCTGAGGGGTGGAGCAGTTCCAGCGGCCTCGCACAGGTCGGGCGAGACGACAGACGCATATCTCTCACACATCGCCGTCGGAATGGGCTGCAGGCTAATCAAGTCGGGCGTGCTCGGCGGAGAGAGGATTGCGAAGGCAAACGAGTTGCTGAGGATTGGAGAGAAGATTGGGGGCTCCAGAGTTAGGAGAATTTCTTAGACTGAAAGGAAGAGGCCATGTAAGGTATATGAATACACCACTCAGCTTTATCCTGGACAGAGGTAGGCTGAGAAATGGATAGTCCGGTGATGGTTCTTGGAGTCTAGAGACTACCTCTCACCCGACGTTGAGCTTCAAGAGCTCCTAGTTAAAAGTGGCGTCCACATCGGTGCGAAGGTCAAGGTCGCTCACATGGAGCGCTTCATCTACAGGATGAGGCCAGACGGAGTCTATCTCTTCGAGGCCAAGAAGATTCTCGAGCGCCTTAACACTGCCGCCCGATTCATGGCACTATTCGAGCCCTCCAAGATACTCGTAGTCTCAACCCATGTCTATGGCATTAGGGCTGTCCAGAGATTCTGCGAGGTCACGGGATGCATGCCTGTCGCCGGGAAGATTCCCGCCGGGATACTAACTAACAGGACGCTGAAATACTATGTTGAGCCGGAGGTTGTCTTAGTTTCAGACCCGCGCTACGACCTCCAAGCTGTTGTGGAGGCCTCCATCGCGAGGAAGCCGGTGATAGCGATGTGTAGCACGGACAACGTCTGCAAAGACGTAGACCTAATCATACCGATGAACAATAGGGGACGGACCTCTCTCCCATTCGCCTTCTGGTATCTTGCGCGGAGATATCTGATTGAGAGGGGTGAGGCCACGCCCGAGCTCCTCTCCTCCCTGACTATCGAGCAGTTCACGGCCCAGCCTGTTGCCGGTGAGGAGTATCAGCAACTGGTCTAGCTCGTCGCTGAGATTATGTAGCCTGCTATCGAGCCGAGCATAACCTTTCTCTCACCGGTCACGGTCCAGCCCGCCTCTTCCAAGGCGCGGAAAACAACTACGGGCTTACTCACTATGACCGTCAGGGTGGCCCCGGGAGAGGCGCGCTTCATCGAGGCGAAGGCGATGGTGTAGAATCTTTGCGGGTCTCTCAGCCCCATCCTCACTCCGAAAGGGGGGTTACAGACAATTCTACTGGATGGCATGTTGAAGTGTTTTTCGAGGCTCAGGGCGTCACCCAAAACGAGCCTTACACAACCCTTCAAACCAGCCCTCTCAAGATTCTCTTCAGCGTCGGCGAGCGACTTGGGCGAGGCGTCAAGACCAGTTATCTCAAGGGGCCTTGGCCTCTCCTCCTCACCTCGAAGCCTCTCAGCCAGCTCATCCAGCATCTCGGGGCTGAAGATTCTAAGACGCCTCAACGCAAGAGTCTCCATCCTCAGTCCCGGATGGATGTTCAGGGCATGCATCGCGGCCTCTATCGGAATCGTTCCCGAACCACAGAATGGGTCTAAGAGAGGCTCGCCGGGCCTCCAGCCCGAGACCATGAGCATCGAGTGGGCAACCGTGGGAGAGAGGCCGGCCCTATGGTGTCTGACCCGATAGTATCTGCGGTGTAGCGAGACGCCCGTCGTGTTGACTCCGAGGATGAAGTCTCTGTCTCTCAGGATGGCTAGGAACTCCACGTCGGGGTCGTTGAGGTTTACCTTCAATCTGACGCCGGTGACACTCCTGTATGACTCGATAATCGCCCTTCCAACCGAGGCGGCCAAATCCATGCTGGTGAATGCGTGAGTCCCATGCCTCTCAGCCCTCACGGCGAAGCTCTGCTCTCTGTCGATGAGCTCAACAAGACCTGCCGACCCCACCACAGAATCAACATCCGCAAGACCCTCAACCTCGCATCTAGTCACGAGCAGGTAAATCTTGTTCAGACTCTTGGACGAATAATTTAGCAGCGCGCAACCCTCAAGCGAAGCCTCGAAGAAGACCTTTGAGACGTCAGCCACAGCTCCGACACCCAGAAGCCTCGAGACCTCTGCAGCCGCTATGTCTTCGAGCCCAGTCACAGTTGTGGCGAAGAACCTCAAGACTACGCGACCCCGCGAGCAGGCTGTGCCGGTTGAAGAGTCTCCGCGGGAGTAGGACCGAGGGCTGTAATTAAGAGTTTGGGGGCATTACCTTAATGCGGGGAGGCCAGCTTAACACCCATGCTTTTCGGCCCAAGGTTGGGTTGAGAACTCGCTAACCGTGCAGAACCGCGTATCTATGACCGCGTGCTCCTCCTCCAGCAGAGCCTCGTTGAGGACCACGCCGCCGCAGATTACCCTAGCTATCAGCCTGTTAGTGGCTATCGGTTGGCCGTCATCGACATCGACTATCGCCTCCGAGCCAACGGGACATACCCTAGCAGTAAACTCGGTCGCCTCCCTATACCCCGGTGCCCCTCTCTCAGGGGTATCGACGAGAGCCAGCCGAACCGTGACCTTATCCACATCGAGCGTATCGCCATCGACAATCCTAGTTACGCGGCCTTTGAAGCAGAGGGCCGAGCCGAGACAGGGTAGCTCCTCGCGGTAAGTGACTGTCGTCGTTAATGTTGTGGGCCTCTCGAGTGTAATTGTGGCGACGCTAGTCCTGACAAGCTCTACGGCCGCTGTTGTTGTCAGGAGCGTAGTGAGCGTCTCTCTTAAAGTTATGGTCGAGGTAACCTCGAGGATTGATGTAACAGTGCTCGGCGCTGCCCTCTGCCCCAATGCACCTGCCGCTACACCCAGAAGAAAGCCTATAACCAGCAGAAGAAGAAGGAGGGCGGCCCGCCGACCCGCCATACGGCAAAGAAGGAAAAACAGGGATATAGGGATTCATCGAGGACGGGGGCCGTAGAGACTAAAGCTCGTGAGGGGTACTCACCGCCAATCCAGCAGAACTATCCCGGTCGTTCCTCTCTCTTGATGGAGGAGCCGGTAGGCTTGGGCTGCATCTCTCCACTTGAAGCGGTGCGTCACGAGGCTTTTGAGAGATATTGTGCCGCTCTTAACCAAGTCTAGGTAGAGCTCGCCGTTCCTTCTCCTAGTCCACGGGTTGTCAGGGGTTTCAGATTCTGGATGAGAAGCGACATGCGCCCCAATTATGGTGTGGCTGGGCCAATTGCACAGGTCGTGAAAATCGAAGGGAACCGGTCCTCTGGGGCTGCTCAGAATTATCATCCTACCCTGCCGCCGTAGTGCTTGGAACTCTGCCAAAAAAGCACTTGGGCTACCGGTAGCCTCAAAGACTACATCCGCCAAGCGGCCGCGATTCAGCTCCCTCACTTTATCGGCAACCGCAGAGTCTCCGCCATCAAGCGTAAAATGAACGGCTCCAATCCTCTCGGCGAGCCTCCGACGCCGCTCATAGAGGTCAACACCAATAACCGGGAACCCTCCGGATAGCTTCGAGAAGAGTGCCGCAAGAACTCCTATAGGGCCAAGGCCATAGACGACGACGCATTCTCCAAGCCTTATCTTCGCCCTTCTAACGGCGTTGATAGAGATTGTTGCCAAGTTAGTTACTACGGCCTCCTCGTCTGCCACATCTTCAGGGACCTTAACCCAGCTGTCTCCGCCACCATAGACGGCATACATGCTATGCGGCTTCCAACCAACAACCCTCTCACCCACAGAAAGATCCTTCACACCCTCACCAACCTCTACGACATCCCCTAGATGACAGTAGCCTAGATTGAGAGGATATTTTGCTATACTTTGCCAGACACTACCCGCGGGATATTCCCCCGTGTATAATGTTAGTTCTGTGCCTGTGCTGATTGCCGTGATGCTAGCCCTGACCAGAAACTCTCCAGCACCAACGGAGGGGAGCTCGCTCTCGACCACCCTGACATCCAGAGGATTAACGCAAGCTACTATATGCGTTTTCAACGCCCTAAAGAGTCTTTGAAAAGTAGATAAATGATTTACTTTTAGAGCGCCTACGCCTTTATCTTCTCTGGCTTGAGAAGCTCAGCGGCCTCATCGGGTGTCATGTTCTCGTGAACGATTCCCCTGAGCGCCTTTATCATGCCAACGGGGTTGGGGTTCTGGAAGACGTTCCGGCCAAAGTCTAGTCCAGCCGCTCCCTCCGAGATGGCGTTGTATGCCAGTCTCAGGACATCCATGTCTGTCTCAAGCTTCGGGCCTCCCGCAATCACGAGGGGGACGGGTACGGAGTCCACGACCCTGTGGAAGTCGTCGGTATAGTATGTCTTGATGAAGTGCGCGCCGAGTTCGGCTGAAACCCTGCACGCCAGTCCTATGTATTTTGCTGTCCTCTTCTCCAGCTCGCGACCAACCGCAGTGACGGAGAGAATTGGAATCCCATATCTCTCACCAGCGTCCACAAGCTTAGCGAGGCACTTAAGCGTCTGGTGCTCAAACTGCGTCCCGACGTATACTGAGAAGGCTAGGGCCGAGACGTTGAGTCTTATAGCATCCTCCACAGAAGTCACAACCTCCTCGTCGCCAAGCACCGGACCATCAATCGTGTTTCCACCCGAGACTCTCAGAACAACCGGCACATCAGACTCCGGGTCAATCGATGTCCTCAGGACACCCCGCGTAAGCATTACGGCGTCGGCGTATGGGAGAAGAGGGTTGATTGCCCGCCTCGGATTTTCTAAGCCGCGAATCGGCCCCAAGAAATAGCCGTGGTCCACAGCAAGCATAAGCGTCCTACCATCCCTCGGCTTAATTATCCGGGAAAGCCTGTTCCTCAAACCCCAAGACGAGCCAGAACCAGCTGTAAACATCGAGAAAACAACGCATCGGTAATATATGTCTTAATGCCCCTGACCCCAGAGACTGGATTTCATATCATCATGAAATAGCTGGTAAAGGGTTATAAGGGGCGCCCCAATCTTTAGCTGAATTGGCTGAAGAAAGGCGCTTTAACAAGAGTGGGTATCTGACACAGACAGGCGAAGGCGAGCTTCTTCTCGTTAATGAGAAGGGAGTTGCTTATCTCGTGAATGAGTCTATCGTGGCTATCTGGGACAGGTTTGAGGAGAAGACCGTGGAGGAGGTTATACAGGAGGTTGCGGATATCTCAGAGCTTAACCCCGACGAGCTCCGGGAGCCGATAAGGGAGCTCGTCGACGCGCTAGTTAAGGCTGAGCTATTGGTTTAGAGGTTTGAGTAAAGTCTCGCCCGAGCTTCAAAATTGTTTTTAGTGTTTATTAACGCGGCTATTGGCAGTTTTAGCGGAGCTTGTTTACCAGCTTCATCATCTCGGCGTAATGGTGTCTGATTATGGCGGCCCCCTTCTCGCCCATCATCTTCTCGGCATTCGCCTTACAAGCCTCAATAGCCATCAAAAGCCCCTCCTTGGTCGGCTTCTCCATGCTGACACCGCACTGCTTAAACACCCCATCAAGAAACTGTCGCACCTGCTGCTTCAACGCCTCATCTTGGTAGGGCTGTCCCAAAACCTCCATGAACTCCCTATTCGCGCTTTCAAAACACTTCAAAAGCTCGTCCCTAACGAGCTCCGGAGATACTTTCTCGGCTGGAACGTCTGGCGCCTTATACCTAGCCATGCCTTATACCGCGCTATTCCCTCAATATATCTATTCTTATTCTGCTCTAATGCGTTGAACAGGCTCAAAGACCTCATGGTTATAGTTTAAAACCATATAGCGCCTTCAAAGTTGAAGAAAATCTGCTTCTCGAGAGGGTTGCTAAAAGATTTAAATAAACCAGCCGCTCCCTCTAAACGACCATGTCGGCGAAGAGTATAGGCGCGGTGTGGATTGCCGTCGCGCTTGTTGTAGGCGTAGTGATTGGAGCCGGCGGACTCTATGCGGCCTCTTCTCTAATGGCGCCGCCCCCAAAGCAGTCACTGCTAGACACAATTAAGAGTAGAGGGACGCTGATTGTAGGAACGAGCGCGGACTGGCCGCCCTTCGAGTATATCGACGCGAAAGGGAACTTTGCGGGGATAGACATGGTGATTGCGGAGAGGATTGCTAGGGAGATTGGTGTGAAGCTTGAGATTCGGGACATGAAGTTTGGGGCGCTGATACAGGCGCTGAAGGCAGGGCAGATAGACCTGATCTTGGCCGACCTCCATCATACAGCTGAGAGGGAGAAAGAGATTGATTTCTCGAAGGGCTACTATGTCGCGTATGACGGCGCCGTTGTGGTGTTGAAGGGTAAGGCGTCCATGATTACGTCTGAGGCCTCGCTGGTTGGGAAGAACATAGGCGTCCAGCAGGGGACTATACAGGAGGAGTGGGCCAAAGAGAAGCTCGGAGGGAAGGCCAACATAGTTTCCTACGACAGAGTCTATCCCGAGATGGTGATGACTCTTAAGAGGGGCGACCTCGACGCGATAATCGTAGGCGACATAATAGGCTCAGTGCTGGCGTCCCGCGACCCAGACCTCGCTGTTGTCCTCAAGATTGGTAGTCTCAGCGGAGCGGCGATAGGAATTCCACAGGGAGAGGAGGAGCTGAAATTCATCGTCAACAAGGTGATTGAGGACCTCATCTCGACAGGCGAGATGAACAAGATTTTCGAGGAAGAAATTAATAAGTGGCTTGAGCAGTGAGACGGTAACGGAAGTTGGAGATAAACCGTTTTTTATTTGAGATTCTGCCCTATTTGGCGGAAGGCATTCCGGTTACGATGCAGCTTACGCTACTCTCCTTCGCTCTCGGCTTGGCGCTCGGCTCCGTCTTGGCAGCCGCGAGGGTCTTCGGCTCAAAGCCAGTCTCCGTAGTCTCACGCGCGTATATCGAGTTCTTCCGCGGAACGCCGCTGCTCGTCCAGATATTCTTCATCTATTTCGGCCTCCCCGCTCTCGGTATAAGACTGGACGCCTTCTGGGCCGCGATAGTGGCGATAGGGTTTAACAGCGCCTCCTATCAGGCTGAGATTCTGCGGTCAGCAATTAAGAGTATTCCGGAGGAGCAGTATCTCGCAGCCGAGTCGCTGGGAATGTCGACCGTCCAGACCTATCGCTTCATCATCTTCCCACAAGCAATCAGAGTCGCAACGCCTGCACTGGTCAACGAGTTCGTCGCCCTCATCAAATACACCTCGCTCGCATCGATAATTGGTGTCGCGGAGCTCTTTAGGAGGACGGAGTATATGGTCTCCTACACCTTCAGGCCGGAGATTTACTTGCTTTCGGCGGCGATTTATCTCGCAATATGTCTGCCGACTTCCCAGTTCTCCAAGATGCTGGAGAGCAAGTACGCGATTCCGGGCTATAGGAGGGCTCTGGTATGAGTAGTGAGTTGCTGAGTATTAGGGGGCTGAAGGCTGGCTATGGGAGTGTCGAGGTTTTGAGAGGCATCGACCTAGACGTTGTGAGGGGTGAGAAGATTGTTATATTGGGGCCGAGCGGCTCAGGTAAAAGCACGCTCCTGAAGTGCATCCCATATCTCGTGAGACCTTGGAGCGGAGAAATCAGAGTTGACGGCTTAGTGGTCAAGTCTGACCCGGCGACGCTCCGGAGCGTCAGGGTTAGCACGGGGTTCGTCTTCCAGCAATACAACCTCTTCCCCCACATGACCATCATCAGGAACGTGGCCCTGCCCCTCGAGCTTAATAGGGGGATGAGTAGGCGAGAGGCTGAGAAGACAGCTCTCTCCGTCCTAACTTTGCTGGGGCTTGGGGATTTGGCGGGTAAGTATCCTCTGGAGCTCTCGGGTGGTCAGCAGCAGAGGGCGGCAATCGCTAGGGCCCTCGCAATAGACCCTAAGCTCCTCCTCTTAGACGAGCCGACCTCCGCCTTGGACCCTGAGCTGAGGTATGAGGTTGTGGAGACTCTCTATCAGGTGGCGAAGCAGGGTCGGTCTATGCTGATAGTTACTCATGAGCTGGACTTCGCCGAGGCCGCGGCTGACAGGGTTGTCTTCATAGATGAGGGCCTGATTGTGGAGGAGGGTGATGCCCGCGATGTTCTGGAGCGGCCGAGGAAGGAGAGGACAGAGAGATTTCTTAGACGGCTTAGAAGCAGGGTCGGCGAGCCACATTCGAGCAACTGACCCGAGCCTCAGCCGCTAACACTTGGAGACGCGGACGGAGATGACGAGCTACATTCTCTGCGTCGATGAAAACAAGGCCCTCACTGAGAGGAGGAGCATCGTCGTCTGGGAGGCGGTCACAGAGCTTGTCTGTGAACTTCTACCCGAGAGGAGTGAATTGTTGAAGCTCTGGAGCGGGAGGCATGTGGCCTCGAGGGAGGAGGTCTCTGCGTGGCTTGAGGCGTGCTTCCGCGTCAGGGACTACAAGCCGCGTCCGGCATTCGACCCCTCCCGGTTCTACACATCCTTCGGATATGATTTAGAGGGGGCGGCCAAAGTCCTGAAGATTAAGCAGCGCGAGGCTGCGAGGCTGTTCAGGAAGCTTGAGAAGGCCCTCATGCTGGTGGCGTGTAACGAGGTTGCCGCTGCGGTCAGGCATAGTTGGGAGAGCGGACACGCGATAATGTTAAAGAGTTAGGGCCCCACTAGCCCGCCTCGACATAGTAGTATTCACCCATCTCTTTCTGCAGCCGGTCGAGCCGAGACTCTGGCTTGTTTACGCGGGGCCTGTTACTTTTCCTGTCGCGCCTGAAGGTTATGCCCAGCTCCGAGAGGAACTTGTTGAACCCCTCCCTCATGTTCATGGGCGGGAGAGCGTGGCCGCTGATTCCCGGCTGGCCTGTGAAGACCATCAGCCTCGTTGCCGCGAAGTCCACCACCATGAGGTCGTGCTCCACGAGAAATATGTAGGCGCCCTTCTCCCTCGCAAGCCTCTTCAGAAGCCGCGCAACCACATACCTCTCCTCCACGTCGAGAAAAGCGCTCGGCTCGTCAAGCAGATAAATCTCCGCCTCCCTCGAGAGCGCCTCAGCCACAACAACCCTCTGGAGCTCCCCGCCACTAAGCTCCGTCATGCTCCGCTCAAGAAGCCTCTCGAGGCCGAAGGGCTTCAGAATCTCCGCTCTGTAAAGGTCTGTCTCAAAGTCTTTTCCAGCCGCCTTTCTGAGGGCGTCTCCCACTATCTCGTCCCTCGGCTCGGGGTGCTGGGGCTTGTAGCTGAGCGACCTGTACTCTATCTTGTTCCCCGAGTCGTCCGGCTCGAGGCCTGCCAGCAGCCTGATGAATGTGGATTTGCCTATGCCGTTGGGGCCGATTATGCCGATGACCTCTCCCATCCTGACGCTCCCCTCCTCGACGGTCAATCTGAAGGACTCGTAAGTCTTCGTCATACGATACCAGTAGATGGAGGGCGCTCCCCCCGCGTCCTGAGAGGGCGGGCTGTGGGCTGAGAAGGAAATCTCGTAGTTCCTGAACCTGACGTTCTCGAGTGGAGAGTATCCTGCGAGGTATGTGTTTATCCCCTCGCTCAGCCCATAAGGGCCAGAGACTACTCCGTAAACACCCGCCTCTCCGTAGAAGATGAATATCGTGTCGGAGACGTAGTCTAGGAAGGAGAGGTCGTGGTCGGCCACAAACACCCTCGCGCCCTCCCCGACGAGGCTACGGATAGTGGCAGCGGCCCTAACCCTCTGCCTGACGTCTAGGAAGCTTGACGGTTCGTCGAAAATGTAGCAGTCGCCGCCCCGAAGTATTGCAGCCGCTATGGCCAGCCTCTGAAGCTCGCCCCCGCTCAGCGCGGAGACCTCCCGGTCGAGGAGGTGCCCGAGCTCAAGCATCTCTACAACCTTGTCTAAGGGTTTCGGGCCCGCAATCCGGGCGAGGACTTCACCGACCTTCCCCTTCACGGCCTTAGGTATCAGAGTTATGTTCTGCGGCTTGTAGGCGACTTTGAGCCGACCTGCGGCCATCCGCGTAAAGTAGTCCTGTATCAGTGTGCCGCGGAATCTCTTGGCGACATCCTCCCAACCACCGCCGTGTCCGAGCTCGCCGAGATTAGGTCTCAACTGACCGGAAAGAATAGAAAGGGCCGTTGACTTCCCGATTCCGTTACGGCCCAGCAGACCTGTCACAGTTCCGGCCTCGACGTAGGGCAGCCTGTAGAGTCTGAAGGAATTAATGCCATACTGGTGTATGATGTCTCCGCCGAGCTCCGAGGGCAGGTTCACGATGGCTATCGCCTCGAAGGGGCATTTCGCGACACATATTCCGCACCCTATGCAGAGCTCCTCGTTTATTACTGGGAACCCGTTCTCACCCATCTTTATTGCCTCAATCTTGTTCCTCACAGGCGGGCAGAAAGTTATGCATGGTGTTCCACACTTAGTGGGTTGGCAGTGGTCGAGGTTTATGACTGCCACTCGGAGCAAGACTCTATCCACCTCCATGTACCGGCAGTAGGCCTCGACTCAAAGCCAAGACTAGCCGCCAGTTACTCATATTATTGAGGCTATAATTTCAACCCTACAACACCACCCACCAAACGTCGACGCGAGAATACGAGCAATCCTCGACCCCCCATCTCTTAAATACGGCCGCGACGGGTATGACGCGGAATCGATGGTACTTACGGCGAAGGTCTTCGAGGTCAGAGAGGATGTATCCTTGGCCACCATCGCGGCAAAGCTGGGCGAGTTTAGGGAGAGGCAGATAGTGAAGGAGGAGGACAGAGAGATTGAGCTTCTGACGGATGTGAGGGAGGTTAACGCCGGGTCGAAGCACATCTCCGGAATATTTAGCAGGGACAAGCTCATCAGAATAAGGCAGAGGGGGAAGGTGCTCCCTATCGTCAAGACAATCGAGGCCTACATAGAGTTCCGAAATCGGGGAGACAAGATACTGCTGACCGTCGCACAGGAAAAGCATTTCGCGAACTCCGTCGCCACCACGCTCTCCAACGCACTTTTCCTCAACTACAAAAGCATCGTAGAGGCCTACATACCACCAGAGAACATGCAGCAGATACACGAGTCCAACCCTGAAGGGACCAAGCTCATCTGGTTCGACCAAGTCGATATTCCCGGTGTGGATAAGCTCGCACTTGCAGGGCCCTCCCTCATGGACACCGCGCTCTACCAAGAATACCTAGGCCACGGAAAGATATGGTACATAGTTTACACGACGCGGAGTGGGGGGAAGATTATTGGCCTTACGCGTAACGGTGTTGTGACGGCGTTCACGAAGATGCCTGAGTCCGAGTTCATCGACTACATAGTCGGCTACGTCTTCCCACTGATTCGGTGATGGTGCTTCATTGAATTCAGTTATAGTTTCCCACATTAGCTTGAGCTTTTGCTTAGGCTTCTTAATTTTCCTTAAGGGTTTTTATTTAACCTTATCATCGTGCAGAGACGTAAGCGTGAAGTGAGCGGGGTGGGTGTAGAGTAGTAATGCAGGTAGAGTTGCTCTACGACATGCCGAGGCTTGAGGAGAAGCTGATGATCGAGAGCTTCAGGTCGCGGGGAGTCGAGGTGAATCTCACAAACGTGAATACAAAGCCCCTTCTGATTGGAGAGGCGTCTTCGGAGGTCGCCCTAATAAGGGTTGTCTCGATGATGAAGGCTCTTTACTCTGCGGCTGTTAGGGAGGCGGCTGGTGCGAGGGCTATTAACAGCTCAAGCACGCTTATGCTCTGCGGCGACAAGATTCTGACTCTGAGCAGGCTTAAGGCCCGTGGCTTGAGAGTCCCCCGGAGCATGGTCGTGATGGATGTCGAGTCTGCGGAGCTCGCGTATAGACAGTTCCCCAAACCCTTCGTCGATAAGCCACCCATCGGCAGCTGGGGGAGGCTCGTAACACTCGTGAGGGATGTGGCTACCTGGAGGAGCGTCCTAGAGCACAGGCAGATGATGCAGAGCCAGCAGCTCAGGACTCACATCGTCCAAGAATATATTGAGAGCGGTGGCAGGGATATTAGGGCCATCATCATCGGCGGCGAGGTCATCGGCGCCGTAGTGAGGAAAAGCGTTGGGGATGAGTGGAGAAGCAACGTCGCCTTAGGTGGGAAGACAGAACCCATCAAGGTTAACGGAGATATTGTTGAGATAGGAGTCAAGGCGGCGGAGACTGTGGGCGGAGACTTCATCTCCATCGACATCCTCGAGGACGGGAAGAGGGGGCGGCTCTACCTAAACGAGGTTAACGGTGTGCCGGAGTTTAAGGGCTTCATGGAGGCGACGGGTATAAACGTCGCGGATATGCTCGCGAAATACGTAATCTCAGTGATGAGGAGATGAGCCACAGGGTCGCGATAGTGGGTGCAAGCGGCTACACGGGGGGCGAGGCCCTAAGGCTGCTCGCCAACCATCCGAGCGTCGAGGTAGTCGCGGCAACATCACGAGAATACGCTGGCAAGCCCGTGTCAGCCGTCCATCTCCACCTCCGCTCCGTCCTAGGCTCGATGAAGTTCTCAGAGCTCAACCTCGAGAAAATCGTCTCGGAGGCCGAGCTCGTTTACCTCAGTGTTCCATCGGGGGTATCTCAGGGGATGGTTAGGAGGATTCTTGAGGCGGGTTTGAGGGTCCTCGACCTAAGTCCAGACTTCAGGCTTAAGGAGCCGCGGCTCTACGAGGAGTGGTATGGCTTCACGCACAGAGACCCCGAGCTTCTGGCGGAGAGCATCTACGGGCTTCCTGAGATTCACAGGGAAGAGATCAGGAGGGCGAGACTGGTTGCCTGTCCGGGATGTAACGCGACCGCCGCCATACTTGCCTTGGCCCCCGTAGCGAGGGAGGGGCTCATAGACCTTGACCATGTCGCGGTTGATGTGAAGGTGGGGAGCAGCGAGGCAGGTAGGCAGCCTGACCAGGGGACTCACCACCCTGAGAGGGCGAATGTCATCAGGCCCTATGAGGCGGCTGGGCACAGGCACGTCGCGGAGGTCGAGCAGGAGCTCTCATTACTATGCGGAAGGAGGGTACGGGTAGCCATGGTTCCCCACGCAGTTGGAAACGTGAGAGGCGCACTCGCAACAGCTCACGTCTGGCTCACCGACACACTCGATGAGACAACAGTTTGGAGAGCATATGCGAAGCATTATGGCCGTGAGCCCTTCATCAGGATTGTCAGGGCCGGGCCGGTCAAGTATCCCGACCCGAAATACATCATCGGGAGCAATTTCTGCGACGTAGGGTTCGCGGTCGAGCCAAGCAGGGGTCGAGCGGCCCTCTTCGCAGCGATAGATAACTTGATGAAGGGCGCGGCGGGGCAGGCGGTCCAGTGCATGAACATCATGTTGGGGCTTGATGAGAGGGAGGGGCTGAACTATTTTCCTGTAAGCCCTGTTTGATTGGAGGTGCGTTGCAGAGGCTTGGTTATCGTGGTTAAGGCCGGTGGCAGGGCGCTTCAAAGTAACATGGAGAATATTGCGAAGAGCTTGGCGGGCTTATTGGACCAGAGCGTGGTCTTTGTTCATGGTGGTGGTGATGTGGTGACGGAATACTCGAAGAGGCTTGGTATTACGCCGACGATAGTGACATCGCCATCGGGAATCAGGAGCAGGTACACCGACGAGCGCGAGCTCGAGGTCTACGTGATGACTATGGCTGGGAAGGTGAATAAGGAGCTCGTCTCTGCTGTTCAGCGATACGGCGGTAAGGCGGTGGGATTGTCAGGCGTGGATGGTGCGTTGCTTTTAGCTGAGAGGAAGAAGAGGATTATAATCGTCGACGAGCGGGGGAGAAACAGGGTTATTCCGGGAGGGTACACCGGAAGCATCAGGTCAGTAAACACGACTCTACTCATGAGAATTCTCGAGGCGGGCTACCTTCCCGTGGTGGCCCCACTTGCCCTCGGGACTGAGGGGGAGATACTTAACGTGGACGGTGACCAAGCCGCGTCTTGGGTTGCGAGGAGCATCCCCGCGGAGATGCTGGTCTTTCTAAGCGACGTGGATGGTGTTATGGTTGGTGGGAAGGTCGTTGAGCGGCTCACACCATCCGAGGCCCTCGAGCTTGCTAAGAACATAGGCCCTGGAATGAACAGAAAGCTAGTGCTGGCCGGAGAGGCTGTAAACGCTGGAGTGAGGAAGGCCTTAATCACAAGCGGGCTCGGCGAAGACCCGCTCTCGAGAATAAAGACCGGCCAAGGGACGGTGGTTCAAGTATAGGATGATGAATGTTATTTTATTGCTACTGAATCAACTCGGAAATTTACGAATTCCGAACAAGGAAATACGTTTATCAATAGGAAGAAAGTCTCCATTAATGCGGAATGGGTGGTAGGTTTGCCGGAACTCAAATGCCCCGTCTGCCATGGGGTGCTCAAGGTTCCTGACGACGCCCTTGACGGCGAGCTCTTCGAGCACGAAGAATGTGGGGCCCAGCTTGAGCTAATAACGAGTAACGGGTCCAAGGTTCTGAAGCTGGCGGAGGAAGTGGGGGAGGACTGGGGAGAGTAGAGTAGTGATAATTGGCCTAATTTATGACCTGTTGCGGCATGAAGAACGGATGCTTATAGAGGCCATCAGAAAGAGAGGCCATGACCTTAAGCTCTCTTTCGTCCCAGAGAAAATAGACTATCTTGACAGCAACAGTATGAGAGACGAGGAGATTGACTTCGCCTTTCAGAGGTGTGTGAGCCACTACCGAGCCCTAGCAACATCAGCCATCCTCGAGTCCAAGGGAGTCCGCGTAGTCAACTCCTACGATACTATCAGAGATAGTGGTGATAAGCTCGTCACGACGGCTAAGCTCATTAGGAGTGGGTTGAAGACTCCGAAGACAGCGGTTGTCTACAGCAGAAGTGGTGCGCTTCTCGCTGCGCGTGAACTCGGCTATCCCGTAGTCGTTAAGCCGATTCAGGGGAGTTGGGGCCGGATGATAGCGCGGGCTAGGAGCGAGGACGACCTGCTCGACATAATGGACTTCAGGGAGGCGATGGGGTCGCCCCAATTCAAGATACACTACATTCAGCAATTTGTGGACAAGCCGGACAGAGACATCAGGGCCTTCTACGTCTGGGGTGAGGTGCCTGTATCCATATACAGGATAAGTCAGAGGTGGAAGACAAACACGGCTCTCGGTGGAAAGGCAGCACCAGCCAACCTCACTGAGGAGCAGGTGGACCTAGTGATTCGCGCGAGCGAGGCGTTGGGTGGAGGTGTCCTCGGGATAGACCTTCTTGAGACGCGTGAGGGCGAGACTCTCGTCGGAGAGGTGAACGGCGTCATAGAGTTTCGTAACACGGTCCAAGTGACCGGATACGACCTGGCAGGTAAAATCGTCGACGAGACTGTCCGAGTCATGAGGAGATAGGTGGTTTATGGCCTCTCTCCTGAAGTTCTCTACGCCCAGAGGCCTAAAGGTCTCACGGGCCGAGGGCCAGTATGTCTGGGACTCCTCGGGTAGGAGGTACATAGACTTCCATACGGGGCATGGTGCCGCTTTTCTAGGCCACAGGAACAGGTACGTAGTGGCGCGGCTCAGGAGCCAGCTCGAATACGTGACCTGTCTGCCTCCGTTCTTCGACTCGGAGATACTTGAGGAGGCTCTGAAGAGTCTTGGGAGAATACTGCCCAGCCACTTGGGTCATGTCTTCTTCATGAATAGCGGGAGTGAGGCTGTTGAGCTGGCTTTGAAGCTAGCGAGGAAGAGGAGCAGGCGGAAGGTTTACGCAGCCTTCACAGGCGCCTTTCACGGCAGAACCATGGCAGCCCTCAGCGTCACGCATAACCCGAAATACCGGCAGGGCTACGACCCCTTCCCGAGCAACACGATATTCTTACCATTCAACAACGTCGAGGCACTTAGGACACTCGACGAAAGAGTAGCGGCCGTGATTGTGGAGCCCGTTCAGGGGGAGGGAGGAATACACATCGCGTCGCGCGAGTTCTTGAGGGCGGTGGAGGAGAGGTGTAGGGAGGTTGGCGCCTACTTTATCGTGGACGAGGTTCAAACGGGTTTTGGACGGACTGGGCTGGTCTGGAGCCACCTCGAGTATGGAGTCAGACCAGACATTCTCGTTGCGGGGAAGTCAATCGGCGGAGGTTTCCCCGTTAGTTTCGTAGCCGTCTCGGACGATGTCGCCTCTAAGGTGGAGGAGGGTGAGCACGGCTCCACGCACGGTGGCAACCCGCTGGCACTCGCCGCGGTTGTCGGAGGGGTTGAGGCTCTTGAGCGTGAGAGGGTTCCGGAGGCCGCTGGGCGTATGGGTGGGCTTCTCGCCTCTCGGTTAAAGGAGGTCGCGGCGGAGGCTGAGGATGTGGTGCGGGAGGTGAGGAGTAAGGGGCTAATGGCTGGCGTTGAGCTGAAGTCGAGGGCCGCGCCATTAGTTTCCAGTCTCCAGGAGAGGTGTGTCCTCGCGCTGAGGGCAGGTCTGATAGTTTTGAGGTTTCTGCCGCCATACCTGATAACCGAGAGAGACGTTGAGGAGGCAGTCACGGTTTTGAGGGAGGCCTTGGCCAAATTTAGGCCAGGTGTCGGGTAGTGAGGGTTGAGCAGGTTCTTCTGGAACTTCTCAGCCAATACACTCCAACCGGAAGCGAGCACAGGCTCGCCGAGACAATGAAAGGCCTGGCCGAGAGGCTCGGTTATGACGACTTCGAGATTGACGGCGCGGGCAACTACCTCCTAAGGCGCGGGAGAGGAGCTAAGACCCTCCTCCTAGCCGGCCATGTAGACACCGTTCCCGGAGAGCTTGAGTGGGGTTTGAGGGGGGGCGAGGTTTACGGTAGGGGGGCTGTGGATGCCAAGGGCCCGCTGGCGGCGATGCTCGTAGGCGCTTCGGTCGCTAGAATCGACCCAGCCGAGGCTTCCGTCATCGTTGCAGGGTTGGTGGATGAGGAAGGCGAGGGAAGGGGGGCACAGGAGCTGGTTAGGAGGGGTGTTAGGGTTGATGGAGCGGTTGTCGGCGAGCCGACCGGGGGCAACGGCGTCGCTGTGAGCTACCGCGGAAGCCTGACAGTGAGGATATCCGCGACGGCGAGGGGCGGCCACAGCTCCGCGCCATACATGGGCGACTCAGCCCTCGAAAAGCTCCTCAACGTCATACAGGACATCAGACTCACTTTCGCGGGTAGAAGCTATGAGGACCCAACCTCGGCCGTCACACAGATAAGGGCGGGCGACTGGCCGACCAAGCTCCCCGAGAGCGCCGAGGCCATAGTCAATATCAGGTATCCGCCGGGGCTTGAGACTGTCTCCATCCTCGAGAGGGTTGAGGCAGCCGTCTCACTCTACGGCTGTAGGATGGAGGTTCTCGATACGACCGAGCCTGTGGCTACTCGGCTCACATCACCCGTCGTGAGGGCTCTTACACGCTCCATCCTCAGACAGGGAGCTAAGCCCCGCATACTCAAGAAGACGGGGGCGAGCGACATGAACATCCTTTACAGGCTCACAGGGAACATAGCGGCCTATGGCCCGGGAAACTCCCTCCTCGCCCACACGTCCGAGGAGGTGGTGAGCGTGGCCGACCTCGAGTTCGCGGCGAAAGTGATAGCTAGGGCTGTTGAGGAGTTTCTGAGCGGCTCAGCTACCGCGCGTGAGGGTTAAAGGCCCTCTCCAAAACCGCCTCCAATATCCTCCTCTTCTCCGCGACCCAGCTCCTCAGACCAGCTGCCCTATTTCTCATCTCCTCGACCATCCTCTTGACTTCTAGGGGGTTTGCCGAGCCCAGAGTCGCATAGGCCGAGACGACGGAGCGCGGGCTCAGTATTTTCAAGGCATCTTCTAGGCTTAGAGCAACACTTATCCCCTCAGCCTCAAGAGCATTCTTCAGCCCATCCTCCGTAAGGCCGCCCTCCGCCAGCATTCTCGCGACCCGCCCACAGGCCCTATGAGCCTTCCTGAAACCCACACCGTGTCTTAGCGCCAAGTGATTTGCGAGCTCCACCATCCCAGCCTCCCAGCCACACCTCCCCTCCGCCTCCCCCTCACGGACCCTCAGAGACTCAACAACCCTCGTCAACAGATTCAGAGTATTCTCGGCCTCGCTGAGGGCGGCCCAGACTGAAGGCGTCACCTGCTGGAGGTCAAGAACATAACCTCCTACTCTACGCTGAATCATGGAAGCGGCCCTGACAAGCTCTCCGAGCGTCTCCGAGGCCTTCGTCCGCGCAACCTCAAGGACGACAGGGTTTCTCTTCTGAGGCATGATACTGCTCGTCGAGCAGAACTCGTCGCCCATGTCTATTAAGCCCGCCGTGAAGTCATGAATCAACTGCTCAGCCATGTCCGACGCTACAACCATGAGCTTAAGGGCTGCTGAGAGGATGTCTATGATGAAGTCTCTGCTGGAGGAGGCGTCGAGCGCGTTTTCAAGGACGCGCTTGAACCCTAGCTGAGAGGCTAGCCAGCCCCTGTCTATCGGGAGCGTTGAGCCGCAGCAGGCCGCCGCGCCTTGAGGGCACTCATCTATGGCTTCGTAAATCTTGGTGAGGCCGTCGAGGGCTGATAACAGCCTCGAGGCGTAGGAGGTGAGGATGAACCCGAGTGTCGCTGGTGCGGCGACCTGGAGGTGTGTCGTGGCGGGATAGAGTGTCTCGGCCTCGGCGAGCGACTTCTCTAGTAGGTTCTCGAGAAGTTTGAGTGCCGAGTCAGCCGTCTCCAGACACCTTGCCTTCACCCTCATCCTAATGGCCGTCGCGACGGTGTCGTTCCTGCTCTTCCCCAGCGCGAGGTTCTCGCCAGCCTCAGGCACAGACTTGATTAAAAAGTCCTCAACAACCATATGAACATCCTCTAAACGCGGGTCATCCATCTTCAGCGGGCTACTATAGGCCTCCTTAAGGGCCGCTAATCCCCTAGCAAGCACGTCCTCACCCAAGAAGCCAAGCCTCGCAAGCATCTTCAGGTGGACAGCGTTTATCACGAGGGTCTCGACGTAAATTTCACGGTCGAAACCGAGAGAGGAGGTAAACTCCGCAACGTCCCTCGGTACCTCACCCCTAAGCCTACCTGAGCGGAAGGACAATCCACAACCACTCCTAATCGGGCCAACGGCTCGAGGATAAATGTTAATTGGGTCTCAAGGACCGGGTCATCAGCGCGTCAGCTTTACTAGGTTCTCTCGACCCTCCTTTATCTTAACTACCCTCCCCTCAGACTCCAGTACCTTGAGAATCGTGCTAACTGTGGATTTGGAGAGGCCGCTTTCCCGGACAATCTGAGACTGATAAACCACGCCGCCGTGTCGCCTGATAATGCCCAGAACCATATCCAGCTCGCTTCTTCTCGCGGGCTTCTTACCTCTTAGTCTGCGGACGAAGTAGGCCGCGGTGAGCGAGGCAGCCGCTCCACCCGCGGCGAAAAGCATGACTGATTCGGGGCTGTATCCCTGCTGAAGTAGTCCCGGCTCTGAGGGCTCAGCCCGCCTCAAAGATAGCCTCGGCTCACTGTCAGGAAAAACTATCCTCCCTCTCCACTCCAGATAATCCACCCCCCGCCCATCAGGTGACGGAGAAGCCTCAACAACCTCGAACCCCGGCGGAACCGCTATTCTGAGCGTCTCGCCTTCAGAGAGATAGAACCCGCCGATGAAAACGTCTCCTAGCCGTATCTCACCCGTGGCCTCTGTCCTCGCGAAACCCCTCCACGTGAACTCAATCCTAATGAGCCCCATCCTTCCGCTCACGGTCTCCACGGTCTTCGACTCTAGTCTGAAGCCCTCAACCGACATGGGTCTGCCAAGTACGCGCGAAGCATCAGAGACTATGGCCTCGATCCTCGATCTATAGTCTGAAGTTAGGTTATCCAGCTGGGCGGCAGCGGTGTTGAACTCCTCCGCGTCTTCGGGTGACACGAGCGGGAATCTATGCTCAATCATCCAAGCTGTCGAGCCGTCGGGGAGAACAGACAGATGGTAGATGGTGTAGGAGGGGAGTGTCGAGGCCAGTACTAGGGCTACGAGCCAGAGCATGACTATCCCCACGTCAGGGGTTGCAGCATCACCTTCCTAGACCGAGCCTCACATAACAGTTTCCCCACCGGGCGCCTCAGGAGGCCCTACTCACCTCCCCTTACCCCTTCGGGCGGAGGGCTCGCCACGGCCATCACCTCTGGCTCGCTCTTCACCTCTACCTCGCCCTCTCTCCCCGTTTCCTCCCCACTCCTCAGGAGCTTCACCGCCATGCTCACCTTCTCCCCCTCTCTGCGATGAATCTTCCTCATTCGTGGTCGTGGAGTTTGCCCGCGTTGATGGCCTGCCGTCACCTCGGCCTGATTCCTGAGCCGGAGCTGAGGCTGTAGATGTCGAGTTAGACTCCTCCACCTCGTCAGGGCCGCGGAGCTCCCTCACCCGCTCCCTTATCCTCCTTGCCTCCTCCGAGACCCTCTCCCCAAACTCTTTGTTAATCTCCCTCAGCCTCTCAACCTTCTCCCTAACAATCTCCCTCATCTCAGCGGCGAACTCCTGCAGCAGCTTGCCGAGCTTCTCTTTCAACTTGGTGAGAGCCTTCAGCTCGCTCCGGAGCTCGCTGAGCCTCGAGAGGTATTCCTCCCTCGTGATGTTACCCGCTGCGTAGAGGCCCCTTAGCTCCTCCATCGCCTCCCTTATCTGGCGAGTCCTGTTTAGCCTCTCCTCAATGAAGTCCTCTATCAGCCTCGTCTTGTTCTCTATCAGCTCCTCAAACCTCAACCTGTATTCGAGTATTGCGCTCCTGATAGCCTCCTTGTGCTCCTCAATTATCGCGTGAAGAGCCTCGGTTAACCGTAGCCCGAGGGGCAAGTCAGGCTCCTCCCCTACCGGTGCTTCCTCCGCGACGACAACACTTAGGAGAAGCGGGGAACCGATAAGCATCAACATCAGCGTGGCCGTGAACCGAAAGATTCGGCGCGACATCAATGCAATGCTGTAGTTTAGGGGTTAAAAATCTTAACTAAATTAGAGTCTCTCAAGTCTCGGCTCGGAATTGTTTCCTGTCGTTCGAACGGTTAGCGAGCATGTCTGGATTGGAATCCGGGCAGAGACCTAGTAGAGGCGGGCGAGAGGCTCTAAGTTATTTCTCGCACTGTGCCATCGTTCATTCCGATTATGACTTTGTAGCCCCTGTTGGGGAATATGCCGACCTCGACGACCCCCGGAAGCATCTTAAGCTCCACCTCAATCCGCGCAGGCTCCTCCACGACCCCCAGCTCGGCCAGCATAAGCACGTTCCCGTTGTCTGTGATTACTGGGCCAGCCTTCCCCTCAGATTCTTTGAGCCCTACTCTCCATCCCCTCATCTGTATGAGCCGAGCCACTGCAGGGGCCGCCGGTGGGAGGGCCTCGAGCGGTATCGGAGCGGTCAGCTTCTCGCTCAGCTTCTCCTCAGTCCCAATCAGAAGCACAGTCCTCGCTAAAGTGGTCAGGAGCTTCTCCCGCGCCAAGGCCCCGCCCATACCCTTCACGACGTCGCCCGACCGGCTACACTGGTCGAAGCTATCGACGTAGATGTCGACTTCCCCGAAGTTGTAGAGACTTCCTACCTTGAAGCCTAATCTGGCGGCTGCCTCCTCAGCCTGAATTGAAGTTGGGATGATGGCCTCCAGCATCCCTGGCTCCGCCGCCTCCGCAAGCCTCCTGATGAAGGCCGTCGATGTCCTTCCAGTTCCGAGACCCAGCACCAGACCCTTGCCAAGCCGCTTAACCCTCTCGACCGCAACATCAACAACCGCCTCAAGACCCCTACCCGCCTCCAACAGACATCAGCACCACCCAGACGAGGCACCGCGCCAGCCCATAAGTGTATTACACGCGGTCTCGAGCCAAATCCAAATTTAATAGCACATACAGCCCAACCATCAGGGCCGAGGAGGGTGCGGGGCTGGTGAGGCTTCTATGCTGGTTTGCGAGGCTTCTGAAGAAGAGGGGCGAGCGAAGGGTGAGGGGTGAGCCGGTGGCTCCCTCGGCTGAGGATTGGAAATATGCGGAGGATGTTCTCAATCGGATTGAGAGTGATGATAGATTCTCCCAGCTTGAGGCTAGGGTGGAGGGTCTTAGGAGGGAGGTTGAGGCGCTCAGAAAGAGGCTTCGGGATGGTAGGGATTGACTTATATAGCAGTGGATGGATAATCCATCCATGTCTTTAGCGAAGAAGGCCGCTCCAATTCTCGCCACACTACTCATCGCCGGATTCGTCCTAGGCATAGCGACGGCCGCATTCACGCCCCTAATACCTCCCAAGACGACCACGCTCACAGCCACCCAGACAAAAACAGTGGAGCGTCTAGAGAGGCTGCCCGTAACGACCACCCTGACAGAGACCATTACGCGGCAGCCGAGTCTCCCGCTCAAGCTTGAGGTCAAGTATTCCAGACAGTTCGAGGTGACTTTCCTCGAAGGGTATAAGGTTGTGCGGGACGCCATCAACAGAACCCTCATTCTTGTGCCCCGCGGAGCACAGCCGCCTAGGGGGATGAGCGGCGAGGTAGTTTACACTCCGGTCGAGAGGGCCGTCTTGATGTCTGCGACCCAGGTCGCCCTCGTCGAGAGGCTTCGAGAATATGCACCGTGGATTATCGACAGAGTCTCCGGTATCATGTGGGGCCAGCAGTACGAGTGGTATTTTGAGGAGATACGCCTGAGAATCTCGACGGGGCGAATAAAGGATGTGGGGCCGGACTACTCGCCAAGCTTCGAGGAGCTTGTCGCCCTCAAGCCAGACCTCGTCATCATCTACACATTCCCTGGCTCAGACCTCCCACAGCGGCTTGAGGAGCTCGGAATCCCATTCGTCGTCGACAACGAGTATCTTGAGACAAGCCCACTTGGCCGGTTTGAGTGGATAAAGCTGATAGCTACGTTCTTCGACCTCGACGAGGAGGCTTACAAAATCTTCAGTGATGTGGAGGCCGAGGTTGGCCGCGTGGCAGGAGAAGTCAGGCGGTCGGGGGCTGATGCACCGCTTGTCTGCTGGTTCATGGTCTACCGCGGCACGGTCTACGCGGCTGGAGGCGAGTCATTCCCAGCCAACACGCTTGCGATGCTTGGAGCCAGATACGGGTTCAGCGACGTCAAATCAACGGGTAGCGTGGTGGTGAATGTTGAGGAGGTGCTGTCAAGGTGCAGAGACGCCGACGTGGTTGTTTATCCGACGAGCTTCATCTCCAATGTCGGCGATATTCTCTCGGAGGCGCCTGAGCTGGCGGAGATTAGGGCCTTTAGGGAGGGCAGGGTCTACGCCTACGCCTCAACCGTCTTCCAGCTCGGCTACTACGACACCGAGGGGTGGTTCAGAGACCTAGCAGTCATACTGTATCCAGGCCTCTATCCGGGAGAAGAGGTGAGATACTTTGTCAGGCTCGGAGGTTGAGCCTGAGATTGGAGAGTCGGCTCGAGGCTAGGCACGTGGTTGCCGGCGCGCGATGGGCTTCTCGTAGGAGATTCACGCTGCTTCTATTATCTCTGCCTATACCGCCCCTCTTTACCGCCTCAATTGTCTTTGGTAGCTACGCGATAAGCCCGTTAGAGGCACTTGCGGCGCTCGTCGGTACCGGTGAGGCCGATGCGACCATCATAGTCCAATCCATCCGACTGCCTCGAGCCCTAGCCGCGATGCTTGGCGGCGCTTGCCTCGGAGTCTCGGGCGCAATTCTCCAAGCCCTCTTCAGAAATCCACTAGCAGACCCATACATTCTGGGAGTATCGGCGGGCTCGACACTCTTCATCGCGCTTGCCATGCTCACCGGGGCGACGCTCGGCCTCTGGTCTCCGACCAATCCTTTCTCCCTCTACACGGCCGCGTTCGCCGGCGCTCTTTTAGTGGTGATACTGATGGTCGTGCTTTCTGGAATTGTTAGGCTCACCTCGACGATACTGATAGCCGGTCTTATGGTCTCATACCTCGCATACGCCCTGACAAGCATTGTGCAGGTCTTTGTCGACATCGAGAGGCTGAGGGCCTTCACTTACTGGGTTATGGGTAGCTTTTCAGGCGCGAGGTGGAGCATCCTCTCGCCGGGCCTACCAATTTTAGCAGTCTTTCTAGCCTCGACCATCGTCCTCCACAAGCCCCTGAACGCTCTTCTCCTAGGGGAGGAGTATGCGAAGAGCATGGGAATGAGTCTGCGTAGGGTGAGGATGCTTATCGTTGCGGCGGCGGCCCTACCCATATCAGTCGTGACGACCATCGCAGGCGCGGTCGGGTTCCTAGGTCTCTCGGCACCCTACATCGCTCGACAGCTCACACAGACGTCAAACCACCAGACAATCATACCCGCCTCAGCCCTCATCGGCGCGGCCCTCGCCATGGCCGCAGACCTCCTCTCCCGCCTCGCCATCCGCCCCATCGAGATACCGGTAACGGCGGTCACGGCCCTCTTCGGCGCACCACTAGTCATCTACCTACTACTAACCGGTCGAGGTGCCCACCTATGATAGCAACCATCAACCTCTCAGCCGGGTATAGGGGGCTGCCCGTCGTAGGCGGCGTAAACATCTCGCTGAGGGGTGGCGAGTTCGTCGCCGTCATCGGCCCCAACGCGGCCGGCAAGACGACCCTACTGAAGACGCTCGCATCCCTGCTGAAGCCTCTTTCAGGCGTAGTGTATCTTGACGGTGTGGACTCTGCGAGGCGGGGGGCGAGAGAGACGGCCCGCTTGGTTGGAGTGGTTCTCACTGAGCAGCCACGCCACCTTCAGCTGACTGTCCTCGAAGTCGTCGCACTCGGCAGATACCCATACACCAATCCTTTAGACAGGCTTTCGGAGAAAGATAGGCGCGAAGTTTTGAGGGCGCTTAGAGACATGGGGATAGAGGACTTGGCGGAGAGGCGTTTCGGAGAGCTGAGCGACGGTCAGAGGCAGAAGGTGATGCTCGCGAGAGCTCTAGCCCAAGAGCCGCGCGTCCTGATACTTGACGAACCTGTGACCTTCCTCGACCCGAAAGCGAGATTGGAGGTTCTCGCAGAGATTAAGCGGGTCTGCATAGAGAGGGGCATTACTGTTGTCGCGTCGCTCCACGAGGTTGAACTAGCCCTGAGGATGGCCGACCGCCTAATAGTCGTCGCGGACGGGAAAGTCAAGACATATGACTCGCCGGAAGAGTTTGTAGAGCTCGGCGGCCCCTCAATTCTTTACGGGCTTGGACTTGGTGTCAAGTTCTCGGCCGAGACGATGGCGTTGGAGTTTTCAAGAACTAATGAGGGCCCGCGCGTCTTCGTCATCGCCGGAGGTGGAAGCGGCGCGCTGGTCTACAGAATGCTTGCGAGGCTCGGGTATCAGTTCTCGACTGGCGTTCTCCATCGGGGCGATATTGATTATCATGTCGCATGCATGCTGGGTGGGAGGATAGTTGCTGAGCGCGCTTTCCACCCCATCGGTCCCGAGAGCGCGCAGAGGGCGCTACAGGAGGCCTTAAGCTGCGCCGCAGCAATCTACACATCACCCGAGATAGGGCCTCTTAACCTCGAGAACCAGATACTCGCGGAGACGGTCGCGCTGCAGGGCCCGCCCCTTATCATCCTCGGCAATGCAGAGTTCCAAGGAGCTTTCGCGAGTGTGGAGAGCCTCTCGGAACTCTCAGAGACCCTGAAGAAACTTCTCAAGAACGGTGAAGAAGCTAAGCAGGCCGCCCCGACAGCGGAGTGAGTATCAAGGTGCCTGCCATTTTTATGCAGGTGAGAGCCTCTAGCCCCGCGGCTTGAGCGGCTCCCACATCATCGACTTCTTCATCAGGCTCCAGCTGACACTCTCACCCCTCATAAAGGTCTCACCCCTCGACGTCTCCCGAGTCGAGACGCTCTGCGGCCTTGACGTATCATACAGCGGAGAGGAGGGGGTGGCGGCGGCTGTCTTGTGGTCCCGGGTCGAGAGGAGGGTCGTCGAGTCCGCTGCCTTCCGGGGAGCTGTCCTAACCCCCTATGTTCCGGGCCTGCTCTACGTGAGGGAAGCGCCCCTGATGCTTGCGGCGATTAGACGTCTGAGCAGAGTGCCAGACCTTCTGCTGATAGACGGGCATGGGCTCGCCCACCCTCGGAGAGCCGGCCTCGCAAGCATCGTCGGACTCCTCGCCGACACCCCCTCGATAGGAGTTGCCAAATCCATGCTTTACGGCGAGGCACGCTTAGAGGAGGGTGTGGAGTGCATAGTGGTTGGGGATGAGAGGGTTGGCGTTGTCTTCAGAGATGATAGGGGGAGGAGATTCTATGTTAGCTTGGGTCACCGCGTGGATTTTGGGTCGGTTCTACGGATTATCGGGCAGCTGGGCTCTGACTTGCTCTCGCCTCTCCGCGAGGCGCACCGCCTCTCTAAGAACGCCCTGAGGAGCGGTCTGGAGGGGAGACCTGCTCCTTAAGCCGCGCCTTCTGCTCTTCCATAAGCTTCTCGGGCCAACCCTCCTCGATGAACCTAATCGCCTCCATGGCCGCCATGCATCCGAAACCAGCCGCGGTTATGGCCTGCCTGTAGCGCTTATCGTGAACATCACCGGCCGCAAATACGCCCCGGACATTCGTTTCGAGCCCGTTATGCAGCTTGACGTATCCTTCATCGTCGAGGTCAATCTTTCCGCGGAATATCTCGGTGCTGGGGGCGTGGCCTATCGCGACGAAAAGAGCCTCGCATGGAATAACCCTCTCCTCACCAGTCAGCTTATTCCTGATCTTCACGCCCTCCACCCTCTCCCTCCCCAGAACATCCACGACCAAGCTGTTCCAAGCGAACTCGATCTTGGGGTTCGAGAGAGCCCTCTCCTGCATAATCTTAGAGGCCCTGAGCTTGTCCCGCCTGTGAACCACGACCACCTTCTCCACAAGGTTCGCGAGAAAGAGGGCATACTCCATGGCGGAGTCTCCTCCGCCCACAACCACGGCGCACTTCGCACCCCTGAAGAGAGGGCCGTCGCAGGTGGCGCAGCTGGAAACACCGCGGCCCAGCAGCCTCTTCTCGGCCTCGAGGCCAAGCCACTTCGGCGAGGCTCCTGTGGCTATGATTACCGCCTTAGCTTGGAAGACTCTATCCGACGTCATTACCTTTCGAGGATATGTGTTGAAGTCCACTTCAACCGCGTCGTCGTAGATTATCTCGACCCCCGCGTTCTCCGCCTGCCCTCTCATGTTGTCCATGAGCTCGGGCCCCTGAACGCCTTCAGGAAAACCGGGAAAGTTCTCCACCAGCCCGGTCAGCATCAGCTGGCCGCCCGGCGTAACACCCGCTATGATGAGCGTCTTGAAGTTCGCTCTCGCGGCGTAGATTCCGGCGGTATATCCGGCTGGCCCGGAGCCGATTACGACAACATCGTATAAGCTTTCAGACTCGGCTACAGACATACGCCGCCCATAAATCAGGTGCTCAAATATATATCCCTGACCGTCACTCGGGGTCTTCGATGATGAAGAAGCAGCGGCTCTTCAAATGCACCAACTGCGGCCACGAGGCTCGGCTTCAGGCTTGGAAGGCGGAGTGCCCATCCTGCAGAAGCGGATTCACTCTAGTCCTGGTGGAGGAGAAGGAGAGTTGGACTAGGCCGCGGCTCCTAGGATATGTTCCGCCGGCGCTCGCCTCGTTCTATCTTCTTCTCACGCTCCTCTACCCGGGCATGACCGTGGCCCGCCTCCTACCCTGGCCCGCGGCCCAGATAGTCCTCATAGCAGTCGCGATATTTTCACTAACATCCTCTACTCTGGGGAACCTCGTGGCTGCTGCTGCGGGTGCGGCTCTTTCCGCGGCGCATCTGGCCATGCTGGGCTTGTCGACGCTAGGCGAGTTGGGCTCCGCCTTGACTTTAATTGGGCTTACCGCTTCAAGCGTAGTGAACGAGGCTTCTATAAGAAGAGCAAAGCCGAGAGGCTGAGGGGACGGAGTTTGAGCCGATATGTGCTTGAGTTTTTCGTTCAGGGCCGAGGCTGGGTAGGTCAGGTCGAGCTCGGGCTGAGTGGAGGTCTGGAGACTCAGGAGGAGGCTGAGAACATCGCGGCTCATCTCATAGATAGCCGCATGAAGAAGGCGAGCCACCCCTACGGCTCCAGGATAGGAGATGTGGTGGGCTTCAGAATAGTGGAGAAAGAGACGCCTGAGAGGATGCGGCCCAGCCCCGATGCACTCCGGTTCAGGTTCAGTGAAGTGAAACACAGGTTCTACAAACGCGGCGAGGCCTATATGCTCTACAAATACTGGAGCTGGCCAGACTAGAAAAATCGATTGGAATAGAAGCGTCCTTCTGGCTAATCCACCTTGATGGTTCTCGAGGGGCCGCCTTCGCCTTTCTTCGGCAGCACGACCTCCAAGACGCCGTTGTTATAGGTGGCACGCGCCTTCTCCAGCTCAACCTCCTCGGGCAGGTCAAGCTCCTTGTAGTATCGACGGTTCTCTGTGTCTACCTTGATGATGAGCTTGGAGTCCCGCACAACCAAGTTAATGTCCTCCTTCTTGACTCCAGGCACCTCTGCGACCACCTTTATCTGATTATTCTCAACTATCACATCGACCAGCGGCTCCCTCTCCACGCTTAGCGCGGGGAGCTCGCCGCGCCTGCTCGGCCTCACGTTTCCGAACTCCCTGATGACAGGCCGCCCGTCAGGGCCTATGGTTATCGAGTATCCATAGACGATTGGGCCGATCTCCCTCCTTATCCCGGTGGGTGTCCTCACCTCCCTCACAAGCTCCTTAGGCCATTCCCTCTCGAACCGCCGGAATTCCTCCTCAAACCAGCGCTCAAACTCCCTCATCATCTCGTCAATCATGTCTAGAGGCCTTGGAAGCCTCCTCCTACGCCACCACTCTTCACCCATACCATAAACTACACTTTGGGCCTCCATAAAAAACGTTGTCCCGCTAAACGTCTGCTCAGAATTAAAAAGAAATATGGGGGGTCGAGGCTTCTATCTTTTGTGATCTATGATAGGCTTGGCTGGTCTGGAGTGAAGGTCTCGAGGATATGCATCGGCGCGATGGAGTTTGGAGACCCTAGTCTCCAGATTTTTGGAGGTGGAGGCTGGATGGTCGGGAGGGAGGAGGCGCTGAAAGTGCTGAACAAGGCATGGGACCTGGGCATAAACTTCTACGACACGGCGAACGTCTATTCGCGGGGGAAGTCTGAGGAGATTCTCGGGGAGTTTCTGAAGGGGAGGCGGGAGGACGCGGTTGTCGCGACGAAGGTCTTCTTCCCCATGAGCGAGAAGCCAAACGACCGGGGTCTTTCGAGAAAGCACATAATGAAGCAGATACGCGACTCCCTCAGCAGGCTGGGCACGGACTACGTCGACCTCTACCAGATTCACAGGTGGGACTATGAGACGCCCATCGAGGAGACCCTCTCAACTCTCACGGGCCTCGTCAGGGACGGGCTGGTAAGGTATATCGGAGCATCGAGCATGTGGACTTGGCAGTTCGCGAAGGCCCAGTATATCGCGGAGGCCAAGGGCTATGAGAAGTTTGTAAGCACCCAGACGCCCTACAACCTCCTCTACAGGGAGGAGGAGAGGGAGATGATTCCATTCTGCAAGGCCCACAACATCGCATACATGGTTTATCACCCCATAGCGGCGGGAGTGCTGACCGAGAAATACTACAAGGATGGAAGGCTCGAGGTGGGGCCTGACGCGCCTGAACGGTTGCGCCCCGAAGTGAGGTTCTGGGCCTACGACGCCTACATCAAGCCACCGGAGAACGCCGAGATAGTGAGGAGAACGATCGAGCTGGCTAAGAACAAGGGCGTGAAGGCCGCCCAGATTGCACTAGCGTGGCTTTTCCACAAGGGCGTGAACGTCGCAATAGTCGGCACAACGAAGATTGAGCACCTCGAGTCGAATATCGAGGCCCTTGAAATAAAGCTCACAACCGACGAGATAAGATATCTCGAGGAGCCGTATAGGCCGAAGCCTGTCCTCCACATACCGCCTCCTCCTTAGCGGAAACTCCAACAGAAAGAAGCTTGAGTTTCATCGAGGTCTCTTAAAGAATTTATTTTGTTGGGCCACGTCTAATGCCGTGCAGTCGGAAGAAGGTAGGGGCTACGAGGTTGAGGTTGAACTCCAGCTCTCCCCCTCTGTGAAGGTCCGGGTCAGAGGGTTGGTTGAGGCTGCTGGACTTGGCGAGGCTGTCGCCTATGCTCGAGAGTCTGTCATAGACCTCGCTGAGGCTTATTTAGCCTCAGCAGCTCCAGTGGTTAAGAAGTTTCCGCAGGAGCTTCTAGCGCATCTCGAGTCTCTCACGTATAGGGAGCTAGTCGAGCTTCTCCTCTATTTTGAGGGGCCCTTGGGAAGAGAGCAGATTAACCAGAGGACCCGTGAGCTGGGCCGGGAGGTACCGAAGAGCTGGCTGGACACTGAGTTCTTCAGAAAGCCACACAAGGACCTCTTCATAGCGGATAGGGATGCGACAGGTGTGAAAGTTTACAGACTGTCTGAGAAGGGGAGGCTGGAGGTGGAGGAGATACTCAAGAGGATACGGAGCACGGGCTGACTTTCGGGCTGGCGCTATTTTTTCTCGCTTAGGGCCTTGATAAAGGCTTCAACCTCCTTACTGAGGGGGTTGCTCACGTGGGCATTCTTCAGCCACTGGGTGAGGTGGCCGATTAAGGACTCTAGGAAGCCCTCTGGGTCGGAGACGATTCCTGACAAAGCCTCGGCCGGTATGTTTGCGGGCGAGACCTCCCTTATCCGCGTGTCCATGAAGGGGCCGAACTCCCCCCGCGAGATACTTAGGGCCAAGACCCTCCCATTCTCAGCGATGTAAGAGACTCCGGGAAGCCTAGCTAGCTCGAATCCCCACTCAACGCCGGGCGGGCAGACATCCTTCACCAACTCAACGAGCTCCCGGGCCAGCTCAGCCCTCCCGCTCTTCCTGAGCTCCCATACGAGCCCCAACACCCTCAATGCCCTCTCCTCCGGCTTCAGCATCCTCCCGTTCCACTTTCGTCGAGCTAGGCTCGGTATAAACCGTGTTCACGACTGTGTGAATCCTCCGTATGGTGTTGGAGGGTATTCTACGTCCACCGACCTTCACGTCCTTTAACATCTTCTCAACTTCCAATACAGAGTGGCTGTGGAAGAGCTCCATGATGTCGCCTAATGTCTTGAAGTTTGTTAGGAGTGCTTTGGCTGTCTTGTGGCCGCAGAGCCCCTCGAGCGTGTAGAGGGCCTGCTCCTGAGGCGTCATCTCCCTCCCGCTCACCCTCAGCGGATACTCTCTTAGCTCCCTCTCCTCTCCAAGCCTCTTATGCTTCCAGACGAGGTACGTGAGGGTTGCCTTCACGTCCGGCGTCGGAATAATCGGTATTCCCCATTCAAGGACTATCCGGTCTATGAGGCCGAGAATCGCGGCCTCGTTCCACTTGCTCTTCCGGTACAGCCCCAGATAGCCCTCCAGAATCAGAAGCCTCTCACCCTCAAAGCTTTTGAGAAGGGTCAGCTGGTCCCAGAGCCGGCCCTTCAAGCTGTTGAGAAAGTCGAATATCCTCTTCCTCTCGACGAGCGCCTGACCGCTAGCACCAACTATAAGGTAGTCCCCCGCCTCCAGCGGCTTGACAGCAACCTCCACCACCTTCTTGAGAGCCTCAACCATCTTAGAGTTCTCTGACGCCTCGTTCGCGTCCACAACTATCAAGGATTTCTCGCATCCATAATCGAGCTAAGGTTATTTATATGAGCTCGTATGCCAGAGCGGAAAATACACGTGATCTTGAAGGGGCTAGGCGCGACGTTGCAGCTCTTTGAACAGATCCATATCTTATTCGGTAACCTCGTCTGAGGTTTTTGGTACGAATTCGTCCTCACCGACCCTGCATCTTAAATACCTGCTCATCGCCCCTCATGTATTTCTCCCCCCTCATCCAGCCTCTCAACTCCCTATAATAGCCCGAGGTATTACTGGTTGTGCAGAAGATAACTGAGTAGCTCCAAGATTCCTTGAACTTGTGGTGGCTGAAGCATCATGAGTAGCTTAGCTAGTAATATGATTTCCGCGGCCTTATGCATGGTTTTTCTGCATCTTCTCACAAATATGAGTTTCAACGCTATTTTGCAGCTATTATTGACTTTTTACTCATAGAGAACGCAACATCTATGCCTAAGAGGCGGTGGGGGACAGCTTGAGTCCTCAAGCGGCATGAGAAACGGATGATTGCATTAAGGCTGTTGAGACGCAGCCCGGAAGACTCTTTGATCTACTTTTTTTCATTTCGCGAATAGGGGATCGCGGCCCCTATCTTCGCGCCGGTCGAGGAGTTGAAAACTTTTTTGTTGAATTAAGAAGTTTTTGAGCTACAATTAGCTAGAGCTTAAGCGCGCCACGAGAGTGTGTACTGTCCCATCCCATATGTCGTGTACTTACCTAGACCCAGATATTCGCAGAGTTTGAGAAGAAAGAACACCACAAGGGGCTCACCACCTGCTACGGGGACCTCTAACCTTATTTTACCGACTAAGTAGTTCTTCCCCTCCTTCAGCCTAATGTGGACTTCCGCTAGCGAGTTCTCTGTCTTAACGGTTGAGTCAGCCCAATCCTTGAGTCGGGACACCAAGTCAGGCGTCATTCTGAAAGGCAGAGCCCTACCTGCAGAGTAATAGAGGTAGTCCAGAATGAAGACCCTCCTCGCGGCGTAGCGAACGAGGTCTGAGGGTCTAAGATTCCTTGTGGTTACATCGCGACCATCGCGAGTAAACCTGAACGGTGTGAGGAACTCGATTGTACACTCCACCAGCCTTCTATTCGCCAGGATAGTCCTTACATGTTCGAGGATTTGGTCATATCCTATTGCGGCACCCCGAAAGTTTAAGAGACCATCACTCATATCAACCCTCAAAGCTCCTCAAGTCGTTAATGACCGAGGCCGAAATCAGATGAAGTTTACCATAATCGCTTCTTAAAGCCTTAATTACGTGCTCCACGTGACGGTTTGCAAGACCGAATACCGTCAGCTTAAAGGTCATCACTTTCGGACTCAAGAAAGTAGGTGGAGATATAACATAGGGCTTGGGGGACGGGCCAAAGTCAACGACCTCCAGCCCAAACTAGCAACCTTTAATATCCTCAGACCGTATAGACACATCGCTCAGGGGAGGTGAATCGATTGGGCCGCCGCTACGTCCACCTAGTCACCGTCGGCGCAAGCCTCCTCAACAACGCGGTAGCTCAAGACCAGCAGGTCAGAAACCTCGTAGGAGGTCAGAAGAGAATCGACGAAGTCGAGCGGCTACTGGTCGAGGGCAAAGTAAACAGAGAAGACTTGGTCAAAGCCCTACGCTCCTACGTCGACAAAGCCGGCTACCGAGCAAGCGCCGAGCTAAACTCCATCTCAGACTACCTAGCCAAGAGGAAAGTCGACCTAGTATACTTACTACACACGGACACCAAAGTAGGCTCAATATGCGGAGAAACCCTCGAATTATACTTCTGGGATAAGGGAATAGACGCTAAGGGGGAAACCATCGAGGGCTTTATGAGCGAGCGCGAATTCGCCGAGAGAGGTCTCCAGAACCTGCTCATAAGGGCCCACGAACTGATAAAGAGACACAAGGACGACATAATCCTTCTCAACGCCACTGGAGGCTTCAAGCCCGAAGGAGCCGCCTTAAGCATCATCGCCTTCATCCTCGGCAAACCCATCTACTACAGACACGAAACCTTCGGCTCCACAATCAACATACCACCACTCCCCATAGACTGGAACCAAGATATGCTGACACACAAATATAGACAAGCCCTCATGGAACTCATAAACAGAGGCTCGATAGACAAGAAAACTTTCGAAGAGCGCTTCAGCAAAGAAATAGCGGAAAAATTGCTCGAGGAATACCTCGTCATAAGAGAGACCGGAGACAGATACGAGCTAACTCCGCTCGGACGTCTCATCTACAGAGTCGCATTCGCCGACCCGTAAAGGCCGCGCCCACATTTTTTCACCTCTTCAAGGACTTGAAGACCATTTCGACTGCCGCGGCCCACATCGCAGCAGAGTAAACGAATACATGGGGCAACTCCTTTCAGGGTAAAACCCTTGGGCCGATATGAAATAAGGTTAAAAAGGTGGGCAGTTGTAGCCCGCTCTGACGGTTTTAATGACAGTCAACCTCTCAGGTTCCCTACTGAGGGCTGGTGAGGCGCTTACATTTCCGCCCCTCCCCCTCTTCTCACTAGAATCACGCTATCTTTCAAGCGCATCCGGAAATCTCCTTGATATTCAACCTCATATTATGAATTGAGGGGGTTGAATACTATAGCTGAGGCAACGGTCATAGACTTTGGAAGCTATTTAAACCGGCATGTAGTGGAGTTTAGCGTCCGTTTGGCTGAGAACAGTCTGTTAAGTGGGCTGGGTTCGGCTTCTCGGCGAGTGAGGGGTAATGGAGCTTAGCTTAAGAGAGAGGATTGAGTTGATGAGGCAGGGCATTATTCAGAGGGCGATTATTCCGCTTCTGGAGGAGCGGGGATTTTTCCCGTCGCCTTGGAAGCGGCCGGTCTCCTTAGAAGATATGGAGCTGCGCGAGGATGGCTGGATACCGTTTTACACGCGATACACGACTTGGGAGACCTATGTGAGGGGGGAGCCTCTCCACCTCTACTTCAACACCTTCTACGGCGACGTCCATGAGAAGGCCTACAGATACTGCTTCGTGGAATACATGCTTCCATGGCCGAACTTTGACCTGAACAGAAGGCTCATAGGACTTTTCACCAGACTCAACCTGAGGGGCGGAGGATATGTCTGGAAGTGTAAGAGGATGGTCGACATAACAGTCCCGGCCAGCGCCCTGATGGATATTGAGAAGAACTACGACGAGCTTCTCCTCGCCCTAATGGAGGCAGGAGTCGTGGATGCCAAGGCGAATCCGGCCCAGGGAGAGGGGCGGGCGAGGAGCGGCCGCTCGTAGACGCCACTTTTTTGAGGCGATGTCGTGGACCTTATGGGGTGGAGGTGGTTAGGGTTACCTTACCAGATATTGGTTGTGGGCTATAATGAGGACTCCTGCACCGAGGTGGCGCGGTCTCTGGCATACGAGGTCGGTGCCGAGGTTGCGCGGCGCGGATGCGTCCTGCTCACGGGCGGATTGGGAGGGGTAATGGCCGCCGCCTCCAAGGGCGCGCACGAAAACGGCGGAATAACCGTCTCGATTCTCCCCCAGAAGGAGACTTCCTGGGCGAACCCATACAGCACGGTCAAGATCGCAACAGGCCTAAGCCACATGAGAAACATGGTAAACGTCTGGTCGGCAGACGGAGTCATTGTCGTCGGGGGCGGTGCGGGGACGCTGATTGAAGTTGCAGCCGCTTATTTGGAGGAGAAGCCAGTCGTTGCTCTCGTAGGCTCAGGCGGCGTGGCCGACGAACTGGCCGGAAAATATATCGATGAGAGGAGGAAGATGTTGATTCACGGTGCCGGCTCACCGAGGGAGGCCGTCGACCTAGTCATTAAACTCATCTCGAGGGGTTGACGACCCTGAGTACCATGGCGGTGTTTGTGTCTCTCACGCCCTGAATCTTCCGGATATCCTCGATGCACCGGTTTAGCTCGGAGACGCTGTCGAGCGATATGATTACGAGCGCATCGTATTGGCCCGTTACCTCGTAGACTCTTTCAACGCCCCGCAGAGCGGCTAGCTTCTCGGCCACGACCGGAGTTGGGACTGAGGGGTCTACGGAGACCATGGAAATTGCTAGTACTTGTTGAGGCCTCTCCACATCGACGGTGAAGCGCTTGATTACGCCCGCGCCTACAAGCCTCTTCACCCTCTTCCTCACGGTCCCCTCCGAGACGCCCAGCTCTTTGCCGATGGACTGGTAGCTCCTCCTCGCGTCGCGCCTCATCAGCTCGATTATCCTCATGTCCAGCTCGTCGAGCTCTACCGTCAAGGGCTGCTCGCTCACAGCTATGCGCGGCCGCCACCGATAATAGAGTTTCCCCGCGCAAGATATTATGACCGATGGATATTTTCCCGTATATACTCTGAAAACCCGCCCACCGACAGGCCATGCTCTCTTAAAATATGGGGGGAGGGGGTTGGCGCGGCGGGGAGAGCCTTGGAGACAATCGAGGTAATTCCTCTGGTCGGTCCGTCGAGGAAGCTCAGGCTGGAGGTGGCGCTGAATGAGCGTGTGGGTCAGCTTATCGAGAGGGTTGAGAAGGAGATTGGAGTCTCGGGGGCTTTCTTCAAGCTTGTGGGGAAGGGTCGCGTGATTGACGAGGCGGCCGAGGTGGGTGAGGTGGTAAAGGAGGTCGGCCGGACGTTCTACTTCTACCCCGAGGTCATGGGTGGCTGAGACCAGAGGTGCGCGAGCAGGGCCGCCGCGAATACCCCGGCTCCGGCTGCGTGCGCTATGGTGCATAGGAGGCATATACTACCTATCAGGAAGACCTCAACCATCACGAGGGCCACCGCGCCTAGAACCCCGAGAACCGACCAGTAAAGTAATAGGCGTCCAACTCCCAGCCCAGCCGAGGCTGCGATGGATAGGAGGAGGGCCGAGCCGAACCAAACGGCCCCGAAGGCGGCTAAGGGTATCCCGAGAAACTTCGAATACTCGCTCTGAATTACGGCCTCGCAGGAGAGCGTGCTACCGATTTCGCAGAACTGTGGAAGGTCGGTCGGGGAGATTAGGTAGATTGAGAGCGGAAGCCCGGCCGCTGAGAGGACGGCTGATGCGAGGTAGGCGGCCCTAGAGGCGGACCAGAAGCCCACCGGCCCCTCACCCCAAGACCGAGTTCAGAGCGTTTGATAGAGATTGTTTAGGCTGAGCGCCTGAAAAGAACTCGACGACCCTGCCCTCCCTATCGATTACAAAGTAGGTCGGTGTCCCCCTCACTCCGTATAGACTCATCACCCTGCCACCCTCGTCCCAAAGCGCCGTCCAAGAAATCTCATGCTCTGAGACGAACCGAGCGCTCTCGTCGACACTGCTCTGACGGTCGTCAACCATTACGGTGACAAAGACTACTCCGCGGCCGCTGAACTCCGAGTGGAGCTCCTTAATGGTTGGAGCCATGGCTTTGCAGTATGAACACCTCCACCACAAGAATTCGAGGAAAACTACCTTCCCCCTAGCAGACGAAAGTGTGAATGTATCGGAGCTGAGCCCCTCCGGCGTCAACCTCCTCAGCATAAAGTCAGGCGCCTCCACACCCCCATTTGCGGGTCTTGTGGGCGATGTCTGGGTGGCGGTTGTAGGAGAGGGCGGAGGCGCGGCCGGTGGCTGAAGTAGGAGAAAGATTATGAGCCCGACGAAGAAGGCTGCGGGGAGGAAGGCTGCGAGGTATGTAAGCCTCGAGCTGCGCTTCTTGGGTGGAGGCCCGGCTCTACTTTTTTTCTTCGGCATTTTTCAACCTCTATTCGCCTCCCCCCTTTAAAAATTTATTCATCACTTCTAAAACCGCTATGGCGTCGCGTTGGCGAGGAACCCGCCGTCTATCACGAAGACTTGGCCGGTTATATAGGAGGCCTCTGGGCTAGCGAGGAAGACGGCCAGCCTTCCAACCTCCTCGGGAGCTCCTAGCCGGCCCATGGGTATTCTTTGAAGCAGCCTCTCCAAGTTGAGTGCTCCCTCCTCGATTCTCTTCCTGACCATGTCGGTGGCTATGAAGCCCGGGGCTATCGCGTTGACTGTGATTCCGTGGGGCGCCAGTTCTAGGGCTAGGGTTCTAGTCAGGCCGAGAATTCCGGATTTGGAGGAGGCGTAGGCAGACCTGCCTGTTATGCTCATGAATGATGTGACGGAGGCGATGTTGATTATCCTGCCCCAGCGTCGCCTCATCATGTCTTTCGCCGCGTGTCTGGAGCATAAGAACGGCGCGCTGAGGTTCACGGAAAGGACCCAGCTCCACTCCTCCACACTCAGCTCCTCCGCAGGCTTAGCCACGTTCACTCCGGCGTTATTGACAAGTATGTCTATCCGGCCCATCCGCTCCACAGCCTCATCAACCGTCCTCTCGCAGGCCTCTACCCTCGACAGGTCGGAGACGACCTCCGCGAAGTCGGCGCCAAGCTCGCCAAGAACCCTGGCGGTCTCCCTCATCCCCTCCCTGCTCGTGGCATGTATAACGAGCCTAGCTCCCTCCCTGGCCATCTCAACAGCTATGCCCCTCCCTATACCCCGGCTCGACCCGGTCACCAGAGCCACAAGGCCGTCAAGCCTACCGACCGTTCGGGACATCCACAACTGAACCGGTAGGCTCCAGTAAATTAACCCGCCCCGCGCCTCGGGGGCGGCCTCCTCGACAGCCCAGCCAAATCCTCAGCCGTGTCCACGTCCAAGAGCATGTCTTCTGGGACCTCGAGTAGGGCGGAATCGGATAAGTGGCTGTCGATGACGCTTCTCGCCCCTTTGTCACCTCTCAGCGCTAATAGCTCGCCGAAGAGCCTCCTGTGGAAGGCGGCGGGGTTTCTGGGCATGCCTCCGACTGCGGCGGAGGCTAGGGGGTGTCTGCCGTGAAGAATTAGGCTCGCCAGTATGGCGGGGATTGCGGGTGGTGTCAGGGGTTGGTCTGCAACCATTATGACCGCGGCCTCTGAGTCGCTGTCAACAGCTTCTACTCCCCTCCTGATGCTGCTCGAGACACCCTCCATCCACTCCCTATTCATCACAACTCTTACGCCCGGCGGAAGGACTTCACGGACCCTCTCAGCCTCAAGCCCAAGAACCACAATAACCTCCCCAGAGCCGGAGGAGAGGGCTGACTCGACGCTCCAGACGACAAGCGGCCTCCCCCAAATAGATGCCAGAAGCTTATTCGACCCCATTCTACTCGACCCACCCGCCGCTAGCACAATCACCGAAAACATCGACGACACATTTAGATGAGCTTTGAGATGGTATAAATTTCTTGCAAATCAAACACCATAGCTCAAGAAGGAAAAATCTTATATTATCGGTCTTCTAACTATATTTTGCGTGTGCGACATGCCAGCGAGAAAAGCTAAGAAAGCTGCGAAGGGAAAGAAGGCTGGCGCCAAGAAGCGGGCACGTGCGAGAAAGGCACCACCCAAGAAGCCGGCCCCAACCGAGGCACCACCCGCACAGCCAGAGGGCGCCCAATAGCCGCTTTACGAGAACACCAGCATCCCATTTTTTTCAAAAAGCTCTTTTGCTTTACAGTTTAGGATATCGGAAAGAGGATACGGAGTAGCAGGACCATGGCTATCAACAGGGCTCCAGTTGCAAGGACTATGTGAGGCTTAATCTTTATCCCCTTTGTCTCCTCCTCGAAGAACCTCAGAAGCCCCGCCCCAGTCGCTGGAAGCGGCGCCTCCCTCCTACGCCTACGCGAGCTTGACACGACTCACCTACGCCCTCCCAATATTTATCCATTCCCGACTCAGAGACGCTATGAGGGAAACTCCCCGGAGAGTTTCACGTAATACTCCCTAAAGGCCCTCCAGAAACCCATGTCCATCATTTAATTATGAAGCGGGGCGGCGGGCCCCTAGGCAATGGCTAGGATTATAGAGTTTGTGAGGTCGATGGGGGGGAGGCGTAGAAAAGAGGGTTTGGCAGACTCCTACGGGCCGAGGCTCTCCTCGGCGCTTCTGGTGCTGAATACCCAGATTAATCGTCTGAAGAATAAGTATGCTGGGCTTGAGGCGCGGGGGAAGGAGTATTTCGAGAGGTGCATCCAGGCCCTGCAAATGGGTGATGAGGGTTATGCCGCAATTTACGCCAACGAGATAGCGGAGCTGCGGAGAATCGCCAGAATAGTCCTCCAGTCCCTGCTAGTCCTTGAGCAGGTCAGAGTCAGGATGGAGAGCCTCTTGGAGCTGAGGGAGATAATAGGGCTGGCCCCGGTTTTGAAGGGGCTTCTCGAGAGGGTGAGGGCCGAGATTGTCAAGGTCGTGCCGGAGGCGGCTGAGAGCCTAGATAGCCTGAGCAGCGCGATAGACAGCCTGATAGCGGGCTCCGGCATATCCGTCAACCTCCCGGCCCAAGACACCGGCGTCGAGGAGCTCTCAGACGAGGCGGCTAAGATACTCGACGAAGCGCGCGCCCTAATAGCCCAGAAGGTCGCCGAGAGCTTCCCAGAGGTCCCAACACTTACACCTAAGGAGCGGCAAGTCTACAACTACATAACCTCGCTCCCCGAGGGCTCAGTTCTCGACGTCGAGACCGCCTCCTACGCGCTAGGGATTCCCGAGAGGGAAGTCGAGGAAATTTTGAGGAGGCTGGAGGAGAAGGGTCTGATAGAGGTTAGTCAGGCCGAAATGGCTTGAAGGTGTCTTCTTACTCTCAGTAGGCTCTCGAGACGTATAGATAGGTCTTGCCGGGTCGGCCGCAGACTATACAAGGCCTCTCGCCTCTCTCCTCGACGCCGTATCGGTATCCACGCACCTCCGCACCCATAGAGCCCTTGAGGCTGAGGGCGCACTCGTCGGAGCCGCACCAGCTGACCCTACATATTTTCCCGAGCTCAACGCTCCGAGCCCCCTCCTCCAAGCTACCCACATCGACCAACTGCTCCGAGAGCCGGTTCTTGGACCGCTCGGCGAGGGTTCTTGTTATCTCCCCGAAAACCCTATTCACCTCCCCTTCAAGCCCCTCGAGGGGAACGGTGAACTTCTCCCCCGTATCCCGCCTAGCAAGCACCACAGTCCTCTTCTCAACCTCTCTCGGCCCGACCTCTACTCGGAGAGGCACCCCCCTCCTCTCCCAGAAATAGTATTTCTCACCGGGCGTGGCGTCCGGGCGGTCGTCAAGACGGGCCCTGTAGCGGCCCTTCAAGAGAGAGTAGACCTCGCCGGCGTATCTATGCACCTCCACCTCTCTGCCCTTATAGGGTATCGGGACTATGACGACTTGGATGGGCGCCACCCAGGGAGGGAAGATTGGGCCGAGGTCGTCGCCGTGCTGTGCTATGACCGCCGCCAATACCCTGCTGTATCCGAAGCCGTAGCAGAGCTGCCAGACATACGCCTTACCGCCCTCCCTCCTCTCAAACTCTATCCCGAAGACTCGGGAGAAGTTTGTTCCAAGGTTATGGACTGTGGCGACTTGGTTCACCTTACCGTCGGGGTTCCAGGCGTCGAACGCTATCGAGTAATCCGCCCCAGCAAACTTGTCGAAGTCGGGTCTCCTGAGAATGAGATAGGCTATCCCCAGCTCGTCCAAGACTTTACTGTAAATCTCGACAGCCTTCCTAACCTGCTCCTCAGCCTCCTCCATCGAGGCGTGGGCCGTGTGGGCCTCGTTCCATGGAATCTCCCTAACCCTGTAAAGCGCCCGCGTCGCCTTCGTCTCGTACCGGTAGACGGCGCAACTCTGGTGAGTCTTTAGGGGGAGGTCCGAGTGATTGGATATCCAGAGGGCGAACATCGGATACATGATGGTCTCCGACGTAGGCCTCAGTATTAATGGAGCCTCCTGAGGCGCCTCCTCACCCTCCAGCCGGAGCTTACCCACAGCGAAGACCTCTCCCATGAAGCCCTTTATGTGCTCAGCCTCTCGCGAAAAATTCTCCACCGTAGCCACAATCGGAAAATACATCGGAAAGTGGCCGTCCTCCTCGAGAAGCTCCTCCAGCCTCCTCCTAACCCTCTCAATTACGAACCAGCCGTTCTCGAGATAGACGATGAAGCCCTTCACTGGATATCTGTTGTCGGCTATCCTCGCCGTAAAGAGGACCCTGTCAAACCACTCGCTGAACTGCTCAAACTTCTCAGACTCTCTGGCAATAAATCCTCCCTCCAGAATGCACCGAAGACCCATTATATAAAAATAAACCACGGGCTCAACCGCACTCCAAAAAGGTGGATGTCGGAGAAACTCAGCAATTATAATTACGTAGCTTGAGACGCCGGTAATTGTGGGCCGGTATGACCGATTTTAGCGATGTCGAGATAGAGCCTCTAAATCCTTCAAACATTCCGGAGCTGGTCGAGCTGTTTACCAAGGCCTTCAGCGGGTATCCATTAATACCTAACATAGAGGTTGAGCCGAAGCAGGAAAGAAGAATCTTGAAAGCCATACTAGACTTTTTCATGTCCACGAAAAACTCTTTGTCATACGGCATCCGGATAGAGGGTAAACTAGTCTGCGCCTCCGTCTCAACAATCTACCCCGCCAGGCCCCCCATACCAGCGCTAATAAGGTTCATCTTATCCATGATGCCGCTTAGCTTTTCGCTTGTGCGTGCGTATGGAAGAGCCGCATTCAGAGAGAACGCTTGGAACTTGAGAAGGGCTTTTTGGGGAGAGAGACGGAAATACAGGGAGCCACACCTCATGCTAGTGCTTCTTGGAACGTCGCCAGAGTATCAGAAGATGGGCTTCGGCCGTAAAATGCTACGTTTTCTCCATGGTGTCGCCGAGGGGAGGAAATGCGTGGGAGTCATACTCACCACCAACCGCGCCTCGCCCGCCTTCAACCTATATCTGAAGGAGGGATTCAGAGTTGAGGACGAGTTTCCAATAGGCGACACAACAATATGCTGGATGCGACTGCCTCTAAAAAGTAGAGACCACCGAAAATGCGCACAAGATGGAGGAGAGGCCTCATGAAAATTTCAAAACCCTTTGAAATCCCCCCTGAAGTAATGAGTCTCTGTCCAGCAAGACTTCTATCCGAGCGATAACTCGTTCCAAAGGTCGAGGTTGAGGCGAGCGTAATTCAGGTCCGCGCAAACCCCTCTCATCACTTTAAAGATAGCGTGAAGGCTCGGGCAGATTCCCCGTCTCAGCTGAGACTTGGGGCCGGCCGGATTCGAACCGGCGACCTCCGCCGCGTCAGGGCGGCGTCATACCGCTAGACCACGGCCCCGCATCCAGCATCAACCAAATCCAGCACGCCTCGCTTTTAGTCTTCTCCTCCCCCTTGGGAGGCCTCAAAGCCTCTTCACGTGGCAGTCCACAGCAATCTTGGGAAGCTTGGAAAGGTCTACTTTCCTGCTGAAACTGATTTTGGAGACGGCCCAGTATCTGTCGTTGAGGTCGCAATACCAAGTCTCTGTCAGCCCCACAGTCCTTCTCCTTACTGCGAACCCCTTCGGATGTATCGGATAGACCTCCGCGACATGCGGAGTCTCTTCCCGGGGGCCGCGCGGCTCAGAGCCTAGGAAGACCTTGAACCTGTCTAGCCTCTTCGCATAGAGCTTTCTAAGCCACTGCTGAATATCTAGGCCGAGGGCGCTCGCAGGGCCTGCCCTCTCTAAGACGACCACGGTGTCGCCATCCTCCATGACTAAGGAGAATACACCGGTGGTTGAGCTTATGGATTTTATCCAGAGCGTGTTGGGTGTCAGTATCTGGAACTCGTAGAGGCGTAGAAGCATCATTCCATCTCCTCTGTGGCATCTGATGCTTCTGAAGACCTCGCCCCAGTGCTCCTCCCCCTCCCGTAGGTTCAGCTTGAGGAAATTCAGCACGCCCGAGCACGCCCATGCATAAGCGACGAATCTGCCGCCCTCGATGCGGCCGGTAATCTTCATGGCTTTATGCCCGAAAACCTCCCCCGCGGAGCTCTTGACATCCTCCCACTTAGCCGCCTGCCTACTCTTAACAACCCTCTCAACCCAGAGGCTCACACTCGCGCCATCATAGCTCCTAGACCTGTCAACAATCAGCTCCACCCTAGGATAACCCTTGTCGGAGAAGATCGAGTATGCGCTCCGCGGCCCAATTCTCTCAGCCGTAAGCCTCAGAGTCTCGGGGGCCAGAAACTCTACACCACGCCAGCCGAACAAACTTTGATTGGCGGCCTCTGAGGCGCTAGACAAGCCCCATCAGCGTCATCAAGACAAAAGCAAGCGCCCACGCAAGACCAGCCCTAAACCGACTCAAACCGTAAACCACGTTAAGCGCATAGGCCCCCAGTCCTGAGATCCAGAGCCAAGCCAATGGGGAGAGAGCCCTCCTGACGCTGGTCAGGAGCATCTCGTCGCTCGACATCTCGGTCAAGCCCATCAGAGTTGCATCGATATACGTGTAGGATTCAACATCGGCTGCGCTCCAGTTAAGCCATCTTGGAAGAACCTTCGAGATGTTGAAAGGAACGGCTATCCTGTCCACACCGTTAATCACCGCCTCGCTAAAAAGGAGCTTCTCAAGCGTCACCCTCTCACTACTTTTTTCGAGGACCTCCCTCTTCTCGGCGTCACTCAGCCCCGTGAGGTTCACCCTCACCCCCATCTTATCCACGGCCTCCGCCCTCAATTTAGTCGCCCGGGCTAAGGGGCTCTTGATGGTCGACCCGTTCGACAATATGTCGCCCCTAACCCCCGCAGGCACCTCAACACCACTATACATCCCCTCGACAGAGAGGTCGCGGAACGTGACGCCGTTAGCCTCGTAGCCGTATACGACTATGGTGGAGGGTGGAAGGGCCAAGCTTATCAGGGCTCCTATGGTGATGAAGACGAAGAGTATGAGAAAGCCGTTAAGAAGCGAGGAGAGGACGGACAGCAGGTTTCCGCTCTTCTTCTTAAAGAAGAACGAAAATATCCAGAGCACGCCGAACAAGACGCCGATGGCTATGAAGAAGTAGGCAATCTGCCTAGCTATGACGAACCTAGTGTCTACAGTGGGTGTGGGGACTGGTGTCTTGAAGATATTGACGATCTCAAGCCTAGGCAGGGATATCAGGAGGTCTAAGGTGATGCTGGAGGCCACTACGAGGAAGAAGATTAGGAGCGCGGCCCCGGTTCCGGGCTTCTCGTTGATCTCCGCTATAACTTTCCCGGGGCTGTATATGATTCTGATGGGCCGTGTGATGACGCTTGGGATGGACATGGTGATGCTGCACTTACTTCTGCTCTCTGATAAGCTCCTTAGAGGCTTCTAGATACTTCCCCCTCTCGTCCACGGTGATTGACCTCCAGATGAGGACCTGCTTCCTCAGGTCGTCGGCGAAGAAGTAGGCCTGAGTCGCCCACATCGCGTCAGAGCCGCTGGTCTTAGTTATGACCAGCTCGAAGGAATATCTCTTGGTGGCCTCATCGTAGATTGAGACGATGTCTACGTGCTGGTTTATACCCTGCTCGTAGGGGGCCAGTGAGACTTCGAGCTCCAGCCTCATCTCCCCTCTGTCATTCAGCAGAGGTGGTGTGACCTCCCTAACCGTGAAGCTCGGCTTCTGAGCACCAGCGCCGGTGTAGTACTCGTAGAGGAAGGCCATGAAAGCTGTGGCCTCGTCTTTGCTGTCTATGCTTAGGGGTAGCGGTAGGCTCCAGACTCCCTGCTTGGGCTTGGTGGGTGGCCTCCACTTCCTCTCAAGAGATGGTGTGACTAGCATGGCTGCTATTCTTGAGGGGTAGACTGAGGCTAGCATGGCGGCGAGTATCACGACGCCTAGCGAGAGCATTATGAAGATGGAGGCGTAGTTGAGGGTGTAAGCCTGAGGTAAGAGGCCAAAATCGATGAAGACTCTGTTTAGCAGGAATCCTATCAGGTAGCCGAAGAGAGCGCCTAGCGAGGCGTAGACCGCAGACTCGACTAGGAAGAGGAAGCTTGAGCCTAGCGGCGGCAGGCCGAGGACGGAGTAGACCGCTATCTCCCTCTTCCTCTCCTCTACACTCCCCATCAAGTTGATTACCGTGTTGAGGGCGCCGATGATTATCAGTGCGGGGACAATTTCCCAGCCGACAGTCTTGAAAGCAGTGACCCTCGAGCCCCTAAACGTCGCTCCATTCTCGCCAGCATACACCGCCAAGTCGGTGACCATGCTTAGGTCCGTGGCAAGCTGGCGCAAACCCTCCTTGGACCCCGCTTCGCCGGGGTAGATGTTGTAGGACGCAGTGTAGCCTCCGAGCCTCGTTACGAGTCCGTAGGGCGCTATGACAAGCCTGTCCCAAGAGAGTGGTGGGGGAACCTGCTGAGCCGGGACTGTCGCCCCGAAGGCCAGTGCGCCTACGTAGTAGGGATTTATCGGAGCCATCCAGAAGCCGCTAATTTCGTAGAGACCCTCCCCGTCTGCGGCGGAGTAGATTCCAACCACCGTGTAGCTTAGACCGCCGGCATATAGTCTGTCACCAACCTTAACCCCCAGCGTCTCAGCCATGATATCTGGAATAAGTATCTCGTAAGCATACTCGCCACTGAAGCCAGCAACACCCTCCTTAATCAGACGGGCAATCGAGCGTCTAAGGTCAGGCTCCGTGAGACCAAGCATCGCGTGGATATTGTAGAAGTCTCCGGACAGCGGGTCCTTGCTGACCGACAGGATGGGCCCTACAGCGGGGTAAATCGAGACTGGATAATACCATGCGCGAGGCGCCACAACCATCCCGCTAACCTCATAGGCCCTTAGAAACTCACGGCCCTCAACACCCATGACTCCGCCGACCGGGACGCCATAGCCTATCCTCACAGAGACCCCGTCGTCCGGCGCTTTTTGAGGCAGAGACGGAAACGCAATGTCGACGGAGGGGGCTACGGAGGTGAATATGGAGAGGCCTAAGGTCACGCCGATGATTGAGCCGATTATGAGGGTTGTCCTGAGCCTCCTTCTTCTCATGTTCTCGACGGCGGTGTTGTATGCGACTGCCATTATGCCGACACGCCCTATCTCTAGGACGTGGGAGCCAAGCATCCTATATGATATGCTGCGCCTGACGCGCTCAACTTCGTTGCCCAAGACCGATAGGACAATCATGTAAAGCACTATTGTGAGTAGGCCGAAGACCGCCATGAGTGCGGTGCTCATGACGCTGAAGGCGGGATGAACCTCCGTGAATATCAGGAAGAGAACAGCCCCCATAAGCATTATCGATAGGAGCCTCCTCCTTCCCTCCGCGTGTAGGATTAGCCGCTCCGCGAAGACGCTGCTCAAGACTATGAGGCCTATGAAGAAGAGGCTTGTGTTGGATGAGTCGTTTATCAGACCCATAACCTCGTTGTATGCCCTGAAAGCCCAACCCCACGCCAGAAGCGAGTAGGACTGGAAGAGGGAGTACTGCTTATTGGAGTAGGCCTCCTCGGCTAGGGCGAGATACTTCTCAACCCGCTCCAGCTTCTGCTCTATGCTCACCGTCTTAACGTTCTTAGCGCTCAGCGCGTCGTACCTACTTTTGGAGATTCTATACATGTCGAGCGCTATCCTGAAAGCTGTGTTATGTATGACGACCTCACGGCCTGATTGGAAGCCGACACCCTCCATCTCCGTCTTCGTGGTGTTAACCAGCGCGATGTAGGGGACGCGAGAGAGAGCTACGCCGGCCCCGCCGGGCCTTCCCAGAATCATGAAGACCTCTCCAGGCTGAGTGAAGACCGCGCCCACCGTCTCATACATGTTGAAATAGACCCCGTAGAAGAGGAGGTCACCCTTGATTCTGAAGTTAAGCGGCATCAAGAGAGCTCCCGCAGTGTGATACCATCCCCCTCCAAGTCCAGCCTGTCCACCGGCTGTGGGGACGGCCCAACCCGCGAGATGAGGGTCAGGCATCAGAGCGGGTCTGAAGTTCGTGAGGTCGATGACGTCAAAGATGTAGGTTGGAACCGCCCTAAAGACTACTACGGAGACCTCGTCGAAGGGTGATAGAGGCGACACCGTGGGGAGGATTGATCTCGCACCATAGATTCCCAAGTCTGGGGCATAGATTATCTCTCCCGTCTCATCATCGAATCCCCAAGCCTCAACGAAATACCTGTTGCCCGGAACGAACGGGTATGGTACAAGTCCTCTGACAGTGAAGAAGCCGTTCTCGTCGGCGAAAGTCAGCATCTTGTTGAAGGGGTATGGCAGCGGCCAGTATCCCGAGGCCAAGCCGCCTCCAGCCGCCGCTCCTCCCGGACCGTATATTGCTGTGGCTGTAGGTGTGAAGCCCACGTAAACCCTGACGAGAAGTTTCGGGACGGTCCTATACCATCCGACTGACGCGTTGTAGGTTATGACTTTCCCCCTGAGCTCTATGAAGCCGGCATACTCTGCGAAGCCTCCCGGCTGTATGTAGATGCGTGTTGGGGAGGTGCTTTGCCAGTTGATGCCAAGGTTTCTCTCGCCGAGGAATGAGTCTATGATGTGGGCTGCGGTGTAGAGCTGGGGCCGGAGCCTCTCAAGCTCTACTAGGGAGATGTCGTTTACGGGCGACCCTAGCCAGCGTAGAGATGTTTGGGATGACTGGATTGTGAACGCTATTCCCCGCGTCTGTTCTGCAGGCTCGGTGTCGAGCATGCTCGGATACTGCTGAGAGCCCCAATACATTCCGTTTGTGAAGAACTCTTTTACGAAGGAGTCGGGCCTAATCCCCGTCATCTTCTCAAGGTTCGAGACAAACTCGGGGCGGTGGATATAGTCTGTGAATATCTGCCTCCTAATCCACGAGTATCGCACCGTTATTCCTCCAGCGTTGCTTGTAGTTGCGTAGAGATTGAGCGCGCTCCCCCTCAGAAGGTCAAGCCCAACACCATAGGGGTCGAGCTCACCGACGCCAATCATTAAAATGGGTCTAAATTTATTCTCGGCAACCTCCCTAGAGAAGTAGAAGCTGTCCACGAAGCTTCTCGGGCCAGCCAGCCCTTGCCAGTGTCCGCTGAAGAAGACGAACCATGCGTTCCAGTAGGGCTTGTTCGTCGAGTAGTATCTAGCGAGCTCAAGTAGGAAGGATGGAGAGATTGCTTCCATGGCCGCGGGTGAGAGCGCCGGGGCTGCCGACCAGCTATCGTACCTCGCTGTGAAGAGCATCGTTGTTGGGTCTGCCTCATTCACACCCTTCACTACGCCAATCACGTTGTAGGCGGTCGTCTCAACATACTTCATGTTAACGTGAATTGTTGCTCTCGCGCCGCGGTTCGCTGCTTCAATCAGTTTTTCGCCAACATCCCTCTTCACATAGAGTCGTGGGAAATTGAGTGGTGTGTCGATGAACTTCTTAACAGAGTCGAAGAAGGGCGGGACCGAAGTTGGCTCGATGAAGATCACTCCGCGGGCCCCGAGCTTGGCCGCGTTTAGCCAGTTTGAGCCGCTGACATAGTCCATCAACACTATACTACCGACGACGTCTTTCCCGTCGAAATCTAAGAGCTCTCCCCGACCAACGTATATCAGTTGCCCACTAACCCCTCCCACCCTAGTTCGCGACGTATGAGGTCCGTTCGGCCAGACAGCATAGGCCTCCAGCCGAACACGCCCTCCAACATCCTCAAGCTCGATAAATGAGCCCTCATCCAGAGGAACGACGACACTGTAGTTCTGAAGGATGACTTGGAGGCCCATCTCCCTGAGCTTATCAGCGATGTATTGTGCGGCCTTGTAGTTCCCGGGATAGCCTGTTACGCGGCTTCCGAGACCGCTGAGATACTCTATGTGCTTCATCATCGCGGAGGTGTCGATATCTTCTGGAGAGATTTTTTTCAGGGAAGGTTCTTGGCTCTCGGCTGGGGGGAGCTGGGCCAGCGTGAGAGACGAGACGAGCAGCATGAGGGCTAGAGTTAGCGTGGCGCTGAGGCGAGTTTTTCTCAGAGAAGCCACAGAAATCATTCTCGCTGTCTAAACGATTATCGGGGCCCTCTTATCAACTTTTCCATTAGTGTCTATCTATTAGACAGGCGGACACTCTTCACCGCTAGCGCTCAGAAAGCTATTAATAACAATCAGCGAAGATAGGAGTTGCTGCTGGTGAATGGTTTGAAGGAGTTTAAGGTTGGGATTATAGGTTGTGGAGGTATCGCTCAAAATGCCCATATCCCAGGGTTTCAGCGCCTCGAGAACGTGAAGGTCGTGGCTTGCTGCGATGTTGTGGAGTCTGTTGCGAAGAGTGTGGCTGAGAAGTTCAGCATTCCTCGATACTACACCGACTATGCTAAGATGCTTAAGAGCGAGAAGCTCGATGCGGTCAGCGTCTGCACGCCCAACGCGCTACACAAGGAGCCGACGATAATGGCTCTCGAGCAAGGTGCTCACGTCCTTGTCGAGAAGCCCATAGCGACTAGCGCTGAGGATGGGGCTGCAATGGTGAGGGCTGCCAGGAGGGCAGGGCGGATACTGATCGTGGGATTCCAGGAGCGCTTTAACCCCTACGCCCTACTGATTAAGAGGTTCGTGGATAGTGGTGATTTGGGGTGGATACACTATAACAGGGCCGTTTATTTGAGGCGGAGGGGTGTCCCGACTTGGGGCGTCTTCCTAGATAAGAAGATTCAGGGCGGCGGCGCGCTGATAGACATAGGCGTCCACGCACTCGACCTGGCGATGTATCTCCAGGGTTTCAAGAAGCCTGTGAGTGTTTTGGGCAGGGCTTACACGCTCTTAGGAAGAGACAAGGAGGCGGCTAAGGCAAACATCTGGGAGCCCTGGGATACTGAAAAGTTCGAAGTCGATGACAACGCCTTCGCTGTAGTCACCTTGGAGGACGGCTCTTTCCTCGTGCTTGAGACTGCTTGGGCCAGCCACGTCAAGTCGACAGGCACCTCCAACATCTATCTGAGGGGCACTCGGGGAGGAGCCCAGCTCGACCCACCAGAGATATATATGGACAGGAATGGAGTCGCGCTTGACATGACGCCCATGTCTCGCAGCAAGCCTGACTGGAGGGAGCAGTCATACATTAAGATGCAGAAGTTCATCGAGTCGATTATTGCGGAGAAGCCGCTTTATGCGCCTGGTGAAGAGGGAGTGGTTGTGCAGAGCATTATCGACACTATTTACAGGTCGACCGAGACGGGCCGGCTTGAGCCCGTTCGCATCCCCCTTTAGTATCGGAGGTGATTGAGGTTGGAGTACGTTAATCTTGGCCGCGCGGGTGTCAAGGTGTCTAGAATCTGCTTGGGCTGCCTCAACTTTGGAAATGAGCGCGATTGGATGGTGGATTATGACGGTGCCAAGAAGGTCTTTGAGAAGGCGTGGGACCTAAGCATCAACTTCTACGATACGGCAAACGTCTATTCGCATGGGAGGTCTGAAGAGATTCTGGGAATGCTGCTTGAGGGGCGTAGAGAGGATGCCGTGGTTGCGACTAAGGTGTTTGGCATGATGGGTGCTGGGCCGAATGACCGGGGGCTTTCGAGAAAGCACATCATGTGGCAGGCACGCGAGTCTCTCAGGAGGCTCAAGACAGACTACATAGACCTCTACCAGATACACAGGTGGGACTACGAGACACCGATAGAGGAGACGCTCGCCACGCTCACCGACTTGGTCAGGATGGGGAAAGTCCATTACATCGGCGCCTCTAGCATGTGGGCTTGGCAGTTCACCAAGGCCATATACATCAGCAGGATGAAGGGCTATGCGGAGTTCGTCAGCATGCAGAACGTCTACAACCTCCTATACAGAGAGGAGGAGCGCGAGATGATACCCTTCTGCAAGAGTGAGGGCATCGCTCTGATTCCTTGGAGCCCCTTAGCCGTCGGCGTGTTGAGCGGCAGGTATCTCGTCGGTGGTAGGCTCGTCGTTACGGAGAAAGACTTTGAGCGGATAAGGCCAGGGACCTTCGATTACGATGTCTATATCGCTCCACCCGAGAATGCAGAGATTGTGAGAAGAGTCGTCGAGGTCGCTCAGAACAAGGGAGTGAAGCCGACGCAGATTGCCTTGGCATGGCACTTCAAGAAGGGCATGACATCGCCCATCATCGGAACTAACCATCCGGAGCATGTCGAGGAGGCCGTGGAGGCGCTTAAGATAAGTCTCAGCGACGACGAAGTCAAGTATCTTGAAGAGCCCTACAAACCCAAGCCCGTCTTCGGACACCGATAAGGGGGGAGCTACAGTTTTTCACAGCATTATTCCCGGATTAAGGATATCGTTTGGGTCGAAAAATTCTTTCAGCCTCCTCATCAGCTCTAGTACCTCCTTGTGTTGCTCGGGCATGAATTCCTTCTTCTCTAAACCTACGCCGTGCTCGGCCGATAATGCTCCTCCAATCTCGATGGCGTATCGCGTTAGCTCGGCGTTGGCTTTGAGGGCTCGCTCCCATTCGTCTCTGTTCCGCCTGTCGGTCAGCCAGTTGGTGTGGATGTTTCCGTCGCCTAGGTGGCCCATGACGCCTACCCTGACCTGATATTTCTCGGCTAGTTGGTAGGCCTTCTTTACTGCGTCAAGGAGCTTGGATAGGGGGACGATTATGTCTCCCACGATGGGAGACCTGCAGGCTTTCAGCATAGAGGGGTAGGTTCCTCTCCGGGCCTCCCAGATTCTCTCGGCCTCCGCCTCATTCTCTGGAGCGACAAGCTCGACCGCGCCACCCTCCTTGAGGAGGTTGATAGCGTCCGAGGCCTCCTCCTCGAGCCCCACCTTGGAGTAGCTGTGAAGCTCGAGGATTATCATGCATTCGCGGTCGGGGAGACTGAGGCCTGACCACTCAGCCACCAGTCTTAGATGCGTCCTGTCGAGAAACTCTATGGCCCCTGGCTCGATTCCTGAGAGCCTGATTCTTCCTATGCATTTTATGGCGGCCTCGATTGAGTCGAAGTAGGCTGCGATTGTTTTCCGGTTTTTTGGGAGTGGGCGGAGCTTGAGTGTTGCCTCTGTGATTACGCCGAGGGTTCCCTCCGAGCCAACGAGCATCCGCGCCAAGTCATATCCGATAGAGTATTTGAAGACCTTGGAGCCGAGTCTGAGGTCGAGGCCGATTGGGAAGACGGCTCTCAGGGCTAATACGTAGTCGCGCGTCGCTCCGTATTTCACGGCCTTGAGGCCCGAGGCGTTGTTTGCTATCATTCCGCCGATGGTGCAAGACTTTCCGCTGGCGGGGTCGGGCGGGAAGAATAAGCCATGGGGCTCGAGCTCCTTGTTGAGCTGGTCGTAGATGACACCAGCCTCAACATCAACCTGCATATCAAGAGGCCTAACCTCAATTATCCGGCCCATCTTCATCATGTTCATCACTATTCCTCCATGCACCGGGACGGAAGCTCCAGTTAGGCCAGTCCCACCACCCCTAACGTAGACCGGAATCCTCCTCTTCGAGGCGTACTTCAGTATCTCGAGGACCTTGAGGCTGCTTTCAGGCCAGATGACGGCCTCGGGGAGGGCAGGCTCCCCTGCGAAAGCGTCGATGGCGTTGGTTACGAGGTCGTAGTCTTCGCTGGAGATGTTGGGGGCGCCGACTATCGAGGCGAGCGCCTTGAGGTCCTCGGGCGTGACTTTGCTATACTCCATCCCACTACTCTCTAGCTTAACTGGATAAAAACCAAATCCTTCAACCGGCTAGGCTCCGCGCCAATTCTCCTCGAGCGCCTTTCTCAGGTCCTTTGTTTCGCCCTTCCTGTGAACCATCACCCTTGACTCCACGGGAACCTTCAGGCCAAGCCTCCTGAAGAGCGTTAGAAGGTCTCCAGCGTCTATCGGTGTCTCGAGCCTGCCGGCGGCTATTGCCTTGAGGAGAGCGGCTGAGACTCTCTTCACGAGCTCGGGGTTCTCTGAGGACGCGACATTTAGGACCTCGTCTCCCCTCTCGGAGATATGCTTCTTCAGCTCCTCGACTGGGTCTGGCTCGGCCGCGTGCTTCTCCTCCGGCTCCGGCGCCTCTCTGACCTTAGCCATCTGGGCCATCCGCATCCTCAACTTCCTCAGCTTGAGGAGCTTGAGGGTAATGTCCTCGTCCTCCAAGGCTATTACTTCTCTAGTGAATGCGGCTAAAAAACCTCCCCTACTCTTCCGAGGAGCTCCTCTTTTCTTTCCTCTGCTTGAGGGCCTCGCGCCTCGCCTCGCGGCGATAATACTGTATCGGATTCTTGATGCCTGGGCAGAGTCTTCCGTCCTCGACGCATAGTCCATGCGTCTTCATGGTGCTGCATGATGGTGGAGTGTATCTGACCCTGCTCCCCCTCTGCCCCGCTATGTGCTCGGTCTGATAACGAGCGATTCTCTCATTGAAGTCGCTTCTCTGTGAATACATGGCCATGACTTGTTCTGTTGTGTAGCCGGCTGTTATCATGAAGGCGGCTAGTGCGAAGTTTGCGAAGTGGCCCACCCCCAGCCCGGCTATGAGCTCGCTCTTTATCTTGGCCATGCAGGGTGGCCAGTATTTCTCGCTGACTTGGCCGGCCACGGCCTCGAAGCTCCTCTTCTCGGCGAGGATGCCACGGATTCTCTTACCGACCTCCGAGAGGGAGTCGGGAAGCGGTATTCCACGTGCCTCCTCATATCGGCCCAGTATCCTCTTCTGAATCGCCTCCACCGCTATTCTCGCAAGCTCCCTCGGTGTTACGTAGACCCAGCCCTGCCTAACGACCCTGTTCACAAGCTTCCACTCGAGGGCGTCTATCCGAGAGGTCAGCGAGAGATAGTGTGGGACGCGGACCTTGTAGGCTCCATACTCGGACTCGGCAGGAGGTGAGGGCTCGACCTTTATGCCCAGCTCAGTCCTCAGAAGCTCCGCCACGACATCTGGCCTCTCCTCCTCGAGAAACCGGCCACACCTCAGCGACTCGGCCAAGGCCCACCGCCGCGCAAGCCAGTTATCACCAACTGAGGCCACTAGCAGTAGGGCGATGGCGAAGCTGAGAACCTCAACCTCCTCGTCAGGTTGTAGCCCTATCTCTGCCTCCTCACCCCTCCTCACCGCCTCAGTAATCCTCTCGACAGCCCGCTCCACATCGCGGCCATGCCTCACAGACCCCAGCTCATCGACCGCGATTCCCCTCATCGAAAGGTAGTCCCTAGCTGCGGTTATGAACGGATACTTCGCCAGCATCCTCTCGGAGCGGAGCATCGACAAGCCCTTGCCACCATAGCAACATGTGGCGACTGCTTAAATAGACTACACCTCAACATTCCAGCCAGTATTATCTTTCGGCGAGGTCTGGACAAACATTTTTAGACCCCGGATGGGAGACTCGGAGATGCGCCGAGAAGCCAGAGGGAGAGGATGCGCGCCCTGACACCGCTCGACCAAGTGGTGGGTCATTTCTGCGGCGAGGGTTACTCTGTCTCGGTCGTGGATGGTGTCGTCTGGTTGAGCCGGGCTGGGTTACGGGGCGCGGTCTGGGTTGTTCCCCGCGACGGTGGTCTTGACGAGCTGCTATGGGCGGTGATGGGTGCAACAGAGTACGCCAACAGTACCGGGGCCTCCTACGTCGCTTTACCCTCCCAGCTAGCCAAAAGGATAGACGAAAGCCACTTCTGGACATACGGCGTAGGCCTTATCATCTACGACGAGGGTGGAGTTCGCGAAGTTCTCCAGCCGCGCCAGAGAGCCGACGCGAGGGCCGAGACCACAGCTCAACCCGAGGAGCGGGCCGAGGAGGAAAGCCAGCGGAGAGGAATTGATGGGATGACTGTCGAGGAGATGCTTAGGCGAATTGAGAGGCTCGAGAGGGAGTTAGAGAGGCTTGAAGGGCTTGAGCTCTTGGCGGCTAGGCTTGACGCCTTGGAGAGGATTATTGATCAGCGGGGGGTAATGGCCCCGCGATCCCGGCAAGCTGAGTTTCACGCCGTGGCGGAGCGCGCTAGGCCGGCTCCGAGAGTGGGGCAGGGTCATGACAGTGACTCGCTTCCATCCTTCCTCAAAGACAATCCTTGGGTAGAGGTACTGGCTGCGAAGAGATAGAGTGAAGCCTACTTTATCTCGATGAAATGATAGGCCTCTGTAACGTTGCTGAATGCGTAGTGGACCTTTGTGTAGTTCTTTCTGAACTCTGCGACCTCCCTTCTAATCTTCTTGGAGTCCTCGCCCCTCACAACAACTCTCGAGATGAACCGTGCAATCTCCTTCATCTCGCTCGGCCCCATACCCAGCCTCGTGACCTCCTGAACACCAATCCTGATTCCGCTAGGATTCCGGTAGTCCGTCTTCAACTCATAATCCTTTGGGATGAGGTTGCGGTTGAGGACTATCCCCGCCTCCTCGAGCCTCAGCTCCGCGTCCCTCCCACCCATGAATCTGCTAACGTCAACAAGGACTTGGTGAGACTCGGTGTATCCGTATTTCTCGTAGAGAGGTGAGAGGCCTTCCTCGTGTAGGGCCGCGGCCAAGGCCTTCGCGTTCTTGACTATCGCGCGAGTGTACTCGTGGTAGAATGCCATAGCCTCGGCGAGGGCTATCGCGACTCCTGCAACGGCGTGGAGGTGGTGGTTGCTGTGGAGCGGCGGGAACATCACGGCCTTGAGCTGCTCGGCGTATTTCTCCGTGCTCACGACCATACCGTGCTGAGGCCCGGCCAAAGTCTTGTGCGTGCTCATCGTCATCACGTCCGCGCCCTCGTCCAAAGGGGCCTGAAAGACTCCACCAGCTATGAGCCCAGCAACATGAGCGGCGTCATAAACCACGGAAGCCCCGTATTCAGCGGCCAGCTGAGCAACCTCCCTAACCGGGTGAGGGAAAAGGAAGACGCTCGCGCCGAGCATGAAGATTTTGGGCTTCACACCTCCATCCTTCTCAAGCCTCCTCCTAGTCCCATCCACATCTATGTTGAAACGCTCATAATCAAACTCGTATCTCACGACATCGAGGCCCCTAACTCTTCCGGCGGTCCCATTCCACGACTTTTTGCCGTGGCTAATGTGGCCTCCGTGGGGTATTGCGAGAGCTACCATGACATCCCCCGGCTCTGCGAGGACCGTATAGGCCGCGAGGTTTGCAACCACACCTGATATTGGACGGAGGTCTGCGAAAGGAGCGCGGAAAATCTTCTTCGCCAGCTCCACGCCCAATAGCTCAACCTCATCAATCCACCTACACCCCGCGTAGAGCCTCTCACCCGGATAACCCTCCGCATACCTGTTCCCGAAATCGCTGGCAAGAGCCGCCCTCACCGCGGGGCTTGGAACATTCTCGCTCGCAATCAAGGGTATGGCTGTCTGGAAGAACTCGTGATGCTTTTTCAGAGCCTCCATGATTCTATTAAAGTATAAGAGCCCTTCCTCCTTCATGTAGAGTAACGATTAGAGCCGCATTATTTAAGGCTCTTATACCGTTTTCGCATGCTTTCTCTGAGCGCTCTTGGGAAGGTATGGGAGCGGTGATGAGGGTGAGACAGGCCTCTTCGGAGGCTGGAGGGTCTCGAAGAGCGACCCGAGAGTGGAGTGCTATGGAGAGGTTGACGAGCTATCCTCGGTTATCGGGCTTTGTAGAGCCCACTTAGGGGAGAGGCACAGGGAAGTCGACACAATTCTGCGGAGTATTCAGGAGGCCCTGTTCAGGATGGCTGCCGAGCTGGCCAGTATAGACCCTAGTAGACTGGGAATAGAGCTCGTCGGCGAGAAAGATGTCGCTTTTCTCGAAGAGCATATCGGAAGGATTGAAGCTCAGCTTCCGCAGCTCAGACACTTCATCTACCCGGGCGGCTCGCTCCCCGGGAGCATGCTCCACGTAGCCCGGGCCGTCGCGAGGAGGGCTGAGCGAAGAGTCGTAGCCCTGAGCAGCAGAGAGACCGTCAACCCGGCTATACTAAAATACCTCAATCGGCTTTCAACCCTGCTCTTCCACCTAGCAAGACATGTGAACGCGGAGGAGGGTGTTACCGAGGACATCTGGCGAGGAAGAGGTCTCGGCTAGAAAGTCTTACCTCCCTTCTTCTTTATCTTGATGAGCTCCGAGACCAAGAACTCCGCGGAGTCCACCGCCTCCTCGGCGGTGAAGACGTTGAGGTATGAATTGCTGAACATCATGTTGGCTGTCGGCGACCTGTATGTCCTCTCATCGCCTGCCCAGAGCTGGAGGAGAAGCCTTATCATGGGGAAGAGGCTGAAGGAGAAGCTGAGGCCGCCGAGCTTCTCCTTCTCGCCGTCGATTGCTTTGCAGGAGGCGTCGAACCCGACTGGGTCGTAGCCGAATTGCTCGATGAGAGGCCTGTACGCGCGCCTCATAATCTCGCCCGCGTAGACCTGACCTCTCGGAAACTTCTCCAATGGAATCCACTCACCCGGCTTACCTCCCTGAAACCTAGCGAGGTACTTTATGAGGAGTTGAGCCAGCTTAGGCTGCGAGGCCTTGTGAGTCACCGCATCCGAGACAGCTCCCGTCGCTAAGTCGAGGACATACGACCCGTTCAGGACGTTTATCAAGAACCTGTCCCCTTTTCCCTCCCTCGGCGGCAGGTGGACGACGTGACAGAGCTTCACCACCTGCTCTGGGGGACGCTGCCTCAGCTCGGCCAGGAGGGCGTCCAACTCCTCCCCCTGCATAGGTTCTAGATATCTCTCCCCCGCAAAATAATCTTTAACGGCCCCGTCAAACAGCCGGACTAATGGCCGCCGTGCCCCTTATGGGACCCCTCTGTGGGTATGTCGATGAGCTGCTCCCTTGCCTCAAAGTCCACTAAGGCCCCATTATCCAGAACCAGTCTAACCTTCATGACGTCTACATTCTCTGGAATCTCCGACATTATCATGATGTGGTGGCCGTCGCCTTCTACTCCAAGCGCCCTGACCTCGCCGCGCGGCGGAACGCATATTTTATCCACCCTCAGCATCTTGGCCTGACCCTCAATTATGACCGTGCGGTGTAGCTCAGTCACCAACCCCGGTGGAACGAGAGTAGAAGCGGCAACGATGCATACCTCTCTGAAGCCATGGTTGTGAATTATGAAGAAGACTCCGCCCCCCATCGTCCCCCTTCTAAAAAATGCTCCATGAACCTCTACTCCTCCCTCCCCCCATCCAGACAGTAGAATAAACGTCGCAGTCACGGAGGCACCGACAACTACTACAGAGACGACGATTAGCAGGGCCCTCTGAAGACCCATCTCCCCCCTCCGTGGTGAGCGGAGACCCGAGCCGTTCATTTAGGCCTAACCCAAATTTCGCGTGCAGCAGGAGTTTAATAAAGGGTGATTAACTACAACCACTCAGCAAGGCCGTGAACTCTCGTTAAGCTAAATAATTCATTTGGCTTCCTTGAGTCTGAGCACTTTTGAGGGTTGTTGGAATCGACCCCGGGACTAGGAGCTTCGATGTCTTCGGTCTCGAGGATGGGCGCGTCTTAGTGGACACCTCGATACCGTCCGACGAGGTCGCCTCGAACCCCAACATCCTCGCGGAGCTACTCAAAAGCCTTAGGCCCCTCGACCTGATAGTAGGCCCCTCGGGATACGGAATCCCCCTAAAGCATATCTCGGAGATAAGCGATGAAGACATATTTCTCATGACGCTCGTCAGACCCGATGACGTTAAGATTCCAGTCCTAGTCGGGTTGAGCAGAGTGGTCAAAGAGCTGCAGAGGCAGGGGCTCAACATCTACTTCATTCCCGGCGTGATACATCTCCCAACCGTCCCACCTCACAGGAAGGTAAACGCCATAGACTTAGGGACGGCGGACAAGCTCTGCGTCGCCGCTCTCGCTATTCACGACTACTCCACAAGGCATGGCCTCCCCTATGAGGATGTATCGATACTGGTGGTTGAAGTGGGCTACGGCTACAACGCGGTCATGGCGATAGATGAGGGTGTGGTGGTTGACGGCGCAGGTGGAACGAGGGCAGGCCCCGGGTTCCTAACGGCCGGAGGCCTCGACGGAGAGGTCGCATACCTCCTCGGCCCGATGCGGAAGGATATGCTGTTCAGAGGGGGTGTCAAGAGCATAGTAGGTGCCGAGCTGACGCCCGAAGATTTCTTCAAAATGGCTCAAGAAAAAGCCGCCGTTAAACTCGCTTGGGAAGCCTTCATGGAGGGCATCGAGAAGAATGTCTGGTCTCTCACTCCAGTCGTGAGCAGGGTAGACGCGGTGCTCCTTTCAGGCCGCCTGAGCAGAGTCGAGCCAATCTACAACGAGCTGGCCAGACGCCTCAGCCGCATAGCGCCAGTCGAGAGGGTCATAGGCTTCAAGGCCAAGTCCAAAGAGGCCGCCCAAGGCGCGGCCCTAATAGCCGACGGCCTCGCAGGAGGGTTCGCGAAAAAACTGGTCGAGCACATGAGAATAAGGGAGGCCCAGGGAACGGTGCTAGATTACATCTTCATCGACGACCTCAAGAAGAGGCTCCTCTCCCGCGGCGCGTGATTGTATAAAAATTTATACAACTTAGGCTATATTGATAATGTAGATTCCTAAAACTTGTCGTCGCCGCCGTCTTCATGTATATATTTGGGCTGGGCCGCGTATGCCTCGAGGAAGAGAGTTGGGCAGAGTCTACCTATTTCACGAGGCCAAGGGCTTGACACGCTTCGAGCTTGGAGGCAAGGGCTACGGGCTTGTTGAGATGACCGCCGCCGGATTGCCGGTGCCGCCGGGATTCACGATTCTGACATCCGCTTGTAGGGAGTATTATGCTAATGGTGGTAAGGTTCCTGAAGGGCTGTTAGACGAAGTTCGCGAGAAGTTGAGGAAGCTGGAGGAGATGACTGGGAAGCGGTTCAACGACTCCGAGAGGCCGCTTCTCGTCTCTGTGAGGTCTGGAGCCCCATACTCCATGCCCGGCATGATGGACACGATTCTGAACCTTGGGCTTAACGACAGGGTGGTGGAGAGCTTGGCGAGGCTGTCGGGAGACAGGCGATTCGCGTATGACGCTTACCGCCGCTTCATCCAGATGTTCGCGAGAATTGCGATGGGTGTCAAGGGTGAGCTCTTCGAGCAGGCCCTCGAGAAGGTTAAGCACAGGTTAGGAGTCAAGCACGACTACGAGATTCCGGCATCAGAGCTTGAAAAGCTGGTCCAGGAGTATAAGCAGATAGTCAGGAGGGAGACTGGGAGGGACTTTCCAAGCGACCCTTGGGAGCAGCTCGTTATGGCGATTGAGGCCGTCTTCAAGTCTTGGAACAACCCGCGCGCGATAGAGTATAGGCGCTACTACAAGATTTCCGACGAGCTGGGAACGGCCGTGAATGTTCAGCTCATGGTCTTCGGAAACCTCGGCATGGATTCAGGCTCGGGCGTCGGCTTCACCAGAAACCCCGCGACGGGTGAGGCCAAGCTTTACGGCGAATATTTGCCCAACGCTCAGGGCGAGGACGTAGTAGCTGGCATAAGGACACCCATATCTATCGAGAACGTCGAGCCAAGAATCTACAACCAGCTGGTCGATATAGCTCACAAGCTCGAAAGATACTTCAAGGATATGCAGGACTTCGAGTTCACGGTTGAGCGCGGGACACTATACATGCTTCAGACCCGGAATGGTAAGCGGACTGCCCAGGCGGGTGTGAAAATCGCTGTGGACATGGTGAAGGAGGGGCTGATAACGAAGGAGGAGGCGCTCTTAAGGATTGAGCCGAACGAGCTGAACCAGCTTCTGCACAGGAGGCTTGACCCCAACGCCAAAGTCTCACCAATAGCTAAAGGTCTCAACGCATCCCCAGGTGTGGCGACGGGAAAGGTAATCTTCGACACCGACGAGGCTGCCGAGCTCGGGGGGAAGGGTGAGAAGATTATCCTCGTAAGACCCGAGACAACACCCGAGGACATCAAAGGAGTTATCGCCGCGCAGGGAGTTCTCACAAGCAGAGGCGGGATGACCAGCCACGCCGCTGTTGTCGCGAGAGGGATGGGGAAGCCTGCTGTCGTCGGCTGCGAGAGCATCAAGATAAACATGGAGGAGGGCTACTTCGTGACGGACAAAGGCGTCCGAGTCAACAAGAACGACGTAATCACAATCGATGGGACGACGGGAAACGTCATCCTCGGCGTGGCTCCGACAATCGAGCCTGAGCTGACGGAGGAGTTTAGGCTCCTCCTTACTTGGGCCAACGAGGTTAAGAGGCTGGGTGTCAGGGCCAACGCGGACACGCCGGAGGCTGCTGCGAAGGCGAGGGAGTTCGGGGCTGAGGGAATCGGCCTCTGCAGGACTGAGAGAATGTTCAACGCGCCGGACAGGCTGCCTATCGTTAGGGAGATGATTATGGCTGAGACGGAGGAGGAGAGGAAAAAGGCCCTCGAGAAGCTCTTCCCACTCCAGCTCGGCGACTTCGTCGAAATATTTAAGATAATGAAGGGGCTTCCGGTGACTGTTAGGCTCCTCGACCTACCACTTCACGAGTTCCTACCCTCAGAGGCCCAACTGCTCACAGATATTTATGAGCTGAGGAGCAGGGGCGGGCCTCAAAGGGAGATAGACGAGAAGACAAGGATTCTGAATAAGGTTCGCCAGCTTCAGGAGCATAATCCTATGATTGGGCACAGGGGCTGTAGGCTCGCTGTGAGGTATCCGGAGATTTATGAGATGCAGGTCAGGGCTATTCTATCCGCTGCGATTAAAGTTCTAAAGTCTGAGGGCGAGACTGTCCACGTCCAGATAATGATTCCGCTTATCTCTGAGGCGGCCGAGCTCGCGTATCTGAGAGAGATAATTGAGAGGACGGCGGATAGGGTCTTCCAGGAGCATGGAATGCGGATACCTTTCAAGGTTGGGACGATGATTGAGACTCCGAGAGCCGCGCTGACGGCGAGCAAAGTGGCGCAAGTCGCTGACTTCTTCTCATTCGGGACAAACGACCTGACACAGACCACCTTCGGGTTCAGCAGGGACGACGTGGAGGCCAAGTTTATGGCCGACTACTTGGAGAAGAAGATTTTGAAGGAGAACCCGTTCGAGGTCGTCGATATTGAGGGCGTGGGGAGACTTGTGAAGCTAGCCACCGAGGAGGGGAAGAGGGCTAACGCTCACCTAGAGGTGGGCATCTGCGGAGAGCATGGAGGTGAGCCGAACAGCGTCAAATTCTTCCACGGCGCCGGCCTAGACTACGTCAGCTGCTCACCATACAGGATACCGATAGCGCGGATAGCAGCAGCTCAGGCAGCAATAGCGATAAAGGAGAAGGCGCCAATAACGATATAAAATCATTCATAATTCTAGCCGAGTTTTTCTACCACTTCGTCTCCGTCTTAGAGTTAATTATAGCGAGATGAGCAAACTCTGAGTTGGGCCCAGCTCCATGCCAGTGCCTCTCGCCGGCCGGTATCAGTATAATGTCCCCCTCACCGACTTCCCACTCCTCGTTCTCAGTTCCCACATATCCGCGACCCCTGACGACGAAGAGGATCTGCTCATGGTCATGCGTGTGAAGCTTTGTCCTAGAGCCCGGCCGGAAGGTCACGATAGCCGCGAAATACTCCTTCGAGCCTATGTCCTCGCTGATGAGCGTAGCCACGTTTACGGGTCCTGTGAATAATCCGCCAGTTCTCTCCTCACCCTGGACACTCCCTTTACCAATAATTCTCATCGAGCAAAGTCACGTGTAAAGAATTATAAACCTTTTAACGCGGTTCAAAATTCGACGCTTTAACAAATTGTCGCGAGCCTCGGCCCATACTTGGCAACGAGCCCTTGCTGCTCTCGCCCGGACTTATGAGCCATCGCTCACCCCAATCCCTCAAATACCTTAGCAGAGGCCCGAGGTCAGCAGCCATCTCTGTGAGCGAGTATCTAACCGCAAAAGGCTGAGTGCTTACCACTTCCCTGTTCACGAGCCCCGCTTTCTGTAAGGATTTCAGAGTTCTTGAAAGCGTTTTCGAGTTAATGCCGGGAATGGCTCTTAAGAGCTCGTTAAAGCTCTGAGGACCACTTTGAAGGTAACTGATAACTATGAGCGACCAGATGCTTCTCAGCAGCTTTGAGGCAGCTACGACCGGGCATAATTTTACTTCATCGTCTCTGCTGAGGCCACGTCCGCACCGCGATGTAGCCATCTGGTGGCGCATCTGCCACTTACCACCTAAAATACTTGCATCTCGCCATTTAGTAGCGCTAGGTGAGCACTTGAATTGGTGTTCCTAGGGTTCCTTGAAGTATACACGGATGCCGCTCTACTTGTGGTGAGGGTGTTCCTAGGCATGATTATGATTGTCCACGGTATTCCGAAGATTGTCGGACCCGCTAGGGCTCAGATGAGGGCCGGTATGAGCCAGCTGGGCATTCACCCCATACTCTTCGACTTGGTTGGACTGCTTGAGTTCTTCGGGGGAATCCTCTTGATTGCAGGCCTCCTAACAAGGCTTGTCTCCTTGCTCTTCGCGTTACAGATGGTTGGGACTATAATCCTCTACATATCTGTGCTGGGCAGGTTTGTTCCGCCTCCAGAGATGCTGAGTCAGATGGTCGCAAATTCGAGAAGAGTCATGCGTGGATTTGTCTCGGGCGTTGGTGGGTGGGAATTCGACCTATTGATACTTGGGGTAGCAATATTATTATTAATTATCGGTGGAGGAGCCTTGTCGCTGGACTCGTTAATCGGTCTCTAAAATAGACCTCATCAGGCAGGCTAGGAGTCGGCCTTCTTAAGCCTCTCAATGTTCGCTTTTTCAGTCTCATCTATTTTTTCGACGTTTAGCCAGGAATCTATTATTTCGCGTGCGATTTCAGGCGTGGTCAGTCTCCCACTCATCGCTAGAACATTCGCGTCGTTCCAGAGCTTGGCGCCACGCGCTGTCTGGGCGTCGACGCAGAGGGCCGCCCTCACTCCTTTGACCTTGTTGGCCGCAATCGAGACGCCCGTTCCCGTGTAGCAGACCACGACGCCCCAGTCCGCCTTCCCCTCTGCAACCATCTTCCCAACCTCGAACGCGACATCTGGCCATGGCTCAATCCGCCCACTTTTCAGGGCGCCAACCTCAACAACCTCAAAGCCTCTTTCAACCAGATACCTGGCCGCCTCTACGGCCGCCGGATATTTATCGTCTGAGCCGACAACGACCCTCTTCTGCATTTCCTGAAAAGCTACTTCGGGCCTCTCCTCAAAAAGATTTAGCCAACCTTCGCGAGTCGGGATGGTGGTCCGCTCCTCAGTTGGTGCGCGGCCATATGCGGCTGCTCCCCCTTGAGCCTCACCGGTTCCGTCAATACAAGGCGGAGCTCGTAGGAGAGCATACTAGGGGTGTGGGGAGGGTTCTTGAGGTTGGCTGCGGCCTCAGGCACTACGAGAGATACTGTGGTGGATTGGAGTATGTGGGACTCGACGTTAACCTGTCGATGAGGCCAAGCGTGGTGGCAAGCGCTGAGAGACTGCCTTTCCGAGACTGCTGCTTCGAAGTCGTCTTCATGCTTGATGTCCTTGAACATGTCGGAGACGTTGAGGCCGCGTTGAGGGAGTGTGTGCGGGTCCTTAGGCGTGGAGGGAGGCTTCTAGTCACGACGCCAAACACGACTGGCTTCGGATTCTACGATAGCTTCGCCGACAGGACGCATCTCCACCACTTCAGCTGGCGAGGCTTGGAGGAGATTCTTAGGAAGAGCGGACTTTCTGTGGAGAGGCGTATCCCGCTCCACCTCCACATCTTCTGGCCAATCCGCTCCAGACTACTCATGCCCCTCCAGCAGTCGATTTGCTTGGTGGCTAGGAGATGAGCAGGACGGCCCGTATAGTGAGGAGGTCTATTGCTGGGCTCGTGGTGAGCCTCGGCATAACTCTACTCATAATCTGGCTCACCAACATCCCCATCGCGACACTCCTCAAAATCTCACCCCTCCTCCTCATGTTCTCGCTCGGCCTCAGCCTCGCTAGGCTCATGGCACAGGGCTTGAGGTTCCACATACTTGTGAAGAGGCACTCGAGCCTACATATGGGCCTCGGAGAGGCCTTCGTGTCTAGGTCCGTGAGCGAGTTCTTCGCGCTCACCACAATCCCCTTCATGGCAGATGAGGCGGTTAGGGCTTGGATGCTTACCGAGAGAGGCGAGACACCGGTCACGGCCCTCTGGATAGCGTTCGCGGAGCTCATACTTGATGTGGCTGTAGCCGCACCCATCGCGCTCCTCGCAGGCATAGCCGCCCTAACTCACGGCCAACTCTACCTTTCTCTAGTCCTCCTCATCATACCGGCGGCTCAGCTCACACTCATAGGCACCCTGATTATCTTAGCCCGTCGCCGCGAGGCCGCAAGACTCGCCGAGCATCTGGGCTACTTGGGGAGGCGGCTGCCAATCATCAGGAGGGCTCTCGAGGCTTTCAGAAACGCGGGCGCCGAGTCATCGATTTTTCTCAAAGGCTTTATGGATAAGCGGAGTAGGGGCCCTCTGGTAGCTCTTCTAGCCACAACGGTAGCCGTGATGTCCATTCCAGCTGTCATTCTCTTTGCCATCCTCTCCAGCCACACTAGCGTTGGTTTCGTAGACGCGCTCTACGCCTTCCACGCGGGCAACACACTCGGCGTCCTCCCCGTGACGGTTGGAGGCTCAGGCTTGACGGAGGCGGGGATTTACCTCTACTCCAGTAGAGTCTTAGGGGTCTATTCGTGGGAGGCTGTAGTTTTGTGGCGAATCCTCACCTACTACCTGACCCTGATTCTCTGCGGAGTGATGCTTCTGCTCTACACTCTGAGGAGCTCAAGAAGAATTCTATGCCCTTAACTCGGTGACGCCGCTATAGGAGCCTCATCGTCAAATATCTCAGAGCCCCATCTAAGCTCCCAGCCCCCATCCGCTGAATCCTATCCTCCAAGCGGGCCGGCGCGCTCATCTTAGGAACATACTTGTAGAGCACGTGTATTTTTCCGTCGCTGCTCGACCGTGTCTCAGCCACCTCTGTCGGCCTCCAGCTAGGAATCGGATAGTTGTGTGTCACTATGATGGCGTTGGGCGGCGCGGTGAGGAGGATATTCTCTATCTGTTTTAGAGCCCTGCTGGTTAAGTAGGCTGTGATGTGGGTGGCCTTCGAAAGGTTGATTCTTCTCACGTCTCTGTTGATGAATGCCACGTTCTTCAGCCTCAGAGCCTCAGCCTTTTGACGTGCGTATTCGACGAGGCTTTGGTCCAGCTCAACGCCAATTGACGCGCAGCCATATCGCTCGGCAGCCTCAAACACCAGCCTCCCATCACCAGAGCCGAGGTCCACCATCACGGAGTCCTCACTCAGCTCCGCAAAGTCGATAATTCTCCCGACCATGTCCCAGGATGTTGGGACAAACGGGTCTAGCCGAGGATGCTTCCCTCTGAGCATCCTACATAGTTTAACGCTCCTCACCTCTTATCCTTTATCCGCACCGCAAGCCCTCTCTTCTCACCCAATAAATAGTCCCCTCTCACCTGCTAGTTGCGGATTGGAGAAGGTAGTCCCTGACACGAGCGTCCTAATTAATCGTATTCTTTCCTCGATGCTGGAGAGGGGTGAGCTGAGTGGTTTTGAGATTGTGGTCCCGATGGCGGCGCTCGATGAGCTTCAGGCGCAGGCCTCGAGGGGGAGGGTGGAGGGGTTCATCGGGCTTAACGAGGTTAAGAGGATTAGGGAGCTTGGCGCGGAGCACGGCGTCGGGGTTAGGTTTGCGGGTGAGAGGCCGAGCCTCGAGGACATCAGACTGGCACGGGGCGGGAGAATCGATGCGCTCATAAGGGATGTGGCCCGCTCAGAGGGTGGGACGCTCTACACCTCGGATTATGTCCAGTTCCTCGTCGCTGAGGCTGAGGGTATCTCGGCTAAGCACTTCAGGATTGTGGAGCAGAGGAGGGAGCTCCCCTTCCAGCAGTTCTTTACCGAGGACACTATGAGCCTCCACCTCAAGGTCGGAGCCCCGCCCATGGCTAAGAGAGGCAGGCCCGGAGCATTTAGGCTAGTTAAGCTCAGGGACGAGCCCTTCACCCGCGACGAGGCCGAGTCGATGATTAGCGATATTATGTGGCTCACACAGCACAGCGAGGACGCTTCAATCGAGATTACTAGGAGCGGGGCGAGCGTGATTCAGCTAGGCCTGTATCGAGTATCAATCACCAAGCCGCCATTCAGCGACGACATCGAGATAACGGTCGTTAGACCAATCACGAGGCTGACGATTCATGACTACAAACTCTCCGACAAACTCCTCAAACGCCTCTCAACTAGGGCGGAGGGAATACTCATAGCAGGGCCGCCCGGCTCGGGCAAGACGACGTTCGCTTCAAGCCTCGCCGAATACTACTGGAGCCTCGGAAAAATCGTAAAGACCTTCGAGTCCCCCCGCGACCTCCAAGTGGGCCCCGAGATAACACAGTTCGGTCCGCTTGAGGGAGACTTTGAGAAGAGCGCGGAGATTCTCCTCCTGATTAGACCGGACTTCACAATCTTCGACGAGATGAGGAAGCAGAGGGACTTCCAGGTCTATGTTGACATGAGGCTGGCGGGCGTGGGGATGGTTGGCGTCATACACGCAAGCAACCCCATAGACGCGATACAGCGATTCATCCAAAAGGTCGACATAGGCCTTCTACCATACATAGTGGATACTGTCATCTTCATCAGAAGCGGAGTGGTTGAGAAAGTGTATGAGCTCCGGCAGACCGTCCGTGTTCCGACGGGCATGTCCGACAGGGACCTCGCCAGGCCCATAGTCGAGGTAGTCGACCTTGAAACGTCTAGGCTGGAGTATGAGATCTATACTTTCGGTGAGCAGGTTACGGTGATGAGGCTGGCGGGCAGGGCGGAGGAGGGCGTGGACTTGGAGAGGGCTGCGGAGACTGTGTCGCGGGCGTTGAGGCGAGTTCTCAAGGACTTCCAGGTCTCAGTCGAGGATGGAAAGATTGTGGTCAGGTGTGAGAGGGAAGACATGGCTAGGCTCTTGAGGCAGGGGGCGGAGAGGATTAGGCGGCTTGAGAAGAGGCTCGGAGTCGAGATTGAAGTCGTTCCGAAGCTCTTGACCATGGGCGAGGAGATGGAGTGCACGGTCGGCGAGGTGGGCGCCTCAGTTGAGCTGAGACTTCCCCGGGAGAGGGAGGGTGAGAGGGTTGCGATTTATAGTGGAGGCCAGTTCGTTGCGACCGCGACCGTGGGGAAGGGAGGCCGCATAAGGCTCTCAAAGAGGGGTGGGGCGGGTGAAGCGATAATGAGGGCGGTAATGAGTGGAGAGCGCATCCGCGTCTTCAGCTTGGGCAGGCGGGAGGACTAAAAACTGTGAAAAAGTCGAGACCATTTACAGCTAAAGCAGAAATATCTTTCCCATCCCACGGCTAGACAGGCTGAGCCTGAGGCAGGAGTAGGCCTGGGTGCTGGCTCCGACATGAAGCCGGGCCGCGAAACTCGTGGAGCTGGAGGGAAGGAATACAGGTCGAGGCTCAGGATTTACGTCGATATTCTGGAGTCGGTCTCATCGCAGGGAGCGGCCCGCGTAACGATGATTATGAGGGATGCGAACCTTCCTTATGACAGGGTTGTGAAGTATTTGGACGAGCTTGTGAGCCGCGGGCTCTTGGAGAGGCGTGATGAGGGTCAGCCGCTGTATTTCCTGACCGTAAGAGGCTCGAAGTTTCTGGAAGAGTTTAGACGGTTTGAGGCTCTCGCTAGGGCTTTCGGCCTGAAGCCCTAGCCCAGCGGGCCAGCCGGTATAGGCTTAAATCCACGCCGCCTCAAAGAGTTAGTGGGTTTAGTTTTGCCTCCAGTCGAAGGAGGGGCTCGAGAGTCGGGCGCCGAGGGTGGCGCTCCACTCACATTCAAGAACACTTTTGCCGGCCGAGACATCGTAAGCTGCCGAGACCTGAGCCGCGAGGACGCCGAGCTCGTCTTCAGCCTCACGGATGGTGTGGTCTCTAACTCGGTGCGGCTGGAGGGCTCTCTTCGCGGCAAGAAGGTCGCCCTGATTTTCGTGGAGCCCTCGACGAGGACTTTTCAGAGCTTCTACGTGGCGGCGAGGTCTCTGGGAGCGGAGGTCCTCTCGATTCACGACCCCGAAATTTCCTCAATCGCTAAGGGTGAGACGCTCTACGACACGGTTAAGATGATTGAGGGGTATGGAGCGGACTGTATAGTTTTGAGGCATCCGGCTCGCGGGGCCGCGAGGTTTGCCGCCGAGACCGCCTCCATACCCATAATAAACGCGGGGAGTGGAAGCCAAGAACATCCCACACAGGCACTGCTAGACTGCTACACGATAAAGTCGAAGATTGGCCGCATAGACGGGGTGAGGATAGGCATGCTCGGAGACTTGAGGTTCTCGAGGACGATTCCCTCGCTCTGCTACCTTCTCTCCAGATACAGCGGCGTCAAAATATTCTTCATAGCGCCCCCACTACTGCAGGTTAGGCGGGAGGTTGAGCTCTACCTCTCAGAGAGAGGCGTCGAGTTGAGGAGAGTTGCGGAGACTGATGAGATTAGGGAGGTGATGCCGGAGCTTGATGTCCTGTATGTCACGCGGATTCAGAAGGAGAGGTTCCCCGACCCGACGGAGTACGAGCGGGTGAAGGGCTCCTACGTGGTCGATGCCAAGCTCCTCTCATATGCCCGGAGCAGTCTAGGCGTGATGCATCCGCTTCCGAGGGTTGATGAGCTCTCGCCCGAGGTGGATAGGCTTTCTAATGCGTGGTATTTTGAGCAGGCGCGGAACGGCCTACCTCTGCGGAAATCTCTCCTCTATCTGGTGCTGGGTGAGGCGGGTTGAGCGGGGAGTCTCTGCTTGTGAGGAAGATTGACTGGGGGACTGTCCTAGACCACATACCGGCTTGGAGGGGCGACGAGGTCGTGAAGCTGCTGAACCTCGAGGCTCTCAGAAAAAATGAGGACGTCTCAATCATAGTTCTCCACAACGTACCCAGCAGGAAGCTCGGCAGGAAAGACATCGTCAAGCTCTATCACTACATGGTGAGCGAGGAGGAGGCCAAGATGTTAGCCCTCATCTTCCCCCAGATAACCATCAACTACATCAGAGACTGGACAGTGGAGAAGCACAGCCCAGGCCTCCCAGACAAGATTGTCGGAAAGATACGCTGCCCCGAGACGAGCTGCATAACGAACGTGGAGAGAGAGCCGGCAACGCCCCGCTTCATCGTCATGAAAGAGCACGGAGTCATAGCCTGCGAATACTGCGACACACTCCTCGAAATAGAGAGGATTCCAGACTTCCTCCGGAGTTAGTGAGCAGCACCTTGAAGGGCTGGAGATGCATCGACCCACACGTGCATTGCAGAGATTGGCGGGAGAGCTACAAGGCCACGATAAAGGTGGTGGTGGAGCTCGCGCGGAGCCAAGGGGTCGTCGCGGTCCTAGACATGCCCAATACTGAGCCACCTGTAACAGGGCCTGAGCTGGCCGAGATGCGTCTCAAGACCGCGGAGAGCGAGGGCATAGAGAGAGGCTATTACACCTATGTCGCTGCAACGCCCAGCGGTGAGCAGCTGGAGGCTGCGGTGGAGGCTGTTAGGAGGGTGAGGAAAGTTGCGGGCTTGAAGATGTATACGGCTCCGATGAAGGGGCTCGAGGCCCGCGATATTGAGAGTCAGCGCCGTGTTTACAGGAGACTGGCCGAGCTCGGCTACCGCGGAGTTTTAGCCGTCCACTGCGAGAAGGCGAGCCTCTTCCGCGAAGACCTCTGGGACCCATCGAGGCCCTGGACATGGAACCTCGCCAGGCCGCCGGAGGCCGAGGAAGAGTCTGTCCGAGACCAGATATCGCTCGCCATAGAGACCGGCTACTCTGGAACGCTCTACATAGTTCACGTAAGCAACCCCGCATCGGTTGAGCATGTCAGGAAGGCGAGGGAGAACGGCGTCAGGGTTGTCTGCGGAGTAACTCCCCACCACCTCATGCTGAGCCTCGATGATATGGAGAGGCCGGGTGGAGTGGCCCTCAAAGTGAACCCGCCGCTCAGGGAGAAGGGGCTGGCTGAGAAGCTGCTTGAATGCGTCAGGGCCGGGGAGATTGACTTCCTCGAGACGGACCACGCGCCACACGCGGCCTGGGAGAAGCATGGCCCACCCTACCTCTCCGGCATAAGGAGCCTCGAAAACTACTCGAGATGCCTCGACTGGCTCCTCGAGAAGTCAGTCTCCGAGAGAATTCTCAGAGACATCACATACAATAACGTGAAGCAAGTTTTTCCGATGATTGAAGAGTAATTCGCAGCAGACCTCAGCGAAAGCAGCGTCTACAGCTTTATCCTCAGCCCCCTCTTCAACGCCTCGTGAACCACGGTCTTCCTATCTCTATATTCGATTATCTGGGATGGCGTGTACGGGAAGGCCTGAATTGTGAAGGAGCCGTCCCACATGCGGCTGAGGAGAATCATGTTCTCTATGAAGCTCCGCTTCGCGAACTCCTCCGAGACGACGAGGATATCCAGGTCGCTTTCCCGTAGCGGAGTGCCGTAGACTCTGGAGCCGAAGAGATATACCTCCACCACGCCCAGCTCCTTCTTAAGCCGCCTCAAGAACCTAGCCAGCTCGGCTTTCCGCCTCTTAGAGAGCTTAACCCCCTCCAGCTCCTTCATCAAGGCAGCCCTCCCCCCAGCCCAGCCCATCCATGCACCTTCTCCGCAGCCTGTAAACACCTCAGAGCAATCTCCCCGCCGCATGCCTCGCTGGGGACAGCGTTCGCCGCATTCGGATATCTCGCCACCGCGTAATGAGGGTTCAAAAACTTGAGCTCGGCTGCTATTTCCGAGGCCTCAACGGCCCTGCCGAGTTTTATGAGGTCGTGGCCTCTCGGGGGTAGCTGCGATTTCAGAACTATGTAGAGGGCTTCGAGGGCCTTCTCAGCTGACTGGGAGGCTAGAAAGGCAGCTACGCTTTATTCCCCTATCTCGAAGTTCTTTCTCGCCTGTCTAATGTTGTGCCGCGATTCTAGCCACCAGCCCAGAGCCTCCTCTCTGATACCCTCTTGAGGTAAAGCCCTCCCCGGCAAAAAGGGGGGCTAACGCATACTTAACGTTCCCTGTAGTGTGTTTAGCTTGTCTCGGTGCGTCGCGCACAGCTCCGCACCTTTCGTCTGGGCCTCAATCAGCTCCTCATGCGTATGGGCGTTGTAGAGTCTGCATCTTGGATTGCCGCAGAAGGCCTCTCCGAAGAGGTGGTAGAAGACTCCCATGAGAGTGTAGCCCTTCAGGACCTCGGTTAGCCTCTCATCCCCGAGCGTTAAGACGCGGTCTCTATGCCTCTGCTTCTCCTCCTCGATGACTATCTGCTGCATGTCAGGGCTGCTGAGAAGCTGTAGCCGCATGTATATCTCGGGTGGCAGGGCTGGGGCCTCGACGAGGCCTGTGGTCGAGATTAGGGTTGGGTTGCATAGTATTATTGTTCTTGCGTGGGCTCTTCCCTCCCCCCACTCCTTGGTGACTAGAAGCCTCTGAGTAAGGACTGTGTGGAGAATCCCGTATCGCATCTCGCTGGATGGAATTAGTCTGCGGAGGATATTTTGAAACGTGTAGCCTTCGTAAAGAATGCCGCCCACTCTTTTATCCGGTCTCGCCAGAGCCCTCTCCTCAAAGAAGATTTCACCGGGGAGCGGCTCACCGACAGGCTCGCCGCTCAATATGTCGACGACTCTTGAGGATGCTATGGACCGGGCCAGCACGCGTGGCTTAGCGCCCCATTCTCTCAGCGCATGTGTTAAGAACTCCTCTCTCAGCTCTATGGTGCAGAGCGGGATGAGGGATTGGAGGTATTCTGCTATCTCCTCATATACTAGTGTACGCGTGGATGGGTCTCTGTAGATGATTAGTCTGAGGCCTCTGTAGGGCCTGAGTGTCAAGCCCCTATCCTACTAAACCGCCTCGGCCTCCAGCCTCTTAAGCTCCTCTAACGCTATCTCAGCGGCCCTCCTGCCTGAGAGGAGCATCGCTCCGAATGTCGGCCCCATCCTCGGAAGACCATAAGTCTCCACGACGGACATGCCTGCAACGATTAGACCCGGATAGACTACTCCAGTATACTCGACTACAGCGTCTTCAGACCTCTCAACCCACATCGCACCCATCCCACGAGCCTTAACGAGGCCGCGGGCCTCAAGCCTCTTCACAGCAGCTGCGTCGTGGCCTGACGCGTCAATAACGAGCCTCGCCTCAAGGGCTATGGGGTCAACGCAGGTAATCTGTCTGGGGAGACCCTCCACAGGCGTCCAGTTCACCACAACACCCCTCACAGCGTTGTCTCTCAAAACTAGGTCGTCTAGCTTGGTCAGGTTGAGGAACTTGACTCCAGCGTCGCAGGCGGAGGCTATGAGCTTGGAGCAGGCGTGAGGGCCGTGTGCTACGTAGAGTCCCTCCACGTATTTCCTGTAAGGGACGCCGAGCTCGTCGAGAATCTCTTGGGCCGGAGCCCTGAAAGTAACGGGGTTCATGAGGTATCCACCTATCCAGAACCCACCGCCCAAGTAGTTGTTCTGCTCAATAACGAGCACCCGCAGCCCTCTTCTCGCCAGCTCCCTGCTCGCCATCAGGCCGGCCGGACCCGCACCAACAACCACCACATCGCTCCAAGCGTATTCGCTGAACATCTCCATGAATGAGGAGGCGATAGCCCTCGTGATATCCGACTCCTTCACAGGACTGAATATGGGCACGAATCTTCTTTCCGACTCCTATGCTTTAAAGCAGTATATAATCCAGTTATAACTAGTCCCACGGTATAGCCACTATAAGATTCGCCATCTCTCGGAGCCAAATATTTTAAGCCAAGAAGCCATGAAAATGCGGAGGGCAGAGTATATCATGTTTACGATGAGGTTGCCGAATGCGGACTATGCAGCGGACCTGTTCAAGGCGGTCGCGGCGGTCGTCGACGAGGGCTCCTTCAGGATTACGCAGGACTCGCTGAGGCTTGTTTCGATGGACCCCGCGCATGTGAGCCTCGTGGACTTTGAGCTGAGGAAGGAGGCTGCAGAGGAGTTTTCAGCCGACAAGGAGACCGAGCTCACCGTGAACCTTCAGGAGCTGCTCAAATTTCTCAAGCGCTCCAAGAAGGGCGAGTCCCTCACGCTAATCTACGACGATGAGAAGAGAAAGCTCAACATAGTTCTCAGCGACCCGACTAAGTCGCGGGAGAGGAGATACCAGCTCAACACACTCGAACCCATCTCGGCAACAAGCGCCTCCCCCCGGCTGGCCTTCGAGGCGAGGGCTCGCGTGAGCTCTGAAGCTCTCTGGGAGGCTGTGGAGGACGCCAGCTTGGTCTCAGACTCAGTCAGGATAGTCATTCAGCCATCTGCCGTCATATTGATAGCTAAGGGGGACATGGGCGTGGTCGAGAACAGGCTAACGAGGGACGGCGCACTCGTATACGAGATTGAGGCCCCACACGAAGTCGTGGCAAGCTTCAGCCTCGCCTACCTTGAGCGGGTCGTCAAGCCTGGCCGAGACCTATCGGAGGAGACACTCATCCAGCTGAGCAGCAACAAGCCAATCAAGCTGACCTTCACACTTCCTGCGGGGAGGCTCGAATACCTCATAGCCCCGAGGCTTGAGTGATACCTAGTCTTTAGCGGCCCTGACTCGCTGAAAGATTTTTAAGTATGTGGTGGCGCCGCGGTGATAGTCTTTATTGAAGAAGCTAGACATATTATTCTGAGAGTGAGTAGAGACAGAGCGGGAGAGCAGGGGTTAGTCAGGGGCGGAAACAAGTCGTCTGAGAGCGAGTTTGCCAAGGACATAGCCGTCCTCGTGGAGAGGCTTGCCGAGACCATGGGTCAACAGCTCAGAGAGCCTCTCCTCAAAATTGGGGAGAAGCTCGTGGACCTGCATAAGAGGGGGCTCGTGAAGATCAACCACTCCGTGATGGAGGTTATCTGTGCGGGTCATATGGTGAGGCTGGGATACGATGTTGACGTGGAGAGGTATCTAGGGGACTCGCTGGTCTGCGACGTTTTCGGCGAGAAAGGAGGTGGTGCTCACATCGTCGAAATTGAAACTGGTTTCGCTCCACCCGAGGCCGCTCTTGACCCTCAGAGATACCTCAGGGCCCGTGTCGTCAGCAAAGTCGCGCGATACAGCAAATACTCCGACAAATTCAGCCTAGCGACGCCACGCTACAACGTGCTGGAGATTCCCGAGCCGCTTCTCAAGCCCCCGCGGCTCAGGGAGCCTAGCGAGATAAAAGAGCTGAAGGAGCTCTGTGACATCTATTACAGTAGGCCACCTATACAGTTGGACGAGCTAAGAAACTGCAGAATACACTCGATAATAATCCTCAACATTGACAACCTCGGGATGACCGAATACTCTCCGGAAACCTACTACGAGCGGATACTAAAGCACGTATACTATTGATGGTGTTGCTAGAAAAAGTGGGGCGCCATTCGGGAAGGGCGCGCAAGCGTGCGTGTTAGACCCCTAGGCCCCACGCACACCGTGAGCACCATCTTCAGGCCCCTTCGCCCACGGTTTCCCGATGGGTCCACGGGACTGAAGGTCTTCTTGAGACGCCAGGTTTCCCCGACGTCTCTTGAAGCTCCCCTCTCCCGGGCGCCCCGCACCCTAACTTCTGGTGGAGCCTCTATATAAGCTTTTGCACTAATTTTTTTAAAAAAATATGCAAATATTACCCAGCCACTACGTACCTATTCTCTGCGTATTAATCTCCAAGTATTGTAGGGTGTTAGCGGGGTATCCGCCACCCTGACGCCCAGCGGGGCCAGCGCATCCTCTACAGCGTTTACCAAGGCCTGTGCGAGGCCTATGGTCGCGGCCTCCCCGACGCCCTTGGCGCCGAGCGGGTTAGGTGCGGGTGTCTCAGTCCTCTCCGCGGTTATTTCGGGAATCTCAACCGCAGTAGGTATCAGGTAGTCGCCGAAGTTGGAGTTGACTAGGTTTCCCTCGCTGTCGAAGAACGCTTCTTCGTAGAGGGCCTGAGCCAGGGCCTGGACGGCGCCCCCGATAACCTGACCTTCCACAAGAAGCGGATTCACAACACGGCCACAGTCATCGACAAGCACAAGCCTCTGCACCTCCACCCTCCCCGTCTCAGAATCGATCTCAACAACCGCTACGTGCGTTCCGAAGGGATAGGTCAGCCGGGGGTTGTAGCCCGCGTCGGCCGACAATCCATACTCTAGACCCTTCGGAAGACTTGAAGGGTCATACGCCAATTCCGCAACCTCCCTGACCGACACAGACTTGTCAGGGACACCCTTCACGCTCACCCTTCCACCCAATATTTCGAGGTCTTCGGGCCTAGCCTCAAGCATATAAGCGGCCAGCCTCAGAATCTTATCTCTAACCTTCCTCGAGGCCTCCAGAACTGCGTTGCCACCCGACACGAGCGTCCAGCTCCCAGCAGTCCCAGGGCCCCACTCGATGAGAGAAGTATCACCGAAAATGACGTCCACGTCGTCGATGCTGACGCCCAAGGTATCGGCGGCTATCTGGGCGAACGCCGTCCCCTCTCCCTGACCATGCGGCAGAGTACCTGAGATGACCTTAACGCGGCCAGTTCTTTCGACACTAACCTTTGCTGGGGTAGGGGCAAAGCCGCACACTTCAACGTAGGAGGAGATGCCGATTCCTAGGAGCCTACCCTTCGACCTAAGCTCAAGCTGTCTCCGCCTTAACTCCTCATAGCCGACGACCTCGAGAGCCTTGCTTAAGGCCAGCTCGTAGTTACCACTATCATATTCGTGACCTGTTATCGTCGTGTACGGGAACTCATCAGGCCTGATGAAATTCCTCCTCCTCACCTCGGCAGGGTCGATGCCTAGCTCCCGCGCAACCCTATCCACAGTCCGCTCAATAATATACAAGGCCTCCGGCCTACCTGCGCCCCTATAAGCGGCGGTCGGAACTTTGTTCGTGAAGACACCTGTAACCTCCGACTCCAGAGCCTTCAGCTTATAGCAGCCGGGCAACATCCCCGAGATGCCCTCCGGAACCTGAATGGTAGAGAAATACGGGTAGGCGCCCAAGTCGGTCAGTATTTTGGCTTTGATTCCGAGTAGCCGGCCGTCATTCTTCACAGCCGCCTGAACCCAGGCCGCGCTCCCTCTCCCGTGGGTTGTTGAGGTGAAGTTCTCTGACCGAGTCTCAACCCATTTGACAGGCCTTCTATACATCTTGGCGAGGAGAGGAATCGCGACGTCCTCCGGATAGTGAGCTATCTTCGAGCCGAAGGCACCGCCTATGTCTGGGGATATTATCTGAATCTTCGACTCAGGTATTCCGAGGGCCTCCGCGGTCCAGCCTCGAAAATCGTGGGGGAACTGGCTGGTGGCCCAGACACGGAGATACCCAACCCCCTCGTCATAGACCGCCACAACGCCCCTGCACTCCATCGCGGAAGGCACCAGCCTCTGAATCCTCAGCTGGACCTCAACGACCTTGTCAGCATCCCTGAATGCTTCATCGATATCTCCGTAAATGAATCTCCGGGTGAAACAGATGTTGTCAGGGAAATCTTCGTGTATGACCGGCGAGCCTGGCTTCGAGGCCTCGAGCGGGTCCACGACAGGCTCCAGCCTCTCATACTCAACGTTGATGTAGTCTAGAGCGTCCCGCCCATCATATGGGTCTTCAGCCAACACCACGGCAACAGGCTCACCCACATACCTCACCTTCCCCTCAGCCAGAGGCTTAACAACAACCCTCCCCCTCGGAGGAGCATCCACATGCAACCCGCCACACAGGCTATTCACCTCAGCCCCGGTCAGAGCCGCCACCACACCATCCCGCATCGCACCCGACACATCGATACTGGCTATCCTAGCATGAGCGTAGGGGCTTCTCAAAAAAGCCGCGTAGAGCATCCGAGGAATTGTAATGTCGTCGATAAACCGTCCCCGACCGGTTATAAACCTCCAATCCTCCTTACGAGGAACCGGCCTTCCGACATAATCCGCACGCTGCACAGAAAAACTCAATATAGCCCTACTTAAAAAGTCCCACCATGGATGAAAGAATGTTATCACCTACCGGTCGACAGCGAGCTTAACTTGATAATGTTCAACTAATAAACAATTTACTCTAAATTTGTTCAATTAGAACGATATTTTAATCCGACCGTCAAGTCACCTTTAAATACGACCCTTAAGCCATAAATCGGCAAATGATGGTCCATAGAACGAGAAAAGACGAAGAGAGTAAGGCCAAAGGACGTAAAAATGCGCTTATAGGCAGCTATATGGTCGGATGCTCTGCAGTAAGATTCGATACGCATTTCACGGCGGGGGTGTGTTGAATAATTGCCGTATGTCTTTGAGAAGGGTGAGCCTGTTCCCTGGAGAATGACCATCGACCAAATGCTGGAGAGTATGGAGAGGGATGGTGTCAAATACATCGACCTCCAGTTCACCGACGTCCCGGGACGGCTCCAGCACGTGACAGTCCCAATCAAGTTCATAGACGAGCATGCATTCACCTCAGGCATTCCTAAGCTCGACGGCTCATCAATCAGAGGATTCGTAGACATTCACGAGTCCGACCTGGTGCTCTATCCAGACCCCTCGACTTACGCTATTATTCCTTGGATGCCTGACCATGTGAAGACCGCGAGGGCTTTCTGCAACGTCGGCTGGGGGTTAGGGCGAGGTAGGTTTGAAAAGGACCCACGCAACGTGGCTCAGAGGGCTGAAGCCTATGCGGCTGAGCAGGGGTACGACCTCTCCCTCTGGGGGCCCGAGATAGAGTTCTTCGTCTTTGATAGAGTTCAGTGGGATGTCTTGAACGCATATAGGGGCCAGTCCTACAGCATAGAGTCAAAGGAGGCCGCTTGGACCAGCCCCGGAACCAACTACCCAGTCAGGTTCAAGGAGGGCTACTATCCAGTCCCACCCCATGACACACTTATGGTCTTCAGGTCGGAAGTCGTAAACATTTTGATGGACTACTTCCACATACCCTGCGACGCCCACCACCACGAAGTAGCGACAGCCGGCCAGTGCGAGATAGACATGTACCGCGACACTCTCACAAACATGGGCGACAACTCGATGACCTACAAGTTCGTCGTCAAGAACCTCGCCCACAAAAACGGCATGATAGCAACCTTCATGCCCAAGCCAATCTTCGGCGACAACGCCTCAGGAATGCATACCCATGTGAGCCTATGGAGAAGAAGCGGGAAAGTCAAATCCAATCCAGGCCACACGATCCTAGAGCTGGACGGACGTGAGAACCTATTCTACGACGAAAACGACGACTACGCGGAGCTGAGCCAGCTAGGCAGATACTTTGCGGGTGGATTGTTGGAGCACAGCAGGGCTCTCTGCGGCATAGTCGCGCCTACAACCAACAGCTACAGGAGGCTCGTGCCAGGCTACGAGGCCCCAGTCTTCGTCGCCTGGAGCCGGAGCAACAGGTCGGCCAACGTGAGAATACCCGTCTACCACAAAGGCCGGGCAGCAGCCTCGAAGAAGAGAATCGAGTTCAGAACCCCAGACCCCTCATGCAACCCCTACCTCTGCTTCGCAGCAATAATGGCGGCCGGCCTCGACGGAATCAAGAAGAAAACCGACATAGGAGACCCAGTTGATGAGGACATCTACAAACTCACGCCCGAGAAGAGGAGACAGCTTGGAATCAAGCAACTACCAGGAAGCCTCAAAGAAGCCCTCGAAGAGCTCGAGACAGACCACGACTTTCTCAAACCCATCTTCCCCAAAGAACTCATAGAGACCGTAATAGAGAATGGCATGAAAGAATACACACAGGTCTCAGCAAGACCACACCCCTACGAATTCTACCTATACTTCGACATCTGAAAGCCCAGTGCGACATGAACACGATATATTTGGTTGATTCTTTTAAAAAGTTATTGTCGATTTGGTCCTCTGAAGCTTTCCAGCCCTCTTCACCATTTTGTATTTCTTTAAAAGCATTGAAAACTTTTCATTCGCCGTTATCACTATACCTTCTTCGATTGAGTCAACTATTGTAGGGTTGTCCTTCTCTGAGATGCTGATTGCTTCCTCTAGCGTGTAGGGATGGGGCTGGATGGGGAGTTTGAAATGACTCGCCGCGTTTATGAGGGTCTCCAGCCGGTCCAGATATATTTCCTTGAATTCCCCGATTAGAAGAACGTCATAATCACTTTATGGGTCATCTGCCTCAGAGTTACCCGTTTTCTCAATGTAGCGCTCAAGCAATACTCTGATGCTGCGGCCCTAGGGTGCCTCGTTAATTCTATAGAGAAGCGCTTTCACAACCTTTTCGCCAGATTGATGAGCATAGCAGCAGCTAGCATTATATCTTCCGCTTCTGTATAGGATTTCAGCGTTTTCTAGATCTCTCTCAGCCTCATCAAACCATCTAGTGGCTTCGCCCCTCATCGTTGCGTTTCCTGTTTAAAGTGGCCGCGTATGCATATAAATGTTATGAAAACATAACTGCTGAAAACTTTGTTTCAACGGCCCATATTCGCTCCATGCAATTTAATCCACATCGTGATTTACAGTTCCTCTTCGAGGAACTTTCGTGTGATAGAATGGGCGTAGAAAATGTAAAAGTCAACTTCAATGGCGCTGCGCTTCGTTTCCTCTCTTAGATAGATATCACGTACTAGTGAACTTCTTGCTGACATTCGAGAACCGACTAAGCTCCGTCTAATGTACTACGCAATAAACTATTAATCGTTACGGGAGCTCAGCTATGAGAGTCTTACCGTGACTCGTTGCTTCCCACCGGTGTCTCTGAATTTCACTTGTAGGACCTTTTTTGCCTCGTTGAAGCTCCACCCCTGCTCAGCCCTCAGCAAATCTTCCGGCGAGGCGGTTTGTGTGAGGGGCGTGTCGTCTAGCGAGACCTTTTCGGGCTTTCTCTCAACTTGGTGGATGATTGCGATGAATGTGCGTGGTGGGGGTGTATATGTTCCCTCCCTATCCCCCACCTCTATGGTCAGCCATCCTCCCTCTAGTATGCAGGTGAACGGTGTCAGCAGGTATTCTCCTTTCTCGTGGTTTAGGGTTTCTCCGTCGTCTTCGTAGAGCGTGAACGTTGAGGATGTGGCTGATGGGTATATGTGAATGTATAGAGGGTCGGCTGGCTTTTCGTCTACGTAGAGCATTTTGGGCTGCATGGGGATTATGGCTCCTGACTTGATGAAGATTGGGGCCCTGTCTAATGGGACGTCAACCTCTACATAGGCAGGGCCTCGGTGCTTTGTGTCGCTCCAGTAGTCTATCCACTCACCTCTGGGGAGATAGACTAATCGCTTGAAGGAGCCTTCTTTGACGACTGGGGCGACGAGTATGTATGGGCCGACGAGGAACTGGTCCTGAATTGTGTATGTGTTTGGGTCGTCTTGATATTCGAAGAGGAGGGGCCTGATTATTGGGTGCCCTATCTTCGACGCTTGGTGAAGGAGCGAGTAGATGTAGGGAATTAGCTGGTATCTTAGTTCTAGAAATTCCCTGATTACTTGGAGGTATTTCTCGCCGTAGACCCATGCCTCTTGGTCGTAGGAGCCGAGGATTGTGTGGTTTCTGCATATTGGTAGGAACGCCCCTATCTGATACCATCGCGTCAGGAGCTCCGGAGACGGCGTGGATGCGAATCCGCCGATATCATCGCCAGCCATAGTGATGCCTGAAAGTCCCAGGTTCAGGAGCATGGGTATCTGGAGGGCGAGGTGGTCCCAGTTGGATGTGTTATCTCCGGTCCAGACGGCCGCGTATCTTTGTATTCCGGCGTATGCGGCTCTTGTAAGTATGAATGGCCTCTTATTGGGCCTCAGCCTCATAAGGCCCTCGTATGTGGCCATACACATTAGCAGTCCATACACGTTGTGAATCTTCTCGTGCGGAGAGTTCAATCCATGGTCATGGTGAATCACCTCGACGTCCATGGTCCTCTGAGGCAGAAGCTCTGGAGGGAGGGCGCCGCGCCTAAGAACGAGATTCATTACATGCCCGAATATCGATTCAAACTGCCTGCTGACGCTTCTCTCGACGAAGACTGCGGGCTCGTTCATGTCATTCCAAATGCCATCAACACCGACATCGACATACACTGCGTGAAGACTTCCCCACCACTCCCTCACGTCTTCTCTGCTGAAGTCTGGGAAGACGCAGATTCCTGGCCATACCCTTCCGAGATAGAGCTCGCCGGTTGGGTATCTGCAGAAATAGTCTCTCTGGACGCCCTCGACGAAGAACTTGTTTGAAGGGTCTGCCTTGACACCTGGATTTACTATGGGTATCAGCTTGAAGCCCTTGGCCTTCATCTCCGATGCGAACTTCTTCGGGTCTGGGAACCTAGTCTTGTTCCACGTGAATGACTGGTAGCGGTCTTTATAGTGGATGTCGAGGTAGAAGGCGTCGCAGGGTATCTGCCTCTTCCTGAACTCGTCGGCGAGCTGGAGTATTCTCTCGGCGGGATAGTAGCTGTAGCGGCACTGCTGGTGGCCGAGGGCCCAGCGTGGATGGAGTAGTGGGCGTCCCGTGAGCTCCGTGTATCTCTCCAGCACCTTCTTGATGCAGGGGCCTTGAATGAAATAGTAGTTCAGCTCGCCGCCGTCCGCCTCGAAGCTGTAGAAGTCCTCAGATGTGTGACCCATGTCGAAAGTTGTTCTATAGGTGTTGTCGAAGAATATTCCGTAGGCCTTTCCTCTTCTGATTCCTATGAAGAATGGGATGCTCTTGTAGAGCGGGTCCGTCTCAGGTCCGTATCCGAAGGCATCGGTGTTCCACATCACCATGACGCTCCGCCTCTTATCAAGCCTGCCAGCCTTTTCCCCAAAACCGTAAAAATGCTCGTCATAATCGAGGCTCTTCCAGCACTTCACCCTCCTGCCACTCCAGCCCATCCCGTATGCCGGATAGTCTGCGTTAACCAAAAATCCCTCTGGGTCGAAGAACGATAATCTGCAGGGAGCACGCTGAACCTCTACCACCAGCTCGGATGTCTTTACTCTAAGAGCCCTATCAGTCTCCTCGAGCGTGAAGTCCGCGGGGGGCCAGTCCCTCTTCACGACCGCCCAAGAGTAGTCCGGCTCGAAGACACCGTTGGGCGCTAGCCTAACCCTCACCAAGTCTGGGGCGAGAATCTGAAGCTCTACCTTCGCCGCGCCGCAGACCAGCACGACCTTGTTATCCCTCTTCTCAAATGAACTTAAATTACCTAGGAAAACAAAACCTTCCTGCATAACGATACGCGAATATCTCAACTTCAGTAATATTTATCAGTTTTTAGGAGGAAGGGGGTACCTTCATGGATAGATGTATCAGAAATTTGTTCAGAATTTCTGCCGCCGTAGGTGCTGTACATTATGCATCTTCGACAGTGATTTTTGAAAAGTTGAAGCCTTCATAAACCTCACAAAGCCCGAGTGAAACGATTTATCTTATAATAGATTGTCGGATGTCACCAGCTTTATTTCATAGAAAATTTATATTCACCTATCGATAAATAGACTAAACAGTAATGAGTGGAGAGCGGAGGAATAGTGTTTATTTTCTCGTGGTGGATGTTGGCACTGAGGGGACTAAGTCCGCTGTAATCAGCGATTCAGGCCTGTTCGTCGCCACGAGCTATCAGGAATACGACCTTGAGTTTCCGAGGGAATACTGGGCTACTCAAGACCCACGAGTTTGGTGGAATGCCGTGAAAAAGACTGTCAAGGAAGCATTAGCCCTGAGCAAGATTAGTCCCGACGCGATAGCCGCTATGGGAGTTTGTGGTCAGATGCACGCGCCGATACCGTTTTCAAGGGATGGGGAAATTCTGTATCACCAGCCACCACTGTGGCTCGACAAGCGGAATATTGAGCAGTGCGAGTCGCTGAGGAAGACTGTAGACGAAGAGGGGCTTTTGCCGATTACGGGCAACCCAATTACACCAGCTTGGATGGGGTTAAAAATCAAGTGGATAAAAGATAATCTACCATCCGTCTACGAAAAGACTCACAAATTCTTAACGCCGAAAGACTCGATAACTTTCATGTTAACCGGGCAGTTCGTTATAGATAAGTCCGAGGCCTCGGGCTCCTTTTTGTTCGATTCCCGGAAAGATTGTTGGAGCTCGGAGCTGGCAGAGATGCTTGGTGTGGATTTGGAGAAGCTCCCTCCCATTTTTTCCTCGCATGAAGTGGTTGGCGAGCTCAGGCGGGATGTAGCTCAAGAATTTGCTCTTAGGAGTGGTATACCGGTAATAGCCGGTGGTGGAGATTTTTGTTGTGCCATGTTGGGCGCTGGAGGAGTCTTCGAGAATATTGCCATAGATGTTGCGGGCACATCGTCCCTAATGGCCGCCTGCACTAGGGAGATAAAGACGGACCTAAGGCTGATGAATCTGCGACACGTGGTTGAGGGTTGGATTTTGTTTAATGAGGTTGAGGCGGGCTTGGCGAAGTGGTTTAAAGAGAACTTCGCTGACGCTGAGAAGAAGATGGCTCAGGAGAGTGGGCGCTCGGTGTATAGCATCTTGGACGAGAACGCTGAAAGGATTCCATGCGGGTCTGACGGATTGATAATCTTTCCGCATTTTATTGGAGAGAGAGTGTTGGGTAGATATCGCTGTAGGGGCGGGTTCGCGGGTTTAAGTCTAAAGCACACGAAAAGTCACATTTTTAGGGCTATCCTAGAGGGGACCACGTATGAGCTTAGGAGATACTTGGAATTGATTGAGGGGTTGACGGGGAGAGGTTTTGATTCGGTTAGGCTTGTGGGTGGGGGTGCGGTTAGCCCCCTCTTGAGAAAAATTAGAGCTAATGTTTATGGACGGAGAGTCGAGTTGTTAGAGTCGTTTCAGGGCGGGTTGAGTGGCTTGGCAATGCTTTGTATGCTTAACCTGAAGTTTGAGGGCGGTAGCTTGGATAGAATTCTTAAGAAATTCGTACGTGTTGTGGAGCTTGTTGAGCCGGAGAATGAGCTGCATCAGATATACAACTCGTATTACTTGGCCTACGAGAAGTTGTATGACTTAATCGGCTCTTTTTATGCCTAAGCAATTTCTCCCTGTGGGCGGGCATATCCCTCATCCGCCCTTGATGAGTAAGCTCGATGCAGGCGCTCTGGCCGTAAAGCTTAAAGGGATGGTTCTTGATGATTTGTCGGTGTTTATGAGATTTGGTTGAGACGTTTAAGCCCAGTAAGAAGATGGTCTCCCTCTACTTCATCTATCTTGGGCTCACAATTCTGCCGATAGTCGTGATGGGGGCCGTCGCAACTTATGTTGTCTACGTAGAGGTGCGGGCCATGGAGGCTGTGCTTGTTGTCTCGTTAATCTTTTTTGGCTCCGCCGCAGCTATTGCGGCATTTACCGTTTACTGGGTTCCTAGATACTATGAGTCTATCGTTTACGAGTTGAGTGATGATGAGGTTGTGGTTAGGCGGGGTGTTTGGTGGAAGATGAAGCATGTGGTTCCATATTCGCGTGTGATGTCAATCGATGTTGTTCAGGGGCCGATTTCGAGGAGGCTTGGAATCGCGACTGTGGATGTTCACACCGCGGGTTATACGGGGGCGGCTGGTGGGTCGGCTGGGCCGGGAACTAGGAGGGCGGAGGCCGCTATCATTCACGTGAGCAGTCCGGAGGAGATTAAGGACAAGATTCTAAGTAGGGTTAGGCCTCGGCCTCTCTTCGGTCAGCCTGGGTTTGCGGTTCGGGATGAGGTGCTGGATGAGCTTAGACGGATAAGGGATGTTCTGGAGTCCGTCTCGGATAGGCTGTCAAGCGGGGGTAAGTGAGAGTTTTGCGTTTTTGTGGAATATTTTAGAGCCGCCTTTTTTCCCTGTTAGCTGTTGAATCCGCCCCTGATTTTTTCTGGGCTGGTTGTGGCGCTCACGGGTACTGTGCTCTTCGCGGTTGGTCTTCAGGCATTCTGGATTTTAGCCGCTGCCGGTGTCTTGATGGTTGTTGCGGGCTTCTTTACGGAGAAGAGGGAGGAGGTGGTGCCCGAGAATCCGGGGATGAAGTTCTGCTGGTATTGTATGAGGGAGATTCCTGTTGAGACCGAGGAGTGCATGTATTGTGGGCTGAAGCAGGAGCAGCCTAGAAAGTAGTGCGTCGGCGCGCCTAGCGCTTGAGACGGAGAAGCGCCAAATAGTTTGCGATAGATACTATTGCCCATGAGGCTATCCCGAGTGGGCCTAGGCCTCCCAGCTCGCGCGGTAGGGTAGACGTTAGTATCGTTAGGGCCCATATCGCGTTTATCGCCCCGTGGAGGGATGCGGCTGGTAGGACGCTGGATGAGAGGCGGGTGACTGCTGCGTGGGGGAGGGAGAGGGCCACTGTGAAGGCGGTGAATAGGGCTACTCCCAGCAATCTGTTCTCAGGGTAGTTGTGGCCGAGTAGGAGGATTGCTGTTGCGTGCCAGACACCCCAGACAAGCCCTACAAGTAGTGCGGCCTTTGCCGTGCTGTGGCCGCGAGCCTCGAGCTCGACTTGGAGAAAGCCTCTCCAGCCGATTTCCTCGCCCAGCGCGAAGAGTGTGTTTATCGAGATGGCGGCTATGTAGGAGTTGATTAGCATAAGGGCCAATAGCGTCTCGGGTGGGAGGTCTACTGGCATCGCGGTTCGTAGCGTTTCGAGCGAGATGAAGCCCATCGGCGCCGTGATGGCGAAGTAGAGTAAGAGTGCGGCGAATGCTATTAGCGGGGATGTAAGGAAGTAGACGAAGGCCTTCATGCTGAAACGGAGAGCACGCTTCAGTGTCTCAGAGTCGCCGACCAGTAGGGCAGAGACGGTTGGCGTATACATTCTGAGGGCGCCCCATGCCAGCCCGGCGAAGGGATTGGCCAGTCCGCCCAGCAGATAAAACGCAACGTCGACCAGCGCCGCCAGTATAAGGGAGAGGATTGAGAAGAGGAGGACTCTATCTCGGGTGGCGGCCACGTAGCTTGGTGTCTGTGGCCCTGATATAAGTGCTCCCCGCTAAGGCATGCCTAGGCGTGAGGCTGCGGCGTATATCCGCTCGGCGGCCTCTGTTATCTTTAAGCCGCTGAGGCTTGGGATGTAGCTTTCGAGCCTGTTGTTTAGTGGTTCAAACCATTTTTTCCTGACTTGGTCCCCCAGCCCCGCGTATCCCTTCATGACTCCGACGATTGAGCCCACGGTTGCTCCGTTGCAGTCTGTGTCGAGGCCGCAGGACACGGCCCTTGTTATCGACCTAGTGTAGTCTCCCTCGCCCCAGAGAAGTGAAGCTGCGACGATTGCCGCATTAGGTATCGTGTGGACTGGGTGGTACCTGTTTAGCCTAGACTCCATCAGATTCACAGCTTCCTCCCAGCCGACTCCCCTCCTCCAAGCATCCAACACGGACTCCACAGCCTCTCTCAGCCTGCTTTCCGCGGGTATGACTGAGAGGCCAGCCTCGACAATCCTCTCCACATCCTCCTCAACGAAGGCCCACGCAATCATCGCGGCCACCATCATCTCGCCGTAGACTCCGTTCTTGACGTGGCTCAGGGTAGCGTCCCTGTGAGCCAGCTCGGCGGCCCTTGAGGGGTCTCCGGGGCAGATGTATCCCCAGAGGTCGGCTCTAATTTGCGCGCCTATCCACTCTCTGTAGGGGTTCATGTGGAGTGCGGTCTCAGGTGGGGTCAGGCAGTTCACCAAATTCCTGTATGCGGCTCTCTCCGCGGTGTAGACGCCTGCGTATGGGAGGCTCTCAAGCCATTCACGGCCGACGTCTATGCTTGTGAAGTCTCCGCCCCTCTTCTCGACCATTCTGAGGTTGATGAGTGTGTAGTCGATGTCGTCGTCCCGCAGGGCCCTATCTATGTTGCCCGCGGTCGCCCTGAGGATGTGGACGTGCTGGAGCTCCTCCTCCGTGAAGAAAGCGGCCGGTAAATACTCCTCAAACTTCCCGATGCAAAGTCTCGAAAGTCTCTCCGAGATAGCCCTCCACCCGCCGCGGATACCGAGCCCCTCGACCGGCTTGCCGAGCATGTTCCCCGCACACCTTCCATAGAAGCCGCCCAGAACTTTGTCCCTGACCGTCTCAGGGTGCTGGGGCTCAGCCCTCCTCCAGCCGCGGGAGCACGACTTTATCTCTCCAAGCTCTGTGGGCTCCCTGTATGGATACCCTCTTCTCATGGGCAGAAGTCTGAGCTCGCTGAAGACCTCCTCGGCCGCCCTGAAGCCCCCTTCCGCAATCCTCTTGAAGACCTCGCTTCTCAAGAGACCTTCCAGCTCCCTGCCTTCCTCGTCCAGCTGGACAAACTCATGCTCGAGAAGCTCGAGAAACTCCGGCCCAACAACACAGCGGCTCAAACCAGTAGCAAGATAATCGCCGGAGTAATTATCTATGTGCTGGGCCCTTCCCTCGAGCTACGCCAACTCCGTCGCCGGAAACAGGAATCTATCTCCGAGAGCTGGAAAACATGCTCCGAGGACACGAGTCTCCTCCGGACCACTGGAGCCTATTTAAAACATGGAGCCGCCTCCGCGGGAAATGCCCACCCGCTTAACATATTATGAGCGCCACGATGGATTATTCTTCTGTAGGGATAGAGTATGGGTTATGAGTCTGGGTGTTGTTGGTGGGGTGGTGGCTGGGCCGTTGTCTGAGGGTGTGGAGGGGCTTCTCTGCCGGCCTGTCTTGGAGGCGGTGAAGGAGCGGTTTGGGGGGTTGGTTGAGACTCAGAGGAAGGCGATTCCCCACATTCTCAGAGGCGATAATGTTCTCATCGTCTCGCCTACGGGGACTGGGAAGACCGAGGCGGCTCTCCTCCCCATCTTCAGCACCATTCTCACGGACCCTTCCGTGAGGCCAGTCTCAACTCTCTACATCACGCCGCTCAGGGCCCTGAACAGGGACCTGCTCGAGAGGCTCGAGTGGTGGTCCCGACGCCTCGACATCTCCGCCTCAGTCAGGCACGGCGACACATCCCAGCGCGAGAGGAGGATTCAGGCCCTCAGCCCACCTCACGTCATGATAGCCACGCCCGAGGCACTACAGTCCCTCCTCATCGGCCGCGTCATCAGGAAGAGCCTCTCCAACCTCAGATGGGTTGTCATCGATGAGGTTCATGAGCTCGCGACGGATAAGAGGGGTGCCCAGCTCGCTGTGGCTCTCCAGAGGCTGAGAAAGATTACGGGGAGGCCGTTTCAGCTTATCGGTCTCTCTGCGACTGTGGGTTGGCCTGAAGAAGTTGCACGGTTCTTGGTTGGGCGTGGGGGGAGGTTTGTGGTTGTTGAGACGAAGATGCCGAGGGGTCTTGAGGTTGATGTTGTCTTCCCAGAGCCGGGGATGGTCGATGCGGAGATGGGTGAGGCGATAGGCGTCGCGCCTGACGTAGCAGCGCGTATGAGGACCATTATGGAGCTTGTATCGAGCCACGCCTCCACGCTAATATTCACCAACACTAGGCCGCTCGCAGAGGCCCTCGCAAACAGGTTCAAGGCTTGGGACGAGACTCTACCAGTCTCCATCCACCACGGCTCACTCTCCCGCGACCACAGGGTGAGGGCGGAGCAGGACCTCAAGCACGGCGAGGTTCAGGGCCTCATCTGCACCTCAAGCCTCGAGATGGGAATCGACGTGGGTAGAATTGACCTCTGCATTCAATATAACTCGCCCCGCGAGGTTACGAGGCTGATTCAGAGGATTGGGCGGAGCGGCCACCGAATCGGCGGGACGGCGAAGGGGGTTGTGCTGGTGATGGACTCGGACGACGCCCTCGAGGCCATCGTCATAGCGAGGAAGGCTATGAATGGGGAGCTCGAGCCCGTGAGGGTGGTGAAGAACAGCCTCGACGTAGCTATGCACCAGATAGCCGGCCTCCTCCTTGAATACGGCCGCCTCTCCAGAGACGAGATAGCATCACTACTCCGGAGCAGCTATAACTTCTCAACCCTCGAGGACAAAGACTTGGACATGCTCCTGAGATACATGGAGACTCTCGGAGTCGCGAGAATATTCGACGGAACCGTAACCAAGCCCATGAAAGCCAGACGGCTCATAGAATACTACTTCGAGAACCTCTCCATGATTCCTGAGGAGAAGCAGTATCTGGTCGTGGACGAGTCCGGCGAGCCTGTCGGCATCCTGGACGAGGCCTTTGTCGCCGAATACGGAGAGGTTGGGACGCGCTTCATCCTCGGCGGGAGGGCTTGGATTATACTGAACCTCTCTGGGACGAGAATCTACGTCTCTAGGCTTAGGGAGGGTGAGGGCGCTGTCCCTTCGTGGGTTGGTGATGAGATTCCTGTCCCCCTTGAGGTCGCCATGGAGGTTGGCTCAATCAGGAGAAGATACTTTGAGGATAGGCGGAGCGGCGTTGAGCCGGTTAAGATTGTTGAGGGGCTTGCATCGGCTTACGGCGTCTCGTCGGGCTTCATGGAGCGCTCGCTGAGGGAGGTTGAGCAACACTTAGCCATGGACATACCGGTCCCAACCGACAAGCAGGTGGTCGCGGAGGAGGCGGGAGAATATGTCATCCTCCATGTAACGGGTGGGCTGAGAATCAACAGGACAATCGCGCGGCTCCTCTCGGTCTATCTGGCCGAGCGGGTAGGCGCACCAGTCGCAGCTCAGTCGGACCCTTACAGGGTTGTGTTAAAGTCCAAGAACCTCACAGCCTTGGATGTCGTGAGGGCCCTCCCCAACATAGTGGACGAGGAGCTTCTCAACAGGGCCGTCGCCTCCTCCGGGGTGTTCAGGAGGAGGCTTGTCCATGTTGCGAGGAAGATGGGTGTAGTCAGTAAGGAGGTGAGCCTCCTTGACGTGAGCGCCCAGATGCTTGTCGAGTCCCTGAAGGGGACGCCGGCCTACTTGGAGGCCCTGAGGTTCACGGTCTTCACAGACTACGACTGGGAGGGCGTAAAGACGATTATCGGAAAAATCAGGGACGGAGAGATAGGCATAGCCACCTGCACCTTGGAGAGACCAAGCCCCCTCGCAGCCCTAACAATCAACAGATACCAATACGAATACGAGACCTACACTCCCGAGAGAATGCACAGGCTCCTGATAAACGCGGTTCGCGGAAGAATCAACAGCGAGCTAGTAGTCCTCGCATGCGCAGATTGCCGGAAATACATTGAGACCGTAGAGGTCGGTGAGATGGAGAACAGGCCAGCATGCCCGGAATGCGGCTCGACAAAGATAGGATTCGTGAGGGTTGCAGGGCGCGAAGACGTGGAGAGAATAATGCGCGGCAAGACTGCGGAGTCGCGGAGGCTTTGGAGGGAGGTCGAGAAGACGGCGCCCCTAGTTGAGAGGTATGGCAAGGCAGCGGCCTTCGTCCTCTCAGCCCGCGGAGTCAGCATCAAGGAGGCTGAGAACCTCCTCAGCCAAGAACAGGGAATCTCACCACGCCTTATCGAGAAGCTGATAGAAATCGAGAAAGAGGCTCTGTTGAAGGAGTTTAGGTAGGCCCCTGCGATGAGTCGCCTTGTTCCTTTGCGTCGACGGCCCCCCCTCCTCCACCCTCAGAAACGCCGACGTCGCCCTCCAGCGTCTCCGCCGGACTTAGGGATGCGAAGGCCTTTAAAAGCTCCTGTTTGTCGACCTCGACGAGTGTTCTCCAGCCGATGGAGATGACGCCGTCCTCGGCCCTGTTGAGGTATCCGCGCCTCGTAAGCCTCTCGATGGCTGCCTCCACTCTCCACCTCGGATACTTTGTCTCGAGCATCTCGACGAGTTCTTTCTCTGGCGCGCTGCTGTTCTTGGCTAGGAGGTATGCGAGTGTGGCGGAGAGTATCGCGAGTTCGTCGAGGCTGTAGCCTAGTGTCTGAATGTCTGAGAGCATCAGCGGGTCTTGGAGGACGATGTAGAAGCGGGCCCGGTCCAAGTCCTTCGGGCCGGCCTCTGGGTCCGGGACGGTCTTGACCCTCAGCCCAATCTGTTTGAGCCTCGAGTCAAGCGAGTTCAAAATCTTGGGGAAGTTCTTTCCGAGCCTCCTCCTCAGCTCCCAGCCCCTCACGCCCGGCAGCCTGTGCCCCGAAGCAAGAATCAGGGCGACAGCTTGGGCCATCTTCTTCTCCAGCTTTCCCAGCTCCTCGCCGCTCACGCCCTAGTCACCGACCGTCAAGGCTAGCGAGACGGTTCTAGGCTCGTCCAAAACTCTTTCAGCAGCCCTAATCCAAATCTCGCCGCTAAGAGTGTTAATTCTGACGTCAACCTCACCGCGCGAGATGAGGTAGCTGAGTAGGTAGGCTCGGGCCCTCCTGTCGCCGCCCGCTTTTATGAAGTCCCAATACTTCACCCAGCCGCCCATGGATGAGAGCTCAGCCAGAAGAGCTCCTAGCTCGCTGCTTATCTGGCTCTCAATAGCCTCATAAGCACCCGGCCTAGACAGCGCCAACGGTCCAGCCTCCCCTTTAACCAGCCCCCGCGTCGGCCGCGAAATGAAGTGCTGGTAACCCTTCAGAAGCAGGTCAACCGATATCTGCTCCAGCCTGACGATCGGCCTCCAAGCCTGTAGGAAGGCGGTCACGAGGGACTTGGGGTCTGAGGCGATTATCTTTGTGTAGACCATGCCGGCGTCTATGAAGAGTGAGGAGGCCCTGTCTCTAATCCACCTCTGCTGTAGGCCTAGGACCACCGAGACCCTGTAGAGCGTCTCCGCGTCAAGCACAATCGTCTCAACATCCCTCTCCCTCTCAATTATCTCGCGAAGCCTCGATAGCAGGTTGGAGACGTCGACGCTGAAGGGGTCCAGCCTGCTCGACTCAATCTCGCTGAGAATCGCAATCATCCTCAGGAGCTCTTCGCGGGTAACTCTGACGCCCCTACTCATACCCCCTCCACCGAGGAGGTGACGAATGACGACTGGGCCACGTTCTGGACTATTATCAGGTTGAAGCCGTCCGTGATTGGGAGCTTCCCTGGCGTTATGAAGAGGAATTGAGTCGATGGGTAGGACCTCGCAATCTCGACGAGTATCTTCGTTACCATCTCTCTGTTGAGTGGGTCGAGGTGGACGTCGAACTCGTCCACAGCTCTTATCGGAGACCTGACGTAGCTCTGGAGGGCGAGGAGGAATGCTATCGTCGCCACGACTCTCTCGCCGCCGCTGTGAGTGTGAGCGTCAACAATCATGGGCTCCATGCCCCGGAAGCCCGCGTAAAGCTCGAGGCTCGCCGTCACGGGGTCTTCGAGGCCGCGAATCCTGATGAGCCCCTTCCCCCCGACCGCCTCCAATAGCCTCTGATAAACCGGATTAATGTCATCGATTATCTCTCTAAGCTTCTCCCTCCAGACTTGCCTCCTTCTCTCAACCTCCTCCATCGCCCTCTTCACGTTCTCCTCAACCTGCCGGGCCTTCAGCTCAACCTCCCTGAACCGGGAGTCCGCGAGAAAATACATGGTCTCGGCGTCGGGAATCACTTTCCCGAGCGACGCAACCTCAAGGTCCGTCAGCCTCAAATCATCCAGCACCACTGAGGGCTCCCTCTCGGTCGAGACTTCGCCACCCTTCGCAGAGGCGGCAGACCTTCTCTCCTCCAGCTCCCTCGAGAGACATTCAATCTCGGACTGGGCCTCCGAGACCTCCCGCTCGAGGCTCGAGAGCCTATATCTTCTCACACCCTCCTCCACAGCGGCCCGGACAAGCCGTTCCACACCTTCCAAAACCTCCTCAGGACTCCCACCGCCGTAAAGCCTCTCGCGGATAATCTCCCTCAACGACTGGGCTTCCGCCCCGAAGGATGCGGCCTCCCCCTCAAGCCTCTCCTTCTCCCTCAGCATCCTCTCGAGAGCCAGCCGCCGCCTCTCGAGACTCTTAGCAACCTGATAAACGAGACTCCACGCATATTCAAGCTCTAGGCCTCTCCTCCTCTCCTCCAGCTCCCTCAGCCTCTGAAGCTTCTGAAGCTCACCCCGCCAATACTCGACGGCCCCACCCGCCTCGGTGAGGAGGCGCTTGACAGACGTCTCCTCTCCCCGGAGACCGTTCAGCCTAGCCTCCGCCTCGAGAAGCCTCTCCCTAAGATGCGCGAGCCCGACCGCATCCTCCATCGCCCGGAGCTTCTCAACGTTGTCCCGCGCCGCGAAGTTCTCAATCATGTTCTGGTGCATGATTATGAGGGCGTTGTTCGGATTTATTCCAAGCCTCCTGAGAAGCTCTTCCAGCTCAGCCTTGGGAGTAAACCTGTTATTGACGTAGTGCCAATACTCACCACTTTTTTTAATGTAGCGTGTAATCGTTATCTCGTCAGACTTAATCGAGGGGACAGGCCTCTCACCATCAACCTGAGAGTTGTCCAGAACAACAGTAAGCCTCGCAGCCTCCTTCCCCCTCCTTATAAGGTCGCTCAGCCGGTGCCCCCTCTCCGTATAGGTCTGCCCCATAGCCACCGAGACGCCGAGAAGGATGGAGGACTTTCCCGAGCCGTTGGGGCCCGTAATAACGTTGAGCCCCGGATCAAACCTAATCCGAGAATACTCGTGGGACATAAAATTCTCCAGAATAACCTCGCGAATATGCGTCGGCCTAGCCTCGACCCCCACCTCCCTCAGCCGAGCCCTAGCCAAACTCTCCAACCCTTCAGAAAAGACAAGCCACCTTAAAGACTATCCCCAGCGGAGTGAAAGTGTAATACACGGCAAAAATAAGCGGTCATTTTACCGATTTTCAGGGTTGAGGGGGTGGCGGCTCGGCGTTCAAGGATAGCGGATACAGATATATGGTTGTAAGAGGGCGCGATTCGGAGGTAGTCGTCAAGAAGCAATCAGAACATACTCGGAGGGTTGTGGCGAAATCGAGCAGCCAAGAGCAAGAACCATGGCCTGACAGTCATCACCACCATATTCCAGTACCAAACTCACCAGCCACAATCCCTGAATATAGATAATGATAATTAATGATTTCATGTGCCTCCCTCTAATCCCTCAAGCTCATCTAAAAGCTGAGAAAGCAGAAGAGTATTCAACCGGTATCTCCCATTATTGACATAGGCTATGTAAGGAGTCGCGGAAAGGAATCTAATAAGTTCATCACCTTTCAAGCCTGTCAGAATGGTTATTTCGCCCCAGACTAAACGTGCTGTCTTCCACCAAACCTAAAACCCCTGCCACCGCTCTCCCCAGCATGTATACGTATAAATAAGGCACACCTTCCGGGACTTTTCTTCTCGGCAGAACATAACCTTCTTCAGTCAACATGAAAAATTCCCTCACCCGTGTAGCTTCCTTAAATGACCATCGATTTCTCATTGAATATTAGCAGCTCTCGAAGCGGCTCCCGACCCTCACTCATCTAACAATCAGCTCTGAGATTTTTGCGTAAGGCTCTTCTCGACCCTCTCGAGAATTTCCTGCAGCTTCGCCAGCTGCACTATATATCCTCCACGCTCAACCGTCGAGACAAGATACTGTCCCTTAAGTTCCTTGAGCCTGGCCGCTACGCTGAAATAATCCGAGCCGGTCGCCGCTGATATCTCCTCTATGGTGGCCACGTCAGTTTTGACCAAGCCAATCTCTTTAGCTAGCCGCTTTCCGACCAAGTAAAGCAGCACCCGAGCCCAGACAGGGAGACTATCCAAGGGAATCATGAATATTACTTTCCCGTCAAGGATCAACCTGATAAGCCTCTTAGCCCTATCTATTAGAGCCGCCGAAAGCTCCTTCTCATCTATGATCAGCTCTTGTAACCTCTCTCAACTCGTCGCCCGATTTTCTAGAGTTCACGGATTTTACTCCCTTTTTTCTGGACTATTAAGTTTTTCGAAAATGTTGAACGCCCATAACACGGCTATTTTGCTTAATAATCGCCTTTTTTTCAGGATTTACTATTTATCCGTCTGAGCCGTCTCACTCTGTAAGTTGATGTTACCGCGCCATCTTTTGAGGCCTAGGCCGGATGCAGAAGTTGTAGGCCTCGAAGTGTCTGTCGAGCCTAGTGAAAGGAGCAATAAGAGCTGGAAGTAGTCGGCCTATCTGCTCTCTATCTGAAGATACATGGAAATTAAGACAGGCTTCCGGCTGAATGTTTAAGGGCTGCGCCTTCAACTTATATTAATACGGAGGAGGCCGGATGGAGATCGACGTCAAGACTGCGCTAGAGCGGTTTAGAATGTTCATTATCTACAACACCTGCCTCAGCCTGATTCCGAAAGGGTATCTGAAGGACCATACAGTCTTCCCGGAGAGGGATGCGGATAAGGGGGAGATATACGTGGAGGCGGCCAGCAAGATTGAGTTGGCCCGGATTAGGGATATAAGGTTTGTGAAAGCCGCTGATGTCTTGGGAATTATTTACAGGTCGAAGACGGGGAACACGCAGCTTAAGTGGAGGCAGATTCGGGGGAATATCGGGAGGCTGACCGGCGTAGCCTCGCCCAACTCCATCGTCAACCTCCTCGAGGCCAAAGTCCTAACAAAGGAATACATAGAGGAGTTCCTGAAACAGAGGGCCGAGGCTCTGAGACCTGAGAGCCAAGACGCCTCAAAAACGCCTGCCACGTCCTAGCAATGATTCTAAACTCCATCAATCTTCTTTCTTAAACAGGCTATCGGAAGGAGAGGGGCAGATCATGGGCTCGCGGTGTTTTGATGGCCCGCGCTGCCCCCTAGATTTTGGGAAAGAATGGTATGATCTTATAGTTGACTAGGCCGAGCCAAAGCAGGCCTCCTAAGCCTCCGTTGATGTAGGGGAGGAGCCAGTAGACGCGGTTGATGTCTCGCTTCAATATGGAGACCGATATTGGAATCATGGGGTATATCAGGACGAGAAAGCTGAGGGGGTGAAATTCCGTAAGAGTTAGCGCGAAGTATGAGAGGCCGGACCAGAAGGCGAACACAAGCACCATCGCCGGGCCTCTACCCATAAAGACGGGCGTAGTCATTATCCCCGCTCTTCGGTCATACTCGATGTCGGGGATTGCTGAGAAGATGTGCATCGCCGCTATGTGTAGAAAACCTGCGACCAAAATCGGAATGTCCGGCAAGCGGCCTGAAGCAATATAATGTCCGAAGATTCCCGGCATGATGTAGAGGTAGTTGGAGGCGAAGTCTAGGAAGGGCTTATTCTTGAAGCGGAGGGGCGGCGCGCTGTAGAAAATCGCGAGGAAGAGGAATCCAGCGAAGAGAAGCCGAGCTATATTATCCTGAAGAACCATCAATCCCAAGCTCATGGAAATCATGGCTGCTAGCAGGCGACCAAGTCTACGCCTCTCTTCCCCCAAGACCCTCACCTCCTTCTCATCCTTCTTGGGGTTTAGCAAGTCCGTCTCCACGTCGAAGTAGTCATTGATTCCGTAGATGATGATGTTTGCAGGCAGGAAGAAGTAAACGAGGTAGACGTAATACTCGGGCCTCAAAAAGTCGTTAAAGCCCGAGGCGCCAAGTGTGTAGCCGATCACATAAGGCCCGGCCGCGTATATCCAGAACCTGAAACGAGAGATTTTGATAATCTTCTTGACTGTCTGAGTCACGTGCAAGAGAGGACACCAGCCGGAATCTTGTATCGAAGGGCATAAACGAAATTAGCGTAAGCGGCATAGACTATCCGCGCCTTCTGAGGCTTGACCTTCCTGCGATACACAATCCACGGATTGCGATAGATTATCTTCGCCGTTAACTTGTACATGTCAGCCGCCGTCTTTATGGGTATCAGATATCTGTAGGGGATGTATTTGTATCCCTCCTCGGCGAATCTCTGCCACTCAAAGTAGCGGCGAATCTGCTCGCGAATGAATTGTGAAAATTGCTTCCTTTTTATGTAGACCTCTACAGGGTCGAGGCTTTGAATTCCGTATTGTTTGAGCTCGTTAAGCGGGAGATACTGTCTGCCCAGGGCCAGGTCTTCTTGGATGTCTCTGATGAAGTTGATGTATTGCATGGCTCTTCCTAGGTGTCGTGCGTAGATGAATGACTCCTCTTTAAGGCCCATTATCTTGGCCATGTATAAACCCACGACCTCGGCGGAGCCGTACATGTAGACGAGAAGCTCCTCCAGGGTATTGTATACCCTCTTATAGAGGTCAGCCTCCATGGCGTCTAGAAATGCTTCAGCCCAGCTCGGGTCGAAGCCCTTCTCCCTCGACAGGGCGACAAACTCCTTAACCACTATGTCTGAGGTCTCGTAGCCGTTCACAGCCCTTTCATACTCGGTCCTAAACCTGTAAAAGCCCTCAGCGTCCTGAGGAACTCTGTCCACAAAGTCGTCCGCCTTTCTCAGAAAAGCGTAAAGCCTAAACACGTTGACACGGACGTCTTCGGGGAAAAAAAGGGTGCTGTTGAAATATGTTGTGCTTCCGCGTTTGAATAGCCGGAAAATTTCTGAGTCGACCGGGATTTTTCTTTGGACCATCATTTAGCTCTTCAACTCCTTCGCAATCTTTTTCCGCACGATTTGGGCGGAGATGAGGACCATGGGGAGGCCTATTCCTGGGTGGGTGTATTGGCCGGTGTAGTAGAGGTTTTTAACTTTCGCGCTTCTGTGGCGGGGCCTCCAGAAGGCCGTCTGCCTCAGCGTGTGGGCGAGCCCGAGAGCTGTTCCTCTGAATGCGTTGAAGCGCGCCGAGAAGTCTCTGATGCTAAATAGTCCCTTCAGAACTATGTTTTCACCGATTTTTTCTCCCGTCTTATGTTCAAGGTCTCGCAGGATGTTTGTGAAAAGTTTTTCTCTCTTCTCATCGCTGTCCTCCAACCCCGATGCGATAGGAATCAGGAAGAAGACCGCCTCCCCCTCCTTAGGGGCCGCTGACTTATCGACCTTGGAAGGGACATGGACATAGTATGAGGCGTAGTCAGGCCACTTGGCGCGGAGGGGGTCGAAAATCTGGTAAAAGTTTTCGCTCCAGTCCCGCTCGAGAAAGACATTGTGAGTCGTTAGTGAGTCGATTTTCCTGTCGAGGCCGATGAAGGCGATTAGTGCGGATGGTGTTAGTGTCCGGCTTCTCCAGTAGTTTTCGTCGTATGTCCTGTATCTCCTGTCGAGGAGATTAAGCTCGGTGTAGGCGTAGTCTGCGTTTACCACCACGACATCAGCATCAAGCGCCGAGCCATCCACCAGCACACGCCTCGCCACGCCATCCTCAACCTCGATCTTCTTGACCTCTTGGCCCGTGAGAAACTCTACACCCTGAGACTTGGCCAAGTCGTAGAGGACTTGAACCAGCCGTCTAATTCCTCCTTCCGGGAAGTAAACTCCTTGGACTATCTTCACGTAGTTGAGGATTGCGTAGAAGGATGGTGATTTGGCTGGTGGTGTTCCGATGAATCCCACGGAGTATAGAAGGATTTTCCGCGCCTTGTCGCTCTGGAAACTCTTTTTGACGTAGCTCTCGACCGATTCGAATATGTTGATTTTTAGCCCCTGTGAAAGGATTTCGCGGTTGAGTAGGCTTAATGGTGAGTCGAGGTCGAGGTAGAGGGTCTTTCTGATGCTTTTGTAAAGCTCCTCGCATTTGTTCAGGAATCTGCGGAGCTTCTCACCTCCCCCCTCTTCCAAGCTGTCGAAGAGCTGGTAGACCTTCTCCACGTCATGGCTGATGTCGACGACCTCGCCGTCGTCGAAAAATACTCTGTAGCTAGGGTCCAGCCTATATAGAGTGTACAGGTCGGATGTCCTTCTCCCGAATTCTTGAAAAAACCTGTCAAAGACATCTGGCATAAGGTACCACGTAGGGCCTGTGTCGAAGGCGAAACCATCCCGGATGAAGGCCCCTGCTCTGCCGCCTATGGATTCGTTCTTCTCCACCACGGTGACTTCATGTCCATCCTTAGCTAAGAGAGCCGCGACTGCGAGGCCCCCCACACCTGCACCTACGACGACTACTCTAAACCCGTCGCCACGACTGTTGGTATCTTCTAAGGAAGACCCTATGGAGGCCGGCTCGGTGGGCCTCAAAGTAAACATGAAGACACCCTCTGAGTTAATCCGGAATTTCCGTAGTAAAAAACATGTTGTAAAAACTCGTCTTGTGAATTTTAATGTAGATTACGAATTGATTTGTATAAAATCTACATCATGATTGGAATTCATTTTTGGATTTCGAGTTATTTTAACCTGACGGTTTAACTCTAGACCGAGTAAATCTGACTCTGTACTTGATTTATCGGCGGCTAAAAGGCCTCTTAAATCGTCTAGAAACGGCAATTATGCAATCTTATGCATAGTATGATTTTGAGGGTACTGTAAAATTCATCTTGCTCTTGACCTAACGTAGGGCTCCAGTAGGCTCCAGAGCCACTCGGCGAACTCTGCGGGGTTTTTGGTCTGTATGTAGACGTCTCCCGGACCCCTCACCCTCACAACAAGGCCTTCGCCTCCGAGTATTGTGGATTTGAGGCCGCCGAACTTCGTTACCGTGTAGGTGCAGGTGTCGGTGAATGCGGCTAGGTGGAAGTTGTCAACGACGAGCTCCTCCCCTGGCGCGAGTGTCTTTTTCTCGAGGGCTCCGAATGTGTTGATGAAGAGGTCTCCGCTTCCTGTTGCTCGGAGCATGAATAGGCCTTGGCCGAAGAGGCCGCGTGTGAAGCCTTGCCACTTTATGTCGAGGTCGACGTTGAGGCCTGAGGCCACGTAGGCCGCCTTCTGGACGATGTAGCCAAGCCCCGGCCTAACCTCCATGTGCGCTATGTCACCTAGCGGAGCCGAGACCAGCCCCACCGCACCCCTCCCAGCCTTCGCCGCATACTCATTCACGAAGAAGGACTGTGCGCCGAGAAGTTTGAGTCCGAGGCTCTCAATGAAGCTGGCCTCCCGCATGACAGTCCTCACCTCGATGCTCGGCGACATGTACGTCATGGCTCCGGCCTCAGCCCTAACCGCCTCGCCTTGCTCAAGCTCAACCTCAAGCAACGAGTAGGATGGACGGTGCTTAATCTCGAACCTCAATTTCACTCGCCACCAATCCGCTAAGCGGTGTATAAAAGCGTGACTAGGCAGCTAGCTCCCGCACAACGCCACCTATGCACTCGGGGATGCCTGAAGGCCCTTATCTTAGAAGGAGAGGGCAGGTCGCTCGGAATGTTAAAATATGAACAGACGCCAGCTAGGACTTGGCCATGGTGAAGCTTCTGCCAGAGGTTAGGAGTCTAGTCGAGGGCAAGAATATTGGGTTTGTCGCGACCGTGATGCCTAACGGTTCGCCACAAGTTACGCCGGTCTGGGTGGATATCGAGGGCGACTACGTCTTAATCAACACGGTGAAGGGTAGGAGGAAGGATAAGAACACGGATAGAGACCCTCGCGTCTCAATAGCTATAGCCGACGCCGCCAACCCTTATAGGTATGTTGAGATTCGTGGGCGCGTTGTTGAGAAGACGGCTCAAGGTGCTGTGGAGCACATAGACAGGCTGGCTAGGAAATATCTGGGAGCCGCGAGGTTTGAGGGACCTAGAAGCAACAGGTTAATATGGAAAATCAAGCCTGAAAAGATAGTTACCTTTTAGCCGCTCCCTCCAGAACAACCACCTCATACACGTTAGGCGCCTCAAGCACAACCTCCACCATACCGCCGGAGAAATCATATCGTAGCTCCCGCCCTCTCAGGGGAGAATAGACCCGCACAGGCTCCCTAGCAGTCCTCACCCTCAACCTCAGAGACGAATACGGCGTATACTCGCTCATGTATTCCGGATGCCTGCCGATCCTCATGGACTGGTAGTTTACTAAATGTAGTATGAGGGAGTCCGTTTTTCTCCAGAGGTAGGCCTCCGATGTCGGTGGGAGAGTATTGTGGACGAGCCTCTCGCGGAGCATTAGGTTGAGACAGTTCCTCAGAATAGTCTTGTAAACCCAGTAGCCGTGCCTGAAGTAGGCGGCGAATATCGGCGAGTAGATGTACATGACTTTGCCGTCTCTTGAGAGGGCTATGGCTGGGCTCTCCGAGTCCTTTGAGGCAGGAGTGTAGGTGTGGGAGGTGTATGCTCTGTAGCTTCTTCTGAAGTAGGGCTCCCTGACGCGCGCTAGAGTCTCGCCTCCCTCAATTCTAGTGTAGACGCCCGAGCCGTACATCGCTACGTCGAAGTCCGCTGGGACGCCCTCGGCTAGGCGGGGGCCGACGCGTATGAAGTCCACGTCATACTTGTCAGCCTCGACCGGTGTCAGGTTGATTCCGGGGCATCTGAACGCTCCGTTCTCCAGCGTCGCCTTGTAGCTGAAGATTACCCCACCTCCCATGGAGATGAACTTGGCGAGCTTCTGCCTCGCAGCCTCGTCGAGGAGGCCAAAATCAGGTATTATCAGTAGGCCGTAGCCCTGAAAATCCATCAAGGGGTCTAACACGTTAAACTGTATCTTCTCTTCCAGCAGAACCTTCACGGCGCCGGCCAACGAATCATCCATCCCAAACCCACCCTCATGGAAAACATACGGGTCAGCACCCCTCGAACGCGGCAGAGCCAAGACCGCCGCCTCATACAGCGGCTCAGAACCGCGCGCCAACTCCTCAACAGTCTTCACAACACCATAGGCACCTCCGACAACGCTATAGACAGCCCTGTCCAGCGCCCCCCTTGGATGCATCTGGTCGCCAACAGAGACCGCGGCGCCGTGCGCCAATATCCGCCCCGCCTCATAGACAAGCTGAGGGAGGGGCTTCACTCCGCCGAAATCGGCCCATGAGAGGTGAAATCTACCCGTCATACCTACGATTGGCTTCCCGAGGTTTCTCAGGTAGCGGGCGTAGAGTGGAAAGTGGTAGTATCCCCACGGCCCTGTGGGGAGGGATTCAATCTCGAAGTGCGTCATGTATTTCTCGGCTAGGCGGGCGATGTTCAGGTTTGATGCGCCGTTGAAGAAGAGCGTCGCGGAGGGTCTGAGGCTCGAGACAAGCTCCCACATCCTCGCCATAAACCTCTCCTCAATCATCCTCGAGTGCCTCCTGAGGTCTTCGTCGACTGAATAATTCATGCCCAGCCTGCTCATCGATGCCCTACAGTATCGGCAGATGCAGCCCGGCCTCCTCTGCCCAACGATGTCGAGAAAAACACCATCCACATCGTAGCTGTCAAGAATCTCTCTGAGCTGTGCCTCGACGTATTCTACGTAGGGTGTGTTGAGGCAGAGGGTCTCCCAGCTGTAGTAAGGCCTCTCGAACGGCCGAGGCCTGAGAGGCGCGCCGCTACTATCTACTTGAAGCCACTCAGGATGCTCCTCACCCATATGAGAGTCCCAGCAGACAGAGTAATACGCCGCGACCCTAATCGCCCTCCGGTGACAGGCCTCCACCATCTCTCTGAGAAGGTCAATCTTGAGTGACGGATGCTTCACGCCAACCCTCGTTTCGTAGTAAGACATCCCGTGGTGGCATTTTGCGAAGACGGTGACAGAATTCACGGAGGCTTGGGCTAGCGTCTCTGCGAAGTCATGCGGGTCAAAGTCCGCCGCCACATCTGGTATCAGGGGGGAGGTGTGGAAGTCCAGATGTATCTGCCTGTAAGCCTCCTCCAGACTCGCAACTCTACCCGCCACCAACTCTCCTCATAAGCCTCAGCGAGGCCCCCCTATACGTCTTCTCGTGGTCTAGCTTTCGGACGAGATGAGGATAAGCGCGATGATGGCCAACGCTATCCCGACAGCCTGTCTCGCAGTCGGAAGCTCCTTCAAAATCAGGACTGAGAGTATTATGGCCACGAGTGGGTAGAGCGAAGTCGCGACGATTACTATCGAGGACGGGTTCCGCTCAAGGGCTGCGTAGAGCATCGGCGTCCCCAGAAAGCCCAGAACCCCGACGAGAAATGTAAGCGCGTATGTGCTTAAGGGGTGCGAGATGCTTGGCCGCGTAAGAATCGCGAAGACAATCATAGACGATACGCTCCCGATTGAAGCGAGGACAGTAAACTCACGCCAGCCAATCGACGCGGCCACCAGTCGCGTCATGAAACCCCACACTCCCCAGATAAACAGAGCCAGCACCGCAAAGAAAACCCAGCCAAAATCACTACCACTCATCAGCCACCGAAACTCTAGACGTAATAATATAGGTTTTCAAAAACCGGCCTGTCTTACCACACAACTGAAGACCCGCGGAGAAGACCAGAATGGGGGAGACTCGTCACCCACGTGGCCTGCAACAAGACTCTACACCTCACCGCATTCAATCCCGCGTCCCCGACTATTTCTCTCTGACAGTCGTGATAATCATCACCCTCTATCGAGCCCGACCCAGAGAATTTAAACTAACTTTTGAGTAAGACCTCACTCACGCGGAGAAGAGCGGATGCGTGTTCGCAATGAGGGGGCTGAGTAAAATTTAAGTAAACGTTAAAATCATTAAAGCTTGCGAATGTCTCAACGTGGCTCGCCTAAATTTAGACTGGCTGTGGCTCTCGTTCTCGTCGCAGTCGTGGTCGTTGCAGTCGGTGCGGTATTTCTCCTGACGACACAGAGGCCGGCTGAGAAGATTAAGATTGAATGGTGGGACCAGTGGGGAGAAGCGCGGCTGAAATGGGCGGAAGAGATGGAGGCCGCTTTTGAAAGAGCTAACCCAAACGTGGACATAGTAATAGTGGAGTTTGCCTCTGATGAGGATTTCAAGACGAAGTTCGAGGCCGCCATAGCTGCCGGACAACCTCCCGCAGTCTTTAGGACGCTCGGAGGCGGTATTCTCAAGTCTTACGTGGACGGAGGGCACGTCGAGGACCTCACTAGTATGCTGAACGAGGAGTGGGCCGTTCGCCAGATACCTAGGACTATGCTTAGACAGTCAACTTGGAACAACCGCCACTACGCAATTCCATTCGACCTGTGGGCAGGGCACTTCTACATCAACAGAGAACTCTTCGAGAAGGCCGGCGTAGAAATTCCACCAATAACACGCACATGGACTTGGGACGAGTTTAAGACCGCAATCAGGAAGTTTAAGGAGGCTGGGATAATACCCATAGCCGTTGGCGGCAAGGACAAGTGGGAGCTCTCCTTCTACTACATGTATCTAGTCGACAGACTGGCCGGCTCAGACGCGTTTAGGAAGACGATAAACAGGGCTCCAGGATTTAGCTTCACAGACGAACACTGGGTGAAGGCTGGCTACCTGTTCAAGGAGATTGTTGACATGGGTGCGTTTCAAGAGGGGTTCATAGGGGCTAGCTACGACGAGGCTCAGAACCTCTTCTTCACAGGCAAGGCGGCGATGTGGCTCCAAGGGCCTTGGATACTCGGCGACCTCTACGCATCGTTCCCGGAGTTCCCCGTCGACATCATAAACTTCCCAACAGTCCCGGGTGGTAAGGGAGACCCGACCATGCTCTTAGGCGCGGTACAGCACCACTACGCAATCGCCAAGAACATCCCTGATAACGTGAAGAGGGTCGCATACGACTTTGTGAGGTTCATTTGTAGAGAGGAGAACATCATAAGATATGCGGAGCTTAGTGCTTCACCTCTCGCACAGAACGTCAAGGTCCCGACGGAGCGATATTCTCCCGTGCTAGTCAAGGTAATCGAGTCGACTTCTAGGGCGAGTTGGCTTCAGATGGCCTATGACGAGTATTCTCCGCCGAAATTTGCTCAGGTGCATCTTGACTCGCTAGCCGGGGTAGCTGTGGGGTCCGTGACGCCGGAGCAGATGGCTGAGGCTCAGGAGCGCGTCGCACGGGAGCTTGCCGCGCAGGGGATTCTACCACTTGAGCAGGTCTAGCCTAAGAGAGAAACAAAAACAATCCGCCACTAATTTTTCTGCAGCTAAGGGGTTAGGGCGCTTTCTAGACTCTCAGGCCGGGCTTTTGATGTCTCTGCCTGCGCTTATATTCGCTCTCATCTTCATATTTTATCCTCTGGTCCAGATGTTTTACCTAAGCCTGTTCAGGTGGACCTTCGTCAGCCCCACCATGGTTTTCGTGGGCCTAGAAAACTACACGAGAATGTTTTTCAACGACGCGGTCTATCTTCGCTCGCTTCTCAACGTGGTTCTGCTCGCAGCCCAGTCATCAGCTATACAGATTCCCATAGGAATCGCCTTCGCAACAATCATACTGAGGAATAGACGCGTCGGGGGGTTGTTCTGGGCCATAATCTTCCTGCCTTACGTGATATCGTCAGTCGCGGTCTCGCTTATCTGGACTTGGATGTATAACCCGTATTTCGGCTCTGTCAACATTTTTCTGAATGCTGTAGGTCTCGGCTTCTTGGCGCGGCCATGGCTCGGCGACGTGAATACAGCGCTCATAGCGATATTCGGGACGGTCAACTGGATTTATATCGGGTTAACGACAACCATGACGATAGCCACATTAAGAAGTATTCCACCAAGCATCTTCGAGTCCGCCAGAGTAGACGGGCTCTCGGGCTTTCAAGAGTTCAGGAAGATAACTCTACCTCTTCTAAAGGAACTGATAACGGTGCTCGTCATCATCGATATCGCAGGAGCGTTCAAGTTCTTCGACCTAATCTGGGTCATGACTCAGGGAGGGCCGAGCGACAGCACTCACGTCACCACAACATGGCTTTATAGGGCGGCATTCAGGGCTTCGGAGCCCGGATACGGCGCGGCGATAGGCGTAACGATATTCGTCATCAGCTTCGTCGTCGTCCAACTACTGATTAAGTTCATGCGCTCGAGGTTGACGAGGTGAGAAGGGGGGTGAAGATTTCTCAAAAATCCGTGTTAAAGAGGCGTTTGAAGCTCTTCGCATTAGCGGTAGTGTTGCTGCTGGTCGCCATTCTGATGATTTATCCTCTCGCCTGGACCCTAATCACCTCCTTCAAGACAAACAGGGAACTCTTCCTAGACCCCTGGGGCCTACCCACCAACATCACCTTCGAAAATTTCAACAAGGCGATAGAGAGGGGTAACATGGACACTGCGATGTTGAACAGCCTCATCGTGTCTCTCGGCTCAATATTTCTGATATCGGTCATAGCCCCGATGGCGGCGTACGCGACTTCACGGATAGAGTTTAGGTTTAGGGGTGTGGTTACGAATCTGCTGATAGCGGGCTTCTTCATAGCCCCTCACGCTGTCCTTGTGCCGCTTCTCGTGCTGCTAAGAGATATGGGGCTAGTCGACACACATCTTGGGCTAATTCTCTCATACGTGGGCTGGAACCTACCGTTCGCAATCCTATTCATGAAAGCTTTCTTCGTCTCAATTCCCAGCAGCCTTCAGGACTCCGCGCGGGTCGACGGCCTCTCGAAATATGCCATGTACTGGAGGATAATGCTGCCACTCGCGCTCCCCACAATATTGACCGTCGCTATAATAATGTTCATCGGCATCTGGAACGACTTTCTCTTCGCCTTCATCTTCCTGCGCTCACCAAGCAACTTCACGGTGCCGATAAACCTGCTGAATTTCACTACTGGGAGATATGGAAGTGACTACGTGGCTCAAAGCGCTGCCGTCTTAATCTCGGCGCTACCTACTGTTATCCTCTATCTGGTCTTCGCGGAGAGGATACGTAGAGGAGTCGCCTTCATGGCTTTCGGCCGCTAAACCACCAGCTCCTCACTCCTTTTATCGAATAGGTGTATCTTCTCGTCAAGTAGTTTAAAGTAGGCTTTGTCGCCTTCTTTTAATCCGACAGAAGGTGGGGCCTGAGCCACGAGCAGCATGTCGCCTATTTGGAGCGTAACGAAGGTGAGGTTTCCTATGTCCTCGACCAAGTAGACCGATGCCTCTATAAAATCCCTCCTTGGCGCCGTGGATACCGCGATATCCTCCGGCCTGACCCCCACAAGGAGCTCCGTGGCCGCGCCCCTCTGAGCCACCGCTTCAACTGAATAGGGAGGAATCTTGATTTCGAAGCTTCCGGTGGTTAGCCGCGGACTCTCATCAATTACGAGAGTCGCGTCGAAGATATTCATTTTAGGACTGCCCACGAACTCGGCGACGAACCTGTTGGCCGGCCTGCTGTATATTTCTTGGGGTGACCCTATCTGCTGGACTTTTCCACTCTTCATTACAGCTATTTTGTCGGCCATCACCATCGCCTCCACCTGGTCGTGGGTCACGTAGATTGTTGTCGTCTTTAAGCGTTCTTGGAGTTTTTTGAGCTCTCCCCTCATCTTGGCTCTGAGCGCAGCGTCGAGGTTGGAGAGAGGCTCGTCCATCAGGAAGACCGAAGGCTCCCTAATTATCGCCCGACCCAGAGCTACACGCTGCTGCTCCCCACCGCTAAGCTGGCCCGGCTTCCTATCAAGTAGATGCTTTATCCCCAAAAGCTCAGCTGTCTCTAGGACCTTCCTCTTAATCTCCTCCTTTGGAACTCCGCGTATCTGCAGGTTTAACGCCATATTGTCAAATACCTTCATGTGGGGGTATAGGGCATAGTCTTGGAAGACCATCGCTATGCGTCTATCCTTGGGCTCCAAATCATTCACAACTTCGCCGTCGAAAAGTATGAGGCCGCTCGTAGGCTTCTCAAGCCCTGCGATTAGCCTGAGGGTCGTGGTCTTTCCGCAACCGGAGGGCCCCAACAGCACCATGAACTCGCCGTCGTTAATCTGAAGGTTTACGTTGTCGACGGCCTTTGTCTCGCCGAAGTGCTTGCTTACCTTCTCCAGTTTGACTTCTGTCACACTCCTCCCCTCTCTACGCTGCGAGTTCGCCGATATTTTCTTTGATTTTCTCGATTGCCGCCGCTATGAGGTCGAGTGCCTCCCTCTCACCTAAAAGATAGTAGTGAAGCAGGGTTACTTCTCGCTTGGTGAACTCTTCCGCACCGGGCAGATGCATTTTATCGTAGTCTGGGTATTCCGTGCCGGCTGGCATGACTTCGAGGAAGGCTTCTCGGCTAAAGGCCTTCTGTTTGTAGAGGGGCATCCCGTAACCGACATCGACGGGAACACCCTCCGCCCTCAGAGCTTCCACGAACCTACGCTTCGGGACGCCTCCAAACTCCTCCGCATCATATCTAAAGACAAAATAGTAGTAGCCCCTCTTCGTCACACCCTCCTCCATCTTCTGGGGCTCCACACCCCCAATCTTCCTCAACCTGTCTGCGAGGTATGCGCCGTTCCTATGCTTCTTCTCCACCTGCTCCTTCAGCTCGTCAATCTTCGCGAGGAGGAGTGCGGCCTGGAACTCAGTCATCCGGTAGTTTGAGCTGAGGATGTAGTGCTCGTAGCCGGGCCTCCCAACAACTCTGCCTATGTTGTGTATCAGTCTCGCCTTGTTTGCGTATTCATCGCTGTCCGTGAGGACTATTCCACCCTCACCGGCTGTGAGCGACTTGCTCTCTTGGAAGGAGAAACCGCCCATGTCCCCGATAGCTCCAACCCTCCTACCCCTCCACTCCGAGCCATGAGCGTGTGCGCAGTCCTCAATCAGCTTCACACCGCGCTTAGCCAGCAGCGGCCTAAGCTCGTCAAAGTTCACGGGATTGCCGCCATAGTGGACGGCCACAACCGCCTTAACTCCATCCTCCCGCCCGAGAATTTCTCGCACGGAGCGTGGCGAAATGTTCCCCGTCTCAGCGTCTACGTCGGCGAAAACCGGGATTGCTCCCAACTCCGTCGCAGCTGAGGCTGAGGCGATGAAGGTGACGGCCGGGACAATCACCTTATCCCCAGTCTTGACTCCTACTGTTTTGAGGGCGAGCTCCAGAGCGACAGTGCCATTCGCAACAGCTATCCCGTGCTTTGCGTGGTGATACTCGGCGAAGACGGACTCGAGAAGCTCCGCCCTCGACCCGGGAAAAATTCTACACCACCTCCTACTCTCCAGAACCTCTATGAGGGCCTGCTTCTCCTTCTCACCATAAGTCGGCCACGGAGGCACTAGTTTGAGCAAGTCCTTTGCAGCGGGGCTTCCACCTTTTACTGCTAGACGACCCAAAAATGCTTCACCATATATCTCAGAAACAAGACTTTCTAAATCTCCATATTTTAATCTATTCCAGCTAACTTCGTTAGTGCGTCTCTACTCTATGGGTGGTAGATACGTGAAGACCTCCTTAAAGCTGGTTGAAAGTATCATCGCGCCGACCTCCAACTCCTGTATCGGGCCTTCATGTGGTGTGTAGATTCTCGCGAGGCCCTTGCCGTCTACCCCCATGAAGAGGGCGATGCTCTGAGCCCTCCTGCCCTGAGCGTTTACATAGGAGAGAACTCCAAACCCAGCCTCCGTCATGTCCAGCCCCTCGATGAGCGGAGCCCTCTCCACCGCGGCATTTTCCATCTCCTTGACCAGCAACCTCAAGTAGTCCTCAACGGGAATAGAGGCTGAGAGCAGAGGAGTAATCCTAATCCATCTCCTCGGCGTCGATATCAGTCTCGCGCCCCGGAAAAACCGGGTGTAGTTCATCTCCCTAATCTGTCTTCTAGCGTCTTGGTCTCTCCTCATGACAAGCCGCGGCTCTTGAATCTCGACGACCTCTGCACCGACTTCGTCGCAGGCCTCTCGCATCTCCCCATAGTCGTCTACGCCTATGAAAATCACGTGGCTGGGCTTGAAGGTCCTTATGAGCTGGGCCTTGTAGTCTTTGGCGCGCTCGTGGTCTATCCAGCCGTCCGTGTTGATGAGCGTCCTGCCGAGCCCCTCGATGCTTGAAGCAAGCTCTCTGACGGTCTTCAGGGAGTGTTTTGTGGAGTAGGAGGGGGAGGTGTAGCCGTAGGGGAAGATAGCGCTCGGCTTAATGGATGAGAGGTGGGGCGAGGGCTTACTACCCATGGCTATGGCCATGGTGGTTGGCGGGCAGAGCTCCGACTGCCCTACGTCAAGGTCAACCAGAGCTATCCCGCCGTCGGAGACCCGCTTGTTGTAGATATACGTGAGGAGGGACGTCTTCCCAGTATCAACCCCGCCGATGACTATGGCTCGAAACCTTTCACCGAGCCTCGAAGCTATCTCAACCCAGTCCGGCGGAATGGTGCAACCCTCCACCACCTCAGCCGCCCCACCAGCCCCTAAAAGAACCTCAACTGAGGCACCACCCTCAGAATGGAGCGGCAGAGACCTCCACGGCTTGGCGACCACCCTCTCCCTTACTCCGAGAACGCATCCAAAAACCTCGACCAAGCCCTCCGTGATACGCGCCGATGCAGGCCCCTTGAGGATGAGAGTAGTCCGCGGCCTAAGACTTATGCTCTGGGACTCAGTGAGCATCCCTATAATCCCGCCCTGACAACCTGCACTTTACTCTTCCCTTCAGATGTCAGAAGAGGCGGCCGCCGCGATTTAAATCCCCAGCAGCCTTAGAGGCGTCTTTAACAGGGACCACACGCCGGCAGAAACTTTTGAAGCGGCCTCCAAGAGCGCCGACCACTCGTCATCACTCAGTTCAAAGTCGGCAGCCCGCGCGTTCGACTCGACCTGCTCAGGCCTCTTCGCACCCGGAATAGCAACCACGTCCTCCCTCCTAATCAGCCAAGCGAGAGCCACTTGCCCCGGCTCCGCACCGTGTTTAGCAGCAATCTCCTTCAAAAGCGTCATCAGCGGCTCAGCCCTCCTCAGAACAGACGGATCGAAGAGAGGATTAAGCCTCCGCACGAAATCCCTCGGCCTATTCGCCGCACTGTATCGAGCGGTAAGGAGCCCCTGCGCCAACGGACTATAAGCTATCAACGCAATACCCTCCCTCTCACAGTAGGGCAGCAGCTCCTTCTCGACGCCCCTCTCCACCAAGTTATACCTGACTTGGTTAGAGACAATCTCTTCCCTCTTGAGACACTCCTGAGCCCTCCGCAACCTGCCGAGAGAGAAGTTGCTCACACCAATCGCCCTCACCTTACCCAGCTCTACAAGCCTCTCCATGGCCCTCATGGTAGAGGAAAGGGGTATCACGGGGTTAGGCCAGTGGACCTGATAGAGGTCTATAACATCAACACCCAGCCTCCTCAAGCTCCTCTCACAGGCCTTCAAAACTCCATCATAAGTGGCGTGCGTGGGCCAGACCTTCGTGGCTATGACAACCTCGTCCCTAAACTCGCGGACAGCCCTGCCCACAACCTCCTCAGACAAACCGCCACCATAAATCTCGGCAGTATCTATGAAATTGACGCCGAGCTCATGAGCCCTCACAATAGTCTCCACAACATCCTCGACGCCATAACCTCTATTCCAGCCCCACTCAGACGCCCCAATCTGCCAAGTCCCCAATCCTACCTTCGAAACCCTCAACCCACTCCGACCAAGCTCGATATACTTCAAACCCAAAAAATAACACCATGACCAGCAATATCTAAACCACAACCATCCACAAGCACTAAGAATGATCGCTGCCCCGGGTGGGACTCGAACCCACGGCTTCCCGGTCTTCAGCCGGGCGCTCTCCCAGCTGAGCTACCGGGGCACCGACAAAAAGGCATAAGCCGCGTCTTATAGACGTTGCCGCAAACCACCCCTAACACTAACCCCCACCAGCTCAACCCCCCGACCCAACGCAGACCAACCTAATCACCGAAGATAAATCCGTAAGCTTGTCATCTGTCAACAAGGCATCTAAGACCAACTAGCTTGCTTTAAGGTCTCGTGGGTCGATGTGGCTGACCATGAATAAGGCCACATATAAGCCACTTATGCAGGTCCATAAGCCGGTATAATAATATCTGCTAAATTACAATTTCTGGAAGGTCGGTAGGTAGGCCGCTAAATTAGAGGACGTCTATAGCCCACCGAATATATTCCCGCGGAATTGATTGCGACAAGCGCTTGCCGCACTAGAGCAGGCAGAGAACCCACTGGAGGACGGCATTACTGGGCCTCCTTCTTCTTACACCAAGCATCAGAATTCGCGGCAGAAGCCCTTCTAGCTCATAGAAGCATCGAAGCAAGAGGCCATGGTGTCGCAGAAATACTGAGAATTGGAATCGAGTAGGGCATAGAGTCGCTGAAAGACCTCGAAAGGGCGGCTCTCAACCTAGACAGGCACTACCTCTAGTCTAGGTACGTTAACACCTTCCACGTTGGGGCCCCCGTTGATTATTATACTCTCGAGACGACGCGGAGAAGGCGTTGGATGAGGCGAGGAGAATTGTCAGAGCAGTTGAGGAAAAGGTTAGACGCATATCCTGAATGGCTAGCCCAAAACTACGAGCCGCGGCTGGTGATAGTCTTTGGATCCTTCCTTACATGTGAGCGGACTGAGCTAAGCGGCATTGACATAGTAGTGTGTCTGAGAAGTTCCCAGAGTATCCCGAAAAAAATACACCTCTCTTAAGCAACCCCGAATAGACCCAATCTACTCATACTAGACGCGCTCAAGAATGGCGAGATCGTCAGAATCGACGAGGAGTGTCTAAAGGAAGTAATGACCCTATTTCGCTTAGTAAAGGAGCGACATGGACTCACATGGACCGGAAAATCTGGCGATTGTCAGCCAACTTTTAACCATCCCAAAGGGGCAACAACCTAAAATCCACACTAACCGAGGAGAATACCATCAAGGCAGTAAAAACTCCTTAGGAAGACCTCGGACGAAGTTATGGCCGTAAAGATATATTCATAAGAAGAAACCCAATCTCTTTTCTTATCCACTGGGGCTTGACCGTAGCTGGCTTGAATAGGGATTGAGGAGATGGTTCGCATCCGTTGCAGAGGCACAATGATATATATTCGAATTAAAACTCTCCGATCGAATGGCATCGATAGAGCAAATACGTGATTATATCAGACGACGCATACAGGAGGGCGTAGATGTTTTATATGGTGAAGGAGGTTTAGCCGGGGAAGTAGCTAGACGGTTCGGATTGAAGACATCGTCAGCTGGATATAGGGTATGGGAAGTGATCAGACAATTAGGAGGCAGAGAGGCGTCTGAGAAGGGATCGTCGAAACAAATACCACTCCCAAGTGGTGAAGAGTTAGAAGAAGGAATCAAAGAGAGAGAAGAGGAGTTAACTAAGGGAGGATTCGCGTTAGAAGAAGAATTAGAGAGACAGGTGCTTCAAAACATCAGTTTAGTAGAAAGGGGTTTATCTGTTAAGGCGAGGCAATATAAAACTGAGGTAGGAGTGGCCGATATTCTGGCAGAAGATTCTGCGAGAAATCTTGTTGTAATTGAACTTAAGCGGGTGAGGCAGGAGAAAGGGCGTTGCTCCAATTATTACGTTACATGGGCGCTGTGAAGAGGTTAAATCCAAGTAGAGAGGTAAAGGGCATACTAATAGCTCATAACTTTAGTGACGAGGTAAAGATAGCTGCCTCGATGATTCCAAACATTAAGTTAAAAACCTATGGGTTAAGGATTGAGATATCGGACACCTCATAAATAATTCATCGATTTGCGGGGGGTGGGATTTGAACCCACGAACCCCTACGGGACAGGGTCCTAAGCCCTGCGCCTTTGACCAGGCTTGGCGACCCCCGCATGCCGTTGATTGGGGTTCTCAGCCCCTACTCCTAGGCTCATCACTCGCGCGCGACGTTCGGCCATCATCGCGCATTTTAGAGTTTGTCTTTGCTGGATTTTAAGTTGTAGGGGAGGGTTCATCCAGTTTAGGGGGTTTATGGGCGTGTTATTTCTTTTCTTATCTCCTCGATTCTTTTGGAGATTATTCCTTTGATGATGTCGCAGACTTGGTAAATTCGCCCGTCTTCGACTGCGTAGTAGCACTTGTTCCCTCTTCTTCTTGACGTGATTATGTGCTTATCGCGCATCACTTTGAGATGTTGAGAGACTGTAGGCTGGGAGAGGCCGGTTTTCTCAGCGATCTCCGATACTGTGAGTTCCCCTTCGCGGAGTAGCTGGAGTATCTGTATTCTCTTAGGGTTTGTGAATATTGTGAAGAAGTCTGAGATTAGCTCGAGCTGGGACGTGTCTCGAGCCCTGTTCAAGTCGTTCACCCTCTATGCTTTACCTCGTATGGGGAGCCTAGGTACGCGTTGAATATCGGTTCTAGGGATCCTCTTAGCATGGTCCAGTAAAGCCTGTTGAAGAGCCTCTTCATGAAGTATTTTGTGAGTGAGGGGGGCTGTCTCTCTGGCTGCTTGGTGTATGTTCCCGAGACGAAGACCGCCCTTTTGCCGCCCATCTCTAGTGGACAGTTTATTCTCCCGTTGTAAAGGTAGACTCTGCCTGTCCCCTCTATCTGTGAGGCAATCGACTCTGCGGCGGTTATCGCCTCGAGGTGCGCCACGACACCGGACTTTGAGATTGGTATGTCGGTTGCGTCGCCAATCGCGTAGGCGTCGTCGTATCCCTTTATGTTGAGGGTGTGTCTGTCTGTTGGTATCCATCCCTCCTCTCCGCCTATGCCCGAGTTTATTACCACGTCGGCACCTCTGTGGGGTGGAATAGCTATGAGCAGGTCGTATTGGAGTTCTTCGCCCTCGAGTGAAAAGACTTTCCGAGCGGAGGGGTCGACGTAGTCTATGTTGAAGAGTGACCGTAGTGTTATGTCTCTATTCTCCATCTCGGGCTCCACTACGTCTGCTATGCCGTGGGCTGGGTAGGCTCTCGTGTAGGGCGAGGCGTAAACGATCTCCACGTCTCTCCTCACGCCCCTCTTTCTCATCAGCTCATCCACGAGGAAGACGGCTTCAACCGGTGATGGGGGGCACTTGTGGGGGAGGGCTGTGAGTATCACTATTCTGCCGCGCTTGAATCTTGAGAGGGCCTCCCAGATTTTCCTGGAGTCTTCCTGTGTCTTGTGGAAGTTGAGGGATGCCTCCGCCAGACCAGGAACGAGCTCGGGAGTTGCCACAGAACCCGTTGCGGCTACGAGATAGTCATAATCCATCTTCTCCCCCTCGTTATACTTGAGGGCTCTATTGTCTAGGTCGATGCTGGAGACGGCTTTTTGGACGAGCTTTACACCCCGACGTAGCAGATTTGATGGCGGTCTTCTGAAGCCTGCCGGGTCTGCGCCTCTGAATGCGATGTCGATGTTGCCAGGCTGGTATACGTGGGAATCTGAGCGCTCGAAGACAACTACCTCTACGAGGCCTTCTCTAATCTCCTCTCCAAGCTTTCGGGACAAAGCGTTTGCCAGTATTGTTCCGCCGGTGCCGCCTCCAACTATGGCTATGCGGGTCATGTTCATTTGCTCTTCGACGAAACGCGTATTATCATTCTGATGTAGCCCTGCTCCTCCTTCATCTCGACTATCTCGTTCCCGCTCTTCGCTGCCCACGCGGCGACGTCGCTCTTAGCCGCGGGGTCTGTGGCGAGAAGTTCAATCTCGTCACCGACCTGCGCTTTTCTGTAAGTCTTGATTAGCTCCGTTATGGGGCCTGGGCAGAAGCTCCCTCTAGCGTCCACTACGTGTCTCAACCTCTTCACCTCATATGAAGATGACCTGGCCACCCTCCGCAAGTCCTAAAAATGTCGAAGCCCCGACCACGTCGTCAACCTCTGATATCAGGTCTGTCTCCTTGATTCCCATAGCGCTCATGGTTGTCGAGCAGGCATGAAGCTTGACGCCGAGATCCTTTGCCTGCTTTATCAGTTCATAGACCGTAGGCACCTTAAGCTGCTTGAACTTCTTGGTCATCGTGTTGGTTACCATACCCGTCATCCCGGGAAGGACGCCCAGTATGGAGGGCAGCCCAAGTGATGGATTCCCTACTGCAGATATCTTGAGCCGGTCGACCTTCCCCTTAACTACCGCATCGAGCCCCCAGAACGTGAAGAAGACGTGAACCTCCATTCCCATGGCCGCCCCCGTTGTAGCCAGTATGAAAGCGGGATAGACCATGTCGAGCGACCCCTTCGAAAGTATTATGCAGAGCTTCCGAGCTGTCTTCTGCTCCTCTTTTTCAGAGGTTAAGGTTTTCAAACCCTTCACCTCAATCTGTAGAATATTCGAATTTTCTAATAATCCTAAGCCCGAAGATACATGCAAATTTACGTAGTCTTATGAAGACCTCGGACGTGTTTTTCTCTCCGTCAGCCTCTGAGCGCTAGGATTAGGTAGATTATAGTTAGTATGATTATTGCGATTGGTGAGGTGCCTATTTTCAGTTCTCCGAGTGATAGTTGTGTGTAGATGAGTGGGTGGAGTTTGGGCATGGATTCTAGGAGACGTGGCGCGATGCCTACGAGTATGAAAACGATGCCCAGCACAACCAGAATTATTCCGGTCAGAATCTCTATTCTCATTTCATCTAATATGTAATTTGCCGGCGCATAATAAATCGTTTCCATCAGCGCCGAGCCTTTCAGAGATATTGCCTTTGCGTGCCTCTGCTGTAACGTCTAAATTGTGAGGCTCCGGGTCTTCTACTGCAAGGTTGGGTGCGGCTGAGGGATGGATTAAAAGGCTTTATGCGAGGTCTGTACTGTCCTCGCTTTCGAATGGGGCCTCTCAGCCTTTTATAGCGGTTTACGCCGCGGTTCTCGGAGCAACTTCTTCCCAGATTGGTTTTCTTCACGCGGTTAACAACTTGGCTGCGAGCGCCTTTCAGCCCTTGTGGGGGTTCCTGAGCGACAAAAGTGGGGCAAGAGTCAAGCCAATTCTTTACAGCACTCTCGTCTCATCCCTTTTGTGGGTACCTATCCTTCTAGTGGGAGACCCAGCTGTTTACATAGCCATAGTTGGGGCACAGTTCATCGTTGCTTCAGTCTCCGCGCCTATTTTTACCGCGTTGATTGGCGAGGTTGTGCCTCTTGCTACTAGGTCGATGATTGTGGCTGCGTTGAATTTCTGGAGTCAAGCCGGCTCTCTCATCTCGACTCTCTCGGTGGGTTTTGTCTCGCTTCTGGGGTTTCATGGCTATCAGGTCGGATTCTCGATCGCAGCTGTGGCTGGTGTTCTCGCCTCCTTAGTATTTTGGGGGATGAAAGACTCTCCAAGGTCGAAAACCATGAGCGGCGAGCTGACCCTACAATACGTTTTGCAGCACATCATCTCTTCGCGCCAGTTTCTCAGGTTCACGATAATCTCCAACATTTACGGATTCTATATGTCGGTTGCCTGGCCTTGCTTCACCGTAACCATGACTAGGGTTGTGAACCTCAGCTTTTTCGAGATAGCTGTGCTCGCCGTTATCTCGGGTGTTGCCGGCCTTTTCTTCTCCAGCGTCGGTCGAGGAATCTTTGAGAGTTGGGGCGATGTCCGCTCTCTAGCTATTTGCCGGGCCTCGCTGGTGTCCCTTGCACTGGTCTACGCATATATTCCATCATTCTGGTCTTTCGCCCTAGTTGACATTGTGGCGGGAATGGCCAACGCCGGCATAAACATCTCCCTGCTCCTATACATCACACGCATCACAAGCGTGGAGGATAGGGGGACATTCACTGCTGTCTATAACTTGTTGCAGGGGCTTGCCTTCTTCTTCGGCTCTCTTGTGGGCGGCCAGCTCCTACAGCAGCTTGAGGGGCCTCTAGGTCTGGAAGGTGCCCTCAGAGTGACCTTGACTGTTTCGGCAGTTGGGAGGCTGGTCTTTGGGCTGCTACACTACCAGCTTCAAAAGTAGCTCCGGGGGGCGTGTTATGCGGCTTGCTGGGTATTTAAGTGCGCTTGTGGTGGTTTAGATTGGTGGCGCGGGTAGTTTTAGCGTCTATCGACGGTTCTCCTGTTAGCAGGACGGTAGCCAGTGTTGCGCGGAGGTTAGCGGAGAGGCTCAGACTCCAGCTCGTACTGCTCCACGTGATCAGCGAGCATCTCGTCGCAGGTGCGGAGGGTGCTAGGCCGAGCCCGAGTGAGCCCGGACCGGAGCCTATCCTCGCTCTTAAGGACAGGTCGCTGAACGAGGAGCTGTTAGCCGTCCACAGTTTGGTGTCAGAGCTTATGGAGAGTGGGGTTAAGGTGAAGCTTCTGAGCCTCTCAGGCGACCCTGCGAGAGTTATTTTGGAGCAGGCTGAGAAGCTAGCGGCTGTCATAGTGCTGGGCCATAAAGGGGGTGGGATTTTAGACCCTCGTGGTGGTAGGGTTCTCAAGAAAGTGATAGAGAAGGCCACCGTTCCGGTGGTTGTCGTTTCAGCCAACCTCAACCAAGAGGCTTTGAGCGAGTTTCTCTAACCAGACGGCGCCCCCGCGGCTATCTCGAAGCGGTAATCCCCCGAGCCTACTTCGACGACGATGTAGTCACCCTCTCTCCGAGCTGACTTGACGCCCTCGACGCCGGGAACGTAGCTACCGTTCCTCCAGATGACGGTTTGGCTCTCGTAGACCGTAGGGTTCTGGATATCCTTGACTTGAAGCCAGATAGTTCCTGTGCTGTTGACTGGTATCGAGGCTGTGATGCTGAGTTTTCCGCTGTCTGCTCGCCAGCTCGAGTGTACTAGGCCCCTCGGGGTGTGGATTGATGCTGAGGCGTGGCTAAGGTCTCTTATTATGTCTGGCTTAATCACTATCTTTTCGAAGCCAGGCGACTCTGGTGTCGCGTTTATCCCAGCCAAAACTTTGTAGAACCACGAGTCTACGCCTCCGAACATGGCGTGGTTGTGGGAGTTCATGCCGCCTCCTGTCAAGAGCTCCCACCTCTCCCAGAGGGTCGTGGCGCCCTCCCTTACCATATAGCCCCAGCTCGGGTAGCTTGTCTGGCTCACCACCCTGTAGGCCGTCTCGCTCTTCCCGTATTTTGAAAGTGTTTCGAGGAGGTAGCGTGTCCCGATTATCCCCGTGGCTAGGTGGTAGTCCCTCCGGATGGCTATGTCTTCTAGAAGGTTTTCGAGGACGCGGCTGGCCTCATCCTCGGGGGCCATGTCGAGGTAGAGTGGGAGGATGTTGGACGTCTGGCTGCTCAGGGCTGCGGTCTGGGGTGAGGGTCTCACGGCACCGTAGCGTCCTTCACTCAGGAATTCGCGGTTGAATGCGTTCTTTATCTCCTCAGCCAGTGCGGAGTACCTCCCCCAATCATCCTCCCTTCCCAAGACCTTCGCAGCCTCAGACACGATAACAGCGGAGTAATAGTAGAACCACATAGAGACGAGCTCGCCTGGAGTCTCAGGCGAGGATATGAAGCCAGGTCTGCACCAATCGCCATACTTACTGAACTTCACTATGTTATTCTCGGCCCGAGATTTGAGGAACTCAACCCACCGGCTCATCATCTCGTAGTTCTCCTCGAGCGCTCTACGGTCTCCATAGTAAAGATAGAGGAGCCACGGTATTATGGTGCAGGCCGAGCCCCAAGCCGGGTCTGCGGGATAAAGCACCCAGTAGGGCGGGACGACGTCTGAGACACTTCCATCCTCTGCTTGGGCGAGCCTAATGTCGCGTAGCCACTTGGTGTAGAATGCTGCCATGTCGAAGTTGAAGATTGCGGCCTCGGCGACTAGGTGTGCGTCGCCCATCCAGCCGAGTCTCTCGTCGCGCTGGGGGCAGTCTGTTGGGACGCTCATGAGGTTGCTGAGAATCGACCAGACTATTACTCGGTGGATGTCGTTGAGGAGCTGGCTCGAGCTGGAAAACCCACCTACAGGCTCGACGTCTGTGTGGACCTCGACGCCTGTAAGTGTATTGAGGCTCGGAGTTCCCGGGTATCCGGTCAGCTCGACGTATCTGAACCCGTGGTAGGTGAAGCGCGGCTCATACTCCTCCACCCCACCGCCCCTGAGAATGTATACGTCGGTGGCCTTGGCGCCCCTGTTCGGAGCTGTATTCAGCGTACCATCCTCGTTCAGGAGCTCAGCGTATCTGAGCCTCACCTCAGTCCCGCTCTCGCCACAGACCCGCAGCCTAACCCAGCCCGAGAAGTTCTGCCCAAAGTCGAAGACATAGACGCCGGGCTTCGGGTTCAAGATTCTCTTGGCCGTGTGAAGCCTCACTCTGCGGATTGGGGGGCAGGTCGCGGAGGAGCGGAGCTCCAGACAGGGCGGCTGAACGACTGTGGCCCTCCTCCAGCCTGAGTCGTCATAATGCGGCAAGTCGTATCCGCATTTCTCGAGCCTCGCGTCATAGACCTCGCCGTCGTAGATGTCGTCAAAGACTATCGGACCATCCGACACCCTCCAGTCCTCGTCCGAGGCAACAACGACTTCGCGGCCGTCCTCAAGCCAGGCTCGAATCTCAGCGATGAGCTTAGGTTCCGCATCTCTATACCTCTTTACGTTGATGTTTCTGATTCCCCACTCGTGTCTGGGCGAGTATCGGCCGTTCCCAAGCATGACTGCGACGGCGTTGGCTCCTTCTCTGACGTGTCCAGTGATGTCGTAGACCGTGTAGAGTGCGAGCTTTTCGTAGTCTGTCCATGGCGGGTCGAGGACTCTGTCACCGACCTTCTCGCCGTTTATTCTCAGCTCATAGTATCCGAGGCCGCAGATGTATGCGCGAGCGCGCTTGACTTTCCCGTCTATCCTGAACTCTCTTCTCAGTAGAGTGCCTCCGCCAATCCACCTCGCCCTCCACTCCTCCTGTCCGATAATCCCCGTCTCGAAGAAGGCCACGTCGCTGAACGGGCTATCGCGGCCTAAGTCATCCCACCACTTCACTCTCCAGAAATACCTCCTCCGACTCTCAAGCCGCCCACCACCATACTCTACATTCGTCGAGTGGTCCGACTCGACCCTTCCACTATCCCAGACGTCTCCCACGCACTTTTCAGGGTTCTCGGAGCTGCTGGAGACTATGATGCGGTAGGCTGACTGGAATCTTCCGCGTTCAGGGTGACTGAGCGTCCAGGAGAATCTCGGACGGATGACGTCGAGACCCACAGGGTTTACGAGATATTCGCAGCGGAGGTTGAAGGGTGGTGGCAAATCCTCGCCCATTATTACGACCGTCAGGCAGTCTCTCCGGCTAGGATATAAATAATCTATCTACTCCTCGATTATTCCTCGAGAAGATTCTGGCTAAGCCTCCTACTCCCCCCGTAGCGAGTCGCTTTTAACTAAACTCGTATCCTTTTTACTCAAGCTATTCGTGGTCCTCAGGGTGGGGTTGGCTTTCGGGGATGGTTGAGGAGAGGTTGAGGAGGGTGGTCGGCTACTCTCTTATCGGCTTGGCATTCTTTCTAGTCGCGGCTTATCTGCTAATGTTCTTCGAGCCGCCCAGCGAGGCGTGGAGGCCGCTCCAGATGAGGCTCCTTATCCTCGCCTCTGTGACGGGCATGGCCCTCCTGATAGCTTGGATTGGCGCAACTCTCCTCCCGCGCGGCGAATGAGCCGGCTCAGCCACCCACGCCCTTTACACGTTTTCCGCAACTTGGGCAGAAGACGGCCTCCTCAGGCACGGGCTCGCCGCAGTGTATGCACCTGACATAGACCACCTCCTCCACAACGCCAACCGCCTCAGCCTCGGCTGCGGGGGCCTCCGCAGCGAGCCCAACACCCTCCCTTGGAGGCGCCTCCACCCTCCCGGCCGCGGCGGCCGCGGCCTCCTCGCCCCCCGCCTCACCCTCTCCAGCGGGGCCACGCTCCAAAGCAGCGCGTATAACCGCTTCCTCACCCGGCGCCAGAGTCAGGCCTATAGCGCCCGAGACGGGCGCCATGGCGACCATTAGGAAGATGTATGCGAGGATGGGGTCAACGAGCAGGCTGCCTGAGATGAGGCTGACTAGGGCGTCGGTTATGGGGTTGTAGATGACGGTGAGCCAGAAGATTATTGCTGCTAGGGTTCCGGTTATCGAGGCTGTCGCGGCTGTTGTGAAGGACCTGCAGAGGAGGGCGGGGGCTAGGGTCACGACTAGCAGACCGACGGCCGTGGGCGGAAAGGGGGAAGTGGCTCCGAAATATCCTAACACGGGGGCGAGAACAGCCCCACCAAACGCCGCGATTATAGACCCAGCCACACGAGCCGGCGACACCATGAAGGCCTACCAGCGCTCCCCCAATACACTTAAACATCTATAAATAAATTTGATTAAGAGGCGCAGAGCCTCCTTTAGACGGACTTCCAGAGTATTACCGGCATAAACCCCTGAAATTATCATACTCACCCAAGTCCCAGAGACTGACAAGGCCCGAAAACCCTTCAACTCTCTACATGAGGTTCAAGAATACCACCGAGAACCCCCAAGACAAGCCATCGGCACTTTCAATCCTCTTTGTGAGGTTCCTTCTGCGGGCCATCAGCTATGACCTGCCAGACAGAATTCGCGCACTTTCAATCCTCTTTGTGAGGTTCTCGAATAGAGAAGACGTTGTAATCTCCTATCTTAGAGAGCACTTTCAATCCTCTTTGTGAGGTTCGGGAAATACTCAGGCGGGACAGCCGTGTGGTCAAGCTTCACACCTTTCAATCCTCTTTGTGAGGTTCGATGGGCAGTCCCGTAGGTTCATACCTTTTTTATTCACGCTTTCAATCCTCTTTGTGAGGTTCCTAGACACCCGGCAATTCTTTGTGGAGCTGGGCAACGTACTTTCAATCCTCTTTGTGAGGTTCCGTGGAGGGGCAATCATGGATTGGACCACATATTTATTCCGTCTATCTTTCAATCCTCTTTGTGAGGTTCCACCCCGTGAGGTATGCCCCAGGTGCGGGCGAGCCTGCTTTCAATCCTCTTTGTGAGGTTCCTCCAGGAACTTCGCAAAAGGCTAGGAGATGCAGAGGACTTTCAATCCTCTTTGTGAGGTTCTCTATACTCTTAGTGGTTGTACCTATCTGCCAGTCAGCTTTCAATCCTCTTTGTGAGGTTCGTCGGCTCGCCGCTCATCATATTTCATGCAGAAAGATACCTTTCAATCCTCTTTGTGAGGTTCGAATCAAAGAAGAACTAAGGAGAATCGATGAAGAAATCGCTCTTTCAATCCTCTTTGTGAGGTTCCTCAAACTACACGGACTGGAGCCGGGGAGTGTCTCATTCAATTCTTTCAATCCTCTTTGTGAGGTTCGCGTGAGAGTCACGTTCATCTGCTTGAATAGCTTTATGCTTTCAATCCTCTTTGTGAGGTTCAAGAAGCTATAACAATCCGCCTCAATGCGTCGCTACTTAGCTTTCAATCCTCTTTGTGAGGTTCACATCGCGAATACGTCTCCCCACGAGCCCTTTCGTGACCGTTTTGTCTTTCAATCCTCTTTGTGAGGTTCAACGAGTGAGGGAGTAATAGTGGCTGCGGGCGTCCCAGCTTTCAATCCTCTTTGTGAGGTTC
>JANXDI010000014.1 GCA_025059595.1 Candidatus Calditenuaceae archaeon | reverse complement strand
AGAGGATTGAAAGCGAAAGCTGCGCTTTCCACCAGCTGCAACGTCTCTTCAACTGAGAACCTCACAAAGAGGATTGAAAGCATATTTCACAAAGTTCTATTTTCATTTCAATCCCCGAATCAGAACCTCACAAAGAGGATTGAAAGCGATACAGATATACGGCGCCCCGATATTCCAGGTCTCGAACTACAGAACCTCACAAAGAGGATTGAAAGCTCTCAACTAGCTGTAATGTCTCTTCTGTCGTCAGTTGAGTTGGGAACCTCACAAAGAGGATTGAAAGACTCGAATTCAGCGAAAATGAAGTCATCGACCTTGGCGACTGAACCTCACAAAGAGGATTGAAAGCAGCAAGTTCTGCAATCGTTACCACCGTTCTAACTAGGAACCTCACAAAGAGGATTGAAAGTGTAGTATTGACGTTTTCGTCCTAATCTCCGAGCTTAGCTCGGAGATTCGTAGAACCTCACAAAGAGGATTGAAAGAAGTGGCTCAATGGCGCGCCTCCCATCTATATAGGGCGAACCTCACAAAGAGGATTGAAAGCTGCAGACATCTTTTTAACGTCATCGGTTGATTTATCGATAAAGAACCTCACAAAGAGGATTGAAAGTCTTGAAGGAGCTGAAGAATCTCCCGTCTTTTTCGCAAGAACCTCACAAAGAGTATTGAAAGGCGTCATAGGAGCCTGAGCAACACCATCCGCTACGTTCACGAATCTCACAAAGAGGATTGAAAGAAGGGGACCTCCAGTCCCTCCCACAACGTATCTGGCAGCGAACCTCACAAAGAGGATTGAAAGTCCTCCGCGACGCGAGTAAACGGATAATCATTTGCGCTGGGCGGCAGGTGGGCAAATCGACGAACCTCACAAAGAGGATTGAAAGAGATAAGCGAACGACAGCTTGTGTTTGGACGAGTGGACGTAGGAACCTCACAAAGAGGATTGAAAGTAGAATCGGTCTCGTAGCTTACTGACTAATTGATTATGTGAACCTCACAAAGAGGATTGAAAGTTGCAGTCGTGGCAATAGACGACGCCGATTGTCATCCCGCCGAACCTCACGAAGAGGATTGAAAGTGGATGAATAGCCGGACTGCTATGCCTATAGCTATTCCCGAACTCCACCTAGGGATTGTGTATTGAGGGGCCTTGGGGCTGGAGAGTCTCGCCGGTGCATGCCTTATATTCCCTGTCGCGGGGGTTGGTGGTGATGGTTTATGCCTTGGGCTGTTGGGCCGTGGGCTAGGACTAAGAGGCTTGAGACGCTTCTGGTCGACAGGTGGCTTGACGGCTGCGTGGTCTCGGGGAGGAAGGAGGTCTACTACTTCACAGGCTTCCTCACTGCGAGGCTCATACTCCCAACCTACCTCCTCCTCAGAGTTGGCCGTGAGCCGGTCCTACTGACCGGTTCGACGGATGAGAAGAAGGCCGCCCAAACCTTCGGCGGACAGATAGTAGTCTACGAGAACTACAGGCTCGAGGAGAGGATGGTGGCATACCCCGACTACGTCGCAGCGGAGGCGGAGAAGCTTGTCAGAGAATATCTGGCGGGCTCCAGACGTATCGGCATCGACGCCTGGAACCTCCCGCACTCCCTCTACCAAGCCATCATGCGGGGAGCCGGCGGAGTCGAGTTGGCAGATATATCGCATGATATCTTATCCATGAGGAGCGTCAAAGACGAAGACGAGATAGAGCTAATCAGGCGTAGCTGTGAGCTCGCAGACAAGGCATACATCAAGGCCAAGACTCTAGTCACGCCGGGGAGAACGGAGGTCGAGATATACAGCGAGATACACAGAGAGCTCAGCAGGCTCGTGGGGACATTCCAATACTTCGCCGGCGACTTTGTCTCAGGAGAGAGGACGGTAGAGGTGGGCGGGCCTCCCACAACCAGAGTAATCAAAGAGGGGGAGCCATTCATCTTCGACCTATGGATTACGACGCAGGAATACTGGTCGGACACCTGCAGGACATTCGCTGTGGGCGGAAGACCCCGCGAGGAGATTCGGAGACTACACTCACTTGTTCTGAGGGCTCTAGAGAGGGGAGTAGAAACACTCAAGCTAGGAGTAACCGGGGCCCAAGTTTATGGCGCAATCCGCGGAGTCTTCAAGGAGGCGGGTTACGGCGAGCATTTCCCGCACCACGCGGGGCACGGCATAGGGCTGGACGGCCAAGAGCCGCCCTTCTTCATACCAGGCTCCAAAGAAGCCCTCAGACCCGGGATGGTGGTTACGCTGGAGCCCGGCCTCTATGTCCCCGGCGTGGGCGGAGTCAGGATAGAAAACAACTTTCTGGTTACTGAGGATGGGCCGAAACTACTGACTTTTGCATCGACCGACCTCTGAGGGCCGGCTAGCCCGTCTTTCCCCCTATCTCCTTCATCAAGGCCTCGTAGGCGGCCTTTACCTCCTCGACAGCAGCCTCATCCTCGAGCGTCGTTATATCACCGATAGCCGTGCCGGCCGCCAAAGCCCTCATGATACGCCTCATAATCTTCCCGCTCCGAGTCTTCGGCAGCTTGCTCACTACGAAGATGCTCTTAGGCTCAGCTATCGCGCCTATCCGCTCCCTAATCCACTTCCTCAGCTCCTCCTGAACCTTCGCCGAGGCCGGGGCATCAGCCTTCAAGACGACATACGCTATCGGGACCTCACCCTTCACCTCGTCCGGCGCCCCTATCACCGCCGCCTCAGCTACGTAGGGGTGCGCGACCAGGGCGGACTCCAGCTCGTATGTCCCAATCCTGTGCCCAGCCACCTTCAGAACCTCGTCGGACCTGCCGAGCACCCAGATGTAGCCGTCGTTGTCCCTGATTGCGTAGTCCCCTGTGAAGAAGTAGCCGAACCTCGAGAAGTAGACCGAGTTATACCTCTCCGGGTCACCATACATTCCCGTCGGTGGACCGAGCATACCTGGCCAGGGCCTCTTGATTATCAGGTATCCCTTTACGCCATTCGGGACAGGAACTCCGTCCTCGTTAACCACCTCAGCCTCTATGCCGGGTAGCGGTGGGCCGTTGGTCCCAGCCTTCAGCGGAACGAGCTTGAGGCCGGGTGTGTGCGAAATTAGGATTCCGCCGGTCTCGGTCATCCACCAAGTGCTTCCGACCGGGCATCTTCCACCTCCGACCAGCTCAAAGAGCCACCTCCAAGCTGCCGGGTTAATCGGCTCGCCAACACTGTGAATCAGCCTGAGGGTTGAGAGGTCGTGCTTGGTGACGTGCTCGGTTCCAAGCCTCATGAAGGCCCTTACCGCAGTTGGAGAGGTGTAGAAAATCGTCACACCGTATCTCTCTATTATGCTCCACCATCTGTCGGGTGCTGGGAAGTCGGGTGCACCTTCATACATAATCTCCGTGGCGCCGGCGAGAAGTGGGCCGAAGACTATGTAGGAGTGGCCCGTTACCCAGCCTATGTCCGCCGTGCACCAGTAGACATCATCGTCCCTCATGTCGAAGACCCACTTCATGGTTGCGTGGAGAATCGTGGCGTAGCCGCCGGTGTCATGGATGATTCCCTTAGGCTTGCCCGTCGTGCCGGATGTGTAGAGCACGTACAGAATGTCTGTGCTCTCCAACTCCTCCGGCTTAACGTAAACGTTAGACTTCACATCCTCGAGAAGCTCCTCGAGATAGACATGCTTCGCAGGGTCTACCGGAGTCTCCGTGCTCCCGAGACGGCGAATCAACACAATCTTCTCGACGGTCGGGCATGTCTCAACAGCCTTATCCGCTATCTCCTTGGTCCTGACAATCCTCCCCCTCCGATAATAGCCGTCGGCGGTGAAGATGTATTTCGCTCCGAGGTCGCTTACCCTCGAGGCTAGGGCCTCGGCGCTGAAGCCGCTGAAGACCTGCGTGAAGATGACGCCGATTCGCGCCGCCGCGAGCATCAGGATTGGGAGCTCGGGTATCATGGGCATATAGAAGGCGACCCTGTCGCCTTTCTTGAGGCCGAGCTTCTCCCTCAAGACATATGCGACGCGGTTAACGTAGCGGTAGAGGTCATAGTAAGTTAGGACGCGCGTCTCTTGGGGCTCTCCATTCTCCTTGACCGGCTCACCTTCCCATATTATCGCGACCTTGTTCTTCCTCCAGCCCTTGACATGCCTGTCCAAGCAGAGGTGGGAGAGATTCAGCCGCCCACCCACAAACCATCTATAAACATTCGGATACTCGCCCGGCTCAATAATCTTCTCGAAATCCTTGAACCATTCGAGCTCCCTCGCAACACCCGCCCAGAATTCCTCGAACTTCTCGAGGGACTTCTGGTGAAATGAGCGGTAATCCTCAACCCCCACGTTCCGGTGGGCCCAGTTGTCCAGCACAATCCTCTCCTCGAAGTTTAAGGCATCCCGAATAGACTCTGATTGACTCATAAGTGCGCCTCAGTTTAATCATATCGGATGCCCCATTAATAAATTTCATGGGAGAGAAGCCCGCCTTCCAAATGATTATGGAATTTTTACAGGAGTTTAAGGTGCCTTGTGATTTTGTCGATGAGACTTGTGGGAGCCGGTCCGATGGCCAGGGCCGTCGGCGTGCCGGGCTCGACCTGCGTCAGGCCCGCGTCCTCGATAAGGGCGGCCGGTATGCCCTCCTCCTCAGCCCTCAGCCTGACCGATAGTAGCTCCTCTAGACTAGGGGCCGCGACGACCACTTTCTTCTGGCCAGAGGCAAGCCACTTAGAGGCCCATCCAGGCCTCGCCCTGGCGGTCTCGAGGTAGGCTGTTAGTGAGGCGTGGGCTGCCTGGGCCGCTATTTTGCCGCGGCCTAGCTTGAGGTCTCGCCTCACAACTATCACTTGCTTAAACTCCTCTTCACTCTCACCCGAGTTTCTCTTCATGGCTGTCTGCCCTTCGGGTTGACAACCCTTTTAACCTCTACCCGGCTGCCGTGTCGGGAGAGGGCGGTCTCGACGGCCTTGAGTGTGCCGAGTTTTGTTACTGCGGCTATTGCTGGGCCTGTGCCTGAGACTCCGGCTCCGAGGGCGCCTGCGTTGAGGGCGTCCAGTATTGGTTGCGGAGAGATGTTTAGGGCTGTGGCGTGGAGGATTCCGTTGAGTGTCATGGCCCTCCAGTAGTCTCCGCGCTCAGCAATTTTGAAGGCCTCCATTACGAGGTCTCTGATGGGTGTTAGAAGCTCCTTTCTGAACTCCCTTGTATATGTTCTCTTCTCGGGGATGAGGATGGCGACCATCAAATCACCTTCCACGGAGTCTCGTCTCAGTATCTTCCGTCCGTAGTTGTCTGTTAGGACAACGCCGCCGAGCATGCATCCGGCCGCGTCGTCTATGGCTCCCGTTATCGAGACTCCGGACCTCTGCGACGCCTCTGCCACCGCTGCGAGGAAGTCCTCAGGGCTCATAGACTCGCCAAGCGCGTCTAGAACCGCTAGGCCCACGGCCACGGCCGCTGAGCTGGAGCTTTTCAGGCCGACCGCAATAGGAATATCCGACTCAGTCACAACTCTGAAACCCAGCCCTCTCCGCCCCACAAGCTCCACCACAACCCTCACAACCTCCTTCACCAGCGAGTCGTCACCAACTAAGTCCCGGTTCACGAGGACCGTCTCCCCACCCTCGATGGGCTCGGCAACAGCACGGGTGTGGAAGTCGACGCCAAGGGCTACGCCGAAGCCTGTTGATATGGCGTTAATTATCGAGACTGCGCCGTGGGCCTCTCCTACGCCTCTCCGAACCAATTTCTCGGCATTTCCCCGTTGAGGAAAAAATATAAATTGAACGGGTCTCCTTTACACGCCGCATGAGTAGGGGGAGGGGCGTAGGTCGTAGCGTAATCTCATACCAGACATACACTACGACCTATGCCTATTTCTTTTGGGCCTAGCGTTTGGTAGGTCTTCTCTCCCCTCCCCCCTGCTCTGCGGATGTGTGGTGTATGTCCCATGTCTAGGTTAGGTGTAGCTATACTCGGAGCGACTGGAATGGTTGGGCAGATATACGTGAGGATGTTGAGCGCGCATCCGTGGTTCGAGATAAAGGCTGTGACAGGCAACTCGACCGTGGGCAAGACGCTTAGGGAGGCATACCGCGGTAAGGGGCATGTGCCGGAGAAGTATGCCGACCTCGAGGTTCTGCCCTCTGACCCCTCGAAGATAGACGCCGACCTAATCTTCAGCTGCCTTCCAACAAAGTCTTCGAGGGAGGTTGAGCCGAAGTTCGCGGCGGCTGGCTTCCCCGTCGTGAGCGACTCCTCCGCGCACAGATATTGGCCTGATGTCCCGCTGATTATTCCCGAAGTGAATCCTGAGCACCTTGACCTGATAGATGTCCAGAGGAAGAGGCGCGGCTGGGACGGCTACATAGTCACGACACCCAACTGCACGACCGTCGGATTCGCCTTACCGCTCAAACCGCTCGTCGACGACTTTGGCCTAAAATACGTGAACATCGTTACGATGCAGGCGATCTCGGGTGCGGGATACAACGGTGTCCCGTCGATGGCTATTCTCGGAAACATAATCCCGTATATCGACGGTGAGGAGCCCAAGGTGGCTGAGGAGCCGAGGAAGATTCTGGGGACGCTGACGAACGGCGAGGTCAAGCCCCTCGACGTTGAGATTGATGCGACCTGTATGAGGGTTCCGACGGTTGTTGGTCACCTTGAAGCCGTTCATGTGGAGCTTGGGAGAGACGCATCCGTGGAGGAGGTCATGGACTCGATGGCCGGCTTCACGGGTCTTCCTCAGAAGCTTGAGCTGCCGACAGCTCCCAGACGCCCGATACAGGTCTTTGTTGACGATGAGCGGCCTCAGCCTCGTATTGATGCGGAAGCTGGCGACGTCCCGGGGATGGTCGTCTATACTGGGAGGGTGAGGAAGGGAAGGAGGCCTGGAACGGTGATGTTCGTGACGTTGAGCCACAACCTGATTAGGGGTGCGGCGGGCTCAGCGATTCTGACGGCCGAGCTGCTCTACGCTTTGAGGAGGCTGAGGTAGGGGGGATGGTCTCGGGAAAGCAGGTTAGGCTCGCTAGGCTGACAGAGCGGGGGAGGATGCTCTGCATTCCGATGGACCACGGAATAACTTCCGGCCCCATGAAGGGCCTCGACACAATCTACAAGACTATTAGGGAGGTTGAGAGGGGAGGAGCAACCGCTTTCCTCGTCCAGAAGGGTATCGTGAAGCAGATGCCTGAGCCGCCAAAGATTGGATTCATCATACATGTCTCGGGAAGCACATCGCTCGGTCCCGACCCGAACTGGAAGGTACGCGTCGGGGGCGCGGAGACGGCCCTGCTGCTGGGTGCGGACGGCCTCTCGGTCCACATAAACATAGGGAGCAAAGCTGAGCCTGAGATGCTGAGGAAGCTCGGGGAGGTTGCGGACGAGTGCGAGGCCTGGGGCATCCCGCTGATAGCTATGATGTATCCGAGGGGTGAGGGGATTAAGGACCCGAACGACCCGAATGTCCTGACGCATGTTGCGCGGATTGGCGCTGAGCTTGGCGCGGACATAGTCAAGGTGCCCTACAGCGGGAGCGTCGAGACATTCAGTAGGGTTGTGGACTCCTGTCCGGCCCCCGTCGTCATGGCGGGCGGCCCGAAGATGGATAACGACTTAGCTGTCTTGAGGATGGCTCGCGAGGCTATGGACGCCGGGGCGATGGGGGTCACGATAGGGAGGAACGTCTTCATGCACGAGAGACCCGCCGCGATAGTCAGGGCTCTCCGAGCGGTGGTCATCGAGGATAGGAGCGTCGAGGACGCTTTGAGCCTGCTTGAGCGCGAGGCGAGGGCTTGAGCACTGCGGGAACCAAGGAGATTGTAATAGAGGTCTCGAACGAGAGGGAGGCAGAGGAGGCCGCAGCCGCGGGAGCCACGACCCTCCTCTACACCGGAGGCGCTCCTCCAAACGGACTGAAGGCCCGCGCCAAAGTTTTATCCCTTGGCACGGAGCTCGTGCCCGTCAAGGTGGCTAAGCCGAGTGATGTCGAGGAGATTTACAGGCTCGCCAAGACTGGCGTGACGTCTATTCTCGTGGAGCCTGGAGACATTAAGATTATTCCCCTTGAAAATATACTTGCTGGGCTTCAGGGTACTGGGACGCGCGTCTATGTTAAGATAAGCGGTGTGGAGGAGGCTGAGACGATGCTCGGAGTGCTTGAAAGAGGCGTCGACGGCATAGTTTATCGACCATCTAGTCCCAGCGAGATTACCCTCCTACTGGACCTCGCGAGGCAGGTGAGGAGGGTTGAACTCAGGGCTGCGAAGGTCACGGACATCTTCGACGTAGGGATGGGTGAGAGAGCCTGCGTCGACACCACGTCGATGCTCAGGTATGGTGAGGGGCTTCTCGTGGGGAGTATGGCGCGGATGCTCTTCCTAGTCCACAACGAGTCGGTCGGCTCTAAGTTCACTCCACCGAGACCCTTCAGAGTAAATGCGGGCTCGGTCCATCTATACACCATGGGCCCCACCGGCAAGACGCTCTACCTCTCTGAGCTCAGGTCAGGTATGCGCGTCCTCATGGTCTCAAAGGACGGCTCGGCGAGAGTCGTCTCGATTGGCCGCGTCAAGATTGAGCGGAGGCCGATGGTGCAGATAAACGCTGAGACGGACGGAGCCCCTGGCTCCGTGACTCTCCAGAAGGCCGAGACGATTAGACTTGTTACGGCGAAGGGCGAGATAGTCGATGTCACCTCGCTTTCAAGGGGTGAGGAGGTTCTAGTCTGGCTCTCCAGCAAGGCCGCGCGGCACATGGGGATGGAGGTAGACGAGTTCATAGATGAGGTCTAACACTGCTGAGAGGATTTGCGTCTCACTTCTCCCCAGAAATACTCATGAACTCGGAGAGATGGTTGGCAGCGCCTTGGATCTTGGGGCGCGGCTAATCGAGCTCCGCCTCGACGGTCTTTCGGAGAGGGACCTTTTGGTGGCGGCCAAGCAGCTGGAAGGCCTGGACGCCCGCAAAATAGTTACAATTAGGCCGACCCGCGAGGGTGGCCTCTACGCTGGATGCGAGGAGAGGAGGCTCGAGCTTCTCAGATGTGTATCGCCGACGGCCGATTTCGTGGACCTAGAGCACGATGTTGTATATACTGATTCGAGGCTCGTAGAGGAGATTCGTGGTTTAGGTGTGAAGGTCGTCTACTCCCGCCACTTTCTCGGAGAGTCGCTTGGCGGTCGGGAGCTCCGGAGGATTGTCTTGGAGGGGCTGCGGGTTGCTGATATTGTTAAAATTGTGAACAGCCCTGCTAAGGCCTCTGAGGCGGTGGAAATCCTCGCGCTCTGCTCTGAGATCGGTTTTCGCGGTAGGCTTGTCGCTTTCAGCATGGGTGAGAGGTGGAGCCTCACGCGGATTTTGAGTGTTTTACTTGGCGCGCCGTTCACTTATGCATCCCTTCCCGGCCGGCCGGTCGCTCCAGGCCAGCTTAACTTCACAGAGGCCGTCGAGGCCCTCGAGGTGCTTCAAAGTTCATGGCCCTCCTGGCCGTTCTAGGCTATCCGATCAGGCACTCGGCCTCACCCGTCATGCACAACGCCGCCCTTCGAGCACTCGACCTCCCCAACAGATATATCGCGATAGAGGTCAGACCCGAGGAGCTACACGAGACCCTCAAGAAACTCCATAGCCTCGGCTTCAAGGGCCTCAACGTCACGATACCTCACAAGGAGGCCGCAGCCCGCCACGCCACCCAGCTATCCAAGGAGGCCGAGGCGATAGGGGCCGTGAACACACTCAAGAGGCTGGGGGATGGCTGGGCCGGATACAACACGGACGTGGCCGGAGTGTTGGGTTGTCTTTCTCCCCTCATCGGGAAGGGATTCGGCGGCGCGATGGTTCTTGGAGCGGGTGGCTCGGCGGCGGCAGCCATCTACGCCCTCTGGAGGATAGGTGAGGATAGAGTCGTATTGGCGAATAGGAGTAGGGAGCGGGCTGAGGCGCTGGCGAGGAGGGTGATGGATAGGCTAGGCCTCAGGGTTGATGTCGTGGGCCTCGGCGAAGCCGGAGAGAAAGCCTCAAGTGTCGAGGTAATCGTGAACGCCACCCCACTCGGCCTAACATATCACGAGAGCCCGATAGAGGCCGGATACCTCAACTGCAGCCACAAGATTCTCGACATGGTATACTCGCCTAGCCCCACACCGTTGAGGAAGGCCGCCGAGGCCGCCGGAGCGACATACGTCGATGGTGTAAGGATGCTCGTGGAGCAGGGTGCCGAGGCCTTCAAGATTTTTCTCGGAGCTGAGCCCGATAAGTCACTGATGGAGAAGGCTGTTAGGAGCTGGCTGGCGCTCCGCGGTGGGTCGAGATGATTGTAAGGGTCAGGGCTGAGAGAGTCTCGGGCGAGGTTAAGGCACCACCAAGTAAGAGCTACACGCACAGAGCGATAACCGCGGCCCTCCTCGCGCCCGGAAAATCCGATATAACAAACCCACTCTATTCCCGCGACACAGAGGCCACGATAAACGCCGCAAAGCTCTTCGGCGCCACGCTAAACCTCAAGAAAGACCACATCACAGTTGAAGGCGTAGAGCGGCCCAAAACGCCCGACAACATCATAGACGCCATGAACTCAGGCACAACTCTCAGAATCATGACATCGGTAGCAGGCCTCACGAAGAGTGGATACACGGTCCTAACAGGGGATGAGAGCCTCCGCAGAAGACCGATGCAGCCCCTCCTCAACGCCCTAAGGCAGCTAGGGATAAGGGCATGGTCTTCAAAGCTCGACGGAACAGCGCCAGTGATAGTCGAGGGGGGCGAGATGGGTGGCGAGTGCAGAATCCGAGGCGACGTCAGCAGCCAGTTCATCTCCGGGCTAATCATCGCGGGCTCCGCGGCGGAGAGGCCCGTAAGCGTGAACATAGAGGGCGAACTGGTCTCCAAACCCTACATCGACGCCACACTTAGCGTCCTAAAACAATTTGGAGTCGAGGTCGAGAGGGCAGGATACCGGAAATTCACGACCACGCCGCGCGGCTACAGGCCCGCAGGCTTCACAGTACCCGGCGACTATGGATTAGCAGGGTTTGTGATGTCCACGCCCATGGTAGCGGGTGGCCGAGTTAGGGTAACAGGGCTCGACCCTAGGCTACCACAAGCAGACTACAAGGTCGTCGAGGTCCTGAGGAACATGGGAGCGGAAGTAAAGGAGGGCGAGGGCTTCGTGGAGGTTGTCGGGTCCAGTCTTAGAGGTGTCGATGTCAGCCTCAGAGACTCGCCCGACCTCCTACCCATAGTCGCAGTCTTAGGAGCTGTTGCGGATGGCGAAACTAGGATTCGCGACGTGGGTCATGCGAGGTTTAAGGAGAGCGATAGAATCGCCGTGCTTGCCGCGGAGCTGTCCAAGACGTCCATCCGCGTCAGAGAGCTCCCAGACGGACTGGTAGTGGAAGGCGGGAGGCTGAAGGCCGCGAGGCTCGACCCGCGGGGAGACCACCGCCTCTTCATGGCATTCACCCTACTCTCACTAGCCACTCGTGGTGGCATAGAGGTCCTAGACCCGGAGTCAGCAAGCGTCTCCTACCCAACCTTCCTCCAAGACCTAGAGACCCTAGGATGCGAGGTCGAGAAGATTTGAGCGGAAACATCCTCGGTAAGCGGTTCGTGGTGGTGAGCTTCGGGGAGAGCCACGGGCGATGCGTAGGCGTGGTAGTGGATGGATGCCCGGCAGGCCTGAAGCTCTCCGAGGAGGACATTCAGCCCCTACTCGACCTGAGAAGACCCGGCCAGTCAATTGTCACAACACAGAGGCGAGAGGAGGACCGCGTAGAGATTCTAAGCGGAGTATTCAACGGCTACACAACCGGCGCCCCCATCGCCATGCTAATCTGGAACAAAGACATCATCTCCAAGGACTACGACAAGGTTCTGGAGACGCCGAGGCCGGGACACGCCGACTACGTAGCGCGGCTCAAATATGGGGGATATAACGACCACAGGGGTGGCGGAAGATTCTCCGGAAGAATAACAGCTGGATACGTGATGGCGGGCGCTGTTGCTCTGAAGCTCCTGAGAGAGACGCTGAACGTCGAGGTTCTCGCCTACACCAAGCGGATAGCGGGAATCGAGGCTAAGCCACTCCCCGCAGAAACAGTCAGGGAGAGGAGGTGGAGCAACGAGGTGAGATGCCCAGACCAAGAGGCCGCCGAGGCCATGAAACGCGCGATACTAGAGGCCCGCGCCTCCGGAGACTCGGTCGGAGGCGTCGTAGAATGCATCGCCCTAAACGTCCCACCCGCCCTCGGCGAACCAGTCTTCGACTCACTCGACTCCGACCTGTCAAAGGCGCTCTTCAGCATCCCCGCAGTAAAGGGCGTCGAGTTCGGAGCTGGGTTCAAGGCAGCCGAGTTGAGGGGCTCAGAGCATAATGACCCACTAGGCATAAATGGCGGCAACGTCAGGCCACTAACCAACAACGCAGGCGGAATAGTCGGAGGCCTCTCAACAGGCAGAGAAATCGTCGTGAAGGTCGCTTTCAAGCCTGCAGCCTCAATCTCAAAGCCACAACATACGCTAAACATTAAGAAGGGCGTTATGGAGGAAGTTGTAGTGACGGGAAGACATGACCCCTGTGTCGTGCCCCGGGCCGTGCCGGTCGTCGAGGCTGTCGTCGGCATCGTACTCGCAGACCACGCGCTCAGAGCCGGCCTCATACACCCAGTCCTCCGAGGTGCATGACCGCTGAGCATGGATGAAGTCAAGCGTCTTAGAGAGGAAATAAGGGCCGTAACGGAGGAGATTATCCGCGCCGTAGCGAAGAGAAGGAGGCTCGCTGAGAGGCTGGGGGAGGCTAAGAGACGCCTAAACGTAAGCGCCATAGACCTAGATGCGGAGGCTGAGCTAAGGGCCCACGTCACAAGGATAGCAGTCGAGAGCGGGCTAGACACGGAGTCAGCCCATAGAATACTCAGCCTCCTAATCCAAGACGCGGTATCCATACAGCAGCCAAAAGAGAAGCCCAAGATAACACACATGGACATCTTCAGAAGGGCCAAGCAGATGGAGATGAGCGGCGAGAAAATATATCATCTCGAAGTCGGTGAGCCAGACTTTGGAGCCCCACACCAAGTAGCGGACACACTAACTTGGGCCGCACTCCACGGATACGCGGCCTATGGAGAGGCCAAGGGTAGGCCTGAATTACGAAAAGCGATAAGCGGCCTGCTCCGCGAAAAAATCGGCGTAGACATCTCAGAGGACCAAATAGTTGTCACACCCGGAGGCCGGTTTGCCACGTATCTAGCCGCAGCAGCCACCCTGAAGCCGGGCGACCAAGCCGTCGTAATAGACCCTTCATGGCCCCTCTATAAGCAGGTGGTAGAGATGATGCACGCCAGAACACTCATACTACACACGAATCTGGAGGAAGGGTGGAGACCCATTAGCGAAGACTTGGAGAAGCTTGTGAGACACAATCCCCGGGCAGTCTTCATCAACTACCCCAACAACCCCACAGGCGTCACCCTAAAACCCTCAGAGATTGCCGAACTCGTCGACGAGGCGAGACGAAGAGACGCATACCTCGTCAGCGACGAAGTATACATGGACTACTGCTTCACCGAGTTCACCTCAGCCCTCCAATGCGGATATGAGAAGACAGTAATGATAAACTCGTTCTCGAAGAGTTGGGGAATGACCGGATACAGAATAGGCTATCTCGTAGCAAGCAGAGAAGTGGCGGACAGAGCTGCGCGAATACTATCCCAGCTCGTGACATGCGTCCCCGAGTTCATTCAGATGGCAGCCCTAAAAGCCACGAAGGACATGGAGACTCCTAGGCTGTATGGCGAAACGATGAAGAGGAGGCTAGAGATAGTTTGCAGAGAACTTGACAGAATAGGCTTAAAATACGTTAAGCCGGATGGAGGAATGTATGTCTTCCCGAAGATAGGGGACAGAGGCTTCGACTCCGCCCAGTTCGCCCTCAACCTCCTCGAAAAGGCGAGAGTAGCAGTAGCGCCTGGAACGGCATTTGGCGACTATCCCGAATACATCAGGATATCAGTGGGCTTGGGCGAGGAAGACCTGAGAAAAGGATTACAACTCCTTGTCAAGAACCTCGGAAGCAGCTAGCACGCTACACGATTAACTGCTCCGTCCCACCATCATAAACATGTGTCTTTTCCTCGTCAAACCCAACCCAAACCCTCTGACCTATACTCAGTGGCATGGGCTGAGTAATCGCCTTAATAATCTCAGAGTCTATCTTAAGGTCCACGACCATATTGGCCCCCTGATGCTCAACAACGTATACCTCGCTTAGAAAGAGAGAATTCGGAGCCTTCGTAACGGATATCTGAATATCCTCAGGTCTCACACCCAGAAAGACCTCAGACGACTTGGCATTCTTCAAGATAATCTCAGAATATACCTGTGACGGGACGTAGCTGAAGGACCCCGCGTCAAGTAGCGCAGCTCCACCCTCCTGCCTCAAAGTTGCCTTTATCATGTTCATTGGCGGGCTACCTATGAAGGTGGCAACAAAGGTGTTGGCCGGCCTGTTATAGATGGTGCTAGGGTCGTCGTACTGCTGCACCTTGCCCTTATTCATCACCGCGATCTTATCCGCCATCGCCATCGCCTCGGCTTGGTCGTGAGTCACATACACAGTAGTTGTTTTGAGCTCCCTCTGTAGCCTCTTTAGCTCAGCCCTCATGAATAGTCGCAGCTTCGCGTCAAGGTTGCTGAGAGGCTCATCCATGAGGAAAACCCTAGGCCTCCTAATAATCGCCCTGCCAAGAGCAACCCTCTGCTGTTCACCACCGCTAAGCTGCCTAGGCTTCCTATCCAAGAGATGCTTAATTCCTAGAAGGTCCGCGACCTCCTTCACCCGTCTGTCAATCTCATTCTTCTCAACCTTCCGCATCCTAAGCGGGAAGGCCAAGTTGTCGTAAACCCTCATATGTGGATAGAGCGCATAGTTCTGGAAGACCATTGCAACATCCCTATCCTTAGGAGGAAGATCATTAACCACCGTATCACCGATCCATATCTCACCCTTTTCAGGAGTCTCCAAACCAGCTATGCAGCGAAGCGTCGTAGTTTTACCACAGCCCGAGGGCCCGAGTAGAACCACAAAGTCACCGTCAGGAATATCGAGCGAGACTCCATCTACGGCCAAGACTTTATCGAAACGTTTGTAAAGGTTAACAAGTCTAAC
>JANXDI010000024.1 GCA_025059595.1 Candidatus Calditenuaceae archaeon | reverse complement strand
ACCCTGGGGCCAGTGAAAAGGGAGACCGGAACGATTCCAGGAGACCGTACCTAGATCCGACACAGGTGCCCCTGGCTGAGAAGGCCAAGGCGTCTGGGGTTACTCCGGGCTAGGGAACTCGGCAAATTAGCCCCGTAACTTCGGGAGAAGGGGTGCCTGCCTTCCTGCCCGGTGAGGGTGGGTTGGTAGGTCGCAGTGACAAGGGGGTCCTGACTGTTTAATAAAAACATAGGGAGCCGCTAGGCCGAAAGGCTTTGAACGGCTCCTCAATCCTGGCCAGCACCGGTACCTGAACCCCGGGTCCAACCGGGATAAGGGCCGGTTAGCGCCGGGGGTAACTCTGACCCTCGAGCTTAAGGGGGTCGTTAAACGCGGCTGTATGCGGGGAAGGAGGAGGGCGCGGATACCCTCGAATCTGGGTAAAAACTCCGTGTCCGGTGAGTCCAACCCGCAGGAAACCGTCCGATGAAACAGCTAAAACGGCCGACATACAGGGTAGTCAAGAGAAGAGGCTTGAGCCTTGCCTACATCATCGGTATTATGCTGGGTGATGGTGGTGTTTATGGGAATTACTACACCGTCTTTTGCAGAGACTCTAACGTGGAGTTCGCGAATTATGTCGCTTCAGTCGTGGAGGAGCTGTTCGGCATCAAGCCGAGCATACGGAGAGCCGGAAAAAATCAATACATTGTCTCCAGCAAAACAAAGAGAGTTCACGATTTCCTTCTGAAAGCCGGATTCCCAAAAGGACGTAAACTCGTTAATGCCGAGATTCCTCCACTTTTCAGAGACGACATCCAAGTGGTGAAAGGGTTGTTTGATAGCGAAGGCTACTGCGGCGTCGATGTGCAGATTCACGGTGGCCGAGAATACAGATACCCGTACGTCGGCATCGACATGGTCGCAAGGTCCGTTATAGTTCAGGCCCATAAGATTCTCGAAAGGAACACGGTGCACTGCACATATCACCGAAAGCAACCTCAAGCAGGCGGAAGGCACTTTCAGTGGCGCCTCGTTGTGAAGGGATGGAACGATGTAACCAGCTTCGCCGAGAAAGTCGGCTTCCAACATCCAGAAAAGTCGAGAAGGCTACAAGAGATTTTGAGTGAGGGCGGGATCCTCAGAGACCATACGCCGCGCACCCTTAACGGGTGATGATATGGTCCAACCCCGACCACCTGTCGGGAATGCTTAAGGTAGCCAAATGCCTTGTCGGGTGAGTTCCGACGTGCATGAATGGATCAACGAGGGCCCCGCTGTCCCGGCCTGGAGCCCCGTGAACCCACATAACGTGGGCGAACAGTCCACGAGCCCCCAGTGGGGAGAGAAGACCCTGTGGAGCTTTACTGCAGCCAGTTGCTGCGGAGCGGTCTGGAGTACATAGCGTAGCCGGGAGCCGTCGAGGCAGGCCTCTCCGGGGGCCTGCGGAGGCGCCAATGTAACACCGGCTACTCCGGGCTGCCCCGCTAACCAGGGCCTGACCCTGGGACAACGGCTGGTGGGCAGTTTGGCTGGGGCGGCACTCCTCCGAAAAGATATCGGAGGAGCCCAAAGGTCGGCTCAGGCGGGACAGAAACCCGCTGTAGAGTGCAAGGGCACAAGCCGGCCTGACAGGACCCTCGAACGCAAGGGGTCCTGAGGGGAAACCCGGGCCTAGCGATCCATCGGCTCCTACCAGTAGGGGCCGGTGGTGTCAGAAAAGTTACCCCAGGGATAACAGGCTCGTCGCGGGCGAGAGTCCCCATCGACCCCGCGGCTTGGTACCTCGATGTCGGCTCTTCCCCTCCTGGCCTCGCAGCAGGGGCCAAGGGTGAGGCTGCTCGCCTATCAAAGGGGAACGTGAGCTGGGTTTAGACCGTCGTGAGACAGATCGGATTCTACCTACTGGGGGTGCGGGCCGCCTGAGGGAAAGGTCCTCCCAGTACGAGAGGAACGGAGGGCCGGGGCCAACGGTTTACCGGTCGTCCTACAGGGCGACGCCGGGCAGCCGCGCCCCTGTGGATAAGGGCTGAAAGCATCTAAGCCCGAAGCCACTCCCAAAAATAGGCGGCCAATCGAGGCCTATAGGGCCTGGCAACGGGCCTTGGGCCTTGACGAGGGCTCCCCTAGAAGAGGGGGTTGATGGGGTGGGTGTGTACGGGCGGAGGCTTAGGCCGGACGCCCTCAGCACGCCACTCCCAATCGCCCGAGCCGCTTAGAAGGTCGGGCGTGGCCTACGCTAAAACGCTCCCCACACCCAGCTCTACTTTTTTCTCTAACTTAAGTTTGTTGTTGTTTAGGCGTGTTTATATCTTGATTATTGTCGAATCCGCGTAAATGGGCCAACTTATTGGTGGTTACTCCAAAACGATTTACGCGGTCCTAGGCGCGGTGGGTTTCGTGGCTCTAATCGATACTTCGATGATCTCGCCGATAATCGCGGCCTATGCGAGATATTTGGGCGCCGACGTCTTCACGGCAGGCCTAATTTCGGGCATATACTCGCTCGTCTCCATACCCATGATAATATTCTCAGGCTACCTCTCTGACGTGTTTGGTCGTCGGCGGGTCGTAGCGCTTGGCCTGGCCGGCGACCTGCTAGTTATGGCGCTCTACGCCCTCGCTCCCAACGCAAGCGTCCTTCTCGCCACGAGAATATTCCACGCGGTATTCGACTCCCTCATAGTCCCATCCGCGCTGGCGTTAATCGGAGATGTCTTCACTAGGAACCTAGGGCAGCCCCTCAGCCTCTTCTGGATATTCGTGGCTCTCGCAATAATTTTGGGCTCAGCCTCCGCCAGCGGCCTCGTCGCGACCCTCGGATTCCAACCAGTCTATGTCCTGATCGGCGTTCTCATAGCTGGATGTCTAGCGACAACCTTTAAGGGCCTGCCTGCCTGGGCCTCGGCGGGGGGCAGGGGGCGGGGAGGGGCTCGTCTCATAAAAAAATACGCGCCACGTGTGGCGATCTCCATGGCCAGCACCCTGAGCATGTATCTACTAATCGGCGGAATTATTGGAACACTTCCAACAATACTGATAGACCGGTTCGGGCTAGATGAGAGGGGGGCCGCCGCCCAGATAGGCGTATTCATGGCACTCTCAACCGCCGTCTCGATTCCAGTTATGCCACTTTCAGCGAGGCTCGCAGAAAAGAGAACACCGCTCGCTCCGCTTCTCATAGGCCTTGCCGCGACAGCCGCGTCCGCCCTGACGATAGAGCTAGGGGCGGGCTCGCTTTCATTCAGAGTAGTCGCTTCCGCGATATTCGGCATCTCACTAGGCACGATAATACTCTCATCCAGCTACCTCGTAGTGAGTTTGCCCGGCGAAGTCCGTGGGCTCGGCTCAGGTCTGAATCAGTCGGCGAGCCTTTTAGGCGTCGCCCTAGGCGCGCCACTCACTTCTCTCTACGTTACTACCTTAGGGGATGCGGGTGTATTCATCATATTCGGCGCTTTTCCACCGCTTATTGTTGGGGCTTGGCTGCTGAGTGTAGGTAGGAGTTGGATTGGAGCGCTTAAGCCATAATTGAATGATACCAGCGGAGTATGTATTCTGGTAGTTTGAGGCCTCTCTCTTGGAGCCTGTCGACAAGGAAGAGGGGAATGGGGCTTGTGGCGAATGCGGCCTTGAGGTAGAAGTCGTTCGGCCTGCCGGACGAGTATCTTGAGGGGATGTAGAGGGTTTGGTCTGATAGTGAGCCGATTGTTGAGCCTTCGGCGCCGACGATTGAGACAACGTATCCCCCCATCTTCTTGAAAGTTCTGCACCATGAGGCCACCACCTCAGTCTCGCCGCTGTGCGAGATGGCTATCAGGACGTCACCAGCCCGCGGAGGAGGAACATTCGAGTCGCCAGCCACATACACTTGGTCTCCAATAGCCCTCTTAACATGCCCAAGCCTTACACCTGTCATCTTAGCAACCTCTTGGCTGCTACCGAGACCCGCCAAGAAAGAGGTGTGCCTCCGCTCCAACAACTCGATAAGTGTCCGCATGAAGTCTGACTGAGCCACGTTCTCGACAACTTCGTTAATCTCGTAAAGGAGCTGATTAATCTTCACGGATATGTTGAGCGGGTCGCTGTCCTCGTAGATGCACTCGGCCACCGCCTGCAGAAGAACCAGTGAGCTTAGAATGAAAATGTCTTCGAGGATACCGTACTGCTTGAACTCCGAGGTCGAGCTCTCCTCCTCGGACACCATCCGCCCCTTAACGAAGGTGCACGTCCCATACTTCTGTCCAAGCTTGCCGAGCGGAGAATCAGGGTCACTAGTGACTACGTCTATCGTATAGTCACCCATTTTCTCCGACCTAGAGATTACGAGCGCCAGCTTCTGAGCGTCGACGAGGGGCATGAGTGACCTGCCGCTTCCGGAGAGAATCAGGAGGCTGACCCGCCCAAACCTCTGCTTCAACTTTGGTGCCGCAAGGTCGAACCTCCTATCGGGGAAGCCCACGTCGCCCCTGTCCACGATAACTTTTCCCCGGTCCATCTTAGCCAGCTCGCTGCACACTATGCTCACGGCGCCTTTGCTCCGCCCCTCGCCATGTGGGACGATGACACCCGCTGACTTGAGGTCGCGGTATAGCTCCGCGGCTTGGTTGATGTTAATCTCCGAGAGGTTTTTAATAACATGATTCATATAGCCGAGGCTGCTCTTCAGTAGCGTCATTCATCTCCGAGACGTGGCTTGTGAAATAAAAGTTTAATTTCCTACTATCCGCTGGTCTTACGCCTAATCAAGGCGTGGGCAAGCCTTTTCTCAACCCTGAAGTCGAGAACCTCATTCCCCGTAACTTGGCTCCACCTCTCCAAGTCCTTCTCAGCACCCACGTTATAGTCTGCAACTATGTGAATTACACTCCCCTCAGGCATCCCCTCCAGCCTATCTGAGAGGACCATTAAAAGCTGGCTACAGTCAATGCCAACCGCAGCGTGAACGTAGTCCGGAACATGCTTGAAGCAGACTATTCCCCTCTCCTCTATCATCCTCCGAACGTCATCACGGACCTCAGACCAGCTCCTCAATCTAGACATGTAGCCCTCCTTTAAAGCCGTGACTTCGCAGAGCCAAGCCGATTCTCCGGGGCCCTCCTGCATTTTCCACGGCTCAGCTACAATCCTAGAGTTTATCCGCTCGATTCTGAGTTCGAAGGGCGCCCTCACATTTCCTGTGAATCTCCGCGATTCAATGAAGCAGATGGCCCTGTTCGCGGCAACCTCCTCGCCGGGCTTCTTGGCCTTGATTGACGTTATCTTGCCCCAGAGTGTCTGTGTGATGGGTAGCACTCCAAGTAGAAGCGTTTTATTTGCTTTGGGTCGGAGCCAAAGCATCTCCTCGAGAAAGTATAAGTCGCTCTCCGAGAATAGGCAGCCCCGAAACTCTTCCATACTACTCCGAGATGCTCGTCATGGACTATTTCTCTATTGGCGTCCCGACTACGTTTCCCCATTCGCTCCAGCTGCCGTCATAGTTCCTGACCTTTGGATACTTCAACAGCTCCTTCAGAACGAACCAAGTAACGGAGGACCTCTCCCCGATTCTGCAGTATGTTATGACCTCCTTGTCGGCTGTAACGCCGGCCGCCTCGTAGAGCTTCCTCAGCTCCTCGATGGGTTTGAATGTCCCATCATCGTTGAGTGCGCGAGCCCAAGGTATGTTTACTGCACCTGGGATGTGGCCTCCCCTCTGCGCGTGCTCGGTCGGATATTCGGGAGGAGCAAGTATCTTTCCCGTGTATTCGTCGGGCGACCTCACATCCACAAGCGCGACCGTTGGGCTTCCAAGCCTCGCACGGACATCAGGTAGAAGCACTCTATATTCATAGCGGATTTTGGAGACTCTGTAGCTTGATGGGGGATAGCTTGGAATCTCCTTCACAAGCTCCCTCTCCTCAATCATCCACTTCTTCCTGCCGCCGTCCATAATGCTGAGCTTGTCATGGCCGTAGAGCCTCGCAACCCAGAAGGCGAAGGCGGCGAACCAGTTGTTAAAGTCCCCATAAAGCACGATGTGCGTATCGTTCGATATTCCACTCCTCGAGCAGAGCGACTCAAACCCCTCCTTGCTTATGATGTTACGCTCGATGGGGTCGTTGATGTCCTTCCTCCAGTCCCAGAGCACCGCCCCACTAACGTGGCCTTGGAAATAGGCGGTCTGAGGGTCATAGTCAACCTCCACAACCCTGACATAGGGGCTACCGAGGTTCTTCTCAACCCAATCGGTCGAGACTAGAACGGGAGTCTCAGCTCTTCCGCTCATGGCACTTCTTATTATTGCGGAATAATTGCTGTATTTAAATCGAATATACCTACACAAAGAAGATTGCACTAAAACACTCGGCCAGCGTCGGCCGTGATGAGTTGATGCATTAATAGCGCGGGGGATGGGGTTCATGGTAGAGTTGAGGGAGACAAGGCTCAACGAGCTCGCGCAGGTGCCTGCAGACGACATGGAATACGTAGTGATAGATGCGGGAGGCGGGCCAGGGGTCGTCGCACTCATCGTCTCAAGCATCCTGCAGGAGAGCTTAGAGACGCTCAAGACAGCAGAGATTCACTCACCCCACTTCCCCCAAGTCACGCTGATAAACAACGAGGGAGTTGCCTCGCCTCCGAAAATAGAGGTCTTCCTCGCGAGGCCGCGCATAGACTCGAGGCAGGCACTGATAATCATCTCTAGGAATTTCATCGTCGAGACAACGGAGGCTGGCGAGGAGATTTCTGAGCTCCTCTTCAATTATCTGTCGCAGCTCAGGATTAGGCGATTTGTGTTCCTTACGAGTGGTAGAGTCAGCGCGTCTGGGGATGTCTATGCATCCTCCACCGACTTGGAGAGTGTGAGGAGGCTGGTCAGGCTTGGTGCTAAGGTTGCGACAAACATCGACACTCTCCCAGTCGATAGGCTTGCATCATCGCTGATGCTGAGATTTCACTTAAGCAGCAAGCCCATGGACGTCCTCATATCCGACACGATGGGCCTCGCCCCTGACCTCGCCTCAGCGAAGAAAGTGCTCGCGATACTCTCAGAGTATCTCGGCATACCCATCGATACGTCGAAGCTTGACGCTGAGATAGAGAAGCAGCGGCGGCTGCTAGAGGAGGCTAGTAAGTTTTTTGAGGAGATGGGCCGGGAAGGCGGCGCGCCATCCTACATCGGCTAGCCAGTTATCTCGTAGATGTATACGTAGGCGAGGCTCGTGTATGGTGCCGAGGACGAGAAGACCAGACTGTATCCGTCCAAGTTTGTCGGCTCGTAGTAGTGTGCCGTGATAATGTTTCCGAACTGGTCTGAGGTCTGTCTTGGCTTGAAGGGGATCATTTGGCCGAGAGTTGTGGAGGTCCAGAACTGCTCTGTCGGGTTTATCGGGTCCCTGTTTGGGCCGAGGAGTGCCGCCTCGCTTATGGGGGTCAGCCCCAGCTCTCGGGCGTGCTGGTTGGCGATACGGAGCATCCAGAACCATTTGGACTCGTCTCCGTAGTAGAGGAGCCTCGGATAATCGGTGGCGCCTGTCTGCGGCCTATGTGTGATGAAAATCAGGACGTGAGTGGCGCCCATCTCCTTGAATATCCTCAAGCTTACGTTGGTTGGCGATAGGAAGGCGTAGCCGACCTTAGCTATTTTCAGGTTGTCGACGGTCGTGTTATCGACTAAGGATGTTTTATTGGCTACAATCGATATCCAGTTACCATAGTCCCACCAAGCGGCCACGACAGCATCGTCTGGGAGGTTGTTCCTCATCCACTCCACAGCCCGGAGCCAGTCGGTGAACACCGCATCTCTACCAACCGGAAGAGAGGCTGAAGTGATTGTGCTCGGCGTGTATGCTGCGTCTAGAGATGAGAATCCCCAAGTGTTCCCCATAGCCCTCGGGAGATAGTGGATAGATATCAGCATCATCACAATAAGCGGGACCGCAATAAGGAACCTCCGCTCACCAGCCCTCTTCAGCCTCGGGCCGCGGACCGAGACGAAGTTCCTCGAAGCCATGACCAGCATCTCTGTCAAGACGAAGCCGGAGAGTATCGCGACGATAGGCGAGGTGGGTAGGGCCAGTCGCACGAGTGATGAGGCGAAGTATAGCGAGAAGAGGGCGTAGAGTACTAGGAATAAGTCACCGTCTCCACCCCTCCTGATGAGTAGGAAGATGCCGAAGGGGACTAGTGCTAACGTGAATCCGAAGTCGTTGAAGAGGGTTGACCAAGTCGCTGCTTGGTTCTCGGCGACCGAGGCTATTATGACAAGCTCCCCCCTCAGCTGGGGAAGCACCACGGAGAGAAATTTCAATCCGGGCAGGTTCGCCACGGCCGCGGCGACTAGGAGAGCTAAAACCGCTAAGAGGCCTAGCGCCAGACCCCGCAACACCAATACAGCCTTCTCACCTCCCCAGACCCTGTAAAACGCGGCAGCCAACCCAACATACGCTAAGGCGAAATAGCCTGATAGAAGCGTGACCTCGAGGAGGTATCCCACTCCGAGCTTCGGGACGCTTATCAGTATTAGGGTGGTCGAGGCGAGCAGAGGTATGAAGCTTGCCAGGAGCTGAGGCCTGAACCGGCCCATGAAGACGAGGAGAGCCGTGAAGATGAAGACAACCATGATGGGGAACCTGTGAGCCCCCCACGTAGCGCCTGTGTATCCGAGCAGCAGTCCGGTAAGGAGGCCCAGTATAAGCGCCCCCTTCAATGTCCTTTTCTCGTCGATGGAGGCGAGGTAGGTGAGGAAAGCCGCATGCATAAGTGGTATTGCTAAGGCCTCGTCGTCGAGCCAGCCCAAGTGGGTCCTAGAGATATGCGCATAGCTCATGGACAGGAGGAGGACCGAGGCTAGGGCCGGTGCTGTCCCCAGAACATATCTCGCCAACAGAAAAGTGACGACGATGGCTATGATGCCATATACGACTGGTAGAGTCGATGCAAGCTCAATCAAATCTACGTTGATGCCGATTGAGGATAGGGCGAGGTAGATGAATGCGAACGTGAATGAGACACCTGGGTAGAAGGTCTTGCCGATTGGGAGGCCCGTCGGATACCAGCTCCTTTGGTCGACCATGCCGGCGTACTCGAAGAACCCAGCCCAGCCTCGCTCGATAATCATCGTGCCGACTTTAAAGTGCCACCAAGGGTCGAACTCACTTAAGATGAAGCCCCACCGTGCCGGTAGGGACCGTGACATGAAAGTCACGGCGACTGCTATTAGCAAGACGGCGAAGGTGGCGTAGAACTGCCTCCCCCCAATCTTCTTATCCACGGCCTGTATGGTATCTGAGACCTTCCCGAGAATTGTGCTGACCGTCCTAGCCATTTTCCTAGCAATATTGAGGCAGGACGATATAAACGGTAGAGGCGGAAGGATATGCATGGTTGCTGGCGGTTGATGGTGGCGGGTCGGTTCTAAGGTTATATTGGGGGGTCACACCTTCTCTGTGGTTTGGAGAGGGTTAAGAGAACTTTAAGCGCTATCCTCTCTCTGGAATGGGTTGTTAAGGGAAGGAATATACTCGCCGCGGTCCTGATGCTTACGGTGATACTTGTAGCCAGCGGGTTAGTCTTTGTCTCAACGGGTAACGTCGCTACGTTCTACGGTCGCGAGATATTCGCCCCATCGCAGACCGTGCAGACTGTAGCCGAGTTCATAGTCGTCTCACTCTACTATGTTCTCGGCTTGACGGGGTTCGTGCTGTTTTATTACGCCTCGACTGGACGGCTATCGGACAGGGCGACAGGCTACGCCGCTCTCGGCGCCTCACTTCTAATACTATTCTCCGCGCTCGGACTTCTTTCAGGCTTCTCCGCGAAGATATAGCTAATCCTCCAAGAAGCCGCCCTCGAAGATACGCACGCGGAGACTCACCGAGCGCTCCCCAACCTTGAGCTTCAACAACCTCAACCCTGCCTCGACGGACTGGAGCCAAAGCTCGCCATCCGAGTAGTAGGAGACTATGGAGCCTGCCACTGGCTGAGGAACTCCAAGCCCAGGCTTCTCGTGAATATCCGAGACGGCAATAGCCGTAATGTCGCGGGTCCTAGTGGCCTCCCTGAGCAGGGCAGACTGGAATGCGAGCATCTTGTATATCCACTTGTCTCGCGACGGAACGCCGGTGGCCTCCACCCTGTGTAAATAAGTGAAGTCGTCCAAGACGATTAGCCCAGGTTCCATGGCATAGTCGCAAGCCCAAATAACCAGCCTCAGCTGCTCAGAGAAGTTCTCGGGCATAGAGAATTTTATCCTAGTTAAATCCGCACCCCACCAGTCCATGAGAGACTTCAACCTAGCCGGGTGGAGCTTGCCACCGCAGTCAAGCCAAAAAACCTCAAGACCTCGTCCCGAGGCTATCGAAGCCACCTGCAACGCCAGCGTAGTCCTCCCGCTCTTCTCCTCACCCACAACCGTATAGAGCCTCCGAGCCTCAAGCCCCCCGAACGCGGAATCCAAGCTCCTCAAACCGGTGGGGAGCCTGTTTGAGGGGCCTATAGAGCGGTGGCCCGAAATAACTCACCCCGCGACGCTGAGACTTGCCACTCGCCCTAAAAATGTGATGCGGGCTTATAGGCGCGTATTATGCTAGACAGGAGCTTGAATAGATTTAAATCAAAGTATGTCGAAATATGCACAGCAGCGTGTAATGATTAGGAGTTCAGCCACCCAGAGAGTCGTCACAACCCTTAAGAGGTATGGCCCCTCGCCGGCTAGACTCATTGCGAGTAAGGCTAGATGTAAGGTTGCGACGGTTCAAGCCACTTTGAACAAGCTAGTATATTCAGGTCTGCTGAGCTTCGCCGAGATGAGGCTTGGAAAATTTGCGAGGCCGCGAGCGAGGTTCGGAAACGAGAGGCTACTCAGAATATACTACATTCCGAGGCTACATAGCAGTAACCGTATCTACTCTGCAATAAAGAGGCTAATCGTGTTCAAGAGACCCAGCGACTCCTACGAGAGGAGAGCGTTCGGTATGTGGCTCTCATCATCAATCCTCCCGGGCCAAGTTAAAGAAACAATACAGACCACCATCTACGAGTCGAGGAGGCGGCAGGCCCGGGCCCGAACCAGCATCAGCTGAGGATTGCCGGTCTACTTTTAATCTCTTTAAACCTCTCCCTAAGCTTGTTAAAGTCTGTGCCCCTGGAATAAACCTCCATGTAATTTTTGGCCTTCTCAATAGCTCTGACCGCCTCCGGGTTAAATTTTCTGAAATACCGCTCAATAGAGTTTAGCCAGAAGTTTGCTCCGAGAGTCAAGATGCCACCGGTCACGAGCTTTAGGAGCGGGTTATCCTTACCGAGCCTCCACGCAAGAAGTTCGGCCATCCTCTTCGTGTTTCTCCAGCTAACATAGATTAAGGCGGCTTGGGCCGGTGTCAGGTTAGCGTAGACATCGGTGAGACTCTGGTTTCCTCGCAGGGAGCCCAGACTGACGAGGGCCATCGGCGTAACTGTGAAAAGTAGGTTCTGCGATGCCATGTAGTTAATTAGCCCTATAGTGTCCCAGACATCTTCATCTGTCTCACCGCTTAACCCAAAGATTATAGTATATGCTGGAAGCCAGTAAGCTGCGTTCAACGCCTTCTGCCCCTCAATCACAATCTCAGTCCATGTTGCGTCAACACCCACTCTGAAAGGCAGCGCCTTCCTATTCATGTGCTTCAGAACGAGACGGTCACTCCCGGTCTCGAGGCCTATCTGAACGCCAATGTGCTTCCCCGGACCAGCCCTCACCAACTTAGCAATCATCATCACAAGCTCTGGGTCCGCTGCGGGCGGAGCAATTGTGGCGTGCATCGGATTCGCGTGAACCACGCCGTTGTAAGACATCACGGTTCTGTAGAGCCTCTCGATGGCCTCCTTATTCGGCCAATAGTCAGGGTCCCTCAGCATATAGGCCCACTGGTTATCCGTTATGAACCAAGCGTTTCTAACTCCGTATCTCAGGTTTACCTTCACCTCCTCGAGGACCTTCTCAGGCGGATAGTATCGGAGGGGTCTGGTCGTGACTTCGCAGAAGTCACAGTCCAATCCACAGCCCCTCATAATTTCTACCTGCCCGCTGATAACGCCGCCGACTATTGTGGGAATGTCGCTTATCTTGGGGAGCTTATATTTGGAGAACGGATTACGGGTTATGAAGCGGCCTTGCGGGTCCTTCACATAGTTTATTGTCGCTCGGCCCCGCCGGTCGAAGACGGTCGATTTGAAGCCGTGGAAGAAGATGGAGTTGTCCAAGGAGTCCTCTATTAGCTGCTCGAAGAGGAGGTGAACTATATCATCCATCTCGCCCTGAACCACGTGGTCAATTTCGAAAGCGTCTATCATCTCCGGCCGAATCTCGAACTCCCACTCACCTGCACCACCTACAACCAGCTTCGCTTTAGGACATCTCTCTCTTCTCAGAACGTTTATCGAGTGTATGAGGGTCTCAAACTCATAAGCAACCCAAGACTTCTCACGACCACAGTTGTTGAACATTATCGTAAGGGGCCCGATGCCGAGTGGGTCCATCGTGTTAACTGCTATAAGCTCCGTATCCTCCCGGATATGCCTCTCAAGATACTTGGGATGAACCACCTCAGCCCTGAGCGTCGACCTCTTCTTGAGGCAGGCCTCCAGCTTCCTGATGCCGTAAGGGGCGAGAATGGCCCTCCCATATTCATCGGCCGGGACCTCCGGCCTACTCAGATACCTGTAAATGGGCGGCGGGACAAATCTCACAGGCGCGCAGGGAAGGAAGCTGAGAAGCGGGAAATTATGGAACATGTGCCCTAAGGAGGGGTCGAAGGTCAATACCACCTGCGTCATTTTCTGAAATCGGTCTATTCTACCATTAAATAACCTTTACCCACCAGCATCAACCGGTAATGAGGGATAAATGCGCCGCCAATTCAGAGACAGACCCGAGCTGGAACGCGTATATAAATAATGGCGACACGCAACCGCTCCCACTCCCTTAACATAGAACGCGGCTCTCCGCAACTCTTAGTTTGGCATGACGACCCTTACGTCCGGGAAAGAACTGGTGGGCACAATAATTCTACAACCTTTGTTAACTAGCCGAGCTTCTTCACTACGACTTTTTCCGAAACAACTACGATATCACGGATACTAGAGACGGTGCAAACATTTTCCACACATGATGCCGCAGTAGTCCATTCAGTAGCAACGCTGACTATAAGCACACAACAGCCCAGGCCCGTTCAAAGTTACTTCACGACTACTTACGCCAATAGGGCTGAGACAGTCTTCTCAACAAAGATTCTTACTAGGGATTTTGACTTGTTCTCGCTGCCTCCTTGGTTTTATTTACCACTTCTTCTTTTGCCTTTCCCGTTTGCAGCCGTAATGCGCGGGAGTCGAAGACATAGAATAGTCATCAACAAAACGAAGGCTCCTCCACCCTCCGGCTGGAAAATGGGCGACAGCCCGGTCTTAAATGATATCTACGCTTCACCTAGCGGTCTCAATATCAAGAAAAACACGGTCGTCGAATTCGTCAACCACGACGACAGACCTCACATTGTCATGTACTATGATGGCCCCGCCGGACACCTGTTTAAGTCCGGCGAAATCGAGCCTGGCAAAAAGTGGCGGTATAAGTTCACTGAGCCCGGTGTTTATTACATTAAAAGCGTCACGAAACCTTACGTAGGAGCTGTAGTCAGAGTGGGCCGCTGAAAATCGGCGGTTTAAGTCGTTTCCCGACTACGACCGCCGTGTCGTCTTCAATAGACATTTTTGAGTTGAAGATCGTTTTTTTGTGGTAAGTTTTCGGCGTAGCCTTTGACCTGTTCAACATGACCGTTTCCCTCGACAAGTTCCGGACATTCACCGTAACGTGGGTAGCGTCATGGGGCAAGCCGTCTTTAGCATCGGCGTAATCGCTGGATGATTCTCGGAGATTTTCAGCTGCGACTTGCAGGAGAGAGATTTCACTCTCTTGTCGAGATGGACTATGGTCGTCATGAATTCTGGTTTTAGATGAGGCCCTTTTATATATTTGGGAGTTGGTTGTGATTGTTGGGCGTCATGGTTTCCAAGTCTCTCGGCGAGGCTGTCTCCAAGCTTGAGGCTCAGAGGAGGCCTTATGCCGTTGCGACTGTAGTGAGGGTTTCAGGTTCGAGTCTTGGGAAGCCTGGGTTTAAGATGGTGGTTAGCGATGATGGGGAGATTGTTTACGGTACCTTGGGTGGGGTCTGTCCTGAGGGGCCAATCATCGCGGTCGCGCTCGAGTCTATCAGGGAGGAGGAGCCCCGGCTTGTGAAGGTTCATCTCGAGAGCACCGAGGAGGCGGTTAAGGGGTTGGCGACCGCTGCGGGGAGGGATGAGATATTCGTTGAGACATTCTGCGGAGGAACTATGGAGATTTTCGTCGACCCCGTACTGCCGCCGAGGCGCCTATACATAATCGGCCAAGGAGGTAAGGATGACGTTGAGGAGGCGCTTGTCAGAATTGGCAAGACTCTAGAATTCGAGGTCTGGGTCATCGACCCTATGCCTATGCTCGAGGCTGAACCCGACAAGCTGATAACGGAGCTCGATTTTGACCTCTCCAAGCTCGAGATAAGCCAGCGCGACTGCGTCGTGGTTTTGACGAAAGGTGAGAGGGATGTGGAGGTTCTTGAGGCACTTTCGGGTAAGAGGCCGGCATACCTCGCGCTGATGGCCAGCAGGAAGAGGGCTGCTCGGAATCTGGAGCTCCTCAGGGAGAGGGGCGTTTCTGAGGAGTTCGTCGCCAAGATAAGCACGCCAGCCGGTATAGAGATAGGTGCTAAGACGCCTCCAGAGATAGCGCTCTCTATTCTCGCGGAGGCGGTGGCTCGGATTAGAGGCGTAGCAGTGGTTAGGAAAGGGGAGGCTCAAATCCAACAATCCACGCCCCGTAGGGAATTCGAGACAACAGTCACCCAGACCGGGCTTTCCTGCGACACGCAAACCGGCCGGGCAGGGGACAAGAAATAAACCCAAGTCTACTCCAATATTTTTGGGGGCGAGCGGCTGGGCGGGCCACGGGGCGCTCCCGAGGAAGTTCCTCCCCCCAACCGGCGCAGCCAGCCACCGCGAGGTGGGCGGGGAGACCCGCGGCAACGCCACAGAAACGAGACCCCTCCACCACAGATGAGCGTGAACCGCCAACACCCCCAAGGCGGCGACGAGCGGTGGAGAATGGATGAAACGGGCGACCCTGGCGGGGAAAGGCACGCAGGGCCTTTGAGAGGCGTCGGCGAGGCCCAAGCGAAGACCCGAGAAGACCAATCCCGCCTAAAACGGAAGGAGGACTATGGGCCGCACGCCCCCGAATTGTGGGGACTGCTAGCGCTTAAATTTCTGTTGAGCTGTTAGGGCTTCACGACCTCGAGGATGTAACTTACGACATTTTTTCTCAAAGATTTTGCAAGCAGCCCTATCTCGGTGCAAATTTTTACCACGTCTCCGATGTTTGTTCCGTGGCCGGCGAGCCTCGACTTTATGGGGTCGTAGATGAATAGCCTTCCTCCTCTTCTAAGCTTGTTCGCCGCCTCTATGAGGGACTCGCGGGGCTTTGCGAAGTGGTGTAGGCTGAAGAACATTAAGGCTAGGTCGATGGTGGCTGGCTGGATTTGGTTTATGCTCCATGCCTCGGCCTTGATGACCGTTAAGTTTCTCAGGCTCTTCTTCTCGGCTTTTCTTCTCAGAGTTGAGAGTTTAGCCTCGTCGATGTCCACCGCATATACGTGCCCGGCTGGGCCCACCAGCTCCGCCGCCGGCACCGATATGTAGCCAGTTCCACACCCGATGTCGAGAAGATTCACACCGTCCACCACACCAATCTCCCCCAAAACCCTATAAGGGTCTTGAATCAGGCGCCTCAGCGGGTTCTCGAGCATCGCGGCCGCGAGCGACTGGGTGACTGCTCGGAAGATGTTCATGAGCCTAGCAAGCTTTGCGCCTCGACTTTTAATAAGGCTGTGGCAGCTAGCCGCGGGTGTGGTATTCCCGGTTAGGTAAATGAGTAAATGCTTCTCTTTTCAAATATCTTGATGGGTTGAGGGTGTTTTTTCGCGATAGGGTTGAGGCCGGTGTGAAGCTGGCCGATGAGCTTAAGCGCCATCTCGGTGGCGGTTCAGCGGTTTATGGTGTTGCTCGGGGGGGCGTGGTTGTTGGTGGTGTAGTGGCTCGGCGTCTCGGCTGTCTGCTCGATGTGATCGTTGTGAAGAAAATTGGTGCTCCGTTCAACCCGGAGCTTGCCGTGGCCGCTGTGACTGAGTTCGGTGACGTGGCCGTTGAGGAGGAGGTGGCTGGGTTTTACGGTGTTTCGCGGGAGGAGATAATGAAGAGGGCGGCGGAGCAGGTTCCGATACTCAAGGGGCGGGGGGAGGGGTATAGGGGTGGTAGAGGCTTCCTGAGCCCCACCGGTAAGGTAGCTGTAATCGTCGATGACGGCTTGGCCACGGGGACGACCATGGTTGCGGCTGTCCAATCCCTTAAGAAGATGGAGCCCGCCAAGTTGATAGCCTCCGCCCCGGTGGCCTCGACCGAAGCCGCCTCCAAGCTGAGGCCTCTGGTGGACGAGCTTGTCTGTCCACACATTTTGCCAGAGTTTTACGCAGTTGGGGAGTTTTACGACGACTTCTCACAAGTCACAGACGACGAGGTAGTCAGATACCTTTCCGGGAAGTTTTGAGCCTTCAGGAAGAGTTTAGAGCAGCGTACCCCTTCTTCTCCAGCTCCTCAGCCAGCTCGAAACCACCGGACGCGATTATTCTCCCATCACTCATGACATGAACCACGTCTGGCCTCAGGTAGTTCAATATTCTCGCGTAATGTGTTATTACGAGGAACCCAGTTCCCTTCTCCCTGTTTATCTGTCTTATCGCCTCTGCGACAATTCTGACACTATCGATGTCGAGTCCGGAGTCGGTTTCGTCGAGTATCGCGATTCGTGGGCTTAGTGTTGCGAGCTGGACGATTTCGCTTCTCTTCTTCTCGCCGCCTGAGAACCCCTCGTTTAGGTACCTCTTTGTGAATGTCTCGTCCATCTGGAGTAGCTTGAAGTTTTCGACGAGTATTTTGTGGAACTCGGAGACCGTTAGCTTCTTCGTGCTCTCCTCGTGAATTGAGAGGTAGGCTCGCCTGAGGAAGTTCGCCATCGTGACTCCACTTATCTCGAGGGGGTATTGGAATGCGAGGAATAGGCCGCGCTTCGCCCTCTGGTCTGGCGAAAGCTCCAGGATGCTTTCGCCGTCTAGAAGTATGTCTCCCCTCTCGACACTGTATTTCGGGTGGCCCATGATGACTTGAGCCGTCGTGCTTTTACCACTCCCGTTCGGCCCCATGAGGGCCGCAATCTCTCCGCCCTTAACTAGTAGGTCCACTCCCTTCAGTATTGTCTTCCCCTCTATTCCTGCCCAGACATCCCTCAGCTCTAATATAGTCAAGACCCAAAATCGTAATGATGTGGGGGATGATAAAAACCCCAATCAACATCCCGCGGCGTTTGGGTTGAGTATATATGTGTCTTCAACGTATAGACGGCGTGTCAACCGTATACCCCTACTACAAGCCGGGCCGCGGATTCACTTATCCCGAATATTCATCCCGCTTCCAGCCCTCGAACAACTTCAGGGTGAAGCATCTCAAGCTCGAGCTCTGGATTGATTTTGAGGGTGAGACGCTTAGAGGTGTGGAGGAGGTTGATGTTGAGCACGGCCTCGGCGGCGGTTGGATTTTGCTCGATGCGTGCGAGATGTGGATTGACGGTGTGAGGGTTGATGGAAGAGAGGCTGAGTGGAGGTATGATGGTGAAAGGCTTAGTGTTAAGCTGGACTCGGGGAGGGGCAGGATTCAGATTGCGTATAGGGCGAAGCCGAGGAAGGGATTCCACTTCGTCAAGCCGGACAAGGCCAACCCGGGGAGGTCGCCCCAAGCCTGGAGCCAGGGCGAGACCGATTATAACAGGTTCTGGCTTCCGTTAGTGGACCACCCCTCCCAGAAATACACTTCCGAGATTATCGCATACGTCCCGCCGGGCTTCGTCGCGGTCTCTAACGGGGATTTGGTCTCCAAGGGTTCGAGGGGTGGCTGGGACTATTGGCACTGGAGGATGGATAAGCCTCATTCCCCATACTTGATTAGCGTGGTGGCGGGTGTCTTCGAGGAATACAGTGAGAACTTTAACGATGTGAGGCTGAGCTACTACGTTCCACCCGGCTATGGGAGGGTGTATAGGCTGAGCTTTGAGAAGACGCCGGAGATACTGGAGTTCTTCTCAAATTATCTGGATTATCCTTATCCATACAACAAGTATGCCCAAGTCGCCGTCTATGAATTCATCTTCGGAGGGATGGAAAACACCACCGCGACGACCCTAACGGAACTCACACTTCACGACGAAAAGGCACACATCGACTTCTCCAGCGACCCCCTCGTCGCGCATGAGGCCGCCCACCAGTGGTTTGGCGACCTAGTGACCTGTAGAGACTGGCCGCACATCTGGATAAACGAGAGCTTCGCAACCCTCCTCGAGAATCTCTTCGTGAGGCATGACAAGGGCGAGGATGAGTTTGTCTACGAGCTGGTCAGGGATATGGACGCTTATTTGAGGGAGTATAGGGACTATTACGCGAGGCCGATTGTTACGCGCGTCTACAGGTATCCAGCCGAGCTCTTCGACGCGCACTCCTACCCTAAGGGCGGACTCATACTGAACATGCTCCGCGCCATGCTCGGTGAGGATGTTTTCAGGAGAGGGCTCAACCTCTTTCTCAGGAGGTTCGCCTACTCGGTCGCTGATACCGAGGACTTCAGAAAGGTTATGGAGGAGTCCTCTGGGAGGAACTTGGAGCTGTTCTTCGAGCAGTTCTTCTATAACGCGGGCCATCCCTCGATTAAGGTCGAGGAAGAGTGGAGGGAGAGTAGCCGACAGCTCCTGCTTAGATTTAAGCAGACGCAGGGCGATGACTCCCTGCCAGTCTATCACCTCGAACTGCCCGTGGGAATCAAGACCAAGTCAGCGGAGAGGAAGTTGACGGTCGAGCTGAGGGAGAGGGAGGTTACGCATGTCATCGCGCTGGATGAGGCTCCTGAACTGATCTGCATAGACCCAAACTTCGAGGTCTTCAAGACGTTGGAGCATGGGCGCGGTGTTGAGCAGCATATCAAGGTCTTGGAGGCTGACGAGCATGTCTACTGCAGGGTCTTGGCTGTGAGGGCCTTAGGTAGGCTTGGGGGGGCGAAGGCCGTTGAGGCTTTGAAGAAGAGCGTCTTGGGTGATAGGTTCTGGGGTGTGGCTGCTGAGGCTGCGAGGGCTCTGGGTGAGCTGCGGACTGAGGAGGCGAAGAAGGCGCTGCTCGAGGCTCTGGGCAGTGTTACGCATGCCAAGGTGAGGAGGGCCATTTGTGACGCCCTCGGGAGCTTCAGGGGAGACGATGTGGTCGAGGCCCTCTCCAAAGTGCTGTCCGACAGCGAGGAGAGCTACTATGTCAGGCAGGCGGCGGCCGTGAGCCTCGGAAAAACCAAGAATGAGAGGGTCCACGAGGTTCTGTTGAAGCACATCGATACCCCATCACACGCCTCGGCCATCACGGTCGGTGTCTTGAGGGGGCTGGCTGAGCTTGGTGGTGAGAACTCGCTGAAGATTCTCTTGAGATACTCTGAGCCCGATAGGCAGACGCCTGTGAGGGCAGCGGCTGTCGCTTCGCTTGGAAGGTTCCCCGGGAGGAGGGAGGTGGTGGAGGCTCTTAGATACTATGCTAGGGACTCGAATTACCGTGTTAGGCAAGCTGTCATCGCCGCGTGTAGGGAGCTTCTAAGCAGCGAGGTTGTCGGTATTCTTGAAGATGTTGCGCAGAACGATGTGTATGAGATGAATCGAAGGGCGGCTCGGGACGCGGCTGAAAAGGTGAGGAGGAGCTTGGAGAGAGGTGTTGAGTATAAGGAGCTGAGGGAGGAGCTTGAGAGGATTAAGGAGGAGAACAGGAGGCTTGTAGAGAGGGTCTCGGTCCTCGCTGGGGCCATAGAGTCTAAGGCCTAACAGGTATGCGCCTGACCGAGCCACATGCTCCACAAGTCAGGACGACCGTTAAGCCAGCCCGCCCCCTCCGCACCCTAATCCTCGAGGCGCTCTCAAACCTGTAGGGGGTCATGCATTTTCTGCAGATTAAGAGGCTCGCCTCATGCGGAAATTTGATTCTGAAGCTCCGCGAAAGCTCGACTGCGTGGCGCATAGCCTCGCGTCTCAAAACCTCATCGGAGGAGCGGAGAGCTATCTCCAAGAGCCTCAAAACCTCCCTCACCGCCTCTCCTCGAACCTCACGCTTCACAACCATCGCCCCGACCGAGCACTCAGAGACAGTCCTGACACTCATGTAATTATTCTAGCCCCTCTCGGGGCTGTATGAAGAGTGTATAGGGTTTATATGTTAAAGATGAGCATGTGAGGCAGCGATATGTCTTCGAAAATTACTCTCGGGCTCGTGCTCTCCGCTTTAGGGATGCTGGTCTCCCTAGGCGCCCCAATCATACACATAGCCCTCGTCTCAAGCGGAATCGGGAGCATTCTAGGGGTTGAGCTCACCCCCGGTTTCCCGCTTCACCTACTGCTCTCCATAGCCGGAGTTCCGTTGGCCCTTTCAGGACTTTTTCTCTTCAGAAGAGGCGTCAGGGAAGAGCTTTCAGCCGAGAGGATGGTCTCATTGGAGCGCGAATCCGTGATTGAGAGTTTTGAGCGGAGGGGGCTGCTGAGTAGAGAGAATGAAGAACCGGTTTTGACGGAGAAGCCTTCGGACATTGAGTCGGTTAGGAGGGGGATAAAGGTGAAGAGCGCGGGCCTTTCGCTCATCTGCCCGGACTGTGGCGCGGAGGCCTCGATAAGCGAGACAGGGTGTTCTAATTGCGGGGGGAGGTTCAACAAGAGCAGCGACCCTCTGAAGGCCTGCCCAATCTGTGGGGCGGACCTCTCCACCGCCAAGAAGCTCGACTCCGACACATATGTCTGTAGTATATGCTTCAGCGAGCTTGAGATAGACCAGCAGACCGCCAAGCGCATATTTGTTTAGGCGGAGACCTTGGAAGGCGAGGAGTTCTTTGTGGATGTTGAGATTGACTCGGCCGAGACCCACGGGAGGGTCAGCACATTCTCAGGCAGCTTCCTTCTCGGCGGGAGGAGATACAGGTTTAGCGGTATAGCCGTTATGACGGTTGGGGGGCCGACGATAGGAGTATCGCTGACCAGCGAGTCTGAGGCTGAGCTCCTCTCAAGCGGCTTCTCGAATGAGCAGGTTGAGAGGATACTGGCTGAAGTGCAGAGACGAGTCGTCGAAGGTAGCTTTAGGCTCGGCGGAGATGTCCGGCTGATGGACGATTGAGAAGATGAGTGTCGAGGACATATTTTTGAGACGAGGTTTTAGGTGAATTGGTGCGGAACTATGGGTAGTCTTGAGAGTGAGGCCCTACAGACGCTGATGGATTCGTATGAGTCGATAAAGAATAAGGACCATGCAAGGCTTCTAAGCCTCCACTTAGGCGAAGAATACACGCTCTTCAACGATGGGCCACCCCAAAACCTACTGGAAGACGATACTGGGCTCAGACTTAAGCTCAGCCTCCTGAACCAGCTCCAAGACGTTTCATACCAGATTCGCGGCCTCCACCTCAAAGTCTATGGCGAGGCTGCGGTTGCTGCCTACGAGCTCGAGATGAGTGGGATACTCGTCTATCAGTATAGGTTTGAGGGACAGAGGTGGGTCAGGAGGGCGCGGTGCACGACTGTGATGATTCTGAGGGAGGGTTCGTGGAAAATTGTTCACGAGCACTTCTCTCCAATGGAGACTAGCCTGTCAACCACTTTATGAGCTCCTCAACTTCGTCCGTCTCGACCTCAAGGCTGATTTCACCCACACCCGGTCTCTCGTCCTCATCCAGGAGGGAGGCTACGCCGACGTATGCGGCGTGCTTGCTTAGACGTGCCCTGACCACACCACTCCCCGACCCGGACTTCAGAATCCTCTCAACGGCCTTACGCACCCTCCTCAGCCTCCAGTTGTCTTTGAGATACTTTAGGGCTGAGAGCTCTGTGGACTCGGCCTCAACGTGGACGCGGCCGCCCTCCTCCGAGACTCTGAACTCGAGAGTAGGGAAAACCTTTCTCACCGCCCTCACAACCCTCTCCACATCCTCAGTCGGATAGACCTCAGCCCTAACGACAATTCTCAGATGCATGTCAGCCGAGTATAGAGCATAACACGCTAAATTAATTCCTGATTTAGGGCGGCCCAGTATAGGCTGGGCACCACCTCAGTTAATAACAGGCGTCCCCGTAAATACACTCGACGCTTGAGAAACCATACTTTCATCGTTGCCTGGGAGGGGACGGACGGCTCAGGGAAAACAACTCTCATGAGGCGAGTGGCCCAAATCCTCGTCGGGCGTGGATTCAGAGTAGGCACACACAAGACTCCGGGTGCCATGCGGAGCGGAAAATTCGCGGTCTCATACGGCAACAGCCCGAAAATCTCGCCCCTAAGCCGGATGCTCCTCTTCCTCGCAAACACCGTCGACGAGACAAGCGCCATGATGAGAAAGATTGAGCGGAGAAAACTTCACTTCCTCTTCATAGACAGATACTATCTCTGCTCGACGGTATATGGCCTCGCCCTGATTAAGCGTCGCAGAGGGCTCGAGGACCTTCCGAGCATAACTGAGGCTCTAGACCTGCTTGAGAGGCTTGGCAAAGCAGACTACCTATCCCCAGACGTTTACGTTATTGTTGATGTGGGCGAGGAGGAGAGGCTCAAGAGGCTGAGGGGGAAACGCGGGCGAGAGAAGCTACTTGAGACCGACACAGTCTTTCAAAACATGGTCCGGGAAATCTACGGCGAGTTCAGCGCATCGAGGCCCGAAAAAGTGGTCAAGATATTGAATGAGACCGGCAAGCTCGAGGAGCTTGCGGCATCGACTGCCGAGAGGCTGGTTGAGCTGAGAGATAAAACGGTATCCGCGGGGGCTGAGCCGCGGAAACATTAATTTCTAAGCCTAATGAGTCGGCGAAGTGTAAGGAAATGGCAACAAACCTCATAAGAAGCTTCGTTGCGGTGGACGTATTCACTCCCGAGATTATCAGAGCCGTCAGAGCAATTCAGCAAGACCTGCAATCAGCAGGAATAATCGGTAAGCCCGTCGACCTAGAAAGCCTCCACATCACCCTCATCTTCCTCGGCGAGTTGGAGCCCCCCCTTGTAGAGAAGGTGAAGGAGAGCCTCTCAGGAATCGATGTTAGACCCATGCGACTTGTATTGAAGGGTGTAGGATATTTCCCCGGAGGCTCACGGATAAACACGGTATGGATAGGTGTCGAGGACGCGGAGGCGAGGCTTGCAGCGACTCAGAGGGAGGTTGTCTCTAGGCTCGCGGGATTGGGTTTCAGGCCCGACAAGGAATTCAAACCTCACATAACGATTCTCCGAGTCAAGAGTGTGAGAAATAAGTCTGAGGTTCTTGCGAAGATTTCGGAACTATCGAGCCAGACCATCGGTGAGGTCGTGGTGGATAGGGTGAGGCTTAAAAAGAGCACTCTTACGCCTCAGGGCCCGATATACGAGGACCTTCAGGTCTATGGGCCTACTGCTCCTTCTGCTTAACCGCCGTCCTTATCTCCTCACTCTTCCTCAAGACGCTCAGTAGAGAATCGATAGTCCTCGCCGTCTCCTCAATCTCGCTCAAATCCACCAAGCCCGCAAGCCTACCCGTCAGCTCATCAATCTTCTCTACAACAACACCCTCAAGACTAGACAAGACAATAGGAAGAAGCGCGCGGCCAGACTCGGCCTGGTCCCTAACCACGACGACTGGCTTGTCGCAGGCCACACACCTCATCTCACCCTTTATATCAAAGAGTGGGTTGCCGCAGACTGGGCAGGTGTGGGCGAGCATCTTCCCACCCGCCTTAAGCGCCTCGCTCATCCTCCTCACCACGTCGTCTTTGCTCAGAGACACCACCAGAGACTAGGCGTGTGTGAAGAATATAAACAATACAAGCCAAGCCTCAGGACATCCGGGTTGTCGAGTCTTCAATCAAGGCCTCCATCGCTCTGAGCGCCTCCAGAATATCTCTGAAGTGGAGGTCTGCCCACATACTCTCCCTACCCCCTACCTTCACCGTGAACATCCCCATCATCTTGGCCGTCCTCAGCTCCGCCACCGCCCTATCGCCGATATAGATGCACTCCTCAGCCCTGCATCCAGCCGAAAGGAGTAGGAGCTCGTAGCCCTGCGGCGAGGGTTTCGGCTCCGCCTCGTCGCTAGTCACGATGAAGTCGAAGAGATTTGGGTTTAGAGCTAGGGCCGACAGCACCTTCAGGGCCAGAGGCCGTCCCGCGTTTGTGTGGAGGGCGACCTTGACACCCCGCGCCTTAATCCTCCTCAGAAGGTCCTCAACCTCGGGCCGTGGCTCTATGTGGCTCGCCGGGTTCACCATTCGAGACAGCCGGTCATAGAACTCGGAGCGCCTAATCCCGAGTAGCTTCAAGCTCGCGCTCGTGGTCAGCGCCTGAGTCTTCGCCTCCGTCAGCCTCTGAGCCGCCTCTCTGGGGGAGACGCCGAGCATCTCAGCCGTAAGCCTAACGATTGCCTCCTCCAACTCCTTAACGTAACTTTGGGAGGAGTAGAGCGTCCCATCAAGGTCCAAGGCCAAGAGCCTAAACCTGCGCCCCAACCCCCGCCTAATCAATCACACTATACTCCGCGACTCAGCGACATAAGCATATAAAACACCCACATTCAATCTTACACAGCATGAGCACCTCCCCCCGCATACTCTACGAGTGCGTCAAATGTGGAAGAGTCTTCGAGAGGGAGCGGATATTCAAGAGCACCGGAGTCAGATGCCCCTTCTGCGGATTTCCAGTCCTGAGGAAAGCGAAGCCGGGAACGGCAAAACTGATAAAAACCTCGAAACTCTCCGAAGAGCAAAAACTATTCTTCTAAAGCTTGGAATAAATCTTCTCCCACTCCTCCTCATCCTCAACCTCATCCTTGAGCAAATCCTCGAAAATCTCATGAGTCACATAGTCAGTCTCTCTATATTTCTCGACCATCTTGTTGTAGAACTTGATGGCGCACGACTCAGCCTTCAAAACATCCTCCACGACACGCCTAAGGTCCGTCGGGTCCTTAGGCGGCGCTATATATCCACACCCCGAGGTCTCAAGGAGCTTTGAGAAGTCGAGAACGGGCTCCCCTCCAAGCTGAATAATCCTCTGCGCGAGCGCTTCAGCATGCTTCAGCTCGTCCTCCGACTGCTTCAGGAGAAGCGGCCTCAAAGTATCGGCGTCGATACCCCTAATCCACTGGGCCGTGACCCAGTACTGATAATGGGCGAGCCACTCGTCTGCGTAGGCCTTCAACAAGTCCGACAAAACCTCTTCGATATTTGCCCTCACTATTGACTTACCAGTCCGACCCAACACCCAAGCACCCTACTGCCATGCAATCCCCAGCTAAAAAAGACTTCTCCGGCCGCCGAGGCCAAGAGACACAAGGCAGCACAACAAAAGGCGCTCTTCAGATAGAAAACGTGGCTGAGCGGAACTCCCTTTCTTGGGCCGGTGGGAGTGGGGCTGAAACTTGTTCGGAGAAAATCCAATAAAGTTAAAAACCTTATAAACAACGCTAGGCTGTAGTGTACGTAAGAACTGGTGGTTATTTTGAGAAAAAATTATTTCAGGAGGGACGAAATTATTGGCAAGGACATTATCTCTGACATCGCTGCGCGGCTCGGCAAGGTTAAAGACATCGGATACAACCCTGAGGGAAAAATCGTATTGATATACGACAAGTCGGGTGAGGAGGTGGAGGAAGCTACTCCATCTTCTCAGATAATCGCCTTGGGGGACGTTGTCCCAGTAAAGTCCGCTCAGCCACAACCCGCCCCAACCTCAACGCCTCCGGGCAGAATCTGCCTCAAGTGTGGAAAGACAAACCCGCCCGACTTCTTATACTGCACAGGATGCGGGTCAAGGCTGGAGGGTGTGTAGAGATGAGGCTCGAGGAAAACCTAAAAGACTCGTACGAATACACCACCAAGCTCTTCAAGGACATCGGGAGACTCGCAATCCTCATAGTGCTTAACATAATACCAATCGTCAACTTCATCGTCACAGGATACTTCGCAAAAGTCATAAGAGAATCACCCAGAAGCAACGCGCCACCTGTGCTCGAAAAGTATGGGGAGCTCTGGATAGATGGTGCGAAGGTCTTCATCGTCATGCTCGTCTACCTGATAGTGCCAATAATCTTGGTCGGGTTTGGAGCGGCCTCAGCCATGGTTGCCGGACCGTTCATGCCCGCTACGGGGCTCGCTCTTTTTGGGGGCACTTTAACTATCATAGGCATCGTCTTGACATTCTTCATACTTGTCGTTGCGGTCATGGCGGTTGTTCACATGGTGAAGACTGGAAAGATGGGTGACGCTTTTGACTTTAATGCGATTTTCTCGAAAATCAGGGCCATAGGCTGGCCGAACTATATACTCTGGATATTCGTGATATTCGTGATAGGGCTACTTCTCAGCGGACTCTCAGCCATACCCATCATCGGATGGCTCATAGCACTCATAATCTCTCCAGTCTTCATAGTTTTCATAGGCAGGTCAGCATCAAACATATACGAGGCAACCCCCACAACGAAGTAGATAGGCCTTTTCTGCGGATACTGCGGAAACCCGCTAAGCCCAGACGACAAGTTCTGCGGCAAATGCGGAAGACCGGAAAAATAGAGCCAGACACCCGACGCACTTTAATCACTCCCTTTTAGGAATAACGAGGATGGAAAACTCTAGACTGAACAAACTTGAGCAGACTCTATAGGCGCCGAGAAGAGGGAGGGCAAACATCTATCAGGGAGATAGCGTAATATTTTGCCCCTCTGAAAATTCACTTTGAGGCAGCGGGGGTCGCCAAGCCTGGTCAAAGGCGCAGAGCCTGCACCTCTTAAGGTGTGGGCGCGGAGGGCTGAGGCCCCTGTCCCGTAGGGGTTCGTGGGTTCAAATCCCACCCCCCGCACCATCGACTAAACTCGCGAGCTTTATCCCCTTAATTTCTAATCCCTCTAGCAGACACCAACTCTCACTCGTTAAACATGTTCTAGTCCCGCCTCTTCACCACTTGGAGCGTTCTCCCTCCAAGAGGCCCTTTCCTATGTGGACTCGGTTTATGTGTTTTGAGAGTTCTTGCTTCGTGTCAAAGTAGGTTTCGCAGTAGGGGCACTTTACGCGGCCGGTCGCGCTTGACATGATATAGTGGGTAGGAGAAGCTTCTTATTACTTTGACTTTGATTCACGGAGTTGTGCCGTTGATTCTGTTTTAGGAGGTTCCAAGTATGAAGAATGCTATCGCGATTCCGTAGATGGCGAGGGCTTCTCCGAATGCTGCGATGATTATGGCTACTGTTCTGACTTCTGGCCTCTCGGCTGAGGCTGCGAGGCCCGCTGAGCCTGCGCGGGAGATTGCGAAGCCTGAGGCGAGGACCGCCGCGCTAAAGGCTATGGCTGCGGCGAAGACTTTGCTGAAGATGTCGGATGGCGCCTCAACCGCGAATGCGGCCGGGAGCAGCGAAAAGGTTAGCAGCGCGACGCTCATGAGGGGCGCTTTAATGTGCATAGTGCCTCGGCTCTAAGGATAGCTGCTCCCATATATAGATAGGCCTTGGACTTCCGCGGTTGTCGGGGCGGTTATTGTCGAGGTCAGGTAGGTTGGAAATGTAGAAATTATGCTGGTTTGAGGGGCTTTTTATGCCGGTCAAAGTCGGTGATAATGCTCCTGATTTCGAGCTGGTTGACCAGGACAGGAAGTTGAGGAAGCTCTCCGAGTTCCGCGGAAAAAAGGTAGTTTTGGCCTTCTTCCCGGGTGCGTTCACTTCTGTCTGCACGAAGGAGATGTGTACTTTTAGGGATAGTCTCTCGGAGTTCTCGAAATTGGATGCCGTCGTTCTAGGAATAAGCGTCAACGACCCGTTCACGCTGAAGGCCTTCGCCGAGAGTAACAGGCTTGGATACACGCTTCTCTCCGACTATTCTAGAAGTGTCTCGAGGAGTTATGGTGGTGTGCATGATGATTTCTTGGGGATGAAGGGATACTCTGTTGCGAAGAGGGCGGTCTTCATCTTGGATAGGGAGGGTGTCGTTAGGTATGCGTGGGTCTCCGAGGACCCGCTGAAGGAGCCGAACTATAAGGAAGTCGCGGAGGCTCTGAGTAAAATTAGCTGAGCATTACTGTTCCTCCGTCTATTACGATTACTTGTCCGTTTACGTAGCTGAAGAGGTCTGAGGCGAGGGCCGCTGCAACGCTGGCTACCTCCCGAGGCTCGCCCCACCTCTTCATCGGCGACTCTTCAGCGAGCCTCCGCTTCTCTGAGGCCTTTAGGCGGTTGTATGTTGCTCTGGTCTTGATGTTGCCCAGCGCGAGGACGAAGGCCCTTACTCTGAGTCTCTTGTACTCAGCAGCTATCGCCTTCATCAGACCTATTATCGTAAGCTTTGCGAGTGAGTAGGCTGCTCCGTACTGGTACCATGTGATGGCGGGTGTGGATGATGTGAAGATTGCTACGCCTCCTTGTCTGCTCATGATTGGGAGGGCGGCCTGAGCTAGGTTGAGCGCTGTGAAGAAGTCGGTCTCCATAATCTCCCTCACCTTATCTGGATTTGTCTCGTCTATTCCGCTATACCATGTCGCCGGCTCCAGCTTGGCGCCGACGTAGCTCACCAGCGTATCGAGGCCGCCCAGCTTCTCCCTCGCGGTCTTCACAACCCGCTCCGCCTCGTGCCGCCGAGTCAGGTCCGCCGGAATTGGGACTGCCTTTCCACCCTTCTCTGCTATCTCTGATGCCAGCCTCTTCAGCAGATTCACCCTCCTCGCCGCGAGAGCAACCTTTGCCCCCTGTTCTGCGAATACTTTTGCGGTCTCCCAGCCTATTTCGCTTGTGGCCCCCGCTATGAGTGCTCTCCGACCCTTTAGTAGCATGAATATCCGCGCTCGGGGAGTATTGATTAGTTTTATCTCTGGCCACCTTCCCTTCGTCCATCGAGACGTGTATCGTCCCTTTTCCGTTGACCTCCTTGAAGACCCAGCCCCTCCCGAGGAAGCGGACCGCGAGGACGGGCCTAGGGCTGAATTGCCGGCTGCAGTGAGGGCAGGTGACTTTGAAGAACTCGGTGAATTTTAGAAGCCTCTCTAGCTGGTCTGGCATGACATATATTGAGGACCTGTTGGTCGATTTTACTTCGAGGGCGTAGAGCTCTCCGGCCTCGACCACGAGGAGGTCGGGCTTGAACGTCTTCCCTGTCCCGCTTCCCGGTGTCCTGACAGCATAGTAGCCGGGCGTGTTCAGGCTTGTGAACTTCTTCATCAGGTAGTATTCGCCTTCGTATCCTATTCGGAGCCTGTAGGACCTTCGGAATGGTGCGGAGGGCCTCCGTGGCATGACGATAGAGGCGTGAGGCGGAGAGTTATAAGAGATTCACGCTCCTCATGTGGTTGGAGCTTTCAGCCGTCATAATTTTCGGTGTTCTCTATGCACCATCATGAATCTAAATGCGTGTCCTGACTAAAACCTATTAAAACCATTTCTCACAGAGGGGGCCGGTGAGAACAGGTTGGCTTGCTTCATAACTCCCTTGGTTGCGGCGATTGTCTTGAGCGTTGCTGGTTGGGTTAGTCCAAGGCTTAGGGAGAGGTTCAGCCTCTTGAGGATTTTGATGTGGGGAGGTGCTGTGGGGCTGGTCGCCGACCACGTGGTTAACGGTGAGTTGGTTCCGTATCCGCCCTTCCTGACGGGCTGGAACCCGGCGAGTGGTCTCGCGCCTCTCTTAGAGGAGCTTCTTTTCATCGGCGGCCCGATAACGCTTTCAATAACGGGACTCTGGGGGTTCATGCTGGTGGCACCGAGGCTTTTTTCATTGCCGACGCTCAGCAGAGTGCGGGCCCTGCTCAAGGGCGGCTAGCGTAACCCGGCCTTATCAACTGCTTAGAACAGCGACCGCGGCCCACATAAATTTAATAGAAAAACCCTAGCCATTTGCGGATACATGGTATGAGTAGGGCGAGGCAACTCACCATACTTTCCATAAGCCACCTTTTCAACGACCTTTACGGAAGCGTTCTTCCTCCGCTTTACCCTTTGCTAGCAGGCCTCTACCGCCTCACATACGCCTCGACAGGTCTATATGCGGCGGCTTATCTATTCTCATCAGCCTTTCTCCAGCCGGCCTTCGGATACGTCTTCGACAAATATAGGCCGGGCTTCCTCCTTCCGCTTTCACTCGTCCTCGGAGCGGTGGGTATCGGCGCGGTGGGGTTCGTCGGCGGCTTTGAGGCTACTCTCCTCTGCGTCGCGGTTGCTGGGACAGGCTCTGCGATTTATCACCCGATAGCCTCCGCCTACTCGTCTTACAGCTCCGAGAGGCGCGGACTTCTCTTCTCCATATTCATGATTGCGGGGAGGATTGGAGCGGCGTTAGCCCCCTTCTTCGCCCTCTGGGCCGTGGGGGCATGGGGCCTCCAAGGACTCGCTGTTCTGGCTCTGCCCGTCGTCACAATTCTGTATTTCACTTTTAGGATTGGTGAGTATGAGGGTGCGAGGCCTGACGGCGCCTATGTTGAGAGGAGGAGGGAGGACTCAGCTCTGAATAGGAGGGTTCTTGCCTTCACGGCTCTGGTCGCTTTGTCTGGTATCGGCTCTCAGATAGCTGGGAGTGGGGCTGTGAGCTTCATATCGCTTTTGGCTGTTGCGCGGGGGTTGGGTGCGGAGTTTGGCGGCCTGCTTCTCACGGTGCACTTCTTGGGCGCGATTGTGGGCGTCCCCTTGACGAGCCACCTCTCAGACCTGAAGGGGCGGTATCTCGTCTCGATAGCTCTGCTGGCCGTGGCCTCGGTTGCTCTTATGCCATTGCCGGTGCTTGAGCCCGGATTGATGATTCTGGCATCGACTGTGCTGGGGGCTTGCCTCGTCTCATTCTTCTCACTACTCATACTGATTATGCACGAGATTATGCCGAGCTTCAAAGGCCTCGCCACTAGCGTGATTTACGGCGTCGCTCTAGGGGGCGGCGGACTTCTCACACCCCTAATCGGATACATGATAGATGTGACGGGATTCACGGCCAGCTACACCGTCCTGTCCCTCATAGGCCTAGCATCGGTGGCTCCGCTCGTGGCCGTTTGGAGGTTTCAGGGGAAGAGATAGCCTTATTCCTCGCGGGAGTAGGGCTTCCCCAGAGCGGCTGGAGCTGGTAGTCGGCCTCTGCTGGCCAGCGAAATCAGAATCAGCGTCACGATTGTTATGACGTAGGGTAGCATCATTATGAGCTGTGGAGTCTCGGCGCCGAAGCCTCTGAGCGGTATGCGGAATTGAAGCGTCTCGACTCCTCCGAAGAGGTAGGCGGCGGCTATGGCGCGGAGCGGGCTCCAAGACGATAAAATCACCAGGCTTACCGCTATGAAGCCCCGGCTTCTTGTGAGGTCCTCGACCCAGAAGGGCTGGTAGCCTATGAAAAGGTATGCCCCCGCCACGCCTGCGAGGGAGGAGCCGAGAATCACGGCTAGATACCTGACTGCGAAGACGTTTACGCCCGCCGTGTCGGCTAGGGCCGGGTTCTCACCCACGCTCCTGAGAGACAGCCCCCACCTCGTCCTAGTTAATATGAACCAGAGGATGAGGGCGGTGATTATTCCGGCGTGGACGAGGATGTTCTGAGAGAAGAGGACCCTTCCTAGGACTGGTAGGCTGTTGAGGGGCTCTATCTTGAGCTCAGGGAGTCTTGGAGCCTGCTTGAGCTCGGCGAGGAACGCGGGGACGGCTGGGTTGATGGATTTGAGGAGCTCCCTCGCAACTTCAGGCGCCCCCATGAACCCGCTTAGGCCGAGACCCAGCCAAGTTATCGCGAGGCCCACGACAATCTGGTTGAGCCTCAGCGAGACTGAGAGGAATGCGTGGAGGAGGCCGAAGACCGCGCCGACAAGTGCTGCTCCGAGAATAGCCGCGAGGTGCCCGTAGGCGAGCGTCAAGATGAACGATGTTATCGCGCCCATCGCCATGATGCCCTCAAGCCCGAGGTTAATCACGCCCGCCCTCTCTGTGATACACTCCCCCACGGAGGCAATCAGGTAGATTGTGCCAGCCGAGACGGCGCTCGCGAGAATCGCCTCCAAGAACGAGAGAGACTCTACCGTCACGTCGCCCCACCGCCCCTGACGCCCCCCGCCAGCCTAAGCCTGTGCCTCTTCACAAACTCCGCGACGATGGTCGCGAGGAATATCATCGCCATGATTATCTCGACGCCGGACTTGGGCATCTGGATGCTTGCCTGTAGGAGGTCTCCGCTTGTTAGGAGCATGCCGAAGAGTATTGAGGAGAAGAAGACGGCCGGCGGGTAGAGGCCCCCGAGAAGCGAGGCTATGATTGCGTGGTAGCCGTAGCCAGGCGAGGCCCCGGGCCTCAGCCTACCAATCAGGCCGCTTACAACTATTAGCCCAGCCAGCCCCGCTAGGGCTCCGCTAATTAGGACGCCGCGGAGAATTATCGAGTTTATCCGCAGGCCAGCGTATCTCGAGGCGAAGATGTTGAGGCCCACTATTCTCGACTCGAATCCGAAGACAGTATATCTGAAGACGATGAATGTTAGAACCGTGACGGCTCCGGTCAGGGCCAGATAAGCGACCGCATCCGGAAAACCGGGAAGCGATATTCTCGCGCCGGCTGGAAACTGGACTGTCTGTGCGAACCCATACCCCGCCGGGTCCTTCCAAGCGCCGTGGACGAGATAATCTGCGAGAAGAATTGCGGTGTAGTTGAGCATAAGAGTCGTTATTATCTCGTTGGCTCTGAACTTGGTCTTAAGTGCCGCGGGTATCAGGCTCCAAGCCCCACCCGCCAGCATCGAGGCCGCGACCACCGTAGGAAGGAGTAGAGCATCTCCCGGGCCGACCCCGGCGCTGTAGAGGACCACGACACCCGTAGCTGCGATCATCCCCATGTAGAGCTGACCCTCAGCTCCTATGTTCCAGAAACCCATGCGGTATGAGTAGCAGAGGCCTATCGCGGAGAGGATGATTGGGGCGGACCTCCTGAAGACCTCTTCAAGCATTATTGGGCTGAGGAGTGTTGTGAAGAACGACCTGTAGATGTGGAGGGCGCTGAAGCCTAGAAGCTGGAAGATGGCTCCAGATGCCAGGAATGCGAGGAGAAGCATGCCGAGTGTGACGGCGATTGAGAAGCGCGGAGTTACCTCGGGCCTCCTCTCCACCTTAACCGGAAGCCTGAGTGCGCTTAGGAGGCTACGACGAAACACCCGCCGCGACACCCCTCGACATCATCACGCCCAAGGCCTCAGGCGTGGCCTCGCTCCTCCCGACCACGCCCACGACACGGCCGCCATACATCACGACAATCCTGTCACTCAACTCTAAAATCTCGTCTAAATCCTCACTAAGCATCAGGACGCCGACGTTCTCTCGCCTAAGCCTCAAAAGTATCTTCTTGACGTGGTCTGTGGCCGCTATGTCGAGCCCCTTCGTTGGGTAGGCCGCGACGAGGAGCACGGGGTTCGTGGTCGTAAGCTCACGCCCGAGAATGAGCCTCTGGACATTTCCGCCAGAGAGGGAGCCTGCCCTCATCTTGATGGAGGCGGCATCAACTTTAAAGTCGGAGACGACGCGCTCCGCCACCTCCATGACCCTAGACCAGTCAATCACTCCCATCCTCGAATAGGGCTGATACCTTGCAACGCGTATCGCGACGTTCTCGTAGAGGCTCAGCTCCGGCACGATACCCCACTTCCTGCTCTCCGGAGGAATGTATGTGAGGCCGAGCTCCATCAGCCTCCTCGGTGAAGCACCGGTCACGTCTGCGCCGCGAATCAACACCCGCCCGCGGACAGGCCTCCTAAGCCCCGCTATCGCCTCAACAAGCTCAATCTGACCGTTTCCGCTGACGCCAGCAACACCAAGTATCTCGCCTTGGTAGACGGTGAGATTCACGTCCCGCACCGCTAGGACGCCCTCATCACCCATGACCGAGAGGTTGATGACCTGTAGGACGGGTGACTTGTCCTGCGAATTTGAATCTCCTTGCTCAAGGCCGCTGCCAGTGATTTGGGCTCCGACCATCGCTGTGGAGAGCTCGTCTATCGATGCGTCCTTCGTGGGCTTTGAGAGGACAACTCTGCCGCGCCTCATCACGGTAACCCTGTCGCTTACGCTGAGAGCCTCGCTCAGCTTGTGCGTGATGAGGACTATGCTCTTGCCCTCTTCAACCATCCTTCTCATGGTCTTGAAGAGCATCCGTGTCTCGATGGGTGTGAGGACACTTGTCGGCTCGTCCAGTAGAAGAATATCCGCACCCCGGACGAGTAGTTTGAGGAGCTCGACCTGCTGCTTCTCACCCGGCGAAAGGTCTCCCACCCTGGCCCGGGGATTAAGCCTCCACTCATAGCTCGCCGCCATCTCCTCGAGCCTAGATTCGAGTGTAGACCACTTGGGGATGAAGCCCAAGCCATCGTAGTTGAGGTAGACGTTCTCGGCCACGGTGTGGGCCTCTATGAGCCTGAAGTCCTGGTGGACCATGCCTATGCCGAGCCTGATGGCGTCGCGTGGGCTCCTCAGCCTCACCGGGACGCCCCGGACCCTGATAACCCCGGCGTCGGGCGTATAGATTCCATAGAGAATATTCATGAGCGTTGTCTTACCAGCCCCATTCTCGCCGAGGAGTGCGTGAACCTCACCCGCATATATTGTGAAGTCCACATTGTCGTTGGCCAAGACTCCGGGGAACCGCTTAGTTACGCCCCTCATCTCGACTTTAGGTTGCTGAGGAGGCGCGGGTCCAAGCCTCTCCAGAAGATTCTCGGCCATCGGCTCCGCCGCTATAGACGCCTCCCCAACTCATAAATGGAGATTTACCAGCATCCCTAAAATTTACACATACGTGAAAAATTGCAGGTTCGCGCATAATTTACCCACCCCTGAAATGCAGCTTTTTAAATGCCGATGACAATCCTCGCCGCGATGAACAGAGAAAAAATCTCCCGTAGGAAATTCTTGGCCGGAGCTTCTAGGGCTGCTGTGGTCGGCGGAGCCGCGGCGGGCCTCGTTATAGGGGGCGTCGGCGGATATTTCGCTGGTCAGTCAGCCGCCCCTGCTGTAACTCGAACCACCACCGTGGCCACGACCGTCACAGCCGAGAGAAAGGGAGTGAAGGCGGGATACTTCTACCCAGGCCCCGCGAAAGACTACGGCTGGTCCTACGCCCACGACCAAGGGCGAAAATACGCAGACGCGGCCGTGCCTGGAAGCAGCAGCGCGTATATCGAACTCGTCCCAGACCCCGAGGCATCCTCAGCCATCAAAAGCCTACTTGACCAAGGGGCCGAGCTAATCTTCGCGTGCAGCTTCGGCTACATGGAGGCGATGGTTGAGGCGGCGAGGGTAAACCCGGACAAATACTTCATCCACATCTCAGGATACAAGAGCGGCGCCGCACCACCGCCAGACACCACCACACCCAACATGAGCACCGCATTCGCAGAGTTCTACCAGCTATACTACCTCAACGGACTCGCGGCAGGCGCCGTTACACAGACAGGCGTCGTTGGATACGTCGGTGCATTCCCAATCCCCGAGGTCGTTCGACACATAAACGCCTTCGTCCTCGGAGCCAACGCGACATACAAAAGAAGGACTGGAAAGAACATCAAGGCCTACGTCGTCTGGATAAACTCTTGGGTTGACCCGCCCAAGGCTAGAGAGGCCGCGATAGCCCTAATCGAGGACCAGAACGCAGATGTCCTAGCCTACACGGAGGACACGCCTACAGTCCTGCAGGTCGCCGAGGAATACACGACACAGAAAGGTAGGCGCGTCTGGAGCTTCAGCCACTACAGCGACATGACACAGTTCGGGCCCAACGCACATCTTACTGGCCAAATCGTGAACTGGGGCCCAATTTATGCAGAGTTCTATAAGATGGTCGCCACCAACAGCTGGCAGCCAGTGGACATCTGGACGCGGCTGGGCGACATGACTCCTTGGAGGTGGAGGAGGCCTGTCGACCAGAGCCTCGCAGGAAAGCCGGAGGGCACGGTCTATCTCGCACCACTTAACCCCGCGATACCAGCCGACGTGGTGAGGGAGATTAAGCAGAGATACGAGGAGATGAAGGAACTGATATTCGAGCCCTTCTCACCCGAGGGCAACCTCGGAGAACCCATCAGAGACCAAGACGGCGTCGTGAGAATCGACAAGGGCCAGAGGGCTGACAGGGAATTCCTCTGGAGCGACAAGACCATGAACTTCTTCGTCGAATACATCGAATCCCCATTCCCGCGCGGTTAGGAACCCCAGCATACCCATAGAGACTATTTTTCTCCATCAAGCAAACTCTTAGCCGGTGTTATTGACCCTTAAATACGGGCCACAGAGAGCCTAGAGGAGAATGGCGGTCAAGACGGTCGTATTTCCTCACTGCACATCCTGCAACAGGCCGATCACGCCAGACATGAAGGCGGTCCACTTCACATGCCCCAACTGTGCTAAGGTGACTATCTGGCGATGCAAGATATGTAGAGAGCTTGTCAGGCTTTATGTCTGTCCAGCCTGCGGATTCGAGGGGCCGTAGAAATGGCGCGCGTCATACTGGCAGTTAGGATAATGCCACAGGACTCGGACATCGATTTAGACGCCCTCAGCGGAGAGCTTAGGGAGAAGCTCCCACAGGACTTCAAGCTTCTCTCAGTAAGCAGGGAGGCCGTGGCCTTTGGGCTTGAGAGTCTAGTCGTGTGGTTCTCGGTCCCTGAGGAGGAGGGGGTCACGGAGAGGCTGGAATCATACCTCTCAGCAATCAGCGGCGTCGGGGAGTTTAACGTCGAGGCAATCTCTAGGGCGAGCGAGTGAGACCAGAGCTGAAGGTCTTCACCGCCTCCTCCTTCTGCCGCGCCGTGACCTGCTGAGCCAAAAGACCGTCAGAGCGGTCACGAGGACCGCGAAAAACGCCAGCTCAACGGCCACAGGCAGAAAGGCGGAGAGGTCTGAGGGTGTTCCACCCTGCGTCGGAGTAGTGGGCGCCGACCCCTCTGAGGCAATACTTCCACCGGACACCTGATAACTGGCAACCTCTATGCGGGCCTCATTACCGCCGGAGTCGAGCGCCTGAACATAGACTCTGAAGACACCTTCACCTCGAGGCACGGCGAGCTCGGCCGAGTAGACGCCCCCGGAGAGGCTCATCTCCTGAGAGGAGACCTCGGTTCCAAGCACTCCGAGCACCCTTGGATAGCCCTCAGCTAAGTCGCCATCAGGATCCGAGACCCTTACTGTTACCCTGACCCTATCGCCATCACCTACGGGAGTCGCAGAGGCGTCTGAGAGGACGGGCTGCCGCGAGACCGTCGCCACGAGAATGCTCCTCTCTTCAGGGTCAAACAGGTAGACCTCATAGGCCCCCTTGAGGGCCGCGAGGGTAAATGATGACTGGAGATGCTCGCGCGAGACCTGCCCCCCAACGACGTCGAAGATGACTCTATCCACCCTCGAAAGTATGACCAGCCTGTCGCCTGGCAGAGCGAAGGCAGGGTCTCCGAGCCTGAAACTGAATCCAATCCGCACTTTAGCCTCGACTCCCCGAATCGAGAGCCGCGTCGCCTCACCATCAGAGTCGACCGCCCAGAGCTTCCCCTCGCGGGAAGCGAGAGCAACAAAGTCCCTCCCCAGCCTAAACTCCTTGTAGCCCTCACGCCCCAGCTCAACCATCAGGATATTCCCGTCAACAGTCCTGAGCCAGACAAATCGCCCCGAGCCTGCCGCACCCCTATGCCGCACCAACTCCCTGTCAACAATCCTATTCTCCCAAAGCACCTCGCCCGCGGGCGAGACATGAGTTAGAAGGGTCATGGTTGGGAAACTTTTAACTAGGACAAAGCCGCCATCAACCGGCAAGACGGCATCGACTTGCCCCGCCTCCTCCGACTGCCAGACAACCCTCCCCGAAGACAGCTCAATAAAAGCAACATCGGACTCGCCCACAGAATAAGCTGCTAAAACGTTATCCCCAAGCGCCAAGCCGGACACCTCAAACCCGAGATTGATTAGGTTTAAGCCGACATCCGGAGTGTAGAGACCCACGGCCCTCTCGGGGGGGAGGGCAAACCAGATACGGCCAAAGCCGTCCACGACCGCATCAGCCGGCGTAAAATCCAGCGGAGGATATTCAATCAACCCTGTATACCTAATCCCCCCAGCCTCAACAATCAGGAGAAGAGAGAGGATGAGAAGAGCTGAGGCGGCTTGGCGGGACATGCCAAAAAAGAGCCTCTCCACCATAATAAACCTGACCAGGTCTGCGGGGCCCCATGACTTAAATCCACCAGAGACAAGCAAGCATACGTGAAGTCAGTCCTCGTCGGCGAGAAGGGTTACGTCGTAGCCGACCTCGACCTTCCAGCCCCAGGCCCCGGCGAAGTCCTCGTCAAGATGCTAGCATGCGGACTTTGCGGAACCGATGTGGAGAAGCTTGAAGGGAGATACAAGGGCTCCAAGCCCGTAATAGGCCACGAGGCTGCGGGGCTGGTCGCCGCGGTAGGGGAAGGCGTCACGGGTCTAAGAGTCGGGGAACTCGTAGTCCCCCACCACCACGTCAACTGCGGCAAATGCTACTACTGCCTCAAAGACAGCCCAACCATGTGCCCCAGCTACAGAGAATACAACTTCATCCCCGGCGGATTCTCGGAATACTTCATCGTCCCGCGATACATAGTCGAGAGGGGTGGAATACACAAGCCACCCCAACATTTAGACCCCCTCCACGCATGCCTCACAGAGCCGACAGCTTGCATACTCAGAGCCCTCGATAGGGCCTCCGCACACAACCCGAAATCCTATGCCGTCATAGGCCTAGGTGCAATAGGGCTAACCTTCATCCAGATTCTCAAGTGGAGAGGAATAGAGCGGATAGTGGGGCTTGACATAAACCCACTCCGCGTAGAGGCCGCAGAGAAATACGGCGCCACGGCGCTAAACCCCACATTAAGGGACCCGCTCAGCGAGGTAAAGGAAATGACCGATGGAAGAGGCGTCGACGTGGCCGTAGTCGCAGCAGGTTCACCGGCAGCCCTCGCCCAAGCAATAAGGCTCACGAGAAGAGGCGGCCTAGTCCTGCTCTTCGCAATCCCCCCACACGGCTCAACACTCCAGCACGACATCAGCGACCTAATAGTCCGCGAAGTCTCGATAATACCTAGCAACGCCGCAACAGATATTGAGATGAGGGAGGCGCTCAATCTAATATCAAACAAGATAATAGACGTCGAAGGACTGATAACACACAGATACGAAATAGACAAGTTCGGTGAGGCCCTCCATACATTCAAATCGGGAAACGGAATAAAAATAGTATTAACGCCCTAAACCGTCGGAGCTTGATTAACGGCCGCGAGGAGCCTTGAAGAAGACCGTTACGGCGAAACTATATAAATCGTTCAGCTTTGTAGAGTCTTGATCGTGCTCAAAATAGTTGCAGTACTCCCGGCGAAGCGGGGGCTCACGGGCGCTTCAATCGCGCTTGTCAACGTCCTACTCGGCATTGTCAGGGTTTATGGAGGAAAGGTGAGGGTGTCTGTCATAACGTCGGCCGACGCCTTGAAGTATCCGACTGTGAGGAGGTTGTGTGGAGAAGGGGCCACCTGCAGTTTCCTGCGGATAGATAGGTATCCTTCCCCGATATACTGGCTCCTCCTGGCGGTGAGGCTGCTTCTCTCGGGAAGACACGATGTAGCTCATTTCAGCACACCCAAAACGCTCTTGTTCCTCTACCCGGTTGCTCAGCTTGTCTCGAGGAAGATAGTTCTGACGCTGGAGGGTTATCCCCCCTACGAGCTGAAGGACTCTAAAGCATCTTCGAGAATCATCGGAATGGTGGCCTGGCTCTCAGGCCTAAGACTCGCCGATAGAGTAGCCGCATGCTCCGACTGGCTTAGGAGAGTCACCGTGCACACGTACGGATTCGGGTCGAAAGTCTCGGTGATACACAACCCGATAGAGTATGACCGGTTCAGCGGAGACACATCTAGGGCCGGTGGGCCTCTGGTCATAACAGCCCGGCTTCACAGGGTCAAAGGGGTCGACACCGCCCTACGCGCTCTTGCCGAGATTAAGAGGAGCTCGAATAAAGCCCCCAAGCTGATAGTTTTGGGAGACGGGCCGGAGAGGGGGAGGTTGGAGAAGCTGGCAGACGAGCTGGGTATTTCAGACCAAGTAGAGTTCCTCGGCCACAAACATCACGTTGAGAGGTGGGTGAAGAGTGCTGGAGCCGTGCTTGTCCCTTCACGATATGAGCCCTTCGGAATGCCTGCCGCTGAGGCTGGGGCCGCTGGGAAGCCTGTGGTGGCCTCGGCTACCGGGGGGCTGAGTGAGATTATTGTTGACGGTGTAACAGGTCTTCTCTTCAAACCCGGTGACTACGCCGAGCTAGCAGACAGGATTAACCGGCTGTTGAGCGATGAGGAAGGTATGAGAAGAATGGGTGAGAGGGCTAGGGAGCGGGTCCTCAGGAACTTCACACCTGAGACCATCGCACCAAAGATGCTTAGGCTCTACATAGAAGCACTCAGCGAACAGTAACGGCACCGGTAACCCAGCGCGCGAATCTATCCACCATCTCCTCGACGTTAGTTTTGGGAGCCCATCCAAGCTTCTCCCGAGCCTTTGCATTAGACGAATAAGAAACGAGAGACTCGTGTGGTTGAAGCTCCTTGAACCGCACATCAATCCTCCTGCCAAGCCTCTCCATCATGAGCTCAGCAATTCTCAAAACACTCACGGGCTTCCCCGCACCTATGTTAAACACCTCGCACCCTGCACCTCTGACGCCAACTAGAATCGTACCTTCGACCGCGTCGGAGACGTATGTGAAATCCCTCTCCGCAGGCCTAAACACTCCATTCTCAAACCTGCCATAAACTTCGATAGGCTCCCCCCTCAGAATCCTCTCCGCAAAAACCCTGAAAACGATGTTCTCCCTACACCTCTCACCCACGACGTTGAAGTATCTTATAATCGGGCATTCGACGCGATACTCCTCGTAGTAGAGGCGGCAGAGCTGCTCACCCAGATATTTGCTTAGTGCGTAGGGCCCCTTGGGCCGCGGATTCATCTCCTCGCTGAGGGGAGGAGCGTTGTCGCCGTAAACGCTGCTGCTCGAAGTGTAAACCACTTTTGGTGATGGTTCCAATAATCTGGCAGCTTCGAGAACTGCAAGTAGGGAGTTGTAGTTGTTGCCGAGATAGAGGAAGGGGTCTTTCCGGCTAAGCCTGTGAGAGGCTACGGCTGCCAAATGATAAACAGTCTCGGGCCGCGTAGTGTCAAGAAGAGCCTTAACCTGCTGAAAGCTCGTAAAATCCACATAAGATACGCGGAGCTTAGATGCGTTTCTGTGCCGCAGAATATACGGCAGATTATCCTCGGAAAAGGCGACGCCGGCAGCCACCACCTCCTCGCCCATGTCCAGCAGACGCTCCACAAGATGGCTACCGATAAAACCGAAAGCACCGGTTACAATTATCAAACCCAAACAGCCATCCGAGAACCCTCTAAAATACGTATATTCCGCATATAGGCTCTACCCGGAGAATCTACACTACGTTCAATCGGGCTGAACTACTATCAGCCTCTTCCCTTCCTCAACAGTCCTTTTGGCAAGGACTCTCGAGTCTCTATCCAAGATGAGCAACACCGCGAAATATATCAGACCACCGACGCCGATGGCTGCTAGTGTGAATAATGAGCCGCGAGGGTTTATGATGGCTAGGGCGATAGCCATGGCAGCCGCGCTCGGGACAGTCTTTTCGAGGCCGTGAACCACCGCTGAAAGAGAGGCCCTCCTAGCATAGAGAATGGATGTGAATCCTAGGTTCAGGGCAGATGCAGCAAGCCTCGCCACGGCCGCGCCCATTATACCCCACTCTCTAGCGGTTGAAAAGGCGACCAGAACGAGCGTCGCCAGCTGTAGATAGTGTGGCAGCTGCATGGTGAAGAGGGATGTTCGAACCAAGCCCATGCTTGAGGACTCCCTGTCAGCCTTCTCCAAGCCGGTTACCACGCTTCTCATGGTGTGGGATAGCACGCCCATGGTTGGGGCGAGAAGGAGGAGTGGCAAGACTGGGGCCCCTCCGAGATACCGGCTGCCAAAAATTTCCACCAGCCTGGGAGCTAGAACTATGCCGCCCGCCACCATCGGCGTGACGAAGATGTGCTGAAACTTGAAAAGAGCTCTAAGCTCACTCTCCGAGGCGGCACCAGCTCCGAGAAGCTTCGGATAAATCGCGCCCGTCAGCCCTTTAGCCGTCCCAACTACGCTGGCGATCGCCATAGCTATCCCATAGTTTGAGAGGTCAGACGAGGTGAGCAGAAGACCGACGATGAAGGCGTCAGTTGCCATGGTGAGATAGCCGATGAGGTTCTCGTTAATGGGCAGCCAGACCCTTCTCAGCTGACTCTTCACCCAAGCACCGTCGAACTTCTCTCCAAGATACCTGTGAGACGCCTTGTAGAGGTATGCTACATAGGCTATGTTCCCAGCGATCACGGCCATTATAACACCCTCCAAGCCGAGGGGAAGTAGAAGGAGTGATAGGGGTATCTTTACCCCGTCTATGATGATCGTTCTCAGGCCGAGTTTGTGGGGCTCGGTACTGTATGTCACCGCGGTTAGCGCCGCCGCTGCGTAGTAGACTGGGATGAAGAGAGAGGCAAGTGTGAAGACTCTCGGCTGAGCGTTTATGACCGACGAAAGTGTGCTCGAGAGGGCTATGAAGACTATGGTAATCGGGATGGATAACAGTAGGTTGAATGCTAGAGTCGTCCTACCTACTTGGCCTCCCCTCGGTATCTCCCTCGCGGCCCAGTATGGAATGGCCTTCTCCAGCACCTGAAAATACGGCAGCACACTTCCTATGAAGAACCAGACACCGAGAACCGCGGGCTCCAAATTACGGGCAATAAGCACATTAAAGATAAGACCTGTGACGAGGGTGGCTAGGTTTCCTAGGAAGAGCAGACCACCGCTGAAACGGACGCGAATCCCCCTAGCCAAAACCCTGCATTTCCTAAAGACACAACCTAAAAACTATATATTCAATGGCGTTTAGATGCGCCGGCTAAAGTATTAAGGCTGGAAGTAAAACATACCTCCACAAGGGTTGAGAATAGATCATTACTTCGCCGTAGCGATATATCCGGCGCTATTGGTTCTGCTGGTTTACATCACGCCTCTCTATGGTGACCCTGCAGTTGTCTTCTGGACAGGGAAAGTCATGCATGAGACGGGCTTCGCATACGATCCCGTATGCACCAAAAATCAGGCACAGCTGTGTGTGAGGGCGCCCCTCTACTATTCAATCCTAGCCACAACACGGAACTGGTACTGGATAGCACAAGCTACAATACTTCTTCTCTTCATTTATCTTCAACTACGCCTAACCCGCCTACTTTCAATCAATAGCTCCGTCTTTGGGTTGATGGTCCCTCCCGTCTATCTCTTATTTTCTAGAACCTACGTGGACTCGTTAACTGCGCTGCTATCGACGTGTCTACTCTATTCACTTGTAAAGCATAACTCGGTAAGCCGACTCAAGAAGGCTCTTTTTCTCGCCAGCCCCGCCCTACTTGTCCTGACTAGGGAAACCGCGTTGATTTTACCTCTACTCTTCGCTCTGTTCGCCTTGTACGTAAAAGAGACCAGATGGCGAACGATTTCAGTCTTGCTGATAAGCTGGGCTACGGGTCTCATGGCTTACTTAGTCTACGTCCTATCTAGCGGGGGAAGCACCTATGCTGACTTTCAGCCTCACGTGCCGAGCCTCGCAGAGGCATATAGGGCGCTCATGTGGATTTTTACACCAATCCTTCCATGGGAGATTAGGGTAAGCGACGTCGAATCCTATCTATCATACATCTTCCCTACGAAAAATACGGGATTATCTCTGTTTTTGACGACCCTTATGGGCACCTTTTCCTACGTAATTGCCGTAGTTTTTATGATTCCGCTTCTGCTGGCAGTTAGGCGCCTCAAGGACCTAAGCGGCCACTTCAAGGCGCAGCTCGTGTTTGGCGCACTTGCTGCCCTAGGGCTGCTTTTCTTGAAAGGCGATATCGATTATTATAGACACTTAGCCTACATCTTACCCGTCATGCCCTCGATAGCCTCTATCGGCATCCAAGAACTGCGCCGAAAGAACAAACCTTTGGCAACCTTATTCACGATAGTTGCGATAGCCGCATTCGCACTCTACATCGCTAGGACGGCCCGATCACATCTGGCAGGATACGAATTCGATACCTGCGAATACCTGTCGAAAAGGCCTGAAATCAGCGGAATAGAGTT
>JANXDI010000015.1 GCA_025059595.1 Candidatus Calditenuaceae archaeon | reverse complement strand
GAGAGGGTCGGGAATGGGTTCTCTCCCCATAAAGTAGGCCGAATACTTAAAAGCCTAAAGTTTAAACCAAAATCTAACGGCCGAGAGCGGGGCTACATGATTGATCTGTCATTATTGGAGCGATGGCTCGGCATATACAGGCTAACGTAAATAGTTCGGGAAAAAATGTCAAAAACGTCAAGACGCTTTTTTCCGCGTTTCTAAGCCATGGAGAGGCGATTTTCACTGACGTTTTTTTCGTCAAAAACACGTATACTATAAGTGGAAAAAACGTCAATCCCATGGATTTTTGAAAAAAAATATATACGGCCGGCCCGACGATGAAAAGCGTTTAAAAAGTCTCTAATTCCGCAAAATTCCGGCATTCCATCCACCCATCCCTCAAGTTTTTCTCAGTTTTTTCGCATTTTTCACTTAAACCTAATTATGAGTAAGTCGTAAAACGGTTAATAGAACACTACCAAAAAACGAAAACACAATAACGATGCAGTTAGGCTAAGTTATTCTAGCCCAAGCATCCTTAACAGTCTTGGATTTGTTTTAGATATGTGGTCAATTAGTTTTTCGTAGAAAGCTACGGCTTCTTCGAGTGCCTCGGCCTTCTCTGATGACATAGGAGCATAGGTCTGCCCAAAAATCTTTAAAGCCTTATCGGCCTTCTCGAATTCCTGCTTGATGATCTCGGGCGTCGGTAAATAATAGAGCCGCTCGACCGAGCCTGAATTATGACCCATCCATAAATCGATTAGTAATTTATTCACTCCGGCAGACTCGAGCATGGTTCTATACCATTTCCTGAAGACATGGGGATGCAATACGTAGGCCGACCCGTCAGGCGTCTTAGCATCGAGTCCCAATCTTTTAAGCAGTTCATGATAGGTTTCATAGAATCTGCTCCTCGGAACCCGCTTCTCGGGATTATTCCTCGAGCAAAAAATATAGCCTTTGGGATGTGGATACTTTTCCAGGAATCGTTTTAGCTCTGATTTTAGCTCGGATGGAATTGGGACTTCTCGAGCCCTGCCCACCTTCGTTGCCTCTGCGGGGAGCGTTATGTAGCCTCTCTCCAAGTCTATCCACTCTCTGCGAAGGCCTAGGCATTCATTCAGTCGTAAACCACATAAGCACATGAGCATTATCGCCATACGCATCCTAGGAGACTTTGTGCCCGATACGAGTTTCTGCAGCTCGGCTAGAGACGGTATCCTATCGATGCGGGTCCTACCGGATTTGCGTGGAACTTTAAGCTTTTTTGGATTTATCTCCACGTCGAAAAAAGAGAAGAAGGTCCTAACTAGGTATAAGTTGAAGCGTATCGATTTAACAGACTTGCCTTCTCCGACTAAATAGTTCACATATTTTTGTAGACCTAGAGTTATATCCCTAACACTCATTTTTAGTAAATCAGATATTTTTTCAGCACCCAGCTCTTTTCTTAAAAAATCCAATCCACGAATCAACGCGAAGTGCTGACGCCTCTCTATTAATTGAGGATTAATAGATAAATAGTCCTGAATACATTTTTCCAACTGTGAGACCACAATCGAGCTGCTCCGCCTCGGAATCATAAGTAATCAATGCCGAGAGAAATATTTAAATATAGTGTTTAGCACCGGGGTTGGGCCCGTAGCTCAGCATGGACAGAGCGCCGGCCTTCTAAGCCGGAGGTCGAGGGTTCGAGTCCCTCCGGGCCCGCTATAAGGGTTAAACTGTATATCCTCCCCCGCCCGTGGGTACATCAAGGGCACCGAGTCGCTTAAAAGTGGAGGAAGAGTGTGGTTAACTAATGACCCCATTGAGCTAAACAAAAAACCTTTTGTGGACCAACAGTAGTTGGTTTTTACGCTCTGATTTAAAACCATCAATAGTGCTGTAATGACATGAAGGCAAAGCACAGATCACATCACTGCAGTGGGCCTCGCTAGGCCTTCAGACCATAAAACCAGATGCCCTTTCATAATTCGGCCTCAGAACCCTTCTCCCGCTCTTTCAGTAGGTTTAGCCCGTCTCTTACTACGATTCCCTTTTTTGTTGCCTCTTCAGCGATAGGCGTTTTGAGCCTTAGCTGTCTCTGAAACTCGGCAGGTGTCAGGGGGATGATTTCGACGTTTGGGCTGGCTTTCATCGCCTCGAGAACCTGTTCGAACCGTTTCAGTGGGTTTGGATAGAAGTTGGGTGAGACGACGAGCAGGTCTACGTCGCTCCATCGGTTGAAATCGCCTCTCGCGTATGAGCCGATCACAACAGCGGAGACAGGACCGAGAACTTCTTCGATCCTTTCGACAGCCTTGGCAGCTGACTCTAACGCAGCCCTTCTCATACGCCTTCTTTCTTCAACAACCTCCACTTCTCCTCAACCCACCCTATGACCCTTTCAGCCCTCTCCACCCCTTCACATGCTTCGCCCTCAGAAAAATATTCCTCCGGCACACCGGCATGCCAAACATCGGGATAACGCGTAGCTGTATAGTATTTGTCTAACCTCAAGCAATCCTCCCTAACCCTCTCTTCGTCCCCGACCAGCCTCTCAACCTCTTCATACAGTCTTTTCAAACTGTGCCCATATACAGGATTTCCCAGCCCCCACAACAGGGCTTTCAGAGCTTTTTCAGCAGCCTGATGGGCCTTGAAGCAAGCCCAGCTATACTCTCCCCCATCAAGATCCTTGACCGCGGAGTTCAGGGTCGCTCGGGCGCTTGCCATCCATCTCGCATATTCTTCATCGTCCAACTCTCAACAACATTACGGAACAACACTCATTGATAAAACTAATACAGAGGTCTATGGATGTTTAAGGGAGCTGCTGCGATCAAATGAATGTCTGGTTATGTTTCAGTGTGATTTTTAGATGTGTCTGAGTTACTTCGATGCATAGCCTTGCTAGCTTTCGCTATTGCCTGATTATGGAGCAATGATTTTCCCATAACTCCTACCCTTTGATGACACCGCTGGTCAGAGAATAGGGCCGATTGCCTTCCCACGTATCATTCAGATAGAGCAGCGAAAGAATCATCCCCTACTCTATCAGCCACCTTTAGCCCCTCTCAGTCAGTATCATAACCTAAAGGTCATCGGCGTATCTTTCAGGCCTACGATAGTTTCATGGCCCCCAACAACCACTTCAGTCTTAAGAGGGGCGTGGGGCCGGACACCGCAGAACTACCTCTCACCTGTCCCTTAGAAGCCTGCCTAAAACTTGCGCCTGAAGCCCTAACTCCTAATCACAAATGCCTTGGGCTTGGTTCAACCCGTGATATCGCGAGCTAGCGTCTCTCCGGGACCGTGCCTAATCTGTTGATTAATTGTGCAGGTAATCTCTTCATGTTCTTTGAACCCTGCCGCCGCTGTCTAAATACCCCGTCATTTCTCAGCAGCCTCGGAAATTCTCTTCTGGGCTGGGTAGAAAGTCCAACTAATTAGAGTTGTTCTCTTAGATGAAACTGAGTGTCGGGGATGTTTGTAAAAATTCTTCCTTTTTTGTCCCCTATTTGCCGGTTCATCTTCGGAGTAGTATTGTCTTAATCTCGTTGGGGGCGAACGAGATTTTTAGACTGCCGTTTTCTAGGGGTAGAGGTTTGATGGGCTGCTCGAGTAGGTCTGTTTCGTATGCCTCTTTCACGTTAGGTGGTGTTTTGATGGTCGTTGTGGCCTTTCTGCCGTGAGGCTCGTATAGTCTTAAGATGATGTCTCGCCCACTCTCAATCTGCTTTAACGCGGTAAGTATTGCCTCATCTCCCTCAAGGCTGATGAATGAGTAGGTCTTTGGTAGAGGGCCGGCGTGTGTCTTCTCCAACTTGGCTATGAGCGGGTTATTGAACTCTATTGCCATCCTGACTGTCTTGGCTTCCCTCCAATCGCCCCTGTGGGGGTACAGGCCTATAGTTGCAACGTGTTTGCCTTGGTCGGTTGGCTCTCCGCCCATGAGCCATCTCTCGATGCCGGATGTGGGCCACTTGGGGGGGTAGCTGGGACTCCTAATCAGGGTCACTCTAACCTCGTTGGGCGTGGCGTCAAAGCCGTATTTGCAGTCATTCAGCACGCTCAGGCCGAGCCCCCTCTCCTCAGATGTGAGGTCTGCCCACCTCTGGCCGGGAACCTCGTGCTTGCCCCTCTCGGATAGTGTCGCGTTCTTAGAGTATGGGCTCCGCCTATAAATGTGCCCGTAAGGTATCTCGTAGCAAACGAATTCACTCTCGACGCTCGTTGGTATGGAGAGCTTGGCTAGCTTGTGGGCGGCCCTCCAGTCCATATCTATCTCGAGATAGAGAACAGGGACAGCGGAATAAAGGATGGTTCTAACAATTACTTCCGTTTCCGGCCTGCCCTCTTGACTAAACTTATACCTTGAAGAGACGACAACCCGGACCGGCCCCCTCTCAACCACATCGACGCTCAGGGGCTTGTCAAGTTTGAAGAACTTCACCCCGTCTGGCTGGTCAAAGATGTAGACCTCCCAAGCATCGAACAAAACTGCCTCATATCCGCCGTCGAGAGCCTTCCGCGCGGATGCGGGCTTGTCCTCGAATATATGTACGGCCGCTTGTTCACCCTCCTTAAGGACCTGCCACCCTGTGGGCTTATGAAGTAGGCTCACGAGGAGGCCTGAATGTCTATCAACCTCCGCTGCGAGAAACTCGTTTTCGAGCCGGATTTTGTCCTGGGTCTCGGCAACAGACGTCTTCGTCTGGCTATGCTGCTCGGTTTTACCCTCGACTATGCGATATTCCTTGAACCCCATGGGAGGGATGCTCTCAGCCACGAATATGAGGCGCTTCTCGCCGTCGATGTCAACGACCTGAGAAGACACTGGCTTACCGTTCTGGTCCACTACTGTGAGGGGCTTATCCGCTTTAAGCTGGCTTATGTCGAGAGATGCTATACCGCTCCGCGTCCACGACTGAGTGTTGAAAACCAGTAACGATGTTCCCTCTCCCCTCGTATCAACGTTCCGCGATATGGCCTCAAGAGCGGCCCCCATCACTCCAGACAAATTTTTGGCTAAATCTTCATAGTCCCGCCTCGCCTCTTCGTAAACCTCTTTAATGGAGCTACCGCATATGGCGTCGTGGAAGTGGTAGAAAAGAATCTTCTTCCAAGCCTCTCTTAGCTCCTCCTTCGGGTATGCGAGCCCATAGTCCTCCGCGATTACCGCCAGCTTCTCGGCGTTCTCGACGAGGGCCTCAACCCGCCTGTTCCACTTCTTGGTCTCGGCTTGTGTGGTGTATGTTCCTCTGTGGAACTGTAGATACAGTTCATCGTTAACCGTCGGTACATTCAGTGATTTCGCGTAATCGTCCAGTTTTTTGAAGAACTCTGTAGCGGTCGAGAATTTGACAACCCTGTCTCCGGAGCTGTAGTCTTTAATCCATTTGAACGCCCTCTCAACGTGTTGCTCGGAGAGGCCGCCTCCGTGGTCTCCGTATCCGAAGAGTATCAGGAGGTCTGTTATTCCGTGCCTGAGCCTTAAGGTCAGGAGCTGCCGCTCCGTCTCGTCCCAGTTTTCGAGCGACTCGCTATAACTGCCTAGGGTCTGGTGTGAGAGGACTCTTGAGCCGTCTGGCGATTGCCACCAGAAGACGTTATAGGGGAAGACTGTTGCGTCGTTCCAGCGCAGTTTCTGGGTCAGGAAATACTTGACTCCAGACTTAGCCAGTATCTGTGGTAGGGTCCAGCAGTATCCGAATGAATCGGGTAGCCAGGCAATTTTCACGTCGACCCCGAACTTCTCCTTGAAGTACTTCTTCCCGTAGAGCATGTGCCTGACCAGCGACTCGCCTGAGGGAAGATTGCAGTCAAACTCAACCCAAGAGCCGCCGACAATCTCCCACCGCCCTTCCTTCACCTTGGTTTTAATCCGTTCAAAGAGGTCTGGCCTATTCTTCTCCATCCACTCATAGTACTGTGCCGTGCTCTGGCAGAAGGTAAGCCCCTGATATCTGTCCATGAGGTCTAACACTTTACTGAAGGTCTCGACGCAGACCTTGAGGGTCTCATCTCTTGTCCAGAGCCAGACAGCGTCTATGTGGCTGTGGCCCAGAAGATGGACGACAATCAAGGCAACGCCTCATGACAAGTAGCCTATATTAACGTTACTTCATCATTGGTGTGCTACTGAGCTTGAGTTGGATGATGAGTTAAGAAGCTCCTGGCCAGTATCTCTAAATACTTTATTTATTAATTGTTATAATGCATCATAAACGATTCCCTCATTATGTCCTATTTGTACACATCGCGCTTCGGTCAACAATTTACACATAGTAGAGGGGGAAAAGTATAGGAAAAACATGAAGTTTATTATCTTAGTCCGTATCTATCAGCCATGTTTTTTAAGAATCGAACCCCCTCAATGGCTATGGCATCAGCATTAGGTGCGAGCTTTCGCCAGATGGCCGCGTATCTCACAATTTTCCCCATCTCTTGAGTAAACGATTCTATTACCAGCCACCTATCATAGTTAATCTCTGACAATGCTCTGAATATATCATCCCAATTAATATGGCCAGTCCCGGGTATTCCTCTGTCGTTCTCACAGCAATGCATATGAAACAATAACCTCCCAGATAGTTTTATCGGGTCGTAAAAGTTCTTCTCCTCAATATTCATGTGAAACGTATCTAAATGTACTTTAACATTCGGCTCATTAATATCTCTCACAAGTTTAACAGCGTCCTCCGCTGTATTGAGGAAGTGTGTCTCGAATCTGTTAAGCGGCTCTAACCCGAAAGTTACATTATAATCACGCGCGTATCTACAGACCTCTCTCAAAGCTTCTACACTTCTCTTCCATTCATCCTCAGTCCTAGCCCTCCCAGTAAGCTTACCCCACGCGGTATACACTATTCCGTTTATTGAGTCACCGTTGAGTTGTGCCATTACATCTACACAACGTTTCATAAACTTTATACCTCTCCTCCTAACGTTTTCGTCGTCGCTCGTTACGTCATTATCGATGCTCAAGCCCAATGAACCAATCGCATACATATCATGCCTCCTCAATTCTCTTTTAGTAGCATCTATATCGATGAGGTCTAGCTCCATTAAAGGTATCTCCACACCATCGAAACCTAACCTCTTAGCTTTCTCGATTAAATGTAATGTTGTCCTATCGAACCTTTCGGCCCAGAGAAAAAGGTGAACACCATAACTAACCATTATCCTCGATTTATGTAAGTCAAATCTCTTATTTAAGCATACGATATTTCAACAATGATCTGTCAACCTGCTGACTACTTACTTCTTAGATAAAGACTGGTCTCGGGCGTCTCGTAGATTGCGCATCGGTGGGACTATTTCCTCAATGAAGGGTTCTCTGAGTGAAGACACGTGGATCAAGGTTTAAGCTCAAGACTTTTTGAAGCTCTTCGCACGATGAGGCTTGAGTCAACTTCTAAGCACTCGATGTGAGCCGATCTTTAGGAGTTGTAGGGTGAATAGTTGCTCACGTATCAAGTGGGTAAAGAGTATTTGAGAGGAAGTAATAATGTCAGTGTTTGAATAGTCAGCCCCAAGAGCATAGCTCATCTCATGTAAATGGTCGACCCATCTGTTAAAGCCGCCGAGTGAGATTCTTAGGTGGCTTAATTGTAGCTGGTTGTTGAGGTTGGGGTGGAGAGATGGATCTGAGAACTCAGGAACAGTGAATGTTGCCTGACCTGATTTTTAGATATCATGTTATAATGGGGCAACCGATTATGTGCGCAGAAGATATACTTCTCTTACACGTACTAGCGCAATCACTCATAATTGAGCTTAAACTGGCAAAGGCTTTTGATATAATTATAAAGTTAAAAAAGTAAGCATTGAGTGGGATATTAGTATACGGGTTTGCATAGTTCAGAAACGCGTTACAAGGAGTGAACGTCAACGTTGTGGGAATTAATCGGATTGGCGTCCACACAATGGAATTGATATACTGAGGCTACTTCGCTGAAAGATGAGCCATGTGGCTTGCCATTATCTGGTGATTCTAAAGTCTGAGGAAGAGGACATGCAGCTGGATAAATGTAAAATAGCCTGAATGGCAATGGGGAATATGTCATGAGTGCGCTAGTACAGGTCTAAAAAAGGAGTCGTAATTCGCCTGTTAAAATATCCATCTGGTCCAGCTCATAGTAATCTTAATTGGATTGGAAAATTCTTAGCGATAGCACTCGATTAGTATCGTATCCAAACACTAACGCTAGACACAGCGTGTCCATAAAGAACGGATCTATAGGGTAGAAGTTAATTCATTATCGGAGGGCTGAATATACTTTAAACGAGTTTTTGTTAGTTGTCCCTTTGGACGTTAGGCTCTGCCTCGTTTTTCATATAGCTTTTTAACTATTGTCTTGATCTCATGATATTTCTCGAGCTCGTTTAAACTTGGAGTGCTCCAAGCCCCTCTCCTGGTCGTTGATATAGCGGCGACAAGATTTGAGAATTTCCCTAAAAGCCTCAGCTCATCCTCCGCCAATTTAATATCTCCTAGTTTACTCATGGAGTACAGTGAAGCAAGCACCGCAGCCATAAACGAGTCTCCAGCCCCTGTAGTATCTACGACGTCTACTTTAAAGGGAGGTATGTCAACCTGTAGGTCTTTATGGATTATGATTGACCCTGCATCTCCTCTTGTGATGCTTATCAGATCAGCTCCGTTTTGCGTAGGGTCTACACCTCTTTTCCTAAGAAGATCAAACTCATCTGCTCCCAGCTTCACTACATTCGAAAGCTCAAAAGCTTTCTTCATCGACTTTGACAACTCCCCTAAATCTCTCCATAGATGAGGTCTGATGTTGGCGTCGAAGCTTACTGGTATTCTACGCTCTCTCGCCCACTCCACAACGGTTAATGTTGTACTTCTGCTTAGCTCTCTTGAAAGTAACACACCACCGAAATGTATAAGCTCGGCATCACCGAGAATTTGAAAATCGATGTCATCGATTTTTAAGTTGAAGTAAGCAACCCAATCATATAAAAGGAATTCAGGCCTACCTCCTTTTAACTGAACGAAGGCCACACCGGTAGGGTACTCCTCGTCCCTCTTTAAGCCTGAAATATTCACCCCCTCTTTCATCAATTCCTCTAGAAGAAAATCTCCTAAGGCATCCTTACCGACCTTGCTGATAAGGCCAGCAGGAACACCAAGCCTCCTTAAACCCACAACCATATTAGCAGGGGCACCACCAGCGTGCTTTTCAAAATTTTTCACATATTTTAAATCAGTTTCTTCGACGGCTATGAAATCCACCAGAACCTCGCCTATCGCGAAAATCATCGTGGCCATGGTAAACCCTCAATAACCCCTTAAAAACGTTAATCAATCCGCGAATATTCATGACGTATTGCATTTTTCCTGCACTGTCTTCATATTCTACCTACCCCTTGCTGTCAGGGGGAGCAGCTCGCCGCATAGTATGGAGCTGGGTGGGCAACTCAACGAGTATCGAATCGGATTGATAATTTAAAAAGGGAAGTAGCCGCTTGAATAATAACCCATTTGGGCGAGTAACATCGAAAACTAAACCAAATATAAATACCGAGTAGGGCAGAGAATTAAATGCGGCGGTGCCCTAGCCCGGTAGGGGGGTGGCCTGCTAAGCCACTGGGCTGATGAAGCCCGCGCGGGTTCAAATCCCGCCCGCCGCGTTGTATTGAAAGATTTTTCTTTACGCTCCGCGTTAAAGTATGTTGAATTGAATGGGAGCGTCGCTCCGTATTTGTTTGAGAGGAAGAGGGTTGAGCAGGGTTCGCCGGTGATTGAGGGGCTTCCAGAGGTTGGTTTGGTCGGGACGATTGTGACCTCTTACATCGCTTCGCAGTTTAATGGTGAAGCGCTGGGCTATATCGAGATTAGTGACCTTCCGCCCATAGTTACTGTTTTGGATTCTAAGATTTTGGAGCCTTGTAGGATGTATAAGGTCTCTGTGAATTCGCGGCAGCTTGTCTTGGTTTATTCTGATGTTCCCGTGCCGCCGAGGGGGATGTGGGGCATGGCCAACTCGATTACCGAAATAGCGTCTTCCACGAAATCTCCAATAATATCGGTTGGAGGGATTCCTGAGCCTGACAGGCTAGATATTGAGAAGCCAAAGGTCTACGTTCTCTCTAACGACGCGGAATTGTTCAGAATGGCTGAGGCTACCGGCTACGTTCAGAGATTTGAGAACGGCTACTTAACCGGCGTAAAGGCGGCGATTCTGAAGAGCGCGGCGAAGAGGGATGTAAAGGTGCTGCTGGCGCTTGTTCAGAGCCACATGAACTATCCTGACCCTGGTGCTGCTGCCGAGGTGGTAACCTTTCTGAACAAGTTGCTGGGGGTGGCGATTCCCCTGGAGCCTCTGCTCGAGCAGGCTGAGCAGCTGAAGATGCAGATGCGTGACTTGATGCGGCGTACGAGCACTAATCTCTCGAGGATGCCAATTGGTTTGCAGCTCGAGTCGCCTCCCGGATACATCAGGTGATGTGACGTGTATCGTCGCAGAAGAAGCATCTTTGATGTTATGCGTGAGATGGAGGAGGAGATTGACATGGAGATTGAGAATATGCTGGCTCATCTTAAGGAGCTTGAGCTATCAAGCCGCTGTCTAGAGCCTTTCTACGAGCTGCTTGAGAGGCCTGAGGAGTATGTGTTGAGGGTGGATTTGCCGGGTGCCGATTTGGATGGGCTTGAAGTTAGGGCTGGGGGTAGGTTAGTCAGCATCTACGCGCCCTGCAACTACTCGGTGCCACATAGGGAGGGTGTGAAGACCTGTGCCACTTGCTACAGGCTCGAGGTTGAGCTGCCCTCTGATGTTTCGTGGGAGGAGGCGAGGCGGAGGTATAAGGATGGGATTCTGGAGCTGAGGATTCCGAGGAGGGTGCGGGAATACCGCATAAAGATAGACTAGCCGGTTTTTTCTGGCTTCTGCTGCTCGAGTGTGGCTAAGGCTGCTGCGATGGCTCCGTTTTCGGCAGCTTGAAGACTCTCTGCACCTGAGATTATAATGACGTCCCCCTCAGCCGGCTTCATCTCCTCGATGACCTTCTTTGCGAAGTCGGAATGCTCCGCGCTTACGTCGCTAATGCCGGGCATGAGAAGTCTCCCCCCATGATACACCAGAGTTATCGCTCCACCCGCCCCTGCCCTCACGGCTTCGTCCCTCTGCTCCAGCCCCCTCCTCACGAGATTAGCGGCGCTCTTTACGATAACGCCGACGCTGAATAGGTATGGCCAGGTATTTTTAATATTGAGCTGCTGCGGGCGGCTTATACTCAACTCAAGTTCTCTCTGGAGTGTCTGGGCTTTCTTTGTTAGGAAGCATCCTGTGCGGTTTGTCTCAATCAGGCCCTCCGACCTGAGTCTCGAAAGGAGGGTTCTGGCGACACCCTCTCCGACCCCCAGCGCCTCAGCCAGCCTCTTCCTCCCTATTCCGGGGCTTTCCGCGATGACAAAAATGGCCCTCACGACATGAACGTGGCTGAAGGTGGGTGTGGGTCCTGGCTGGCTCTGCCCCGACGCCCTCTTTATGACCTTTAGGGCCTTCAACCGCCCCACCTTTGAGTTGGTTCAGACTGGAAATAAATGTTTGTGAATCGATGTTTGCTCTGCTACTGGCCGTGGAAGGGGGTGGTGGGCTTGGGGAGGCTTGGCGAAGTGTTGTGAGGGGTATCGAGGCCCTGGGCCCGCGATACCCGGCTGTGAACAGAGTTATCTCGCTGGGGCTGGATGTGGTGATTCGCAGAGTTGGTGTCAGGCTTTCCGGGGTGAAGGGTGGTAGGATACTCGATGCGGGGGCTGGGGATGGTTCCCTCTCGAAGGTTATTTGGGAGGAGGTGGGGCGTAGGCGCCTTTACCTAGTCCTGCTGGACCCGTCAGAGAGGATGCTCAGAATGGCGAGGAATAGTGCTGATTGGTCCGGGTTGGATGGTGTCGTCGGCCTTTTGGAGTATGCCCCGTTTCGCCCGTCTTCGCTTGAATCGGCCTTCATGGCTTTCGCCCTGAGGGATGTCATACACCTATCAGCGGCAGTCGAAAGGCTGTCCATCATCCTGAAGCCCGGCGGCGTCTTCACGCTCATCGACATAGCCAAGCCTGACTGCGGCCTAGCTAGACAGCTCTTCAAAATCTATTGGTGGGTGTTGGCACCACTGCTCGTCGCCTCAACGTTCTCCAGAGCGTGGAGAGAAATCCGGCTAATCTACACCACATTTCTTCTGCTTCCCGTGGAGTCTGAACTGATAAAGAGGCTCTGCAGACATTTTAGGCTAGTCAGGCTTCGGAGGATTTTTCTGGGAGGGGCCCACATATTGGTCCTCAAGAGACTGGATTCACATTAGTGGGGATAAAAATATAGCGGGCCACAGGCTAAGGCATCTTCGGGTCGTTTTGAGGAGCACAGGCGAGATTCTCCGTGAGCTAGGATACGATTTCTACACGCTTGTCGAGGAACCCGTCAAACCCGAGCTGACCGCCGTGACACTCGCCCAGCTTGTCCCAGGCCTCGGCTCCTCAGGGCTTGAGATAGCCAGTAAGAGGCTCTACAGGCACCAGCTTGAGGCGTTTGAAGCGCTTGCCGGGGGTAAGAATCTGATACTCCGCTCAGGCACCGGCTCAGGCAAGACTGAGGCATGGTTCGCTTACGCCGCAAGTAGAGGGGCGAGAGTCTTGGCAGTCTATCCAACCCTAGCCCTCTCTAACGACCAAGTCAACCGGCTTAGGATGTACTGTGATGCGCTTGGGTTGAAGGCGTCGATTATTGATGCGCCGACGAGAACTAGGATTGCGTCGAGCGTTGGTGTTAGGGGTCTGAGGAAGGAGCTTGCCTCATCGAGTCTCGTGGTTACGAACCCCGCCTTCCTTCTCTCAGAGATTAAGAAGCTGGGAAGCGACAGGCCGCCCCTGCTGAGGGAATTCCTCTCCGTTCTGGACCTACTCGTCTTAGATGATATTGACTTCTACTCGCCTCGGAGCCTTGCGATACTCTTAGCCATGTGTAAGATACTGAGGGCGAAGGCCTCGCCCAGACTTCGATTCGCAGTCCTGACGGCCATGCTCGAAAACCCCGAAGAGTTAGCGGCCTTCCTCAGAGAAATCAGCGGCAGAGATGTGGCTATTGTTGAGGGTAAGCCCTTTCATCCGAGGAATACCTGCTACGTCGTCTTGGGGCGGAATCTACGTGTTGTTTGGGAGCGCGTTAAGGAGAGGCGGGAGGCGATTCTACGCCTAAACGTGGGGAGGGATGTTGTGGCGGCCCTCGAGAGCTACGACGCTTTCCTCAAGAACCTCTACAAAGTCATAGAAGCGGCCGCGGCGACCGGCCTAGATTTAGCTAGCTTAAACCCCATCCCAGACCCAGTTGAGATACTTGCGAGTTACGTGGATGATAAGGGCGTAACAATCGCTTTCACGCAGAGCATAGCGAGGGCGGAAGAGTTGAGAAGGAGGGTGGCCGAGATCGCGGGTGATGAAAAAGTCGCCTCTCATCACCACCTGATAGAGAAGGAGGCGAGAAGGTCCATCGAAGAGAGGGCTCGAAACGGCGACCTGAAGCTGCTCATCTCCCCTCGAACCCTCTCCCAAGGCATAGACATCGGTAACGTCGTCAGGATAGTTCACATAGGCCTACCCGACAGCTTGAGGGAGTTTCTCCAGAAGGAGGGGAGAAAGGGTAGGAGAGAGGAGGTGGAGTGGACCGAGTCTGTTATCATCCCCAGCTCGTCCTGGGACTTCAACCTGCTCAAGAGGGGGACCGATGCCCTGGTCAAGTGGCTCTCGATGGGGCGGGAGCATGTAGTTGTAAACCCAGAAAACAAATACATCACGCTGGTCGAGGCCCTATTCAAGGCGACTAGGCCGGGAGGAGTCCGGGAACTCACGCCCGAGGAATCCCAGCTACTCACGAGCCTCGGCATGCTCCGCGACTACGCCCTCACCAAAGTAGGAAAACGCGCATGGATGAAGCTTAACTTCTACGAGTTTGCACCAAGCCTTGGCGTCAAGAGGATTAGGAGGAGGCGGGACGGCTCTGAGCGATATCTCGAGGACATAGCGCATGTTGATTTGGTTGAAAGATTCCAGATTGGCTGCATCGACTACACGTCTGACGGAATGGTTACGAGGCATGCTCGGAGCCCTGAGGCGGGCAGGCTAGTGACCTCGATAATCGTTGAGGACATCTCTGAGCAGGTCCTCCGGAGGTATGAGTCTCTCGCAATCGCTCTCGAGGAGTATGAGGCGGTTAAGAGGAGATGGGGCGAAGCGCCCTCAATCGCCTCAGACTACTATTCAGGCCGCTTCCACACGGAGGTGGACTGCCTCGTTAAGCCACCCGAGGGGTTCGGAATCTACGTCAAGCTCCCCAACCACGTCAACTGGATACTTAGGAGCGGTAAAATGGACATATTCGTCGTGGACGGCAAGACTGTCGTCTCTCCGAAGCGCAGAGTCATACCAGTCCCTACACCGACAGATGGAGCATACACGGACTACACATACGGCACCCTCGTCGAGACCGACCTGACCGACGACCCCTCCATGCTGAGGCTGGGGATGGCGCTCACCGAGATAGTGATGAGGAGGAGGCTCGGAATACCGTTCGAGACCGTGAAATATGACGTGATAGTTGTCGGCGATAGGAAGTTTGTGGAGATTCATGAGCCTGAATCTGCGGGGCTTATTGAGAGGATTGACTGGCTGGAGCTAAGAAGACTTGTCGATGAATACGTCCCGGACGAGCTGGACGAGTGTCTTCTCGAAGCTATCAACGAAATGGCCTACGCGAGTCTCATGAGTAGGGGGTTTGACTGGAGGCCGGCCAAGCACTACGCTTCCAAGATTCTCGAGAGGCTGATTTTGAGGGAGAGGCTTAGGCTAAAGCTCACCCTCGGCGAGGTCGTGGTTCCGAGGCCCAGCAGAGCCCTCAAAAGGTGCGCGGTAATCGGCAACTACTACGCCCTAGATGAGTCCTCATCCTTCCTAGTCTACTGCATAGGAGTCTTCGACGGCGAGACCGTAAGGGGCTCAGCGGGGCTCAAAACACCCGAGGGGCCCGACAACTCATACATCGAGGCCTCATCCATCATATCAGGCCTCATAGACGAGGGCTTCAAAATACTCCTCTACGACTATCACCAGTTCCTAGACATGTTAGACCGAATGGGTATGCGCTCCCTCAAGGCGAAGCTCCTTGGCGCCGAGTCGCTCGGACTCGTCGAGGACGTTGCGGAGAGGGCTGAAGAGGCTCTGGGAGAGAGGCTCCCGCTCTCCGAGGCGTGCAGGGTCTTCGGCTTAGAGAAGGGTGTTCAGCCCATAGAGGTAGTGGCCCGCGCCTCGAAGACCGACACCACACCCTCAAACCCCTACTGGCTCAGAGATGCCTTAGAGAAGATTGGTCCGGAGATTGAGAAAGTGACGGCAGATGACCTCAAATCAATCTACATGCTGAGGCTGATTCTCGAGGAAGTTGGGAGCCAGGTCAAGTCTGCACGGGCTTCTGGAGAGCAATTCCAGAGAGAGCCCCCATGACCTCGGCGATGTAGCTATCAACTCTTGATGACTGTACACCTACGCGCTTCAACTCCTCCTTAATGTAGCGTTCGACCAGCCTGTAGTTCTTGAAGAGCTCGTTCACACTCCGCCACTTCACATCCTTAAGCGCTCTGCCCAACTCCTCATCATATGGGAGAATCCCCTTGACCATCATGAAGGCGAGGATTGGATAGCCGATATAGTTCCTAAACCGTGTACCGTTGTCGTCGGAGTCGGCAAGCCCCCTCGACATATCGAGGAAGACTCTATATGTCCTGTCACCCTCTGAAGCCCTCACCTCAGCCTCAGCATCGCTCAAAACCTTAACCCTAGCTCCAGCAACCGCACCAACAGCCTCAAGGACCTTTACACGCGGAGGCGTGGAAAGCTGCATCCCAACCTCACCGCCAAAAGCACCTAAAAAACCTAAGGACCAGACCAACACACTCAGCCACGCTGAAGTAAACTCTTTATCGCATATCCTCTGAAATGAAATGCATGCACCAAGCTGAAGCCACCCTGTCACGGTTCAGACATATAGACCTGCTGGAATTCAGTCGGAGATGCTTCTTTAAGGTCGGCCTCCCAGACACCGATGCGTCCCTTGTCGCCGACCACCTCGTATCCGCGAACTTGAGGGGTGTGGACTCCCACGGGGTCGTTCGGATACCCTACTATGTCGAGGGTTTTGAAAAGGGCTATCTCAAACCAAGAGCGGAGCTGAAGCTATTGAGGGAGGGGCCCACTTGGGCCCTGCTGGACTGCGGCATGGGGCTCGGCATAGTGGGGGCTACAAGGGCCTCGGAGATTGCGGCGGAAAAGTCTCTCACATTGGGAGTCGCGGTCGTCGGCGCCGTCAACATAGGACACACGGGTATGCTCGCGTACTATACAAAGAGAATTGCCGAGAGGGGTGTAGTAGGGGTTGCGATGGTGAATGGCGTAGCCGAGATGCCTCCTTGGGGTGGCATCGGTAGGGTCTTCGGCACCAACCCGATAAGCATGGCAATACCCCGGAGAGACTCACCCCCAATACTAGTAGACATGGCCACATCCGCCATAGCCAAGTTCAAGGTACACCTAGCGGCTGCGCGGGGTGAAATGCTACCGGAGGGGGTGGCCCTCGACGATGAGGGTAAGCCGACAAGAGACCCCGCCGAGGCTTTGAAGGGCTGCTTACTCCCCTTCGGAGGCCATAAGGGATACTCACTAGCCCTTTTCATAGAGCTCATGGCCTCCTCACTCATCGGCGCGCCCAGAAGCGTCGATGTCCGAGACCACCCATCACAGCAGGGAGGCCTACTAATATTAGCGATAAACCCCGAAGTCTTCGGAGACAAGACTTTATTCCTCGAAAGGGTCGAGAGCGTTGTAAGAGCCTTGAAATCTGTTAGGAAGGCCGAGGATGTCCAAGAGATACTGCTCCCCGGAGAACCAGAGGAGAGGACCATGAGAGAAAGGCTCAAAAACGGAGTGCCACTAGACCAAAACACGGTTAAAAGGTTAAGGGAGGTCGGAGAGCGTCTCGGAATAACTCATCCCCCACCAATTAACCTCTAACTCACCTTAAAATTCTCCCAGAAGCCTGAGACTCTCTGGCAAATGTTAATATCAACACGAATTCCCACATCACTTCGTGAGACTATCTCCCCTATTGGTCGTCGGCGTCCTCCTCATAGGATTCGCCTCAGGCTTCCTCTCAGGCTCACTCTTCAGCATCTCCACGACAACAATCAGAGAGACAGAAACCATTGTTAGAAGTATAACCGTGCCCAGCGAGAGAGAAGAAAGCCTCACAATAACCATAACACTAACAGTAACAGAGACATTAAACAAAACCAAAGAAGTGGCCATCGACTCGTGCGTCGTCTTCAAGACCAGTAAAGAGACCTACAGAACATCCGAGGATGTCATCCTAATTCTAGAGAATAAATGTGAATTCACGCTCGTACTGCCCAATCCAGCGCCATGGCTAATAATCAACGAGAGTGGAGAAATCATCTTCTCACCTATAACAATACAGGTCATAGAAAGCGTCGAGCCCGGGCTAACCCTAACATGGAAATGGGACCAGAGGGACAACGAGGGGAGAACAGCTCCACCGGGAACCTACTACGCCAGACTAAACACGCTAAATGCTGGCTCTTTCTTGGCTAGCTTTGAGATCATCAAGTAAAGCCGATGATATCATAAGAGGTTGGATGCTGGTTAATTTCGCCTTCTCGTACCCCTTCCCGCATCGTAGCGTCTTTATTTTTCCCCAAAAATCTTTTGAATAATAATGTATTGAGAAGGCTGTGCCTTTAAGGTTGTTTGAGACTATAAAAAATGAACGGATGTTTTAAGGCGGTCGGGCTTAAGTCATCAAGTAATTTAGGATTCTCGACATTACTTCCCCACGCATGGCGGCGCCTAAGTCCACATCATCCGGGTTTGTCGGATCAGTAATGGCTTCGAAGCCGAAGGCAAAATAAACTACTTTAGTTGACCCGGATACGTATCTAACAGCCCCTGGCCATGTGTGGTAATCTCCGCCTACGTACCTGAACACTGTTACCGCTGGTGAAATTGGCATTATCACGCTTGGAAACAGCTGGTTATCTGCTCCTCCATCCCCATGTATCGTAATTATGAGACCGTCTGAGATTGGGTCACCGGCAACACCAACCAGCTCTGTAGAACCAGAATCATCCACCACATACTCTGCCATTAGCACTTCTTCGTACCAATCGCACTGCTCAGGATTTCCTACATCACATAAGTCAAAGCCTATGTCTTGGCCTGTCACAAGGACCCGCCCCCCAAGTGAGAGGAATACTCTCAGCGCATCTCTGTCAAATCGGCTGAAAGTCGTTGCCGAGTCGTCGCCGGTAAAGATAATGACGGCCTTTCCACTTCCGGCGAAGCTCTGTAGGTCGCCGAGGCTGGGTGTGCCGGCGAAGTGGGTATCAACTAACCTATAGCCGGTTATCACGTTTTGTGCAAGAAGGCCATCTAATGTGTCGGCATACCAGCTCGCATAGTCGGTCAACAATTCATCTGTGTCTCCTGCACTACCGTCATTATCTACTAATAGGACGCGAGGTGTGGCTATATCTTTCCAAACGACAAATTCACCTCGATCTTCACTGGACAGTGTTGGGTAAACATGGAGAATGTTTGGCGGGAGCCGCTGGTTCACGGTCGTGAAGCCCCCTGTACCAGCCTTTGTAACTATCCACCACCAAAACGCCGAAGTACCTGTGGCCGTAGAGGCCGATATTGGTGGCGTTAGCTTGCTGGATCCTCTGTAGAGGTGAGCAGCGGCCACCCCTCCCGCGGCCGGGTCGCCGGTCGGGATGCCTCCCCACGAGAAAATGAACCAGCCGGGTACGGAGGCCATGTATGCAGAGTAATAGAGATCACTGGTTTCTCTGAAGACCATTGCCTGAACAGGTCTCCAAACAAACCGAGAGTCATATGGGATGGCGGCCCGATGCCAATAACTCAAGCCGCCCATGTTAAGGGGGGCATAGAGGACTTCCTCGTCACATCTGGTGGAGGGGAATATATCGATGCAGAAAAATGGGCTAGGGCCGGAGCCTCCGGCTAACACGAAGCTGGGCATATCGGGATGCTCAAACATAAAATCAAAATAAGCTAGCGCCTCGAATAATCCAGGGTCTATACTGTCCCAAGTAACTAAAATTGTGTTAAAGGAACTAGGCTTTCTCTTAACGAGAACTATATTAAACTCCGTTGTAGAAGCTGTAGGAACGGTAATAACCCGTGTCTCCGAAACGTATCCGGTTTTGGATATTGTGACGGTGTATGTGCCGGCGGCTATGTTTCTACGGACGGCCCATCCCGAGGACGTTGTAGAGAGTACCCCTCCGGGCAAACCTGTTATTCGCGCCCCAGCCAAAGGCATTCCCGTGTCACCATCTATCACGTTGACTAAAACGCCTCTCCTTCCCCCCGCAGTGGGTGCAAGCAGCGCCTCAGGCATGTTGAGCCTTGGTGTCGCTACCGGAAAGCCTTCATCACTATCTAAGATCTTGCTACTAGTCAAAACCTTTGCCATCACGTCTGAAGGTGGTGATGCCGGGAAGCTAGCCCAAACCCTCGCTATCGCGCCTGCCACGTGAGGAGCCGCCATAGAGGTCCCACTTGTCCAGCCGTACTTGTTTCCGGGAAGCGTTGAAAGGATCCCATAGCTACCCCAGACCGATGGCAAGCCCATCCTACCACTATCCCCTGGAGCTACAATGTCTACCTCGAAGAACCCGTAATCTGAATCGGTCGCATAATTTGAGAAAAAGGCCCTATGATCTTGCTCCTGCGTGGCTGCCACAGTCACGCAGTATTCTGAAGCCGCGGGTAAGGGGACAATTTCATAGCCCGGCCAATCAAGAGCGTCGAAATAATAGATCGATAAGTTGGCTTCATTGCCTGCCGCACAGACGGGCACAACACCTTCACTAAGCGCCCAAGAGAAAATATCATCCCACAACTCCTTATCCCATTCGGAACCTAAACCCCCTAGGCTGAGATTTATCACACCTCTTGGACTTAAGGCACCGACAGCCTCTATCACGCCAGACAAAACGTCGTCCAATGTCCCAGATCCGTCCTCGTCGAGGACCTTTACGGCGTATATGTTGCTATTGGGTGAGACACCTGCTATGCCAATGCCGTTATTTGTTTTAGCAGCAGCTATTCCGGCCACATGAGTCCCATGTCCGTGATCATCCATAGGATCATTATCGTCGTTAACATAATCATAACCTAAGATAACTTTGCCAGAAAGGTCGGGATGGGTGTAGTCCACACCTGTATCAATAACCGCGATGGGGGGAGCTGCAGGACCCGGAATAGCGATACCTGGAGTTCCGATAGAACCAATCAACATCAAATTCCATTGCCAGATTCTGAGTGGGTCGTTAGGTGGTGTAGGCGCCTGTTGCACTGACGGTGAACCTTGACTTGAGCCGAGTAGCTCCCTCTCAGTCAAAGGCTCAGCCTTCACCGGTCCAGCAGACACGATGTAGTTCTTGACAACGAACTTGACGAGTGGGTCTCTTCTCAAAATCGCCTCCGCAGATCTAGCTGCCTGCTCGTCGGCAAACTTCATTAACACCACGAGCCTTCTATCACCCTCCCTCCCATAAGCACCAATTTCTCGATAAGCCGCCGCACCCACCACCTGACTAAGCTCGACACTCTTCCTCCTCAGCTCTGGAAGGGTAGCAGTTTTCAGGACAACAAGCCTCTCTCCGCTCACATGATTTTTGCCCTCCTTAACCATGTTCATCATCGTCTTGAAATGGTCGATGAATGCCTTAACGTGTGGCATCTCTTTAAAAGCCCTCTCCATAGAGATTTCAGGGGCCCTCCTCTTCTCAGACATCTGGGTGAAACTTGAGGAATGCGTGTTCAAAGAGCCTTCCAGCAGCTCGAGAGAGTCGCCCCCCTCGTTTGCGGTTGCAATTAGAGGTGAAGTGGTCGAGACCAGAAGAAGTGCCAACGCTAAGCTAACGCTCATGATTACTGAATGCCCTACTTTCTCTTGACCTAACATTTTTCTTCAGGAATTCTGCACGATGGCACTGTTGATAAGCTTTACACTACAAATAAATTTTAACACACATCAAAAAACCTTCTACACACACATTATTTCAAAAATGTGTCACCCTTAATAATATTCATAGATTCTTTTATAGACAGCTCTTTGTTTTGTTTAAAAGAAGCCATAATCCTTAATGAATTTTGAACTGGTACCGTTTCAAACGTGAGGTAAATTCACTATTCCTTTAAGCTTCCTCGACGAAGTCTGTTATTTTAGGTAGCTGTAGAGGCATCCCCTTCCTCTTCCTAATCTCCATGATGACCTTTTCCTTAATCGACTCTGGCACCGGCTTCCATGCGTAGAACTCCGTCCCCCAGAACGCCTTCCCCATAGTCGCGCCCCTCATTAGTTCTGCGAGGTCAGACGCCTCAGCCGCAGGAAGCTCGCCCGTAACCACAGAGATGTATTCTGACTGGCTCACATCAACTATCCTCCCCCTCTTTGAGCTGATGATGGATGTGACGGCGCCAATGAAGTCTGGCGGGTTCTTCACCTCTATCTTCAGTATGGGCTCAAGAAGCGTTGGGTCGGCTGTGAGTATGCTTGCGTAGAGTGAGCGCCAAGTTGCTGGTGCAATCTGCGCGTATCCCCTGTGGACCGGGTCCTCGTGGAGGTCGACGTTCACCAAGACGGCCTTGATTCCCCTCATCCTCTCACTCGCCAATGGGCCCTCCTGCACAACCCTCTGGAACCCGCCGATAATCATCATCCTGCTCTCATGAAGATACTGAGCACCCTTCGTCATGTCTACGAGAATATTTCCACCGGAATCTATCATCCAGACGCTTCTAGCCTCGTCAGCATCCCAGCCGTGCTCTCTCAAAATCTTCGCAACCTGCTTTCTATCCATCTCGTCGAACAGCTCGCCGCGCCTAATCAGGTCCACAATCTCGTCACTCAGCTTCTCGACGTAGAAGTAAATCTTGTTGTGCCTGTTGGGTGACTTGCCCTCGAAGACCCTTCCACGGGAGTTCACGGACTCGCGGTAGAGGATTATCGGGGTTCCTGCGACCACTTCAAGCCCAGCCTTCTGAATCCAAGTAAGGGCAATCTCGAGGTGAAGAGTGCCCATGCCGCTGATGAGGTACTCGCCGGTTTCGGGCCTCACAACCGTGACGAGGGTTGGGTCCTCAATCGTCAGCTTATTCAGGAAGTCTATGAGCTTGGGTAAATCTTTACTGTGCTTTGGCTCTATGGCAACCGTGACAACAGGTTCCGAGACGTATCTCAGCGTCTCGAAAGGCAACATCTCGACGCCCGCCAACGTGTCTCCAGCCCTCGCCTCCTCTATTCCGAGGAGAGCGGGGATATTTCCGGCGGGGAGAGTGTTAACAATCTCCCTACTCGGACCCATGTAGACTGCGACCTGCTGAATCCTCGCCTCAATATTCCTGCCCACAATCAGCAGTGGGTCCCCGTCTGAGACCGTGCCGCTGAAAAGCCTACCAGTCACCACCACGCCGGCGGCCGGGTCAACCTTGACGTCCGTGACGGCCATGACCGGTATCCCCTTCTCGTCGCACTCAAGCATGTCTTGGCCGACCTCGGAGTCTACCGGGCCCTTCCAGATCTTCGGAATCCTGTATTTCTGGGCAGTGTGTGGTGGTGGGTGGTGATTTATCACCATCTCGAGTATCGCTTCGTGGAGTGGGAAGTTTTCGCGGAGCCATTCTACGTTAGAGTCCGCGAAGGCCTTGAGCACGTCGCTGAATTTTATCCCCCTCTTCTGGGCCTGCTGGACCGTGAATCCCCACCTGTCCTTAGCTGAGCCGAGCGCTATGCTTCCGTTCTGGAAGCTCACTTTCCACTCCTCACGCATCCAAGGCTCGCCATACATGTCGATGAGCCTGTTGACATCCCGCGCGATTCTCGCAAGCGTCTCCTGAATCTTCTCAGGCGTCAGCTTAAGCTCCTTAATCAGCCTGTCAACCTTGTTGATGTATAGGACTGGCTTGACGCGCTCTGAGAGGGCCTGCCTGATTACAGTCTCGGTCTGAGTCATTACTCCCTCAACCGAGTCGACGACAACCACGGCGCCGTCGATGGCCCTGAGAGCCCTAGTGACTCTTCCGCTGAAGTCTACGTGCCCCGGCGTGTCTATCATGTTGATGATGTAGGGCTTGTCGAGCTCATAGTAGAGGCTGACGTTGGCAGCCTTAATGGTCATCTGCCTCTGCTGCTCCTCCTCAAGGTAGTCGAGTGCCAAGGCTCTCCCTGCTAGAGTGGGGCTGAGAAGCCCAGCCGCCGCCAGGAGGCTGTCCGTGGTCGTGGTCTTACCATGGTCCACGTGAGCGATTATGCCGATATTCCTGATGCTATCCTTCTGCCGAAGAATCTCCAGTACCTCGCCAATCTTCTTGACTCTACCCAACTTCAGCCTCGAATTGGTTAACCGCATATTTAAGTTAAAGTTTACGAACTCTAGCCTTACATAGGGGAATAGTATTATAGTGGAAAGTCAGGGTGGGTCTGAGCCTTGCCCCAGAGGTGGAGCGTCCGGCTTGCAGAGGCGCGTGACAGGGAGCAGATTATCGAGCTGCTGATAAGGTCAAAGAGGCTTAACGAGGAGTTTGACCCTCTGCTGAAGCTATCTAACCATCTCCGCGAGGCTATTGCTAAATACATCGACGACTCCTTATCTTCAACTGACTCGCTGCTCGTAGTGGCCGATGGTGGGGGGCGGCTGATAGGAGTTCTCAAGGCGGACATCGTCAGGCGAATATTTTACGACCCCCCCTTCGAGGGGATTATCAAGGAGCTTTACATCCTGCCCGAGTTTAGGAGGAAGGGGTTGGGTAGGGACCTCGTGGCCGAGGCGTCTCGTATTCTCCGTGAACGGGGGGCGGGCTTGATAACGGCTGAATTTCCCTCCATGCACAAGCTCGCAGCAGAGTTTTACGAGAGAATTGGCTTTAGACCAATCTTCAGCAAATACGCAATCGAAATAGATAAGGCTAAGGAAGATTAAGCGAGTTAGGAGGCGGACTCTGTTGAATGCGATTACCTGTGAAGATCTTAGAAAGTTTTTTAGAGCCAAGGTGAAGCGGAGCTTTTTCAGCCGTGAAGACTCTCTCATTAGGGCTCTTGATGGTGTGAGCCTCGGAGTTGAGAGAGGAGTCGTCTTCAGCTTAGTCGGCCCCAACGGAGCTGGTAAGACGACCATGGTGAAAATTCTCTCAACACTTCTCATACCCGATGGGGGGAGAGCTGAGGTTGGTGGATACGATGTGGTCAAGCAGGCAAACCATGTGAGGAGAATTATTGGGCTCGTTTTGGCGCCCGACAAGGGGTTCTACACCAGACTCACCGGGATTGAGAACCTAGTCTACTATGGCAGGCTATACGGGCTTTCGAAGGAGGAGGCAGTTAAGAAAGCTGAGCAGCTTCTCGAGCTGACCGGGCTTGGTGCGGACGGCGCGAGGCTATACGAGGAATACAGCCTTGGTATGCGGGCCAAGCTGAGCATAGCTAAGGCACTTATTAACGACCCCGAGATAGTCTTCCTCGACGAGCCCACAATAGGGCTTGACCCACTATCAGCCCGTAGGATAAGGAGCCTGATAAAAGACCTCGCGACGCAGGGCATGACGGTCTTCATGACGAGCCACAACATGTGGGAGGTGGAGGCCCTCAGCAACACAGTCGCAGTCATCAAGAGTGGAAAAATCGTCGCCGAAGGCTCACCCGCGGAGCTTAAGGAGAGGCTACGCCTAAGTTACAGGCTCGAGGTTGAGATTATTGCAGATAAATCGCCGGATATTAATTTTCCCGTGACGGTTGGTGAGCGCGGATATCCAGTGGTGACGATGGAGACGGATAGGCCTGGTGAGGATTTGGTGAAGGTTATCGACGAGGTCAGGAGGCTTGGGTATTCTGTCGGAGGAGTGAGGGTGCTGGAGCCGAGTCTCGAGGAGGTATTAACGCGGGTGTTGTCGCGCTGAGAGTTTTAAACCAGCTTGCGGGGATTTTGGAGGCTGAGCTGAAGGTCTTCATCAGAGAGGCCGGTGTCTTCCTATTCATGGCCTTTTTCCCGTTCATTACCTCGCTCCTGTCGTATTGCGCGGGTATGGCTCTCACGGGTGGTCAGGTAACTCCAGCCCAGTGGTTTTACCAGCTGGTCGGATTCACGGTAATGATGGTCGCTTTTGCCATGAGTAGTTCTTCAGCCTGGTATTTCAGGAGGGGGATGATGACCGGGAGGCTCGAATACATCCTTGCGTCGCCGGTGAGCCCCCTCGTGGCAGTACTCTCCTCAGCGCTCACGAACGTCATCTTTAACATAGTTTACTTTATACTAATAGCCTCGATTGGTCTCGTACTGGTTTACGGCATAGGCCACCTCGTCAACGTCATAGGTGTCATACTTTTCCTCGCCATAACACTCATGCCTGTCATCGGCTTTAACCTCCTTGTAGGTATAGCGACGATAATTTTCCGCGAACCCGAGCCGGTAACCAACGTCATTAACTCCATCGTCTCGGCGGCCTCCGGCTTCACATACCCCATAATCCTGCTGCCAAGCTTTCTCCAAGCACTTGGACAGGCGATGCCTTATTCATACATAGTTAATGGAGCTAGGGAAATCCTCGCTGGCTCATTTCAGCTCGCACAGCTCTCACCGCAAATCTTCCTACTCGGATATCTGGCCCTAGGGCTTGTTTTCTTCAGGCTTGGTGAGGTGGCTTATGTTCGGAAGAGTGGAGTCCATTGGTAGAGTTTTCGCGGAGATGGAGAGGGGCCTCACCACTTATGCGAGGTATCGGATTTGGCTGTTTTCCGACCTCATGTCTTGGCCATTTTGGACAATCTTCTTCTTCCTATCATTCCTCATGTATTCGCCGTCCCTCCTCGCCTCGCAGTATCACTTGAACGCATTCAGCTGGGCCTTCTTCACCTTCATCTTCGTATCGTCTTTTATCTGGAGCTCCGTTTTTCTAGCGACCTCGGCGCAGGAGGGAATTCTAGAGTATGTCTTGTTGACTGGGAGCAGTGTCAGGCAGCATATGCTGGGTCGGATGGTTATCTCTATCCTCGACGTGGCCGTTGGCGGACCCGCCCTACTCCTCATATCTGCCGTCGGCTTCGGGACAAGGCTGAGCGTAGCATATCCAGCCCTGATGGTTGTCTCCCTCGCTGTTGCCGGAGTTTTCTTCTACATTTTCTCGTCAATACTTGCCGTCTTGCTGGTATCGCTTAGGTCCCCGTGGATTATCATAAATGTGGCTCAGTTTGTCATACCTTTCACGAGTGGCGCGATTCCCGTCGAGGCGCTCCCGCCTGAGATTCAGGGTGCAGTCCTTTACTCGCCGTTTTTCTATATTATTCATCCGATAATCGCCTCTGCGACAGGCCTCTTTTTCATACCGCCGGAGATAGTATTGCCAGTCGGCGGTCTGCTATGTCTCGCCATCTATATTGTAGGTCGTTTCTTGGAGAAAGTCTTATTGAGGAGAGCCTTGAGGCGTGGGAAGTTCACGCTCTTTTAGCTATGTTCTTCGAAGGGCGATGTTTGAGAGGTGTATTCCTGCGTACGTCGCCGCGGCTGCGAATAGTGTGAGGATGGAGAGGTGCCACAGCAGTTCTGGGCTGGTGAATGGAGCTCCGAGTAAAATGGCCTGTCTCAGGAGCTCTATTCCGTGCGTGAGTGGGTTGACTACCGCGAAGACTCTCAGCCAGTCGGGCATGAGTGAGACAGGGTAAAGTGCGCTGCTGGTGAACATGAGGGGCAACGTCAAGAGGTTGCTGACTGCTATGTGAGATTCCCAAGACTTGAGTCTTACCGTGACTGCGATGATTAGGGCCGAGAGGGATGCGCCTAGAAAGGCTAGGGCTGCGAGTGCGATTAGAAACTCAAGGGGCCCGGCGATTCTTAGCCTCAGGCCGAGGGCTAGCCCAATCAACATAACTAAGAGAGACTGTGCAACCCCTCTGACGACTGAGGAGATAATCTTTCCGAAGACTATCGAGCTTCTTCTGATGGGCGCGACAAGCAACTTGTTGAGGAAGCCCAGCCTCCTATCCCACGCTATCGACATGCCGCTCGACATGGATGTGAAAAGTAGTATGACGCCCATCATTCCGACGGAGATGTAGGAGAAGAAGTCGATGTCGCTGGCTCCGAAGAATCTTGAGAGAATCTCGTTCACGATGGATGCGAATCTTGCGGTTGACTCCGGGGGTAGCTGGTTGAGTATGTCCTCGGGTATTCTGAAGAGGCCGGTTAGGTTGAAGGCTTTTCCGTAGAGGCTCATCCAGAGGAGGGGCTGAATCGTTGTCATGAATAAGAGTATGGGTGAGCGATACCACTTCTTAATCTCGCGCATCGCTATAGCCCCTATCTCGGAGGCACTCTCCATCATTTTCTCATCCTCCTTAACGTCATGCTCCGCTTCATCACCTCTTCCCTGCTCCCCTCAAAGTCCCTCAGTTTCCTCCCCATCAGGCTGAGGAAGACCTCTTCGAGGCTCGGCCTCTTCATCTCTACACGCCTAATATCGACCCCACTCCTCACGAGCATTGAAATAATCGCGGGGAGAGCCTCCTCACCCCTCAACGCCTTAATCACCAAGTGCGCACCATTCATGTCAACGTCAAGAACTCCGGGAAGCACCCTCAAACTCTCGCCGAACTGGCCGTTCGGCTCTGAGACCTCGAGCTCAACCAAGTCGCCGCCTATTGAGGATTTGAGGTTGTTCGGCGTGTCGACCGCCCTTATCTTCCCGTAGTCGATTATAGCGACTCTGTCGCAGACGCTGTCCGCCTCGTCCATGTAGTGTGTCGTCATGAAGATTGTTACTCCCTTCTCCCTCACCAGCGATTTGATGTAGCTCCATATCGCTGCACGTGTCTGCACATCGAGCCCTAGAGTCGGCTCGTCCAAGAAGAGAATTCGCGGTTCATGGAGAAGCGCACAGCCTATCTCAAGCCTCTTTTTCATCCCCCCAGAATATGTCTCGACCTTCTTGTGGGCGAACTTCTCAAGCTCCAAGAACTCGAGAATCTCCCTCGACTTCCTTCTAGTATCCTCCCTGCCCACATGGTAGAGTGCAGCCTGGAGCATCATGTTCTCGTATCCGGTGAGCTCGTCGTCCACGGTTAATTCCTGTGGGACAAGCCCTATCACCTCCCTAACCCTCTCAGGCTCGCTCTCTATGTCAAACCCCCAGACTTTGGCGCTGCCGGAGGAGGGCTTAAGGAGGGTTGTGAGCATGTTTATGGTTGTTGTCTTCCCCGCCCCATTCGGCCCCAAGAACCCGAAGACCTCACCCTCATCCACGTAAAACGAGACGTCATCCACGGCGACTATCTCGCCGAAGACCTTTCTGAGGCGGGACACCTCAACTGCCTTCATCTCTCCCCACCTTCGCCGAGGCTCAGAATCCTCTTTCTCGCCTCCTCGAGAATCCTAGAGACTTCAGCCAGCCTTTCTGTGGGATAGTGAATGTATGCTTGGATGACTGTGATTCCAAGCCTTCTAGCCGAGTCGAGAAGCTCAAGCCCCTCAATCGAGGTGGCTCTCCGACACTTCTCGCGGAAAGCCGTGAGCTGCTCCTCCCTCTCTCTCAAGAACTTGAGACCCTCCTCCGTAATCCTGTACCGCCTCTTCCCGTCACCCGTCGTCTCAGACTCGACAAGCCCCTCATCCTCGAGCCACTGAAGGGTTGGGTAGACCGCGCCTGGGCTAGGCGTATACCAGCCACCGAACATCTCCCTTATGCTTTTGATGACCTCGTAGCCCCGTTTCGGCCCAGACCTCAGGGTTTCAAGTATTATCAGCCTAATGTCGCCCCGACCCATCCACCTCAGCCCGAAGAGGGGTGGTGGGGGGAGCCCTCCCCATCCCTTCATATCTCGATATATCGTGAGCCTATGCAATATATCAGCCTTCCCCCAAGACTAAGAAGGCCTCAACCCAATCCCCCGGCAGCTAATCAGGGCCCCCTTAGGGCCCTCTTCCTTAACCCCGAACTCGGCACCCGTGAGGCTTCCCACAACATCCACGCCGGTCGCCGTGTGGCTCGTGATTGCCGAGGTCCTTATTCTCGACTCACCATCAGCCAACGCCATCCAGATGATAAGCTGGTCTGCGAGGTGCTTGTCTATTGGAGCTCCCGTGGAGAGCTGGGAAAGCGCCTCCTCGGCCGCCCTTCTGGCGACCTCCTCCGCCGGCACACCTCTCTCGCCGAGCGAGTCGAAGCCCATCGAAAGGCCGCTGGAGAGCCTCGCCAGAATCAGGATGCCCGTGCCAGGGTCGAGCGAGTTCCGCGGGTCCTCTCTGTCGAGGGGCTCGGTCCTCACGGTGATGTCCCTGTAGCCAGCCCTCCCGAGATGGGACTCGGCGGCAGCCGCCATCCTCCTAACTATATGGTCTGGGAGGTTACAGCTGTAGGCATAAACCTCAATAGCCTCGACCTTCGCGTCGAGGGCCTCAATCGGCTTCAGCCTCTTGACGGGACGCGTCTCAACCCTCACAACTCCCTGCCCCCGAGGATAAAATCCCCTCCTCACCAGCTCCAGCCTAACCTCAACGCCCATCATCCTCAAAGCCGGAGCAAGAACCTCCTGAATGTAGTCAACTGGCGGAGCCATGGGGTTGTTTGTCCCTCCTCTGATCTCAACCTCGCATGGGCCGTCTGCGAAGCAGATGACCGGCAGGAGTGATTGGAGCACGAGTGGTGCGCTTCCGGCTGTGCCTGTGTCGAAGAAGTATTTGCCTCCGCGCGGCCTTGTCGGCCTGAAGATGATGCTGGAGGAGCCTATCTTGAGGCCCTCAACCGTTCCTCCACAGACCTCTGCGACCGACTTTATCGCGGTTATGTGCTGCGGCCTCAGCCCCGGCGGGCTCCGCTTAGCCCGGATGTTGAAGACCCTCAGCTCTTCACCTAAGAGGGCGCAGGTCGAGACAGCGTATCTGAGAATCTGGCCACCGCCTTCACCCCGCGCGCCATCAACGACCTTAACCATGGCCGTCTCGGAGAATGACTCGACAAGCTATAAACCAAAACTCCTAAGCGGGGAGACCCAGCAGCCTCAACAGCGCCATATGCTCCTCGCTCCTAACGGGATAGTAGATGAAGAACCACATAAACTGGGCACCCAAGACAATCAAAGTAACGTAATCCGGTAAATCCCTCCTCCTCAGTATATCCGCTAAAGCGATGGCGAGGACAGGCAAAGTGAAATAGAAGTAAAAGGGGTAGACCCACCTGCTCAACAGATAGGCGAGAGGGAAGTATACGAGATAGTTGAGAGCCACCCAGACCGTGAAAAATGTATCAACGGCCTCCCGCCCCTCAGCCTGAACAGTCTTCAAGCCTCTGAAATATTGGACAATGTTCTTGACGCCGCTCGGCAAGCAGTAAATCGCGGCAATCCAGAAAAGCCACCAGAGCGGGCTCTGAATACCATAGTAGAGTATGGGGTGCTGCTCGCGGCCATCGATGACCACCGTCACAACGTAGAAGCCCATCGGGCTGTATCCCCAGACCGGTAAAACCCAGTTGAGCGGCAGGTCCACGACAGTGCTTCCCCCGTCGTCCCTGTGAATGCAGTAGAGGGGTAAATGAGGCTCCGAGCAGCTAAACCTAAGCGACGAGTGATAACTCAAAATGAAGTCGAGGTGGGCGAAGGGTTGTGGGAAGGCGCGGAACTGGACATCATAAACCGCGAGTCCCGCCGTCAAAATCGCGAAGATGAGGAGGCTGTATAGAACCACGCTACGCGTCGAGCGTGAAATTCGCATTGCAGTGTCCTCTCCCGACTTGCCTACAACCAATGATGTGTAAAGAATTACGCCAAGGGCCGTGAACGCAGCCGAGGTCTTGGAGAGCACAGCCAAGGCCAGAGGAACCGTTCCTAGTATCTGCCGGCCGGAAATGAAAAGATATGTGCCGGCAAGAGCGAATAAGAGCGAAGGAGAGTCTAGAATCGCTATCGACGAGATGTTAAAGCTTGTCACGTCGAGAGCGAACAACAAGACAGCGAGCAGGGCAGCCTTGCTATCTCCGATTAGCCTCCGCGCAAGAAGATAGAGAATTGGAAGGGTGAGCACACCCGACAAAACCGAGGGGAGACGCCAAGCAAACGGGGCGTCGCCGAAAGCAAGTATCGAATACATTATGAGGTATTTCGCCAGCGGCGGGTGTTCGTTATTCGCGGCCTCGCCCCCAATCATCCTCCTAACGGCCCTAACATAATGCGCCTCGTCAAAGACAAATCCGCAGCCCCCGGCCTGCTCAATACATTCCTCCGGCGGCTTCTCCGGAGATGGCGTATTGATTATTGAAATTTTCAGAACAAGGTAAACTATGGTAAGCACAATAATGGCCGCCTTAGGCTGCCTCAACTGATTAAGCCACGGTGGCATCCCTATCCCACTATCGTCTTAGGGTGATCTCTATATAGCTGATTTTCCTCTCCTTGCTGTTTATCGTGATAGTCTCTGTGCCGATGTTTATGCTCTCGATCTGAATGTCGGTGAGGAACCCCCTCCTTAAGGCATTCACAACATCGACGCAAGAGCTTATTCTACGCCCCCGCGCCCTAAGCGTGACCCTGTTGCTTCCCCTGTTGAAAGTCGTGATGCATGCCGTGACGTATCGTAAGACTGGCTTCTTTCCAATTATTATCTGGGGAATCAACCGGCTTGTAATACTCTACGCCCATCAGGATATAATAGTTTATCCGGGCCCGCTAAATTATAGAGGCTAAGATAAAACTGAGCGCGGCTGAGCCGGCTAGGCCTAACAGGTATATTGTGGCGTGTAACCTCACTCGATGTGCTAAGCTCTTGAAGAGCTCTTCCGTGAAAAGTCTGATGCCCGTGTGTCTGATTCTCAGATAGGCAGTCTCCGACTCCTCTAAAATCTTCTCTGCCTCGGATGAAAGCTCATCAAAGATGCTGACAATCTCCTCCCTAGAGGTTTTTTCCCCGACTGGAAAGTATCCACGGCCGCCGAGAACCACCCCGTTCACAGAATGAGTGTCCGTCGTCAGCAGCTCAGAGACGTGCCATCCACGTTCCGAGAGGCTACGCCTCAACGCCTCCCTGACCCACGGCATGGCGTTATTTCCGTCCGCCACCCCCAAGGCAACCTTAAGACCATCAACCGTGAAAGCCAGTAGTGAATAGCCGCACGGCCCAATCCCTTTTCTCGGCTCGTGCCTCCCGAAGCCCAGCTTGGATAGCGAGACTCTGAGCTTGCCGCGGACGGATTCCTGAATGCTGCTTATCTCCCTCAGAAGGTTCTGAATGTTCATCAGGCTCCGAGTAGTCAGCCTCTTGAAGCTTGGCGAGAAAGAGTTGTGGGTGTCGATTACAGAGATGTTAAGCTCTTCTGCGAATGGAGTAATCTCTTCGGGAATGTCTTCCATAGGCTCGGGATGGAGGCTGACTACCGCGATTTTCCGGCCAGCCAACTCTATCATCAAGCCCTCAACACTTCCAACTCTCAACCCCTCACGGACAGCGGCCTCATCACTCCATACGTCGTAACTTCCTTTGAGGCCCTCGGCTATCTCGGCTGCAACCCGAGCAGCGTCGCTGCTCGATATGATGTCGGATTTGTGGGTCGTGCATCCTTTAACTGCAACTGCATTAATTCCACTCTTTGCAGCCTCAGCCTCCACAAGCCAATTGAGCATCGCACTACCCATCCGGCCGAAAGGCCCCATGTGGAACGGCAGTATAATCAGCGCCGAGAGCTTACCACTTCTCTTGCCTTTAAAGACGAAGGCCTCGGTCACGCGCTCGTTAATCGTCCCGAGCCTGTATAGAGAATCTTCGAGAGCAGTTGGATTGCCTTCGAGAAGGAGTTGGGCAAAACCTCTTGACAGCCTCGCTGATGAGATACCATCTCTGTCTGGAATGCTGAAGTAGGTAATGGTGGGGACCGCTATCGCCGCCCCTATCAAGGGGCCGGCTAAAATCATGCTGGGAATCGTAGCGCCGACTGTAAGCGAGGTGAAGAGAGAGGCGAGGGCGGAGTCTATCAGCGACCAAGCGGCCACAGGCAGCCCACCATCACCGTCCACCATCCAAGTGAGTGTTAGTCTGATGTATGTGATTACTGCGAGTGAGGCTGAGAGTATTGGAATTAGAGCATCTAGGTTGAGGAGCGCGGAGATGTTTGCAGCCAGTAGCCCAGCAATTAAGACGTAGTTTGAAAGTAGCGTGAGCTGGCATAGACGCCTGAATGTCGAGTGAATGGGAATTCCCCGGAAGATGCTTGAAGAAATAACACTCAGCAGAAGGGGCACCGCGGCGAAACCAGCTAGCCCATACAAGACCGAGTGGAGGTGCTTTCCGCTGAGCTGGCCTGCGAGAAGGCCGATGAGACCCGCCGAGACCGCGACCAGAACGGTAGGCCGCTGAGCGCCAGGGACCCTGAAGATGTACTTATATTTCGAGGCGAGATAGTCGGCGGGGTCCTCCATCTCACGGGGAAGAGAGCCCGGCTTTATAAATACCGTTTTCGGGCTTCGTCAAGGCAGGGCCTCCTCTATACTCCTCATCCCCAACTTTCTCAGGGTTTTGGCCAAGTCTGTAATCATCTGCCTGACTATGCTCGGCCCGCGGTAGGCTAGGGCTGTGTAGATTTGCACGGTCTTTGCCCCGAGTTCAAAGGCCTGTAAAGCATCCTCGGCAGTAAAGATGCCTCCGACCGCGTTTATCTCGCATCCGTCGCCAATTATGCGGCGCAGCTCCCTCAGGCTCTCTAGCATGTATTTTTTTAGAGGCCTGCCGCTCAAGCCGCCGAACCCTGTTGAGAGGCGCGGCTCCGGGACGGGAAGTGTGTTCACGGCCGTGATGCTTTCTAGGCCAAAGTCGGCCCAAATCTTGACAGCCTTCAGGACGAGCTCCCTCAAATCACTCCTCGCCAGTGGAGGAACCTTCAGAGCCACAGGGCACCACTTAGCCTCCGAGAGCCTCTCAACTAGCAGGCGAAACATCTCCTCAGACCATATGGCTGCGGCCTCGCTGAGGCTGGGGGAGCTGAGATTCACCTCCACGCCAGACGCCGCCCCACGCAGGCCCAAATAGCACTTCAGAATCTCGCCGGGGTCGGTGCCAGCAACGCTTGCGACGACCGGAACCCCTGCCGCAGGTGCGGCCCTGGCTAGGTTCTTGACGAAGGCATCTAGGCCAGGGTTCGGCAGCCCCATCGCGTTGACCAAGGCCTCACCCTCCCTCCTCACGATTCTCGGCCTCCTATTTCCCGCCCTAGGGGCCAAGGTTATCGAGCCAGCCACAACATATCCGAAACCGAGCGCGGACAAGTGGGCGACTCTTTCGCCAGTCTTATCAAGACCAGCCGCAAGGCCGATCGGGGGAGCAAGCCTACCAAGCCAGGTCTCGAGCATAACCTCCTCCGGGACCTCGAGCCGCTGAGGCTTTACGAACTTCACCAGCGCCAACCCGGCTCTATGCGCCTCCTCGGGAGGAAGTAGTCTGAGAAGCCTATGGGCAATCTGAGGCAACGCTAAGCTAGTCACGGCCAATACATCGGCCGCCTCTCCTACTATTTAATCGAGGCCTGGCCTAGGAGCTCCTCGACACTATCGGCGGACGCAACTATCCTCCCTCCCCAAGGGCAGTAGCGGCCCACAACCTCGACCCAGTATTTTAGGTCCGCCTCAACATGGCTCGGGAGGCCGTCGCAGACCTCGACAGCAACTTCGACCATTCTTACGGACTCCGAGTTGAGGTGCCAGCTCCAAGGCTTGTTGAACCCGCCGTCCCCATACTCAAGCTCACCGATGGGAAACATGCTATTCAGTCCTCTCATATTCTCCTCAGCCAGCCTAATCGTCTCCCTCTCCGTCACGTAGATGATGAACCTTTCACCCGCTACGTCAACCACAAAATACCTCCCACCTTCAACAACATAGCCATCCGATGAGAGAAAGAAGAAAAGCATCCAAAGCGCCGCAGCCATGAGGACAGCCGCTAACAAGGCCAAAAATACTCGGCGCAAGGCTTGGAAACAAATGCACACCCGGAGAATATTTAGGGTTTTGCCAGTCGTGCTCAGTATGCTCGCTCCCACTCTTTAACGCTGCACTTCCTTAGCCCGAGCTTTACGTATGGGTCTGACCACGCGGTATTTTTAGCCTCCTCCATATCTTTTGCCTCAAGTATATAGAGGCCCCCGGTGCCGTCTTTGAATCTCCCAGCGGCGTGGAGGATACCTCTGGACCTGAGTGATGCGAGGTGGTTGAGGTGTGATTGCCTCTGTTCCTGCGTAGGTTGAACACCGGGTATGGCTTCAAGTATGACAACGAAGTAGGGCATCCTTCTCCGCCCCAATTCCCTATCCTAGAGAATAATTTGAACATTATGCAAAATAAACGTGTTGATTCGGTGTTTCGTTGACTTAAAGCTCCATGAAGACGCTTATCGAGTCTCCGCTCAAGGCGAAGACCTGTAGCGGGCCTTTCCGTGTCCCACCCATTCCCGGCACCCCCTGAGGCATCCCCGGCAGAGCGATACCATCTACGTCAGGCCGCTCAGCTAACAGCCTCGAGATTACCTCCAGCGGTACATGACCCTCAACAAAGTAGTCTTCCACAATGGACGTGTGGCAGCTGAGAAGCGCACTCGGTATACCAATTCTCCGCCTCAAATCCGACAGCCCGGCGGGGTCCAAAATAATAGTCTTCACGACAACTCGTTTACTCCTGAGATACTCCTCGTACTCTGCGCAGCAACTGCAGGCGGAGGTCCTATACACGGTTATCTCTATATTGGCTGGGCTTGTGCTAGCTGTCTGTCTAGTCCCGTCAAGCGCCTGACTTAACAGTATGGCAGCAATTATTACTAGTGTAGTTGAGATTGCTGCTATAAAGGGTCCTAACATCTTATGAATTCTTCCCTTCTGGCCCTTTTTCCTCATACGTTAGACCTCCTTTGGCTGTGTCTTCCAAGTCAGCGCTAGGATACCGCCCACAATCCCTAGGAGAGAGCCAGCGATGAACCCGCCCAACCCAAAAAGACCAATCACCGAGAACACGAGTATCAGCGCTCCCCAGATTTGAGACTGCGCGGGATTACTAATTATCGCTAATGCCCCGACTATGATGATGACTCCCGAGGTGATGCCGAGGACAGGGAGAGCGAGCCACAAGGATGGCATCCACCACATCATTCCGGGCATCATCATTCCACGCCACCACATCCAGCTAGGATAGTATATCCAGAGGAGAGAGACTAGGCCTCCCACGAGAACCAGAGTTCCGCCCGCTAGAGATATTATGAAGGCCGCAGTTGGCTTGTCTGTTTGGCTCAACTTTCCCCACCCTCAAGCTCAAGCTCTCTGACGAAGTTGCCGTGCCAAGAGTGATACCATATGTCGCCTGTGTAGCCGTTCACGCTGAGCATTCCATGAACCTCACCGTTAAGCTTGTAGTCCATAGTGTAGTAGCCGTAGAATTTCAAAGGCTCAAGAACCTCCACCACCCCACCGAACCTTTGGGCGAGGTATCGTCTGGCAAGCTCGACCGCCTTTTCCGGCCCGATGGGCATCTCGAGGATAGGCTCAACCCTTAAACCCATCATGGCATAATGCATGCCGTATTTTCTGTTCCACATCATGTTGGGGCCGGGCTCAGGCGAAACGACGCCTGCATAAGGGTCGATAATCAGCTCAAAAGCACCTGTACCAGTTTCTTCTTCGAGAATAGCCGCGTAGAAATTGTTCTGGAACTCCATTATTTCGTGAATCTTGAATCCTGAGCCGAACCTCGACGAGACGTATTCCCTAACAAGGCCAACCGCCTCCTCTATACTGATTCTTGAGGCTCCTGACCTTAATGTCGAACCCCACATCCAAGCCTGACAAGGACATCCACCTACTATCGGAGCCCCTTGGCCATACGCTGGCGTCGCCGTTGTCTGCATGAAGGTGTTAGCTGCCATTAAATTTCCTCCAGATGCACCGCCCAAGCCAAGCCAAAGAAAGAGACCTAGTATCACTCCTACAGCGGCGACCACAAGAACCGCAGCAATTAGAACCTGCCTGTCAACCATAATTCCGCCAACCATATACGTTTTCGGAGGGAGATATGGTTATTTTGAAACAGTCGTGAAACGTTGAAATGCTTAAATCGGAGGCCGGTGCGTATTTCGGGAACACTTATTAGGGCTTTCAGAGGGTTTGAGGGCGTGCCGGGTCTTGGTGGACGTAGACATGTCTTCGGAGTTCTGACGGCCACTCTCGGCGTTTCTCTCCTCTCCATTTCACTTCTCAGCCTCTGGCAACACAACCTTCTCATGAACGAGGCTATGCGCGGCCTGCCCAACATACAGCTACACGAGACCATGATGCTCTGGATGAGCCTCCCCACAGCGGCTGCGTCCGCCGCTCTTATCGCCATTTCCATCACCTATATTCTCACACAACTCAGGGGGGCGAAGACCGGTTTAGTTGGGTTAACTGAAAGAGAGAGCGCTGTAGTTAAGTATCTCACAAGTCATGGGGGTGTGGCGGAGCAGAGGGAGATAGCCAAGGCCCTTGGACTCACTCGGCTCCAAGCTCACAGAGTCGTCTCATCCCTCAGAAGCAGGAATATCGTAGAGGTGGAGCCTCTCGGTCGGACTAATTTGGTTAGACTGAGAATCGACAACCTTGGGCAAGATGTGAAGCAGACCGCTTAACCCGCCCCGCCCTTACCCAGCTCCCTTAACTCTCTCCAAAAAAGACGCCATCCTCTCGGCCGCCTCCACGAGTCTCGCAGGCTCGGCAGAGAAAGTAACCCTGAAATGACCCTCCCCACCCTTTCCGAACGCCCTCCCAGGAACAGACACGACCTCAGCCTCCTTCGAGAGGCGGGAGCAGAAGGTCTCCGAATCCATGGATACTGGTATCCTCGGGAAGAGGTAAATCCCCCCGGCTGGAAGATGCGTCGGAATCCCCCGCGAATTCAGGGCCTCGCAGAAAATGTCCCTCCTCTTCATGTACTCTGATACCTTCTCGTCAATCATTGTCTGCACCTCGTCTGACTTGAGCGCATAGAGTGCTACGTGCTGGGCTACGCTGGGCGCGCAGGCGTTAATGTTTGCTTGAAGCAATATGATTCGTGGTTTTAGATGTTCGGGAACTATCATGTAGCCCAGCCTCCAGCCCGTCATGGCTAGCGTCTTCGAGAAGCTGTTGATGATAACGATTTTATCATACTCTCCCCAATGCCTCGCCGCGCTGACGTAATCGACTCCATACACGAATCTCTCGTAAACTTCGTCAGAGATGAGGTATGCATCGGACTTTTTGCATAGCTCAACCACTTCTGAAAGAGCCTTTGCATCAATAACGGTGCCTGTGGGATTCGTCGGGCTGTTAATTATGACGGCAGACTTACTCTCTTTTAGGGCCATCCTCAGACCCTCCATGTTCAGCTTAAAGCCCTGCTCGTGTGTGGACTCGATCTCTAAGGGCCTGCCACCGACAATCCGCGTCAGAGACTTGAAGGATGGGAAGGAGGGTGTGGGGATTACCACTTCCTCCTCCTGGCGGACAATTGAGGCCAGAGTCATGAATAAGGCGTTCGACGCCCCAGGAGTGACGACTACATTGTCGGGCGATATATCAACACCCCACCTCCTACTATAGGCCTCTGCAATCGCCTCCCTTAACCCGATAATTCCCGCCGTCTGAGTATACTTGTTCAACCCAAGCCTGATTACTCTCTCGGCCTCCTCCTTTAGAGGCTCGAATAGGTCGAAGTCAGGCTCACCCACGCCGAGATTTATGAGGGCCTTTGGGTCCCCCACTTCGTCAAAGTATTTAGTAATCCAAGAGGCGTCAGCACCGTCAGCCCACATTTCCATCCATTCTCCGGCAGTCTAACTCTCCGGCTCCACCCTTTTACTCTTCCGCAAGCCCATAAGAAGCTGATGACTTATTAGCATGGGTCAGAGATGTAACCTATAGTTGGTAGCCTTGAAGGTTGCAGTTTTTCAAACCTCTTTGAGGGAAGAGTTGGGGAAGCTCTTTAAGGAGCTTGAGGAGCTCATAAGAATAACTCGCCGGTATGAGCCGGACACCGCCCTCCTTCCCGAGGCATGGGTTAGCCTCGACCCTCTAAACCATCTCGATAGAGCTCTGGCGGAGAGCGCTTATGCTATGAAGAAGCTGTGTGAAATTGCGGCAGAACATGGTGTCTATATTCTGGGCGGCGGCCTATACACGGCTAGGGGAGGGCAGCCCCTCGTTTCATGCCCAGTAATAAACTCAAGTGGAGAGGTCATCGGCTCGCATGAGAAGGTGCATCTCTACGGACGCGAGAACGAACTACTGGGTAGGGGTGAGACCTTCAGAACTTTCAATATCAAAGGTGTGGAGATTGGTGTTTTGATATGCCATGACATAGTTTATCCGGAGGCCGCGAGGGCGCTTGTTTTGGGCGGCGCTGAAATTCTCTTCAACCCGGCGAGAATAGCATCTCGAGGGGGAGAAGCATGGCGCCTATACCTCAAAGTCAGGAGCCTCGAGAACAGGATACCAATCTATGCGGCGAACATCTGGTCGCCTCCAAAATACCTCGGAGGGTCATGCGCGGTTAGGCCGGTCCACTATAGCGACGAAATATACCTACCCGAGATTATCGAGGCTAGGCCCGGACTATCCGTCCTGATTGACGAAGTCGATCTGAATACCATCAGGGTGGCGAGGAAGAAGAGGCTTGCAGGACGGATTCCTCAAGCTTACTTAAACGTAAAAGGCGGCGAGGCCGCGAGTGAAAAGAATTGAGCGAGGATGGAGAGCGGCTGTTCAAGAAATTAAGCAGGGTGGAGGCAATCGCGGATATAAAGAACAGGATGCTTGAGAAGGACCGCTCACTGGACTCTGCCGCCTTCGAGGAGGTCTTCGACAGGGCAACACTCCAGTCCCTCTACGAGTTGATGAGGCGTGGAATCTTCGAAGATTTCTACGGCGTAGTAAGCGCAGGAAAGGAGTCGAGAATATACTATGCAAAGAGTAAGGATGGTGAGGAGCGCGCTGTTAAGATTTACCTAGTTAACAACACGGAGTTCAGAAAAACGCGTATGATATACGTTGCTGGTGATCATAACTTTGTGAGGCCAGGTCTCAACCTCAGGAAATTCATCGACGCTTGGGCGAGGAGAGAGTTCAGAAACTTGAAGGCGGCCTTTGAGGCAGGCGTCCCCGTCCCGAAACCTATAGTCGTCAGCGCAAACATACTCGTCATGGCCTTCCTCGGAATAGAAGGCGCAAGGTATCCGCTGCTTCGCGAGACTAAATACACAGGTGAGGAATATGTCGAGACCTACCAGAAGGTCGTTGAGAACGTGGCCAAGCTCTACAGGCAGGCGGGCCTGGTTCACGGAGACCTAAGCGAGTTTAATATAATGGCCCCAGACCCTCAGACAGTCTATTTCATCGACCTCTCTCAGGCTGTCCCGTTAACGAACCCATACGCACACATACTCTTGATGAGAGATTTGAGAAACGTCAACCGCTTCTTCGCATCGATGGGAGTTGACATTCAGGATGAAGAGTCTCTATTCACGGAGCTGACTGGTAGAGAACCTCCCTCGGAGCTTACACCTATATAGTTGAACCCTCAATTATCCCGAGTGGCATGACCCAGTGGCACACAGACATTCATAAGCGGAAAAAGAGCGGCGGAAAGAAGGGAGAGCATAGGAAGAAGACGAGAGCCGAGGTTGGACGGGACATGGTCTACTGCCTCGTGGGTGAACCTGAGAGAATAAGCATCAGGACAAGGGGAGGAGGAAGCAAGCAGGTACTCAAATCTGATAGATTTGCCAATCTTTACGATCCTGCCACTGGGAAAACCATTCGGACAGAGATACTTGGGGTAAGGTCAAACCCGGCCAACAGCGACTTCGAGAGGCGAGGAGTCATAACTAAAGGGGCGATAATTGAGACCCGACACGGCGACGCAAAGGTGACATCGAGGCCGGGCTCCGACGGCGTAATAAACGCCGTTCTCATTCAGTCCTCCTCCGCTAGTCGGGCATGATTCGAAGAGAAGGCTTCATACTGTGGACAACATATTTTGACGCGAATCTAAGCCGGTCAGAGGGTAGAAGAGTGCCTTTGAGGCTAGCGGTCAAGAACCCTTCACAAGAGATGCTAATTAAGGCCGCGCAGAGGCTTGGATGGCCGGCCGAGCCCCTCGACAAAAGGCACCCATCAAAGTGGTGGAAGAGCAACGCCTCAATCGTGATAAAGCCGCCCAAAGGCATTAGAAAAAAACAGGCTGTGAAAATAGTGTCGCAGAGCCTCTGGGAGAAGCGTTGACACGGACTGGGCTGATACCCGTAGGCGTGGTGTTTAGGAGGTTATCAAGGCTCGTTGTTCTGAAAGGTGAAGTCATGCCGAGGCTCGGTGCAACTTTATACTCGGCCGACGGAAAAGCTGTAGGTTATGTCTCCGACATCTTCGGCAAAGTTGGGGGGTTCTACGTAGTGATGAGGCTCACCGGAGAGGAGTCTAAGGTTGATATCGGCGAGAAGCTCTACCTCAGTAGCGGAGAGGAGGGTGTCTCAACCCCGGTTTATGGCTAGGCGGCTGATGCAATCTTTTTGAGATTCTTAACCAGCGCCTCCACTTTAGACCTCGCTACGTCCTCAACTATCCTAGCTCCGAGGCTGGTGGCGATACCGCCTAAAATTACATCCGAGGCCCATTTAACCTCAGACAAACTCTCACCCTTCTCAACAATATCAAGGTCTATCTTAATGTCGATTGTAGACTGCATCCCCGACCCTTTGCCGGAGAGGGAGACGTGGCTCGGCTCCCTCAAATCAACATATCTGAAATCCACCTTCATGGTCCCGCTTAGAACACCGACCTTCACTTTGAACTCCGCCTCGAAGTTCTTGTCAGACTTAACTACGAGCTTCTTCAAGTCGGGAATCGCTTTACTTATCTGCTTGGGGTCGGTAACGAGCCGCCAAATCTTCCGCGACGGAGCGGGAACTTCAAAAGCCCCCCCTAGCTTCATCGAACTTACTGCATTTCCATCCCTAATAAATCTACAGACGTTATATGGCGTGAGTAAAGTTTTATTAAGAAACCTGGCGAATCTGTGTTGGATGGTGCTTCAATAAGCTTGGCAAAGGCCGAACTTCTCGAAAAATTGACGATTGATACTCTGATTGAGAAGCTTGAGAAGCATCTTTACGTTGCCGACAGAAGCCTCGCCACCGCCCTCTACCTCGCTATCAAGATGAATAAGCCCCTCCTAATCGAGGGGGAGCCTGGTTGTGGTAAGACCGAAATAGCTAAGGTTCTCGCAGAGATACTTCAAACCGACCTAATCAGACTTCAATGCTACGAGGGCCTAGATGCTTCTGACGCCATATACGAGTGGAACTACCCCAAGCAGCTCCTCTACATTAGGCTGCTTGAGAATAAGGGGGATTTGAAGGATGTCGAGTCGGAAATTTTCAGCGAAAAATTCCTTCTGAAGCGTCCCCTCCTCGCTGCCGTGCTCCATGAAGGTGATATCCCACCTGTTCTCCTTATCGATGAGATTGACAGGGCCGATGAGGAGTTTGAGGGCTTCCTCCTCGAGTTCCTTGCTGAGTTTCAGGTGACGATTCCAGAGATTGGGACGATTAAGTGCAAGAAGCAGCCAATAGTCATTCTAACTTCGAATAGGACTCGGGAGATTGGAGATGGTTTAAAGAGGCGGTGCCTGTACTATTTCCAGTCTTATCCGAGTAGGGAGAAGGAGTTGAAGATACTGAGGCTTAAGGTGAAGGGGCTTGACGACGCTGTGATGGAGAGGATTGTTGATTTTGTTAATATTGTGAGGCAGAGGCCTGAGGTTTCGAAGAAGCCGGGGATTTCAGAGTCTTTAGACTGGGCTAACGCGTTAGCGCGTCTCTCGGCCAAGGAACTCAATCGTGAAACTGTGATGTCTACCCTGCCCTGTATCATCAAGACCCAAGAGGACCTTATTAGGCTGGATATCGACTCAATACTCTCCATCATTGGGGGGAAAAGCAGCTAGTTGCATCTCTACGAATTCGTCTGCGGAATTGCAAGGAGTTTCAGGAGACGAGGCCTGAAGGTCGGAATCTCGGAGTCGATAGACGCTTGCCAAGCCATCGGCCTCATAGCCGACCGAGGCCTCGAGGACATCATAACGGCGATTCGAGTCACAATGATAAAGGACCCGTCAAAGTATCATCTAATTGAGCAGGCTATCGAGGAGGCCGTCGCAGGAGGTGGAAGTGGGGCCGGAGAGGAGAGCGGTGGTGAAGAGGGGGCTGAGGGGTCAGATTTTCAGACACAGTCCATGAGGTCGACGAGAGGAGCGGGCCAAGACAGAGACAGCACATCAACCCAATACGTGATGTATAGCCCGGCGGAGTCGCTCCACAAGAGGAACCTTAGGCCTGTAGATACTTCAGCCCTAAAGACGGGAAGAAGGATAATCAAGAGGATGCGCCGGAGGCTCGCAGTTCTCCCTGGAAGGCGGTCTCATTTCTCTAAGAGAGGTGAGATAGAGTTTGCGAAGACCATCAGATATAGCTTCAAAACGTTCGGAGAGATAATGGAGCTGAGGAAGTCGGCGAAGATTCTCTCAAGGGCTAGGCTCGTGGCTTTAATCGACATTAGTGGCTCCATGGATACTTATACGGACTGGCTCGTCAGAGCGATGTATCTTTTCAAAAGATTTACTAGGCGCGTTGAGGTCTTCGTGTTCAGCACTAGGCAAAGACGCATAACGGAGCTTCTCTCGGTAACAGACTTGGAGGAGGTGAGGAGGAGGCTTTCGAATGAGATTGACCTCTGGGGAAGCGGCACGAGAATAGGATACAGCCTGAAAAGCTTCATAGATAATTACGGGAACATGCTGAACCGGAGTTGGATAGTGGTTATCGTGAGTGACGGTTGGGACACTGGTGAGCCTGAGCTTTTGAGGATGAGTATGATTAGTCTGAAGCAGAGGGTGGGGAGGATAATATGGCTTAATCCTCACACGGATAGGCCGAACTTTAAGCCACTTACAATAGGGATGCTGACGGCCCTCCCCCATATCGACGTGCTGGCTGGCTTGAGCGTCCTCGAGAACTACACGTCCTTTCTCGCATTCTTCGGGAAGTCAATCAAGCCGCTGAGGCGCGGTGAAAGCCTTGTCAGACATAAGCCTGAGAGAGCGGCGATATAGGAGAATCTCACAGTTTCACGATGTTGAGGAGGTCCTCTCCCAAGTCGTACCAAAAATCAGAGCCAAACCCAGCTTACTCAAAGTTAGGACGAGGGTAGCGGTCGGGCGCATCCTCGCGGAGGATATCCCCGCGCCTCGAAATCTTCCGCCCTTCCACATGTCCCACGTCGATGGCTTCGCGGCTCGAAGCTGTGACACTGAGAGGGCCTCGGAGGATTCTCCCGTCGGCCTATCGGTTGCGGGGACTGTTAGGCCTGGAGAGTCGGGTGGAAGGATAGAAGCGGGGCAGGCGTTTAGAATTTTCACGGGCGGCTATCTCCCCGAGGGGGCGGATACCGTCATTCCTCAGGAGGACGTGGTCGCGGGGGGTGAGGTGGTGTATGTTACAAGGCCTTACGCCACCCTTGAGAATGTGGTTCCATCCGGGAGCGATGTGATGCGCGGGCAGGTAATCGCTAAGAAGGGAGAGGTCTTAGCCGTTACGAAGGCCTCGCTCCTCGAGACGCTCGGCGTATATGAGGTGACTGTCAGCGAGGCTCCGCGTGTCTCCATACTGTCTTTTGGAGACGAGCTTACAGACGACCCAGCGGAGGCGGAGAGGGGTAAGATTCTAAATACACATGCGTTGACCGTGTCCGAGATGGTTCGCGCCCTATGCTGCGATGTAGTGAGGATGTTGATAGTGCCTGATAAGCCTGAGGCCGTGTCAGACGCTATAAGCGAGAGCGTGGAGGATTCTCACTGCATTCTCACGATAGGAGGCTCCAGTGTGGGTGATATTGACTTAGTTGGGACGGAGCTGAGGAGGCGTTCTGAGCTCTTCATACAGGGGCTAAAGCTTCAACCGGGGAGGGTTGGTGGGGTCGCGGTGGTGGATGGCAAGCCGGTAATAATGCTTCCAGGCCTCATACACTCCACAGTAAACGTCTTCAACTACCTCGCGGCACCGATACTGGCACACATTCTCGAAATGAGTCTCAACCAGCTAGTCTTAAACGTTGAAGCCTCTATGAATGAGTCGGTGGAGCTTCAGCGGTGGTTGAACTTTAAGAGAGTTGTCTGGGTCACGCTTAGGATTAGGGGAGACGGGAAATATGAGGCCTACCCGAACGTCGCTGACGCATCAAACATCTCGTCAATCTCGAAGTCACACGGCTTCATAGAGGTGCCGCCAGGCAAGTCCTTCATCAGCCTCGGCGAAAGAGTCTCTGTAAGGATTCCGCTCTGGATTACCCGGTGTTTGGCTGAAACCAAATAGCCTTAAGACATCTAACTGAAGTTGTTAGTGTCCTAGGGGTTTTATGTAGAGCTTGGGCTACTCTTTATAAGGGTGGAGAGACTCTAGTCGCTCGTGGCTCACTCTAACCCTGAATACAGGATTGAGAAGGACACGATGGGTGAGATGCGTGTCCCCGCGACGGCATACTACGGGGCTCAGACTGCGAGGGCCGTCGAGAACTTCAACTTCTCGCAGCTCACCATGCCGCGCCAGTTCATCAAGGCCCTAGGCCTGATTAAGGCAGGCGCCGCCAAGGCTAACACGGAGCTCGGTCTTCTCCCCAAGCATATCGGGGAGGCAATTTATAAGGCAGCACTCGAGGTCGCGGAAGGTCTCTACGACGACCAGTTCGTCGTAGATGTTTTCCAGACCGGGTCTGGCACATCTACAAACATGAATGCGAACGAGGTCATCGCAAACAGGGCCACTGAGTTGCTCGGGGGGAAGAGAGGGGACAAGATGCTCGTCCACCCCAACGACCATGTAAACATGGGGCAGTCGACCAACGATGTGATTCCCACCGCGATTCGCGTTGCGGCCGCATCCCTGATTCACGACACACTCTTAAAGAGGCTTGACCTGCTGGCTAGCACGCTCGAGCTGAAGGCTCAAGAGTTTAGAGATGTTGTGAAGAGCGGTAGGACACATCTTCAGGATGCCGTGCCTATGACGCTGGGCCAAGAGTTCAGCGGATACGCTGAGATGATGAGGAAGTCGGTCTACCGGGTGAGGAGGTCATCGGAGGGCCTCTTTGAACTTCCCATAGGCGGAACGGCAGTCGGGACAGGTTTAAACGCGCATCCGGAGCTGGCTCCTAGAATAGTTAAGTTCTTGTCCGAAAGTTTAGGCATCCCCTTTGTGACTGCGAGGAACAGGTTTGAGGCCATGGGAAGCCAGGATGCCTGCGTAGAGGTTAGTGGGGCCCTGAGATGCGTGGCGGGCAGCATCCTGAAAATTTGTAATGACTTGAGGCTCCTGTCCTCTGGGCCCGTGACCGGTTTCGGCGAGATAGAGATACCGGCCGTCCAGCCCGGCTCTTCGATAATGCCGGGGAAGGTGAATCCCGTGATTGTGGAGGCCTCTATGCTGGCGGCCTCAATGGTGATTGGCTACGACGCAGCCATCTTCGAGGCATCCAGAATCGGGGAGCTCGAGCTGAACATGGGCAACCCTCTAATCGCTTACTGCTTAATCAACTCAATAGAACTCTTAGCTAGGACTGCAACCCACTTAGCCGACAAGGTAGTTCACGCAATCACTGTGAACGTTGAGAGGTGTAGGCTCTACGCTGAGAGTAGCCCCTCCACGATAACGGTCTTGGCGCCGGTTATTGGATATGATAAGGCCGCTGAAGTTGCCAGGAGAGCGTTGAGTGAGAGGCGGTCGATAAAAGACATCGTCGTGGAGATGGGGCTGATGAGTAGGGAGGAGGTGGATAAGGTGTTTGACGTTAGGAGGATGGCCGAGGGTGGAATACTCACCCTGAAGAAGTAGGCTAGCCGTGGGGGAGTAGTAGAGGCCTCGGGTCCAACTCACCGAGCTCCCTGATTTTTTCCAGCCTCGAGAGAAGATAGCTCCGTATCTCCCTCGGCTTAGGGAGCTCACCAACTATCTCACCGTCCACTATGAGGGGCCTCAATAGCTCCTCCACCTCCCCCCCACACTTGGGGCACCGCTCAAGCCTCCTCCACCTCGGCACTACAGTGTCGTGAAACGCTTCACACCTGTAAACCTGCTTGGACGCGGGTAGTTTTCCTCTCTTAGAGACCGGTTTACCCTCAACCTCGACGATGTCCAGCGCTAGGTCAATCGAGGGTGGAAACGCTATTGAGGTTCCCACCCCGAAGCCGTCAACAAGATCGAGGAGCTCTTCAGCCTCGTCCTCGTCTATCCCGCCGCTCACGTAGAGCTTTACGTCTCCATATCCGTTTACGGCCAGTGTCCACCTGACCTCCTCGACTATCATCCTCATATTCCCCCTCCGCGAAGAGGGGGTGTCCAATCTCACACCGTAGAGCCTTTCCCCGAGCGTCCTAGCTGCGAGGAGAGCCTCCTCCCTCTCGTCTTGAAAAGTGTCGCAGAGCGCTATTCTGGGGACATCTTCGGGAACCGCAGCGTCGAAGGCCCTCCAAGCCTCAGCCTGGCCCCCCGAAACTATGATTAAGGCGTGGGGCATGGTCCCCAAAGGCCTCTCACCAATCATCTCGGCGCCGAGGACGCCGGAGACCGCGTCACACCCCCCTATGTATGCTGCCCTATCAACGGCTGGCGCTACTGCTGGATGGACGCACCTGATGCCGAAGAAGATTAACGTTTTTTCCCACGCCTTCAACCTGATTCTGGCGGCCTTGGTGGCTACGCTTGAGCTGTGTCGGAGGAGGCCGAGAATGGAGGATTCATAAACTCCGAACTCGCCGTAGGGGCCGGAGACCTCCAACACCGGCTCGAGGGACCTGAAAACCTCCCCCTCCCTCATCGAATAGACATCGACTCGCTTCCCCTCGAGAAGAGCGACAGCCTCCTCCAAGCCCGCAAACACAGCCCATCGATAACCGCTGGGAAGACTGTAAGTATGAACATCCGCGGTAACGCGCCTATCTAGGAACCCCTTTGAGGAGAGAACATCCCTGGTCCTAACGAAGTAAATGTCCGTGACTCTCCCCGCACCTATGTCCTCGACCGAAGAAGCGTAGATTCTCGGCTTCCTCAAAAAGCCCACCGCATCCACTAAGCGGGGGATGATAAAAAACCTTAAAACAATAGAGGCTCTCAACACGTGCCCGCAATCCCTCAACCAGCTCCAACTTCGGTGATTCTCCTCTCGGGAAAAGGCCTTATAAACTTCCCGGTGTGTGAAGCCCTGTAAGATGGCGCGGTTCAGGGTTCAGCTTAACAAGCCTTGGGGCTACGTCAGTCTCGAGGCCGAGACGGTCGATGAGATAGCTTCAAAGGTGGGGAAGTTGATGGAGCTTTCAGCCGCGCTGGAGAGGACTATCGGGTCAACGACTCCCTCAGCAGCGCAGGGAGTCGTCCCATCTATATGGGTTAAGAGGAGAAGAGGGCGTTCAGAGGCTATATTGGCACTCGACATAATTGAGAGGCAACTTCTTAGAAGCGAGTTCTTCGCAACCCCTCGCTCAACATCCGAGGTGAGGCAGAGGATATACGAGCTCACGGGCATGAAGCTTCAGAGCCGAAAAGTAAGCCAAGCGCTCGGAATACTCTTCGACTCGAAGAGAATAATGAGGGTCGGGCCGAAGGGTAAATATAAGTGGTTTGTAAAATAAAATGATACTGTTCCAGAGAGAGTCTAAGCGTATATGAACCTGTCCAGGTGTTTGATGCGCTTCGCGGGATGTGGATGTGTGCTGAATAGGTCGCTCAGCGGCCCGGGCTTAGACCTCCTCAACTCCTCCACAACCCTCTCAACATCGACGTAAGGCTCAACGACATGCTCAGGGTCGGAGATGAAAAACATCTTCAGCTGCTCACCCCTCACCCGCGACTCTGGTCTAACCCTTCCTGAGAGAGCCATAATCCTCACAAGGGCCCTCTGAAGCCTTCTCGCGCCGTCGCTGACAACAGTCGCGGCATGGCTGTCTGCGTAGTATTCGCGTAGCCGGCTCATGAGGAAGACGAATAGGTTGAATATGAAGCTCAAGACTATCAGGCCAATTCCTATCAAGACTGGTGCCGCGCCTCCCCCATTCCTCCTAGAACCCCCGAATAATCCGGAGACATAGAGTGTATAGCCGATGTAGTAAATTATCGCGGGTATCAGGCTAATCATCAGCATCACCACCACGTCCCTGTGCTTGAGGTGTCCAACCTCGTGAGCTATTACCGCCTCCAACTCCTCTCGCGGAAGACGGCCTAAAAGGCCGCTTGTTACGGCGACCATCGGCCCAGTTAAGGGACTGCCGTAAGCGAATGCGTTGGGAAGATCTATGTTTGCAATCATCACCTTAGGCCTCTCACGCATACCGCTCCGCCTCGCCACATCATCAACCATCTGGTAAAGCCATGGATATGCGGACTGGTCTGCCTCTGTAACCCTGTAGACGGCGTTGATGAGGTATGGACCGAAGAGCCACTGTATAATGTTCAGCAACACTACGAATCCTATTACGCCGTAGATGTAGAATGTCGGTAGCCCCAGATATAGTATGAGCGCCGTTAAAAGCAGTGAGGCTGTCCCGACGACCGCGAGCCAAATGGCGAACATGCTGACCCGCAACCCGAATAAGGAGACTCTTGGTTGAGCTATCATGATAGCCCCCTAATTGGTAAAAATTTTGGTAGGTATTAAATTTAATTCAATAAAACGTCGAAGATGATTAAATTATCTCTCGCACCTTTCTTTCTTCTCTCGGCCTCACCTTAAGGACACCGTAATGTATTGCGCAAGATATGCAGAGATTCTCTGTAACTATGTTCTGGGATATGTATGCCCCTGCCTTCTTGAGCTCCCTGAAGAGGTCTCCCCTAATAAGCGATACACGCCTCGTTACTCGCTGTATCTTGCTTCTAGGGACGAGGGCCCCGCAGTTGTCGCACTGAATCATAGGCTCGGAGCCCTTCTGCCCTTTCGCCCTGCCCCTATTCTTCCTCTTTACAGGCATGCTTCTGCCGATTATCTACACTCAGGGAGTGATTTAAACCCTTTATCGCTATAGAAGAGTGCATTCAGCGTCGCGTCTATGCTTCGGGGGTATCCACTACTTTTGGTGTCTCTTCTCAGCCCTCAGATAAGCCTCAAAAGCCCTGAGCGACTCCTCCTGGACAGGGTCTACGGACCCGGGCCTGATGGCCCTAATCCATCTAAGCGCTTCTTCACCGCTCATCCCCTTACTATACATCATATATGCCGCAACTATGGTGCCTGACCTCCCCTGACCAGCGGCACAGTGGACCAGCACCGGGCGCCCCTGCCTCCTCATCTCGTCGATGAATCTGACGGACTTCAACATAGTTTCAAGAGGCGGCGGCTCATGGTCTATTATAGGAAGGTGCTCGTAGACTATGTCGAAGCCCTCGAGAAATAGTGGTGGAATCCTATCCTCTGTGAGGGAGAGTATTGAACGTATTCCATTCTTATGGAGCCACTGTATCTGGTCTCTCGTCACGGGGCGGCCGGAGACCGCGAGGCCCTCATCAACCCAGCTGAAATTGAAGGGCGAATCGGTGAAAAGAGCCCTTATCCTTCTTGAGATGTCTCCCAAATTTCCCACAAGCTGGATAGCTCAGGGGGTGATATAATACTCTTAACCGGAGAGTGGATATAAATCCCGAGCGGATATTTTCCCTGACGGAATGTTGGAAGGCGTTTCTCTCGTCGCCGGGCCTGCTTCGCGGGAGCTGGGGGAGAGAATCGCGGAGTCGCTAGGCCTTGAGCCGATGGGGGCCATGCACAAGCTCTTCCCAGACGGCGAATCCTACTTCAGATTCCTCGAAAAGCCACGCCCCTCTGTCATCCTAGTCCAAGGGACACATCCACCACAGGATAAACACCTCCTCCAGCTCCTCCTCATGTCAAAGGGCCTAAGGGAGTTGGGTGCGAATCGGATAGTAGCTGTCGTCCCCTACCTCGCATACGCGAGGCAGGATAGGGCCTTCCTAGAGGGCGAGACCGTGAGCCTCAGGGTCGTCCTCCAACTAATGAAGTCAGCTGGCGTCGACGAGATAATCACAGTAAATCCACACGCTCCCTGGGCTCTGAAGGAGCATCAAATTAGGGCTCACTCAATCAGCGTCGCGAGGTCACTGTCACTCGAGGTTAGGAGACATGGGTGGCAGGTCTCCTGTGTGGTCTCGCCTGGTAAGAAGGGGATGGAGCTTGCCACTGAGGCGGCTGAGGAGCTGGGAGCCGAGCCTGTTAGGGCCGAGTCTTGGAGGGACCCAGCGACGGGGGAGGTCCGAGTCGAAGTGGAGGCCGGCCATATCTTCAGCAACAAGAGAGTGATGGTCATAGACGACGTGGTCAGCACAGGAGGGACGATGAGCAGACTCATCAGAATGCTCAAATCAGCGAACGCTTCAAAAATCTATGCCTGCTGCATCCACGGGCTCTTCATCGAAGGCTCTGATAAAAAAATCTTGGAGGCTGGAGCCGACGCAATACTCGCAACGAACACCGTCCCGAACAAGTATGCCGAGGTTGATGTTTCAGGCGAGCTGGCCGCATATCTGGCGAGAATGTTCACTTGAAGCGTCTCCTCGCTCTGCTCTCCGGTGATGCGCCCGCGCTCGCGCTCAGCGAGCTTAAGTCAATCCTACACATACTATACAGCCGCGACTCAGTTGAGGTCTTCACGGACAGGCTGGTCCTTATAGAGTCCAAGGCGGATGATGCCGGCACGATAGTCGAACGTGGGGCATATGTCAAGGAGATAATTGAGCCGGTCATATATGCTCCAGTGACAGAGGCTTATGGTGATGTCGTTGTATTTGATTCGGAGATTCTGAATGCTGCGCGGAGCTTCGCAGTTAGAGCAGTGAGGCTCGGCGATGTAGGCTATAATAGAGCTGAGGTCGAGAGATGGCTTGGAGGAGTGGTCGAGTCCCGTTTCCCTCACCTCGAAGTCAACCTCTCATCACCAGAAGTTGTAGTCCAGGCATACATAACCGGAAAAGGATTTGCCGCTGGCCCACTCCTCTCGAGGCAGAGATACGACAGGCTTGAGGCGAGGCGACCGAAGATGAGGCCTTTCAGACACCCCTCCGCCCTCATGCCGAGGCTGGCGAGATGTATGGTGAACCTCACTAGAGTGAAGCCCGGAGGATGGATAGTTGACCCGTTCGCCGGTACAGGGTCGATACCTATGGAGGCGGCCGACATGGGATACAGGGTGATTGCTGTCGAGTTAAAGAGGTGGATAGCGCGTGGATGTCTCCTAAATCTGAAGTGGAGCGGCCATGCGGACCGTGTGGAGCTGATTTGCGGAGACGCCGCAAACCCGCCTCTCAGGGGCACTTTTCAGGGAGTTGCGACAGACCCGCCATACGGCCGCTCGACGCAGCTGAGTGACAGGAATATTCGGAGGCTCTACCTCAACGCCTTCTCATCTATAACACAGCTGCTTGAACCCGGGAGCAGAGTTGTCGCGGCAATCCCCCAGCAACGCATAGACCCAGCCCTCCTCGAAGAAGCTGGCCTTCAACTCCTCGAACAACACCCGATTAGAATACACTCGGGCCTCACCAGGATTGTGTGTATCTATGAGGCTAGGCCTTAGAGACTGAGCACCGTCATTCAGCTAACCCCTACTATCTGTCAGACAGACTATTAGGTTAAAAGTTGATTGTCGAATATACGTTAGAGCAGAGTTTCCATGGGTTATATAACGGACTTCAGACTCAATCGTCGTAAAAATGCTTATTAATGAGACTAGACACTCTTATAGACACTTTATGGAGACAGAGGTCAGCACAGAGCTTCAAAGGCTTTCGCAGCTACTACAGCAGAGCTGGAAGATGGTCCGAACTCCGCGCATGAAGACGGTCCTCAAGGTACAGAACGTAGCTTGCGACGCGATGAGAGACTACTTGAAGTCCGAAGATTTCATCGAGCTCCTCCCACCGATCATAGGCCCCGTGACAGACCCTGGAATAAGAGGCGCAAAGCAGGTCACATTTGACTATTACGGCAGAGAATACAAAGTCATGAGCAGCGCGATTCTGTATAAGCAGGCAGCTATGAGTGGTCTCGGGAAAATCTTCTTCATGTCACCTAACATCAGGCTTGAGCCCCTCGACTCAACCCTCACAGGGAGGCACCTGACGGAGTTTGTCCAACTCGACCTAGAGATCGCCGAGGCTAATTATTTCGATGCGATGTCTGTGGCTGAGAAACTCCTCTGCGAGGCTGTTAACGTGGTTAGGGATAGTTGCGCTAAGGAGCTGGAGGAGCTGGGCAGAAGAATCCCAGCCATCTCTCCGCCTTTCAAGAAACTCACGTATGATGAGGCCCTCGAGTATCTGCGGAGGGTTGGGCTCAAGGTTAGGTATGGTGTTGAGATTCCATGGTATGGAGAGCATCTCCTCTCGAAGCTTGTTGGTGAGCCGTTCTTCATTATCGACTATCCGCGTGGGGCGCGCGGCTTTTATGACAGGGAGGATGATAATAGGCCGGGAATACTGAGGGACTTCGACCTCATCTATCCAGAGGGGTTCGGTGAGGCCGCCTCAGGTGCTGAAAGGGAGTTTAGGTATGAGAGGGTCTTGGCTAGGATGAGGGAGAACGGCGAAGACCCGAGGAAGTATGCTTGGTATCTTGAGATGCTGAGGGAAGGGATTCCACCGAGCGCAGGCTTCGGAATCGGCGTTGAGAGGCTTACGCGCTTCCTGTGCGGCCTCGACTCCGTTATTGAGGCGAGGCTCTGCCCTAAAGTGGCGGGTATTCACTCGCCCTAAAGAAGTCTTAACACGGTGAAGTTCTGTCGTGCTTTTTTCGCGTCTTCTCCTCAAAATTCTTCTGGCGCTTCAGGGAGTTTACTCGGTCTTCTCGGATTTGTCTGAGATTTGGAGGAGTTATCCCTTTAGAGAGATTATTGAGAGAGCGAGGAAGGGTGTGGACGCGATTTACCCCGAGGAAACCCTGAAGCCCTCAATCATGCTGCTAAAAGGGGCAAACATCTACAAGCAGGCCACGAGATACGCCACGCTAGACGAGCTTCTCCTCTTACCGCCTGGATTCACGCCCCTCAGGCTCAAGAAGATGGCTGAGCTACTCCGAGAACCGATATTCAGCGACGTGGATTTGAGACACAGAGTAGGCGGTTTCAACGCGTCGATGCCTGTGATGGTTGCGTCGATGGGGTCTGTCCAAGTTGCGAACAAAATCTCCTTGGACATTTCGCGGGGGGCGGCGCGTGTGGGTGTCCCGCTCGGTGTCGGTGAGAACGTGGCAACCACTTGGGGTTATTCGAGGAGGATTAAGAGTGGTCAGCCATGCTTCAAGGAGAGGGTCATGACGTATCTCGAGAACCTCGATGGTGATGTGGGTGGTGTCACGATTCAGCAGAGCGTCGAGGACGCCTATAACGAGCTGTGGAACAAGGTCTACTCAGACCCGGACATCGAGCCGTATATTCAGAAGGGGCTTGTCGGGTTCGAGATTAAGGTTGGTCAGGGCTCCAAGCCGGGGCTTGGGGGAGAGGTGAGGCTCTCGAGAAAAGAAGCTGAGCGCCTCAGAGACAAGTATCACTTCTCCGGAGACCCGGCTGGTAGCTCGGTTGAGAGGCACTCGGCTCCAGGGACTTACGTACCAGAGATTCTTAGGGGTATGGTGAGGCTGATGAGGAATAATTACCCGAGGTGTAGGGTCTGGGTTAAGCTTGGCCCGTTTAGGGACCTGCCGCAGATTTTGGAGGTCTTGGTCTCGGAAGGCGTTGATGCTGTGTGGATAGACGGTAAAGAGGGTGGGACTGGGATGAGCCCTCTCGCGTCTATGAGACACCTGGGCCTCCCCCTTGTCGCGGCAATCTGCAGCATCTCGGAGTGGCTAAAGTCAGGTGATGGCTCAACTTCAATTCTGGTGTCCGGGAGGCTCTATGACGGCGGCCACCTCATCAAGACTCTCTGCCTCGGCCTCGATGGCGTGGCGCTTGGGAGGCCGGTGGCTGTTGCCGGCTGGGTCGCAGGTGACCGCGGCGTGGAGAATTATCTTAGGACGGTCGAGGTTGAGGCTAAGATGCTTGTTTCTGCTCTCGGCAAATACTCGGTCCAGGAACTATCTCGAGAGGACCTATGCAGTCTCGACAGGGATATTGCGGAGAGGCTCGGACTGCGATATATCTACTCCTAAATTCTGAGTGAGGGCTATAACCAGCCGCGCCCGAAGTATCAGAGGCGCGGCGATGACTCAGATGCTGGTCTGCTTTTTGGGGACTAGTGGAGGCATGCCTTCCCCTAGCAGAGCTCTTCCGAGCGTCGCGATAAGGGTCTCTGGCTCCCTGCTTCTATTCGACTGCGGCGAGTCAACCCAGAGGCAGCTCCTCTCCTCAGGGCTCGGCCTCCCCAAAGAGCTTAAAATCTTCATCACACACCGCCACGCGGACCATCTCCTCGGAGTGCCGGGAGTCCTCTACACGCTTAGCATGATGGGGCGGGAGGAGCCTGTGGCCATCTACGGCCCTCCAACGGCATGCGAGACCGTTGAGAGGCTTCTTGAGGCGTTGGATACCGAGGTCGGATTCGAGGTCGAGATTACTCCGACGGGCCTCGGCACGGTCTATCAAGGGAGAGGCTTTAGGATGGCGGCCGTGGAGTCCGACCACTCAACCGAGTCCTATTGTTACGGGCTCTTCGAGAATGACCGGCCAGGTAAAATGAGGGTCGAGTATCTGGAGAGTCTCGGCCTTCCGCGGGGCCCTCTCTGGGGGAGGCTTCAGAGAGGCGAGCCCGTAGAATTCTCCGGACGTACAATCCTGCCTGAGGAGGCGGTCGACCCCCCCAGGAGAGGTAGGAAGATAGTTTACACCGGAGATACTAGGTTTTCTCAGAGGATAATAGAGTTCGCAAGACATGCCGACCTGCTCATTCACGACGCCACGTTTGACCAGAGCCTCGTGGAGCGCGCGCACGATGAGGGGCATAGCACAGCCCGTGAGGCGGCAGAGGCCGCACTTCAAGCGGAGGCTAGGATGCTCGCGCTCTTTCACATAAGCCCCAGATACCACGGAAGAGAGGAGACACTACTCAGTGAGGCCAAGAAACTTTTCCCAAACACGATACTCCCCAGCGACCTCGAGAAGCTCGAGATTCCCTACCCCGACTGAGGCCTCAGCGTCAAAATCCGCGGAGGCCACTCGGAGAGGTCAATCCACCCCGTCAAAACCTCGTCTAGGAGGAAGCTCCTCACAGACTCAGGCTCTCGCCCATCAGAGCTCCTGCGAAGGTGGTAATCAGGGCCAACGAGGAACTCGTCCTCACCCTCATGGGGGGTCTCTACCCTAACTACCTCCCCCGGCCGCGCAGCAACCGCTGCCACACCTGGCGGAATGGCCCCTATACCCCTCCAGACGGCGACAATCCACTTGGCATCGCTAGGCTCAAGAAGCTCTAAGAGGCCGTCAGTCGATGTCAGGGTCCCGGGACCGCGGAGCCCAACCTTAGTGGCTCCGCATCTTCTACACCTCCAAGCTTCCACAACCTTCACCACCTCCTCGCCCTGCGTCACATTCAGGACTCCAGCATACTTAAGGTCGTGATCGCATTTTCCTGCCGACATTATTATCAGCCTTCTATGCCTCGGGCTCTAATATCTCTACGCGGCACTTAGCCTTGCTCTTAAACTCCTCTGCGTCTCTCCGAGAGCCGGCTATCGCGCCATAATGCATCGGAACAGCAACCTCAGGGGCAATAATGTTGGCCGCCTCCACAGCCTCGGCCGCCGTCATGACATAAACACCGCTCACAGGAAGGAAGGCCAAGTCTATCCGCCCAAGCTGCCTCATCTCAGGAATGACGTCGGTGTCACCGGGATGATATATCCGGACTCCCGCCACCTCAACAACGAATCCCACGCCTCCATACTCTCTCGGGTGAAACACCACTCCAGGAGACCTGAACTTGTTAACATTGAAGGCCGGGACAGCCCAGTACCTGACACCCTCTACCTCACCCTTGTCCCCTGGCGTGACGAATACCTTTGACTTGCACGATACTTTTGCTAATCCGTCCATACAGTTTCTTGCCGCCACGATCGTCGTCTTTTGCGGTGAAGTAACCTTTGCCAAATCACTCGCTGAGAGGTGGTCGAAGTGCTCATGCGTGATGAATACTATGTCCGCCTCTAGCTTGGCTCTAGTCTTGAGCTGATATGGGTCGAAAACAATCTCGCGGCCTCCTCCGCGGACGCTGAACCCTGCGTGGCCAAGCCACCTAACCTCAAGCCCCTTGAACGCCAGCATCGGATTAACTATCGGGACGACTCCCCTATATATCGATAGCTCACCTTAACGTGAGACCGAGAATTCATTCTCCAAGCCTTTTTGAGGCAAACCTAATGAACAGGCGCAGAGGCTTAGAGGGGTGGATTGGCTCTTCAGGAGACTATACCGTGGATTGAGAAGTATCGCCCAAGAAGTCTCTCCCAGATAATCAATCAGGAGGCAATCGTGAACAGCCTTAAGACCATACTCTCCACCCACTCGGTCCCTCACATGCTTTTCACAGGGCCTCCTGGGGTCGGCAAGACAGCGACAGCACACGCCTTCGCCAATGACCTTTACGGCGTAAGATACATCGAGGACGGCCACTTCCTCGAAATTAACGCGAGCGACGAGAGGGGAATAGACGTTATCAGGGAGAAGGTTAAAGGCTTCGCCCGTACGATACCGATAGGCGGATTAGGATTCAAAATTCTCCTCCTCGACGAAGCAGACCAGCTAACATCAGACGCCCAGCACGCCTTCAGAAGAGTTATGGAGCAGTTCTCAGCCACCTGCAGGTTCATCCTAGCGGCAAACTACGCCAATAGAATAATCGAACCGATACAGTCAAGGTGCGCCGTCTTCAGGTTCAAACCGATCGAGCTAGAGCAAATGAAGCTGGCAATTGAGAGGATAGCTAGGCAGGAGGGTCTGGAGGTGGATGAGAAGGCGATGGAGGCTCTTTATGAGGTAACTGAGGGGGACTTGAGGAGGTGCATCAACCTGCTCCAGACAGCGTCAACATACGGGAAAAAGATTGACGCTGACCGGGTCTATCAGGTTGCTGGGTTGGCCTGGGGCGGTGAGGTGAGGAGGCTCCTCGAACTCGCGGTCGCTGGGAAGCTCGAGAACGTGAGGAAGCAGCTCAGAACCATACTTTACGTTAACGGGGCGTCTGAGAGAGACCTTGTTAGCCAGATGTACCGCGACCTCCTCTACCTCTCAATCCCGGAGAAAAAGAAGCTTGAGCTCGTCTCGCTCCTCGGCGAGGTTGACTTCAGAATTTCACAGGGCGCAAACCCTGAGCTCCAGATAATGATGTTCCTCACCAACCTTTATTCCGCGTCTCAGGTTGGTAAGTAGGAATTTGAGCATACCGTGGACTGAGAAGTATCGGCCTAGGCGGGTCTCAGAGGTAATTGGCAACGAGGAGGCGAAGAAGCAGTTCGAGGCATGGATAAGGGGGTGGGAGAGAGGCTCTCCAGAGGCGAAGGCCGCCCTCCTCGCAGGCCCGCCCGGCACCGGTAAGACATCACTAGTCCTCGCCTACGCCTCGGAGCATGGATACGAAGTCGTGGAGTTGAACGCGAGCGACGAGAGAAGCTCGGAGAGGCTGAAGACCATCGTCGGAGAGTCGGCGCGTCAATCCACATTAAGCGGAACAAGGAAGAGAATCATAATGCTCGACGAGGTTGACGGTATAGCGGGCCGTGAGGCTGTTGGAGGTGTCGCAACGATATCCTCCATAATCAAGTCCACAAAAACGCCCATCGTCATGATAGCTAACGACCCTTGGGACCCGCGGCTCGCGCCTCTGAGGGAGAACGCCTTAATGATAAAGTTCAACAAGCTCAAGCAGCGGGAGATACTCGCCCACCTCAAGAAGATAATTGCCTCCGAAGGCGTCTCGGTTGATGAGAAGCTCTTAGCCGAGATCGTTAGGCGGGCGGAGGGAGATATGAGAAGCGCGATTAACGATGTCCAGATACTTTGCTCCACGGCTGGGGTAGATTTGCTGGGCTCTCTTGAGCTCAGGGATAGGAAGAAGACGGCCTTCGAGGTTTTGAGCGAGATTTTTGGCGCGACCTCCGCCGTTGCTGGGAGGAATGCTGTCCAGGGGGCGGACATGGAGGTCGGAGACATCATGATATGGGTTGGCGACAACATTCTGAACCAGATTCACAGCCCCCAAGCAATAGCTGACGCCTTTAAGCTCTTGGCAGACGCTGACCTCCATTACTCTAGAGTCCGGAGGCTCCAGAGATGGGAGCTCCTGCGGTATGTTTCGCCTCTACTCGGAGCCGGGCCAGGTGTCATGAAGCAGGTTTATGGGGAGAAGGGGGAGAGGTTCGAGTTCCCCTCAACGTTCAGGTTCTTTCAGCAGACGCGGCATCAGAGGACTCTGGTCCAGTCGGTGCTGGAGAGGGTTGCCAGTCGATGCAAGATGTCTAGAGTCAAGGTGGCTAACGAGATGCTTCCGTTTCTCGCCGAGATGTTTAGAAGGGGGGAGAGGGGGTTGGCCTCTTACTTTGGGCTGACGGACGAAGAGGTCAGGGCGGTCATAGAGCTGGCGGGCGCTCAGCCATCCGCAGCCGCCCCACAGGCTCAGGCCCCCGCACACAAGAGAAGGACTACTCCTTCTCGCCAGACTCGAGGAGTGCGGAGACCTCCCTCACCATAATAGACGCAGGAATCCCGGGTAGAGTGACGAAGCTCTTCCGCCCCCGCGACTCTCCCTTCCCAATCTTAACCCGAATCAGTCCTAGGTCCTCAAGCCGCTGCATGTGCTCCCAGAACCTCGTGTATGCCTTGGCCGCAGACCCAAATTCTTCACAGACGACCCTGTATGCTTGGTAGAGCTCAGTTGAGGAGATGTATGACTTCCCGCTGCTTAGGAGGAGGCGGGAGGCCGCTAGCAGTAGAAGCTTCTCGTGCCTCGAGATGTAGGTGAGCATCTCCCTCTTTATGGATGGATAGATGCTGGCGGCGGCCTTCCGGACGTGCTCGGGAGTCACCCTCGCCGCGCCCTCATTCTCCGCGTATTTCCCCGCCCTCCAGAGGAGCTCGACCGCGTATCTCGCGTCTCCACGCTCAGAGGCCATGTCGGCCACGAGCCCCTTCGCCTCCTCGGTCATGACTCCTGAATGGAAGGCCTCCGAGCACCTAAACTCTACTATGTCGCTGAGCTGACGATGGTCATACTCCTCCAGATAAATGACGCCTGCCTGAAACATCCCCCTCACACTTTCATCCATCTCCTCGAGAATCTCGGCGTTCCTGCTAATCGCGATGACGGAGGCCCTCGCCTCGCGGGTCCTCTCCTCTCCCAGCCTCATAAGGGTGTATACCCCTCTTGGGTCGGCGTGGAGAAATCCGTCGAACTCGTCAAGCCCCACGACTATAAGCATCCTCTTCCTCTCAAGCAGGTCCATTATCCTCGCTCCGAGCTCCTCAGGTGAGAGGCCTCGGGCCGGTATGGGTGCTCCGAGGGCCTCGACTATCTTCTTAAGGATTGAGCTGAGCGTAGTATGAATTCTGCAGTTTATGTGGATATACCGCGCCATGTTATTCGACTCTTCAAGCCTTCTTCCGAAGAGCTTGCTCAGAGCTGTCTTCCCAGTCCCCACCGAACCCACAATCAAGACCCTAACCGAGACAGCCGGCCGCCCGGCGATGTAGCTGGAGAAGAAAGTCTCGAGTAGACTCAGCTCCCTCTCCCTATGCGGTAGCCTCGGTGGCACATACTCAGGTGAGAGCTTCTCCTCGCTCTTGAAAATCCTCAAATTCCGACCTAGAAGCCCCTGCGAACGGACGGTATTAAAACGTTTAAGGCATCTGAGACAGGTCTATAAGCTATAGAGGTCGCTTCTCCGCTGGCTTAGCCGGGAGCTTGAGGAGACTCCCCGCCCCTAGGCCGGGAGGCAGTTCGCTGGATGCCCCCATCTTGAAGACCACCACGAAGACATCTTCGGCGACATCGATAACCTTACCCCTCCATATCGTGCCGTTGAAGTCTTCGTAAAGCGCCTCCTCGCCGACTAGGGCCGAGAGTCGAGCAGACTCCAAAGTCGCAGTTGGTGAGGCGAGTATCCTCTCCTCTTCGTCGAACCCTATGACGATTGCGTCAATCCACTCATGCTCCTCATCCGACATACGTTTGAGACCACACTCCCCCCACTTTTAAATCTCTCCGACGAATTAACGCGGGAGATAGATAGTGATATATTCGTGGCTTCTCTTTTTCATGAGTGTGTGCTAAGTTCTCACTAGGTGCCGATTTCAGGTTCGGGTTCTCGACGGTTGGTGTGCAGCATGAGATGGGGACTCCTGACTCGGAGTTCTCCTCCGACTGGGTTGCGTGGCTCCATGACCCCGAGAATATCGTGGCGGGTATCGTGAGTGGCGACAGGCCGGAGGATGGGCCAGGATATTGGGGCCTCTACAAAGAGGACCATGAGAGGGCTCGAAGCATAGGCATGGACGCTGCTTGGATAACGGTTGAGTGGGCGAGAATCTTCCCAAGAGCCACTTTCGACGTGAAAGTTCAGGAGGAGAGAAGCGGAGGAGTCTTGACGAGGGTCATGGTCGAGGAGAAGCATCTAAAGGAGCTCGAGAAGATGGCGGACATGAAAGCCCTCAACCACTACCGCGAAATACTCTCCGACTGGAGAAGCCGCGGTGGCCTAGTCATCGTGAACCTCTTCCACTGGTCCCTACCACTCTGGCTGCACGACCCGATAAAGGTTAGGAAACAAGGCCCCGACCGCGCCAACTCAGGATGGGCCGATGAAAAATGCGTCGTCGAGTTCGCCAAGTTCTCCGCATTCATCGCCCAACACCTAGACGACCTAGTCGATATGTGGTATACTATGAACGAGCCCTCAGTCGTGGCCAACGCCGGATACTTACAAGTCAGGTCCGGCTTCCCTCCCGGCTACCTCGACCTCCAGACATACCTCTCAGTGACCAAGCATCTTGGCGAGGCTCACGCAGTCGCCTATGACTCCGTTAAGAGCTTCTCGAAAAAGCCCATCGGTGTTGTGGAGTCTGTGGCTGAGTGGATGCCTCTAACCCCTAAAGACCGTGCCGCTGCTGAGAGGGGCTTCGAGTTTAACGTCTCAATATACGATGTGGCGCAGAAGGGGTTGCTAGGTGGTGGCGTGGTCGATGAGATTAGGGGGAGGCTTGACTGGGTTGGTCTAAACTACTACTCTAGAATTGTTGTAGAAGAAGCAAGTGAGTTGCCGTCTGGGTTTAAGGTCGTTGAGGGTTATGGATACAGCTGCGAGCCGAGGTCCGCCTCCCTCGACGGCAGGCCGACCAGCGACTTCGGCTGGGAGGTATACCCTGAGGGGCTCTACAACGTCCTCACAAGGCTCCACAACCGATACCGCCTTCCAATCTACGTCACGGAGAACGGATGCGCAGATTCAGAGGACCGGATAAGGCCGAGGCTCCTAGTCTCGCATCTCTATCAGATTCACAGGGCACAGAGAGACGGCTTAGATGTGAGGGGATACTTCCACTGGAATCTCACCGACAATCTTGAGTGGTCGCGAGGCTATAGTATGAGGTTCGGGCTCTTTGAGGTGGACAACGCTACGAAGAGGCGCTATGCGAGGCCGAGCGCGCTCGTCTTCAGGGAAATAGCATCCGCAAAGGCGATACCTGAGGAGTTCGAGCACATGACCAAACCACCCCTAACAAGCCGCTAACCATAAAACGAGGCCGTAAGATTCTTCACATAAGCTTCAAAATTATTCGCTGAGCCATTCCCTCATCAACCTATCGTACCACGAGTCCTCCTCTTCAATCTCCTCGTAAAGCCGCTCCCTCAGGGCAATCTCCAGAGCCTCTAAGTGGTAGCACCTCGGCTTCTGACCGTGTATAACTCTGAAGTAGAAGTCGTCGCAGCTACAGTAAGGGGCTTCGGGTAGGATGAGGTAGTCCCGCTCCCTTCCGACGACTATCCATCTCACCCTCTCGCTCGGCTTAAAGACATACCGTTTCACCCTCCCGCTCTCTGCCAAAATCCGCGGAGATTCGAGACCGCTACCAGAGTTGTCCCGACCTGACATACCACTCAACCTCACCGAGCCTAGTCCCGTCCAGCATCAGTATGCTCGCCCCCTCTAATTTGAATAGGCCGCTCCTCAGCAGAGGGCTTACTCCGCGGCCGCCGCTCACGAGCTGTGAGAGCTCCACTCCTTGTAGAGCGTTGTTAAAGTGTGGCATGATGAGAAGTCTGACAAAGCCTCCGCGGCTTACCTTCGCTTCCCCAGCCCCCACACCAGCCTTCGCCGAAAGCATCTTCGCAACCCTCCCCCTAGAAGTCTTCATCGCGAGGAAAATCTTCCTTCTCGACCCCGGCCCTCTGGCAAAGCTGACCGTGGGATGTGTGTGGCCTATCACCATAAGCTTCGCTTCGGCAGCCTGAGGCGGGGGCCAGCAGTGTCCGTGAAGCATCCATGCATCCCCAACAATCAACCCGCGACCCGAGACAACCTCAGCCATCCCCTCGGCCAGACTCAGCACACCGGCATCATGATTGCCGGGTGTAATAATTATCTCACCAACTCTTTTACTCAGCACCTTAAGAAGCTCCGTCACCTGCCTCGACTCTCTCCAGCTCACGCCCGCGACCCTGTGCTTCACGTCTCCCAGAAGCACGAGTGTATCAACGCTGTGCCTCTCCAAGAGCTTTGAAATCCTTTCGAGGATGTTGGGGAGTTGGTTGGGGAAGTAGATGCCCTCCCGGGCGAGCTCTGCTTCATAGCCGAGGTGAATGTCGGAAATTAGTAATAGCCGCTTCCCGCCTGTCTCCAAGATGAGCGCCGCGTCGTCTCCGACGAACTCCACCCTCACACTAATCGAACAATAGTCTGAGGGATGGTTTATTTCTAGCGCTTCTGAAGCTCGGTAAGCCTCTCAGGCAGAAAGTCCTTGACTATGAACTCAAGCCCATACCTCGAGAAGGCCTCGAGCTCAGCCTTCCTCTTAATCTTCCCGAAATACTGGACTTCCCTCCTCCAAGGGTCCACCGTGTATCTCGGGTCCTGTTCAAGCTCCTTCAGCCTCTTATAGTCTTGCTCGGTGAGTCGGAGAGCTGGCAGCTTATACTTCGTGATGTCGGTTGCATAGACGCCGGCCCAGACCGCGTCTGGGACGTTTATCTGCCGGATGTGGGCGGAGAGGGCTGAGCCGTGAATCAGCACGCTCGCGATATGCACTCCATAGGGGTCGGCGTCGGTGAAGATGTAGACTGGGAGGTTCAGCTCCTCCCTCAGCCTGCGGATAAGTTTCCTGCAATTCCTCGGAGACTGGCCCGCCGTGTGTATTAGCAGGGCCTTGAACTTTTTGTCCGCCCTCTCCTCGACAAACCTGCTGAAGACGGCGCCCTTCTCTATCACGAAGACCTGCTCCGCGCCGCATCTCCCAAACTCGGCCGTCGTTAAGGCAGGCCCTATCGAGTAGCCGTCCGGGTGGGCGGAGAGGTCTACTCTCTGACCCCTAAACCCGGGTATCGTATACTCTATCACTAGGTCGCCGTATATCGCGGCCCTCTCCTCAGGGAAGATGTTCATATCCTCCCTCGGATGGTTGATGAGGCTCTCCACTTCCAATATTATGTCGTCGCTCTCGTCCTGAGACTCGAAGTCAATCCCCTCGCCGATGGCTACATAGTAAGTGTCCCTGAGCGTAGATGTCTTGCCGCTTGTGAGGAGCTGCTTCGCAAATTTCGCAACCCAAACGAGCTGGGCGAATGGTCTAAGGTGTCTGATGTTTGCAACGGTCCTCTCGGCCTTTTTCGAGCCGAGAATATACTGGCGCAGGTCTTGGTCGTAGACTATGTTTTTCGTGCTTCTCACAGGGAGGTGAAGAGTCGGCCAATCTCCCCTGCTCAGGGCCTCAACTATCTCCACACCAACTTTCTTCAGCCTCCCCAAAACCTCCCTCTTAATCTCATCAGACTTATACAGCTGGCCACTCATGGCTTCGCCTTCCACTGCAGCGGTTCTCTTCTTCGGCACGTTACTCTATAGTGCGAGGCGCTTAATTAACAAAAACTAGAGGAACTTTTTATCTAAGGACCGAGGCTAGCTGAATCACCGCTGAGAGGAAAGGCGAGGCATAGACACCTATCAGGACGCAGAGGGCGGAGAGGATTATGACGGGGGCCAGCATCACGGGCTTGGCCTCGTGGCTTGCTGAAGTCTTCGCGGTCTCGGGCTTCAGGAAGATTATCTGGACCACTCTCAGGTGATATAGCGCGCCGATGATGACGTTGACTAGCATGATGGCTCCCGGCAGCACATGACCCGCAGAGAACGCGGCTAAAATTATCATGTATTCGCTGACAAAAGCGTTCAACCCGGGGATGCCGGCCAGGCTGAAGGCCCCTATCGAGTATGTGGCTGCGGAGAGCGGCATCTTGCGCCCTACTCCTGAGAGCTCATCAAGGCTTCTAGTTCCGGACGACTCTATAAGGCAGCCTGCCGAAAGGAAGAGGAGGGCCTTAGCTATGGCGTGGTTCAGAACGTGGAGCAGCCCCCCAGCCAGAGCTAGCGGGGTGTTGATGCTCAGGGCTAAGGCGATGTAGCCTATGTTAGCTATACTGCTGAAGGCCAGGAGCCTCTTTATGTCGCTTTGAAAAGATGCCATAAGGTTGCCAATCGTCATGGTGAGGAGGGCGAGGGCCATGAGGCCGCCGGCCCAATCATAAGTAGCAGGTGGGTAGAGGAGGGTGAATACTCGGACCATTGCATAGACTCCCGTCTTAATAACGACGCCTGAAAGCATGGCGCTTATCGGGCTTGGAGCCGCTGGATGCGCGTCGGGGAGCCAGTAGTGGAAGGGAGACATGGCGATATTCACTCCAAGGCCGCCAACAATCAGGACGAGGGCGGCGACGTTCCAGAGCTCCCCCCTCACGCCTCCACTCGACAGGGCGGCTGAGAGGCCGGAAAACTCGAGAGTCCCCGTCAGACCATAAAGCAGGGAGAGCCCGAAGAGAATAGCTGCCGAGCCCGTGGAGCTCATAATAAGATATTTCAGGGAAGCCTCAACGGCCTCCCACTCCCTGTAATTGAAAGCCACGAGAAGATACGATGAGATGCTCATAACCTCCCAGAAGATGAAGAATGTAACGAAGTCGCCCGAGAAGAAGACGCCGACCATCCCCAGAACCATGACGAGAAGAAGGGTGTAGAACTCGCCGCTCCTCTGCTTGATGTATCCCATCGAGTATATAGCTGATAGAAGGCCGATTCCGAGTACAATCGACGTGAAGTAGAACGTGAGGCCGTCAGCCATTATGACTGAGCCTGGCAACTGGTTGAATGTGACCTTCAGATTCTCCGAGCGTAGCGCCGAGTTGAGGCTCTCCCAGAGGGCGTAGGCTAGGGCTGCAGAGGCGTAAATGCCCATGATACGTGGCGCTTTCAGGCTTCTAATAATCACTACTATGAGAGGAGAGGCGAGCACCGCGCCAAGCAGCAGGCTAAGAACAGGCACGGCGATAATCCCTGGAATCAGTTCAACCATACTCGACACCACTCGCTAGGACCGGAATTTATGGTTACCATGAGGCTACGTTGAGCGGGAGAAGAAGTCCATCCTACCACCGTCCACCGAGATCACTTGCCCGGTAATGAATCCGGCCCTCTCGGATGCTAAGAATGCGACAGCCTCCGCTATATCTTCTGGCTCACCCAATCTCTTTAGGGCGGTTATCGTCTCTAGGCGCCTAGTGACCTCGCTTAGCTCCTCCGCCGGCCTATTCATAGTCATGTCTGTCTTCGTGAAGCCGGGTGCGACTGCATTCACGGTTATGCCATACTCGCCGAGCTCGAACGCAAGCCGCTTAGTCAAGGTGATTATCGCACCCTTGGTCATCGCATAGTAGGTAGTGTTTCGAGACGTCGTTCCGAAGGCCGCTATCGAGGCTATATTGATTATTCTGCCGTATCTCTGCCTCATCATGTGTTTGAGACTCGCGGCTATGCAGTAGATAACTCCCTTCACATTCACTTCCATCATCCGGTCGAGGATACTTACATCGTCCATCACGCCGCCTCTCATCAAAATCGCGGCATTATTGACAAGGATGTCGAGCCTCCCGAATGTATTAACTGCCTTTTCGACCATCGCCTCAACCTCCTCTCTCGAAGAGACATCGGCCCGCAAGGCTATGGCCTCCCCACCACCGGCAGCAATTCGCGACACTACATTTCTCACGGCCTCCTCGCTTCTGTTATAGTTGCAGACGACTCTGGCACCGTAGAGGCCAAGCCTAATCGCAATTGCCGCACCGATTCCGCGTGAGGCGCCTGTAACGAGCGCTACCCGCCCAGCCAACCTTGCCTCCGACATTCACGAATTTGAAGAGGAGCCTCGATTTATGTAGTATCAGGAGGTATATGTGTGAGCTCTCGCAACGGATGCTCTGTGCGCTTCGGGCTTATTACGGCCTTTGTAACTCTCGTGGCTTATGCGGTTTTGGGCTTTGTGCTGATTCCTCCAGAGGGTGCGGGTTGGTTAGCCTTTGTGCCTGAGGAGGCCGCGCTATACTTTCCCCACATCATAGCGGCAATCAACCTTATTACGGTCGTGCTTCTTCAGCTAGGGTATAGAAGCATAAGGCGGAGGAGAATCCACAGCCACGCCATCTATATGGGAGCCTCATTCATACTAATCACCGTCTTCCTGGTCCTGTATGTCCTGAAAATCGCGGCACTCGGTCCTGAGGTCTATAAGGGCCCAGAAGTTCTGAGGAACTTCGTCTATCTGCCCTCACTAGCAGTCCACTTGGCTCTCTCCATCGCCTCTGTCCCACTCGTATTCTATAACGCCCTCACCGGTTATCAGCTGAGAGCGAGGGCCGGCCTCTCGTATCACAGACGGGTTGGGAAGCTCGCTTACCCCGCATGGACAGTAAGCCTAGCCTTAGGCCTACTCGTCTACGCGATGCTCCGCCTCGCGCCGGGCGGTTAGGCGACCGACACAGCCCCGCTAATTATCTCTTCAGCCCTGTGGCATGCAGCGAAATGACCGGGCAGGTATTCCCTCAGAACAGGTCTCTCGGCCCTGCATCTCTCCATGGCTATTGGGCAGCGTGTGTGGAATTTGCATCCGCTAGGTGGGTTTAGGGGGCTCGGAGGCTCACCTTTGATGACCAGCCTCCTACGCCGCCGATTATTTGGGTCGGGCTCTGGGACGCTGTTGAGTAGCAGAATCGTGTAGGGGTGTATCGGTGTCTTAAGGACGCTGGTAGTGAGGCCGGTCTCAGCTATCTCGCCGAGATACATGACCGCGATTCTCTCAGAGACGTATCGCGCCGTAGCTATATCGTGTGTTATGTAGAGAACACCCATACCCCTCTGGTCCCTTATGCTCTTTAAGAGCAGAAGAATCTCAGCCCTACTCGAGGCGTCAATCATCGAAACAGGCTCATCAGCAACGATATACTCGGGACCGAGCACGAGCGCCCTCGCTATGTTGACTCTCTGCCTCTGCCCGCCGCTCAATTCATGGGGATACCTGTTCACGAATTCTTCAGGTGGGACGAGTTTAACGTCCTCCAAGGCCCTAGAAACGGATTCCCTAATCTCCTCCTTGCCGTATCCATGTATCTCCAATGGCTCCGCCACTATCTCACCCAGCCTCATAAAGGGGTTCAGGCTGGAGTATGGGTCTTGGAAGATTATCTGCATCTTCTTCCGGAAGCTCTGCTCGCGGAGTTCTTCCTCCTTCATTTTCGAGATGTCCACGCCCTTGAACAACACCCTACCACTCGTGACGTCAAGTAGCCGGATAGATACTCTTCCGAGCGTCGATTTTCCGCATCCCGATTCCCCGACTACCGAGACGGTCTCCCTCATCCCGACCGAGAGGGTGACCCCGTCAAGAGCCTTAAGCGTCTTAGAGCCCAGTAGCCCCGACCTAACTTCATAGTATTTTTTTACACTCTCGAGCCGTATGACTTCCCTCAACCCCTCACTCACCGTGAAGCCAGCACTTGGATAGATGTCCTCCGCCTACGTTGAAGAGTGGCGGCTCCTCCGACTTGCATTTGTCAAATGCGTAGGGGCATCTTGGGTGGAACCTGCAGCCTGGCGGAGGAGACGAGAGATCAGGCGGCCTGCCAGGTATGAACTCCGGTATTCCTTCACTTCTGAGCCTCGGTATGCTCGCGAGGAGCTTCTCGGTGTAGGGGTGCTTCGGAGCCTCTCCTATGACCCTCTCGATAGACCCAAGCTCCATGATTTGCCCACCATACATCACCATTATTCTGTCCGCGATGTCGCTTGCCAGCGCGAGGTCGTGAGTGATGAATATCACGCTTAGGCCAAGCCTCTCCATGAGGTCCTTGACCAGGTTCATTATCTGTGCCTGAATGGTCACATCGAGCGCTGAGGTCGGTTCATCTAAAATGAGGATTTTCGGGTTCATGACGAGAGACATGGCTATCGCGACTCTCTGCCTCATCCCCCCGCTCAGCTCGTGAGGATACCTATGGTAAAATTCGCGCGGAAGCCCAACCATCTCGATAATGTCCATGGCCCGTCTCCGGGCCTCGTCCTTATCGGCGCTCCCGCTATAGATGAGGGGCTCAGCTACTTGGTCTCCCACCTTCAGGACCGGGTTGAGCGAGTTCATAGCCCCTTGAAAGACCATCGATATCACTTTCCAGCTATACCTCCTCCTGAAATCCTGCAGGCTGAGGGAGAGTGTCTCCTCCCCGTCAATAAAGACGCGCCCCGAGACCACCGTGGCATTCTTAGGCAGAGCCCTGATGAGGCTTAAGCCTAGGGTGGACTTGCCGCTACCAGACTCACCCACGACTGCGAGGCTCTCCCCCCTCGCCAAGTCGAAGGAAACGTCGTCCACGGCCCGAACCGCGCCCTTCTCCGTGTTATAATAGACCTTAAGCCCCTCAACCGATAGTGCCATGCTCATACTATGCCCTGAACCTCCCTCTCACCCTCGGATTAATGACAGGCTCAAGCCCGAGTGAAATCATGACGAACGTAATAGACGTGATGATTATCAGTAACCCGGGCGGCAGAATCCACCACCAGTAGCCGAGATAAACAGCCGCGCTCCGGAACCCGAGCTCAAGTATCTGCCCCCAAGTCGGGAGGGAGGGGTCACCGAGGCCCAAGAAGCTGAGCGCGGCTTCAAGAAGTATGAAGCTCGGAGTGAAGAAGATTATCTGAGCGATGATGAATGGCGCTATGTGGGGGAAGATGTGCCGTGCTAGTATCCTAAGACTTGAAGCACCTACTGCTCGGGCTGACTCGATGAATTGGGACTCACGGAGCTGGAGAATAATAGACCTTGTGACGATTGTTAGGCCGGGCCATCCAAAAGCCACGAAGACCAAGATAATCACCCAGAGTTTGGCCCCGAAGCTGAAGACGAGGAATATCAATATCGGAAGTAGTGGAATGTTGTTCATGAAGTCTGCAAGCCTTTGTATGACGTTGTCGACCTTGCCACCCATGTAGCCGCTCACTAGGCCGAGGGCGGCTCCGATACCCGTAACTATAACGGACGTGACTACACCGATAAAAAGGGATATTGGGAAGCCGAGGAGAAGCCCAATCGCCAAATCACGCCCAATAACATCGGTCCCCATCAATCCGTAGGCCTCTCCACCAATCAGAACCCTCCCCCTCTCAATCGAAGTCTCGCCCGAACTTTGCAAGGCCGTGAGAGTAAACCGATACACGCCATCCAACGGAACAATAGACCCACCTCTAGGGACGCCCATTAAGTATCGCTGAACCCCCTCCTGAAGCACACGCGTAGGCGAGACTAGGACATCAAACTTATCCGCGTAGAGTTGAGCTAGGTTTCTGGCTAAGTCATCGCTTGAACTTATCAATACCCTCTCGGGCGCCTGCTCGTACCTAGTTATCGGAGGATTCTCACCCGGCCTTGGAGGAGGCACAACAATCCTCGCCGCCTCCACAGAATACCCGTCAGGCCTCACAACACTAAGCACCAGAACTGGTGGCGTGCCTGTGTACTCGAGCCCCTCGATTGAGAGGCTGATGTATGTTGGGAAGGTTTCTGCTTGGTAGTTGAGGATGAGGTCTTGGGACTTTGCGCCTCCTGAGAGCCTGGCTCCGGTGAAGGAGAGGCTGATTGTTTCGAGGAGCCTCCTTTCGGAGAAGAGGTTGACCCAGGTTGGGGGGGCGCTTTTCGGGTAGTCAGCCCAGTGTTGAGGGTCGTTCCACTGCCGTGAAATCTCCGCGACGGGGAGAACAGTTAGCGTGTAGATAGAGACTATGGCCAGCACAATTAAGAGAGCTAAGCCAGCCCTGCCAGTCCAAGTCGACCAGTATATCTTGAAACCTCCACCTAGGCGCAGGCTCATATCCGGACCCTCGGGTCGACCACCATGTACAGAACCTCTAAGACGAACCTCGCCACCACGTAAACAAGCGTGAACATATAAACAAGAGACAGAATCAGCGCTTCATCAGACTGGACTATCGCCTCGAAGAACAGTGTCCCCATGCCGGGCCACGAGAAGACAGTCTCAGTAAGAATTGCCCCACCTATTGAACCTGCTAGGCCGAGGATGATGTTGGTGAGGATAGGCGGAGCCGCAACCCTCATAACGTATCTCCTGTTAACCAAGCCTTCAGGGAGGCCCTTCACCCGGGCAACCTGCACGAAATCCTCCTGAGCGATGTTCAAGACGATGGTCCTCGTAACGTAGATTGTGAGGCCTACGTTGACTATGACGAGGACTGTTATTGGAAGTGTTGCGTGCCAGATGATGTCGAGCCACCTCATTAGTGGGTCGGATGGTGGGGGTGAGCTGTAGAGACCGCCGTAGGGGAAGAGCCTTAAGTAGAAGGCGAATACAAGTATGAATAGTATTCCGAGCCACCAGGTCGGGACTGCGTAACTGACCGCCGAGAGGAAGGATGTTGCCCTGTCGAGCCGCGACCCGGGCTTGGTGGCTACTCTGACTCCGAGGAATATTCCTATCAGGAAGTTTATCGCTATCGCGGTTGAGACAAGTATTACTGTGTTGGGAAGCCTCTCCATTATGATGTCCGAGATGACGTTACTTCCGGTGAACGTTTGAGCTAGCCTAGCCCTGCCGAGGTCAAGCAGTATCACTCTTAGCAACATGTTAGGCAGCCTCTCATACCAAGGCCTGTCAAGTCCATAGCTCCTGACCAGCTCTGCCCTGAATTTTGTGACAGCCGCCTCGAGGGCCTCGGGGTCGCGAATCTGCGACGCGACAGACTGCCTGTAAAGCCTGACCTCCTCATTAACGATCGAGGATAAAACTCTGTCGGAGAGCCCCGTCGCACCGAAAATTATGACGACGAATAGGAGGACACCAAATAATACAATAATGAGAGAAAGGGCCTTCAAGGCTAGCCTCGTGTAGACCCCCAAGCTAAAAATTCAGGTTAATGATGTTCTATTAAATCCTTAGCCCGAGAAACTGAATACTCTGAGCCCGCTTTACGAAATCTGGGTTGCAGAAAACTTATATCTGCCACAGAGTGATTTAACGGCGATGAAAACTCTTCAAAGAAGGTCCATGTATGGTATCGTGGCGGCTTTCGTTAGTGTGTTATTGCTGCTGTCAGGCGTAGCAGTTCCCGCGTATGGGCAATACGTTGCGCCGCACAGCGAACCAGGACCTGCAGTCGACTCGATTACTTTCAAGAGGGTTCCACTGGATTTGGCTGCTGCGGCTGTGGAGGGAAAGGAGATTGACGCCTACATCTTTGGGCTGAGGCCCGCTACGGCGAGAGCGATTGTTGGAAGACCTGGAATTAAGATTTACCCGGCGCCCTCTGGGCTCTACTCCATAGTCCTCAACCCAGCACCGGCTCCGGCAGGCGAGTTGAACCCGCTGGCAGACAAACAGATACGTTTCGCACTCAACTACCTCGTGAACAGGGACTTCATAGTTAAGGAGCTCTTCGCAGGACTCGGCGCACAAATGATAACGTATCTGACGATTTGGGACTACGACTACATCTCAAACATCGACCTCATACTCAAGTACGACTTTCGCTACGACCCAGCCTACGCCTCTCAGATAATAGACGAGAGGATGAGGGCTCTAGGCGCCGAGAAGGTGGGTGGTAAATGGTTCTATCAGGGAAAGCCCGTGACCATCAAATTCATCATCAGGGTCGAGGATGAGAGAAGACAGATTGGAGACTCGATAGCTTCGGACTTAGAGAAGGCTGGATTCACGGTTGACAGGATGTATATGGAATTCGGTCCGGCAATCGAGACCGTCTACAACACAGACCCCGCCGAGTTCAAGTGGCAGATGTATACTGAGGGCTGGGGCAGGACAGGCATACTGAAGTATGATAGCGACCCTGGAGCCTTCACGGCTCCTTGGGAGGGTAACATGCCCGGCTGGGCGGTTGAGGGTTGGTGGCAGTACCAAAATGCTAGGCTGGACGAGCTGACTCAGAAGCTCTTCAGAGGAGAGTTCGCATCTAAGGCTGAGAGAGACGCGATGATGAAGGAGGTTCTCGAGTTGGCTCTTCAAGACTCTGTCAGGCTGTGGGTCGCGACGAGGCTAGACTCATACATAGCTAGCGAGGCCGTCACAGGAATAAGCCAAGACATCGGCGTCGGCCTCCGCTCTCTCTATGTCTGGCGGAACGCATACGTTGCCGATAAACGAGATTTAACACTTGGGCATCTTCACGTCTGGACCACAAGGACGACATGGAATCCACTTCAAGTAGCGTTGGTCGGAGGATTTGTTGACGTTTATTCTGTCGACCAAGGCTATCTTACGGCAGACCCCAGCACTTGGATACATCCGTATACAGGCATGCCTATACCGTTCCGTTCGAGCTGGGAGGTTAGGACCGCTGGGCCAACAGGGTCTATCGATGTCCCTGGCGATGCCTATGTTTGGGATGCCGCGAATGACAGGTGGGTCTCAGCGGCTGGCCAGAAGGCTAAGAGCGTAGTGACTTTCGACTATTCAAGATTCCTAGCGAGCCTTTGGCATCACGGAGTCCAAATCTCGCTTGCCGACCTACTCTATCATGTGGCTACTAGGTTTGAGGTTGCATTTGACGAGGAGAAATCCGCCCTCGAACCCGCCATTTCAGGGACGCTCCAACAGTCTCTGGGTCTGATTAAAGGTATTAGGGTTTTGCCCGATAATAGGGTCGAGGTTTACATCGACTACTGGTTCTTCGAGAACGCTTACATCGCTCAGTTCGCAGACCTCTGGCCCACCCTGATTGTCCCGTGGGAAGTGATTGCGGCGACGGATAGGCTCAACTACCTGGAGAAGAAATACGCTTACGGGGGAGCCTCCGCCGCTGCTAGGGGTGTCAAATGGATTAACCTCGTGCTCGCCGACCATGCGGCCGACGTCGTCGCAACCCTTGAGACCATGAGTGCTGAGGGGTTCTTCCCCGAGAGCTACTTCAGGATGGGTGACAGGGTCTTCGAGACCTCGGCGAACGCGCGCGAAAGGTATTCCGCGGCAATCAGCTGGGGGAAGGAGCATAAACACATGTGGATAAGCAACGGTCCGTTCTACCTCGACAGCTTCGACTCGGCCGCCCAGACCTCCGTGCTAAGAGCGTTTAGAGAGCCGACGTATCCGTTTAAGCCCGGAGACAACTTCTACCCGTTCATCACGCCCGTCCAGATACTCCGGATAGGTAAGGGCACGGTTGTCCCAGGGGCCTCCGCTCAGTTCCTGATAGACGCTGAAGGAGAAGGAATGCTAAAGACCAGATATCTTATCCGCGATGTGGCGACGGGAGAGATACTTACTGTCGGAGACTCAGAGTCGGTTACTCCGAAGAGAATGTTGATTAGGCTCTCGCCAGACTTCACCTCTAAGCTTACTCCAGGCGCCCTCTACGAGCTAATTGTCGCGACATATAGTGAGGACGCCGCCACCATATCCGTCTCGAGAGACTTCTTCGACGTCCTCAGCCTCGCACCGGTTGAGCGCGAGATTGAGGCGGTTTCTAAGGAGTTGACTGACAGGCTTAGAACTGTCTCAGAGGACCTTGCCAAGGCCATCTCAGGGCTGGGAACAGCGGTCTCGAACGTAGACAGCAAGATTGACAGAACTTCCGAGAGCATCAGAGGCGAGGTGAGGAGCAGCGTGGAGGAGGTTAGAGCCCGGGTGGACGCGGCAACAAACACCCTAACCAATGACATCCGAAACCTCCAGAGAGTAGCAGAAAACACCCTGACAATCGCGCAGATAGTTATGGCACTCGCGGTGATAGCGATCGTGCTCTCGGTCGTCTCAGTCATCAGGAAGCCAAAAGCACCGGCAACGGCTTAAAAAGACACCATTTTCGTAGCTCGCCATTCAATTTTTTTCATCTACTCATCATTTTGATTAAAAGTTGCCTTTTTTCTTAGCATTTTTTACAATTACGACGGTGGTTTGATGAACATGTGACGTTATCTTTAAATTGGCATATGGCGGGACGTTAGCCTTAAGGTGGGATTAGGGTGGTAGATGCCGGAGATACGGCATGGGTCTTGGTCTCTGCTGCGCTGGTTATGCTGATGACTCCAGGTCTCGGATTCTTCTACGCAGGGCTCTCGAGGAGAAAAAACGTTGTGGCTGTCTTGATGCAGTGCTTCACGGCTGTTGCTGTTATCACAGTTATATGGGCTCTCTGGGGCTATAGCCTAGCCTTTGGACCGAGCCTCAGCGGATTCATAGGCGGGCTTGAGTGGCTGGGTCTCGGTGGAGTCGGAAGCGAACCCAACCCAGACTACGCCCCAACTATACCCCACTCAGCCTTCATGCTATTCCAAGCCATGTTCGCAATCATAACTCCTGCACTAATCGTCGGTGCGTTCGCCGAGCGAGTCAGATTCGGGCCCTTCCTGCTATTCTTGGTACTGTGGTCAACGCTGGTATATGCGCCCATAGCCCACTGGGTCTGGGGCGTAGGAGGATGGCTTAGAGGCCTAGGTGCTCTGGACTTCGCCGGCGGCACAGTTGTTCATATTAGCTCAGGAGTCTCCGCCCTCGTCGCGGCTATAGTAATTGGCAGACGCCTAGGATATGGTAGCTACGCCATGGAACCTAGTAACCCCACGTTGGTGATATTGGGTGCGGCGCTTCTATGGTTCGGATGGTTTGGATTCAACGCCGGCAGCGCTTTGGGCTCAGGTGGACTGGCCTCGAGCGCTTTCATGGTCACGCATCTCTCTGCATCAGCGGCAGCGTTGACTTGGACGGTGGCTGGCTGGATACACAAGGGAAAGCCGAGCAGCATAGGCGCAGCTAGCGGCGCAGTAGCTGGGCTAGTGGCAATAACCCCTGCCTCAGGCTTCGTCGGACCGCTTTCAGCCATCGTAATCGGAGCGGTTGCCGGCATCCTGTGCTACATCGGTGTCAACGTGCGGGCTAAGTTTGGAGTCGACGACTCGCTAGACGTGTGGGGCGTACACGGTGTTGGGGGAACTTGGGGCGCAATCGCGACTGGAATATTCGCCGACGCCTCAATAAATCCGGCAGGAGCAAACGGACTCCTTCTCGGCAACCCCGCGCTTCTGGGGGCACAGCTGATTGGTGTAGCTGCGACTTGGGCATATGCAGGCTTGATGACGTTCATCATAGTCAAGGTCGTGGACTCGCTGCTGGGTCTGAGGGTAAAGCCTATGGAGGAGATGATAGGCCTTGACATCACGCAGCACGGTGAGTACATCGTTCAATGAGAGGTGAAGAGGAGTGAAGATGGTGCACGCGGTCATAAGGCCGGAGCTCCTCGAAGAAGTCAAGAGGCTTCTCGAGAAAGAGGGATTCCACGGCCTCACTGTCTACGACGTGAGAGGCCGAGGAAGACAGGACAGCTTCTCATGGAAGGTAAGAGGTAACGTCTATAAGATAGATTTGCTGCCAAAGCTGAAAATCGAGATAGTGGTAGATGATGACGAAGCCCAAAAGGTCGCGGAAATAATAAGGTCGGCGGCTTCAACAGGCGATATTGGTGACGGGAAAATATTCATAACGCATGTTGAGGAGGCGATAAGAATTAGGACGGGCGAGCGCGGCCCAGAGGCTGTAAAGTAGGCTAGCCTACGCTTCCACTCATCTCTAGTTCTATCAACCTGTTAAACTCTATTGCATACTCCATCGGCAGTGTCTTCGTGAAGCTTTCGAGGAACCCAAGTACAATCATGTTCAGGGCATCCTGCTCCGGAATTCCCCTGCTCATCAAGTAGAATATCTGGTCTTCACCTATCTTACCGACGGTTGCCTCGTGAGTTACCGTGGCGTCGTCTTCGTGAATCTCGTTGTAGGGGTAGGTGTCTGTCCGTGACCTGTCATCGAGTATTAGAGCGTCACATCTGACGCTTGACCTTACTCGCTTCGCGCCCTTCGCGACATGAAGCAGACCCCTGTAAGAAGTCCTTCCACCATCCTTACAGACAGACTTGGAGGTTATCCTGCTAGTCGTATCGGGCGCCAAGTGAATCGCCTTCGCGCCCGTGTCCTGGTGTTGTCCCCTCCCAGCGAAGGCCACGCTGAGGATCTCAGCCCTCGCCCCTCTGCCGAGCAGATAAACGCTCGGATACTTCATCGTAGCCCTACTCCCAATATTCGCGTCCACCCACTCAACAACAGCATCCTCGTAAGCAAAAGCCCTCTTAGTAACGAGATTATAGATGTCGGTGCTCCAATTCTGAAGGGTTGTGTACCTTACATAGGCGCCCTTCATAGCAATAATCTCCACTACAGCAGAGTGGAGGCTTTCGGAGCTATAGATAGGGGCCGTGCACCCCTCAATATAATGAACCTTGCTTCCGGGCTCAGCAACTATGAGCGTCCTCTCAAACTGTCCCACATTGGCTGCATTAATCCTGAAGTATGCTTGAAGTGGGAACTCGACATGCACTCCCTCGGGGACATAGACGAAGCTCCCCCCACTCCAAACAGCGGTATTGAGCGCAGCAAACTTATTATCATTTGGAGGCACGACAGTCCCGAAATATCTCTTCACAATCGAGGGATATTCGCGGAGTGCCGTATCCATGTCACAGAATATGACACCCTGCTTCTCAAGCTCCCTCCTAACATTATGATAAACGACTTCAGAGTCGTACTGAGCACCAACACCAGCCAAGAACTTCCTCTCAGCCTCAGGAATGCCAAGCCTGTCAAACGTCTTCTTAATGTAATCGGGCACCTCCTCCCAGCTCCTAAACTTCCGGTCAGTCGGGCTAACATAGTACCTGATCTTATCGAAGTCAAGGGCGCCAAGGTCGACACCCCAAGTCGGCAGCACCCTTTCAACAAAATGTCGGTACGCCTTGAGCCTCAGTGACGTCATCCACTCCGGCTCGTCCTTGAGCCTCGAAATCTCTTCTACCACTCGCTCGGAGATTCCAGGCTGAAAGATGTGCTTGTAGTCGACCTCGTCACGGAAGTTATATTTGCCGTAGTCAAAGCTTAGCTCGGTTGTCATGTCTGATATAACGGCGTTATTCCTATATATAAGTTAATGCATATTACAGAAACAAGTACAACCTCCAAAATATATACAACACATACACACCACTCCCGTTAATACGACACATTTAAATCAGAAGCAGCCTACAATGTTGAACGGTGAAGAGAATGCTCGCAACAGAGCAGGAAAAGGCGCTCCAGATAAGAAATAGCCGGAGAATACTTGTATATGTTGACGGCTCAAACGAGGATCAGAAGGTTATCGACGCAGCCTCAAAAATGGCTATGGAAGAGGGTGCTGAGCTCGTCATAATGACGACAGTTAAGAGGGTTAGGTATATTCCTGACGACTTTATAAGGTTCGTCAACTCGGAGAGGATTGTTGATCCGCCGCAGTTTCTCTATTACAAGTATGTCGGAGAGGCCCTCTTGGCCCCCTACACGGAGATGCTGAAGGCCATGGGTGTGCCTTTCCAAGTTCAGATAGAGGTCGGCGATAAAAGGGAGCGGATAGAGGCCGTTGCGAAGTCTTTGAAGCCGTATAGGCTGGTTCTCTCGCTCAGAGACCTGCGTGATAGAGGGTTTTCAGCAACAAGGCTTCTCAGAGCTGAGAAGACCTTAGACCTTGAATGCCCGATAACGCTGATTCCATAGAAGAGGAAACTGTCTCCGACAATTTAACTCCTTGACCCCGAAATCCATTCAAACAGTTTTGATTTTGTATTCTTTCCCCTCACAATCTACCACACCTTGAACTCGTCTAATAAAAGATTCGCAGTTATAGCAAAGTAGGAACGGTATGTTTTTGTTAGCTAGGGGGCACTCAACATACTCTTTTTTCATCCTTGATATCATTTTGCTGCTTAATGATTTTTTGAGATTTTCCAGTATCTCTTGGTCAACCTTTATCGATTTTTCAGATGTTTTCACTTGAACTTGGAACTGGGGTGTTCTTAGCATTCCTTCGTGTCGATTGGGGCATTGATGGTAATCAATATTTCGTTTATTTGGAGCCCTCATCTCCCCTAATGTTTATATATCGACCGAATCGAATAGTATGGCACAGGCGAAGGGTGGTAGTTATTGCTTGGAGCCATAACCTAGCTCCAATCCGTCTTGACGCCGCAGCCTCTAACGAGAACTCTGACAACCCCCTTCCCGTTCTCCTTATGTGAGGTGATGAAGATGAATTGGAGGAGTTTTTTGGAAGGTCTATATGATCTCCCGAGTCGCGTCATCTTTTTCGACACTACGCTTCGCGACGGGGAGCAGACGCCTGGGGTCGCGTTGCGGGTTGAGGAGAAGGTCAAAATTGCTGAGGCGCTCTCAGAGCTGGGGGTAGATGTCATTGAGGCTGGCTTCGCTATTGTTTCGAAGGGGGAGTATGAATCTGTTAAGAGGATAAGTGGTTTGGGTCTTGACTCTAAAGTGTGCTCGCTTAGCAGATGCGACAGGCGCGATATCGATGTCGCAGTGGATGCGGGCTGCGACTGGGTGCATGTGTTTATCGCGACCTCGGAGCTTCACATGAGGCATAAGCTTAACATGACTAGGGAGGAGGTTGTTGAGCGTGCTGTGGAAATGGTAGAGTATGCGAAGGAGAGGGGTGTAGTTGTTCACTTCTCCGCCGAGGACGCTACGAGGAGCGATATGGGCTTCCTGATGCACGTATTCAAGAGTGTGAGGGATGCAGGGGCCGATAGCATAGATATCCCCGACACGGTCGGCGTCGCTCTTCCACATGTTATGAGGGCGCTTGCGAAGAGGGCCAAGGAAGTTACTGGCCTACCTGTTGCCGTTCACTGCCACGACGACATGGGGCTCGCGACAGCCAATACTTTAGCTGGAGTTGAAGGTGGGGCGGAGATAGTTCACGTCACTATGAACGGTATCGGTGAGCGGGCTGGAAACACGAGTCTAGAGGAGGTGGCTGTTGCGCTCAAATTCTTATACGGCGTGGAGACTGGCATAAAGTATGAGGAGATAGCGAAGGTCTCGAAACTGGTTGCGAGGTTGACCGGTATCCCTGTTCCAAAAAATAAGGCAATCATCGGAGAGAACGCTTTCTCCCACGAGAGCGGCATTCATGTTCATGGTGTAATAAGGCACCCGGCCACATACGAGCCAATCATGCCAGAGCAAGTCGGGATGAGCAGGAGAATAGTCATCGGCAAACATTCAGGGCTTCACTCTATTGACACCGTTCTAAGGCAGTATGGCTTCGTTCTTGGCGAGGGAGAGGTCAGGGCCGTGCTTGAGAGGGTTAAGGCTGTTGCGGACCTTGGCCGTAAGCTGAGCGACCAAGAGCTCTTACAGATTGTTAATGAGCTTGTCGGGTCCAAGGCTGTGAGGCCTGTAGTTCTGACTGGCTTCCAGCAAATCACCACTGAGAGCGGAGACAGATGCATCGTTGAGTTTGAGATAAACGGGGAGACTCTCCGCGTGGAGGGTGTTGGGAACACTCCCCTCGAGTCGGCGGTAGACGCCTCCCTGAAGGCTTTCACCAACATACTAGGCGATATCAAAATCATCGACTACTCCCTCTTTGCTTCGCCCTACGAGGATAGACATCCATACGAGGCCGAGGTAATTATCAAGGTCGACGGAAACACCATCACAGGTAAGGGGATAGGCAAGACAAGCGGGCACACCATATTGAACGCCGTCTCGAGCGCCGTGAATCAGTATTTGCTAACCTCATCGAGGAGGGTAGGGAAATGAAGGCGAGTGATGCCTTGGTCAGGAAGATGGAGGAGCTGGGGGTGGAATACGTCTTTGGAATCCCCGGCGGCGCCAACCTTCCACTCTATGACTCCCTCTATGACTCTAATATTCGGAGTGTGCTCGTTAAGCATGAGCAACAGGCAGTACACGCGGCCGAGGGATATGCCCGCGTCAAGAAGAGGCCCGGTGTAGCCTTGGCCACATCCGGCCCCGGCGCAACCAACCTTATAACGGGCTTGGTTAATGCCGCGATGGATAGCTCCCCACTGGTCGCAATAACGGGACAGGTTGTCAAATCATTCATGGGGACAGACGCTTTCCAAGAATCAGACATAGTCGGAATGGTCCTACCACACATAAAGTATGCCACAGTGGTTACCGACTCGTCGAGACTGATTAAAGAATTCGTAAGCGCTTTCGAGTGTGCCATTAGCGGGAGGCCAGGCCCTGCTCTCTTAGATATTCCGAGGGACGTCCAGCAGGAGGATGTAGGCGAATATGGGCTATTGGATGACACCATCGAGGAGAGGTTCATAAAGCCTGCACCGAACCCTGATGAAGCCCTATTTAAGAGGGCTGCCGAGCTTCTCGCAGATGCTCGGCGTGTCTGCATACTAATCGGCGGGGGCGCATATTATAGCGACGCGACGGGGGAGGCCTTGAAGCTTGCTGAAATCCTGAACGCCGCAGTGATAGCTACCACGACTGGGAAAACAGCCGTTGATGAAAGCCACCCAAACGTCTTGGGTGTGGTAGGGATGCACGGTCGCTTTGAGGCGAATTTAGCTGTAATAGAATCAGACTTAGTCCTCTGCGTTGGAACAAGGCTTTCAGACAGGTCCATCGGTCCGCCAACCGAATTCAGGAAGAACAGAAGGATAATTCACATAGACATCGACGCAAGCGAGATTGGCAAAAACGTCATGTCTGACGTAGGCATAGTATGCCAAGCCAGGTTAGCATTGGCCAAGATACTTGAGCATTTGACAGCGATGGATGTTCGGCCGAAGGACCCTAGCTGGGTTTTGGGGTTGAAGGAGATTGGCCGGAGCTTCGATGAATACATGTTCAGTGGTGTTGATGGAAGCAGGTTGTCGTCTTGGAAGGTCGTGAAGTTAATCCGGGAGGAGCTGCCGAGAAGCGCGATAGTAACTACGGGCGTGGGGCAGCATCAGATGTGGGCTCAGCTCTTCTTCAAGATATTAGAGCCCGGGACCTTCATAACAAGCGCGGGCCTCGGGACTATGGGCTTCGGTCTTCCCGCTGCTATGGGAGCGAAGGCAGCGGCCCCTGATAGAATCGTCTTGAACATGGATGGGGATGGAAGCTTCCTGATGACGTGCCAGGCGCTTGGTACTATTGTGGAGTATGACCTGCCGGTAATTACCGTTATATTTGATAACCGTGCTTTAGGCATGGTGAGGCAGTGGCAGGACCTCTTCTATAAGAAGAGGTTTAAAGACACGGACTTGGAAGATCGGACAAACTTGCTCAAGCTATCTGAGGCTTTTGGCGTTGAGGGGGTGTTCGTCGAGAGTTATGAGGAGTTGAGGTCGGCTTTGAGGAGGGCGATTAGAAATAACGATGCTATAGTTATTGATGTGCCGATCGAGAAGAGTGAGAAGGTTTTCCCTATGGTGCCTCCGGGTAGATGGCTTGCGGATGTGATTCTTCCTCCGGGGTTCAGTGAATATGTTGAGGAGAAGGCTGCAAATTCGGCTAAGTAACTCTTACGAGGCCGTGCTTAAGCTCTTACTATTCGCGAAGCAGGGTAGGCTGTCTCTCAGTGAAGCCCACCTCAAGGCAGATGGCGGAGGAATTTTAGTGGAGATGGTGATTGAGGGGCCTCCTGAGAAGATTAACTGGTTTCTTCAGAAAGCCTGCGGCTCTCCATTTATCTACGAGTGCCGAAGTCTCGAATAGGCATGCCGGAGCGATTTATGGTTAGGGCTTTATTCAGAGGATTAAGGAGCGCCCTCTCTGCCGTGCAACTCTTAAGTGATTTGAAGTCCGCCGAGGTTAAGAATTTATACGTGGGTCCAGAGGAAGGTGGGGAGATGTACGAGGTGCTGGTAGAGTTGTCCGCTAGCTCGGAGATTCTTGAGGAGTTTCTGCGTTCAGTGTCTTCTGTTGATGGATTCGTAGATGCGGTCGCGGAGAGTTTGGTAGCTGATATCCTGTGGGAGGGTCTTAGGTGAGTGTTCATGGCGAAGATATACTATGATTCCGATGCGTCGCTGGAGCCTTTATGGGGAAAGCGCGTTGCTGTGATTGGATATGGTAGTCAAGGTAGGGCTCAGGCCTTAAACATTAGAGATTCAGGCATCGAGACTGTGGTTGGGTTAAGAGGAGAGGGTAGGTCGTTTGACACTGCGGTTAGAGACGGTTTCACGCCTATCCCGATTGACGAGGCGGTGCGGACATCCGACGTCATTCTGATGCTTATTCCAGATGTGCCGATGCCAATAACATATCGCGAATACGTCGAGAGCAACTTGACACCCGGCAAGACGCTGGTCTTCGCCCACGGATACAACATCCACTTTAAGCGAATCACTCCACCCCCCTACGTAGACGTCGTGCTGGTGGCCCCAAAGGGCCCTGGCCCGTTAGTGAGGCAGAAATATCTGGAAGGGCGCGGGGTTCCAAGCCTAATTGCAGTTCATCAGGACGCATCAGGTCATGCAAAGGGGATGGCGTTGGCAATCGCGAAGGCCATCGGAGCGGCTCGGGCGGGCGTGATTGAGACGACTTTTCAGGAGGAGACCGAGACGGACCTCCTAGGAGAGCAGGCGGTGCTGGTTGGTGGTGTTATGGAGTTGATTAAGAAGGGGTTTGATGTGCTTGTGGAGAACGGTTACCAGCCTGAGCTGGCATATTATGAGGTCTGTAACGAGCTTAAGCTTATAGTAGACCTGATATATTCGGGTGGCCTAATGCACATGCTCCGCTCGGTCTCAGACACGGCTAAGTTCGGCGGCCTCGTAGTCGGCCCCCAGATAATCGACGAGACCGTTAAGCAAAAGATGCAGGAGGCCCTGAAGCGGATAAAGTCGGGTGAGTTCGAGAAGCAGTGGACAGGAGACCCTAACGCCTACAGGATACTCGAGGAGCTTATGAGGAGGACCGAGCAGCACCAGCTCGAAAACGTAGGTAAGCGGCTCAGAGAGATGGCGTTAATCTAGTCCTCTACTCTAAAACCTTCTCGACCTTTCCAATTATTTTAGCCTTGCCCCCCGTAGGATGTGCGAGCGTCTCGCCGCAGACGTTACATGTTACGCGAATCTTCACCGTTTCCGGGAAAATCTGCTTGTTTCCGCACTGGAGGCAGGAGACGAGAAGGAAGCGGCTTCTCGGCCTCGGGATCAGCCTCTCAACAATCTGCTCCCGCGACAATCCGGCACCTCTCACCTCGCTATTTCGAGCTTCCTTAACCTGATTCCCACCCTCATGGACTTCCTACCGCATTTTGAGCAGGTCAAGACAAGAGTCTTTTTATCCGTGGTCTTGGCCTTATTCCTCTGAATAGGATACTTCTGCCCACCATAGCCCTTAAGCTCTCTCTCATGCCTCCTCGCACCAATCGCCAACCCCCTCTCCTTCCCCTTCCTGTAGAGCGCGACTTGATGCTCCGTGTGGGCGTTGCACTTTGGGCAGAAGCTGTTTACCTTCGCCGGAACCTTCATGCTGTTTTTGACTTTGGAGCGGCTAGTTATTTAACGTTTGGGCTTTCATGGAGACTCCCCCCACGAGACGAGTCGCGTGGCTTCCATAATGAGCGTATGCGGCTCAAGCAGTCTCTGGTAGTGTTTTTTCGCCGCGGTGTTTTAAGGCTTTTAAGCCTGATGGCGTGTTTGGTCCTTAGTGGCCGCTGGTTGAGGAGGGTCGGGAGGACCGAGCTTTTTCTGGTTGAGGGTGGGGTGCCACACTTTAAGGAGATGGTTGTCTTGTGCAGAGAGATTGTTAGGCTTCTCGTCAGGGAGTATGGTTCGGATTTCTTCGTGGAGAGGCTTTCAGACCCCTACTGGCTGAGCTGCCTCTCCTGTGTCCTCGGCTTCGAATGGGACACCTCGGGCCAGACCACCATAACTCTCGCAGCCTTAAAGGAGGCTCTTAGAGACTTGGATGTGGGGGTCTTTGTGGCTGGTGGTAAAGGAGCAGCGATGAGGGAGACGCCACTTGAGTTGAAGGAGTCTCTGAAGGCGATAGGCCGGGAGGAGGTGGCTCCGAGTCTCTCATTCGCTTCTAGACTCAGCTGCAGGGTGGATAACAACGCCATTCAAGACTCATACACTGTCTACTTCCACTGTGTAGCCATCTCGAGCTCAGGCTCTTATGCCATAATAAATCAAGGTATGAATATCGAGGCTAAACTGGCTAGGAGGTATCAGTGGCTGGCGGGTGATGTCAAAGTTGAGGAGCCGCACACGGCAATATCCTCGGCCAAGGGCGAGGAGGTTGTGCTGGACCTCACCAGCAGAGAGTCGAGAGACTGCAGAAGATGTATACTCGATGTCGTGAGAGACTCTCCCTTTAGCGCGATTCAGTCAGACCTTGTAAAGGTCAAGAATATTCTGTCCGGACAAGCAACGCTAGACGACCATCCACACCTCAATCCTAGAACAACTCCGCCCCACCTAAAGCCCCCCAAAAAATTGGACGGCTCCGTCCTTCGCGCCGTGAAGGAAAATGCGGATAGCTTTGAGACAATTCTTCTTGCTGAGCGGGTGGGAGCCTCTACGCTCCGGGGTTTAGCGTATATCTCCGAGCTAGTTTATGGTGCGAGGGCCTCTTGGAGAGACCCGGCCAGATTCTCCTACGCTTTTGGTTCAAAGTCCGGACGCCCGTATCCGGTTGATAAGCGTGGAATGGTTGAGGCGGCTGAGGTTTTGAGAGGAGCTGTCGAGTCAACTGATTCCAACCCGTCGAGGGTGATGCTGTGGAGGCTTAGTAAGTTGATGAGCCGGTTGGAGGTGTAGTTTCGTCTTGTCTGCTAAGACGGTGTATGAGGAGGTTGTTGAGGCCTGGAGGCTTGAAAGGAGCTCCGAGACTCCGGCCAGAATCTCAGAGGACTGGTTGAGGAGGATTAGAGAGTATGCGGAGGAGCTGAAGGTGAGGCTGAGACTAGCAGTAGACCGTGAAAGTATTCAATCGAAGCTCTGCGAGAGGGAGCTCGAAGTCCTCTCAGCCTTAATATCGGATATTCTGAAGATGAGGCTGGAGAAGATTCTGAAGGCCGCTGTTAAGGGTGAGGACCTTGAGAACCTCCTCCCCATCGAGAGCAGACTTCACGAAGGCCTCTTGAAATCTGTAGCGGTGTATAGGGAATACATAGAATACTGTTCAGAGTCTTTCGACCTAACTCGCGAGCTAAGGGAGTCTGGTGAGAGGGCCGTTGTGGTCTTTTTGAAGGACGCTCCTGCCATAGTAGACGGCGAGGGGGTTACCAGAGGCCCATTCCGAGAAGGCTCCATCGCAACGCTAGACACCAAGACCGCCGACCTACTCGAGAGGGGTGGATATGTCAGGCGTCTGCCACTTCTGAGAAAATAATGTCTAAGGAGAATGGTTGAATACATATTTGTATTAGGCTATATCCCCCTAGCTGCCGGAAGGAAATGGGGAAAGAAATGGAGAGGGAGGTGCGTCTCGTCGAGGAATTCGGCCTAAGAAACATAAGCCAGCAGGACGTAGGTGTTGACCACTATTTTGTTAGGCGGGGGCTTATCTTCGCGGTCCGCGGCTACGAAGAGTTTAAGGAAGCGCTTCAATCCGGAGACTTTTACACTCTAACCGGAATCATGCCCTCCTCAGAGCGGATTCACCTTGGAACGATGGCAGTCGTGGAGGCGCTGAAGTGCTTCGCAGAGAAGTCTAGGCAGATGGTCCTCCTCATAGCAGATTTAGAGTCTCTTGCTACGAGGTCTGTCGATTTGGCGGAGGCTAGGAAAACAGCCTTTGAGTTCCATATCCCAACCTACCTAGCCCTTGGAATAAACCCAGATAGTTGCGTCTTCTACTTCCAATCCGAGAACCCCGACATTCATAAAATAGCCGCGGACGCCTCGCGTGAAATCACGCTTCAGGAGTTCAGGGCAGTCTATGGCGCGCTTGAGCCTGCGCGTATCGTATCCTCCCTATACCAAATTGGGGACATTCTGTTTCCGCAGCTTGTGAGGCCGATGGTAGGAGTAATCCCTGTGGGGCTGGACCAAGACCCACACATAAGGCTCTGCCGGGACTATGTCAGGCGCTCAAGATTCCTCAAGTTCAAGCAGGCTGTCGGGGTTTACATCAGGGATGTGCCGAGTTTGAAGGGCGAGGGTAAGATGAGTAAAAGTGAGCCACATGCCGCTATTTTTCTCCCTGAAGACGACATCAGGGAGTTGAGGCGGAAGGTCTATAAGGCCTTCTCAGGCGGGGCCGACACTCTTGAGGAGCAGAGGAAGTACGGTGCGGACTTGGAGAGGGACGTCCCCTTCAAGATCCTCCAGTTCATTTTGAAGGATGACTCGGAGCTCCGTCGCATAGCCGAGGACTACTCGAGCGGCAGGATGATAAGCGGCGAGGTTAAGGAGTTTCTTTTCCAGCGCCTCGTAGAGTTAATGCAGGAGCTCCAATCCAAGATAGACTACTACAGGGATGTTGTGAGGCGGGGAGAGATTCGGATAGTCAAAACAGCCAGAGAACTGGCAGAATACATCGACTGAAAAACATCACCCCCCACTCCACAAAAGCGTTAAATGTCTATTTGGGACACTAAACAGCGGGGCGGCGGGTAGGGCTGGGGGGCTAGCCCTCCCCTTCAACCTGAAACGGGCTGATGCAGGGGTCAGTAACCGGGTGGAAGGGGTGTCCGGCCCTCCGTACGGCACAGTTGGGGGGAGATGAGGCCGCGTCCCGCCGGAGAACGGTAGGGTGCGATGCCGCGTGTAGGCGCGGCCTCTCACACCCGCATGCGCCGAACCGCGTCAGGCCCGGGAGGGAGCAGCGCTAAGGTGCAGCCGGGCTGCTGGTGGGGGTGCGTGGCTAATCAACTCATCTGGGCTCGGCGGAGGCCCCGGCCCTCGACCACCCGGAGCCGCCGCCCCTTCACGCTTTAGAGTTTTAATCATGCCGCCTGAAATGTTAATCGGGGATGTCCGGCGAGGCTCCAGGGGCAACGGAGGAGTTGAAGCGCCTGCAGGAGGAGAACCTCTATCTGAGGGCGGAGATTGAGAACCTCAAAAAGCTGATGGCGAAGGAGGTGGAGAAGGTTAGGAGAGAGTCGGTCGAGCGCGTGCTTCTCGACATGATTTCTATTTACGAGGAGGTCGAGAGGGCCTATACGAGCCTCCTCGGCAACTCGGACCGGAAACAAGTCATGGAGGGGATGAAGATGCTTTTGAAGGAGATGAAGAGAATATTGTCCGACAACGGCGTAGACCAACTTGAGACTGTGGGTAAGAGGTTTGACCCCTTCATCCACGAGTCTGTCGGCTTCGTCCAGAGGGATGATGTTGAGGATGGAACAATAATCGCGGAGATCAGCAGGGGCTATGCCCACGCAGGCAAGCTTTTGAAGCCGCCTAGAGTCATAGTTGCCAGAAGGCAAAACCCATGACTAAATTGCCCAACCTTCGGATAGGTTTAATCCGGACTCAAGCCCTAACTACATCTGGAGAATCGTGGCGCGGGGGAGGTGGTTCTCGGAGAGGCGTGCAGACCCTTGGCACAGAAGGGCGAAGATTGAGGGATACCCGTCGAGAGCTGCATACAAGTTAAAGCACATTCAAAGACTTTACTCCATAATAAGGCCCGGCGACTTAGTGGTCGAGCTGGGGGCGGCCCCCGGCGGCATGTTAAAGGTTGTCTCGGAGCTCGTCGGCGACGACGGGCTAGCAGTGGGCGTTGACATCAAACCCATAACACTGAAGGGAGAGAACATCAGAACACTTCAAATCGACATCAACGACCCCTCGGCTCCACAGGAGATTCTGAGAACTCTAGGCGACTCTAAATGCGACGTCTTAATCTCTGACGCGTCTCCAAACCTGATAGGGGTCGCGGAGGTTGATACACTGAGGCAGCTCGACCTCGTCTTCAGATGCTGCGAAATCGCGGATACAGTGCTGAGGGATGATGGTAACGTTATGTTGAAGGCATTCGAATGCCCAGAACTCACGCGCATAGAAAAACCGCTCCGCCTATGCTTCATCGCCTATCGACGCGTCACGACACCACCAAGCTTGAGAAAGCACAGCTCAGAAGTTTACCTACTAGGCATCGGAAGAAGGCGGGCGCCGATAGCGCCTCTCCTAAAATCTGTCCTCGAATGACGACTTCTCAGCGGTATAGGGTTAGGAGATTGACAGAGCAGGGTGGCAGGCTCATCTTAATTTCTCCATTCGCAGTCCTCACTTGCTGGCCCTCTCTCGGGACGACGATGTTAGGCTGTTCAAACGTATTTCTATCATCGGGCGAAGATGAGGCCAGGTATCTGTGCCTCACGTTCTTGAAGTCAAACCCAGCAACCTTGATGCCGCAGTCTACGGCTTCGTCAGGCATCCCGTTGACCAAGTGAATAAACATTTTATCACCGTCAAAGCTCGCCACAGCATCAACCGCCTCAACCTGACCCTCCGCCTCCTCTGAATAAACCGTAGGCCCACTAACACTTGTCCAGGCAACCTTCCCCCCAGCATTAGGAGCGTATAACTCGAAGACATAATATTGGGGACTAAGGACCATCGCCCCCTCATCGCTTGTTGATATTAGGGGGAGGACGTTTACCGTCTGTGCCAAGGCGGCTACAGGCACCATCCGCGAAATTTTCTGAAGCTTCACCAAGACCAGTCCTGTAAAGACTGCATCCTTCATCGAGGTGAACTGCACATGCATGGGTGGCACAGCCTCACGATACCAGACATTCCACTCGTCAAATGCGAGCTTAATCTTCCTTGAGACCCCAAACTTACTTGCCGCGAGCCGGACGCTCTCGTAAATGGAGATAAGGTTCCGCTCAATCTCGAGAGGGGCTGCAAGGAGGTCTTCGTACTTCTTTGGGCAGAAGATGTAAGTATGCACGGAGAGATAGTCGAGATAGTTTCCCGCAATCTTCACCATATCAATATTCCACTCAGGGTCCCTGTCGCATCCGACACCCACGAGCTCGATACTTTTGTCAACCCTCTTCATCAGGTTCGCGAACTCAACTGTCCTCCGCGCGCACTCCTCACCATCTACACAGAAGCCAACCTGCCAGCGGCCGTAAAGCTCGTTACCTATCCCCCACAGCTTAACATTGAACGGCTCATTAAAGCCGTCCCTCCTCCTCAGAGAGGCGTAGTGAGTATCGCCCCTCGAGTTACAATACTCAACCCAAGCTGCTGCCTCCTCAGGCGAGCCGCTACCAGCGTTTACGACAATGAAAGGCTCAGCGCCAACCAGCCTACACCACTCAATATACTCCACCGTTCCAAACTCGTTCGGCTCAACCCACTCCCAAGCCAGCTCAAACTTGCGTGGACGAGTTGCCCGAGGCCCGACCCCATCCATCCAGTGGTAGGCTGAGGCAAAGTTCCCTCCAGGCCATCTAACAACCGGTGGAGCAATCCTCTTAACAGCTTCAAGAACATCACTCCTAAAGCCTCTCAGATTCGGAATCCGCGACCCCTCCCCAACCCAAATTCCACCGTAGATGCACCTTCCGAGATGCTCTATGAACTGGCCGAAAACCCGTCTGTCAAGACCCCCAACCACAGCCCCCGCATCTACTCGGACTAAAGCCTCACCGCTCACGAAGCTGGTAGGAAACGTCTCGATATATCTTTATCCGGGCTGAGGTGTTCTAGATGACAGTCTGTAATGCGCTCCGAGGTTTAAAGCCACTTCACAGAGGTCAGAACTATATTCTGCAATCCGCCTTATACTCTCCCCCAGCGCGTGAACCATAGTCTCAGCCTCACCCCTACCTCCATTCCTCCTCAAAATATCCATGAGCATAAACTTGAATGCCTCAATCTTCCGCATGACCTGGCGCGCCTTCGATATATCCACATCCCGGAGGGCTATTTTTGCCTCAGTGAAGAGATTGCTCGCCTCATATCCCGCCTTAATCAGCTCGGGCGAAGGCCTCTTCCGCTGCCTCTCGTTGATGAGAGTATTGGCGATTGATGTCGCGTGGTCGGCCGCCCTCTCAATAGTTTTAGCTGCTATGATGTATGAGAGGCACTCCTGCGGGTTCCTGAGACCCAACGTCGCCAGCCGCCGCGGGCTGGAAATGCCGATATTGAGCTGCCTGACCGCAAAGTGGTAGAACCTATCAACGTCATAGTCTCTCTGCACAATATCTTGGGCGAGGACCTCGTCGTTATTTTCCACAGCGTAAAGGGCATCCCTCTGCATACTCGCAGCGAGGTCCGCCATCCTCTCAATAACCTTAGCCGGCTGAAGACTGTCATGTGCAGGCAGACACTGCGTTACTATTCCATGAAGACTCTCACCCACAATCTCGACCCCCACTAGCCACCTCCTCATCATCTCCTTCAACTCCTTAGTGTGCCTATACCCAGTGTCACCAAACTCAAGCCTAATCACGTTATACCCCGCGATGTACGCCGAAAGGTAAAGGCGCAACACATCCTCGGGCCCGGCGTCCGTCGTCACCTTAACCGCGACCTCTTCACCTGCATCCTTATGGTCGAGGATTGCGGGCCAGAGGATAAGCCCGCCGCTCGGCTCTTCCAATAAGTAAAGCTCGTCATGAGGCCTCAGCCCAACTCTTCTAACCCACTCCTGAGGCAGCGAAACAATGATTGTGGACCCGCCTGTCTTTTGGACCTTGCGAGAGTAGACCGGCATGTCCTTAGACCCGCCCTCTAAGACCGCCTCATCAATATATAAATATATTTCGCAAAATCTAACTATATAGAGACGCTATTCTAAAAAATTGAATATAGGTTTACCTTAAATAGTCAATAGAGGCGTATATGGCCGTGAGCATGGCAAGCACAAAAATGGTTGGATTAATACTGGCCTTCCTACTGGTAGGCGGAGTTATCGGATACGTAGGCGGAATGTTCGTGGCTCCAGCCGCGACGCAGACAGTGCTGAAAACCGTGACGCAGATTCAGACTGAGAGGCAGACCGTAACTTTGGGGCCTGGTCAGGCTGTTACCGAGACCGTCTTAAGGACCGCAACGGTGACGGAGAGAGTCACTGTCACTCAAGGTCCTCCGACGCCAACGAAAGTTGTGCTGTCGGGTGATATAATAATAGACGGTTCAAGCACGGTCTATCCGATAACCGAGGCGGCTGCTGAGGCATTCATGAAGCTACACCCCAACGTCAAGATTTCGGTCGGCATTTCTGGCACAGGAGGAGGGTTCAAGAGGTTCGTGGTAGGGGAGACAGACATTAACGACGCCTCAAGGCCCATAACGAAGAGCGAGGCTGAGGCGGCTCAGAAGAATAACATAGAGTGGATAGAGGTTCCAATCGCCATTGATGGGCTCGTTGTGGTAGTAAACAGGCAGAACGACTGGGTGGACTGCTTAACGATATCCGAGCTTAGGCTAATTTGGAATCCGAACAGCACGGTCAGGAGATGGAGCGACATACGCTCAGGATGGCCCAGCTCCCCGATAGTGCTCTATGGTCCAGGACCTGACTCTGGCACATTCGACTACTTCACTGAGAGGGTTGTGGGCAAGGCTAAGTCGAGCAGAACAGATTACGTGGCTTCTGAGGACGATAACGTGCTCGTGGCAGGGGTCGAGGCGGAGAGATTCGCCCTCGGCTACTTCGGCTACGCATACTATCCTCAAGCCGCTGACAGAATCAGAATCGTCCCGATAAAGGACGATAAAGTGGCTGGCGCTGAATGTGTCATACCGACGGATGAGACGGTTAGGACCTACAAGTACCCGCTCGCGAGGCCACTCTTCATCTACGTTAACAAGAAGGCTTGGTTAGACAAGCCTGCCCTGAAAGAGTTCGTCATCTTTTACGTCGAGAACGGAGAAAGCTTCGTTAAGCAAGTAGGATACACGTCTCTCCCATCCCAATACTACAAGGTCGTAGCCGCCCTACTGAAGGCAGGAATAGTCGACAACCTCTACACGATATCCATAAGCCCCTCCTGGAGAAACGCTGGTCCACGTTAAACACAAATAGTTAGAGGGAGTAGATTACTGATGACTGTGATGGCGAGCCTTGAGGAGCTTAAGCGGGGTACTGAGAGGAGGAAACGCACAAACAGCTTTTTTTATTTCATTTTTCTTTCAGCGACTTTAGTATCAACTATCTCACTAATAGTGATATTCGTAACACTTGGTCTAGAGTCTTTTAACTTCTTTACACACGTGTCTGTAGCCGAGTTTCTCACACACACCAAGTGGACTGCGCTCTTTGCGGAGAAACACTTTGGAGTACTCCCTTTACTTAATGCGACGATCATCACTTCTCTGATAGCAATAACAGTGGCGGCTCCCATAGGAGTGATGATAGCATTATTCCTGAGCGAATACGCCTCGCCTGCCTTAAGGTCCGTTGTTAAACCTGCAGTCGAAACACTTGCTGGAATACCGACGGTCGTCTACGGCTACTTTGCGCTCTACTTTATCACGCCTAACATCTTGAGGAATCTTTGGGAGGGGCTTCAGATTCACAACGCCTTAGCAGTTGGACTCATGATTGGTATCCTGATAATTCCAATCGTAGCATCTATAAGCGACGACGCCATGAACGCAGTCCCCCTAGACTTAAGACATGCCGCCTATGCCCTGGGGTCGAGGAAGTCCGACGTCGCCCTACGCGTCGTATTCCCAGCAGCACTCTCCGGCGTCTCGGCCTCCATTATACTTGCCTTCGCGAGGGCCATGGGCGAGACGATGATCGCCGCTATCGCGGGCGGGTTTAGAAGCGTCTTAACGTTCAACGTCGGAGAGGCTATGGAGACTATGACGGCGTATATCGCGCAGGTCGCGACGGGTGACGCACCCCACGGGACGATAGAGTATCAATCGCTATTCGCTGTGGGCCTCTTCCTACTACTCATAACGGCCGTCTTGAATTATATTGGCATTAGGGTGGTGAAGAGATGGGCCATCAAGTATTAAGTGGGGCCAGAAGGTCGGGTTTGAGGTTTAGAAAGTTCGTCGATAAAGCACTCCCAATCATCCTCAGCGTCGCCGTTTTTATAGCCTTGGCGACGCTCGCCGCGCTACTCGTCACCGTCGTGACTTGGGGTGGTCACAGGCTATCCCCCATCATCATTCTGAACTACCCTTCTGCTAACCCGAATGAGGCGGGGATGAGGTCCGCGATACTGGGAAGCATATTCACGGTGGGCTTGGCGGCCGTCATTTGCATCCCGCTCAGCATAGCAACTGCGATTTATCTCGTCGAGTATTCGAGAGGGGGAAGGTTCTCGTCCATCCTGAGCTATAACATATCAAACCTCGCCGGAGTCCCCTCCATCATCTTCGGCGTGGTCGGTCTGGGTTTCTTGGCATACTGGCTCGGAATGGGGAGGACAATAATTACGGGCGCATTTACTCTAGCTATCTTGATACTACCATTAGTGACCGTTACCTGTGTCGAAGCCTTGAAAACCGTTCCGGATGATTTGAGGCAGGGTGCCTACGCTCTGGGAGCGACGACGTTTCAGGTTGTGCGCCACGTCTCTCTCCCTAGGGCTCTGCCCATGATGCTCACGGGCGGTATTCTGGGGATCAGCCGTGCTCTGGGCGAGGCGGCCCCTATTCTTGTGGTGAGTGGGTTGCTTTTCATTAGAGAGGACCCCACCTCCCTCTTCAGCCGGTTCACCGTCATGCCGCTCCAGCTCTACAACTGGATAAGCCGGCCACAGCCGGCCTTCATAGAACTGTCATCCGCCGGCATTATAGTTTTGCTGCTGATACTTTTAAGCCTCAACGGCGCAGTTATAGGCTTGAGGCAGTTTTTGACTAGGAGGTTGGGTCAGCTGTGACGATAAAGTCATATAATCAGCTGTTGACAGAGTATCTTGAACAAGGTAAAGATGAGATGACTGATTCATCTGAACCTGAAGTCGTAAGAGTAGAGAATGTAAGGGTAGTTTATGGGAATAAGATAGCGATAGACAACATTAGCGTTTCATTCAAGAGGCACTACATTACAGCCATCATCGGGCCCTCCGGCTGCGGCAAGTCAACTCTTCTTAGGTCCATAAACAGGATGAACGACCTCGTTCCCGGGGCCAAGGTTTACGGGAGGGTCTACTTCAACGGGACGGACGTCTACTCTAAGGACGTGGACCCGGTCTTTATACGCTCACGAATCTCGATGGTCTTTCAGAGGCCAAACCCCTTCCCCTTCAGCATCTTTGATAACGTGGCCTTTGGCCTACGGGTTAATGGATTCAAGCTCACGAAGGATGAGCTCTACAACAAAGTGAAGGACGCGCTTATCAAGGCTGCCCTGTGGGACGAGGTTAAGGACAGGCTTAACGCACATGCCTACAGTCTTTCAGGTGGACAGCAGCAGAGGCTCTGTATCGCCCGTGCCTTAGCTATAGACCCTGAGGTCCTGCTGCTCGACGAGCCTACGGTCTCACTCGACCCCATATCCACGGCTAGAATAGAGTCGCTTCTACGCTCGATAAAGGATGAGTACACTATCATAATCGTGACGCACAACATGCTTCAGGCTGCCCGCGCCTCGGATTATACGACGGTCATGATGCCAGACGATGATATGATTGGCAGAATTATAGAGTTCGGGCCCACAAAGGAGATCTTCACCAACCCTAAGGATAAGAGGACCGAGGACTACATTAGCGGCCGCATAGGTTGAGATGCTTTGAGCAGGATACTTGACATGGGTCTCCAGCTACTGTCGAGGAAAGTCGAGGAGATGTTCAACTTGGGGATAGACTCCTACAACAAAAGTATCGAAGGCCTACTCAAATATACTGACGTGGAGAGGGAGGTGTATGAATATGCGAGGAAGCTCAGAGACCTTTACGAAGAGGTAAGCGACATAGTAACAGAGCTCATAGCGAGATACCAGCCCGTCGCAAAGGACCTCCGCTACATCAGGTCCTGCACTAACGTCTCCTACGATGTTCTGAGGATGGGGAGATACTCTCTCGAGATTACTAGAAGCAGTCGGATGCTTGGTGCGCTTCTTGAATGCGACCTAACCCCCATTTCTGAGGCCGGCTACATGGTGGGGGAGATGCTGAAGAAGAGTCTTCAAGCGTTCCAGAAGCTTGACATCGAGGCGGCGCGGCAGGTGAAGATGATGGATGAGAAAATTGACGAGATTTATAGGGATAGACTCAGGGCTATCACGCTTGAGAGAGACGGCACACGGGAGTGCGATGTCGCAGTCGTTCTCGCGCTTAGGAACCTGGAGAGGATTGCGGACCACGCGACTTACGTGTGTGATGCTGTGGAATATGTTGTACTCGGGCACGTAAGGCACCGTGAATAGCTAGCGGCTCCTCGTTTTCGAGAGAAGTATAGATGCGACCGCGGCATCTTGGGCCGCAGTTCCCACAGTCTTGAAGACCGTCACCTCGTCCTCTCGGAGGCGTCCGGGCTTCCTCCCCGCAATAATCTCCCCTATCTCGCCGTAAACGTTATCCCATCTTATCAGACCTGCATTCACGGCCTGAATTATGTCTCCCGCCTCCTCCCTCGCCGCTTTAAGGGAGTCGACGACCAACTTGGCGGAAGCCAACACCCGCGGGTCTATCTCCGCCATCTCAGGTGTGTAGGCCCCTATGGCCGAGATGTGTGTGCCCGGCCTCACCCAGTCCTTCCAGACCACCGGGGTCTTACTCGTGGTCGCCGTTATAATTACATCACAAGCCTCGACCAGCTCCTGGGCGTTGAGGCAGACCCTCACATCAATACCTGTTCTGGCTCTAAACTCGTCGGCGAGCCTCTCCGCCCTCTCTCTATACAGGTCGTGGACCAAAATCTGTTCAGTCTTCATGACACGGCTCGTTATCTTTAGCTGCCAACCGGCTTGGTATCCGCACCCTATTATTCCGAGCCTTGAGGCATCTCTCCTCGCCAGGTATCTCACCGATAGTGCGGTGGCCGCCGCAGTCCTAAGCCCGGTCAAAGCCTTGGCCTCGGCCACGAGCTCTGGGACGCCGTTTTCAGGGTTGACCACCAAGACCGCGGCGTTTGTGGTGGGTAACCCCAACTCGATGTTTCTCGGATATACGGAGACGACCTTCAGGGAGAAGACACCGAGGCTTTGAGCTAGGCATGGCATAAGCAGTATGTCACCAAATCCCTCGACTCTAATCCTTTCCCGCGGGGGCATCAGCAACTCGCCGAGGCTTAGAGTCTTGAAGGCTTCAGCGACCTTGTCGAACAGCTCCTCAACAGAGACTAATGCTTCCACTTCACTCTCGCTTAGAATCTTCACCACGGTTCTTCAAAGTTGTGAGAATGGGCTATGTATTTAGGATTTAAGATTTGGGGGCCTCGTTTGCACACTGATAAACACGGTGATGACCACTGTGGGTGGGAAACTTTAAAAGCAGAGTTTCTGAAAGAATAGTGGCTAGGGTTGTCCACAGACGTTTCGTTGAAGATGCTGGCCAAGTCGCTTGGAGGGACCGTGCTGGTTAAGCTGAGAAATGGAAGGGCTATTCGCGGACAGTTGAGGGGTTATGACCAGCATATGAACCTAGTTCTTGAGGGGGCTGAGGAGGTCAGGGGCGAGAATAACTCGGTGAAGCTAGGCCTCATCGTGGTTAGGGGCGACAACATAGTCATGATTTCACCTTCACAGCTTAGGGAGGAGGTCAGCGGGACATGAAGGGCACGCCCTCGATGGGTAAGTTCAAGACGCCCACCCATGGGCGGTGTAGAAGGTGCGGCCGCCGGTCATTCAACTTTAGAAGGGGGAGGTGCGCCCACTGCGGGTTCGGGGCATCTAAGCGGTGGCGGAGCTACAGGTGGATTAGGAGTTTAAAGGAGCGCCTCTAGAGACAGGCTCTCATGGTCCTGTGATGTTCAAGAGCTCCCGATTATCCTCCTGACTACGTAAGGAAGTATTCCTCCGTGCCTGTAATATTCTATCTCGGTGGAGGTGTCCAGCCTGATGATTGTCTCGAATGAGGTTGCTGCCCCGTCATCCCTCTTGGCGATGACTTCGACCGTCTTTTTTGGATGTAGTTGGCCGAGCTTAATGTCGTAGGTTTCTGAGCCTGTTAGACCGAGCTGCCTCCAACCCTCACCCTCCTTAAACTGGAGCGGAAGCACACCCATTCCAACCAAGTTGCTGCGGTGAATTCTCTCGAAGCTCTCAGCGATAACCGCCCTGACCCCCAGCAGCCTCGTGCCCTTGGCCGCCCAGTCCCGCGAGCTCCCAGCGCCATACTGCTTACCCGCGAGAACGATAAGGGGCACGCCCTCGCTCTTATACCTCATAGCCGCCTCATAAACCGTCATCTTATCTCCGTCCGGGAAGTGGATTGTCCACCAGCCCTCACCGTCCGGCAAAAGATGATTTCTTAGGCGGTGATTAGCGAATGTTCCCCTAATCATCACTTCGTGGTTCCCCCTCCTTGAGCCGTAAGTGTTGAACTCGGTTGGGTCGACTCCGAGGCTCCTCAGGTAGAGACCCGCTGGGCTGTTGGGGGGGATGGCCCCGGCTGGCGAGATGTGGTCAGTGGTAACGCGGTCTCCCAGCAATACAAGGGCCCTCGCGCCTAGGATATCTGTCAGGGGGGCCGGCTCTCTCTGAAACTCCTCGAAGTAAGGTGGTTTCCTGATGTAGGTTGAGGAGGGGTCCCAGCTGAATGTGGGGGTCGACGCGGGTTTGAGCTCCTCCCACTCTCCGACGCCAGTAAAAATTTCACCATATCTTTTCCTAAACATCTCCGCTCTGATTTCATCCTCCATTATTCTTCTAATCTCTGACTGGTCGGGCCAAATGTCCTTCAGGAAAACGGGCCTGCCGTCTCTGCCTCTACCTAGTGGCTCGTTGTTGAAGTCGATGTCGATTCTACCTGCGATCGCGTAGGCCACTACGAGTATAGGTGAGGCTAGGAAGCTTGCCTTCACGGACGGATGTATCCGCCCCTCGAAGTTTCTATTTCCACTCAAGACCGCCACCGCGAAAAGGTCCTTTTTCCTTATTGCCTCCTCGACCTCGGGCTGTAATGGGCCGCTGTTGCCTATGCATGTTGTGCAGCCGTATCCTACGACGTCGAATCCGAGCTCGGAGAGGTAGGCCAGGAGGCCCGACTCCTCGAGATAGTCTATCACGACGGCTGAGCCTGGGGCCAGGCTGGTCTTCACGTAAGGCCTCCGCCTAAGTCCACGTTGGACCGCGTTTCTCGCTAGGAGCCCAGCCCCTATCATAACGGCAGGGTTGGAGGTGTTCGTGCAGCTTGTAATTGCAGCTATGACCACCGAGCCGTCCCTAACCTCATACTCCTCCCCGCCTAATCCGGCGCCCACGCCCCCTAAAGGTCGCTGACCAGCTGGGCCACCATCATCATGCCAAACGCTTAAACGATTCTCAGAGACTCCGGCGGCGGGCTTAACTTTTCTCAAAATCTTCAAAACAGCCTCCTTCACCTCCCTCAGTCTGATTCTGTCCTCTGGGTTAGCCGGTCCGGCTATGCTGGGCTCTACTTCTGAAAGATTGATTAGGAGGACATCCCCGTACCGAGCCTCTTGGTCGTAGCTTGTCGTGTAGAGGCCTTGAATCTCGGCATAATGTTTAATGAGCTTGACATGAGCTTCTTCTCTGCCCGTTGTTTGAAGATATTTTAGGGTGGCACTGTCTATCGGGAAAAGGCCGATCGTCGCGCCGTACTCGGGGGCCATGTTGGAGACTGTCGCTCTATCTGGTATGGTGAGCGTAGCGACCCCTGGGCCGAAGAACTCAACGAACTTTCCCACGACGCCCCTCTTTCTAAGAACCTCCGTGATGGTCAGCACTAGGTCTGTGGCAGTTGCAGGTGGCTGGAGCTCGCCTACAAGCTTGACGCCGACGACCTCGGGGATAGGCATGTAGTATGGTTGCCCAAGCATGACTGCCTCAGCCTCGATTCCACCAACCCCCCAGCCCAACACACCCAGACCATTAACCATCGGCGTATGAGAGTCGGTCCCGAGAACCGTATCAGGGAACGCGACCAGGCCTCGAGGCCCTTTCCGCACCTCAACGACCCTTGCGAGACTTTCCAAGTTGACCTGATGAACTATACCGCGGCCCGGTGGCACGACGTAGAAATTTCTGAAGGCGCCTTGAGCCCATTTCAGCAAGATATACCTCTCCCTGTTCCGTAGAAATTCGAGGGAGAGGTTTTTCCAGAATGCGTCTTTGGAGGCATAGTAGTCGACCTGAATCGAGTGGTCGACCACCAGATGTGTGGGAATCTCCGGATTTACCCTATCAGGGTTTCCGCTGAACGCTGCGACGACCTCCCTCATAGCCGCCAAGTCTACGACAAGTGGGACGCCGGTAAAGTCCTGCAGCAAAGCACGGCTGGGCATGAAAGGTATCTCTAACCCCTCACCCGTCGTAGCCCGGCCGACTAACTCCACATCCTCGATGGACGCTAGACCATTATCCGCGCTCCGAGCGACGTTCTCTAGCAGAATCTTTAGGCTAAGCGGCATCTCGTCCACATTTCTGGCGAGACCAATTTCCTCGAGCATGTGAAGGTCATAGTAAATCGCATCTCCATGAGGAGTCTGTAAAGTCTTCCTAACCTCTCTCAACTCGCCGCGGGAATTCATTAGTTCAGCCGAATCGTTTATAGGCCTCTAATCTTTTAACTTTCCCCCTTTCACCACCTAGGCCTCCCTGGCCACAAAGACCATGTGGGGCAGCTCAGGCCCGATTAGGCGGATAGCCGTCTCGACGGCGTCAGGAGACCCCGGCAAGGCAAGTATAATCGAGCCGCGGATGACGCCGGCGAGGCTTCTCGAGAAGGCGGCCGGAAAACCAACTCTCCTGTAACTCTCAAGCCTAAAAATCTCCCCCACCCCCTCAATCTCCTTCTCAAGGAGAGGCCTTATCGCCTCAACGGTAACATCCTTCGGCGAGAAACCGGTGCCTCCTATAACAACTATAACATCAAACCCCCTCGCAAGAGCTCCCACAACCTGCGTCCTTATTCCAATCAAGTCGTCGCCGACGAGGCCTGTGTGCGTGACTTCGTGGCCGAGCTCCTCAAGAATCATGCGGGCGGCTTCCGAAGAGTCGTCCACAATCTGCTCACCCCGCAGCATCGCCTGATACCGCGAGGAGCTGGACCTGATAATCGCTATCCGGAGCCTCCTGGGGGCTAAAGATCGATGAGAACTCGCGGCACACACGTCTAAACACAATATGCGCGGCGGTATAAAGAATGTGGCCGGCGATGCACCGGGCTTCACATTTGAGCCTTGGGGCGGGTGGATACGGTTTATATTTTGCCACATCAGACTCCCGTCAGGTGATTGGTGCTATCCGAGGCCCTGGTATTTCTCGAGTGTAGAGAGTGCGGCAAAACTTTCGGGCACGTACTTGCACATGTGTGCGATGAGTGTTTTGGTGCTCTGGAGGCCTCTTATGCTCCTAGCCGATTCTCTGTTAGCAGAAGCGTGATTGAGGGGCGTAGGCCCTCGATGTGGAGGTATTGGGAGTTCCTCCCCCTCCTAGACCCATCCAATAAAGTTGATATCGGAGCAGGATACACCCCGTTAATTAGAGCCGAGCGGCTGGCTAAGAGGCTTGGAGTAACTAAACTTTATCTGAAGAACGACACCTTGAACCCGACATATAGTTTCAAGGACAGGCCTTCAAGCTTAGCTATATCGAAGGCGCGGGAATTCGGCCTCAAAGCCGTCGGATGCGCCTCGACGGGTAACCTAGCCGGAGCGACTGCGGCCCACTCAGCTGCGGCTGGGCTTCCCTGCTATGTCTTCATGCCGAAGAGCGTTGAGAAGGCTAAGATTAAACAGGCCGCCCTTTATGGGGCTCAGCTACTCCTCGTAGAGGGCACATACGACGACGCAAACAGGCTCGCCGCCCTCGCCGCGGACAGGCTGGAAATGGGCATAGTCAACGTTAACCTTAGACCGTATTATGTTGAGGGGTCGAAGACCATGGGGCTCGAAATTGTGGAGCAGCTCGGATGGCGGACGCCGGACAGGATAGTTGTCCCGACGGCCAGTGGCGCTCTCTTCTCCGCGATATTCAAGGGGGTTGGAGAGGCGGAGCAAGCCGGTCTTATAAGCGACAGCAGAGTCGCCATGACCTGCGCTCAACCCCTCGGGTGCTCACCAATAGTCCAAGCATTCAGGGAGAAGAGCGACACCATAAAGCCGGTCAGACACCCTGATACAATCGTGCAGAGCCTCGCCATCGGCGAGCCTGGAGACGGCTACCAAGCATTAAGAGTTCTCAGGGAGAGTGGGGGAGTGGCCGTTTCGCTGACCGACGACGAGTGCGTAGAGGCCGCCGCTCTGCTGGCCTCGACGGAAGGTGTCTTCGCTGAGCCTGGAGGCGCGATATCCGTGGCGGCGGTGAAGAGGTTAGTGGAAGAGGGTGAGATTGGGCGGGACGAGGAGATTGTCTGTTGCGTGACTGGGTCGGGGTTGAAGACTATTGAGCTGATGCCTGAGCCAAGTGGCGTGAGAATTATACCGCCCTCGATTGACGCAGTCAAGAAGGTCCTGAACACATACTGAAGTTTCGCGCAACGGAAAGGTCTTCACGGTTTATATCTTCCCCCGAGATAGAATTAAGACAAATGTCGCCTAAAGTCAAGGTTACCGTTACAGCCGTTCTTGCGAACTATCTTGGCGGACAGAGGGAGTTCACACTTGAAGCCGATTCGGTTAAGGCCGTGATAGAGGAGCTCTCCAAGAGATACGGCCCGGAAATACGGAAAAGGCTGCTCGACGATGAAGGCCGGCCCAGAAGATACATCAACATCTACGTAAACGACGAGGCGCTCAGCCACCAAGAGTTGGACCGGAAGCTTACGGAGGGAGACGAGGTACTGATTCTACCAGCGGTCAGCGGCGGGTCCCCATGAAACTCTCTGCCGTCTTCTCCGCTTTACTTGGGCTGGGTCTGCTTGTTCAGATAATTCTGGGAGAGCTTGGCTTGACAACGCGGGCGTTGAGGGACATTCACGCAACCATCGGGCTGGCCGGTCTCGTTTTGACGGCCGTCGCCCTCAGACTTAGCAGCCGAAGCCGTCTGTCGCTCGCATACCTTGCAGCGCTTCTCGCTATGGTCGCGGTTCAAGCGGCTCTCGGCCTGATACTCTACGGGATTATATTCGTCGATGTTGGGCTATTCCTTCTCGTGGAGGAGGTTCACAGATACAACGCCTATCTCATGTTAGCTGTGGGGCTCATCGGAGGCGTAGCTGTGGCTGTGACTAGGAGGCGGTCAGCTCAGACTGTCGCGGAGAGCCGATAGCTTAGACGCTACGCTCGTGAGAAACTCGTCAACAAACTGGTTCACCGCGTCCGTATACTGCTGATAGCTCGGAGGCAGGGCCTGAATCCAGCGGACTATCGAATCAGCAGAGGCGCCTTCACCGGGATAACTCTCCACCCACTCAAAATAGTCGAACAGCCCCTCCAAATTGTTTATCACCCTGTCCACTGATGGTGTGAGCGCGGGGTCGAAGGATGCGACGAGGCCTTTGACGTCGAGCCAGTAGTTGAGTGTGGCGTTCCTATCCGGGCCAAGCCTGTTCACACCCCTTAACTGGTTTAGTATCGGGATTGACCGCGAGACGACGTTGACCTGAGTCTCCACGCGTTGCATACGTGATTCAATCTCGCTCATTCGCCTAGATAGCTCCGCGCTACTTCTCCTCAGGCTCTCAAGCTCGTCCGAGAGACTGGCTTGAAGACCGGCCACCCTCTCCTCGCTCTCGGAGAGAAGCCGCTTAGTCTCACTCAAAAGAGCTTCAAGCCTGCCCACATTATTTAGAGCCGAGTCCAGCTCCGATTGCTTAGAGGCGAGCTCGCCCTCAAGCTGCTTTATCCTCTCCCTCTCACTGCTCAAGAGCCTCTCCCACTCCGAGCTGGCGGTTTGAGAGCCGTAGTTTATGCCTGCTAAGAGGCTAGAAGCGGCTACCGCCGCGATTACTAAGGCGATGACTAGTACTCTCCATACCTGCATGACTCTACAAAAAAGCTGCCAGCTTATAAGTAATCCCCTGCGCCTCAGTTTTCTGGAGCTCTTAGCCGGTCCCCCGCTCCTGCATTCTCAGCTCCAAAGTCTTAAGGTCAAACCCAGCCATCGCCTTAGTCTCGTCGACCATCTTCTGGGCCTCAGCCACGATGTCGGGCTTATCCCAATAAGTGGTTGCGATGACTATCGCCTCAGCCCTAGCTCGTGGGTCGGTGGACTTGAATATGCCCGAGCCGACGAAGACGCCGTCACAACCAAGGCTCATCATGAGTGCCGCGTCTGCCGGAGTTGCTATGCCACCGGCCGCGAAGTTTACGACGGGGAGCCTCTTTATTCTGGCCGTCTCTAAGACAAGCTCATAGGAGACTCTGAGCTCGCGGGTAGCCCTGATTAGCTCCTGCTCATCACCCTCCTCATATAATACTACGATTTTCCTGAGCTCGTTATTCAGAATCCTCATGTGCTTAACAGCCTCAGCGACGTTTCCGGTACCCGGCTCTCCCTTCGTCCTAATCATAGATGCCCCCTCCTCTATCCTGCGGAGGGCTTCTCCAAGGTCCCTAGCGCCGCAGACGAACGGCGTTGTGAAGTCCCATTTCCAGATATGCCTCTCCTCATCAGCCGGAGTCAGGACTTCCGACTCATCAATCATGTCCACACCAGCCTCCTCGAGAACTCTCGCCTCCCACGTATGCCCGATTCTGCACTTAGCCATCACAGGTATAGTAACGTGCTCCAATACTTCTTCGATCACCTTCAGGCTGGCGGTTCTCGCGACACCCCCCGCCTTTCTCACGTCGTAAGGCAGCTTGTCAAGAACCATGACGCCCACGGCACCCGCGTCCTCGGCAATCTGAGCCTGCTCCACGTTCGTCACATCCATGACAACTCCGTGCTTCAGCATGTGTGCGAAGCCTCTCTTCACAAGCGTTGAGCCACGCTTGACACGAAGTCCCTCAACACTTTCTATCCGGACTCCGGGAGCCTCCCTCTGGCTTAGAGTTAGTGATATCAATCCTGCTGTCTCATCTTCGCTACGATATTTAAACTAATCGCGCCTAAAGAGGGTCTTTAAGATAGATTTTTCACCAAGGAGGCCTGTAGTGGGGTCGGATTGCGTTTAGAGAGGTTGAGGCTTTTAAGTCTAGTCTTTCTTTCAGGCTTCGCCGTAATGGCGATAGAGCTCGCCGGAAGCAGGCTTCTCACACCTGTCTTCGGAAGCTCCGTCTTCGTCTGGGGTAGCATAATCGGCATCGTCCTCTCATCACTCGCCGCTGGATACTATCTCGGGGGGAGAGTCTCAGACCGTATACCTGACGCTCGCCTCCTTGATACGATAGTTTTTACAGGAGGAATTCTCGCTATCTCGGTACCCTACCTCTCAACCATAAGCATCGAGGCAGTCCTCTCACTCGGCTTAGAGGAGCGCTGGGGCGCTCTCATTTCAAGCCTAGCCCTGCTGGCTCCATCCAATCTGCTGCTCGGGATGGTCTCACCTTTCGCAGTCAAGCTAATGACTCGGGAGTTGAGGGAGCTTGGGACGAGCGCGGGATACTTGTACGCTGTCTCGACCTTGGGAAGCATCTTCGGAACCTTTGGAACGGTGTTCATCCTGATTCCAGCCACCGATATCCGCTCCATCTTTCTCGGAGTTGGCTTCACTCTGATGGCGATCTCGTCTCTAAGGCTCGGCCTCCCCTCTAAGGCGACTTTTGCGGCGATGCTGATTCTTCTCCTCTCACCTATTGGTCTGTTAGGTGGTCCCGCTCTAGCTGCCACGGGCAGAGTGCTCGAGGCAAGGGAGACGCCTTACAATAGTTTAGTTGTTGCGGTGAGCGGAGACATCCAGATACTCTACCTCAACGGCCTACCACACAGCGGTATGAGCATTAAAGAACCGGATAGACTCGTCTTCACTTACACCAAATTCTTCGAACTAGCCGTGGCTCTTAAGAGAAACGCGGAGAGAGTCCTCTTCATCGGTGGAGGCGGATTCTCTGGCCCAAAATATTTCCTCCAAGAATTTCCGAGTCTGGTTGTTGAGGTGGTTGAGATTGACCCGGTTGTCATCGAGGTGGCTAGGAAGTATTTCGATGTTCCCGATGAGCCACAGCTCATTATTCACAACGACGACGGCAGAGTATTTCTACAGAAGGTGGAGAGAAAATTTGATGGAATTATCATAGACGCCTACGCAAAGACATACATACCCTATCATCTCATGACCCTCGAGTTCTTCAGGCTGGTGAAGAATAGGCTCAGCGACGACGGAGTGGTTGTCAGCAACATCATCGCCTCAGTCTCGGGAGACACATCCGAGATTCTCTGGTCAGCTTACAAAACCATGAGCCAAGTCTTCCCACGGATATTCGTCATCAAAGCCTCCGAAACTCCAGCCCCACTTGTTCAAAACATAATAATCATAGCCTGCGCACAGGCCGGATGCGACCTAGCAGCCGCCCTATCCGAGTGGCAGAACCGTGAGCTAGCGGACTTAGTGTCTCGCGGGTTGTGGACCAGAATTCCGGACCTCACCGAATATAGAATATTAACCGATAACTATTCTCCTGTTGAGTCGATGATAAACCCCGTCACGGGGCGGCCATATTCGGTCGAGCTTGAATCAGGCGACCACGGCATACCCGCGATGCTGATGGCTGGAAGCAACTCTCTTGCGATAGTCATAGTATTTCTGGCTACTGTTTATTGGGTGGGTTCGCTGATAGCGGATGTGGGGCCGAGGCGGATGGAGAGGCTCCCGGCTCAAGTCTGGAGGAGGTGAAAGAGGGTGGGTGGCTCGGAGCGTGTAGTTTTTCAGCCTAACGCAGAGCAGCTTGACAGGCTCAGACAGGCCGGCTCCGTAGCTGGCTCGGTCTTGAGAGAGGCTTTTTCGAGGGTGAGACCAGGCATCAGGTCTGAGGAGGTCTGCGAGTGGATTGAGGCACGGATAAGAGAGTTGGGAGCGAGGCCCGCCTTCCCCTGTAACATCGGAATCGATTCAATCGCCGCACACTACACACCGACACACGGCGACGACATGGTCATCCAAGCTGGCGTCTTGGTTAAGGTAGACGTTGGGGTGGAGCTTGACGGCTTCATCGCCGATACGGCCGCTACTCTCGACTTGAGGAGCCCCTATGGCCATCTGGTCGACGTGGCGCGAGAGGCCTTGAAGAACGCTTTGAAGCTAATGAAGGCCGGGGTGAAGGTGGGCGAGATTGGGCGCGTGATATATGAGACGGCCACGAGAATGGGCTGTAGACCAATCGCAAACCTTTCAGGACACGAGATTAGAAGGTTCAATCTCCATGCCGGCCTCTCTATCCCGAACATACCCTCAAATGAGCCCCATAGGCTAAAAGCGGGTCACGTATACGCTGTGGAGCCGTTCATAACACTCCGCGAGGCGCCAGGCATAGTGATAAACACCAAGACCGTCAACATTTTCTCGGTCAGAGACACATCCCCAAAGCCTAAGGGGCTGAGCCAAGAGGAGCTAGAAGCCCTCCGAGAGATTGTCTCCGTCTCGCGAGGGCTACCATACACAACACGCTGGCTTAGCGGACCAGCGGCGGCAATTCATCCGCGACTCTACAAGCGGGGGCTGGTCTACGGATACCCTGTGCTCGTCGAGAAAAGCGGTGCACCCGTCTCCCAGGCAGAGCACACGGTTCTGGTTCATGAGGACGGGTGCGAGGTATTGACGGAGGGCTAGGCCCTCTGAACTTGGAGGAGGCTGCTGTAGATTTCTAAAGTCTTCTCGGCGGCCCTCTTCCACGTAAACTCTGCGAGAACCCTCTTCCTCCCGTTCCGCCCCATCCTTCGCGCCCTCTCAGGGTCTCTCAAAACCTCCTTCAAACCCCAAGCTATATCCAGAGGGTTTGACCCGTCAATATGCATTCCACACTGCTCCTCGCCAGACGGAATCACCTGCTCTCTAAACCCCACCACCCCCCTCGCCCCCACGACCACCGGCCTCTCCATAGCCATGGCCTCCAAGCTAACTATTCCGAATGGCTCGTAAATTGAAGGGAAGACGCAGACATCGGATGCGGCGTAGTGGAGAATCCTCTCCCGCTCAGAGACAAACTCGGCCCTCAGAATAACCTTACCACCCAGACCTAAATCCCTGATAAGCCCCTGAAGCTCAGCCTCCAAGTCTCCCTTACCTAGAATGACTAATTTCGCCTTAGGAAACTCTCTCAAAACGTGAGGCATAGCCTCCACCAGCTCTCTAGCGCCCTTAACAGCGACTAAACGTCCCACGAATAGAATCATCTGCTCCTCGGGCCTTATTCCGTATCGAGACCTAAGGCTCTCCCTATCATGCTGATTTACAGTCGAGGGGTCATATATGTCCGGGTCTACGCCGTTCCAAACAACGGCAATCTTGTGGGCCGGCCAAGTGTGGGCTTGTAGGTCCTCCTTCATAGCATTACTAACCGTGATTATTTTCGACGCATATTCCGCCCCAAGCCTCTCAATCTCCGAGACCGTCCTCGAACCCCTTCCAAGTGCTCTCCCCCACTCAGTCGAGTGCACATGATAAACAGCTGAAGCCCCACCCAGCCTAGCCAGCGACACCCCCGCAATTGAGCAGAGCCAATCGTTGAAAGCCACAACATCGAACTCGCGTCTCAGAAGCCTAGAGACCAGCAGCGAAGCCGTCGCCGTGTTGAAGGTCACGATGTTGCTGAAGTATCTAACACCTTCCCCCCATGCCCGTACCTCCTCGTTCACTACATATCTCAAACTCGGCGAGAGGTCAGGCACCTCGACCCAATTCACATCGAGGTTCTCAAACCTCTCAACCTCAATCTTAAGCCCCGGAGGTGACGGAGCATATACCTCAACTTCGTGGCCAAGCCTCGCCATCCAAACAGTAATGTAGTGGGAATAAGTGCCCAGACCACCGACAATCAGCGGCGGGTATTCCCATGTGATGAAAGCTATCCTCATCTATCCGCACTACTTATATCATTTTGGCGTTTAAAGTAGATATCTTATCACAACGTGATACTCACGTCGGCATTACGACTACAATACTTAAGTATCACTAAGGCGCACGCTTTGTAATTGGAATGCCCATGCAGGGAGACGAGTCGACCCTCCTCCTGACTTTTTTGCATAACATGGGGTATGTCGATGAGAGCAGAGCCGTCGAGCCTAATGAGATATCTGCCGCTCTCTCTCTGGAAAGGTGTAGGGTTGAGGAGATTTTGAAGATGCTAGAGTCGGATGGATATGTTGCAAGTGCCAGAAGAGCTGGTGGGGGGGTCTGCTTTTATCTCACGGGTAAGGGTGTGATTAGGGTCTGCTCCATATATACATAGGCGGGAGGTATGAGAGCTATCATTCTAGCTTGGGAGTATCCGCCCCGCATTATCGGCGACCTGGCGTGGCAGGTTCAGGCCCAGGTAGAGAGGCTGAGAGGTAAAGGTCTGAGAATGGAGGTGGTGACAATCGGCGACTGGGGATACTATGTTGAGGAGAGAGCACCCGGCCTGAGGATAACATGGGTGGCCAACCCCGTCTCGCCTCAGTCCACAATCATCACGTGGATAATGGGCATAAACGCTGAGGTTGCCCGCGTCGTCGCTGACATCTTCCATTCTGAGCCTGAAAGTCTGATAATCCACTCCTATGACTGGCACTTCACACCAGCAGCCTCAGCCCTGAAAAAAGCACTCAACATCCCTTGGATAGCCTCTATATACAGCTTAGAGCAGCAGAGGTCCCTAAATCCAAACTCCCCCTTAAGTTCATGCATCAGGACGATAGAATGGCAAATGTCCCGCGAATGTGATGTCATCTTAGTAAATAATGAGTGGATGCTTTCTGAGTTGAGAAGGAATCTCCCTCTAGAGCGTGAGGGGGTCAGGGTCTTAGACCCATCTTCGGCGGGCTGGGAGGAAGAGGTTCTGAGACTTTATCAAAGTCTGGTGGCGCGCTAAATGGCTTTCAGCGTCGTGATGCTTAGCTGGGAGTTTCCCCCCAGAATCATAGGAGGATTGGCCGCCCATGTCCACGACCTCTCCGTAGAGCTTGCGAAAAAAGGTGTCGAGGTTCATGTATTGACCCCGGATTTTCCGGGAGCGCCTAAAAGGGAAGAGATGAACGGTGTCCAAGTCCATCGAGTCGACTCCTACAAGTATCCGGCCCCAGATTTCGCCTCATGGATAGCTATGATGAATGTTAACATGCTAGACTACGCCTGCGGCATCCTGAAAAACGAGCTCCAAAAACCCTTCATCATTCACGCCCACGACTGGCTAGTCGCACAAGCCTCCATAACCCTCAAACACATTTTCAGAATGCCTCTCATAGCTACCATCCACTCGACAGAGTACGGCAGAAGAGGTGGGATACACGATGATTACCAACGGATGATTGCCTCGACTGAGGCTTGGCTTGCGAGAGAGGCTTGGAGGGTGATTTGCGTTAGCAGATTCTTGGCCGAGGAGGTTAACAGGGCCTTGGGGACGCCGATGGGCAAGATAGACGTGATACCGAACGGGGTGTGTCTCGAGAATTTTTCATCGAGCGGAAGCAACTCTGAGCTGCGGTCGAGGTTCGCAGCACCACATGAAAGGATAGTCCTCTATGTGGGAAGATTGGTTTACGAGAAGGGTGTCCATCTCCTAGTTGAGGCGATACCCCGAGTCCTCCAGAGTGTAGACGTTAAATTCGTCATCGTCGGTGAGGGATACCTTAAGGAGTGGATAAGGCGTAGGGTTGAGGAGATGGGCGTCGCCCACAAGGTCTACGTAACTGGATTCCTCGACGTCAAAACAGTACGGAGCCTCTACGCAGTGTCTGACGTATTCGTGATGCCCTCCCTCTACGAGCCCTTCGGCATCGTCGCGCTGGAGGCCGCGGCATCACGCCTCCCACTCGTCTCCACATGCATCGGAGGGATAGGGGAGATTGTGAGCCACTTACACAGCTGCGTGAGCGTCTACCCCAATCCAGACTCGCTAGCTTGGGGCATAACCCAGGTATTGACGAACCCAGCTCTCGCCGAGCATCTGCGAACCAACGCTTACGAGAGAGTAAAGAACGAGTTCACTTGGTGGAGAATAGCGGAACGGACAATTGAGGTATATCAGGGGGTACTAGGGGAGTACGCTGCGATAAGTGGCTGGAAGCCGCGAGTATAATTTCAAACCCTTCCTCCGTTAGAGAAGTTTATATCCTATCAACTACGAAGAGAAGTTGTGGAGCGCCGCAAGACAGCTCAGCGCGCGGCATCAAGAGGGCGCGGCGGGGACATATTCGAGGCGGTGGAGAGGCTGGATTTCGTCGACGGTTTCGGCGAAATCATACGCTCAGCCCGCGAAAAGCTTGGACTGACTCAAGAAGAGCTTGCAAGCCTCGTCCAAGAAAAAGTCTCGGTGATAAAAAAGATAGAGGCCGGCTCCTTCAGACCTCCCCTAAACCTTGCCAGAAATTTGGAGAAGGTGCTTAAGATACGAATCATTAGGGAGCTGAAGGATGAGGATATCTACGTCACTCCTCCTAAAACAGCTACTCGAGGAGTCACGCTCGGCGACCTTCTCTCCTCGAAGAGTGGGGAGAAGGAGAAGTAAACGTCTCTTAGGCTCGACTCACCTTAATTTCCGAGCCTGAACTGTTACAAGTTAAATACTCTGTCGCGTATCTTTCTCTAGCGGCTGGGACGGGTGGTGTGTCTCGGCGAGCGTCAATGTAAAGGTCGCGATAGTCCATAGGTATCTACCCGGTGAGGAGCCCAACTTAGAAGAGTTGGCCGAGCTCTGCGAGACTGCCGGATACGATGTTGTCTATGAGCTCGCCCAGCAGCGACACCCCCACAGCCAGTATAACATCGGGCCCAGCAAGTTGAGGGAGCTCAAAGACGCCGTGAAGAGGCTTGGAATAGAGAAGGTTGTCTTTGAGAACGAGCTGAAGCCGGTGCAGGAGTATAATTTGGCTAAGGCTCTCGGTGTGGAGGTTATCGACAGGATTCGCCTCATACTCGAAATATTTACCCTTCACGCCTCGAGCTTGGAGGCTAAGCTGCAGATTAAGCTGGCTGAGATGAAGTATGAGCTCCCCAGAGCAAAGGAGAAGGTTAGGCTTGCGAAGAGAGGTGAGCAGCCCGGCTTTCATGGTCTTGGCGCTTACGAGGCTGACGTCTATTATGAGGAGATTAGTAGACGCATTCAGAAGATTCAGGAGAAGCTTGATGTGATAAAGAGGAAGAAGGCTTTAATGATTAGTCGAACTAAGCTGGACGGTGTCCCCTCAATAGCGCTGGCAGGCTACACCAACTCGGGAAAATCCACCCTGTTCAAGAGGCTGACCGGCTTTCCGGCAGAGATATCTGATAAGCTCTTCACGACCCTCTCAACCAAGAGGCGCCTCACCAGAATCCTAGGGAAGCCGGTTTACGTCTCAGACACGGTGGGCTTCATAAAGAATGTCCCGGCCATGCTAGTTTCGGCCTTCATGTCGACTCTTATGGAGGTTGTCGAGTCAGATATAGTGTTGCTAATGGTCGACGGCTCTCTTCCACTTCCGGAAGCCCAGTCAAGGTTGAACGTCGCTCTCTCCACTTTGCGGCAGATAGGCGTAGTGAATAAGCCGATTGTCATAGTATTTAACAAGGCAGACTTAGTTCTTCCCGAGAAAAGAGATAAACTGCTCAGACTGGCGGGAGGCGTTTTTCCCGCTGTCGTTATCTCCGCGAAGACTGGAGAAAACATGGGGGGCCTCGAGAGAATTGTGGACTCCCTACTCTCCGGATTCGTCACCTTCACCGCGCGAATTCCTCTCGAGGGCGTTAGCCAGACTCTCTTGAAGCAGCTCCGAGAGAGGGGAAGAGTCGAGTCTATAGTCTTCAGGGACGGCTTCGTTGAGGTTACGGCGACTACTCCTGCGCAGCTTGCTGAGAGAGTCAGGGCGTTGAGTGGTAATGGAGGGAGCTTCCAGCTGAGTGAGGCTTAATATACGTGCCTAAAGTAACACCATTTTAGATGATTAGGAGAGATGAAATGGGTTTCAGGGAGCTTCAGGGCCCGAGCCCAATCATGCCCTCCGACATAGAGCGCCTCGTCCGCGAAGTAATCATGCTGAAGGAGGAGGTTAGGAAAATAAGGAAGGCCTTAGAGTCTCACGGCATCAAAGTAGAGTAGGCAGGTCTCTGTAAACAGTCGAGATTAGAGGCAGAAGCCTCCGAGTCAAGCCCTCAAGAGCAACCACCTCAGCCCTACACTTAGCAGCCCCTCCACTCCCTTTGCGGCGAGAATTATTAGAGACCTCCACTCGGGCTCTCTGAGGCCCAGCCCCTCTTAAGAGGGGCGCAACGGGAACCCGGAATATTTTACAAGCATCGTAGAGGCTACTGCCGCTCAAGTTTAGGTGGCTTGACACTAGGTCCGCTAGGTCGATGTGTTTCGACGAGTATAGCGGCGATGGGTCTATACCGTGTATCAGCATCTTGGCCGTGAGAAAAGGGACTAGGCTTCTGACGCCTCCCCATGTTATGTATACGTGGCATTCATTCATGAGTTCTCTCACTTTTTGGATTGTGGTCTTTTCATTATCGCCTCCCAATATGATTTTTACCGGCCCCCTTTCTCGGCTTAGCTGAGTGTAGCCGAGGCATACGAGTCGGCCAGTGTCAGGGTTAGGGGAGGACGTCTCAGCCGCGATTATGAGAGTCGTGGGTCTCAGCCTCAACTCTGCATGAAGTGAGGGGCTTGTCGAGATTTAACCGATTCCTTCTACCCTCGCATAGCTGGCAGGCGGGGCCACGCCTCTAAACCCTCGCGGATGGAGAATCTCTGCGGCCACCAATATCCCCTTTATCATGCTTGGCCCATGCCTGCTGAAATAGAGCTTGGCGTCAACAGCGTAGACCTCGCCTGCAGAGAACGCTGGCGTCTCTCTTACCCAAGCGGTATCGGAGAGAATTTTCGCATCTTGGAGAGATTCGGGGAGACTGTAGCCGCATGGGCCGCATATTATCGCCTCAGGCTCGAACCTGAGGATTTCCTCCGGTGCTACTCTCCTACTGGGTTTTCCCTTAACTCCGAAATCCGACCCGCCTGCAACCTCAATCATTTCGGGAACCCAGTGCCCAGAACAGTATGGGGGGTCCACCCACTCCATGAAGAATGTCTTCTTCCTCGGCAAACCTCTTGCCCGCTCTGAAACGAATCTAATCTCGGCCTGAAGCCTCTCCATCAGCTCTAGGGCCTCCCCAACCCTTCCCACGACCATGCCGACCCTTAAGACGTCGTTGAGCACGTCCTTGATTGAGTGTGGATGGAGCGTTAAGACCTTCGGGGCCGGGTTAACAGTCTTCACAACCTCCTCGACGCTCCCGGGGGCGGCTGCACAGACCTCGCAGAGTCCCTGAGCAATTATCACGTCAGGTCTTAGCTCGGAAAGGAGGCGGGTGTCGATTGTGTAAAGGGGCTCGCCTCGTGCGTAGGTCTCTGAAATTATCTTATCAATCTCACGGGATGACAGACCCTTCGTCTTTACTGTCGGAAGAACGACTACTTGTTTGGTCTGTGCCTCGGCAGGATAATCGCAGGCATAGGTCACCCCCACGACGTCGTCGCCCGCTCCCAGTTGGAAGAGAATCTCGGTGGCGCTAGGCACGAGCGAGACTATCCTCACAACCAACTAATTGACAACACCAATACTTATCCATGTATTATTCTTCCAAAATCATGGAAAGATTTCGCCAATAATCGAGTGTTGATGTGGAATCGGCTTTAAATAAGACGTCGTCAGATGATACGACTTGTGGGGATAGACGACTCTGAACTTGAGCGGATAAAGGCGCGAAAGTTAAAGGAACTCCTCACACAGAGCGGTGGAAATATTTCTGGGTCCCGTAATGTAGTGAATTATCCGAGCCAGCCGGTTGAGCTGAGCGACTCAGATTTTGACCAGTTCATCAACAAATATCCGCTGGTCGTGGTTGATTTTTGGGCTGAGTGGTGCGCGCCTTGCAGATTCATGTCTCCGGTGATTAAGGAGCTGGCATCCGAGATGGCCGGAAAGGTCGCCTTCGGAAAGATTAACGTGGACTACAACCCGGGGACGGCGGCGAGGTTTGGCATTATGAGCATCCCAACCTTCATCATATTTAAGGATGGGAAGCCAGTCGACGCCGTCGTGGGTGCGATGCCGAAGCAGAGATTCAAGACACTAATCCTGAGATACGCGTAACTCTAATGGTTTGTGGTAAGGCACTATCTTTATAACTGGAGGCGAAGCTCTATTGGCTGATAAGGCGTATCCAGCTTGTTGTCATCTTACGCGGATGCCGCCCTTTACATCGACGCGCAGCGTAAAGAGCTTGAGTCCTGGATTGAGAGGCGTCTAGCAGGTTTACCTGATAGGCAGGTTCTGGAGAGGGCGATTCATGGCGGAAAGCGTCTCAGACCGATCTTCCTCCTTCTGGTCTTCGAGGCCTTAGGGGGTAGAGATAGGGAGTCTGCGCTTGAAGTGGCTTTCGCTCTGGAGCTCGCCCACGCTGCGAGCCTAGTTCACGACGACATTATCGACTGGGATGATTTGAGGAGGGGGAAGCCGGCCCTCTGGAGGCAGGTAGGCATAAGCCGGGCCGTAGTCGAGGGCCACAGGATAATCAACCTCGCTTTCAAGACAGTCCTTGAAAAGGGCATTGAAATCTCTCGCATCTTCCTCGAGGCATGGGATAAGGCTTCCCTCGGAGTCCTAGAGGAAATACTGTCAACAACGCCACCCTCGCAGCTCCTCTACCTAAGAATCATCGAGAACAAGACCGCCTCCCTCTTCGCAGCAGCCGCAGAGTCTGCGGCAATTCTCGCAGAGGTTCCCGACGAGGTCCGCGCCCTAGCAAAGAGCTATGGCCGCGCCGTAGGCGTCATCTATCAGGTGGGGGATGATTATGGAGAGATGCTATCGGGTGGCGGGATTCTCAGGCTCGTGCGTGGCTTGGGTAGAGTTGAGGAGCTTGTGAGGCAGGGGTATTTCGCGCTCAAGGCAGGGAAGCTTCGCGAGCTCGTAAAAGTTTGGAGAGCCCTTAAGGGCTTTCAGGGATACATACACGAGGTGCTGAAGGACTCTCTCCGCGAAGTGGATAACTTATCGGAAGTGATGCCTGTCGATGCGAACTACAAGAGGCTGTTAAGGGAGTTCCCCCGATATTGTTTTTTGCAGATGGTCAGGGGAAGCATGTAGACGGGCTGGTAGGGCTTCTGATTTTGAGCGTGGTAGTGTGTAGCTTATATCTCAGTTTCCCTATAATCAAATAGATGCGTTCTTGACCTCCTTGAAGACCTGCTCGCGGTGTGGAAAAGCCCTCAGCCGTCTAAACATATATCGCGGCGAGGTTCTCTGCGACGGCTGCTACTCTAGGGTAACGGGGCGCTCAGACCTCTTTTGCAGCCACTAACAGTTGATGGTTTGATAACTACTCTGTAGCGACCTTCTCGATTCTCATGAGAGGATAGTTAAGCTCCCTTACCCAGCTTAGCCTAGCCTGAACCCTACTCCGCCCATACCTGACGACCACGCGGACATCAAGGTTCCTCGAATTCACTCTACCGTAACTATATGCTGTCCTACCCGTCTGCAACCCCTTAATCCTGACCTCAACCCTCTCCCTGAACGGCTGCGCGGCCAGCCCCTTACTCAGGTCATCTAATAGTCTTCGGGCAGACGCTCTGTTCCTCGGCAGAGGCAGACCGAGGAGATAGTGGTATGCCGTGGCAAGCGCTATACCCGCCTCGAATGCAGCCCGTTCCGAATCCTTCACCCCCGCGTAGAAATACTTCACGGCGGGGTCCTTCATCCTCCTCAAACCGACTCGAAGCATCATCTCAACGCGCGTGTTAAAAGTCCTTCCCTCTGATAGAGGAGACTATGAATAGAGGAGGTTGACATTCCTTAGTACGTGGCGGGCAGGGCTGTCGCGAAGGCCTACACGATGCAGGCACTCGTCAAGTATCATGGGCTCAGAGACTGGGAGTTGAGAATCCCATTCCACGACAGCATCTCGGTCAACACCGACGTGGCGTTTACAGTCGCGCGGGTCGAGTTTACCTCGCGTGAGAGTGATGTGGTTATGGCGGGTGGAGTTGAGCTAAAGGGCCGTCCGAGGGACAGGGTCTTGGCGGTGATTGACAGGGTGAGAGCACTTGCCGGTGTCGAAGAGAGATGCATAGTAATGACCGAGAACCACCCCAATATTCGGGCCAAGGGCATGGGCTTCTCCGCCTCTGCGGGTGCCGCAATCGCAGCGGCCGCTTACAAAGCCGCCGCCCTCGACAAATTTTATGGATGGGACAAGCGCCTCCTCTCACGGATAGCTAGGCTTCTGGCCGGCTCAGCATGTAGGTCCGTCGTGGGAGAATACGCCAAATGGCTGGCAGGAACGTCAGACGAGGACAGCTACGCCATCCGAATAGGGGACAGGTCGGCCCTCGAAATAAAATATGTCATAGTGCCACTCTGGCTGGATGTCTCAACGGAGACAGCCCACAGAGAGGCTGAGACTTCACCATTCCTCTCCGCAAGGATAGAGTCCGCGAATAGAAGATGCGTCGAGTTGGAGAAGGCTATACATGATGGCGACTTCAAGAAGTTTGGTGAGCTTGTGGAGAGGGACTCGCTCGAGCTTCACGCGGTAACCATGACAGGTGTTTACGGGTCAATACTCATGACACCGGAGAGTCTCAAGGTGATAGACACCGTTAAGAAACTAAGGAGCAGGGGCATCCCCGCCTACTTCTCGATGCAGACCGGCCCCACTGTTTACGTTAACACGCTTCCTGAACATGTAGAGGCCGTTGAGGAAGAGATTCGGAGCCGAGGGTTCGAGACTCTTGTCTCAGGGATAGGCGGGGAGGCTCAGCCCCTAGAGTGAGGAGCTAAAATTAAAAAAGTAAAGAATAGCTGTTAAATGGCGATGGGTGAGGTAACGGTAAAGGAAGAGGACGTTCCCTTCTTCGCAGAGGTTACGGCAGGGGGTCGTATCACCATTCCGGAGGAGATTAGAAAGATCTTCGATATTAAGGACGGCGATTATCTTCTCTGCAGAATTAAGATAGTTAAGAGGCGGAGCAGAGATTAGAGTATTGGGCATTTGCACGGAATTTGGCCGCAGCGGGGGCAGCCTGCCCCATACCTCGAGACAAACTCCTTCTGGATGTCTATGCCGAGAACGTTGCATGTGCTGAGCATCCAAGCTAGTAGGTCCGCAAATTCAGGCCCGAGCCTCTCAGAGTCCTTGATATACGAGTCAGCCACCTCTCCCGCCTCGGAGAGCATCCAAAGGAGAGTCCTCTCCGCGCCCCGGGCTCTATCACGTTCACCATAAATCCTCTCCATCAATATCTGACACTCACTCAGCTCCACGTTGGAACCACCGAGCCTCAAGACCATACCCCTAAGTAAAAACCCTTAACATCACCGCGTATTTATTTATGACAAGACTTTTCAACGTCCCTTCCAATTCATATTCAGCATGTCTGCGGGAAGCATATTGAGAAACATGCTCAAAAGCGAGCAACTAATCTTCACAGCAGGTGTATATTCGCCGGTCCAAGCGCGTCTCGCTGAGATGGCTGGGCTCAAATGCATCTATCTAAGCGGCTACTCAGCCTCCATCGGCTACCTGCTCAAGCCCGACATAGGGTTCCTCAACCTCACAGACATGGTCTTCTTCGCCGGCTTGGTTGCGAGGGCCGTCAAATCACCGGTCATTTCTGACGCCGACGACGCCTATGGGAACGCTGTGACAGCGACGAGAACCGTGGAGGAGTTCAGCAGGGCCGGTGTCGCAGCCATTCACATAGAAGACCAGAGGTTTCCGAAAAGGTGTGGCCACTTGGCTGGGAAGCTTGTTTTACCCTTTGATGAGGCTTTGTTGAAGTTGAAGTCGATAATTAGGGCCCGTGATGAGGTTGCCAAGGACATGTTGATTATTGCACGAACAGATGTGCTCGGCTCTGGAGGCGGGACTCTGGAGGAGGCTGTGAGGAGGGGAGTAGCTTTCGCGGATGCCGGGGCAGATGTGGTTTGGGCCGAGTTCAGATCTCCCGACGACTCCGCTGCTGACATTTTCGCTGATGAAGTCTTGAAAAAGAATCCTGATGTTCCCCTTCTTTTTAACTACTCCTCGTCATTCAAGTGGTCAAAGAGTTCTCGAAGGCTTCGCTTCAGAGAACTCTCAGCTAAGGGCTATAGGATAGTGCTGGTTAGCATGGGGGCGCTGCAGGCCGAGCTACTCTCTGTTTGGAAATATCTGAAGAGCTTAGCGTGTGAGGAAGAGGAGGCTCAGTGGAGGCTCGAGGCGGAGCTTGAGGCCACACCCTTCGAGAATCTCCACGAATTTGTCGGACTGAGTAGATACGCCGAACTGGAACGTCTCTATCTGCCGGGCGGAGAATTGAAGGAGAGGTATGGCTGAAGGCAAAAATTATAGGATTCTGAGATAGAAGGATGATTGAGATGTCAACCTATACCGGAGAAATAGTTGTAAGAACGCGCGGAGAGAATGACGTCATCGACATCACAGACAAGGTCGAGGGCCATATATCTAGGTCTGAAATCAGAGACGGTGTGGCCCACCTTTACGTGGTTGGCTCAACAGCCGCTCTCACCACGATAGAACATGAGCCCGGCCTCATAGAAGACCTCCGCACAGCGATGGAGAGAATAGCTCCTAAAAACGCCTATTACAAACATCATGAAAGATGGGGTGACGACAACGGCCACTCTCACATCAGGGCCTCCATCATCGGCCCGTCACTATGCATCCCAGTCAGAGGCAGACAGCTCGTGACAGGGACATGGCAGCAGGTTGTGCTAGTAGAGTTGGACACTCGCGCTAGGGAAAGACGGATAATAGTCACAGTGTTAGGAGATTAGGAGTCACAAAATGTTTTTCAGGTTTAAACCATCTTCCTTCCCATCACGGAAGAATGGTTTTAGGGTGGAGTTATTTTAATGGCTTGGACAGGGCATGCAGACTCGCATGCCATGCAGAAGATACAGTCAGACTCCCTGATAGGGTCGGACTTGTCTGTCCTATATTTCTCCCACAACTCCTTATCCTTCACCGGGTCTATAATCCTGTCCTTCCCTGTCCCCGAATAGCCCGGGTTGAGGAGCCACTCAAAGACGTTGACCGGGCAGACATCCATACACGCTCCGTCTGCGATGCAGCTGTCGAAATCTACGGCCACGGCTGTTCCATGTATGCCGAGCTTGGTGGGATATGGCTTCGACTCCCCGTCAAGCCTCTCAACACCTTCCCCCCAAACAGCGTGGTTGTGATGGTCGCCGGTTTTCGGAAGATTTTTCATGAAATCCGGGTCAATGGGTGCTGACTTAAAGTCGACTTGTCGGACCAAGTGCTATCGAAATACTTTTAAGCTGTCTGCTATATTTACTTAACCTATTATACAGTTTCTGAGGACAGAACTCGGGTAAAGCATGTTCTGCTGCCTAAGTGGCAGACGGGCCCCAGTGGAACTACCCTGTAGATAACCGCGTCGCCGTCACAGTCCACGAGTATCTCGACGACCTTCATGTAGTTCCCGGAAGTTTCACCCTTCAGCCAGAGCTTAGCTCTCGACCTGCTGTAGAAGTAGGCGAGGCCCTCGCGGAGCGTCCTCTCAATAGCCTCCCTATCAGCGTGAGCGAACATCAACACCTCCCCTGTCTCAATGTCTTGGACAACAACGTTCACTAAGCCTCCCAGCTTTGAAAAATTCAAGTCTGAGATTGTAGCTTTCTCTAACTCGGTCACAGCCTAACCTCCACGCCGTGAGACTTGAGATATTCCTTGACCTGCCCGATGGTGAAGATTTTGTAGTGAAAAACTGAGGCGGCGAGGACCGCGTCTGCGCCCCCTTCCTTAATCGCTTCGAGGAAGTGTCGGAGCTCTCCGGCTCCTCCGCTGGCTATAACCGGAATGGAGACAGCGCTCGATATCCGTCGCAGCAAATCTACATCGTATCCGGTCCTCCGACCATCCTGGTCAATCGAGGTGAGGAGAATCTCCCCCGCCCCGAGCTCCTCACCCTTCACGGCCCATTTTACAGCGTCAAGCCCCGTCGGCCTAGTTGCGCTGTGGCTATACACTTGATACCACGGCCCGTGAGGGCCGCTCTCCCTTTTAGCGTCGATAGCTAAGACAGTGCACTGTGCGCCAAACCTCTCTGATATTTTGGTGACTATTGAGGTGTTTTGGATTGCCGCGGTGTTGACCGCGACTTTGTCGGCCCCGTTAGCGAGTATACGGTAAGCATCCTCGGCCCCTCTAACACCACCTCCCACGGTGAAGGGGACGTTTATCTCGGAGGCAACTCTTTTCACGACATCTATGAATGTCTCCCTACCCTCTACTGAGGCGGATATATCGAGCAGGGCAAGCTCATCCGCCCCCTCATCCACATATCTCGCCGCCAAGTCCACCGGGTCTCCTGCCGTCTGAAGCTGCTTAAAAGAAACACCCTTTACAACAACACCATGATGAACATCAAGGCATGGTATTATCCGCTTAGCTAACACTGGATACACCCTTAGCGGCCTTGATGTAGTCTTTAATCGGTGCCAGCTTCTCGTAGTAGGCTCTTCCGAGAATGATTCCCCGGTAGCCTATGCCGGAGAGCATCTTAACCTCGCGTGGGGTGGTAATTCCCCCGCTTGCATATACGTGTGATCTCCTCTCGGCAGGTATCTTCTGGAAGAACCTGATGTCTGGACCTGCGAGCGTGCCATCCCTCTCCACCGCCGTCATCAGGACAAGTTTAAGTGAGAGGTCATCAACGAGTCTAAACCCCTCCTCCAGCCTCATAAGGCTAGTCATGCTCCAGCCCTCATAGACTATGCCTTCATTGTTGAAGTCGAGGGCAGCAATCAGCCTGTCGGGCCCATAATTGTTGACAAGCTCCTGAACCAGAGCCTTGTCCTTGAAAAGGATTGTGCCTATAACTATCCTATCAACCCCTGTCTCGAAGACTTTCTCGACACGCTCCTTCGTCCGTAAGCCTCCTCCCACCTGAACAGTCTTGCCCTTCGCGTTTTTAACAATCTCCTTTATGACCTCCATGTTGCTTCCGCGGTTTAAGGCCGCGTCGATGTCAACTACGTGGATGCCGTCTATCTCCGTAGAGGCCAGCTGCTTCGCTACGTATGCCGGATTATTTGAGTAGACGAACATATTTCCGAGGTCGCCCTTAATCAGTCTGACTACGCGGCCTTCAAGCAAGTCTATGGAGACCCATAGCTCCATGCTTCTAGCACTCACAGGCTATAAGCCACCATAAATACGCATTCTCAATTAGCCCTGCATACCGGGCCAAAAGTTCATTGGCTGAGTTGACTTAACGATACGTGCCCCCTCAGCCTCAAACCTCTTATAGGCTAGGTCCGCCTCCGTGGAGTAATCCACGACCCCTGGAACGACAACCGGCGAAGTGCAGTCCTCGAGCAGATAGATTCTGGAGACGAGGCTCGGGGCCCTCTCCTTCAGAGCCTCAATAAGGTCGGAGACTGTCCAAGCTACGCAGTGGCTCTTGGCCTCTCCTGCCACGATTAGGGCGTCGTAGGTGAGCAGGTGGTTAATCAGCTGCTCATCCCTTTCGCCGATGACCTCGCCTCCGGGGCCCCTCTTAACCTCGGGGCCGAGCGCGGAGTAGTGCTCCGTCAGAGGTGAGAAGCCTTTAGTCCGGATGAGTGGCTGTGATGAACGAGCTATACTGTGGAAGAAAACCGCCTCCTCTACAATTGGGACTAGGGCGTGGCCGATGCCGCCGAGCATCGCGTGATAGGGCCAAATCGTAAGCTCGTATTTTCCTCCTTTCTCCAGTGTCTCGACGTAATGTCTTACATATGCCTTTAGGTAATCGTGGCTTATACCGATGGTTCTTGCAGCCTCCTTCGAGACTCTCCATCTACCGCTCTTGACGTCGTCCACAGTTATTCTCGTATAGGGGGTTGGATGATTCCCATCCTCATCCTCGAAGAAGACCGAGTGAAATATCTGGTAAGCCTGATGCGTATCCATCGTGGCCACTATCCGAGTTATCGAGGCTAAGTTGCGGTAGATGAACGAAGCAATTCTCTGACAGTCCTCCACAGCTCCCCTACCCGTTCTCCCAGCCACGAAAAGCTCGAAACCAGGCATACAGAACGTGTTTTGAACGTCAATCAATATCAAGCAGACTCTAAAATCGTCTGTCTCCGAGGCCGTGATCGAGTGTTTCATCAGCCACTCGAGGGCCTCAGAGGCCCTCTCTTGGTAGGGGACGCGCCAGATGCTATCGGCCTTGGATGGGTTGAAGTGAGGTGGAATAGGGAGCTCTCTAAGCATCGGTATGAGTCGTTTTTCGCCTCATATTGGCTTTTCGGAGCATCCAACGTTAAGTTTGCTGGGGGGCCAGCTGCGGTAACTCCTCGGGCATCGTGAAGAAGGCTATAATCTGGATTATGACCGCGATGAACAGGATTACGAATCCGATCAGAATTATCGATGTAGCGGCTCCTATTAGATAGAGGAGGCCGACGGTGGAGAATAGGCCCGCGTTAAGGCCCTTCGAGATTGATGCGTAGCTTCGCCTGATGAATATGCTGGATGCGATGGCGAAGACCCAGATTACGACGATCGCGGCAAGCACAGCAACCGCCAATTCGGTGAGGAGCTGGAAGAGCTCCGGGTCTGTGAAGTCAAATTGAAAATCACCGGTAAGGAGGGGCGTGGAAAAGATTCTGAAGAAGCTCGATAACCCGAGGGCAAAGCCGACCGCAACTCCAGCGGCGCCACCTACAATCGAGAGAATAATGCCGAGCAGCATGTTGTTGAATATCGAGGAATCGCCAACAGAGTCTGCTATCCTCTTAGCCGCTATCGCTACCAGGATTATTCCGGCGATGAAGAGGAAGAGGCCCGCCTCTGGGACAACCGTGAGGAGAAGAAGTATAGAGCCTACTCCACCGATGTATTTGGCCTCTGTTAGGCTTTTCATCCCGCTCTCCGTGGTGCTACGCCTCTAATAAGTGTTGGCTCGGTTAATGCTCAGAAGCGGACTCGTGGGTCTAGTATGAGGTAGAGTGCCTCTAGCAGCAGTCGCGCGGCGACGTAGATGAGGCCGTACATGTATGTGAGGGCGATTATTATTGCCTCGTCTCCCCTTACGACGGCGTCGTAGTAGAGCCTACCCATCCCTGGCCAGTTGAATATCGTCTCTGTGAGTATCGCGCCTCCGAGTGAGCCTGCGAGGCTGAAGACAACTATGGTTACGATTGGAGGAGCAGCGGCCCTCAATATATGTCTCCGGAGAATAATGCTCTCAGGCAAACCACGCGCCCTCGCAACGGACACAAAGTCCTCCTGAGCCACATTTAGGACTATGGTCCTCGCTGCGTAAACCGATGGACCTATGCTCACTGCTACGAGTGTCGTGAGGGGGAGAACTGAGTGCCAGATAATGTCTAAGGCAATTAAATGTGGCTCCGTCGGTGGAGGTGAGCTCATAATGCCGCCCGGCGGCATGAGTCTCACGTAATAGACGAACACTAGCAGGAGAATTATTCCAGTCCACCAGCTTGGAAGCCCGTTCGAGATCGCGGCTAGATAGACGATTGCTCTGTCCCTTCGGCTTCCCGGGTTCAGGGCCAGGTTGAGGCCTATATAAATTCCCGCCAGTGTGGAGATCACGACCGCTGAGGTTACGAGCATCAGTGTGAAAGGCATCCTCTCCAGTATAATGTCACTGACTCTCCTGCTTCCGCTGAACCCCTCGATGACTCTTGACTCGCCCAAGTCGAGGAGGACAACGCGGCGAATCATGTCGGGTAGCCTGTAATACCAGGGCTTATCCAGCCCATACGATTCGATGAGCTCTTGCCTGCGGGCGGCGAGGACATTCTCAAGCTCCGTGGGGTCAGTTATGCGCTGTGCCAGTGCCTGTCGGAGGTTTCTCAACTCCTCGTTTATCGTGGCCGTTATAACCCTCTCTGAGAACCCGCTCACGCCGAGTATGGCGACGAGTATGGCGATTACTACGAGTAAAACTAGGCCGAGTGAAAGGGCCCGAACCGCCAGTGTTCTAGCTACGCCCACTACCTCCCCCTACGCCTCAATAGCGCCACCAAGACTAGGGCAACCACAGCTGCGAGCCCTATTCCCACGAATAAAAGTGGTGTTTGCTGTGGGGTTTGGGCGCTCGGCGTAGTAGTTGGTGTAGTCTGAGTGATTGTCTCCCTAGTGGTTGCGGTCTGCTCCGCCGTGACCCGGAGCTCACTCTCGACCTCAAGCACGACCCCTAACTCGTCTGGGCTGTATGCAAGCATCGAGAGTCTGTAGAGACCGGGTCTGAGCCTTGATGCAGTCTCCGGTGAGACCCTAACTTCGTAGACGCCCTCAGGCTTTGGTGTTGCATCTCCGCTAGCGACGACTTGGACCCGCGCAGCGTCTTGGATGATGTATCTGACCTTGGTTCCCTGTGGAGCTGCTAGCTTGAGGGTGATTGTGCCGCCTGTCTGCGTGTTAAGTTCGCCGGTGGCGGGAGAGGTGAGCGTGAATTGTGGAAGCCGGGTGAACTCTGACCATCTTCCTGGCTTGAAGGGGTAGGTCGGGTCCCTGAAGGCCGCTAGCTCCGCTGTCTGGCTTGGGCCGTCGAACCTCTCCAACATGAAGGGTCCCTGACCTATGACGAGATGTCTACGGGCCCTGAACCATTCTATCGCGGCTCGATACCTCGCTTCAGCCTCACCCGCGCTCACCCGGTAAACACCATCGATGTTCAGCACCTTCTCAGCCACGAATTTCGCGGCGAGAAACTCGCTTAGCACTACCTCGGCCAAGTGTCTCGAGACGCGCTCCTTAACCAAGTTTATCCAGCCGAACTCAGGGTTGAACCTTGCTGCTGCGGTATCCGAGTATGCGGCCCGTCTCCTCTCAAAGACAAGAGTATCCATCGCGAGCAGGACCTCCCACGGCATGGAGACAGAGGTTGGAAGCGCATATTCCGCCACCACCTCAGGCTCGAAGTGCCAGTAGTCCACGTAGACCTCGAGCCTCGAACCGTCTAAAATTCTGAAGCCCTTGAATGTCTCGAGATATGGACGTGATGTGACTGCTATGGCCGTCTCGATTCTGCTTTTCTTGTCGTTGTAGGCTATGTCGAAGGCCTGGTATATTGGGTAGAGGATGTCAGCCCAGCTTATCTCCTGGCCGTGGTGCCACTTTGTTCCGATGTATTTCGAGAAGTCGTAGACGACCTTGCTCTTAGCCGTGACTCCGGGACCCACCCTCCTCCATCCACCCGCCTGGGCATCCCAGATGAATGCATCACCCGGCACCTGAACTGTGGGCCGAGGAGATGAGGCCTCTACTTTAAACTCCGCCCTGAAGGGTATCGGCTTCCCCGAGAACGGGTGGCGCGCGAGAGGCGGGTCATTAATGTTCCGGTAGATGTCGACGCTGTATACGTCTCCGAAGCCTCCTACCGGATTCCACGCGCTCCTTCCACCAGGTGGCTCGACCCAAAGATGGCCTACGACGAGGCTTCTATCGGCTCGCCCCGGGTTTAGGGCCTCTCTGAGTGTGTAGATTGAGCGTGGGCCCCCGACTATGTCGAGGACGAGTGGCGATAGGTCTGGGCTGGCTGGAAAGACGCTGACTGCGGTGGCTACCCAGACCCTGACCGACTCTTGAACGCAGAGGCTTGTCATTCTCCTGAAGAGCTCGTCACGCTCCTCTTTACTGCTGTAATCTCCCTTGAAGAGCCTCTGGCCGAGCTCGTCTAGAGTCGAGTTCTCATACTGCCAGAACCCGACCTCCCTCCAGCCGGGCATGTTTCCGAGCCACGGTGCGCAGAACTGGTTAATGCTCCCAGCTTCGTATCGCGCCGCTCCCCCCCTCCCCCAACCCTCGGTGTAGATGTGCCAGTCAAAAGCGGCCGGGTCTCGCGAGTAGACCCGCTCAACAGCCGGCCCAAACTCCAGTAGAATAGGCTCAACCCTGAACCCTACTCTCTCCAACTCAGTGCGAAGCATCTCGCCAATCTCCCTCCTCTCGTCCTCCGCCCTATAGATGAGCTTCAGAGAAATCTCCCGCCCCCCAATCCTCCAGACACCGTCAACCAGCTCCGCGCCAGCCCTTCTCATCGCATCTGAAATTACAGACCGGGCGTAGTCCGGGTCATAACGAATGCCAAGAGACTTGACATCCTCGAAGACCGTAACGTAGTCGAGGTCAAAGGGGCTTACGAAGGTAAACATGGGCTGGGCGAGCCCCTTAAAGATTACAGAGACCACCTCTTCCCTGTTCACGAGATACTGAATTGCCTGCCTCACCTCTCTGATTGAGAATGGGTTGAGCTGCCCAGAAGGAGCCGGCGCAGGGTTCAAGATTATCGAATACATGGTTGCAGGCGTCTCAAGGAGTTTGATTGTGGGGTCGGTTCTCAGGCGGCGCGCAGTCTCGGTCTTGAGGTTGAAGAGGAAGAGGTCCAGCCTTCCAGCCTTAATCTCCCTATCGGCGATGTCCTGCGAGCCTATTCCGCGGAAGATAAGCTTCTCAGCCGCGGGGCCGCTAACCTGGGGCTGGCCTAAAGAAACATCCGCAAATAATGCGAACTGCGCTATACCTAGAAGCCCGATGAGGACTAAGGCCACTAGATGCTGCATACCGGTTCTTAGCGAATAAATTTACGGTCGGATAGATAAGTTTTGGGCCGCTACTGAAAATCTCAGCGGAGCTGTGCGAGCCACTTTGGGGGGGTAGAAGTACTGGATACCCTCGGCCCACTGTGAAGCCCAAAAAGCAGGCTGTCTATGCTGTCTGCTTCTTCTTCTGGAGCCTCTTCGATAAAATCAACCCAGCCGCCAAGCCGGCAGCCACGCCTGCCACCGCCGTTAAAATAATCCACGGAAGCTCCACCGTCTGGCCGTCTTCTCGGCCGCCATTCGACGCTCCACTACCTCCAGCCTTCATCGCGCTGCTGAGCTCGCGAATCTCCGCCGTAAGGTTTCTAATCACGGCTCTCTCAGACTCTAGCGCGGCTACTTTATCTGCAAGTGTGTTGAATCCGAACTCGATGTAGAAGCTCGCCACGGCCGCGTTACCTGTCTGGTCGTACGCCACAAGCGTCTGCGGGCCCTCAGACGTTAGAGGCGTGAAGATGCGAACGGCAAATGCGCCTTCTTCGGTTGTCTTGGTGTAGGCGACGACGCTTCCCGAGAGCTCTATGTATATGTTGGAGTCGGGCTGGAAGTTTGAGCCCACGATGGTTATGTCCCTGCCCGCGACGCCTGTGGGTGGGGAGACGAAGATGGAGGGAGCGGTCATGGCCCTCCTCCGGGCGAAGGCTATTTTCTGATTTACGCCTATGAATTCTCCAAGCCTACAGTCAGCCCAGACCATATAGACATCCTCAGCGGTCGCCTTAATGGAGAAGTAGTCACCGATGAACCTGCCGCCGGGGAAGCCGTAGTTGGGGTTGCTGTAGGCGTCGGTGACCCTTGTGCTCCCGAATCTCTGTCTGAGCTCAGGTATCTCGAACCCCCATGTCTCGCCCTTATCCTGCGAAGTCGTGTAGTAGATATGATATTTTATCTCGACGGGGTCATCCCTCATGTCACCCCACATCACGTGAACCACGCCCTTAGGGTCAACGGTTACTGAGGGGAAGAATTGGAGCCTGCTTGTCTCGTCGTCGTTGAGCCTTTTCGGCTGAGACCACGTGGCGCCTCCGTCGAGGCTCCTGACGAAATAGATGTCTCCATCATCTAACTGTTTGTCTGCTGGTCTGCCTACAAATACGATGTAGACCTCACCCGCTGGGCCGACCGCCATCTGGGGGAATGAGGAGCCCCAGTTTCTGAAGGCTGCGTTACGTGGTAGGAAGCTGACTTCGTTGAAGACGGCCGCTCTAATGGGCCTGCTCCATGTCCTTCCACCATCGGCGCTCCTAGACACGTGAATCTCTCCTAGTCCTTTGGCGCTGTCGTCGTCGAGTGTGTCTAGCCAGGCGACATAGACCGTTCCATCGGGAGCGACCGCGGGCTGGGACCCTTGGACAACCCTCTTCTGGGCGGCTTCTTCACCGAAGCCTCGCACGACGACCGGGCTGATTTGAATGGGAGGCGTCATGACTGTAAAGTCGGTGGAGGACTTGACTAGCTTGATTACCGACTCTATGCGCGGATTGCCTAAGAACACGAGCTCCTCCACGTAAAAAATGTCCCAGACTACGGCGAACTCGGTGTAGGTCACGTATATCGCGTCGCGGCGCGGGTCGGCCTTATCTGGACCCACATCCATCCATGGCTTATCGAGGAATGAGAATGCTATGCTTCCCCTCAGCCTACCTCTCTCATCAACTCCAACGTTTCTGAACGTTATTCCACTCCTTGCCACGGATATAGGCTCAGACCATGTGAAGCCGCCGTCGACGCTCTTAGCCACCACTATACTCGAGACAACCTCCTCGGAAACAGCCGTGCCAATCCTAAACTCCTCGACGCCTATCGAGATTGAGGCAAAGTAGGCGTTCCCTTCCCTGTCAAAAGCTACGACAGGGTCGCCACCTGACCCCTGGTCATCCTTCAAGTATCTGAGCTGCCGCGGCCCAATCCAAGTCTCTCCACCGTCTAAGCTAACATAGGCGCTCACCCCGGCGAAGTTGTAGTCAATGACTCCCACCAGTAAGTGGTTGGGATTCTTAGGGTTCACCGCGATGTGAGGCTCGGTCTGTATAGGAGCCCTACTAAAGTCCCGCGTAATTATTATGTTTCTGCTGAATGCTGGCGCTGGGCTCCTGAAGGGGACTAGAATGCCTGCGGCGCCCGGCGCTTGTAGGGCTGGAATCATCGGCCCACCCTCGCCCTCGCCTATTTCGCGCCTCCTTTCCCGATATTCCTCACCCTCCTCGCCAAGCTTCATCAAAGGGTCTTCCCCTCTCGCGACGACTCCAAGCCTACCCGTAAGAAGTCCTGAAACAAGCTTCGTTGACTGAAATTCAAGCCTCGCTAGGGGCGTCAGCCCGGTTTCGCGGCCGAGATGAGCCTCCTCCAGAGAGTTGGCCAGCTCAGGTGCGGACGCGAAAAGGAGGGCCAAGACGAGGATAATTCCGACTATAACCTTCACGAAAATATTCACACTTCCGGGAGCTATTAACGTTTGTTTGTTACCGTTCAGTTTTAAGTAGTTGCCGCGGAGCTGACTATAGGTGTGTTTGGTCCTTGAGGTTTGTTAGGGTCCGGCTGCCTCGCGGGGGGATGAGGGGTGGAGTCGTGGTCGGAGACGAGGTTGTTCTGCTGCCCGAGCGGAGGTATGGAGCCGGGCGAGGATTCCTAGCTTTAGTGCGGGAGGCGGCGCAGAAAAGTATGTCACTCGCCAGCTATCTCGAGCTTAAAATCAGAGCGGAGAAGAGGCTGAGGCGTCTCAAATATTCGGAGCTCAGCGGAGGGGGTGAGGGCGGTCCTCGCCTCCTAATTCCAATCCTTCCGCCCGAGGTCTGGGGTGCAGGGGTTACATATCTGCGCAGCCGCGAGGCGCGGGAATACGAGACAAAGGCTAAGGGAATCTACGACCTCGTCTACGAGGCTGAGAGGCCTGAAATTTTCTTCAAGGCCACGCCCTCAAGATGCGTGGGGCCGGACGAAGTGGCATATATCCGGAGCGACACAAACTGGGCGGTCCCAGAGCCTGAGCTCGCACTCGTGCTAGGCCCGCGACACGAGATATTAGGATATACAATCGGCAACGACCTCTCAGCCCGCGATATTGAGGGTGAGAATCCGCTCTACCTGCCTCAAGCCAAGATTTACAAGGGCTGCTGCGCCCTCGGGCCTGCGATAGCTCTGAGGGAATCAGTTGACGACCCGAAGAACTTGATGATTGAGATGAGAATTCTGAGGAGCGGGTCTGTCGTCTTCAGCGGTTCGGTCAGCACGTCGAGTCTTAAGAGAAGTCTGGAGGAGCTCGTGGAGTTCCTGACAAGGGACAACATCATCCCACCCGGCACAGTATTGCTCACTGGCACTGGAATCATCCCACCAAATGATTTCACGTTGAGTGATGGTGATATAGTCGAGATAGAGGTTGAAAAAATCGGAATACTCCGGAACAGGATTGGGCGGCTCAGTAGCCGAGGTAGACGGCCTTGACTTTTGAGTAGAAGTCCAGGGCGGCTTCTCCCTGCTCCTTAATCATTCCGAAGCTGGATTTCTTGAATCCTCCGAAGGGCATGTGAGGCTCGAGACCTATCGTGGGCTTATTTATCTTGACGACGCCAGCTTGAATGCGGCTGATGAATTCGAAGGCTCTCGGGAGGCTCCTCGTGAATATTGACGCCGCGAGACCATACTCCACTTTGTTGGCGAGCTCTATGGCCTCGTCAAAGTTGCTAGCGCGCATTATCGCTAGGACCGGGCCAAATATCTCCTCCTGAGCTATCCTCATGTCCGGGGTGACGTCCTTGAATATGGTGGGCTCAACGAAATACCCCTTTGAGTGCTCAGGGCCTGTGAGCTTTCTGCCACCTAGGACGAGTTTCGCACCTTCATTTAGCCCCACCTGAATATAGTCGAGAATCTTATTCAACTCCCTCTCACCCACAACAGGGCCCATCTCCACACCCTCCACCAGTCCGTTGCCAACCCTAATTCTCTTGACCCGCTCCACCAGCCTTCTCTCAAACTCATCCGCGACGCTCTCAAGAACAATTGCTCGGCTGGTAGCCGTGCAGGCCTGACCCGTGAGGCCGAAGGCACCCCTAACAATCATCTCGACAGCCCGCTCCATATCGGTGTCATCCAGGACGATTGAAGGGTTTTTGCCGCCAAGTTCCAGTTGAATCCGGACGTTCCTGCCTCCTGCCGTGCGCTTAATCTCCTCCCCCACCTCGAGCGACCCCGTAAAAGAAATGGCATCTACATCCTGGTTTGTGATTAGCTCCGCTCCGACGGTTGAGCCTGGGCCTGTAACGAGGTTGAGGACGCCTGGTGGTAGGCCTGCGCGGTGAAGGGCGTCTGCCAGCTTATACCCTATGAGTGGTGTGTAGCTTGCGGGTTTGAAGACGACCGTGTTTCCGCAGATTAGTGCTGGGGCCATTTTCCAGGCTGGTATTGCGATGGGAAAGTTCCATGGGGTGATGATTGAGGTAACTCCGAGGGGTTCGCGGATGGTGAAGAGGTGGGTTTTAGGCTCTGCTGAGGGCATGAACTCTCCCCTCAGCCTATATCCCATTACTCCGAAGAATCTGAAGACGCTAACCACCCTGAGAACTTCGGTTCTAGCTTCAGCCAAGGTCTTCCCCTCCTCCCGAGTGAGAAGTCTAGCAAGCTCATCCGCCTCATTCTCCACTATCTGAGCGGCCTTGACTAGAATCCGCCCCCTCTCCGGCGCAGGGGTTGAGGCCCATTTAGCCTGAGCCTCCCTCGCCACATCAATGGCCCTGGCCGCATCCTCCCTCGAGAGCAGTGGAAACTCGGCGACAACATCGTCTGTCTGGGCCGGGTTGATGTCTCTAAACGTCCTACCATCGGCTGAGTAGAACTTCTCGCCACCTATTATACAGGGGTAAATACGCTCGCTCAATTCTTTCCTATTATGCACGGGCAGATAGAAATCCTTTACATTTTTAAAGAACTCACGGTTGGCGGAAACTCTTTAATATGCCCCGTCTGAGGCATTTGGCGGGATGAGTGGAACGCGGAAAGGGGCCGCATACAGCTCTGAAAGATATGCGGGAATTCTTAACGCGCCTCACAGAGCCTTCCTCTGGTCCATCGGCCTTGACCCAAGCGATATTGGGAAACCCTTGGCTGGGGTCGTGGTTGCTTGGAGCGAGTCGGGGCCCTGCAACTTCCACACCCTCAACTTGGTGGGCTATGTTAAGCAGGGGCTTCGGGACGCCGGCTGTGTTGGTCTCGCGATGCCTACGATAGTCGTGAACGACAACATCTCGATGGGGACGGCTGGTATGAGATATAGCCTCGTGAGCAGGGAGGTGATAGCTGATAGTGTTGAGGCCCAGATCGTCGCGCATGCTTATGATGGCTTCGTCGCGATAGGTGGTTGTGATAAGACACAGCCGGGACTCATGATGGCCATGGCGAGGATTAACAGGCCATCGATCTACATGTATGGCGGCTCCGCCGAGCCTGGCTTCATAGGTGAGAAGAAGTTCACGATAGAGGATGTCCACGAATATGTTGGCGCCTATCTCAAGGGGAAGGCCTCTGAGCAGGAGCTTCTCCAAGTAGAGATGGTTGCTCACCCGACCTATGGGGCCTGCGCAGGTCTTTTCACAGCCAACACCATGGCGCTGCTGAGCGAGGCTCTCGGACTAGCCCTCTTGGGAAGCTCAAGCCCTACAGCCACCTCCTCGAGACGTGCCATCTTCTCATACGAGACAGGTAAAGCCCTCGGGCCTCTGCTAGAGAATGACATTAAGCCGCGTGACATCCTAAAGTATGAGGCTTTCAGGAACGCTGCGACAGTACTCATGGCATCTGGGGGCTCGACAAACGGGATACTTCACCTACTCGCTCTTGCTCATGAGGCAGGTGTCAAATTCACCCTCGACGACCTCGACGAAATCTCGAGAAAGACGCCTTACATTCTCAACATGAGGCCGGCGGGAGAGTATGTGATGTTGGACCTCGACAGAGTGGGGGGCGCGCCCCTCCTACTCAGGCTCCTTCTCGAAGCGGGTCTAATTGATGGCGATGTCTTGACCGTCTCAGGCAAGAGCCTCGCCCAGAGCCTTAAAGAATACCGGCTTCCAGACGTCCCCCACGACCACATAGTCCGCCACCCCTCCAATCCGATTAAGAAGACGGGTGGAATCAGGATTCTTCGAGGGTCGCTGGCTCCGGATGGAGCGGTGGTTAAGACCGCCGCTACAGGGGTTACTAGGTTTGAGGGCTCTGCGCGAGTTTTCGACGATGAGGAGCCTGCCTTTGAGGCGGTGAGGCGTGGCGATGTGGATGAGGGTAATGTTCTGGTCATCCGCTACGTAGGGCCAAAAGGCGCCCCGGGTATGCCGGAGATGCTCAGAGTCACGGCAGCTCTTTCGGGGGCTGGACTAGGTGAGACTGTAGCAATGGTCACGGACGGACGGTTCAGCGGCGCAACTCGGGGAATTATGGTTGGTCATGTAGCTCCGGAGGCGGTGGCGGGTGGGCCGATAGCCCTCGTTGAGGACGGAGACAGGGTTCTCATCGACACTGAGGCCGGTAGGCTCGACTTACTCGTGGCTGAATCAGAGCTCGAGAGAAGGCGGAGCGCGTTGAAGCCGAAGCCGCCTAAGGCGGCCTCGGGCCTCCTCGCGAAATACGCCTCGCTTGTTTCCTCAGCCTCAATGGGCGCGGTAACGCTACCACGCACATGAGAAGTCATGTATAGAATATCCGTCATCCCCGGCGACGGAATAGGGCCCACCGTCATCCGTCACGCCACTCGTATAGTGGAGGAGCTCGCATCAGCTTTAGGGTTCGAGGTGGAGTTTGTGGAGGCGCCTGCGGGTGATGCCGTTGCGGCTGAGAGGGGCGAGGCCCTGCCGCACGAGTCCCTTGAGAAGATAATGGGGTCAGATGCTTGTCTTAAGGGGCCTGTAGGTGAGACGGCGCGGGATGTGATAGTTTATCTGAGGCAGAGGCTTGACCTATACGCCAACATCAGGCCTTTCAAGACATACGAGGGTGTTAAGTGTTTCTGGAGCGGGCTTGACTTCGTGATTGTCAGGGAGAACACGGAGGACCTTTACAAGGGCGTGGAGGACGTTGGGCGAGACCATGCAGTCTCTTTACTCGTGATAACGCGCCGCGGCACGGAGCGTATAGCGCGCGTCGCCCTAAACATGGCGAGAGAGAGGCGAGGAAAAGTTACGGTCGTCCACAAGGCAAACGTCCTCTCATCCTACAAGTTCTTCCGGGACATCGCAATCGAGGTGGTTAAGCAGGGTGGCGCGACGGTGGATGAGATGTATGTCGACAACGCGGCATACCAGATGGTAGTGAACCCCGGCATATTCGACGTGATTCTGACCCCCAACATGTTCGGGGACATCCTCTCCGACCTGGCCGCAGGTGTGACGGGCTCAATAGGGCTTGCAGGCTCAGCCAACATAGGCGAGCGGATGGGTGTTTTCGAGCCTGTGCACGGCTCAGCCCCAAGCCTCAACCCTGAATACGCCAACCCGATAGCTACGATACTTTCATCCTCATACTTGATGGGGTGGCTTGGAATGTCGAGGCGGGATGAGAGGCTTTCGCAGGCTGCAAGGGCTGTCGAGGCAGCGGTTGCTCAGTTGCTCAAGGAGGGCCGGGTTATTACACCAGACTTGGGGGGTCGCGCCACCGTCGGGGAGGTCTCGGAGGCAATCCTGAAAAAGGCGCTCAATAATCTCTACAAGCGTAAGTGATGCGTCTCATATCACTATTTACTGGCGGAAAAGACTCGACGCTCGCGGTCGAGAAGGCGCTTGAAGCCGGGCATGAGATAGTTCTACTCGTTACCGCTAAGCCCCTCGAAGCCGATTCATGGATGTTTCACACAAGCTGTATCGGTGTCCAGCATCTCCAGGCCGAGGCCATGGGCTTGAACCACAGATACGTCGAGGTCAGTGGCAGGAGGGACGCCGAGGTTGAGGAGTTATACGTTGCCCTCCAGGGCCTCGTTGAAGAGTTTAGTGCGGATGGGCTTCTGAGCGGCGGAATAGCAAGCAGGTATCAGAGGGACAGGATTGACTCGGTTGCACGTCGCCTCGGAGTTCAGCATCTGGCGCCCAACTGGAATATGGAAGCTCGCGAAGTCCTGACCGACGTGCTTAGAAGGGGGTATAGTGTCTTGATTGTTGCGACGAGTGCTCTCGGTCTCGGCTCGGCTTGGCTGGGAAGAAGGCTCGACCGTGAAGCGGTCGGGGAGCTTGAGAAGCTTGCGGAGAAGTATGGGCTTAACCCGGCGGGAGAGGGGGGTGACTATGAGACGCTGGTGGTGGATGCCCCGTTTTTCCAGAAGTCTATCAAAGTGGAGACAGAGCCTGTCTGGCTCGGGGACAGGGGGTATCTGAGAATAAGGAAGGCCTCACTCGCCCCGAAGCTCCTTTAAAACGGAGTAAGTGAGCCCCCAGACTGCGACGCCCTCCCAGAGATAAGCCTCCACCTCTAAGGGCCCCTGAGCGGTCTCCACGAGCCGAACCCCCCTCTCAAGCCCGCGGAGCGGCACCCACCTAAAATTCTCCAGCTCATCCGAAAGCCTGACCACAAGCCTCCCCTCAGCCAGAAAAACAAACGGGTAGACAACTATATCAGGCCTCGTCCTCGGACTTCTAGCCTTAAGCCAGCCCACATGTTTCAGTCCCCCCGCCTCTATCCCCACCTCCTCCCAAACCTCCCTAAAAGCCGTCTCGAGCAGGCTTCCATCCCGCTCCTTCCAAAACCCACCAGGAAGAGCCCACTGGCCGCTCCAAGGGTCTCCAGCCCTTTCAGCCCTCCTGACAAGAAGCAGCTCGCCCTCCACCGTCAGAATCACCGCAACAGCGCATTCCCCCCTACCTCCCCGAGGAGGCTCATCAGACCGGGTCAAGGAGAGGCGAGCGAGCCAGTCCATATTCTTCACGAACTCACCCAAAGAGAATAATATTTGAGGATGATTAGACGGTCTTTTGCGTTAGCAAGGTTTTGAGGTCGGTTTACGCGCTGCTCTGCCCAAACTGTGAGGGCGAAATTACTGACTGGGAGCTGGTTGAGTGGGGGGTCTGTCGCAGCTGCTTAATCTCAAGCGGCCGGGAGAGAGTCATTCAAATCAGGCCCGGCAACTACATCCCCTTCCTCGAGCTAAACAGGCTTTACGGCGAGTTTGAGGAGTTCTTTAAGAGAATCGTGGGCGCGCGTCCTTGGTCTCTTCAGAGGACCTGGGCCAAGAGAATCCTCTTGGGGAGGAGCTTCTCGATGATGTCTCCAACAGGAACGGGAAAGACGACATTCTGCTTAGCCATGGCCCTCTTCCAAGCCACGAGGGGGAAGAAGTCTTACATCATAGTACCAACAAGCCTTCTCGTCCAGCACCTACTCGATAGGGCCGAATCCCTCGCCGCCAAACTTCAAGAAGACAAGCCAAGAATCGTTGGATACTACTCCGGCCTAAAGAAGGTCGCCGCAAAGCAGGCCCTGAAACAGATAGCCGAGAGAGACTACGAAATTCTAATCACAACCGACCGATTCCTGTACGGCAGGTTCGACCTGCTACGTAACACCAAATTCTCATTCATATTTGTGGACGACGTAGACTCTTTCCTCAAGTCTCCGAGGAACATAGACAAGACTCTGTTACTGATGGGGTTCGCGCAGGAAGAGGTTGAGGGCTGGCTCAAGCTCATAGCAGGGGGCGAGAGAGAATCTGACGAAACTGCGCCAGTCGCGAAGCGCGTCGACTCCGTTCTCGTTGTTTCAGGCGCCACCATGAAGGGCAGAAGGACAAAGAGATTGAAGCTATTCCGGCTTGCACTAAACTTCGAGCCAGGATTCTCGATAGAGCTCGTCCGGAACATCAAGAACTTGTATGTGAGGCCGAGGATGGATGTCTGGAGTGAGGCCGCTGAGCTGATTAAAAGGCATGGTGGGGGGTGCTTAGTTTTCGTACCGCAGGTTGAGGGGGTCGCATCAGCCAAGCGACTCACGGAGTGTCTCAACAAGCTCGGGATAAAGGCTCACGCATATGAGAGGATGAATCCGAGAATGCTGGAGCGCTTCAAGGCCGGAGAATATGATGTCTTGGTCGGTGTGGCCAGCACTAGAAGCCCCCTCGCGAGAGGCATCGACCTCCCCGAGAGAATCCGATACGTTGTCTTTGCCGGGGTTCCGAGGCGAGAGATTAATGTGTCTTGGAGTGAGCATCGCCCCTCAATTCTACTTAGCATTCTTAGGAGCCTCGCGCCGATAATCAGCGAGAGGAGAGAGGCGGAGCTCGTCCAAGTCATGGGGATGCTCAACAAATGCCTCCCAACGAGAAGCGATATACTAGACGCCGTTAAACAAGCACTGGAGACAGGAAGACCGCCTGATGGATTCGCGGGATATGTCTACTCGGCGGTTACTCGCGCCCACAATCTCATAAAGTCCTCGATAGGCGAAGAGGAGCTGAGACGGATTGCGGAGTTGATGGACCTTAGGATAAGGGCAGACGAGAATGGCCTCTCAATACTCATACCTGACATCGACGGTTACGTTCAGGCCTCCGGCCGCTCCTCGCGAATGTTCGCGGGAGGGATAACGCGAGGAATCTCAATACTAATCGTTGAAGACGAGAAGGCGTTCAGAGGAATAGCGAGAGGCCTCGAGGCGCTCTACGAGGAGACTTTCCAAGAGTATCGAAGCGACTTGGCGGAAGAGGAGTTCAAGCTCTGCGACAGAGACCGAAGGCTGCTTCAGGAGATGAGCGTGAGCGAGGTCAGGCCCGAGGCGGTTGATATCCTAAAGTCATCGCTAATTATCGTCGAGTCGCCGACGAAGGCGAGGACGCTTGCCTACTTCTTCGGCAGACCCTCCAAGAGGGAGATAGATGGGCTAACCATCTACGAATCCATCGGTGAGGGGTATGTTGCCTGCTTGGCCGCCTCGCAGGGGCACGTCGTCGATTTAACAACGAGCCACGGATTTCACGGCGTATCAATCGACAACGGAGAGTTCAAGCCTGTTTACATTGATATTAAGAGGTGCCTTCGCTGTGGCGAGCAGTTCACGGACGGCGAGGCATGCCCGAACTGCGGCTCAAAAAACTTCTACAGCAAAAAAGCAATAATCGAGTCGCTCAGAAAACTCGCTCCCGAGTTTGACGTGGTTTACATAGCCACAGACCCGGATGCGGAGGGTGAGAAGATTGGTTACGACATATACGTGAATGTTAAGCCTTTTAACGGGAACGTCAAGAGGCTCGAGTTCCACGAAATCACTCGGAGGGCTCTCAGAGACGCCCTCAAGTCTCCTAGAGACCTATCGCTACCCCTAGTCGAGGCTCAGACCGTCAGGAGGATTGAAGATAGGTGGGTTGGTTTTGAGCTTAGCCGACGCCTCTGGGAGCATTTTGGGAGGAGGCACCTCTCGGCAGGCCGGGTCCAGACCCCCGTGCTCGGCTGGGTTATTCAGAGGATGGAGGAGGCTAAAAAGAGGCGGACAATCGCCTCCGTAGCTCTGGACGACGGCTCCGAAATAGAGCTTGTGGACCCTGAAAGACTCGAGGAGGTTAAGAAACTCTTCAGTGAGAAAACTCTGAAGGTTGAGGTCTCTGAGGTCGAGCTGACCGAGACACCACTCCTCCCACCGAGGCCATATACAACCGACTCGCTGCTCCGGGACGCGTCCCTCATGCTCAGAATGAGCACCTCTGAGGCGATGCAGATTGCACAAAGGCTCTTCGAGTCTGGACTCATAACCTATCACAGGACAGGCTCCACCTACGTCTCCTCAACAGGCATCGGCGTTGCGCGGAGTTACATAGACGAGCATTATCCAGGCCTTTTCATTCCAAGACATCACGGCGAGCCCGGGGCCCACGAGTGCATCAGACCCACAAGACCCCTCAGCAGAAGGCAGCTAGAGCTCTACCTCCAGTCCGGGATGCTCCGATTGCCCACGAGGCTCGAGAACAGGGACCTCGCGCTGTACGACCTCATCTTTAGGCGATTCATGGCGAGCCAGATGAGAGAGGCCGTCGGCCTGAGGCAGTCTTGCAAAATAAAGGTCCTCGACTCAGAGTACAGAGTGGAGAGGATTGTCGATGTTAAGGAGCCGGGCTTCCTCAAAGTCTTCACGACCGTTAAACCTTCTAAGCCCCTAGCTGCGGGAGTTCATAGTGTGGTCAAGCTCGAGGTTAGGCGGGTTCAGGCCGCTTATCTTTTCCGCGAGGGCGATGTCGTCGCGCTGATGCGGGAGCGCGGAATTGGAAGACCAAGCACCTATGCCCGAATAATTAGTGTCCTTTATCGGAGAGGCTACATCTTCAACAACAAGGGCAGGATACTCGCTACGAGGCTTGGGAGAGCGGTGTACGAGTATCTTGCGTCGAACTTTGGGATGCTTGTCTCAGAGGAGCTGACTGTGAGGCTTGAGGAGCTGATGGAGAAGATTGAGTCTGGAGAGGTGAAGTATCAGGATGTTCTCAGGGAGCTATATAATGAGGCCTTAACGATTTCGAGGCTGCCTGAACAGACTTGAGTTATCTCAAGAGGGCTTTTGGGTAGAGTTAATATGGCGGCTCGTGACTTTCAGTGCGGAGCGCCTGATGTCGCCCAGCCAGTTTTTCGACATGCTATATATAAACGCCTACATCCTCTTCCTTCTCGGACTCGCAATCTACGCTCTATACGTCATCTACACTAACATCCGCTCCGACTAACTCCCCCGATAGAGACAGGAGGTCTGAGAAGGCCCTCTCAAACTCGCAAGCCCTGCAGATGTTCCTAGAGGAGGGCTCACCGCAGATTTCACAGGGAAGCAACTGACCAGAACGAGGCTCAATCTTTGACTCGATAACTCTCAAGGCCGTGAAGAGCGAACCTGGATATTTGGCCTCGAACTGGGCTAGAAAGCTCCTTACGATGTCTCGCTGCGAGCCTTTAGCGTTTGGGCATGGAGTCTCTTGGAACGGTATTCTGTTTAGATAGGCGTAGAGGACAACTTCCTCTTCGAGGATTTGCCTCAGGGGTGCGACGCGGGGAATTATCCCGTTGGCCTCGCGTCTCAGACCTATCGCCGCCTTCGGAAACTCTCCCCGAAGAACATCCATCAAGTATGTTTGGACTATGTCGTCGAGGGTGTGTGCCGTCGCGACGACTGTGGCTTTCAAACTCCTCGCTGCCACGCTGAGAGCCTTCCTCCTCCATACACCGCAAACCGTGCAGGCTCCCATGCCTAGCTTACTGAGAAGCCCCTTCCCGATGGCGTCATTTAAGCCGACACCGAACAGCTCCTCAAAAGAATACACCCTATGCTCCACTCCGAGCCTTCTGCAAAAGTCAGCCGCTAACTGCAGAGCCTCGTCTCTATAGCCCGGTATGCCCTCGTCGATGGAGACGGCGACAAGGCTCGCCCTGGGAAAGTCCCTCTCAATCTTGGCAAGTATCTTGAGTAAGGAGAGGCTATCCTTACCTCCAGAAACAGCGACGAGAATCCTATCGTTCTCCCTGAGGAGGCTGTATCTCGAAATAGTCCTCCTCACACGCTTCTCGATACTCTCTTTGAAACAGTCGCCGCAGAGGCTCACACCGGAATAAACCTGACGATAGACCGGTGGAGCCTCCCCGCACGAGTCGCATAGCTGGGCCAGCCTGCTCAAATCCAACTCGTATTCTCTCACACCAAATTATAGTTTTGACGTTACTAACTGCTAAAGCAGCTTGGCGGGGTGCTTAAGAGTCTTCGTCCTGATGCTCCCGGGCCTCGAGGAATACGCAGGACGGCCTATCGCCACCACAGTCAGCACCTCCAAGCCCTCAGAGCTTGGGGAGAAAAACTCGACGACATCGTCATCGTAAAAAGTGAGGCCCGTAGCACCGAGCCCAAGCGAATAAGCGGCAAGATATAGATTCCCAAGCCTGACACCGCCTTCAAGCTGAACTGCGCGATAGCCTCTGCCACCCAGCACGTCCAAGACGGCATCCAGGTCTGCAAGGTTGAAGACTACGACCGCTGCATCCCTACCCAGACTCTGCTCCAAACACAGATACCCGGCAGCCTCCCTGAACTGCCCCCTCTTCAATAGCCTTAGCTCGCCCGAGTTTGGAATGTATCTATAAGCCCCGCTTGGAACACCCTCAACGGCGTTGATTATTAGGTGGGGGTGAATAAGGGTTCGCAGGCCTTGGGGGAGGAAGTCGGCTTTAAGCGGCCCGAAGCTGAATGTGAGTATGCTTGAGAGCTGGGCGGCCCCTATGTCATTCCTCGCAAACCTACGAGTTGAGCCTCGCTCAAGGATAACCTCCCAAAGCTTTTTCGTGCTCGCTAATGGGGGAGGCACTTGAACTGTGAGCCCTAAATCTGCCGGGGTCCTCAGCGAGACGAGATGGGCAACTGTGTCCCGGTAGGCTGCGACATCCTCTCTAGTGGAGAGAGACGTGGAGGCATGTGTCCTCAGAATTATTGGGTATTTCACGGGCTTGCTTCTATCATGTGCCGGCGCAGCCTCTATGTGCATTAGGGCTTCTTCAAGATTCGCTGCCTCGCCTCGCGCACCCACATCTTCTACGGACACAACCGCGAACGCAGCCTCCTCGTCACCATCCACGCCCACAAGCTCATTCACAACGCCATCCTCGAAGCCGACATAAAGCGTCGCATCCAAGCCGAAAGAGCATGAGGTGGCTAAAAAGTTGGCTATAACCGCGCCACCGTCCCAAAACCAGTGGCGGTAACTCCGCTCCCTATATTTCCACGCATTCCTCCAGCCAACCGCGGTGAAGATGACCGACAAGGGCGAGCCTGCTACGGCATCCTCTTGAATGGCCGCGGCCAAACGGCCCCTATAGTCTCGGCTCCTCAGCTTGGTGAGGACGAACTCGGCAGGGTCAAAGTGATAGACGCCCGCATTGAGACCCTCAACTCTGCCAACGACGGGGTAGAGCTCTGTGCTGTAGAGCGCCCCGGTCGCGGGAGCGACTCTGAAGCAGATTAGGCTATCCCCCACCTTTGAGACTCGGCTGACCCCCGCAGAGAAATAGAGTATAGATGCGAGTGTGCTGATGGATATCTTAGTCCCCGGCTCCATCCGCTTTCGGCAGGAGAGAGCTTCAAGCGCGTATTTTTCCGGCCTCTCAAAATTCTCAGGAAGCTGAATCTTCGAGCCGCTGACGTAGTATTTGAAGGGGTAAGGCTTGTTACGAAAGTCGAGGAATCCCAAACTGGACCTGACGCTGGCGTAGCTGTGCTTAGTCTCCTCATGGTATTTTCGGGCCGCGTCTGAGCCCCATCGACCCTCAAAAAAGCCTTGACGCAACAGGAAATACACCTTGGGTCAGGGTGAGCTGGTTTCTTCACAGCTCAGCTGAGACAAATCTCATCATTCCTGCCGAATCCTCCTCCGCCCAATTGATATATTTTTCCAATACTCGAGCCTTTCGCCATTAAAGACGTAGACCTCCTGAAGTGTCTTAGCCAGAACATCGTCCATACCGAGCCTCATCCATTCCGCCTCCACATCGCCGGGCTTTGGCCTGGGTAGAGGGTGTCGCGAGACAATCGAGCAGCAGTCCTTATAATCCCTAATAGATATCTCGAAGAGGCCGAGCTTCTGGGAGAGCCTGATTATCTCCTCCTTATCAAAGCCTACCAGTGGAAGCAGAACCGGCAAGCTGAGACCGTGAGAGGCGGCATGTATCGACTCAATTGTCTGTGATGCGACCTGTCCTAAGGAATCGCCTGCGACGATGGCCTTCGCTCCAGTTTCGCGGGCTAAAGCGTCTGCAAGCCTGAACATGAATCTCCTGAAAAGCGCGAGCTCCAGTCTCGGCTTGGCTTCCGCGCTGTAGCTCAGGAAATTGTGGTAAGTGGCGAGAAAAAGTCTTGAGGCTGGACTTATCTCCCTCAGCCTCCGATAGAGCTCACCCATCTTTTCCGTGAGAACGTCCTGTGGCGTTGGCTGTGCATAAATGTGAAGCATGTCCACTAAGCATCCCCGCTTCATCATCATCCAAGCGGCGACTGGAGAGTCTATTCCTCCAGAGAGAAGCGCGATGACTCTACCTGAGGAACCTACGGGAAGCCCTCCAACTCCGTCGATACGGCGCCATGCAAATAAGAAAGCGTCGTTCAGCACACCCACCCATAAGACGGTTTCGGGGCTGCGCAAATCCACCTCGACTCCAAGCGAATTCATCAGCCTCTCACCAATCTCCCTGCTTATTTCGAGAGAAGTTTTGTGGAAGGATTTGTCTGAGCGCGAGGCCTCAACCGCTATTCGTGTATATCGATGCTCTCGGACGGTATCTTCCGCGATCCGCATGAGGAGTTCATAGTCGCGGGGCATGATGTAGCCGACTCGAGCCCACCTCACACCCGGAACCCGGCTTACCCTCTCCGCCAGCTCCTCGAGCTCGCCCGGCCTCTTAGCCTCAACTATAATCCTCGCCTGCTTCCTATACACGCTAACTCCACGCCCCCTGAGAGCAGCCGCAATATTCTTGACGAGCATCCGTTCAAGACGAGGCCTGTAACCGCCTTTAACCATGATCTCCGACGCTGCAACAACGACCGCTTCTCTAATCCCCCCGGCCGCCATCTCCACCTGCATTATCATACCGGCCGCCCCCACTAAAAGCTATGAACATAGAGAGCCACAAACGGGAAGCCTTGAATAAATGTGTTCAGAGTGTATTTCTGGTGTGGCGAACTGGGACTGGGCTTCAGCGGGAGGCTCCGAGAGACGATTAGAGACCTTACGTTGCGAGGTCTGTCGCGGAGTTGCTAAGAACTGCAGCTTAATGAAATGCCCATACTACAGGGGTACCATCAGGGAGGCTCTGAAGGCCGTCAGGGGTGAGAAGGTTGTCTTTGGGCCGACACCTCCGACGGTCTTAGTGGGCGAGTGGGGTTATCCCCGCGTCTATGTGGGCACGGGTCTGGTACTCTCGCCCGAATTAGATTTTAAGCTTCTTGAGTCGCCGGGCTCTTGGCTCAGCAAGCCGCTCGATGAGCTTCTCTACATGAGGTTGAGCATCTTGCTGGGGAGGAGTCGAGCAGGCGTCAAGCTAAGCCGCAGCCCGCCTAAAATTTTGGACGCGATTCAGGAGTCATCCGCCTCTCAGAAGCCCGTAGATTTAGAGCTCAAGCTCTCCTCCAGCGTAGTAAGATTTGTGCCGGGCTTCGGTGTGAGGCATGCTCCACATGGGCCGGCGGGGACGGCTGAATACATTAGACTCGTTGATAATCCATCGATACCGAGGCCCGTTGACCGCGTTATCGGGGACCCATTCATGCCAGTTCTTGAGGCCGTGGAGAGGCTCACGTCTGGAGGCGTCGACGAATATTACATCGTGAGGCTTCTTTCCTCTGGGCTTTTGGGTAGAAGAATCGATAGAAAACTCGTCCCAACTGAGTGGAGTATAACCGCCGTAGACGATATGCTGGGGAAGATGGCCCTCCGGCGAGTCAAGAGTTACAGGATTATAGGAGAGTTTAGGCTCCACTCTTTCAGCGCCCTCCACAACGCCGCTCACATAATCCTAACTCCTACTCCCTGGATGTTTGAGCTGCTGGAAGGGTGGGTGAAGAGTATGGAAGTCTACTCCGACCACGAGCTTACTTGGGGGAGGACCAGCTACGCAGAAAACACGGGCGGAGCCTACTACGCGTGCAGGCTGCCAATCCTCACACACCTAGAGAGGCTGAAGGCTCAGTCTGGGGCAATAGTCTTCTTCGAGGTGGATGAGGGATGGATACCGCTCGGCGTTTGGCGGTTTAGGGAGATAGTCCGAGCAGCCCTCAAAGAGAGGCCGGTAAAGTGCGGTAGCCTAGCAGAAGCCCTCGAACTCATAAAGGATAGGCTAAGGCTTGGGCTTCAAGCCTACCTCAGGAGGAGCCTCTTAACTACCTCCATAACCCGGCAGACGAAGCTATACTGGAAACAGCCTCCTCCGTGAGCTTATTTATGATTTAATAGCTCGGGCGGTGACTAAATCTCAGCATGGAGCCTGATAACGCGTTCGCCATAGTGTTAGAGGATGTCTGGAAAATTTACAGGATTGGGAAGACGGAGTATCCCGCCCTCCGCGGACTCACACTGATGGTCCGGAGGGGTGAGATGCTCTCCGTAATGGGCCCCAGCGGAAGCGGCAAATCCACCCTCCTCCACATCGCCGGGACACTAGATAGACCCACCAGAGGCCGCGTGATACTCGAAGGCATAGATATCTCCGGACTAGACGACTCAAGGCTAAGCGAAATCAGGAACAGGAAAATCGGTTTCGTCTTCCAAGCCTACAATCTGATAAACAGGCTCTCAGCGCTCGAAAACGTCTCTCTTCCACTCGCAGTTAGAGGTGTCCCGCTTCCGGAGCGGCGGGCTGCGGCTCTTGAGGCTCTGCGGCTCGTGGGGTTGAAGGATGCTGCGCGCAAGAGACCGCTTGAGCTTAGCGGCGGGGAGCAACAGCGTGTCGCTATTGCCCGAGGACTAGTGGGAAGGCCTAGGATATTGCTCGCCGATGAGCCGACAGGAAACCTAGACTCTAAGAACGCTATGATAATTATAGATATTCTCCGAAACATCAATAAGACATTAGGCACCACTCTGGTTATAGTGACGCACAACCCCGAGGTGGCCGAGAGGTCTGACAGAATTGTCAGACTCAGGGACGGGAGGGTTGAGTCGGAGGTGACTCTACATGCTTAGACCTCTCATACTAATCTCAACCCTTATCCTGGCCCTATCAGCCCCCATAACACCAGCGCATGCAGGCACGGATGAAGTTAGATACCTCGGAACCTATTGGGGCCAGAGCAACATCCGAGAAGAGGTCGCACCAGGCGACAGCGGCGTGCGACTAACAGTGGCCCTCGCAAGCGACTTTGAAGAGGACAGCATAACCGGCCTCAAGGCGACTCTTTCGCTTCCGCCGGTTATGCGGTCTCAGAGCCTTTCGACGCCTCGTGAGGTCGAGTCTCACTTCCCCGGAATAATCCCGCCGGGAGGCGTCTTTGAAATAACCTTTATAGCGAATATTGAGGAGTCGGCGGAGGTTGGCAAAGATTACGATGCAACGCTTCTCCTCGAGTATAGGGTAGTTGGAGGCTCTCTTCGGCTTCAGTCAATCCCTATAAAGATAAACGTTCCGGGTAGGCCTGTCCTCAAGTTCAGCTTAAACAGCACGGTCGTTGAGCCAGGCAGAGTTAATTCAGTTGAGCTGTGGCTCACCAACGTTGGGACTGTCAAGGCTACAGATATCCGCGTCCTTATACAGCCTCCTCAACAACCATCATATGGGCTGATTCTAACTGAGCAACCTTGGGTCGTTGAAGAGTTACCGCCGAATAAATCGGTGAAACTAGTGGTAGGCGTGTATGCTTCACAGGTGGCCGGCGACTCAGTTATGCCTCTCACAGTCTCCGCGAGATACCGTAACGCAGTCGGGTCCTATTCAGACATCACATCGGTATTGAGTATGTATTTCAAGAAGCCGGCGGTAAGCGATGCGTATGTTAGAATCTATTCCGAGCCCCTGAAGATGGAGCCAGGCTCAATTGAGCCCATGTCCTTTATCATCGAAAACACGGGCCCAGTTTTGGTTAGCGAAGTCCGGGTAAATGCGGAGCCAGCCGGTCTGCCAGTCTCACTCATAGGGCAGTCGTCTTGGAGTGTGGGCAGCCTCAAGCCGGGTGAGAGGGTCACCATAGCGGCCCTTGTCTCAACGGCTCAGGCAGCCGCGAACGGAGTTTATCAGATACCTCTTAGAGTATCCTTCAAGGACACGGCGGATAACAGCTTAACCACGGTAGCAACAATAACTGTGGCCGTGGGCGACATCCCCCCCAAGGCCCCAAATCTCTTGATAGAGTCTGAGCCCAGCATCGTTGCAGGCCAGACTCAGACTGTCAGGCTAACAATCAAGAACATACATTCAAGCGAGCTCAAGAGGGTCTCTGTAACGGTCCAATCTCTAAACCCCAGATTAACGATAGTGGGCTCGAACAACTGGCTGGTTGACTCTCTGAGTCCTGGCCAGACTTGGGAGTTTCTAATGCGGCTATACGCAGAGCCCGAGGTCGCAGGGACATCAGCCGCGATAAGTGTCTCCGCCACCTACATTATCAGCGATAGGGGGGAGCAGGCCTCGGAGCGGAGGGATGTGGGATATGTTGTCGAGGGATACATCACTCTCCGCATATACGATGTCAGGGTCATCTTCGTCGGTGGAGAGCCATACATCTCGGGGAACATCCTGAATGAGGGCATATCAGACGCCCTCTTTGCAACAATCTCCTTGAATAGCGGCTCGGGAACAAAGGCAAGCACCTTCATAGGCGAGATTAAGCCTAACGCCCCTCTCCCATTCAACTTGAAAATAAACTCTCAAGACGAGAGATTCAGGGGAAGTATAGTGGTCGAGTACAAAGACGTCTTCCGCAGCAACTATTCAAGCGTCTTCCAAGTCGATTTAGAGATTCCGAGACCAGTGTCTGAGGCTCAGCAGGAAAGCGGGCCTTGGTGGATTTTCCCCGCGATGCTGGTCGCGGGCTCCGTGGCCGTACTGATTGGGGTCTACGCCTACGCCGGGAGGCGTAAACGTCGTGAATCTGATTGATACGTTGAGATATGCCCTCAGCGCTTTGAGGGAGAGGAGAGGCCGAAGTATCCTCACGATACTCGGAATCGCCGTGGGCTCAGGGCTCATAATCTCCCTAGTCTCACTTGGTGAGGGAATCAATACAGTCGTTACAGACAGGCTCATGATGCTTGGGGCAAACAACATCATCGTTCTTCCTGCTCAAGGCTCGAACATTCAATTCTCCGACGCAGATGTCCAGAAAATAACAAGAATACCTGGTGTAACTGTTGTCGCGCCTTTTTACCTCGCGGTCGCTGAATTTCAGGTCGGTGGAACGAGAGTGAGTGGCCGCGTTCTGGGTATAGACCCGATGCAGCTCCAAATTATCTTCCCCGGAATCAAGATATTGGAGGGTGACTCGCCGACACCCACAAGCTCCACGCAGATTGGAGTAGGTTATAAGGTAGCCTTCCCACCAGCCGCCGTAACTACATCGCGACTCTATGTAGGTCAACCACTCACAATCATGGCCTCGACAGCGGAGGGCCTAAAGACAACCAGCTTCACTGTAACGGGAATATACGACAAGTTCGGAGCCTCCGTCTTCTTCGACGCCGACACGGCCGTAGTCATGCCCCTCCCCGCAGCGAGGAGGCTCTTGGGGGAGATGAGGTATCAGGCAATCTTAGTGAACACGGAGAGGGTTGACTTGGTCGAATACATAATCTCGGAGTTGGAGGGATTGTACGGTAGAAATGTAACCGTGATAAGCCCCAGCACAATCCTCTCAACAGTCAGAAGCATAATAGCGTCCTTCACAATCTTCCTCGGAATCATAGCATCTGTGAGCCTATTCGTGGCCGGCCTCGGAATAATGAACACGATGATAATGTCCGTAATGGAGAGGACAAGAGAAATAGGCGTCCTTCGGTCGATTGGGATGACGAGGCGAGACGTTCTATTCACATTCCTCTTCGAAGCCATGCTCACGGGGTTAATCGGAGGGTTGATCGGAGTTGGGGTAGGCGTGGGCCTCTCGCTGGGATTTGGAAATTATGCCGGGAACTTCTTTAGATTCGGCCCCCAGTTTGAGCCGATACCGATACGTTCAGTGATAACGCCTGAGCTGTTGATGGGGACGCTGCTCTTCGCTGTCTTGGTCGGCTCGGTTTCAGGCCTCTACCCAGCCAGAAGGGCCGCTCTAATAGACCCTGTCAAAGCACTCAAGACCGAGTGACTAGCTCCCGGTAAATCTCAAGATATTGCCGTGTAATGGACTTGTAGTCAAACTGTCTCACCAGCTCGAGTCCGCGCGAAACAATTGAGTCTTTCAGGCCGTCGAGCCTCCTGTAAGAATCAACATATGCCTCTGGTCGGAGGTCGGTGAGAATGACGGCGTCGTGGAAGGGTGTGAAAGCTGGGATACGTGGGGCTATGACTGGGCATCCCGAAGCCCATGCCTCCAGCAGCACGGATGGCATGCCCTCCCAGACCGACGTAATCATGAGACACTCCGCGGACTTCATGTAGGCGATTACCTTCTCCCAACTTGCAACCTCCTCCACGCCAAAGGCCTTATAGTTTCTGCCAAGCCTCTCCACCACCCGTTTAAAGAGGGGATAGTTCTTCACTGGGTCATGCCTACCCACGAAGAGAATCACGCTTTCATTCGCAGGCTCTATTTTACTTATCATCTCGAGGTCAGTCATGTTGGGGACCCAGGCCCAGCCATTCCTCTCAGCCTCCCACTTCATAACCGAAGTCACACGGCCCACCATCCGCATCAAGGCGAGCATCATTCGCGCGGAGGCTCTCCCGAGCGCGCCATACTTCAGACTAAACTCTATCATCCCTCCATGAACCGTGATTATGCTCCTAGAGGGACTGCTAAGGGCGGCTCCGATGAGCTTGGGGTTGTGAAGATGCACGACATCGGCGTCAAACGTCCTCAAAGAGGCTCCGAGTGTAAAGGTAGGCGCCCGGAGCATGGGAAAATCGAGAAACCAGACATTTTTTGAGTCGACGACCTTCACATCAACCCCGAGCTCAAGAAGCCCCTTCCTAAGAAGACCCACATGCCTCCCACTTCCACTCACACCCCCCGAAGTAAAGTTAACCAGAGCGACCCTCAAGGCCAATAACCCCATTATGAATCCACGAAGCTCCAAGATTTACCATACGCTCAGCTCAAGAAACAACTAATATCTCACCGTGAAGGTAATATGGTTGGGGATGAGGCCCGCCGCTCCAGACTGACCCGTGATGCAGGAAGAGCCGAGCCGACCCCCTTCAATAAAGCAGAAGCTACAGGCCCAAATCATCCAGTAAGCGAAATTGGACCGGGCGGGATTCGAACCCGCGGCCTCCCGGGTGCAAACCGGGTGATCTGCCGCTGATCTACCGGCCCCCTACACTCTGTGTCGCCTTTGGGAAAATATAAAGTCTGGATGCTGTTTGTCTGTTTGGATGAGGGCAGTCGCGGTGGGTGGAGAGCTTTTTGTGGCGTCGTTCAGGATAGCCGGTCTTGGTGGGGTGGTTGCTAGGGATGGGAAAGACGCTATTCGGATCATCGAGGAGCTGGCCGGTGACTCTGAAGTGGGGTTAATCTTGGTGAGCGACGAATTCGGCCCGGAGTTTGCGGAGAGAGTTGAGCAGTTAAGCTCTACGCGCCCAAGTCCCGTGATTTATCTTCTGCCGAGGCCGGGGGAGAAGCCTTCCGTCACAGACTATCGCGCACTTCTTAGGAGGATACTAAGTATTTAACCTGATGAAAAAGTATGGCTTGTCTTATGCTCTGGCGCCCTCGCCCTATGAGAAGTTCGTGTTCCCAGACCTCACCTTTGAAATGCCTGTCGGAGAGGCCGCATACCGCGAGGCTCTCTTCGAGCGTTTCCCTCATGAGCATTAAGCACTTCAGACAGGTTCCGTCAAACTTGGCTTCGAGCGGCTAGCCGGCTCGAAACCTGTATTTAACCGGTTCAGATATAGCAACGATGGGAGTCGTCGGAGTCATGATTGGCGGATTACTCACGGCGGCCCAGATTCTCGGCCCCCTTCAAGCGTCTTCCGAATAATGGCCCAAGTCTAGGCACAACTAAGGGCATAACTAATCAGGTTGAGATGCTAAACATACGCCGCTGACATCGGGGTTTATTTTGAGTTGATACTAGCTTTTTAATCCAGTAATAGATGTTAATGGAGGATGTCTCCGATGAAGCTTGAGGATGTCTTGAGGGGTGTGGTTGAGGAGGCCGTAGTCGAGTTTCGGGTGAAGTTAAGGGAGATTGAGGAGGAGGGTTTGAGGAGGTTGAGAGAGGAGGCTGATGAGCTGAGCAGACAGTCGGCCGCTGCAGCTCAACTCGCTCGAAAGGAGGCTACGGCCTTGAGGCAGAGACTGGTCAGTCAGGCCGTGCTTGATGCGAGGCGGGAATATCTCGAAACAGTCGAGGAATGCGTCAGGGCTGTTTTCGATGAGGCGTTAAGGAAAATATCCTCTATGAGGGAGACCTTAGGTTATCGCCGTGCTCTCAAGGTTTTGTTGTGGGAGGCTGTGGAGGTTGTTGGAGGTGACGAGGTTGTAGTCGAGTGCTCGAAAGCTGACCGAAGCGTAGTTGAGGAGCTCAGGGGGGAGGTGGAGAGGGGCCTCGGTGTGAAAATCAGGCTATCGGAAAACTCGTTGGATATAGTGGGTGGCGTACGGGTAATGAGGAGAGATGGATCAGCGATTTACGACAACACGGTCGAGGCGAGGCTTGAGCGGATGAGGAACGAGGTACGAAACGAAATCATCAAGAGGCTTCTCTCCCCTTGATGATTGCCAAAGTTTTTTAGTTGGGCGGCATCTTAGACTTCAGCCATGCCAGTTAAAGGCGTAATCACGTGGATAGCCGGCCCCACCCTTAAGGCGGAAGGAATGACGGGGGTTAAAATGTATGAGATGGTATATGCAGGGGAAGAGAAGCTCATCGGAGAGGTCATCAGGTTAAGCGGTGATAATGCCTACGTCCAAGTCTACGAGAACACATCCGGCCTAGCCCCGGGTGAGCCGGTCATAGGAACAGGTGGCCCATTATCTGTTACATTAGGTCCGGGAGTGATTGGAAACGTCTACGACGGCGTTCAGAGGCCCCTTGAGAGAATATCCAAGATGGTTGGGGCCTTCATTAAGAGAGGAGTGTCCGTTCCAAGCGTTCCGCTGGATAAGAAGTGGCGGTTTAAGCCCAGGATAAAGGTGGGCGAAAACGTTGAGCCTGGGTCCGTTATTGGGGAGGTCGAGGAGACGCCCCTCATCAAGACATTTATAATGATTCCTCCAAACTTTTTACCTGGGACGCTGAAGTATATCGCCCCTGAGGGTGAGTATACAGTCTTAGACCAAGTGGCGGAGGTTGAAAACAGGGATGGTAGGGTTTCAGTCTCGATGACACATCGGTGGCCAGTGAGGACTCCAAGGCCGATAAAGAGGAGGCTCGACCCAGTCGTCCCGCTTATCACGGGTCAGCGCGTCCTAGATGTTGTGTTCCCCATGGCTAAGGGTGGCACCGGTTGCATACCCGGGGCGTTCGGGACGGGGAAGACGGTCATGCTCCACCAGCTCGCTAAGTGGAGTGATGCGAAGGTGATTCTTCACATAGGTTGTGGAGAGCGTGGTAACGAGGAGGCTGAGGTCCTTAAGGAGTTTCCGCATCTAACGGACCCCTACACCAACAGGCCGCTCATGGAGAGGACCGTCTTGATTGCTAACACAAGCAACATGCCGGTCTCGGCGAGGGAAGCCAGCATCTACACAGGCGCGGCTATAGCAGAATATTATCGGGATATGGGATACGACGTTCTGCTCGTCGCGGATTCGACGAGCAGGTGGGCTGAGGCACTCAGGGAGATTAGCAGTAGGCTTGAGGAGATGCCCGCAGAGGAGGGTTACCCGAGCTATTTGGGTAGTAGGCTGGCAGAATTTTACGAGAGAGCCGGGAGGGTTGAGGTTCTCGGAAATCCAAGCAGAATAGGAAGCCTCACAATCGTGGGTGCGGTTTCGCCGCCTGGCGGCGACTTCACCGAGCCCGTAACAACAAATACACTTAGGTTCGTGAGAGTCTTCTGGGCCCTCGACCCAAATCTCGCCTACACCCGACATTATCCAGCCGTGAACTGGATAATGAGCTACTCCGCATACGTCGACACCGTCAGGGAATGGTGGGACAAAATCGCTGAGGACTGGTATGAAGCTAGAGCCCGGCTCTACAGCATATTGAGGAGAGAGGAGGAGCTTCTAGAGCTCGTGAGGCTCCTAGGTCCAGAGGCGCTCGCGGATGAGGAGAACTTAGTTCTGGATGTGGCGAGGATGATAAGGGAAGGTTTCCTCCAGCAGAGCGCGTATGATGAGGTGGACTCCTATTGCAGTTCCAAAAAGCAGTATAGAATGTTGAAGATGTTTGTCGACTTCTACGAATATGCCCTTACAGCCATTAAGAGAGGTGTTAAAATCGAGGATATTCGAGCTCTTCCCGTTATTCCGAAAATGCTGAGAGCCAAATATACGATTAATAACGATGAGCTTGGCAAGTTTGATGAACTTGAAGCCGAGATTAAGTCGGAGATTAACGCAATGAAGGCAGAAATAACCCTGTAAACTTTGACTAACACTACTCGGCTCTAATAATTGACCCCGAAGCTATCAGGACCTCTGTAGCCTTAATCAACGCAACGACATCCGCTCCTTCGCGAATCTTCAACCTCTCAACGCTCTCTGTCGTTAAAAGGGCTTTGAGGTTTTGGCTCGGCTCGAGCTCGACCTCAATGAGGCTCAGTATCTCGGATTTCTTGATTGATCTTACTTTGCACTTCAAGATATTTCGGGCGCTCATAAAACTTTCGAGGAAGGTTGTGATGAACCCAGGCCTGGTGGTGGCTCTCGCAGAGTAGTAGCCCTCCAGCAGCCTGCGTGCCTGCTCGGTCAACTCACTACCACCCCCACCCCTTCCACCCCTCCTACGCTCCACGAGCCTGTACCCCAGCTTAGACTCGAGATACCGTATCCACTTCAAGCTTGTCTTTAGCGTCACTCCAGTCTCGCGAGAAGCCCGGCTCAAAGACCTATACCTTCTCACGCCGTCAAGAAGCTCGAAATACGCGAGACCCACTCTGAGAAGGTCTCCGTTTTCCAACCTCAAGACGACCTTCCCCTCACCTACCTCTACCACCGACATGCATCGTTGTGTAACACCCCACCTATGTTTAAATATTTTGGGACAATAAAGGGCATGCGATGCGTAAAAAAACTATAATGCCTCTAATGATAGCGGCGGTAGCCATCTCTCTTATCGCTTCGTTCGTCTTTAGCGCTCAGAAACCGGAAGTAGGCGGCGGCTGGGTTGTCATTTATTCAGCTCCAACATTGTCGGGATTGGCGGAGGAGGCCGCTAACCTCTATGGGCGGGAGAGGGTTGATGTCCGCTTCATTGGAAGCGTCATGGGAGTGAGGATGATTCTGGCAGGCAGGACTCCAGACGTTTTCATGAGCGTGGATACAGAGCTCTTAAAGATGATTAAACCGCGAAGTGTCATGGACCTCGGCTCATTCAAGCTGCATCTCGTCTGTAGGGGTAATTATACGTTCAGCGACATCGGAAGGGTTAGGATAGGTGTTGCAAACCCGAATGTTGCACCAATCGGCTATAGGGCCCTAGCAGCTTTATACTGGCTCTCAGTCAAATATAATTTCACGAATCTGGAAGAAGTGAGTGGCAACTTAAAAGTCAATTACAGCTACGACGAATTAGCTCAAAAGTTAGTGATAGACGCCCGAAGTTTCGAGGCTAGCGGCCGATACATTGCTCGCGACGACTTGGCTGGTGTCGGCGCCCTGCTAGAGGGTGGAGCTGTCGACTGTATCTTCTCACACACACCATTCATAATAGCGAGGAATTATAGCGGGCGTTTCAACGTCTTGGAATTACCAAGCGAGATAAGCTTCCTACAGGACCCTCCACTGAACTTCACAGTAAATACAGAATTAGGAGAGATTGACGTCAAGGCTTTCCGAGCCTTTGCCGCCTCGTTCACCTCAAACGGTGAAAGGTATCTCGGGGTTATGTCACGTATAAACTTGTCAAAATACGGTTTGATGATGTGAAATGGACAGGACTTTGTCAGCGGCGCTTATGGTGTCTATCTCCTACTTTACGCTGCTAGCTCTTCCGGGCATAATGCTCTACGGCCCGCTTCCCCCACCTAGATTTCTAGAAACAATCGTCTCAACAGCCACACATTCAACTCTTTCCACTCTACTGGTCATTCCAACTTCTCTTATCCTAGGCTACACACTCACTTTCAGGACCGAGGCTAGATATCTAACGACACTGATATTGTCAACCACCGCAATTCCACATACTGCGATAGGCGTCCTGCTCTCGCCCATCATATTCAACTTACAGCTCACCGACACGAGCGCCGCGATAATACTCGGAATGTTTATCGTCTCCACACCCATCGGCGTGGGTGTGTTGAGGGCATCTTTTGCGGCTCAGGGGGTGGAGATGGAGGAATACTTGAGGGGTATGGGTGTGCGGGGTTTCAGGATTCTGTGGTTTTACCTCCGCGCTTCACCGACGAGTGTCCTTCTTGCCGCTCTTTTATCTTGGTTTCGGGCCTTCTCCGAGCTTGGGGTCTTCCTAATAATAGCACAGAGGCCTCAGACAGTGGGCATATACATTTTCGAAGAGTTTCTTAAGACCGGGCCTACCGCGGTCATCTCTGCCTCCCTCATTCTCTTGGGGGTAGCCTTAGTGTTGACCCTCGCTACTGTGGTGTTGGAAGGTGGTCCTCGAAGTTCGTGACTTAGTTGTGTCGAAGGGAGGATTCAGGCTGGAAATCAAATACCTTCAGGTGACTCGGAAGACGGTTCTCCTCGGCAGAAACGGGGCCGGTAAGTCGACTCTGCTAAGGTGTTTGATGGGCTTCATCAGGCAGGTGAGTGGGCTAATACTGGTTGAAGGTAGAGATATTTCTCAACTACCACCTGAAGAGAGGCCCCTCGGCTACATTCCACAAAGGGTGGTTAAGCTACCCCTCGCCCCTAAACAACAATTAGAGTTCTTCTCAAGGCTGCACTGTGGAGATTACCGGCCTCTCGTCTCCAAGCTCGGGCTCAGCAGCTTGGTCGACAAGAAAAATCTTTCGCTGGGAGAGGCACAGCTCTTAACTATTGCGACGACTTTGCTGAAGAATCCCAGCGCGCTACTTATGGATGAGCCCTGTGCAAACCTTGACTGGCCCACCAAGCGACTAGTTCTGGAGACGGTCAGAAATATCGATGTCCCTGTACTCTATGTGACCCACGACCCTCTCGAAGCCCTCATGATTGCCGACGAAGTTGCGTTACTGGAAAACGGGATTTTGAAGGAAGTCTATCCGAACAACGCGAGAGAGGATATGAGTGGGGTCTTCGAACTCTACGACCTTTACAAGCGACTAAAACCATCGTAAAAAAGCTAAAGCATCTTCAACGGTGGGCTGGCCCCTCTCCTTATATACAGGGATATAACAGAAAATCGCGGGGACATCGTGATTCAATGGGACAAGCGCGACTTCAAGAAGATGTTCCCGGCCCTCTCCGAGGAAATTGACCACGCTCGAGCGGCTGCGGAGTATGAGAAGGGGGCTGAGGATGTGGAACCTCTCAGGGGGTTCATGCCTCGTCCAGAGGACTATATTATGAGGTGCTCGACGGAGGAGGAGGCGATACGCGTTATCGATTTTTTAAGGGTGAGGGGTGAGATTACTGAGGAAGAGTCGGCTAGCCTGAAGAAGCAGGTTGGCGAGAAGGGTGTCAGAAGCTTCGGCCCATTAAGGGAGGATGGATACTACCTTCGAACATATCTGCGGAGAAGAGGCGGTGAAGAAAGGGGACAGCAGGCTTCAGGGGAGGAGTGATGCTACTGTGCGGCCGGCCTCTCCTCCGTTAATGTCGTCAGGGGCTTCGCTAGGACCTTAGACTTTACAACACCAACGTGGCGCGGAATCAATATCCTCTTTACGGCGTTGTAAATGTCGGAGGCCGTCTTACCAACTACAACCTCTTGCGCCAACTGACCAAGCTCGAGCTTCTTAGCAGACGACTCTACGATCTCCTTCATTATATGGTAAATTGAGGCTCTTTTCCCTGACCTCGCCCTGTTATGGGTGAAAACCGTGCACTGGAGCCTCAATCTATAACCGTCCATCGTCTCGACGTTGTAGTATCCGTCTATCTTGCTTGTTCCACGTCTGACAAGGCTTCTGAGAAACTCTCTGTCGTATTCGTGTCCATAATAAATTGTCTTTGCGACATTCCCCTCAACATTCACCACCTGAAACTTAACCAGTATGTATTGTTTTGTAGGGTCGTCGGTCAGCGCATATAGGCTGACTGTTAACGTTCTATTAAGGAGCTTAGATGGGTTGTCGCTGAAAGTTACGCCGATTATTCTCTCAGCAAAGTATGGTGGCGCCTTGATGATGTATTCAGACTTGACGCCCTTCGCAGCAGGTTTTTTCGACGACATCCCTTTCAACATCCTTCACCCCTAACAACATTTTAAGGCTAACGCTGGTCCTCCTAATCCTGCCTTTCAGTCCTCTCCTCACCAAGCTTGACGCAGACTATCGGCTCAACTAGTATGAGCGCCCGAATAATGTCGTCGAGTGTTGAGAGAAGGGTCTGGATGGGCCTATCGATGCAGGAGACCCTGTAGACGAGCTCCTCCTGCGTCCGCTCCACGTCGAGCCTAAGATATGAGGGTAGAGGTTTATTATCGGGTTCTAGTGAGTGGTTCGCGAGTTCTGCCTCGGCTGGGCTGCAGAACTTTATTCGAAGAACGGCTTCGTGCTTCATGCGTCCCCACCGAGGGGTACTTGGGTCTTTGCTTTGGTTATAGCCTCTCCAACTAGTCTGTCGGCCTCAAGTAGAAAGAGTGTAAGTCTCTCTGCAGGTATTTCGGCGCCGGCGGCTATTCTGTGGCCTCCCCCGCGGCCCGAGAATTTCGCTGCCGCCTCCCTCATCACTGTGCCTAGGTTCAAACCTCTTGCGACTAGGCTGGGCGAGGCGCGGGCTGAGACCTTGACTATTCCCCCCTCTTGGCCCAAGACTACAAGCGGCTTATCATCGGGAACTATTTTTGATGATGATAGAATTGAGGCGACTGAGCTTACATGCCGGATGTCGATATCTGGCCCCACGCGGAGAACCACTATGTTGTACATCTGCTCGAGGTTTTTTGAGGCGGACTCAAGTCCTTTTTTCAGTGTCACTCTGTATTGCTCCATTACGCGCCAAGCCTCCTTCAATACCCACCCCCTATACCCCATGGCTAGGGAGACTCCAAGCCAAGAGTTGTTTGTTTTGCCGCAAGCATTCAGAATTTGGGAATACTCTCTCGCATCCCTGAGTCCAGACGAAGCATCCTCATTCACTAACTCATAAACCGTTCCAATCAAATCTCTCGCCATCTCCGTGGGCTGGTTGCTCTTGGCAAGGTGGGAGACGATAGCGTTGTAGAGTGTTCTCTTTTCCTCCTCCGCTAAGTCGGCTAATGTTCTCCACTTGTCTCCGGCACGCACTTCAATCCCCACATCCACGAGAAGTGACAGGCATGCCGCCTCGTCTCCGCTTAGGCCTGGGAGGTACGGGCTCTGGCTGCCCGCTAGGGCTTGATGTATTGGCCTACTACCCCTTCCGTGGAGAATGAAGTCCTCGAAAACCCTGAGTTGCATCCCATTCACTGCGTCGGCAACTATACTTTCGTTAAGGCCGACTAGTCTCCTCTTCTCGCCCTTGTCTTGGAGGTCTCCGAGCCCCCCTACAACCGCGAGCGGCGCGTATCTCTCGGCGTCGGCCACGATATTTCGCATTACAAGATACGCCACTCCCGCAGCGCTAACCTCAGACTCCCCGTCAATCCCGAGAAGATGTGGGTTGACGTGAACCCAGCCTTCAGGTATCTCTGTCCGGTCAGGCTGGTGATGGTCGATGATAACCAGCCTCTCTCCGTTGAAGACATCCATCAACTCGCCTATGCTTCCCCCACCCATGTCTGTCAAGATGATTAATTTGCCGCTATGTTCGCCCGCCGTCTCGAAGAACTCCTCTCTCCTAAAGACGCTTCTCGCGATGAATTTTGCTCCAAGGTCAAGAAGGCCACCAGCCACGATGCCAAGCGAGGAGAGGCCATCCGCATCGTTGTGACCAGTGACGGAAACCTCGAGCCCCCTACCCACTTCGTCCCGAATACAATCTGCCGCCTCCTTACACTTCGCATAAAAAGCTTCAACGTCTCTTTTAACACTAAGCATGACTCGGCACCATCTATCGTTGGCTGACTGAGATAAGAGGATTACTTATCCTGCGATGTCTTTATAACGGCTCTGGTTAGTTTAATTTTGCGTTGCGTCTGGAGGCTTGTCATGTTGGTGGTGTGATGCCGAGGTCTGAGGAGTTGATTGGAGCTTTCAGGAGGCTGGCTGAGGGGAGGGAGTCGAAAGAGAATGTCGTCGCCCTGGCAAGAAGAGAGGCTTCAGCCCTCATCGAGATGCAGAGAAGGCTCGGCATTACATTTCCGGTCGAGGGTCAGCTCCTTTGGCACGACCTGCTCCGACCATTCGCTGAGCTCCTCGAAGGCGCGACACCGGGGCCCCTATCCCGCTGGTTTGACAACAACCTCTTCTTCAGAAGACCCATAATTAGCGCAAATTTATTGAGGACTTCAAGCATTCTCGACAAATACGTCTTTACAGATTTAGTGAGGGGGTTAAACTGGAAGTTGATACTCCCTGAGCCCTACACATTCTACCGCCTCTCGCAAAACCAATCCTATAGCAAATGGGATGACTTAGTACTCGACTTTGCGGAGATAGTGGCAGAAGACTTAAAGTCTCTCGGCGACTCTACCCCCACCATGCTCCAGCTGAGCGCACCATCCCTCGCAGAGAAGAGACTCAGCCCGGACGAGGTGGAGACCATTAAGGAAGCCCTAAAAGTGGTTAAGAAGGGGTTTAAAGGCATTCTCATGGTTCATATCTTCTTTTACGACGCCTCTACCGCATTTCCATGGATACTTGACGCGGATGTGGATGTGGTCGGTGTCGACCTCTTCACCACCGAGCTCAAGGGAATTGAGGGCTTCTCTTTTAGCGGGTCTCTTGCCCTAGGATGCATGGACGCTAGAAACAGCTACGTCGAGAGCGTAGAAGAGATAAGGGCCGCGTTGACCAGCACCGCCGCGCGGATTGAGGCCAAATCCTACCACATGACCACTAACGCTGATCTCGAATATTTGCCGAGACGCGTTGCAGACAAAAAGGTTGAGAGGCTCGCAGCCGCATTTCAGGCATTGCGGGGTGAAGCATCATGAGTCTCTTCCCTACGCAGGAGGTTGGGAGCCTCATGAGGGCTCCCTTTCTGAGGAAGAGGCTCGATGAGAAGGCTGTCTCGGAGGCGTGGTATTGGGGGAGGATGCTCGGCGTGGTGGAGTTCGAGGAGTTTGTTCAGAGGCTGAGGCGTGGCGAGTGCTCGTCTGAGGAGCTGAGGGATTGGGCCTCTCTCTACGGAATCCGTCTTCACGAGACCGCTGGTCTCGACGTAGTTTACGACGGCGAGCAGAGGAGAATTGAGATGTATGAGCATGCTCTGAGACAGGTGAGAGGTGTAGAGTTCCTCGGCAAAGTAAAGGTATGGGATGCGGAGACATACAATAAGGCCGCCATAAAGTCTAAGCCAAGCCTTGCCGAAAACAGCTACGTCCCCGAATTCCTCTTTGTCAAGAGGCACGCGCGTAAGCAGATTAAAATTCCCCTCACCGGCCCCTACACGCTCGCAGAATGGAGCTTCGATGAATACTACATCGCGAGAGCAGACGCATCACGGGGGCTTGTCAATAGAAAGAGGGAGGCAAAGAGGGAGATGGTCTTCGATTTTGCGCGAGAGGTTGTTAGGCCGGCAGTTCTATCCCTCGTCGAGAGAGGTGCTGATAGGATTCAGATCGATGAGCCTGCGGCGACAACCAAACCCGAGGAGGTCGGTCTCTTTGTAGAGGCATTCAACGAGCTTGTAAAAGGTGTGAACGCCCGATTCACAATACATATCTGCTACAGCGACTACAACCTGCTCTTCCCCCACATTCTCGAGGCCAAGACACACGAACTCTCCATTGAGTGCGCAAACAGGGATACTGTGAAACCAGGTCAAGGGCCGGGTGAAAGGAGGGGCTATGAGATTCTCAAACTCTTCAAAGAGCACTCACAGGGCTTCGCTGTCGCGCCCGGCGTGATTGACGTGCACACCGATTTTATAGAGCCACCTGAGCTCGTGAAGGATAGGCTACTCTATTCTGCAAAACTGCTCGACGACCCTTCGCTAGTCATAGCCTGCAACGACTGCGGTCTCAGGACAAGGAGGTGGGAGGTCGCCTTCAAGAAGGAGAAGAGTCTCGTGGAGGGCGCCTCGCTCGCGAGAAATACGTTTGAGAAGAGATAGAGCTACTTCTTAGAAGCCTCCTTCTCCTTCGCAGCCGCCTCAGCGGCCCTCCTCACAACACCCACAGGGCCGGTCTTCCTACCCGTGGTCCTCGTCCTCTGCCCCCTAACCTTGAGTCCAAGTGCGTGACGCACACCCCTCCAAGACTTAATCCTCATCTCCCTCTGAATATCCTCCTTAATCGCAAGGTCGAGGTCTGCTCCGGTGAGATGGAGGTCTCGACCTGTCACGGGGTCTCGCCTCCTGTTATACATCCAAGACGGGATACCGTGTTTTCCCGGGTTCTTTATCACATCCTCTATCGCGGCCAGCTGCTGGTCGGTCAGCTGCCCAAGCCTAATATCTGGGTCGATGTTCAAAGCCCGCGCAACAGCATATCCAAAAGGTATTCCAACGCCTTTAATCCCGGCTAAGGCGTAGGGTAGCTTCTTTCCCCCATCTAAGTCGACGTTGAGCAGACGGACGATTAGCCTTAACTCCTGCTGAGACATCCATATGGTTTTTGGAGCCGCGGTAAATAAATGTGGCTCCACGGAGTCCAGTTGTGTCGAGTCGTCCTGGGGAATGGTTAAAAAGTTGGGCAGACTTTGAATCTCCGTGCAGCAGGGCTACTACATTATTCCCGGGGCGACCACTGTTGGGATTAAAGGGGCCGAGGGTGTCGTCTTAGCCTCCGAGAAGAGGCTCTCATACGGAAACTTCGTCGTCTCGAAAAATGCTCAGAAAGTTTTTCAGCTCACCAAGAACTCAGGCGCCGCCTGCGCCGGACTTGTCTCTGACATGCAGGGGCTCATAAGAGAGGCGAAAGCCCTCATAAACCTCTACATGCTCGATCACGGAAGGCTTCCAAGCGTCAACACAGTCGCGAAAGTCCTCTCTAACTACCTCTTCGGAAACCGACTCTTCCCCTACTTCACCGAGACGATAGTCGGCGGAGTCGACTCAACCGGCCCCCACATCTACGTCCTAGACCCACTCGGCTCAATCATAGAGGATGATTTCACGGCGGTGGGAAGCGGGGCCGAGATAGCCGCCGGTGTGCTGGAGACATGGTTCAAGCCAGGGGCCTCCTTCGAGGAGATTAGCGAGCTGGCCATCAAGGCGGTTAAGGCCGGAGCCACTAGGGACGCGGCGAGCGGTAACGGAATAGACATCATGGTTATCGGAAGGTCCGGCGTTATCAGGATGGAGACGATTCAGTTCTGACCCTCCCGTCTCGTGGGGTGTTTGGCTTCTTAAGTTAGGAATAGATTAATGAGGTGGTATAACGCCGTAATATTTGATGAATCTTAACAGGATGCAGCTCCGTCTCCTGTTATATCTTTATGAGAGGAATGGCTTCAGTAATGGTGTTCAAGTTACAACTCCCGCACTTGCTAAATTCTTAAACACTTCGCAGCAGTCAGCCTCCCGCATCATGATAAAGATGGAGAAGGAGGGGTTTATTGAGAGGCGTATGGTAGGACGCATGTGTTACGTGAGGTTGACTGAGAAGGCGCTTAACGACCTCTCAGAGCTCTACACGGAGTTGAAGAGGATAATCGAGAGGCCGGTCGAGGTGGCTCTAGAGGGTAGAGTCTTTAGCGGCATGGGTGAAGGAGCCTACTACATTTCTCTGCAATGGTACAGGGAGCAGATTAGGAAGAAGCTTGGCTTTGACCCTTACCCAGGGACGCTCAACATTAACCTACTGTCTTGGGACTCTATACAGAATAGAAGGCTAGTCAGCAAATACGCCGACATAGTGATTGAAGGATTCAGGGACAAGAACCGGACATACGGAGGTGCTCGTGCGATTCTCGCCTCCTTCAACAACTCCGACCTATGCGCCATCCTATACATCGAGAGAACACACTACAGCGACAATGTTATTGAAATTATCTCACCAGTCTACCTTCGAGGGAAGTACGGCCTCTCAGACGGTGATAAGGTCAAGGTCTCGGTCAGCCTCCCAACAGCCAACATATTTGGGGGCGGACAGATCGCTCAGCAGGATAAGGGTCAAATCGTGCCTAAAGCGTGATTTCGCGCCTTGTCCGAGACGTTTCAGAGGGCGCTTGACTGGGTCCTTCAACGTGTCAAGGAAGGTAAGGACCTGGCCTACATTCAGGCCTCTTTCCCTGTTTTTAGGGATGGCGGTCTAACGATTAACAGGGTTGTTTCAGTAGACCCTGTGCTTCTCGGATACTTTGACGAGAAGCTGAAATTGAAGATAAATGAAAATGTAGTGAGGTCGGCTTCACTTGTCGCCAAGCTTCGGGGCTTCGACCTCTTCGCCTCTCCGCCTGAGATAAGGATTGTGAAGGATGGGGTGATTCGAGGTGTGTTGAGGGAAGATGGGTTTGCGGCAAGTGACGCGCTACTCTTCAGAGAAATAGCTACTAAGGTTTATGGGTTGGGTGGCGCGGCCATCATGGAGATGCCTGTGAAGGACAGTTGGCCTAACTCTCTCGCCCGCCTCCTCTCGGACAGAGGCTTCGTGGAGACAATCTTCTTCATAGCGCTCTTGATACTATTACCGCCAACCCTAGCGGCCCTCTCACTTCTAGTGACTCCATCTAGATTCGTGCCAGACCCTCTTAGAATAGGGGTGGCCGCGGCCATCCTCTTCGTGTCTTTCTATCTTGGCCGCCTGTACGTGAGAGAGCAGCTGAGGCAGAGGCAGCGGTAACTGGCCCCTATACAGACATGTCTGGCCTCTTAGCAGCCTTGGCATAATCATCCCTCGCAGGAGTGAAAACGTCTAGGGCGATAGCCTCTTCCCCCATATTCAAAACCTCGTGAGGCTCCCAAGGATGTATGAGGTACGAATCACCCTCCCTCAAAGTAACTTCACCCCTCTCAGTTCTGAAGAGCAGCGAGCCCCTCAAGACCACTCCCGCCTGAAGATGAAAGTGACTGTGCTGGGGGACAACGGCTCCCGGCGCAATCCTGACCAGCATCAGCATGAGGTTCGAGTCGTGTGCGAGTATTCGTCGATAGACACCGGGGAAGAGCTCATCCCACACCCCCTTAAACCAGACATCCATATCCTGTGGAAATCGAGGGTGCGTATTTCAACCTTTTTGGGCGAGCTCGCCCACAATCTTAGTCAGGACATCTGCTGGTGCGTCTGTCTTTATGCTGGTTGCGTCGAAGTGTGTGATTGAGGCGCGGTATCCCGCCTCTTTCAACCTCTCTATGACGTGTCGAGTCTTGGGAGGTGAGGTCTTAGCCCGCCTCGAGACCTCCGAAAGCTGAAATGACCATGGGACGTCTTCAATCTCTTCGGCCAACCGCCCCACAACCCTCAACACCTCGCTATAAGTCGGGTCTGAGCTGAACCCTGAGCTAAGTATTTTCTCGATGAGGCCCTCATCCGCTAGTCTCCCCGTCCAAAGAGGGCCGAGCAAGGCGTTAGGGCTCGCGCAAACACTGCATCTCTCTTCCCATTCGGTAAGGTCGTTTAACACAGAGGTATTGAGGCACTCTTTACAGTGTTTCAGGTATCTCACCTGTGTTCTCTTTTGGTAAGCCCTGCTTTTTCCCCTGTCCACCTTTAGGAATATTCTGATGAAGTGCCTGTAGGCGAGTGCGAGGACTGGCTCGGCTCCTAAGCTAAGCCGGGAGGCCGTTGAAACGGCGACCCCCGCGAGGGCTCTAATTGCAGTCTCCTTGAAGAAATTCGTCTTGAAGAGCGTTAGGCCATATTTCCATAGGGCTGTCCTCCTCGAAGAGCCCGACAGAGCTGCGAGGTCGGTTGCGGAGATTCCAATCAACCCCCTCCTCTCTGTGGCCCTGAAACCATTTTCGAGAAACCTGACCGGCGAGCCGAACGGGTCTATATCCACATACTCGGCCCTACCGGTAACAGCAAGTTTGGAGAGAAGCAGATTGGCATCCATGTGTTCAACCCTCAGCCTCCCGGATAGACCGTTCCTCTCAGCGTTAATCTCAGCCATCCTTACGGCCCACTTTGAGATATCGCCAGCCACGCCCTCCGAGACGACACCGGTCTCCAAAAGCAGCCTGATTATACGGGCCCCCGTCCCGGCGAGAGGCTCAGCGGCCAACTTACAGCCCCTCCCCGAGAAGTAGGCTCCCGTTACGATGACCGCTAGGTCTCGGGAGGGCTTCGAAAGTGGGTTGTAAAAGGCCGGCAGCCTAGTAGTGGCTTGCGTCTCGCCTGTCTCAGGAACTACCAGCTCAGCTAAGCCCTCTCTGACAATCTTGGTCGAGAAGGGGAGCGGAAAAAATGCAGCCACGGACTCAACGCTCACCTCTGAGGAGAAGCCTAGCGACTTCATCAGCGGCCCTGCGCGCATCTCCCCGACGGAGGGTAATCAGCTTGTCCACAGCCGACCTAATCTCCACGACAAGTGGGTCCCTTGAGAAAAAGTGGAGCGTTAAGATTCCCTCCCTCGCCTCACTAAGGACTCTCCTCAAAATGTCTCGAAACCTCGGGCTCATAAGCTCCATGGGCCCAACCTCGTCCACGATCACGACGGCCCCGCTTTCAATCGCCCTCGAAACTAAGCCAACAGCATATCCGTCGAGGTTCTCCACATAGACCCTGTATCGCCCTACCCGAGGCCCGAGCTCAGCTGACTCCCTTGCGAGTGGCGCAGCCTGAGAGGTCTCGATATCGATGATGTCGAACCCTATCCGTTTCCCGGCGAGCCTAACCTCCCTAGTCAGTATCCCCGCAACGGCTCTCCCCTCCTTTCTGAGAATCTCGGCCGCAAGCTCAACCGCGGTCGTCTTCCCTGAGCCCGGAGGGCCGGTCACACCGATTAAAAATCTACCGTGCAAACCGGGCCAGCCAAAGTTTTTTCAGAATGAATCTCAGACTTCAAGGCCTCTATACATGTCGTTGAAGATGAGCTCCTCGAGGTCTTCTACCCTTGCCCTGACCTGCTCTGCGGTATCCCTGTCCCTAACCGTCACCGTGTTGTCTTGAAGTGTCTGGTAGTCGATGGTTATGCAGAGGTTTACTCCGGCCTCGTCGGCCCTCGCGTATCTTCTTCCTATTGAGCCTCGGTTGTCAAACAAAACGTAGAGCTGCCTCCTTCCTTTCCTGAGCGCTGTGTAGATTTCCCAAGCCTTAGACGTCAGGTTCTCCCTATCGAGTAGTGGCAGGACAGCGGCCTTCATAGGAGAAACTATCCGCGGAAGCTTAAGGACAGGCCAGTCCCTCATTCCCTCAAGATACGAGTGCTCAAGAATTGCGTATAGTATTCTCTCAACCCCAAAGGACGGCTCAACGACGTGAGGCAATATCTTGACTCCGTTGTCATCGATTGAGAGGTCCTCACCAGAGTGCTTGGAGTGGACTGTGAGGTCGTAGTCGCGCCTATACGCGTTCCCGACAATCTCCTTCCATCCGAAGGAGAACTTCACCTCCAAGTCAAAGTTTCCGCCGGAGTAGTGGGGGGTCTCCTCGGGTAGAAGATGTCTAAACCTCATGTTCTCAGGCGGAATACCCAGCGATTGGAAGAACCTAACCTCCTTAGCGAGGTAGTAGGCGAGGAACCTGTTTGGGACTATCCCCTCCTCAACCGCATCCTTCGCCCTTATCTCAATAGCCTCGCCACCATGCCTCTGCTCCTCCCTCGTCAGTATCTTAATTATGGTGTCACCGACATCGTCGAAGTCCCTGATGGAATAGTCCCGGTTCGGCGAGAAGAAAAGCTCGATCTCCATCTGGCTGAACTCCCTTAACCTGATTATGGATTGGCGTGGGGAGATTTCGTTCCTGAAGGACCTGCCAACCTGTGCTACTGCGAAGGGGAGTTTAGCCCTCATGGCATATGCGATTCTCTTGAAGTTGAGGAAGATGTTCTGAGCTGTCTCTGGGCGTAGAAAGGCTGTCTCCTCTCCGCCACCGACCGCGAGCTTAAACATTAGGTGATGCTCCTTGAAGCCTGTCAATTCACCGCCGCAGTTGGGGCACCTGACATCGTTAATCCTCACAATCTCCTGCAGCTCCTCTATACTCTTACCCTCAACCTTAACGCCGAGCCCCTCCTCTATGAGCTGGTCCAGGCGATGAACCCTGCCACACCTACTACACTCGGCCTTAGGGTCGGAGAACTTGTCAACGTGCCCAGATGCCTTGAGGGCTTCGAATGGAAGTATAAGTGAGCCGTCAATCAGGTAAACATCAAATGAAGTCTCCTGCCTCACAAATGTCTCAAGCCAGTAGTTCACTAAGTTAGCCTTCATTAGAGCGCCGAGGGGGCCGAGGTCATAGAAGCCTGCTGAGCCCCTATATATCTCGGCCGTGGGGTTGAAGAACCCCCTCCTTAAAGCTAGCTGGACGACATTCTCGGCGAGCTGTTCGGGCAACCCGCTCAAACAAAAAACACGCAGAATAAATAGCTGTTTAACTCGGGTTGCCTCCTTAAACCTTCTCACCTATTCGGCGGGGCTTTAGCCCCTTAGTTCGCCGCCGCACGCTGGGCACTTATTCCCCAAGTCGACCCAGACATTCATACAGTCTTTGTGAAATAAGGCGCCGCAAGATTTGCACTCTTCAAGCTCGCCCGTGGAGACGAGGTCTCCGCATATTAGGCACTGGCCTTCCGGAGTCTCAGGGCCCCTTGGCTCCCTCTCCGGTGTTGGCTCGACAACGGTGACTTGCGTCTCGGCTATTGGCTCGCTTATCTCGCTGAAAGTTTCAGGCTCCTCTCTCACCGGTGTCCAATAAGGTGGCGGCGAGAGCTGGGTGGTTACTCTTGTCCTCAGGCCTGCGATGAGCGCGAGAGCCGAGGCTCCTGCTATCGCTATCCCTGTGAATAGCGCGGCGAATAAGCCTATCTCCGGAGCATAGTCGAGGCCTCCGAAACTTGGAAGCTTGATGAGGTATGTGTAGAGGGGGGAGAGTAGAGCTAGTCCCGCGGCGGTGAATGAAAGAAGCGGCGTAATTAGCCTGAGTTTCGAGATATCCTTGAGGTTTGAGGCCAATATGCAGGATACACCCGCGGTTCCGCCAGCGGCCAGTGAGAGCATGAGGGGCTCCATGAATGTATAGCCCGCAATCATGGAGCGGCCGACATCATCATAGTTTATGGAAAACCAGTTAAGTATCAGGCTGAGCGCATGGGTAGCTCCCAGAAGCGAAACAAGAGCCCCAATCCTGCTGAACCGAGCTAAAGCCTCCCCAACCTGGGTGATCATTTATCTGCACTAACACCTCGCCGCCCATATATAAATGAGTTTCACACAACGTAGCCGAAAATCCCGCCCACTTACAAGGGAATATAGATTTATATCCGAATAATTGAAAGTTAGTGGAGATGGGCTCGATAATCGGGCGGCGTTCAGAGGAGCTGGAGGCCATTTCCCAGAACCTCAGAAACATCATGATTCACCTCCAGAACATCGAGTCCTCGCTTTCCGGGCCAGTTATAAACCAGATTAGAGCCTCAGCCCAAGAAATAATCAACAGATTCGACGCTTTAGCCGCGACACAGCCCGAATACCTAATCAGAGAATTTGTTGAGGGCGTGAATGTCCTCAGGTCCTTGACCTCTTATTTAGTAATTTTTCAGGAGCAGCAGGAGGAGCTTGCGAGGATTATAGAGTTTCAGAGGGAGCAGGTTGAGGTCCTTGAAAAGGCCAGAGCAGCGATAGCGTCGGAGAGGGAGAGGCTGGAGCAGGAGAAGAGTAATCTAGAGATTCTAAGGCAGGAGCTGATAAACCTGCGGCGAGAGATAGACGAGAAGGAGAGGTCTCTGAAGAGCTTTGAGAAAGAGGTGGCCGAGCTTGAGGAGAGGAAGGCCTATCTCGAGGAGAAGATTAAGGAGCTTCAGGACTCTTATGTCTCGGCTCTAAACTCGGCGGTCGCGGGTATTGAAAGGGCTGTGAAGGAGCTGGATAGGAGGTTTAAGGTGAGAGAGGCGAGGCTTGAGCGGCTTACTAGGCTCGAAGAGAGGAAGAGGGAGGAGATCTCGAAGCTGGAGGCGGCCAAGTCCATCGCTGAGGAGTATAACAAGCAGTTTTCTCAGCTCGCAGAGGAGGTTAGGAGGCTGGAGAAGAGGAAGACTCAGCTTACTCAGGAGATTGCTCGGCTTGAGTCGGAGAAGAGGGAGCTGGAGAGGATTAAGCAGGAGCTGCGGGGCGGAATGCTCCGCGGCGTCACTTAGCCTTCTTGGGGCCTGAGATATCGCTCTATTATGTCAGCTATGTAGTCTAGAAGGTTCAGCCTCTCCTGTATCTCCCCAAGGCTATCCTCGAGGAGCTCCAGCCTCTTAGTTAGAGCCGCTAGCTCAGCCCTGACCGACTCCACTGCCTGCAGTATCTCTTTCAGCTGGCCCGGCGCTATCTGCCCCCCGCTCGCTAGCCGGGCTGCGACCCTCTCAATCTTCTCATCCTGCTCCAAAAGGCGGGCCGATATCTTCTCGAGGGCGCGGAAGGTGCTCTCAAACTCCGGTACGCGGCCCCTCGGAGTCTCTATCAGGTTAACCACTATTTCCTCCTCATCGGGCTTCGGCTCTTCTTCACTGCTCATCTAGGCTCACCCTACACCTCGGGCATGCGGACTTGGTGCTCTTTAAGTTTCTAAAGCAGTCGACGTGGAAGGCAGCTCCACAGTTACTGCACTTGAATACTTCTGCATCATCTTCAATCTCTAATAAGCAGGCGTTGCAGATGGTTATTGTCCAGTCCCACATTCCAAGAGATTCTCCGACCTTGAGTCTGAGCAACCCTGATGTATCTAATTCCTCAGATATATAAAACCGCTTCACGGAGCGTGCCAACTCTCGCACCGCTTTTAGGGTTTTTATCATGGGTGATACCGCTTTTATGAGGCTGGAAGGGCTGAAGCCATGGGGCTGTATTCGGAGCTGAACGAGCTTTGGAGGAGTAGGCCGGAGGAGCTGAAGGTCCTGCTTAGGGAGAGGAGGATTCTCTGGAGAAGGGAGCCCTCTGTCGTCAGGGTGGAGAGGCCTCTTAGGCTTGACAGGGCCCGGGGCATCGGCTATAAGGCGAAGCAAGGATTCGTGGTCCTGCGTGTTAGGGTGAGGAGGGGCGGCTTCAGCAAGCCTCGCCCAAACTCAGGAAGGCGGCCCAAGGCTATAGGCGCGGTTCTACACAAAGTAAACGTCACGATGGCCGAAGAGGCGATAAACAGGGCGAGGAAGAAGTATCCTAACCTCCATCCGATAGGCTGCTATCCACTCACGTATGACAGCCTCTACAAGTGGTTCGAGGTCATATTGGTTGACCCTTACCACCCCGCAATTAGGAGCGACCCGGAGATTCAGCTTCCAGACCCTTTACGGAGAAGAGTAGAGAGAAGACTTATGAGAGAAAAGAGCCACTAGAGCCTCAGCAAGTCTAGATGGCGATAGCCTGCGTAATAGTCTCCCGGCAAGATTCTCAACTCCCAGCACCCTTGGACAGGGTGCTCAGACTATCACACCGTTGGCCGAGGAGCGAATTCTTCATAGACGGAGGTCGGGTCTCACTCAGCGAGCTTGCCGATTTGCGAGGGAGGGTGAGGCTTATGGTCCACCACGCGGGCTTTGGTGTTATTGATGAGAGAGGAGAGGGATTCGTAATCAGCCTCCAGCCCTCAAAGATTTTAGGCCTCACAGAGCTGAGGGACTCGCCTTTCTGCTCGGAGATTCGTCTGAGCGGTGAATGCGTGGTTGTGAAGTCGGGGCCGGTTGGGTCTCCGCCCCTCGCCTATTACCGAACAGCTGAACTAATAGCGGCTTCCTGTCCGCCGCTCCTGCTAGGAATCGAAGGGGGAGAAATGAGGGTAGTTCCGCCAAATTATAATATGCGTGTCAGCTTCGATGAGTCTAGGGTCGAGGGGCAAGTCATAAAAAGTTTTCCTCCGTCTCCACCCCCTGCAAGCGTATCGGATGCAGCTAACCTGATTTATGAGGAGCTACTGGCCTCAGTTAGGAGGTCTGTCTCGCGTGGATGTGCTGTGCTCTTCTCAGGCGGTCTCGACAGCTCTGTTTTACTGTCGTTATGCTTAACTCTCGGCCTAAATCCTCTCGCCATCTCCGCCGGCCTCACTGGGTCTCACGACCTCTTGGCCTCTAAGAGGGCGGCAGAGCTTTTGGGAGCTGATTATCTCGAAGTTGCCTTAAGCGAGAAGGAGATAGTGGAGTCGCGAAATTATCTCGCGAGAAATCTGCCGCTACGCTCCAAGATGGATGAGGCGCTCGCGGTCCTTATCTACGTTAGCTCGCTCCGTGCGGTCTTGGATGGGAGGAGGCAAGTAGTTAGTGGTCAGGGAGCGGACGAGCTTTTCGGTGGGTATATGAAGTATCTGCGCCTCGCTAAGAGCAGCGGCGTCGTAGCTGCCGTGGCAGAGATGAAGAAGGACTTGAGTGAGCTTTGGGTAGCCGGTCTTCCGAGAGACTACGCCTCCGCCGCATTAGGAGGCGCGCTCTTTACTGTGCCTTATTTAGATGAACGAATCGTCAGTAACACATATAATCTGCCGCCCGAGTTCAGAATTTCCGGCGGTGTTAGGAAGGTGGTGTTGAGGGAGGTTGCGAGGGTTGCTGGGCTTCCGGAGGAGCTAGTTGAGAGGGAAAAGAAGGCGGCTCAGTATGGAACCGGTATTGAGAGGGTGTTGAAGAGGCTCGTGGCTAGAGAGGTGCGGGGGAGTTGAGTAAAGCGGCATTTGCCGTTTCAGCGGTCTCACTTGCCATAGCGGCTCTTCTCTTTCTTCAGGTCATGAGTTATCAGCAGGACCTGCGAAGTCTGACGAGCCAGTTAGCCGGCCTGCAGGCTGAGCTGAATTCTCTGAGACGCGACCTTCAAGCAGCAAGGGCTGAGCTCACAGAACTCGAAAGCAGCCCCAAGCCTCAGACGATCGTAACCCATCAACAGTATAACATTACGTCGGTCTATGAGCTAGTCAAGGGCTCAGTTGTCGAGATAAAGACGCTATACAGGTTTGGAGAGTCCGTGGGCTCAGGCTTCGTCTATGATTCCGCTGGTCATGTGATTACGAATAACCACGTGGTTGAGGGAGGCGTCGAATATTTTGTCTACTTTATAGGTGGCGCGGCCTTTAGGGCTGAGCTTGTGGGAAGAGACCCGGACACAGACCTAGCGGTCCTAAGAATCGTCACAGGAGGCGAGTACGTGACTTTCAAGCCTCTCAAGCTTGGAGACTCAAGCGAGCTCCGAATAGGCGAGCAGATAATAGCGATAGGGAATCCCTTCGAGCTGACAGGCAGCGTGACCGTCGGAATAGTTAGCCAGAAGGGGAGGCTCCTCCAGTCTGGCAGGGGCTACCTTATCCCGGGGATAATACAGATTGACGCGGCGGTTAATCCTGGAAACTCAGGTGGTCCGATACTGAATATGAGAGGTGAAGTAGTAGGTGTCGCGACTGCGATTGAGTCGACGACGGGCCAGTTTTCAGGCATAGGATACGCGGTCTCGTCTAACGTTGTTAAGAGGATAGTTCCAGCCCTGATTTCAAAGGGCACGTATAGACACAGTTATTTGGGGATAGCTGGTAACGAGATTAATGCCCTCGTGGCTAAGGAGATCGGCCTCAACGTTAGTAGGGGGCTACTTGTCGAGACGGTCGTCCCGGGTGGGCCGGCTGATAAGGCGGGGGTGAGGGGAGGTTTGAGGGTTGTCACAGTTGCTGGAACACAGTATAGGGTTGGGGGAGACGTCATTGTCGCAATAAATGGGAGCCCTGTTGGCAGTATGGACGACCTCTTGACCTACATGGTAGAGAGGACTAGTCCGGGTGATACTGTAATTTTGACGGTCTTGAGGAGTGGTGAAAAATTAGACATTCAGGTTACGCTGGGGGAGAGGCCTTAGAGGGGTATTAGCCCGGTCATGAAGAGCGGTATGAAGACTAGCGAAAGAGTGTTCAGCAGCTTTATCAGAATGTGAAGGCTGGGAGCGTAAGTGTCCTTCATGGGGTCTCCGAGAGTGTCCCCCACCACGGCTGCCTTATGGGCGTCGGTCCCCTTCTTCCCCCCTATCTCAAGAAGCTTCTTCGCATTATCCATCGCAGCCCCTCCATAGAATCCTAGAATAGCGAGTGGAATCGCCGTAATGGTTGCACCTAGGACGAGGGCGCCTACTGCCTGCCATCCAAGCAGCATGCCAAGTAGAATCGGTGAGAGAGTAACAGTCAGCGTGGGCGCAACCATGAGCCTCAGAGCCGTCGATGTGGATATGTCGACGCACCTCCCATACTCGGGCCGCCCAGTCCCATCCAGTATCCCTGGAATTGTCGAGAACTGCCTCCTAACCTCCTCCACCATTCTATATGCCCCGCTTGCCACGGCGTTCATGGCCTGGCCGGAGAAGAGGAAAGGAATCATGCCGCCGATAAAGAGCCCGATAACTACGGCCGGAGAGTTGAGCTGAAGCCCCGTAGTTAGCGCCCCGACGCTCTTCAAAAGGCCATGAGCCTCCTCTGGCCCTATGGCCACAAGCTCAAAGATTCCGGCCATGTATCTGGCAACTTCGAGGATAAAGGCTTGGAAAAGTAGAAGTGCGGCCAAGGCAGCGGAGCCCATGGCATAAGACTTGGTGAGCGCCTTTGTTGTGTTTCCGAGAGCGTCTAACGGTTCCAGCCGCTCCCTGATTGTGGGCTCAGCGTTTGCCATTTCAGCTATCCCCCCAGCGTTGTCCACGATAGGCCCAACACCATCCATAGTCAGGATGAAGCCCGCCGTAGAGAGCATGCCCATGGTCGCCATCGTAGTCCCATAAATTCCACCGAGTAGAGGGTCGCCGAGGCCAGATAGGCTGGACCAGTAGCTGCCAAGAATAAACGATAAAGCAATAGCAATTACGACAGTCACTACGGGAAGCAGGGAGGATATCATCCCCGTAGATATGCCAGTCATCGTCGTCAGGGCCGGCCCTGAGAGAGAGTTCTGCGCTATGAGCGAGACATACTTAGACCTCAGTCCGGTGTAGTATTCGCTGTAGAACATTATCAGGACTCCAGCGACGAGACCGATAATCATCGCGGCGTATAGGGGGAGCCCCTGAGGACCAAATATCAGCCAGCTAGCCGCATACATCAAGATAGCGGCCAGAATGCTCGTGACTATAAGCCCCTCTCTAAGAGGGCCTATCGCCTCCTTGAAGCTCTTTCGCGATGCAGCCCAGAAAATACCTACGAAAGTTGCAATAACACCCAGCGCCCTAATTATCAGAGGCGTAACCACGTAGAGCTCGTTGATGCCGTTGAAGAGAATTATCGAGACCACGAGAGCGATAATCATGCCTCCAAGGTTCTCAGCAGTCACTGACTCGAAGAGGTCGGCACCCCTACCAGCCTCATCACCCACATTGTCGCCTACGAGGTCAGCTACGACAGCAGGATTCCGCGGGTCGTCCTCAGGTATCCCCGCCTCAACCTTCCCCACCAAGTCAGCACCGATATCAGCACTCTTCGTGTAAATCCCTCCACCGAGCTGCGCAAAGAGCGCGGCTAGGCTCGCACCGAAGCCGAAGCCTGCTAGAAGTCCCGGGTCCCTGAAGGCGACATAAAGCAGGGAGAGGCCGAGCAGGCTCATTGCTATGACGGCGAGGCCTAGCGAGGCGCCACCAAGAGTAGCAACTCGGAGTGCGTCGACGCTGCTCCGAGATGCAGCGTATGTTGTCCTAACGTTGGCCCTAGTCGCAGCGTCCATCGCGATGAAGGCTGCGGTTAGAGAGAAGGTGACTCCGAGAAGGAAGCTCCCGGCCATCGCAGCACCGTATGTAGCACCCCCCAACTGTGGGAAGATGGAGAAGCTGCCCAGAATCAGAACGGCGATGGCGGCCGCAATCAAGGCAATCGTCCTGAACTGTCTCCTAAGATATGCTCCGGACCCCTCACGAATCGCGCGCCATATAACGGCGAAAGACTCCGGCCCTTTTGGAAGCCTCTCAACGAACCATATCAGGAGAACGGAGGCGACAGCGCCCAGCAAACCAACAACAATTGTGAAGAGCAGGGGGTCCATACTACAGCCACATAGCTCCCAGCATTAAGGAGTATTTAGACCCAAGCCTAGCTAGAATGGAGGCCCAAAAGAACATCCATAAGCTGAAGGCGCGGCCTGATTACGCTTGCGTAGGACGGTAAAAGCTCCTTAATTGGTTATTTCGAACAGCAAAGACTGCTGAGTATCGAGTTTTTGCACCTTCACGGGACAGTTTATTGTGTTAAGGTATAAATCTCACCCAGAAAATTATGTAAATGGTTGAAATTATATGAAAGTTAGTAAATGGGCTTCAAGGTTCATAGGAGCCGCAATCATCCAAGGAGCGCTAGCCACATTAATAACCCTCTACATCGTAGTCGGGCAGATTTTCTTTCTGAGACCGGAGCCGAGCAGGGTCATAGCATTCGGCTCGGCAGGCATGTGGTTCACCATGGGATACCTCACATACCTTATAGTGGGTGTGATGGGTGTAGCTGTGACAGCCCTATTCTACAATTACATCGAATCTGTACTTGAAAAGCCCTACTCGGGTCTGGCCGAAAAGCTAGCCTGGGTCCACCTAATTCTGATGAACGTAGGTGTCGTGGGCGCGACGTGGCTGATGATGCTGGGAGGCTATCTGGGTGGAGCAGCGATGCTCCCGCCCGAAGTGGGCGGACGGGGATGGAACCCGGGACAGGTCCATACAAACATCTTCTACGGAATTCCACTCGGATACCCGCTATGGATTACAATATTCATACTGATTCTCGCGGCAGGAGCAATCTCGGGAGGCCTCGGCTTCATCATGAGGTGGAGAAGCAAACAGCCTCAATAACATCTCAGCAAATTTCCACAGCTTTCAACCGAATTCGCTAGCTATTAGAAAACTCGTTTCGGAGTGTTGTTTCTCTGAAAACCATGCCGTGCAGTGTGAATGTTGGGCCCGGTGGGATTCGAACCCACGACCTACCGGTTATGAGCCGGCCGCTCCACCTGGCTGAGCTACGGGCCCGCCCTTCCGCGCCTTATTTTTCGGCAGGGGGTAATTTAAGGTATCGCGCCGAAAGGCTAGTAAAAGCTTTAGACGTGGACACGCTCTATGAAGCTCGGTTATGAGAGGAGAGGATGATAACACCGAGATAGTCCAGATAATCAAAGCAATCTCCTCACCCATCAGGCTTTCAATTATTGAGGCTCTGCAAACTGCACAGATGAGCTTCTCAGAGCTGATAAAATACACGAGGCTGGGAGAGCAGGGAGCCGTTGGGAAATTTACTTATCATCTCAAAACACTCATGCGGGCCGGTCTTATCGAATATTCAAGCAAGACGCGCACCTACTCGCTAACATCGCTTGGAAAAAACATGCTCGATATGGTGAGGAATCTCCATAGGCGGTCAATATCAGGTGGGGTATTCGTGCAGAATTGGGATTATTCAGTTGAACCCATTCACAGAGGAGTCTTGGCTGAATACATAGCTGAGGCTCTGCAGACCTCGGCGGACCTCGCACGTCGGGTCAGCGTTTTAGTTGAGAAGAGGCTTGAAGAGCTTCATGCCAACATAATTCCCCGCTGGCTTGTGGAAGACTACATCAGAGCCGAGTTGATTATGAGTAAAGTTGACATAGATAAGACTTCAAACATCGCGCCATCCGCCCCTCCCATACACATGCTCCATGCCGCGTTTCAAAAATCCCTCGAAAAGGGCAGCCGCGAATATTTCAACCGATACGTATACGAGACACTTTCTCAGAGGCTTGTCGTAGAAAAGCTTTTCCCGAGGCAGCTGAAGAGACAGTACCTGCTCGGCGAGCTCGACCTATATCCTGCGGCCATGACCCCCACCCATATCTTCAGCGCGTCGCTAGAGGGAGGAGATGAAAGTACTCCTCAGAGAATGCTGAGCATAGTGTTCAACGACTTCCTAGTGAAGGCTGGCGGGGAGTCAGGCCATAGATTTTCGCCAGACCCCTGCTACGGGCTTCCTGAAAGTATCTATGACCTCATCGATTTCTCGATAAGGGGGGATGGAGGTCATCTGCCGAGCTTTAAGAGCAATCTTAAGATTGACGATGTCTTAAGGCGTTTCGCATGGGCTGGTAGAATAAGTTTAGGTTTGCCAGCTAAGTCATCAGACCCGCTCCTTTATAGCCTCCATCAAGACGGTGCCACATTTTTCACGCAATTCGCGATTAGGTCCTCTGTTCCTGGCGGTTTCGGAATTCAATCTTTCATTGGTATAAACATCTTAAGGCTCTTAAAGGACGGAGAATGTGAGGAGTCCATATTCATCGAGCAGGCCGCTGTTTCGCTAGGTAGGCTTGGCAAATATTTGGAACGTTGTACACATTATCTCAGCAAGCTCCACAGAGACGCTCCGAGCTTGAGGCTGTTGAATCTCCTTGCACCCATAGGCTTGGCTGAGGCACTTAAGCCGCTCATTAATGACTCCGAGACCCTGTATGTATCTTTAATGCGCGTCCTCAGATGTCTCATGACAGCGGCCAACAACGTGTCTTCTCTGAGGGCCAGAGTGTTGATAGCCTCCCGATGGCCGAGCCAGATGTCCGCTAGAATACAATCTATCGACAGGGCCTTAATGCCAAGTCTATCAGCCCACGGAGCCGAGACACCCCTCTACAGGCACCACTACTCTAATAGCTTCCTTGAACTTATCCCTGCGCTCGGCATAGACCAGCTACGGTCCCTCATACATTTCCTCGGCGGAATAGTCCTGGATGATGTTTTGGTTGATAATCTGGAGGCGCAGCATGGGAGAGAGCAGATTCAAGACCTACTCCAATCACTCCCAATACTCCTCGCAAGAAAGCCCTGAAGGGATTCTATCCCCTCTTAGTCTTGAGGTTTATGATTGCGCGAGCTAAATCGCCTTCAGACTCTATTAGAGCCTCCCTCGCCACTTCCGGCTGAACCCCCGCTTGGGCGGCGACAAGGGCTATATCCTCTGGGCTAGGCTCATAGGCAGCCTTCTCCTCGACCTCTCTCTCTACGGCTTCAGCCTCCTCACCGCCGACAATTTGATAAATCCTTCCAGCCTGAGAGTTGATAGCCACCACGGTCGGCCCATTTATCTTTATAGTTTTACTCTCGAGCTCGATTGTGACACGTTTAGCATGGCCCAGCTCCTCCATAGAGAGTCCCAGACTGCTCAGCATTCTCTCCTGCATTCTCCTTAATTCGCGTGGACTGGGCCGTCTCACTTCTGCAGCATCATACACTTTATAGTGGGGATGATTTATGGTTTTAATTCTCTTAGGGGAAATGCTTATCAAGCTTGGTGTGAATAATTGATGATGGATTGGCTCAAGTTTCAGAGCTTCATGCCTTCATTCCCGTTGGAGGCATGGCTAAGAGGCTTCAGCCCCTCACCCTCGAAGTCTCTAAGGCTTTAATCAGATTCCTTGGACGCCCCCTAATTGAATACACCATATTGCACCTCGCCCAGCAGGGCGTCAGAAACTTCATCTTCGGCGTGAAGGGATACATAAATTATCGGTCCCTTTTCGACTATTTTCAGGAAGGGCACGGAATTTCGCTGAAATACGGAATCTCTCCCAGAATTTCAATCAAATATCAGCCTAATATCGATGATGTGGGTAGTGCGGACAGTTTTCTAATCAATCTAGAATACTACGACGTTAACACACCTGTGATTGTGGCTCAAGGGGACAATATTTTTCACTTAGACTTGAAAGATCTTTTAGAATATCATGAGGATAACTCTGCTTTCGCTACTTTGGTGGTGAAGCGTGTCTCCGACCCGTCTGCCTACGGTGTGGTGGATGTGGATGGAGCGATGCGGGTTAGTGGTTTTGTGGAGAAGCCCCCCCGGGAAGAAGCGCCATCAAACCTTGCGAGTACTGGAATATACCTGTTTTCGCATGACTCTCGGAAGATTTGCTTAGACCCGGACATAAGAGCGAGGAAAGCCACTCTTCGGCGTCTAGATTTTGGGCTAGACTTCATCCCCTACCTGATAAAGAAGGGGTATAAAGTCTACGCATACGAGACTAGCGGAGAATGGTATGACGTTGGAACGCCCGAACTCTACCTTGAATCCATGATGAGAATCATGGACAGCGGATTGATGAATAATTTCTTCGGCCCGCCAATCTACGAGCACGGGAGCTCACGGCTCTGGATACTTGGGCAGAGCCAAGCCTCCATCAGGAGGAGAGACGAGATTCTTAGAAAAGTCAAAGAGGGTAGAATAAAGGTTGATGGAAATGTCCTAATAGGTAGGCACTGCCAGATTGGAGACGACGTCATCATAGGTGACGCATACATCGATAACTACTGCTATATAGGTGACGGCGTAACAATTGAGAGGTCCGCCCTCCACGACAGGGTTTATGTAGGTGAGGGAGGTTATGTTCAGGATGCGATTATCGCGAGGCATGCGAAGATTTTGTCCTCGAGGACTGAGCCTACCGTTGTAATTGGGGTAAGCATCGTCGGGGACAACTCTGTTGTAGAGAGAGGGTCGCTACTGACTAACGCCCGGATAGAGCCTCATTCTTACGTGTCTCGTGAGGCCGCTCTTGCCAAGAGGGAGCTTGCTTAAAGTTCGGCTGAGAGTAGGATTGAGGGTTTTTACTTAGGCTTGGGCTGCTTCTGGTCTTCTACATAGATGCCTATTATCAAATGTGAGGTTCCTCCACAGTTCGGACACTTTTCCTCTACACTATTGAAGATATAGTCTCCATCTTTGTGCGGCCTTGTGTGAATCGCACTGCAGCTCTTGCACTTTAACTGCGTGATGGGATTAAACTGAACAATCCTAGCCCTAGCCAAGGCGCCTTCTTGACCGAATCCTTTCACATTCTCTTGCATGTTGTGACCACTGCCTTAAAGGCCCACTCCTATTGTGTTCCCTATTCCGGCCACGATTGCAGTCCCGTTTGAGGGGACTTTGTCTCTTATCAGCTCCTTCACTCTGTTCACCACCGTGTCTGCTGACTTCAGGATGTTCTCCCTCATGGGCGTTATCGCCTCTATTATTGACTGATATATCACGATTGCGTAGAGCGGAACACCTTTCTCCTTCGCGAGCGTCTCTATTTTGAATTTGTCTATTCCCGGGCCTCCTATCGCGACTCCAACACCTTCAGCTATTTTCCCAGTCTCCTCGCCCTCAAGCTTCAAGGCCGCATCAATAGTTATTATCAGGTCAGGGTTGGTGTCCATCTCGTAGACCAGCTTTCTAACTGCCTCACCAGGCCGCCCAACTGTTCCACCGGGGCCAATTGGTCGGACCACAAACACTTTCCTACCCTCAAACTCTACGACGTCAAGCCACGTGTCCTTGGCTATCTCGGTCTCTGATATCTTCTTACTCTCCCTGACGAATCTCGCGGCAGACAAGACACCTATCCCATCGCCTATAGGCAGACCTTTGAGAAAAGCGTAGGATGCCTGCCTATACGACTCAGCCAGCTCCATGATCATGGGTAACTGTATCTGTATTTGAAGAGCTAGAAAATAGTTCGCCGTCCTTCTGCCCAAGAGATAATAATGCCTCACGACTCTATAGATTAAGTTAAGGGCCCTGGCGACCTCAACTAGGTTCGTTAGCGTCTTAACCCGGTGAACATCAGCCCTAGGCGCCATCCTCGCTACGCTCTCCTCAAACCGAGAGTCACCAATCTCTAGAATATGCTCTAACTTGTACACTATTCCGGATGGGTCCATCGACTCTGGGGCAATATAGAAGAACTCCATCAGATTGTCTAACTCTTTCTCAATTGAGGAGGAGTCCTTGCCCCCCTCAATGTATGTTTTGATGGTGCTGATTGTCCTATCCCTGACCTCGTCCCTTACTTGCTTGAGAATAGCGAGTCTCTTCTCAATGTACCTGAGGACAAAAGCCAGCTGTGTTCTCTGCCCAAAGTAGGGATAGATGAAGAAGAAGGTCAAGAGGAAGAGGAACCACAGTAGCTGGAACATGATGCCCATATTATCTCCTGAAGAAGGCGTAAGTGTTACCACGGCTCCTCAAAGAACAGTGACGTGATACTCATAAATGTATCTTTCACCGATGGTTTTGCGTTCTCTTGGGGGTAGCTTCTAATTTTAGGGACCCCCCTGACTGTCGTAGCTGGCCGCGGGGTGGAGTTTTAGGCCACCGACCTCAGTTATTGGGGGAAAGTTTAAGGCTCGGTGATGGAGTTTACGATTGGTCAAGGATATAGGATGCGCTGTAGCAAATGCGGGGCGGAGGAGGTATTACCCTTCAAGTGCGCCTACTGTGGGGATTATTTCTGCTCAAAACATAGGCTTCCAGAAGCTCATGAATGCAAGGCTCTCTACCTCGCACGTAATATGATGGAGATTGAGAGGAGAGAGGCCAGGCCTCAGAGCGGGGCCCCCCGTCCTGCGACTATGCTGGCGTTAAAGACCGAGATGCTTCTCTCTAGACTTACTGCGATGGAGAAGGGGTCAGAGGTGTTACACTTAGCCGCGGGTTCCTGTATCGTTGCGGGGGTCACTTTCTCGATGATTTATCCCCTGGCTGGTTGGCTGGGGCCCCCCCTCTTAATTTTTGTCGTTGCGGCGGTTGTAGCCTCCTTTTTGGCTCATGAGATTGCTCATAAGCTGGAGGCGCTGAGGCAGGGATTCTGGGCGAGGTTCAGACTGAACCTTTTTGGCTCCATAATCAGCTTAGTCTCAATCCTCCTACCCATCAAATTCATCGCGCCAGGCGCCGTTGTGATATTCGGTCATATCACTCAGCGGAGCGTTGCTAGAATAGCGGCAGTCGGACCTATTGTAAACTTGGTGGTGGCTGCGGTATTGTTACCAACCATCTACATAGCGTATACTCTTCTCAATCTTTTGGATGCGAGTAGCTCCACCGCCCTAATGCTAGTGGGGCAGCTGAACGCGCTCATGGGCCTGATAAACCTAATACCCTTCAGCCCTCTCGATGGGTTGAAGATTATCACGACCTCTCTCAGGGCTTGGGCATCATACATGGCGGTTGCGGTTATTCTCTATCTAGCCTATCACTTACGTCTACCCGTCATAATTTAGGTTGGGGTCCTAAGCTTAGTCTACTGGCCGCTCTCTGCTCCACCCACTCCCTTAACCGCCCTGTCAAGATATACTGGGTTTTCTTGAACTCTGCAAGGTTTGTGGCGCCGCAAAGGGCCATGGTTACTTTCAGCTCCTCCCCGAGTTGTCTGACCAGATTTTCAACCTCCTCGACACCGCGGACGGCCGCCCTGAGAAAGGGCATAGCCATCCCGCCCATCGAGGCTCCGAGAAGAAGAAGCTTAGCCACTTCAAGGCCATTCCTAATGCCGCCCGAACCGACCACCTCCAGCCCCTCAACTTTAACAGCTTCAAGCACAGACGCAGCGGTCGGAATACCCCAGTCCGTAAAGACCTCAGCCAGTCGTGCCCTATCGTGCCTCCCGGCATCTAGCGCCCTCATCCTCTCAATTTCGATCCAGCTTGTTCCTCCTTTACCTGCAACATCTACGGCTGAAATTCCGATATTCTTTAGGGCGACGGCGTCTTCGTAGGATATTCCGCAACCTACCTCCTTCACAATTACAGGTACTCCAATCTCCCTACAGACATCTCGTGCGAGTTTTAGGAAGCCTCTAAATTCGCGGTCGCCTTCGGGCTGAATAATCTCTTGTATCAAGTTGACATGAATCGCCAGAGCGTCTGCCTCTATCATCTTCACCGCCTCCCACGCCAACCCAACTCCATGCTTCACCAACTGCGCCGCTCCGATATTCGCTATGAGAAAAGCCCCCTGCCCCGCCTCGCGAGCAGCCCTGAACGTATAGCGGAGCTCCGGCCTCACTATACCAGCTCTCTGACTTCCGACTCCCATAGGAATGCGTGCCCGCTCAGCAGCAGCAGCTAGAACGGCATTAATCCGTGCACCCTCCTCAGTCCCACCGGTCATCCCCTCGATCAAAAAAGGTGCCGAAAACCACCTCCCCAAGAAAGTAGCAGAGATTTCAACGTCGTTTACGTTAATGTCAGGGACCGCTCTCGGTATCATATGTACGTATTCGAGCCAGTTGCTGCCCCTCTGCGCCGACTCACTCTCCAGCGCAATTCTAATGTGGTCCCTCTTCCTTTCCTCAATACTCATTTATGTTTCTGAGGCCTCCGCTGAAAAATTGAGCCGCGAGGAAATATTAAGCGTTAACCTCCTCGGCCGGCTCCTCCGCCTCTGCTTGTGCTTTGCTCTCCTTAAGACGTCTCTTAACCAGAGTAGTGAGGTAACCGGCAACTTGGTTTACTAGCCTCTGTGAAACTGTCCCTATGAGAACTTCCTCTACCAGCGTCTTATTAGACTGATAATCAGGCTTAACTCGGTCTGGGTAGTTCTCGAATATCTCCGCGGCAAGTACCTTGACCTTCCTTGTCCTTATCTTCCCCAACTCCTAATCGACCTTTTGATGCCTTGTTATTAAGTGTACTAGCACGGCCGTAACTTTCTTCATAAGCTAATTTTTAGGCTGGGTCGACTTTTTAAGCTCTTTTAGCTCCTTGGGCTTCAGCGTCTGCGTCCGGGCCTCCGGGATAATTCCGCCGGGCCTGAAAAACATCACTATCAGAAGCGTGGTACTAAGAAGTAGCGGAGTCAGCCATACGACGTCGAATGGGAGGTAAAGCTCTAACTCGCGCTTAAAGGCATCGATAAGCCTTGACGAGACCATGAACACCATGACACCGAGAGCCGTCCCCCAATTATTCGCCGCACCTCCGACAAGAACCATCACCCAAGGTATGAATGTGTGGTTGGCTCTGCTGTAATTCTTGGCATTCACGGCGCCCGTGGTCAACGCTAGCATAGCGCCAGCCAACCCCGCCAAGGCCCCTGCAAGTATTATGGTCTTTCTTTTGACGCTCACAATATCTCGTCCTAGTGCCTGCGCAAGTACCTCATCATCCCTGATGGACCTTAGAAGCCTGCCATAAGGGGACCTCGTCAAAAGCTGAACGAAGACGAAAACCAGAACCGCTATACCCACAAGAATGGCAGTGAGGACGTAGCTCCTCGTCGGGACAGGTATCCAACCAAGGAAGCTCGGGACGAAAACACCCAAAGTGCCTCCGATGAGGTTTTTATAATTGTCGCCAATCAGGATGAGTATCTCGCCCATGGCAAGTAATGTCATGGCAAGATACTCCTCTCGAAGACGGACGGCCGGTATGCTCGAGATAAGCCCAAGCCCCCCACCGACAAGCATGGCCATAGCGAGCGTGAAGATTAGCAGGGCTATTGAGAGAAGAGGGTCTCGCGACAAGAAGTCATTTACACGAGGCATTATCTGCGCGTGGTTGTCGAAATAATTCAGCCCCTGCCCGAGATTGTAGGCCGATACTATGAGCTGACCGGGGAGCGCGCCGATAAGGAAAGCACCTCCCGTGACGCAAAGCACTTTGCCGAAGTTGGGTATGCCGCCAAAACCATATTCAAGGTTAAGGCTCAGCGATATCACGAGATAGGCGGCTATCCAGGGGGCCAAGTCTAGGATGAACCTTACAATCTGGTCAGAGGGCATCATTTACTAGGCCTCACCGTCCGAAACGTTAGGGATGTCAGTCCCCGTGGAATGGTTAGGAGGACCACGGACATTATGAGTAGTGGAATAACAGGCCGATACTGTATTATCTCTGTGAAGCCCATGGCCGCTATTATCTGCGGAATAACTGAATTAGCTGCCCCCACCAAGACTCCTCCGGCTAGGGAGCCGAAAATGCTGGAAAGCCCACCCAAAATGCTCGACGCAAATATCGTCGGAAGGAACTCGTCCCCTGAAGTCGTCGTCACAGGAAGCCACATAGCATACATCAAGCCAGAGAGTCCTCCCAGAGACCCGCTGATAAACCAAGCAAGTAGGTACATCCTCTCAATATCTATACCCAATACCTGAGCCAAGTCTGGGTTCTCGATGGAAGCCCTCATCGCAACACCAAGCCTCGTCTTGTTTAGGAAGATGTAAAGGAGGATTGTTGAAGTGACGACTGATGCTATCGCGAGAAACATCACAAACGGGACTGAAGCTATCACGAAGTCAAACGACCTGAGGGAGATGTAGTTTGTCCTTACCCTATAGACTCGGCCGAAATAGTCAGCTAATATGCTCATCACCCCAAATATGAAGAACGCGACTGTAAGTGTCGCAATCATCAGATATGTGGACGAAGCCCCTCTCTTTCTCAAAGGATTTAGGATAATCTTATACTGTGCCACGGCAAGTAACCCTCCGAGAAGTGCAGACAGAATTAGCACCTCGTATGGGCTCCTTCTAAGAATCTGGGCCCAGTAAACGGCCACATAGGCGCCAACCGTGAGGAAGGACCCGTGGGCGAAGTTGGGGACGCGTGTAGTAAGGTAAGTTAGGGTTAAGCCGACGCTCGACATGGAAGCTATACCGGAGAAAATCAGAGTGTTGATTATTGCCGGGTCTATCAAGAGTCTGTCCGTTACCTAGCCGGCCGGTCAATTTAAAGTTTATATAGTCTAAACTATTTATCATAGCATACCATGAACAGGAGTAAAACATACGCCGTATCTACGGTTGCAGCTGTAGGTTTACTCGTTGTAGGTCTAATTGTCGGTGGCGTTATAGGGATTTTCGCTGCGCCGACGCTGAGCCCACCCTCTACTCTGACAACCACCGTCGTTCAGCAGAGGACCGTCGTCTTGACGACTACAGTGAGGCAGGAGCTTCAGCAGCCTCAACCCGTGAAGCCCTTGCCGCCGCTTCTCGAGCAAGCTGTAGTTAAACTTGGAGACGGGCTGCCATACATTCCCGCATCACTTGTTGACAAGAAAGTTACTCTGACCGGCGAGATAAGAATCGGAGCTTTGCTCTCCCTCTCAGGCGACCTCAGGACATTCGGGGAGAACCATAAGGCATCTCTCGAACTGGCAAGGGACGACATAAACAACTGGCTGTCCAAAGTTAACCCAAACCTCAGGGTTGTTTTGGAGATCGAGGATACCGCGACTCAGCCTGAGCAGGCTCTAGCTAAGCTTCAAGCACTCGCTGCGCGAGGAATCAAGATGGTCGCTGGCCCCCTGAGCAGCCGTGAAATTAGGAACTTAAAGACATACGCCGACGAGAACAACATATTAGTCGTAAGCCAATCTTCTACGGCTGTAGACCTAGCCGTTCCCGGAGACAACGTTTTTAGGCTGATCGCAGATGACAGGAAGCAGGGGCCTGCTTTAGCTCGGCTAATGTGGGACGCGGGTATCAAGTTCTACGTGCCCATGTGGAGGGGCGATACTTACGGCGATGGGCTGAAGAGCGCTACTGAGAGCGCGTTTAAGAGGCTCGGAGGGGCTGTTGACTCGGGGATTAGGTATAACCCTGACGCGAAGGAGTTCGCCACGGAAGTTGCAACGCTCGAGAGTAAGGTTAGGGACGCGATTGCGAAGCACGGGAAGGAGGCTGTTGCAGTCCATTTAATCTCGTTTGAGGAGGGCGTGTTGATTCTGCAGGAGGCAGCGAAGCGTGACGTGCTGAGGTCCGTGAGATGGTTTGGAAGCGACGGCACCGCCGGCTCAGGAGACATTCAGAACGACCCTGCAGCCGCCCAGTTCAACGTCGACACAAAATTCTTACACACGATATTCGCGGCGACCACAAGCGACATATTCGACCGCGTTAGAAACCATGTAAGACAGGTATATGGAAGGGAACCGGAGACATACACCTACACCATGTATGACATCCTATGGATAATTGTCCTGTCAATTATCACGGCTGACAAGTACGACACGACGGCCGTCAAGGCTGTGTTGCCTAGCGTAAGTAGCCAATATTTCGGGGCCTCGGGTTGGGCAATTCTTAACGAGAGCGGTGACAGGGTAGGTGGTGACTACGACGTCTGGGCTATCGAAAAGGTTGGCGACAAGCTCGAGTGGAGGGTCGTGGGCACCTACAGGGCTTCAACAGACAGTGTTGAATGGGCAGCCGAGTACAGAGGGAAATACACTTAAATTCGGAAATATTTCAAGATTTTTTAAGGGTTTGGACGATGGGCTAGTGAAATGCCTAGGTTTGGAGAAGAGGTTCGGCGGCATTCGCGCCGTCGAGGGCGTTTACCTCTCGCTTAATGAGGGTGTCTTCTCGCTTCTAATAGGCCCTAACGGTAGCGGAAAGAGTACTCTGATTAACCTGATTGCAGGCTATTACTACCCAGACGAAGGGAAGATATTGATGAACGGCGAGGACATCACGCATCTGAAGCCTCACGAGCGTTTCGGTATCGGAATAATCAGAACTTTTCAGACCGCGAGAATCTTCCCAAGCCTAACAGTTTTAGACAACTTATTGATAGCCGCTGGGATGATGGTTGGGGAGAAGATAAGATACGCGCCCTTCAGACGGCGTTGGATAAGAGAGGAGCTTGCGCTTACCGAGAGGGCCCTTCATATCATGGAACTCGTTGGGCTTGACAAGCTTAAAGACCAGCCCGCGGGGAAGCTTAGTGGCGGCCAGATGAAGCTCCTCGAGCTGGGGAGGGTAATCATGAGCGGTGCTAAGGTCATTTTAATGGACGAGCCCACCGCCGGGCTTAACCCGGTCATAGCAGAGTCCGTCCTATCACACATTCGAAGCTCCGTCTATGAGCTCAGGCTGGCGACGCTTCTCGTTGAGCATAGGCTGGACTTGGCTATAAAGCATGCAGACAGGGTTCTCGCAATGTTCAACGGGAGGCTCATAGCTGATGGGTCTCCTGAACACGTCCTCTCGATTCCAGACGTGGTTGAGAGTTATCTCGGTGAGAAGCTAGCTTGATTTCCGTTAAGAATGTCGACGCCGGATATGGCAAATTGCAGATACTCTTTGGAGTCTCGATGAGCGCTAAGAAGGGGCGGATAACAGCGATACTGGGGCCCAACGGAAGTGGAAAAAGCACGCTGCTCAAGACAATTTTCGGTCAGACCAACATTATTGAGGGGTCCATCAGGTTCAATGGCGTCGAGATTGCTGGAAAGCCCCCTCACGAGATAGCGCGTTTGGGCATAGCTTATCTCCCCCAGCTCAACAACCTGTTCACGGGCCTCACCGTGAGAGAAAACCTGATTATGAGTGGGTACATGCTCTCTGAGGAGGAGAGGAGGGAGAGGACCGAAGAAGTCTTCCAGCTCTTCCCATTTCTCCGAGAGATGCTCGGAAGGAAGGCTTCTAGCCTGAGTGGGGGGGAGAGGCAGATGCTCTCGATAGGCATGGCCCTTATGAGGAGGCCGCAGGTCATCATGCTTGACGAGCCTACGGCAAATCTGGCTCCAAAAATGGTCAACACAGTGTTTGATGTTGTGAGGAGGCTGAGGGATGAGCACGGGTTTACGCTTTTAATAGCTGAGCAGAGCGTGATTAAGGCTCTCCAGCTCTCAGACCACGCGGTTCTGCTGGTCGGTGGCCGAGTGTTGTTTGAGGGCGACCCGTCTGAGCTCCTCAATAATAAGGAGCTTGGGCGCATGTATCTTGGGCTAGGTGGCGCGTGATGCCTATCCAGTATAGGAGGCTTGGAAATAGCGGGCTAAAAGTCTCATGCCTTATTCTTGGAACATGGTATCTCCCAACTCTCCCAGAAGTGGACTCTTATGGGGTCAGAAAAATCAACGAAGAAGCGACAATAAGGCTTTGGAGAAAGGCGGTTGACATGGGGATAAACACAATTGATACCGCGAACCGTTATCATGGTGCGATAGCTCCGGTGCCTGTGACGCATGTCGGCTACGCTGAGAGGCTCTTGGGAAGGTTTCTTCAGACTGTCGACCGGGAGTCTCTGGTCATCGCCACGAAGGTCAGATTTCCGATGGGAACAGGCCCTAATGATGAAGGTTTATCGAGGAAGCACATAATGAAGTCGGTGAAAGACAGCCTCTCAAGACTTCAGACCAGCTACATCGACCTTTATCAGGCACATGGATACGATAATTCGGCTCCTCTCGAGGAAACCATGAGGACGTTCGACGACCTCGTAAACTCTGGCCTCGTCCACTACGTCGGGTGCTCAAACTTTGAAGCTTGGCAGATATCCCAAGCCCTCGCGGTGTCTGAGAGGTTAGGTCTCGTGAAGTTTGTGAGCGTCCAGCCGCTTTACAACCTCCTCCAGCGCGACGCCGAGGAGAAGCTCTTTCCATTAGTTCGGCAGACAGGTCTTGGCGTGATATGCTATTCGCCTCTTGCCCAGGGGCTCTTGGCGGGTAGGTATTTGGGGGGAGTAGGGCGGGATGCGAGGTCAACCTACAGCCCAACAGTAAATCCTCTTCTCACCGAGAGGAACCTCAAGATCGTGGAAGAGCTCGCGCTGATGGTGAAGGAGAAGGGAATAACATTATCTCAACTCAGCCTCGCTTGGCTGCTACACCGGCCCGAGGTAACCGCGCCAATCATAGGCTCCACGAGGCCCGAGCAGCTTGAGGAGAATCTGGCCGCCGTCGACGTTAAGCTCAGTTCAGACGACCTGAAGAGGATTGACGAGATAACGGGGCGTGAATCTCCAAAATAAGCTGGCCGGTGCGTTCTCAGGTTTGAGGGGAGCTTTGATAAGGTCTGAAGCTGTGTACGGCCGCCTTGAGAGGCTATTCAAGACAGGTGACTTCTCCCTTTACCGCTTTAGAGCTAAGGAGCGGGGAAGCTTCGAGATGAGTGCCTGTGAATGCGAGCGGCTAATCTTCTCAACCGACGGCGAGGCAAACGTGAATGGAGAGAGACTAGGTGTTAGGGACATGCTCTACTCGCCCTCCGGAGCACCGTTGAGGGTGGAAGTGGAAGGCGAAGCCAGCATTTACGTCGCTGAGGCAAAAGGAGTCAATCAGCGGAGCCAGTTCATCAAGCGGCTCGGCGACTCGGAGAAAATCGAGTCCGGCCAAGACTGCTATGCCAGGCACATTTACCTCATGATAGGTGTAGACGACCCCGTGGACCGGTTCTTGGCGGGATACACGGAGGGGGTCGGAGGCTCTTGGACAAGCTATCCCCCGCATAGGCACGACGGTAAGCCGGAGGCCTACATCTTTTACGGCATGTCACCTGGCTTCGGCGTCCAGCTCTTGATGGATGAATGGGGGGAGGATGCTTACCTCGTCAGAGACGGTGACGTAGTCTTGATAGAGAAGGGGTATCATCCGAATGTAGGGACATCTCCAAGCGGAATCAAATACGCATGGGTAATCGCCGCTCCACCGGATAAGAGAGACCTCTCAGTCGAAATACACCCAGCCTTCTCCTCAATACCTCTCAAGACAACCCACCTTAAAGTGAAGGAGAAGGAGTGAACTAAACCAGACACGAGGATTCCTGTAAGTATTATCTCTTGAGTTCTCTCTTCTTCCACCTTAGATTAAGGCTCCTGCATTTCCTGCATTTTTCAGCGTCAGGAGGATTTCTAGCACCGCATCTTCTGCAGATTTTATAATGGAGCCTCCTCCTCTGGGCCAGCTGAATCAAAAACGTGTCCGTTAGGACCAATTCCTAGATAACTGGGTCCCGGGTCTAATTATTAAATCTCTCATAGGCTATATGACGCTACTTGAGATATGGTAGGTCCTTCACCCATGGATATTCTGATAAGAGGCGATCGATGGATTTCTTGACCTCGGCTTCAGGATATTCCCATGGCTGGAGTCTCCCTTCGAAGAATTCCTGATACGCTTGGAGGTCGAAGAACCCGTGGCCGCAGAGGTTGAACAGAATAACCTTCTCCTCACCAGTCCTCTTACATTTGAGGGCTTCGTCGATTACGAATTTTATCGTGTGGCTCGGCTCCGGAGCAGGCAGGAGCCCCTCGGTCCGGGCGAAGATTGTAGCGGCCTCGAAGACCTCGACCTGATTATACGCTCTCGGCTCAATGTATCCCTCCTTTAAGAGGAGGCAGAGGGTCGGTGCGTCGCCGTGATACCTCAGACCACCTGCGTGAATTGGCGGGGGAATGAAGTCGGAGCCTAGCGTATACATGGGTAACATGGGAGTCAGTCTCGCTGTGTCTCCGAAGTCATATGTGTAAATCCCCTTAGTCATGGTGGGGCAGGCCGTCGGCTCCGTACCCACAAACTTTACATTTTTCGGCGCCTTCTTTGTGACCTTGTCATAGTAGAAGGGCCAGAAGAGGCCGGAGAAGCTACTCCCGCCGCCCACACAGCCTGCAACTATGTCCGGATATTCGTCCAGCTGCTCCAACTGCTTCTTGGCCTCTAGCCCCTGAACGGTCTGGTGGAGCAAGACGTGATTCGCCACGCTGCCTATGCTGTATTTCACGTTGTCATGGCTCAGAGAGTCCTCTATTGCCTCGCTAATTGCTATACCAAGGCTGCCAGGGTTTTTAGGGTCAGACGCCAGAATCTTTCTCCCAAACTCAGTCCTATCGCTGGGACTAGGCAAAATCTCCGCCCCCCACGCCTGCATCAAAATTCTGCGGTAAGGCTTCTGGTCGTAACTTGCTCTAACCATGTAAACCGTAGCCTTAAGACCAAAGAGCATGCAGGCGAAGGCGAGAGCGCTACCCCACTGCCCCGCACCAGTCTCCGTCGTAACCCTCTCGACACCCTCTTTCATGTAATAGTAGGCCTGAGCTACCGCCGTGTTCGGCTTATGTGAGCCAGGAGGCGAGACGCCCTCAAACTTGTAATATATTTTTGCCGGCGTCTTAAGAGCTCTCTCAAGCCTCACAGCGCGAATAAGCGGAGTCGGCCTCCAAAGCCTATACGCATCTCTAACCTCGTCAGGAATTCTAATCCACCTTTCACCACTCATCTCCTGGCTCAACTGCTCCTTAGTGAAGAGCCGCGGCAGGATGCCGGGTCCTGGAGCCTTGGTAGTCGGGTCTATGGGTGGTGGAAGAGGCTTAGGGAGGTCCGGCAGAATATTATACCACTCTGTTGGTAGCTCATCGTCACCAAGAACCACTTTCCGCGACATTACGATTTTACCCATCGTTGCAACTTATAACTCTTATCGCCGTGGAAAGTAATTTTAAAATCTCCAATACAACACTTTGACTGGTGGAAGGGTTTGAGGTTTTTCAGGAGACGCGTGCCACGGGGCCCCGCAATCAGTCTCGAGGAGGCCCTCAGAATGATACCCCTCAAGAACCCCAGCGCAGAGACCATGCAGGATTCATCAGGTGAATTGACAGTGAAGCTGAAGATGCCGCAGCCACGAGGCGTGCTCCAGCGACTGCTGCCTTTGCCCGAATTCCGGACATACGTTCTCGATAGGGTCGGGGGGTTTGTCTGGGAGAAGATAGACGGTGAAAGAAGCGTTGGAGACATAGCTGATTTGCTTGTGAAGAGTTTCAAGATGACTCGAGAGGAGGCGGAGATCAGTCTGCTCCGCTACCTTCAGATGCTTGCCAGTCGCGGCCTCGTTTTTTTAAAGTTAGAAAAAGAAAAAGGCACAGGTCAACGCTTAAATCAATCCCAGTAAAATCGATAAGTGATGGTTGAGGAGAGGAAATACGGGCGTGTCTCCTTCCCCGCGACCGAGCTCCTGAGGCTGGTGTCTCTCAATATTAGGAAGAGGTTTAGCCGCACACTTCTCACGATGCTCTCCGTTCTTCTCGCTATCGCGTTTATGACTGTAATCTTGACGCTCAGCGCGGTCAATCGCGCTGCTGCAGGCACAGAGTTCGCGGCATACCAGTTTTGGCTAATTTTCGTAGCTCTGCTGGTCGCGGGTTTGGGAGTATTCAACTCCCTACTCATTTCAGTCGCTGAGCGCTACAGGGAAATCGCCACGATTAAGACACTTGGGGCCGCTGACCGGCACATCCTTCTTCTCTACCTCATAGAGTCGCTCATAATAGGAATTATTGGTGGCGCCCTCGGAGTCTTAATAGGCTCCGGCCTCGGCGTGGGACTATTGGTCGCTTATGGGAGGGCGTCAGACATAATGCTGGTTCCGGTAACGGAGTATCTCTCCATCATGGGTCAGGGACTGATGTACGCCGCCCTGCTATCCTTGATTGCCACCTCTTACCCCTCTTACCACGCCTCAAAAATGAGCGCAGCGGAGGCCTTCCGCGTCGAGATATGAAGCTCTCACTTGAAAGGCTAATCTTCATGCGAAGACCTATAGGGGAATTCCTAACCTATACCAGAAGCATCGGCTTCGAGGGTGTCGAGTTCGCAGAATCTGAGCTCCAGAGACATAGACAAGAGAGAAACTACGGCTACGAGAGCCTCGCCCAAGACGTTGAGAGAAGAGGCCTGAAGCTATCCGGAATCTACTGGTCCGCCGACTTTCATAGGAGTGAAGATAGGGCCAGCATTCTATCCCAGTCTTCAGCGTTGGCTGAGGCTTACAGTAAAATGGGCTGCCGCTACGTCGTGATAGGGCCCCCTCGCGGAGGGTTGAGCGAGGGCTTAGCCCCCACCCAAGTCTTCAAGCTGCTCGACGAGCTGGTCAAGACCCTTAAAGACGTCTCTAAAATATTCGTAGACCACGGAGTAAAACCCGTGCTCCACAACCACTATGACACGCTCGTAGAGACTAAAGAAGAGCTTGATCAAGTGCTCACGTGCATCGAGCCTGAGCTACTTGGCTTCTGCCCAGACACAGCCCACCTCGCGCTGGCGGGGATGGACCCCCTCCAAACGATTCACAAATATCTCGACAGAATAACTTACGTTCATTTGAAAGATATTAAAACGTTCGCAGGAGAGGGAGGACGGTTGAAGAGGTGGTGGGAGTTGACTACCGAGCTTGGGAGGGGTGTAATAGATTTCCCCGCGATAATTAAGGTCTTGAGGACTTATGGGAAGGTTGAATGGCTTGTGGTTGAGCAGGATTATTCGGATAAGACTCCCGAGGAGAGTGTGAAGGAGAGCCTCGACTATATCACCCCTCTCGTCAAGGGAGTTTAAACAGAGCTCTTTTATCTCGCCGCGCCGCACTTACTCTGTGCCACGTCCAAGTGTAAAGTTCGGTATATCCTTCCCAAACTTCTCGCTCGAGGCCTCCTCACAGATATCGCGTGATGTTGAGAGGGCTAAGCTAGATAGCGTGTGGGTGAACGACGACCTCGTCGGTGTTTTTCAGAAGGAAACCTTCGACCCCTTCCTCTGCATGGCAGAGATGTCCAGAGCAACTCGGAAAGTCTCAATCGGGAGCGCCGTGCTCGCCACGTATAGAAAGCACCCAGTCAACACAGCGTTATCGCTGATATCGCTGGACCATCTATCTGGGGGGAGAATTGTTGCTGGAGTCGGCAGCTGTTGCCCCAGCCCCGAGTGGGGGTTTCCGGCCACCAAGGATGTTGCTGAGAGGTTCCTTGAGTTCGCGAGCTTGCTGAAAAAGCTTCTACGCGGAGGAGAAGTTAAATTCAAGGCAAAATACTTCAGCGTAAATACATCGGGGCTGCCTGTGAAGCCTCGTCAGAGACCACACCCCCCAATCTGGGCCGCGGCAAATCTCGACAGAACCATCAGGGCAATCGCGGAGGTGGCGGATGGCTGGCTCCCAATATGCGTCCCCCCCAAGATATACTCCTCAGAGGCGGAGACGCTTAACGCTACGGCTGAAAGGGCGGGAAGGAAGCCTCGAGAAATAGTGAAAGGATGCATGGCTTTCATCGTGGTCTCTAAGAGGAGAGGGGAGGCGGTGAAAAAAGCCATCCCCCTGCTCGCCCAGACCGCGCTTTGGTTCGGCTCGGCGCGGACTAGAAAGATGGGTTTCACGGGCATCAGCTCCGTCAGTGATGTGCCCCCAGAGGTCGTTCGGGAGCTTAACATCGTCGGGTCCATTGAGGATGCGGCTCAAAGGATAGGGGAATACATAGACGCGGGGGTTGAACATTTAGTTTTTCAGCCCCTACCGGTCCGAGAGATTCGAGAGACTATTCCGCGGATTGTCGAGGCAATTAAGCAGGCCGCATAGCCTAGCGGAGCTGCTCAAACAGGCTCGTGGGAGTTGCTTCAACAACATTCGAGTCTCGGACGATGCATATCCTCTTATCGAGGCGCTGGGCCGTCAGCAGGGCTATTGATGATAGATAGCCATCATCGGAAGAGATGCAGATTAGGTCGCACCCGCGGGCCGCTTCTATGACAGCCCTTGTATCCGAAACCAGCGAGTCCGAAGACCCCAGCCTAACCACATCCACCCTAACCGTATTTCTCTCAAGCAGCTCCACCGCCCTCTGAAGACCCTCCTCGGAGTCGCCGCGCCAGACAAGTTTAACCTCGCTCGGATTATAAACGGAGAGGAGCGGCTGGAGATAAGCGGTGTCTCGGCCGAAAGGCACAAGTATCCTGATGGTCAAAGAAGTGTATTCGATTATGAACTGGCGTATGAGTTGAGCAACCTCTCTAATGTATTGGTCAACAAACCTCGCATCTTGCGCCTCGATCTTCGTCCTCAGAAGAACAGAGGACCATTCCCCTTGCCTGCAGACTTCAAGCATACAAATAGCCCTGAACGCCCTCTGCTCCGTGGATGAGTAGATGAACTTTAACCTGTATACATCTAAATCAGGCCTCTCTTCGATTCCTAGGACGTTGATGTTCACTGTGGTGGTGTAGCTGTATTCGCTAAGCCTCGAACTCATGTAGGTAATGAAGTGCCTTATTTTAGAAGCCTTGACTCTGGCCGGCAAATCAATAGTCCAGTAGCCCTCCTCATCCAAAGTCTTGGTCAAGGCCCACTTCCACGTCTGGGCCGGCGTCGAGAGGATGATGCTTTTGCGGACGGAGAAGAGGTGTGAGGAGACGAAGATGACCGATGACAATACGAGAACGCCAAACGCGCTTTCAGGTGACAGCTTGAAGTCTATTGGAATGGGAGCGACTCTAGGCGCAATCCCGAGGACGCCCAGCGTAACAAGTATGCCCAAGTATGAGGCGACGATGCTTAAGAGAAGGGCCTCGGCTGCGCTCAACAGAAGAATATGCCCAGGGTTAAGCCCAAGCGTTGACATCGTAAAGAATTCGCCCCTCCTCTCATAATAATTGGCAAGCGAGGCCACTAAGAGATTCAGAAAAGCGATGCCCGCAACTATCAGAACCTCGCCTCCCGAGATGCCAGTTAAGCCCACGAAATTGAAAACAAAGACACGGCCATCGGACTCGATTACACTCACTTTGAGATTTGTGTGTAGGCTTATTGTCTCAGCGAGCCTGTAAATCTCCCTGTCGCCACCCCCTGTGGCGTATATTTTGGTCGGAATGGCACCAAGCCTCCGCGCCTCTTCAAACCCTGTTATCACGATGTTTGACCAGCCTGCGGGCGTTACGGTAGACATCGGAGGCTGAACGAGAGTTGACACAAAGTAGCCGTCAACATCCTTGATGTAGGTGGGGCAGTCGGTGCTCAATATACCAACCACCTTAAGCGGCAAACCATTCACGTCTATCTCAGAGCCGACGGTCTCTCCGATATTCGCCGCCAAGTCGCTAGAGATTATGGCGGCTTGCGAACCGCTTCTAATACCCTCCAAATTACCCTCAACAATACACCCGCTAAGTTGCCGGCTGAGAGGCGTCTCCCCGTCTACCCCTATTACGCCTCTTAGGTAATAGCTTCTATAATTTATGAAGTATTCGCGGCCACTGGGTGGTGCTATGGGTGTCTCCGCCCTGAGGCCGACCTTCAACCCGAGGCTTCTGATGAAGTCTGTGTATCTGGTTTCAATATGGGCGGGATTGTCGTATCTATAGTCTCTGCTGTATGCGACTATGTGTATGATTCCAGGCGGGCTGACCCTCTCTAGGGGGCTGGAGACGAAAACATTGCCCTCCAGGCTCGTGTTGAGAAGCAGGAGCGTCGAGGAGACAGTTATTGTGGCCATTGCAACCATCATCCATGTTCTGAGGGGTCTAGTTTTGAGGAACCTCTTCGCGACGCTGAAAGCTAGCGTGGAGGCTGCGAGTAATGCTACTCCGCGATACGTCTTAACCTCGAGGCTTAGCGAAGGTATGCTCCAGATTAGCCCCAACGTGATAAGAACGCTGTATAATAGTATGGACCAGCCCCACGCGTCGCTTGGTAGCATGGCTGGAAATGTTGCCGCCATGTAGCCGAATGTTACTATGCTCAAGAATGATAAGCCCGCCAGCACGACAGAGCGTTTCTCACTCAAGACTAGGTGACTCAGCGTGAGCGCTCCCAAAACCATGAAGAGTGGGAGTAAAACTCCACCCGATGTCCAGCCCTCACCATAACTTGATAGTACTGAGTTTACACCAACCACATCTACATAGGCTTTCCTTAACAGGTGATAGGCCTCAGCCAACAGGCCTCTCTCAAACGCCTCCTTCGACTCACTCAGCTTCTGCTCAGCGGTTCGCAGCTTACTAAGCTGGTAGCCCAAGTAGATTCCAGACTCTGCCAGCCTCTCAAGACCATACCTTGTGGTCGTGGAAACACCCTCGACAGCTGCTAAGGCATGTGGATAAATTACCTGAAGCAGAGATATTTGCTGAGCCTCCCTTACCAAGTTAGTGAGTTCCGCGGTCCAGCTGACATCACCACCTAAAACCTCAAACTCGCCGACAAGTCTGAAGCCTGGCATAAGGGGTACCAGAATCTCACCTTCACTCAGCCCTACCAGCTCCTTAAGCCCGTCGATGCCGTGACTCCAGCTAATAACATCTGGATAGCTAGGCCCCGCCTTCTCCAATTCAAGCCTGTAGTGGGCCTTTACCGGCCTTCCATCAATCCAAGGGTAAAGCTCGACCAGCCTTAAGACCCTCGCTCTTTTGAGAACGATGGGCTGCTGCTCCCCTATGGGCTCAAGAATCCACAAGTCGATCGGAATGTATTCTTCTCCGCCATCAACGACGGGGCCCACGATGCGAGACCACGCCGCCACCGGCACAACCAAGAACCCCTCTTTCGTCTCAATATGTTGAGGAACGCCTGCAGGGCCATAGAGAGTGAATTTTAGCCCGTCTCTGACCCGTGTATTATCTTCCTCGACCACCATGATAAGCAGGGAGTCAGATCCCTGACCATGGGCCGAAACTGCTAATCCTCCGAGTAGCATCAAAGGCACCATCAGCGACATAATCGCCAAGGCGGCTGAACGGTAACTCAATCTACTTCCACTTATCGTCAGAGGTGTATAAGTTTTATCCACTCTTTACATATATTAGTGTCAACATCCGATATCTCATTAGCTAAATGGAGAAGAAAATCGATGCCGATATCGCACTGTATCTTCTCACGCTCGCCGGCTTGATTCTCGCCGGCTCACTCATAAGACTATCAAATCTAGATTCGGGGAGCGCTTGGCATGACTACGACGAGGGTGTCCACCTCTCAGCCTCTCTCTTGCTGACTAAGGGCTACACTCCCTATGTGGACTTCTTTTTCGCTCATCCTCCCCTATCTCTTCACATGCTGGGATTGGTTGTCGGTGAGGGTGGAGGCCAAGCATACACGCATGCAAGAATGATCTCAGCCACGTTGAGCTCCTTGACGCTAGTCGCGCTGGCTGCTGCGGCATATCTATCCTTAGGAAAAGCGGCTGCGCTTGCCGGCACAGCGTTCCTAGCCTTCGATGGATTTGCCGCCTACAACTCGCGGATGGTTATGCTTGAACCCTATGTCGACTTCTTCCTCTCCGTCTCATTACTCTGCTACGTATTACTAGTCAGGTGCCGTAGTACTAGTCAGGAGTTTTTCACCTCTGCTCTTTCAGGATTAGCCTTAGGGTTGGCTTTATCTTCTAAAATTTCAAGCCTTTTCGGAATCGCAGCGATGCTTCTACACTCAATTATTTTCAGGAGAATACGCGTTACCCTAATTATTGCCGCGGCTGCCGTGTCCACCTACCTGCTGGTCAGTGCGCGATATCTTCTCGCAGACGCAGACCTTTACCTCAGACAAACAGTTCTCTTCCACGTCGTTCGGCCACCGGATGGCGTCCCTCATAGTGAGCGGTTAAGGTGGGTTCTGACATCTTTTCTTGACCTAGGTGTCGTTTGGGCAGGAGCTCCAGCTCTTATCATCGCCATTCTTCTAACCCCGCGGCTGGTTCGCTCAAAAACCGTTCCACGTGAAGCATATATCTGGATTATGTGGAGTCTGGCGTACCTCTTAGCCTTCTCAACTACTAAAACCTTCTTCGGACACTACATACAACACCTGATAACGCCACTATCCTACGTTGCCGCCATGCCCTTAGAATACGCGTTGAAGCTGAAGACTCCGCCCTGGAAGGCCTCAGCCGCCTACCTCTTCCCGACCAAAATACTGCCTGTCTGGCTAGTCTCAATGCTTATACTACAGACAGGTATTATCTCCGTTGTTTACCCACCGTCTGCGAGAGATGACACTCCCATGGAGGTCTCGAGGAGGCTCACAGAACTCGGTGCAACAGGGTCGAGTATAATAGCCTTCGAACCGATCTACACCTTCCTATCCGGAACCTATCCGTCGAACACCGTAATAGACTCGTACGGCTATATGATGTTCGAAGGCATGAACCTTGGGCGTAACAAGCTCTTTGAAGCGCTCTTGAAATATCTTTCAGGAGATCTTTACGATTCGTGGCCGATATATAATGAGAAGGTACAAGAAAAAATTACAGGGGACATTCTCACAAGCCGCTTTATTATAATTGATTGGCGAGCGAGATGGCAGCTAACTGATGAGAATCTCTACAAAATCTATCAACATTCTAACTGCCTCACCAGGGTAAGAGATATAGAAATATGCATGATATCACAGTGAGGAGACTTTCGTCTCCAGTTCCTCAGTAAACTTGAAAAGCTCTTCTGCGAGATAGTTCAGAAGCTCGTAGATCCTCTTTACGATGGGGCCGAAACGCCACTCCGAGCCGGGCCCCTTAATCGCAGTTATGAGCCATCCCACCTTCACCGGAGACTCGAAGTATTTTCTGAGAGCCTCATCTGGGGAGCCAAATCCACCCAGCTCGAAGTAAGTGTTTACGTGTAACTCATCTATGGAGGACCGTCTGAGCAGACGCTGAAGCTCGCCGTCTTTATTTAATTGCGTCTTCAAGTCCTCCGTTGGCGTAACTTCTGGAAAGACTTTGGTGAGAAGTTCTGAAGTTACCCACTCGTATGAATACCTGATGACTCCTCGTCTCTTTATTTGCACCTCCCTCCGTTTCATTTCTCTGTAAAGCTTAACGTCCTCCTCCCCCACCTCTTCGCGAAGAATTATGGGAGCGACGAAATGCCATTCCCAGTCGAAAGATATTCCAACAAGCCGTCTAGACACCTTCAAGCTTCTGAGCCTCGAGTCTTTTAAAAGAATCATCCAGCCGTCGATGTCCCAAGCAATATTCTCCACATTGTCTTTGAGTGCAAGCTTGATTATTTCTAGCTCACTCAACTTTGATCTAAAAGTTAATGGGAAAAAAGGGTAAAAAAGGGTTTAAGGTACGAATTGGGCTGAGAATCTCGGCAGGACCACGGCGAAGAACTCTATGAGCCCTGCTAAGAGGATTGGCGCTCCGAATCCCAGCGAGATTCCCGCGGCTATGGGTATGACGTATGCCTCGAACCTCCTGACACCTATTGTCCGTATCATTATCACCTTGATAATCAGAGCCACAAGTCCCGAAAGCCAAGTCCAAATCAGCCCCACCGCCATGCTCATGGTCAGCGAAGTCGGGTCTATGAAGAACCAGGCGAACTTAGACCTTAAGTACCAGACCACTGCGACAATTATGATACCGACAAGTCCGTAAGTTAGCCCCGGACCCCAGTCTGTGGCGCCTATGGGCACATAGGCCGTTCCTCCGATGAAGTTGCCGAACTTCATTCCAGCTGTCCATGACCATGCGTTAGAGTTGGCGAGTCCACCTCCATGGTTGAGTAACCAGACCCTCCACGTATATCCGAATACTACGCCTACCGCTATAATTGTTGTTGCAGCTATGAGGGCGTCTCTGACGTTTGTCCCAGTCTCTCTTACTATCTTGTAATAAGATACCGCCGCGCCGGGTCCGAAGCCGTTTACCCTAAGTGTCCATGTGTTGTTGAAGGGTATTGTGAGTATTCCAGTGGCGAAAAGTCCGAAGTTTGGTGTACCCGTGGTCGGGACTGTTGCTGGCCAGTAACCTAGGGCTACTCCAAGCGGGAAGATGTATGTCCCGACTCCGCCATTGTTTGCGAAGTCGTCCACGTGCCACCACATCGTCGCCGTTACTCTTGCTAAAGCGCTCCAGTAAATGACCGCGAAGATCAGCATGACGAGAGCGATTATGAATGGTACTCCCGATGCTGTGAACAGTGCTAAGATAGCTATGGCGACTATCACGCCAAACCAAGCTATTGACCTAGTCGATAAGCCATATTCGTCCTCAGACTTTCCAGTAAGAGCACGGCCAAGCTCAACGAATCTGGACCTAAGAGTTATCAGCGTAATAATGCCTAGCCCAACCATCATGCCCAGTATTCCGACATGCCTGTAAGGGAAGGGGAACCAGTTGGCGGGAATGTCTTCCCAGTTCCAGAGGAATTCCATTCCAGGGTTGTAGGGAAGCGCACCAGTGATAACGCCTATCCACTGGTATAGAAGGCCGAAGACCACATACGCTAGCACAGCTGTTACCAAGAGGTTGTTAGGCAGTAACAGCCAGAGGGCCACTTGGTCCACTTGGAAAACTCCCTTCGCCATCGCGCCTGGCATTATCGATGGAAGCCCGAAGATTAGAATAGGCTGTTCGCCCCAAGCGAAGGCGCCGAAAACGGCAAGCGGCGGTACAATCTCTCCGAAGACAGGGATGAGAGAGGCTATCAAGCCGATGAAGAACGCGACCCAGAAGACTCTTAGCGTGGGTTCACTTATCCTGAACCACCTAGACTTGTTTGTGGTCGGGTCGATGTCCGTGGCATTCCGAATCATGTATATCATCGGGATAGAGAGCGGGAAGATTAGACGCTCCACATCGACCCATCTTCTGCCCCAAAGACCGAAACCCAGAAAGAGCGCCAGATAGTACATGAGAATCGTGTAAAGTGACCAGTATAGTATCGGCGGTATGAACTCGCCCCAGAGAATCTGTTGACCCGGGGTCAACCCGGTCTGCCACGCCGCAATCATCGTCGGATCCTTTGGGAACATCCACGGAGGCGTCATCGCCCTCCAATACTCGCCAGTGGTCGGGTCGTTCATCCCTGCCCCAACTGAGACGATCGTCTTCTCAATATAGCCGGAGAGCGCCTCTCCACCGCTCAAGGCGCCTTTAGGGTAGTATTTTATACTGTTTACAAGGGCGAGAGCTGGGAAGATGCATACAAGCTCCTGAGCAGTCAGCCTGAGCTTCGCGTTGTATCGGCCTATAAGCTCGTTTAACAATACGATGTATATGAACGGCAGGAAGAACGCATTGATCGTGCCGCCTTTCGATGTGTATAGCCAGGTCATATCGCCGATTGCTTGAGCGAATATCACGAGGATTACTCCGATCAATATTGACCTTGTTGTTAATCCTCTTAAGGGAGCAGATGGTGTGCCCATGTTTTTCGGTGTACCAATCGTTATGCTCTTATATATACTTTTTTGTCCCGGACGCTCCCGGACGCCGCTGATTTTATGTCATTAGAGAGAAACTTAATAATTGGTCGAAGTCAATTAGGATGTATTCGGATTGGTGACTAGGCTAGAGGAAATTCCACCGGTTGAGGCTCTCGAATATGGCTTATCATGGAGGGTGGTTTTGGCCATATTGACCGCGGCCGTTCTTTTCATTCCAGTCTCTCTGTACCTGAACTTGATTTCTGGGGCTCTTTCACCAGCCATAGCTGTTACAATAATAGCCATTCTTTTCTCCGAGTTGACGAGGTTCTTCGGAGTACCTCTCAGGAAGCAGGAGCTATTTGTCATATACAGCAGCGTCGCCATCATGTCATCTACTCTGCCCCCTTACTACTGGTTAGTTTTTAGGACATTTTACGTGACGACCCCGATTACGCAGTATTTCTTGATCGATGGAGTGCCGATAAACCAGTTGGTCCCAACTTGGCTGGCTCCACCCACTTTTTCGCCAGTATATCAGCTTAGAACCCTTCTTCATCCTGATTGGGCAATGGGGCTAATCGTGACTGGATTGACGTTTGCGTTGTTCGCCGTGGCGGAGATCGGTCTTGCAATCATGTTCACGTACATGTTCGTTAAGGAGGAGAAGCTGCGATTTCCTCTAGCACATGTGGAGGCCTCTTTGATAAGAGTCCTCATAGAGAGAAAGGAGCAACAGATGTCATTATACATACTTGGAATAATCACGGGCGTCATATACGCTTTCATGACTTACGCCGGTTTCCTGCTCGGAGTCCCACTTCTCCCAATCCCTTGGTTTGACTTCGTCTGGCTGACTGAAAAATACATTCCAGGTGCGCTCGTTGGAATCGCAACAGACCCGTTTACGCTCGGCCTCGGGATGGTGTTGCCAATTAAGGTGGCGGTATCAACTCTAATAGGCTCCTCCGCAATCTGGATTGTGGCCAACACGATATTCACTTCAGTTCCAGACTTCTTTCCCGTCTGGTTTTCAGAGTATTACAAAGGGATGACCATCGGCTCCATCTATCAGAGGTCTTTCCAGAGAGTGTGGATTAGCCCTCAGTTCGGCTTTATTATTGGAATAGCCCTAGCCTTAATACTTGCCTACCGCAAGACCTTTGCCAGAAGTCTTAGGCTTTTCGCATCGGCAATAATTCGGCCAAGCGAGTCTGACCTGCCTTTGAGATTCTCACTGATTCTATTCCTGTTCGCCTCTCTGGGCTCGGTTGTCCTCTTCATGGTATTAGTTCCGGGATTCCCCCTTTGGGTTGCGCTCGTCACCTCTCTTGGATTAAGCTTCTTCATAGCGATGGTCGCCGCTAGGTCGCTTGGAGAGGTCGGTTACTTCCCTGCGATTCCGTGGCCGTGGCAGGTTATCGTCTATTTCACCCCCTATCAGGGGTATGCCGGATGGGTTTACGCACCATATATCAACCTTGGATACACGGGATACCTTACACAGCTCGGTAAAGTAAGTTATCTCACATCCACGCGGCCAACTCACTATTTCATAGGGGTTGCGGCCGCGTTCGCGCTGGTGGGCATAGTTGGATTGATAGCCATGGACTTCTTCTGGAGGCTATCGCCTATACCGTCCAACGTCTACCCAATCACGATGATATACTGGCCGATATACGCCACCAACGACAGCCTCTTCGCTACGAGACAAATCGCCGTAATACCTGAGCATCTTGGCTTAGGTGCCCTAATAACTCTCGGCATAGTTTCGCTCGAAGCAGTATTGCCGAAAATCGGAATAGCCTTCCCCACATTCCCAATAGCTCTCGGATTCTTCATACTGCCACCCTACGCTCTGACGATACTAATCGGGTCGCTTCTCGCTAATCTAATAATTTCTAGGTCATTTGGCAGGGAGAGGTGGGAGGCTACTAAAAACTTCTTCATCGCTGGCTTCTTCTCAGGCTTGGGAATCACGGTTGGAGTCGGCATCTCCTTAACTCTGCTTACGAAGGCTTCTTGGGTTTGGCCGTGGTAGCTGAAACTATTATATCTAAGACTTAATAGTTTGCTGGCGTGAATCTTTCGTGTCAAGATCATTTAGTGCCTGGCGATACGCTATCTAAGAAGCTTGAAAACCTCGAAAAGCTTGGTTTCGTTGGAATAGAGCTTTGGGGGAGGCAGCAGCTCGGCGAGAAAATCAGAGAAGTGAAAGAGGCGTTCGCGTCATATAAGGTGAGGCCTTCAGTTATCTGCGCCGGTTATGGGGGAGACCTGTTGAGCCCCGAAACTAAGATGCGGCAGGAAGCGATTGAAGGGATAATTCAGAGGCTTAAGTGGGCGAGCGAAATAGGTGCGGTGGGAGTCATTTTTGTCCCAACCTTTGGAGGACCTAAGCTTCCCGACCTCTCACCACTATACCCTAGTGTCGTTGACTTGGAGAAGAGGTTGCTCGTCTCTGAATGTAAAGTCTTGGCAAAGGAGGGGGAGAACCAAGGTGTCTGCGCGATTCTCGAACCCCTGAACAGATATGAGACGCACCTCATAAACAGGCTTGAGCAAGGCTTGGAGATAGTCGAAGAGGTTGGCTCGGCAGGTCTGAGGCTGATGGCAGATTTCTTCCACATGAACATTGAGGAGAGTAACGTCTCCGAGGCACTCTTAAAGGCCTCGAAATACATAGTTCATGTCCATTTAGCCGACAGCAACCGGGTTCTTCCAGGATACGGGCATACAGATTTCACACCCATTAGAACGCTACTTTCCAAGGGATATGACAAGTATTTTTCCCTAGAGTGTAGAATTCCCGGTGACCCCCTCTCGGAGCTCCGTAAATTCGTAGAATTTATTTCTCGCTACAGGTGATGTTTGGGTATGGCACAGGTATCGGTTGTTCTAATTGGATGTGGCGGAATAATGAATGTCCATGCAAGATGTCTTTCTCCCTTGAGAGATTTGGCCCGCGTGGTCGGGTGTGTAGATGTTGTGAAGGAGAGAGCTGAGGATTTCGCAGACAGGTTTGGGTGCAGCGTGTATACCGACCCTGTCAAAGCCGTGGCTGAGCTTCGTCCAGAAGCGGCGATAATCGCGGTTCCACCCAATGCGCATGGGTTTGAGGAGGAGTTGCTCGACTACGGAGTTCACCTTTTCATCGAGAAGCCGATAGCCATAGACTTGGACCTCGCCTCAAGAATTCTCAGGAAAATCGAGAAGACAGGAGTAGTAAACAGTGTCGGATATATGTGGAGATACCTTGACGTGGTTCAGCTTGCAAAGAAAGAGTTACCGAGCCCGGATAGCATCGGGATGATTTATGGCCAATATGTTTGGGCGGCGAACTTCCCACCAGGTCACTGGTGGCTTAAGAAGTCCCTGAGCGGTGGGCAGATAATCGAGCAGGCGACACACACCATCGACCTTATAAGATACTTTGCAGGTGAAGCAGTTTCGGTCTTTGCGCGGCTTGAGAGGAGGCTCTCCAAGGACGGGACCTCCGATGTCGAGGACTCATCCGTCATCACGATCAGGCACAAGAGTGGAGTGGCTTCGACGGTTGTGGCAACTTGGAGAAGTGCAAATACACTGCAGGAGACTTTTGTAAGGATATTCGCTAGAGATTTGGTTGTGGACATAGTGGGGCATCAGAGAAGAGCGGTCTTCTATAGGAATAACAGGGTGGAGGATGTGAGAAGTGTTGTTGATCCCTACCTTGAGGAGCTCAGGGTATTCTTTGAGGCTGTTAAAAGTGGTGACACCTCCGGAATACTCTCACCATACTCGGACGCATACAAGACTTTAGAACTCACTATAAGAGCGAACGAGTCCCATAATTCCGGTAGGATAATAGAGGTTTGAGCAGACCTAAGATAAACAAGATTTATGCACTAGCTTTTTCTCTCACCTTAATCGTTTACTGGCTCACCACAACTGGCGCAACCTTTTTCAACCAGGCCTCTCACATATATCTTCCAGCTGATAAGCCGTATTTTGTTGACGCGACGAAGGAGTCAGGGCTCTATGTCGAGGTTGTCAGAGACCCAGAAGTGGTCTGGATCCCCGGTGGTGGAATTTGCTGGGGAGATTACGATAGAGACGGCGATTTAGATGTGTACGTTATGGGATGGAATCTCCCGGGCAGGCTTTTCCGAAATGATGATTCCTTCAGATTCACCGATGTGACAGTTGAGGTTGGCTTGATGATGGATGAAATTCTTGGTAAAAGAGGGATGTCATGTACTTGGGCGGATTACGATAACAGCGGGTATCCATCTCTCCTCCTGACTTTTTATGACTTGCCTACCGGTAACGTTATGTTGCTGAAGAATTTGGGTAACGGGTCTTTCAAGGATGTGACTCAGGAGGCGGGCCTTGCGATTAGTCGGGGAAAATACGCCGCAGGAACTGCTTGGGCAGACGTGAATAGGGATGGGTGCTTAGACCTTTATGTGGGATATTACATAAATCTCCGCTCTGTGAGGGAGGGCTCTATTTTCGGTCAAGGTGCAGGTAACCAGCTCTTCATCAACAACTGCGACGGAAGCTTCACGGAAATGGCGGAAGACTACGGTGTTGTCGACTACGGCTATACCTTCCAGCCCGTGTTCCTAGACTATGATGGTGACAGATTCCCCGACTTATTCCTCGCAAACGATTTCGGATATACTAGGCTTTATAAGAACGAGGGCGGGGAGAAATTCACAAGAGTCTCATCACTCACGGGTGTGGAAAGGGTCGGTCAATGGATGGGTGTTGCATACGGAGATTTGGATTTTGATGGATATTGGGAGATAGCTGTAACGAATTATGACGATAATCTATTGCTAAAGTATACGGGAGATTACTTCACAGACGTTGCACCTAGACTGAGGATTTCCGATCCATATCAAGTCGGATGGGGAGTATGCATCGTGGACATCGACAATAACGGATTACTCGACGTCGTGATGGCTAATGGAAAGATAGGCGTCAGGACCGACAGGCCCGTAAACCAGATAAACAAACTGTTCTACAATATCGGGCCTTTCTTCTACGACGCCACGTGGCACTCGGGGCTCGCGAGACATGGAAACGCCAGAGGGCTAGCGTGTGTTGACTTAGATCTCGACGGCGGCGTGGACCTCCTTATTTATGACCTCTTAGGCTACCCCATATTATACAAGAACGTGCTTTCAAACAAAACTGAGAACAGATGGGTACAAGTCAGGCTTGAGGGTACCACTTGGCTCTGCGGCTTATGCGGCTTTAGGACGAGCAGGGATGCAGTGGGAGCGGTCGTTGAGATAGAGGCCGTTGGGAAAGTCTATAGACAATCTGTGGCGAAGGGTATCTCGTTCCTATCTGATAACGGCCCGTGGCTGTACTTCGGCCTTGGAAGAGCCGGTAAGATAGACAGGTTGACGGTCTTTTGGCCCAGTGGCGTAGTCGAAGAATACAGAGATTTACCAGTTAACAGCGTGGTATATATCGTCGAACAAGGGGGGTGCCGCGTGTCGGGAGGTCTGTTGGAGCATGAAGGATAAATTTGCTGATGCTCAAACATACAGTCCTATCACTACCTCTCTTCACCAAGATCATGTCGCCTACGTTGTTGCGTTAACGGCCTTCGTTGCGCAGACCCTACACATGCTTGAACACAGTGTCCAGCTTTACCAGCATATGGTCCTAGGATTGCCGCCTAAACTAGCAAATGGTCTCTTATTCTTCTTGGACCTAGAGTGGAACCACTTCCTCTTTAACTCGCTCTATCTTGTCTTTCTCGTCATTATTTTCGTAAGGCTGAGGTTCTGGTCTACGACGAGTTGGGGTGGGCATAAAGTTGTTTCCGCGTTATTCATCGCGGGGTTCGCGATCCAGTCCTATCACGTGATTGAACACTCAGTACGCATGCAGCAGTTCCTAACAACTGGCTGTACGCCCTGCACAGGAATAATAGGCAAACTCTTCAACATGATACATCTTCACTTTTTCCTAAATATCGCGGCTTACCTCCCGCTAGTTCTCCTACTTCTCCGGAGCGGCACGCTCGGCCAGCTCTTAAAGACGGCTTTTGAATCTAAGAGCGATAGAGAAGCATGGCTGTTATATCTCGAGTCACCCGCGGTGATGCTGGTTCCCATCCTCGCTTACGGAGTCATTACAGGCTACAGCCTCGACGTATACGTCTTCGGCGTTACTCTATTTACGGCTGTTGGGCTATCCTTCTTCTTCTCGATTTTTGAGGGCAGGCTGGTTGAGAATTTGCTGGACGGGGTCGCAGTGGCAATACTGGCCTCCATGTCGCTAAGCATGTCTTATGTGAGTGCAGTTTTTCTGGTCCTATTTAGCTTACTCTCATCGAGAATTTTTAAGCTTGAGGGTGGGCCGAGGCTGAACCACATAGCGATCTCGATGACTCTTTTACTTATCATCTCTTCACCTTCACTCGCAGCTTCACGGTGGGGAGCATACAACCTCTACACATTCTTTACAATATTTCTACTATTAGGGTTTGCGAGGGCCGCCTTAAGTAAATCCATGGACATAGTTCTACTCTATATCTTCTCATGGATGACACTCTTCATTCCCGAGCAGTTGACCCATCTCGAATTAACACCGCCTGAGGCTATCTTACTATTTTCCTCAGCAGCCTTCAAGTATCTAACAAATCCGCTTTTCGGATTTTTAGCATTCTTCATAGTTCCATATCCAGACACATTCCCCGAAAAGGGAATGAGACGCGTCTATCCCCTTCTATGTTCCGGACTCGCATTTCTCTTAGCCCGCTTGGTTCCTATTGACTTAGCCGCTTACGCTGGTGTAGCACTATCCAACATACTCTTGTTCTTGATATTATACACACATCGCCACAGATGATGCCGAAACCCGCTATGGCTTCAACTGCTATTTTTGGTCCTCCTGACCCTCTCCGACCTCTATTTCGCCAACTCTGACTCTCACAGCCTCTCTCTGCTCCTCTCTCTCAATCTTACCGTCGCGTATCCAAAGGATACGGTCGGAGACATCAATCATCTTCAAGTCATGAGTGGCTGCAATTACTGTAACTTTCCTCTCGAGGTTAAGCTGTTTCAGCAGGTCAATTATCTGCCGCCCTGTCCTCAGGTCGAGGTTTCCTGTTGGCTCGTCGGCTAGCACGATGCTTGGGTCGTTCGCAAGAGCCCTCGCTATGGCTACCCTCTGCTGCTGACCACCCGAAAGCTCCATGGGTCTATGGTGCAGCCTGTCGCCGAGCCCAACGGTCTCAAGGAGCTCCTGAGCCTTCCTAAACCTATCCTCTCTCGCGACGCCGGCAAATATCATAGGAAGCATTACATTCTCCAGCGCCGTGAGGGTGGGGATGAGGTTGAAAGTCTGGAAAATGTATCCAATCTTCCTGTTCCTCAGCCAAGCCAGCTCGTAGGAGTCTAGCTTAGAGATATCGACACCGTCCACATAAACGGTCCCCTCAGTGGGCTTGTCGAGGCCGCCTATCATGTTGAAAAGAGTAGTCTTTCCCGAGCCTGAAGGACCCATTATCGAGATATACTCACCGCGATAAATCTTTAGGTCGACTCCCGAAAGCGCCATGACATCTATCTTCCCAAGCTTATAGACTTTTTTCAAGCCTTCAGTCTCTACAACGACTTCCCTCGCCATCCCGCTAATTCGGATGCTTAATGATAAATAAGTTTTTTTCTCTAAGTTCTCGAATATGTTTAGATTCGTGACTGATGGGCTCATGTGATTGAAGATTTTAGACTCATGTTTAGGAGGAGGCCGTTCCTTAAGACCTCGTCCCAGCTGATCTCTTCTAGGGCTACGAGTACCTCAACTGGTAGGAGAAGAGGTTTTGAGAAGCGAGCTTGGTCTTCGATGCTGAGCCGAGGGCAGGCTGTGTTTACGTAGGCGTCGAAGCTGAAGTCTGACAAGTTTTCTGTGGTTATTTCATCAGAGACGATGATGGCTGCCTCCATGCCCTTGTCGTTTAATAGTTTTTTGAGTTTTTGGGCGAGCCCCATCAGATACTGCCCGGGTTTTCGGCTTACGATGATGGCGACCCTTCTAGCTCTTTGGAACCTTGTAATCATGTGGTATCGCGATGCGAGGATTCTTTTAGCCTTATCACCCATCCACTCCACACGTTGTGTGTGAGGGTCAACCATGAGTGTCGGCTTCTCGGAGACTAGTGCCGCTCCAAGAGCATGGAAGACGGACCCTACGACTAGGAAGCAATCAACGAGCGGCTCGATGGATTTTAAGGAGGTGTAGTCGCATCCCAAAATCTGGCCCCTATGTGATAGATGACCGCCAGGCTCTCCGGCTAAGACCGCGAACCCTTTGGCTGACAGGTCGTTCATGAACCTTGCGAGATGGTCGAGCCACTGTACAGTGAACCCGACTCCAACTCTCTTGTGGTTTCCTAAAGCAGACGCTACGGATTCGACCATGTCCTTTAATGGTTTGTAGTCTCTGTAACGTGCCTCAATGTATAGGACTGGAAGCTCTGTCTGTGATAGGAAGGGGGCGTGCCCTATGTGTATAATTCCTTCTGCCCCCACCCTCTTTGCTTCCTCGACTGCAATATCGCATCCACCCCAAGTCGGGCTCGAGGAAATGAAGGACTCTGCTCCCCACTCCTTGACAAATTTATCAAGCCTCTCAGCCAAGGCTCTAAGGCCGAGCGGCGACTGAATTAGCACTCGGCGAGGTGATACCTTTCTCAGCCACTCCATGGCTGCCTCTTTGTCGAAGTCGACTGACAGGTCTACCACCCCTTTGTTTCCGGCTCAGATAACTTCAGGGCTCTTCACGCATCCGCACTCGGCAAACTCATCATCGCTAATCAGGAAAAAGGCAGAGCAGCTATTATGTTTTTACGCGGAGGGGTAAGGTGAATTGCTATGTCAGCTTGGCTGGCCTCTTAATACGGGTCGTCTCGTCGGAAGTTGAGGAAGTGACATCACTACTCGGTTGTAGATGGCATAGGCTGGAATGACTGTTAAGAAGACATGTAAGATGTTGAAGATTGACGTGAATACAACCATGACTGCCGCTAGCGTCAAGTCTGACTCTACTGAGATGCCTATTCCGCCGAGAACTCTCCGCGAGAAGGGCAGATAGACGTTTGGGAAGAGGTAGTAATATAGTAGGAAAGTAGCGGCGGCCATAATTGATGTCCGCATTAGAACTGCGAGAGAGACGCTGTTGAGAATCAGCAGGCCTCCACGTATACGCGAGGCCACTTCCAATCCAATTATAGTTGTCAGGACCGCTAAGAGCTTCATCGTGGGCCCGACCAGCTGGTGAAATGGGGTTCCGAAGTTTAGCGCTATCCAATGTGCAAAGGCCGCAACAAGTCCTCCGGAGAAGCCGAACAAGAGGTAGGCGAGCACGTCCGGTATCTCTGAAATATCAAAGGAGAGGAACGGGAGTAAAGGATACCTGATGTGGAGCTTCATTAGTGAGAGGGCGTAGGCGAGGGCGGCGAGGACAGCAACTCCGGCAACCCACTTTGTATTTACCCTAACCATAGCGTAAGGAAGTAAGCTAGCTGTTTTTTATAAACCGACAACTTGTTTATGGTTTTTCTGATAGCTATACTTCCATAATCGGAATATATTAATCACTGTTCTGTGATAAATCCAAACGACGCCAAAGAACGAAACATGGCTTCAAGGTCAAGCCCCTTCTTTATCGACACGACTCTGCTCCGCCCCACCTCGTATATTGTTACTAAACCGGCTTTGCGGAGGAGCGCGATATGTCTGTAAACGGCTGAGTATCTCTTCTTCAAGAGCCTAGCGTAAGCCTTTATATGCAGTGGCCTCTCACTCTGAGCTGCGATTATAAGAATTTTTAGCCTTGTTTCGTTCCCAAGGGCCTGGAATATTGCGCTTAGCTCTGTCAACCTATCTTCAGGTAGCATAGATATACTCAAGCTGCTTTGTTTATTAAGACTGATTTTTGTGATACAATAGCGTGCGTATTTACTCACGATTTATAAGTAGAGTTCTTGAAACTGTTCTCGAGATGGCCCCGAGCTGTAGGAGCAGAAGCATCGCGTTGGGTGCGGTTTTCGGGGGATTGGCTTTCACGATGGGGCTCCTACCAGCGAGCTTTCCATTTCCTCCAATACCTTATCTCCGATTCGACTTGGCCGAGATTCCCTCTCTCATCGCAATGATGATGTTCGGGCCTACGATTGGGTTCATAGCCGCCACAAGCCACTTCATAGCTCTACTCATGTTTGGTGAATGGACGCCTATAGGGCCGGTCATGAAGTTTCTTGCTGTCTCGTCAAGCCTCTTGGGATTCTGGGCCGCCGCAAGATTAACCACGGGCATGGGCTCCAAAGTCTGTTCTGTCTCGCTGGCAGTGTTTGGAGCTGCTGTGAGGGTAATCGTCATGGGGCTGGCGAACTACATATTGTTGACGGCTCTCTTCCCCTTCTTCCTTGACGAGGGTGCGCGGCTACTCTCAAGCTTCACAGGAATCCAGATTAATACAGTTGAGGAAAAGCTCTTCTTCGTTCTGCTTTTTACATCCATCTACAACGCACTCCACATCCCTCTCTCGATGATTCCCGCTTTACTCTTGACGCGGACCCTCGCGCCTATTTCTCCACGGCTCGGCTCGCCCTCACCATGGATTACTGTAATCGCTCGCAGCAAGAAACACTGAATTCACCTGCTCTGCTTCCTACATTACACCGGGCGCGCGGCCTCTCCTATAAACCCTCTCCAACGCCCTCGCGGCCTTGAGACGCTCAATCTCTTCATCGAGCTTTGTAAAGTCTAGCGTTACGTCAATCAACCTAGAGATTACTTCGAGAACGGCTTTGGCTGCGGCGGGCTGCCTGATTTGTGGGTCGCTAATCTCCCCTAAAATACAGGCTCCAGTCAATCCCCTCTCCCTTGCAATTCCCAGCAAGAGGCCGTTGAAGCCCGTGATGTATCCCTCAGACTCGAGTGGCTCTGAGCCCATGCTCCGAATCTTTTCACCTATTACTTCTGACAAATAGGCGTGGAAGACTCTCGGAGTCTCTGTGAGGGCTTCCTCATAATGTGCTGCACCGATTGTGTAGACCTCCTCCACTCCTGCCTGCTGAGCGATATCAAGCACATTTTCACACAGCTCGTATAGGCTTGAAGGCTCTGATGGCTGGTGGGTGCCAGTCATGGCTATGAAGTCCAACCCATCTCTAAAATACATGGCGTATTTCCCTCTTTCAAACTCTATCATTCCCCGCGTATGAGTGACGAAGGGAGGCCAATTGTCGATACATATAGCGAACTGCTCGAGGCGTGTGGCGTAGATTAGGTGCTCTAGCGCTATGCCCGCAACGTTACCCATGTCGGGTAACCCGGCCACGAGTTTAGATACCCGTGTCGGGATTTTTGTGACACTGAACTTCATGCCATTGAGAGGTGCCGCCCAGCATAAAAGGGTTGAACCACGATCATACCTTTGAGAATAGAGATATTAGTAGATGGAGGCGATGCTTTATCGATGATAAGAATTCCTCGGAGGGTTCTCGAGAAGCTGTCCCGGGATGTTTCACAACAATATCCGGAGGAGGCTTGCGGCCTTCTGATTGGAAGGTTAAACTCTGGAGTCAGAGTGGTCAACTACCATAGACCAATGAAAAATGTATATGTGGGTGAGAGGAGTAGGAGATTCTTAATCAACCCTTTAGAGTATATGCAGGTTGAAGACGAGGCCGCGCTTAGAGGAGAGGTGGTTTTGGGGGTCTACCACAGCCATCCTGACGCCCCCGCGATACCGAGCAACTACGACCATCTTCACGCAGTCCCGTTCTTAGCTTATCTCATACTCTCCGTTAGCCGAGGCAAAGTCGTCGAGGTCTCAGCTTGGCTCCTAGACGAGGTGACATGGAGGCTGGAGCGCGCCGCCCTCGAAATTATTGAGCAGGATTAAGTTACCCTGAGGTCTATGTATCCGCGTCTTCTTCCAAGACCCTCTGAATAAGCGTAGACTAGGACGCCTGCTAGAAACCATGTGGCGCTTAGGAGTGAGGCCGTGGCTATCTCCGCTGAGTAGAGGGCAGGGGGGCCGATTAGCGCTGCTCTTGCTGCTCTGATTATGTGTGTGAAGGGTAAGGATTCAGCGATTGCGTGGAGCGGCGGGGGTAGGGCCGAGGTTGGGAATATCGCTTCGGAGAAAATCATGAGTATGCCTGAAATGTAGACTGGAAGCCCCCACTCCAGCCTCGTCACGAATATGGCATAGGCTGCAAGCATTAATCCGAGACCGAGTGCAGCGAGGAGGCCTACAAGCATTCCTAGCGCGAATAGAGCTATGCTGAGCGGTGTGAAGCTTAGGGTGGGCTCAACTCCAAGTAGAGCCTTTATCGCCACTGTCGAGAGCCCGAGGGCGAGTATAGCTGAAAATGAGGACTCGATGAAGGAAGCAATTACCCTTCCGGTAACGTAGGTGAGTGAAGAGTGGGCGATGAAGACGAGCGGGTAAGTGTAGGACGCCTTCCCCTCAGAGACGGCTGAGATGGGCGCCCAGATGTAGGAGGAGAAGTGCGTGTATAGAGACGCCCCCACGACGAGAAAAGCAATCCAGCTTGGGTCCACTGCACCTGCAGCGCTCGACCCAACCCAGTATATCATGACCACGATAAGGACCGAGGCGGTCGCAGGTATTGTGCCCAGCAGGACCACTAAAGGTGGGAAGGTCCAGCCAAGCTCCCTTTCGAGGCCGAGCGAGATAGATGCGATAAGCTTCTTCATCTCAGAGCCACCAGTATATCTCCGGTCACGCGGCCCCTCCTCTCGACATAGTTAAGAGCCTTCAACCCGAGGATGATGGATGCTTGAGCCATAACCGCCAGAGTCAATAAGCTTGGCCAGAGCTCGCCAACGCCCTCAGAGAAGAAGACGGCCCTCCGAAGAGCATCCATCCCAATAGTTAGCGGAATTAGAGAGGCTACAGCCTGAATCGCGAGTGGCAGTGGGGAGGCTCTGCCTATGGATGGGAAGTAGATGCCGGAGAGGAAGGAGACCGGCTCATAGAGGGCCTCGTTGACCTCTTCCGCCTCCCTACCGAGGATGAGGTAGAGTGAGGAGAGGGCTATTCCCATTCCGTAAAGGGCCAAGAGCGTGAGCATGAAGATGAGGGCGAGCGCGAGTGTCGGCGGGGAGAAGGGTGGATTGAAGAGTAAGGTGCCTATTATGAGGACTGTCAGAGAGCTTGGAAGCGTCCCTAGTATTCCTCCGAGGGACATGCCGACAAGTAGAGCTGTGAGTGGTGCGGGTGAGGAGATGTATAAGTAGAGCATACCTGACCTCTTGTCCCAGTTGAGCTGAGCCGCCATAGACCACAAGACATTACCCCAATAGGCCGCTATCCCTCCCCCCAGAATCGCGAATCCGGTGAACTGTGGAATGCCGGCGAACTTGTAGAGGAATGCTAAGGCTATGGAGGTTAAGAGAGGCCCTCCTACATTCACTACAATCCAGAGGGGATCTCCATAAGTCGCTAATACCCTGATCATGGCGCGGGAAAAAGCAACCCTTAGCCATAAAGCGACGCTAGACCTCAAGGCTCCTCTCCCTCTCCGCGAACCCAGCCCCGACTTTGCTGATGAAGACGTCTTCGAGAGTCGGCTCAAGCCTTTGATAACCTAAGACTTTTACGCCTCTCCTTTCCAACAATGTGACGACTTTATCTAGATAATCTTCGTCCCTCAGTATGACACGTATATTAGCAGTCTCACTCTCAGAGTCAAGCTTAACGGTGCCTCCTACGACTCCATCAAGAGTTCTTGGGTCACCGACCGATGCGCCCGCGACATCCGTCTCCAACATGACAACAGGCTTGTCCAAAGTCAACTTCAGGTTCTCGGGGGTATCAACAGCCAATATTCTACCCCTGTCGATGATTGCTACCCTGTCACAAATCTCCTCAGCCTCAAACATGTTGTGTGTGGCGAGAAAGACTGTGCGGGAGTTGACTCTGGCCTCTCTGACGAAGAGCTCACGGACCTTCTTGGCTGAGAATACATCCATCCCGTTGGTTGGCTCATCAAAAAAGACAACCGTAGGGTCGTTGATTAAGGCTCGGGCGAGGTTGAGCCTCTGCTTGTAGCCTGTGGTCAGCATGTAGAGTTTGCGGTCGAGCTGGTCTTGGAACTCGAGAAGGCTGGCGAGCTCTTCAATCCGCCTATCCGCCTCGCTCTTCGGGACGCCGTATAGCTGGGAGAAGAACCATAGATTCCGCCTCGCGGTCACGAAGTCAAATCCCACGCGCTCAGAGCTGCTGCTGAACCCGATTATGCCTCGAACCTTCTTCGCCTCCTTAACAACGTCAAATCCCCCTACTACAGCGCGGCCGGATGTAGGTAAGAGAAGGGTCGTCAATATCCTAATTAGAGTCGTTTTACCGGCCCCGTTTGGTCCGAGGAGTCCGAAGACCTCCCCCTTCTCAACCTCGAGGTTTACGTTGTCCAGTGCCAGCACGCGCCTCGACCGAGTCTCGAAAACTCGTGTGAGGCTTTCGACCTCTACGTTGGCCATTTCTAGGACAACCTGCTTATGCGAGAATATTAAATCTATTCAGAGGGCTTCGTGTTTTCGCGCCCACTCAACCAGCTTCTTCACTATTTCGTCGCTGATGGATGGCTTCCTTCTCTCGATGGCGGCGGTGAAGTCGCTCATCGCTATTTTGCGCGGCTCGTCGTGCCCGTTCTCAAACATCTCTCGGATGGTGGATATGTGTGCGTCTAGGCAGATGTTGTAGAGATCGGCTGGCGAGTAGTTGCTTGTTTTGTCTGCTAGTGCCTCAAGGTCTACGTCCTCAGCCAGTTTGAGGCTTGAAGTATAGTGCTTCAGTATGAGGAGTCTAGTCTCTCTGTCCGGTGGGCCGACGTAGATTCTCTTCTGGAACCGCCGTATGAATGCCTCGTCAAGCAGCCATGGCTTATTAGTTGCGGCTATCACGTATAGGTATTCCCTCTTGTTTTTGCTTGCCAGCCCATCCATCTCCTTGAGGAGTTGGTTCCGAGCACGCGCCTCACCACCAACTTCCAAGTATCTCTGTGCCGTAAGAGAGTCGGCCTCGTCGATGAAAACTATCACAGGTTTCCCTTTTTTCAAGTCGTCCCGAGCTTTTGAAAATAGTGTCGCTATATTCTTCTCGCTCTCGCCAAGCCACTTCGACATGACCGTCGCGGCGTCAAGGGTGTATAATGTGGCACCTACCTCGTTAGCCGCTGCGGCTGCGAGCAATGTCTTGCCGCAGCCTGGTGGCCCGAAGAGGAGAATCCCGGTGGGCCAGCCGAGTGGGAAGAGGTCGGGACGGAGCCAGGGATAAACTATCGCCTCTCGGATTATTCTCTTCGCGTCTTCAAGCCCTATTACGTCGCTCCACCTTACACCGCTCTCCGCAGGCTCAATATGAGGCTCCTCTTTAGAGGCCCCCGCTCTCACTATGGTCTTCGCGGGTGATTCATCGTTCAGGGCATTTAACCTCTCGAGATACTGCCTCATCCTCTCCTTGTAGACTTCGTGAAGGACAGGGCTTGTGGTAAGGCCTATGAGCCTACTGAGAATCTGTATCGCCTCCTTATACCGGGCTATCGCCGCCTCTCTAGACCCCTGCCTATCTAGGCTAACGGCCTCTTTTGCCTTTTCAATAGCGATTCTCTCTAGCTCGCTCAAGCCTCGAGGCGAGGCTACCAGTCCACTATATTTTTAAGAGGTTTCCACGTTGAGCAGAGCGAATGAGGCTGGGAGAAATACCCCAAAAATATCTGGGAATTCGTCAGGGCACCTCTTTGGCTGTATGAAAGACAAAGCACGTCTCAGTCTTAGCCACGTTCTTTATGCTGCGAATTTTATCAATTACGAGCCTCCCCACATCCTCGGTTGAAGGTGCCCTGACTTTGATCAGCATATCCCACTGCCCGCTAATCAAGTGAACTTCATAGACATGCTCCATCTCAGCAATCATGGCGGCCAAGTCCCGTTGCGAAATATCCATCACAGGGGAGAACGAGACTAGGAGGAAGGCGGTCGTAGGTAGGCCCAGCCGCGAGTAGTCTGGAATAGCCGCTATCCGCCTTATTACCCCCTTACCGATTATTCTTCTAAACCTCTCCTGCAGAGTCGTCCGGGGCACGCCCAGCTCTCTTGAGAGCTCTGTGAAGCTCTTCTTAGCATCCTTCATGAGGGCTCGAATAATCTCTAAATCCTTCTCATCTAACGACGACTCAACCATATCAGCGTCCATATGACTGCAAGATATATAAGCTTAATTGACCAGAGCCACCCTAAGCCGGCATTAAGTCGGATACTATGTTAAAGGGCCTTCACGTTGATGGTCATGCCTCGCTATCGACATCTGTAGATGTACAGTTCAACACTTTTATAGGGGCTGTCGCAACAGGTTGCGAATTGCCAGGGATATCGGGTGTCTCGATCCACGGATACGGTGCATACATCCCCATCTTCAGGATTAAGGCTTCGGAGATCGCCCGAGTTTGGGGTCTCTCGGACTCGGAGCTCCCTGTGCTCGAGAAGGCTGTTAACAGCTTGGACGAGGACACGGTGACGATTGCAGCCGAGGCCGCGGGCTATGCTCTCGCTAGGGCTGGGATAGACCCTGGCAGAATAGGGGCGGTCTACGTCGGCTCAGAGTCTCACCCTTACGCAGTCAAGCCAACGGGAACGATAGTGGCCGATGTGCTGGGTGTCAACAGCAGGCTCCTCAGCGCCGACCTCGAGTTTGCCTGTAAGGCGGGGACTGAGGCGATGCAGTTGGTTACTGGTCTAGTGGCGTCGCGGATGATAGACTATGGTCTGGCAATAGGTGCGGACACGGCCCAAGGCAGGCCGCGGGACGCTCTTGAATACACCGCCGCTGCCGGAGGAGTGGCAGTAGTCATAGGGAGGAGCGGAGATGGTGCAATTGCCGACTTTGAGTTCGCTTCAAGCTACGTCTCCGACACTCCAGACTTCTGGAGAAGAAGCCACGAGAGATACCCGATGCACGGCTCAAGGTTCACTGGCGCACCTGCCTACTTCCACCACATAATCTCAGCCGTGAAGATGGTACAGGATGAGGGCTACTCACTCGGCGATTTCGACTACTTCGTATTTCATCAACCAAACACGAAGTTCCCATACGCGGTCGCTAAGATGCTTGGTGTTCCTGCAAAAAAGGTGGAGTCGGGCGTGGTATGCAACGTCATAGGCAACACATACGCGGCGTCATCCATGATGGGTCTGGCCAAGGTCTTGGACCAAGCGAAGCCCGGTGAAAGAATACTTATGGCCTCTTACGGCTCAGGGGCGGGGAGCGATGTTTTTGTATTCAGAGTCAAGGAAGGAGTCCTTGAGAAGAGGGGTTTGGCGCCGCTCGTCTCCGAGTTGATAGAGAGGCGAAAATATATCGACTACTCACTATATCTGAAAGCTCGCGGCAAAATCAGGGAGTAGGATGCCGATGAGGAGGGTATTCATCGCGGGTGCGAGCCTTTTGAAGGTCGACGAATATTGGGGAGACACCATCGACAGCATGGTCACAGAAGTTGTTGACGGCCTCGGCGAGACAAGACCTTGGAGGATAGACTCAATCTATGTGGCTAACGCCGTTGGGGAGGTCCTGCAGGGTCAGGCGAACCTCGGAGCCCTCGTCGCCGAAAACCTGGGCCTCGCGGGTGTCCCGTCCCTCAGAGTAGAGGCTGGCGGAGCGAGTGGCGCTGCGGCACTCTTAACAGGATATCAGGCCATTCTTTCTGGGCTTGCGAATACGGTCCTCGTCGTAGGAGTTGAGAAGCTCTCGGACGCGACGCCCGAGGAGGCGGTCATGATGCCGACGCTCTCGGAGAGATACGATTACGTTGGTTTTCAGGGTGCTACAGAGGCTTCAATCGCCGCGATGATGTATCGAATTTATCTTGAAAAATTTGAGCTCCCGCAGGAGATGGTGGCACAGTTCCCAGTAATAATGCATGAGCATGCATCAAAATCACCCCACGCACAATACCAATTCAAGACAACATTAGAGAATGTCCTCTCCTCACCCGTAGTCTCCCCTCCCCTCAGGAGGCTCGAGACAACTTCACCCGCAGACGGCGCAGCAGCAGTTCTGCTCTGTAGCTCAGACACCCTATCCAAACTCCCACATGAACGGGCCGTGGAGCTGGTCGGTGCCGCATCATCTACCGACTTCATATTCCCCTTCGAAAGGGAAGACCCCCTAAGGCTCACCGCGGCCGCCCGCGCATTCAACGAGGCGCTAGCCAAGTCAGGGCTCAGCAAAGAAGACATTAAGATTTTAGAGATTCACGACTCCTATTCCATCATAGCTTCTCTAATATTAGAGTCAATTGGATACTCAGCTCCGGGTTCCAGCGGCGTCGACGCCAAGAACGGCGCGTATGACCATGGGGGAAAGGTTGTTGTCAACACATTCGGCGGGCTCAAGGCGCGGGGCCATCCTCTCGGGGCAACAGGTGTATATCAGGCTGCTGAAATATTCCTCCAGCTAACCGAGAAGGCCGGCCCCTGTCAGGTGGATGGAGCTAAGGTCGGGGGTATGATAAGCCTATCAGGGCTCGGCAGCTCCGCGTACACGCTTGTGATGAGGGAGGTGTGAGGTTATTTGCACTCTATTTTCCGCCCCCCAATAAACTGGAGGCACAGGAGATTCAGGTATAGGCTGGTTGTCTGGAGGTGTCTTAACTGTGGAGCCGTCCACCACAACGCAACAAAAATCTGCAGAAGATGTAGGTCCAATAGGCTCGCGGAGGACCAGCTTCCCTCACGCGCCCGTCTCCTTACATACACAGTCGTGAAAAATCCGCCGGTCGCATTCGAAAGGCAGGCCCCATACATAGTCGGGGTTGTTGAGTTTGAGGATGGGACGAGGCTTTTGACCGGCATAACGGACTGTGAGCCGGAGGAGCTTAAGCCGGGAATGGAGTTGGAGCGTGTCGTAAGGAGGCTTACGGAGGATGGAGAGTCGGGGCTCATAGTTTACGGCTACAGATTTAGGCCGGTCTTGAAGAAGCGGTAAATCTCCGCCTCTGCATGGGCGATTTTCTGGGCGCGTGCAGAAGGTAAATAGCATGGCTCCACCCATGAAGTGAGAGGAGGATTAGGGAATGAGTCTAAGGGACATCCCAAACTGGATTAATAGAGGACCAAGTAGCATAGAGACGCTCTCAACAGGCACGACAACCGTGGGATTCACGACCGGAGACATCATAGTCTTCGCCACCGACAGCAGAGCGACCGCAGGGTTCTACGTCGCACACAGGAAGGCAAAAAAGGTCCACAAAATCGCAGACCACGCAGCCATGACAATAGCGGGCCGAGTGGCAGACGCACAGAGCCTCATTGACCTCATGAGGGCTAACGCCCGCCACTACGAGGTCCTCCACGGCAGGCGAATAGGTGTCAGAGTTCTCACTAGCCTACTGGCTAACTTCATGTTCAGCTATAGGTGGATACCGTTTCAGGCCCAGATTCTTCTCGGGGGCGTTGATGATGAGGGGGCCCACCTGTTTAACGTTGACCCCTTCGGCGGCTGTACCGAGGAGAAGATGATTGTCTCAGGCTCAGGCTCGCCAGTAGCGGTCGGTGTCTTAGAGTCTGAATATAGGCCTGACCTGAGCCTCGATGAAGCAATCAAGCTCGCGTTCAAGGCGGTGGCCGCAGCGATAAGGCGTGATATCGGCTCAGGAGACAGCATAGATGTTGCATACATCTCCCCTGCGACCATGTATAGGGAGCTCTCAGTTCAAGAGAAGGCTCCGCTCTACGACCAGTTCGTCAGACCATATCTCCTCATGTAGCCGCGCTTTGCTGAGACTGATACCTTAGAACAAGCTCATAATCCTCCCTCAAGATTGGGTGAAGCGTCCCCTGCAAATACGCCGCCCACCTCTCCCTATTCTTGACGAAACTCATGTTGGGAACAACTTTGCCCGCCTCGATGGGGTTTGCCCAGATGACTCCCTTTATCTCGAAGTAATGGGTGAGGAGGTTGGACGGATACCCCTCAATAACCGACTTGATACCGGCGGTCGCCGGCTGAACCCCCGAGGTGATTTGACAGGTTCCGGCAATCACTCGCCCCATCTTGCTGGCGACGTAGAAAAGGCCATTATCTCCTGCCGCAATCCTCTTACGGTATGGGTTTCTGGCGGAGATGAGCCAGAAGCCGTGCTTCACCCTATTAAGCAGGACCTGCATGGCCGGGACAAACTCCCTCCGCCCCGCCTTGTGGTCTTTAACAACCATTAACCAAAACATACGACCGTGTGATTGGACAGAGCATATATAAGGCTTTTAGCCTCCACTATTGGCGGAGACGTATAAAGTTTGAGACGAAGGACCGCGTTGCTAGCGTTTTCAACTATTGCGGGAGGAGTCGCCATCTCGGCGATTTATCTGGTTCTCAGGGGCTCCGAAAGAGTCTCAGCTGTCACCACCCCTGTGCGAGATTTCAGAGTTGAGACGGTTGTTGAGAACCTAGTCATCCCATGGGAGATCATATTCATCAGCAGCGATGAGGCCCTGATAACTGAGAGGCCGGGCCGCGTTACTCTGGTTGAACTCTCAACAGGGAGGAGTGAGGTGCTTGGAGAGATAAGCGTCGCGCATGTCGGTGAGGGAGGTCTGCTTGGCCTAACTCAAGAAAGGTCAACCGGCAAGATATTCACCTACTACACATATCGTGAGAAAGATAACCTCTGGAACCGCGTTCACCTGTGGGACTCACCAGAGTTTAAGGACGGTGCAGTGGTGTTAGATGGAATCCCAGGCGCCTCTGTTCACGATGGTGGAAGAATAAAGATAGGTCCGGACGGTAGGCTCTACGTTACGACTGGAGACGCTGCAAACATGGAAAGCTCACAGGACCTCAACTCCCTAGCTGGAAAAATACTGAGAATCAACACAGACGGCACGCTCCCATCAGACAACCCCTTTCCGGGCTCACCCATCTACAGCTACGGCCACCGAAACCCACAAGGACTCTCTTGGCGCGAAGACGGACAACTCTTCTCGACCGAGCATGGGCCCTCCGGCGAGATGGGAATGGTTGCCAACGACGAGGTGAACCGCATTATCCCCGGCGGAAACTATGGATGGCCTCGAGTCGTGGGGAAACGTAGCGCGGAGGGGTTCATCGACCCTGTGTATCACAGCGGGAACGAGACTTGGGCGCCGTCAGGATGTAGCTTCTACTACGGGGGCGACTTCCCCGAATGGAATGACAGCTTATTCTTCGCAGCCCTCCGCGGAGAGCACCTACACAGAGTGGCTCTCAACAAAGAAGGTAACTCAGTAGTGGCTTCAGAGAAGCTCCTCCAAGGAGCGATAGGCAGGTTGAGGAATGTGGTCCAAGGCCCCGATGGACTAATCTACCTACTCACAAGTAATAGGGATGGAAGAGGAGTTGTAAGACCTGGCGACGACAAGCTTTTGAGGCTCACACCCAAAAGATAGGAGTGCGACTTTCGAGTAAATACCGAGGTATTCTATGGGTATTTTGTGGCATACTTCGACCAGTCGCCTTATATTTACTGAATTCAGTGGTCCATGGACAGTATGAATCGCTGCCCAGTCTGCTCGTCGCCACGCGTGGAGAATGCAGCATACTGCCCGTCGTGCGGCAGCAGAATCAACCAGGACCAGAGGATTGAGACTTACAGGTGCTGGATACATAAGGACAGGTTCGGGCTCTACAGGTGTGAGGTCTGTGGAAAACTAATCTGCAAAGAATGCCGATACGAATATTCCTCGAGACACATCTGCAAAATATGCTACATCTCTGTCGTACTCCCCAGCAGGTTTGTCACTAGGTTCCAACAGAGGACCGCTTTTAGGGGCGACTTCAGCACGGAGGATGGTGGGCTTATTTTGGTGGGCGGAGGCGGCAAACCCATCCGGCACATAAAACGGAGTGGCGACTTATAGATGCCTAGCCCTCTCAAACTATCGCCCGTCAAGGCCGGATTAACAATATTTATACACTATTGGGGTGGGGTATTCAAGCGGGTGCGGCATGGACTCCGTTCAGCTTATTGACGCGTTGGTGGTAGGCGGCTCCCTCGCGGCCCTCATAGCCTCAATTCTCGCAATCTACATGGTCACACTCTCCCTCAGAGTATACAGACTAACACTCACGGCATACACCAACATAAGAGACGCGCTGATGCAGATGGCGATTCAGGCTGCTGAGAAGGCTGAGGAACAGCCCTCAAAGCCGCCGCCAAGCGAGGAAAAGACCCCACAGAGTGAAGCGAAACCGACACCCTCCGCGGCAGAGACTCCAGCCAGACACCAGCCCTACGCCTCACTTTCGGAGCTGGTGTCTGGTGGAGGATTTAAGGCCGCATTAATCTTCGACGATAGTGGACAGGTCATAGACTTAGAGGGGAGCATCGACGCGGATAGAGAGGCAGCCCTCCTAGCAGAGATTATTAACACAGTCCAGCTGGCGAGAAGCTCTATGAGAAGCCTCCGGATTCATGACGGCGACTTGGATGTCCTCATCCCTGCTACTGAGATGGTGGGGCGGAAGATTTACCTCTATGTTAGGGCTCCAAAAGAGATGGAGAAGCTGGACATCGGGTTGTTGAGTGAAAGTGCGAGAAAAATCCTGCGAAACCTCTTAGGTGGGGGTTGACAGCTGATTGGCTGGTCTTCAGGCGCCGTCGCCAGAGCTTCAGGCACTTCTCGAAGAGGTTATCAGGGTGAGCAGAGGCTCCATCGAGGTTGCGATTGTCTCAAAGCCCGATGGGACACCCGTAGCTCACGTCAACGCATCCTCCGTGGGACCGGAATATCTGGGAGCCGCGATTTCAGCCATCTCAGGAGTGGTCTCCGCGATTCTCGAGGTTATGCATGTGGGCGACTACCGCCGGATTGTCGTCGAGTTGAATGAGAAGAGGTACCTCTTCATAATTCAGCATAGGGGCGACGTGGTAGCCCTTATAACGAGGTTAAACCCTAACCTCGGCTTCATAAACCTTCTGTTAGACCTATACTTCAAGGAGGAGGAATCGATTGACAAGCTTTAAGATACTTGTCACGGGCCCATTCAACTCGGGCAAGACGACAATCGTTAAAACACTCTGCGAGCTGAGCATGACAACCGAGCGACCATTAACTCGAGAGGAGGAGAGGCGCGTAAAATCATCGACAACAGTTGGCATGGACTTCGGTGTGATTGATTTGGGGGATGGATATTATGTCAGGCTTTTCGGGACCCCGGGTCAGAGAAGGTTCTCCTTCATATGGCACATACTGGCAAAATCAATGCACGGCTACATCCTGATGGTTGACTCCTCTGACGAGTCCTCAATAATCGAGGCACAGGATATCTTGGCTGAGTTCCGCTCAACGTATCCAAGCACGCCCTTCATCGTAGCGGCAAATAAACAAGATATTGAGGGGGCTTTGAAGCCTGAGGACATCAGGCTCGCCATGAGTTTGCGGGAGGATGTCGTAGTTGTCCCGAGCGTCGCCAAGAGTCACGAGAGCGCATGGGTAGTTTTGAGAACTCTCCTCGAGACAATCCTAGAGAAGACACATCTTTAGGCTTTATAGCCTGACCCAGGAGAAGAGCAGGTATCTAACTCTGCCGCCCTCCTCAGGCACGGCTATTATGAAGTTTTTCCTCACTGTCGTCGCCAGCCTTCCGGCCCGCACGACTTCGGAGGAGCTTATCTCCTCGTCCGCCGTTTTAACTTGGACGATGTAGGGAGCATGGTCTATCCCCGGCCCATGTTTATAGACGGCGAAGTCGCTCCCAAATTTTATCCCAGGAGTCACAACAAAACCCCGCTCCCTCAGGTCTCGATAGACAGCATAGAGCGGGGGGAACTTCGTGTATAATTTGTTGCCAAGGGCAGCGAGCTCCTCCCGCTGCATTGGCCGGCCCTCGTGATGAACTTGAACGACACCTTTCTCCGCGAGATAGTTTGCCTCAATCATGTCCAGAATCAGCGGCGCCTCGAAATCCGCACCCTTTGGCTTGGGTACCCCTAGCGGCTTGCCATAGAACCCATGAGAGAAGAGGAGCCGTGCATCCTCGATGCTGAAGACCACCACGTTTGTATCTACTAAATCTGCGCGAATAGGTGTCTTCAACTGTCCCAAGATGTCGGAGCCTGCCCCTATACGAACTTACCTCCCCCTAGGATATATTACTCTTAGAATGTTGGATATCTCTTCCGTGTGGTCGGCGATATCCTCAAGTATCTCAGCAACTTCACGGACAAGAATCATGTGAGGTAACTTGAGTTTACTTTGAAGTATCTCAACGTTAAACCCTCTATACATTCCATCTATAAGCTTCTCGTAGCGCTCTATCTCGTCAAGCTTCTCGTGGAGAGCTGTGACGTGAAGCATAAAGGCCCTCAGACACTCTCTCAACATCTCTATACTCTCATGTACCTTCTCCGTCATCTGCGAGAGCCCGGCGAGGGCTACGCTGTCAAAACCTCTAAGCTTGTGAAGAGTAAGAGTCCTGTAAGCAGCCCCCTCAATCTTGTCGAGAATCTTGTCCAAAAGGGCTATAAGCCGGATATATTCGGCTCTCTGAATTAAGAGTGCTCCATAGCTCATTAACTGCTGCTCAGCGTCTCGTCTTAACAGCTTGCATTCCTCATCAATCTTAAGTATCTCTGCATAACCTTTCTCTAGGGCTCCTACCATGTCGTCTGATAGGAGAGGTGTAAGCATGGAGGAGTAGAGCCTTATGCAGTTGTTTATCTTGAGCGTATATTCGTGCGTTATTTGAATTAGAATATTCTCTATATCATCGTGTCGGGACTTCGCTACCATAATTGCCCAAATATAACATGCGGTCCTACTTTATATAAATTAGCCCCCTCACGAGCCGCCTTCTTCAGAGAGATAGTCGCTCAGAGTTGGCATGACTCTGTCTATCGTCCGCCAAGACCTTCTCACCTCTTCTGTGGCTCCTCCCTCCTTGACGAGTCTGCGAAGGACTTCGATTGTCTTCCTGTCTGAGGGGTATCCTGAGCCGAGGTCTCCCAGCGTCTTCGAGATTTCCGCGATGACTCCGTCGCGTGTCACTTTTGCGACAATTGATGCCGCAGCGACTACTGGGTGGTTTTCGTCGGCGTGGCACTGGCATATCACCTCTATCCCTGGAAAATTTTGTGAGAGCGTCTCTTTAATAGGCTCTGTATCTCTGGTTGGCGAGTCTACGACTAGCACGTCCGGCTTCAACGCTGCCGCAAGTTTTAAGATGGCTTCTATCTCTAAGACGTTTATTCCGGGGCCTCCTCTCCTCCTCGTGTATGAGTCAACTCGCCTTGGGTTGATTATTTCGAATCGGTGTTCTATGCCCTCTGAAATGAGCCAGCCGTAAATTTCTTCTCTCTTCTTTCTAGTCAGCTTCTTCGAGTCTTTAACACCTGCCACCTCGAGCCTATTTATCGCGTCCTCGGATAACGCTACTCCGGCGACGACTAGGGGGCCTATTACGGCTCCGCGTCCCGCCTCATCCACTCCCATCACTCTGCGAGGGCTACTCATATCGCGCCCTGACCAAGACGTGGTCCTCCTCGTAAGGCGCTAGGTTGGTGGTCTCGAGAACCTTGAATCCCCAGTCCTCCATGGTCTTTATTTCGCGCCTATAAATTTTCTCGGGCTCCTCAACGCTGTCTATGCTTCTCGACTTAATCGCTATCATCACTTCACCGCCCCTCTTCAGGAAGTGTTCCGCGTTCTCCACGAGAATCCGAGATTGTTCAGGCTGAGCTATATCGCAGTAAATTAGGTCTACTATATCGACGATTCCAGCGTATCTTTCTGGCATACGTGCGTCAGCGAATACCGCTACGACGTTTCGCCGTCTTCGAGCAACTCTTTCTATTAGTTGGGACATTACACGTGGGGCGAATTCTATGGCATAGGCGAAGCCTTCGCGGCCTATGATGTCTGAGACATGGCTGAGTGTTGTTCCCGATGCGGCTCCAAGGTAAAGGACGGTCCTGCCTCTTCCGAGGTTCCAGCCCTTCAGGCCGCATAGTATCGCTGCAGCAAGCTTGCTTCTAAAGGGGACCCACTCCCTGTATTCGAGGCCCCCTATGGTGAAGAGCCTCTCACCGTAAACGCTAAACCCTCGGTCAAGGTTTTCCGTGAGGAGAATCCTCTGCCCTTCAGTCCTCAGGTGATAGACCCCTTTGAAGACGTAGTGCTCCTCGACGCTCATCCTCTCCGCCTCCTCTTAACCCCGCTCGGCTGGCGTGCCCTGATTGGCGGCGAGGCATATTTCTGCTTAATCTCCTGAACCCTTTTCTCTAGAGAGGCCCTAATCTCCGCCGACCTGTCCTCCCTAGAGTGGAAATCTATCTTGGCTGCTAAAGCTATCTTTGTGGCTAGGGCCCTAGCTATCTTTCCTCTCTGCCATTTGGGTGAGCCATGGACGTATGGATGCTGGAAGATGACGCCGTGCTTGGGGGCGCCTCTTCCTGTCTTGAAGAACCTGAAGAGAGCCTTCTCCGCTCCGAGGACCTGTATCGTGCTGGCGGGGAGGCGCGCGAGGTTCTCAAGCCCCCCGGCGAGCGAGATGAGCCTTGCCCCAATTACCGGGCCGGTTATAGCTGATAGGTTAGGCGCCTCGATGTCCATCAGAGTTCTGACGTATCTCTCTATGCTATCCCTCTGCTTGGCGAGGGAGATGATGGTTGAGGCGATCTCCCAAATCACCCTCTTGTCCTGTTCGGCAATATCCACTCCGACGCTCCTCTGAGCGGCTTCATGGAGCTTCTTAGAGAGTTCAGCGCCGAGGCCTCCGTTCTGGGCCGCACTCATAATTCCCTCCCGGTCTTTAAACTCGTGAACAATCTCAGCGTATTTCAGAGGGTCGCTTACATACTCTCTCAGCTCGGGGAAGTGTGTTCCAAACCACTCCATGAGCCTTGAGGCGGCCATGTTGATTATTTTCTGGATGTCGTCTAGATAGTTGACGGCTTGAACTATCATAAGGTCTCTTCTCTTCACCGCACTACGGGTAGTCTCCTCGACCAGCCTGAGGAGTATCTCGTGGACCGCTTCCCGATACTTTTGAACCCCCTCAACCAATCCGAGTGACTCTGCGAGCCGCTCCAGTGGCTCAGGCATACGTGTCCTCGTGAGCTCTACTCCTTGAAGCGACTTTGAAATGATGGAAAGTAGCTGAGGAGACTGTGAGTAAATCTTCTGGACACGCCTCTCCTTAAGCATCTTAATCAACTGCTCTACAGGCGGGCAATTTTCACCAGACAGAATTTTTGCTAAGTGATTCTGCTCAGGCGGGCCGAGGCTTATTGAGCCGCTCCAGTCATCGCTGCTCCTGTAGATTATGGCGAGGGGAGTTAGGTAGAGCTCTAAGCTCACTTTTCCATCACCTCAGACTGCGCGCCTCTTGGATTTAAACTCCCTACGTAGGAAAATTATTGACCAGCCTCATAGCATTATGAACTTGACGTGTCTTGGCCTCCGTCATTAAGATCGTCACCTCGAATCCGGGGAAGTGGTTAGAGCTCTCGTCGATGCTCTTGAGCCATGGAATCGAGTGTGTCTGGATAAGGGAGAGGGTTAGAGAGGTTCAGTCAGACGACTTGGCCGAGATTGTCAGGTTTTCGGCCTCCGAGGCTTACAAGAGGTGGGGCGAAGGTGTTCTAGTCGAAGACTCTGGGCTGTTTGTATCTGCGCTTGAAGGTTTCCCGGGCCCCTACTCCTCGTATGTGTTCAGGACCATCGGTCTTCGAGGTATTCTCAAGCTTCTAGAAGGGGTCTCTGAGAGGGGGGCCCATTTTAAGTCCGCGCTCTGCTACGTGGCGGCGGGAGGCGAGCATGTCGTCGCTGTTGGGGAGGCTGAGGGTGTTGTTTCTGATAGGCCGCGCGGAGAGGGTGGTTTTGGGTTTGACCCCATATTCATCCCACTCGATGCTCCAGATAGGACGTTCGCCGAGATGACTGTCGAAGAGAAGAACAGGTATTCGCATAGGGGGCGGGCAGTCAGGACTCTCCTACAACTTCTCGAGGCTCGTGGTTAGAAGACTTAAGTAGCTTCACGCTTAACATACCTCGCCCTAGACCTAATTTCAGCAATCCTCGCCTCAATCCCCCTCAGCCTCGCGCTCCCCGCAACAGACTCGTACCCGCTCTTCAACTCCTTCATCATGCCTTGAGCGATGGCCGGGTGGGAGGCTGAGACCCCCCTCTCGAAGAGGTGGAGGTCGACCGCCTGCTCCTCGATATCCGTGGAAGAGCCGCTGAGGCCGAAGTCTATCAGAACCGGCTCGCCCCCAGTTATCAAGACGTTAGATGGGACAAAGTCTCCATGATAGATGTCGGCTCCATGTAGCTTTGCCAAGAGTGCTCCAAGCCTCCAGACAATATCTGGGAGACGGGGATGACTTGTTGAGAGAAGCTCCCTAAGGTCCACTCCCTCGATGAACTGCATGTAAATCGCTGCCCCCTCCAAATCGACGTGAATAATTGCGGGACACCTAACTCCCACCTCCTTAGCCCTAATCATGACCCGAGCCTCCTTAAGAGTCCGTGAGACCCTAACCTCCGAGTCAAGCTGCGGATGCCTGTAGGGCTTCGGAAGCCTCTTCTTCTCGACAAGCATCAGTCCGCGCCAAGAGACTCTCCTCAGGACAGCCTCCGCCCCTATCTTCAGAACTCCGTGGTCTCGGAGCTCATCCCTCAGAGCCATCGAACCTCCGTATCATCTATTCTGAGCTTAGGCCGGACCACACTCTCCTCAACAGGTGTAACTTGGCCGTGCTGAAACATTTTGAGTCCAGTCCACGCAATCATCGCGCCGTTATCTCCGAGATACTCATCTGGTATGGGCCTGAATTCTGCGCCGTGGACCCTGACCATCTCCCTCACCATCTCCTGAAGCCGTCCACTCCTAGCGAGCCCACCGACGAGGAGCACCTCTTTTTTCTGAGTCAACGCGACAGCCCTCTCAAGAACCTCCGTAAGCATGGCATAAACAACCTCGGTAACAGAGAGCGCCACGTCCTCAACCGGCCTCCCCTCAGCGATTAGCCTCTCGGCGGCGGTAAGCAACCCTGAAAAGGAGACATCCATTCCTTTCACATTATAGGGCATGCTGTAGAATGTCTTGCCCTTCCTAGCCCGCGCCTCGGGGGCCGGCATAGGCCCCAGCCCGGCCTTAATACCGAATACGTCGAGGCAGTTCCCCGCAGCTATGTCGAGAGTCTCGCCGAGAACCCGGTACCTCCCCTCGTGAAGAGTCGTAACTAGAGTGTTACCGCCGGCGACATAAAGGACGACAGGGTCGACGAAGCCCGTGAAGAGCTTCCCAATCTCTATATGGGCGACACCATGATTAACTGAAATCAGAGGTCGTCCAAGACGAAGAGCCAAGGCGCGGGCAAGTGTCGCTCCAGTCCTTAGACAAGGCCCCAAACCAGGCCCATAGGAGAAGGCAACCGCATCTATCATCTCCGGTCCTACCCCTGACCTCTTTAAGGCCCTCCCAAGGACTGTATGAGCTACAGCGGCGTGATGCTGAGCGGCCTCCCGCGGATGTATTCCTCCGCTGGTTGGCCTGTACATGTCCAGCTCGTTAGCCAAGACATTCCCGCTCGAGTCCACTATACCCACGCCGAAAGTGTGGGCGGTCGACTCTATCCCCAAGCAGACGGCCACTCCTCCGCGCAAACCACCATTACCTCGGGGCACTCAGGACTTATAGGTAGTCCCAAGCTACTTCGAGACAAGCCGGACATACTCTAAAAGCGTATCCCTTGCAAGAGCGAGAGTAGAGTAATCCACACCGGGCACGCCGCAGGCGACGACAATCGCTGCACTAGTCTCGACACTAACTTTTGAGTGCTCAGAGTCCCGGTAAGGGTAGATTGAGAGAATCGAGACCTCATCCCTAAGAACAACCTCCCTTCCAGTAAGAGTTATTTCCTTATTCATTCCAATCCCAAGGAATTTCTCTCCGGGCCTACTCCACGTCAGGCTCAAGGAGCCGTGAACCTTCGAGCAGTCATATGCCGCCATGGTTACGCCTGTCTTGGCTGAGGCGAGGTTGTAGAGGTTGACTAGTAGATTTATCCGCGGAAACTCCTTCCCCTGAAGAATCCGCCTCACTAGCGCCTCCGAGGATGGCCTCATCTTCGTAGGGTCTATTCCTATCCTCCAGAAGAAGTCCCTGTATGCCCTGAAGACCGTCGCATCCTTCAAACCCTCGAGCGAGTAACTCCTCCATATTTCTTCAAGAACCTCTCCTATTAGCCGCTCAACCCTAGAATTCCTCAGAGATAGCGTGAGCCCGGCGACCTTGAAAGCGAGGAGGGAGAGCCCGGGGAAGCTCTCAGCCAAGCTGGGCTCAATCCAAACTCTTACCTCTTCAACACTCACGAGGCTAGATGGTGTGGAGATGAGGTTTAAGACTTTCCCATCTCATGGCTATATAGCTCCTGAATAAGTGTGGGAGGGGTTGGTTAGCACGGAGATTGGGGGAGGAGTCTCAAAGTTCGTCGGGCGCGTCGAGAAGCATTTTGGAAAGAAGCCCTTTTTGGTCGCCTCCGCACCAGGCCGCATGGACTTCCTCAACACGCATCAAGACTATAAGGGGCTACCCGTGGTTCCAGTCGCGGTGAACCTACGAACCTACGTAGGAATCATAGAAAAGAGGCTCGACTCTTTCAAAGTCCACAGCCTCACACTTCTCGAGCGGGGCGAAGAGCACATAGACGAGTTCAGCCCCAAGAGTCCGGAGCTCGCGGGGGGTGGCTGGTTTGGGGACTACCTCCGAGCCGTGGTTAAGGTGATTAATGAGAGGGTGGATAGGGTGCCAATCGGTGGCGAGCTTGTTATTGAGAGTGATGTCCCCATCGGCAGTGGTCTCGCCAGCAGCGCGGCGCTTGAAGTGGCGTTTGCGGAGTTCCTGAACCACTACTGGGGCCTCAACCTCGATAAAGTTGAGCTCGCAGAGATTTGTTTCAGGGCCGAGAACGGTGTCATGGGCATCCCATGCGGTAGGCTCGACCAGTACAGCGCGGCCCTCGGAAGCGCGATTCTGCTCTACCCTAAGCAGCCTGTAAAGTACGAGGTGCTCGACATGGGAGACGTGAATCTAGTAGCCGTCGACTCGGGGATAAGACACAGCACAGGCAGCATCCACCCCGTCCGCCAAGCCGAGCTCAACCAAGGACTCAAAGCACTGCTAGCGATGGACCTACCTCAGCGACTCAGAGAACTTCTAGCCGAGACATACGACTCCGTAAATTGGGAGAAGCTGAGTATGGAGGCCCTCAAACCCTACCTCCCTCTTCTAAGCGACAGACCCGCAAGAAGAATAGCCTACACCCTAATGGCAAACGAGTCAACACGAAGAGCCCTCGAGTTGCTCCGAAGAAAGTCAAAAGACTTGACCCAGCTGGCACAAATAATTAACGAGCAGCACGAACTCCTCCGCGACCTCTACGACGTAAGCCTCCCAGAGCTCGAGAGGATCAGAGACGCCATGCTCCAGAGCGGCGCCCTCGCAGCCAAGATAAGCGGCGCGGGGATGGGAGGCTCCCTCATAGCTCTCTGCTCCGATGAGAAGTCCACGGACTCGGCGCTTGAAGCGGCCCTTAGGGCCGGGGCGGTGAAAGGGTGGCGGTTAAGGATAGATAGAGGCTCCTCAATAGATTATCCCGTATGAGCTTCAACGAGATACGCTGGCACCCGCTCCTCGGGACTTGGAACATAGTTGCAAGCGGGAGAGCAACTAGACCGTGGAGGGATGTGAAATGCCCGTTCTGCCCTGGAGCGCCTGAGACAGGAGAGGGCTGGGACGTAATATCACTCGACAACAGGTATCCGTCCCTTTCAACAACCCCAGTAATTTCTGCGGCAGCCCCCAGCTTCTCAGAGACCCGACCGGGATACGGGAGATGCAAAGTCGTGATTGAGACGCCTGACCACGAGGGCGACCTCGACACAATCTCATTCAAAAACCTGGTCAAGTATGTGGAGATACTCGGGCGCGAAACGGAGGAGCTAGCGAGGGATCCCGAAATAAAGTACGTGGCACCTTTCCGAAACAAGGGGGAGCTAATAGGCGTCTCAATACACCACCCACACTCGCAGATATACGCCCTCCCATTCATCCCCCTCAAAATTGAGAGGGAGCTGGAGTTTATGACACGTTACAACAGGGAAAAGGGGACATGCGTCATCTGCGACATAGTGAAAGAAGAGCAGGGCGGGGGGAGAGTAGTATACAGCAACAGAGACTTCATCCTGATTCTCCCATTCTACGCCCAGTGGCCCCACGAGTGCCACATCTATCCGAGGAGACACTTCCAGCTCCTCTCAGAGCTTACGGCTATGGAGAAGGAGAGCCTAGCGGACATCTTGCTAATCACCGTGGCGATGTATAACTCCCTCTTCAGCTTCAGCCTCCCATACATGATGGTCATACACCAGGCACCAGTCAAGGGGCAACACCCCCAATACCACCTCCACATAGAATTCTACACAATCCACAGATACGCCGACAAGCTGAAATACGCCGCAGGAATAGAGTGGGGCTACTGGGCCTTCACATACGACGAACTACCAGAGAACCGCGTCAAGGAGCTAAAGCAGGCCGCGCGTAAAGCCGTTGAGAGGCTCGGAAAACAACAGTATTCTCCACTCGGAGTCTTTCAACCCTAACACCACAACTAAACCCTCGATAAAGAGCCTCGGGCGGGATTTGAACCCGCGACTTCCGGCTTACCAAGCCGGCGCTGCAGGAGTGGGGTCTTTGCCCCTGCTCTCTCTACCAGGCTGAGCTACCGAGGCCTAATTTCGTACTTGACTTGACTGAAATAAAACTTTGATGGGGGAGAAGGGAGGGGCGAACGTCAGCTATAAGCCCTGTTCTTCGGGTTTAGGGAAGAGCCAGAAGTATGCCCACCGTGCTGCTAAGTAATCAATGCGCGTGCGACGTCACGATGCCTGCACATCGCTCCGGCGAACCTCAACGGCGTTTTCATCCGGTACTTTTCTCACCCCCTCAGGCCTCAGCATGGATTATCTACCTGAGCCCCCTGAAGACCTCCTTAACGTCACGTACGGTTACTTTATTCTTCAGCTCGACGCTAGAGAGACAGACGCTCCCACGCGCAGACTCTTCTCTTATTTTCCGTCGTGATTCCCATGTACATCTTCTTACTTTCGCTCTGCGATCTCCGCTTGTCCTTAGAAAGCCTTGAATAGTTCATATCGGAACCGTTTCTGGTGACACTGCTCTATTTTCTAGCTTGTTTACGAAGTTGGCGGTAGCATCTTTACGTCATCTGAGATAAAGTGGAACCTGCCGGAGTAGTTCGAGGTCTCAGTCGTCTTACTGCAAGTACTGAACTCCAGCAGTAGGTCAAGCCTACCCAAATGGTGGACTTTGACGCTTCTTATGAGAAGGGTATGGAATTTGGGAATGAGTTCCGGTGGACTTGGCTCGAGCCTTCAAGAGGAGGGGGCGGTGAGTAACGGTTAGGAGCCTCGCGGATGTTCAACCGATACTTACCTCTCAGCCTAGTCCAGAGGACCGGGACTCTACCCGTCTAAGCTATCGAGGAACTGATTTTAAAACCGCTCAAAGATTTGGTTTTGAGGCCTTCTATGATTGAGGCCGTTATTTAGGCAGCCAGGTGGTCGAGGAGAGCTGTGCCGGAGTCTGCCATAGCTTGAGCCAGCGAAAAAACCTACGAGAAGATACACTTCATAAGGAACATGGGGAAGATCAACTCCGCGGCCTCTATTGTCTTGTAAGCCGCTCCGCCAGAGTTTACTGAGCCAACTTCTTAAAAGAGCGTTTGCTTTAGAGGTTCGAGGGAGGGCGGGTCTTAACCTTGGCCAGGTCTCTGCCCGCCACACGGCAAGTGAGTCCTCAACCATCATAACAGCGGCTCTAACTCTCTCTTCAGCGTCTCCTTAGACTTTAGCCAGTATATTCTGTTCGCATCTTTGTATACGTAGATTAGAGGAAGTTTGTACCGCTCGGCAAGTGTGTAGAACGCTATCCCTGCCGGGCGTGTGCCCGATGTGCAGTCTAAGACGATTATGGACTGTTGCATCAAAAGCGAGAGCGGCTGCTTAACCCTGCCAATCAACTTCTCTATGCCATTCATCTCCTCAACCTTCACGGAGATGATCTCAATCCTTTTCCATGTTTCCTCCCCGATGTGGCGGGACCAGCTCTCTCAAGCCTCTGGAGTAGTCACTACGTAGACCCTACTAGGCTCTATCTCCTCCTCTTTAAGTAGTCTTATAGCGGTCTCAGTCTCTGACTCCCCGTCCTCCTCCCCCCTCCTCATCTCGAGTAGGCCCATGTAAGTGTAAGGTATTCTCGCGCCTACAATGTAGCAGAGGGTCGACTTGTTCCTCAGCTCAGCCACGCCCCCGCGATAAGTTATGACGCCTAGGCTCGAGAGGATGTCCAGTCTGCTCTTAAGAGTGGATTTACTTACTTTACCCTCGACTCCGAGGCGTTGACGAATCTCGTGGAACCTCGCCCGCCCCCCGCATCCCGCGAGACAGAGCAGGATGGGGGGCGTGAGTCTTCTTAATCTTCGCGTGCTTGATTAGCTCTGAAATATCGGGCGACTCATCTGGCAGCGCCATACCCTCCTATAATCGGTGACACGTCTTTTAACTATTTCGAGAACTTTGCATAGATAATTAAACTATCATCAGCCACAGTGAGGGTGAAGGTGATACTCTCCTCTGCCAACCTCGAGGTCGATCCACGAACCACCCTCCGTTGAGATTAAGACGATCTCGGACCGGATACCGAACTTTAGCCTCAGGGATGAAATCCACAACTCCCTCTGAGATCAGAGTGGAAGTATAATCGGATGCTGAGCCTTTTCAGCTCACGGGCAACTCTCAATTCCCTTCTTAGGATCAGTGTTTTAACATCTATTCGTGACAAGCCTTGAATCTTGAAAAGCCTCTCAATTCCCTTTTTGGGATGAGCATCAAAGAGCTACCTCGAAAGCTAAAGATTCTCGATTACCACTCTCAATTCCCTTTTTGGGGTCAGTGTGCCTTTTTTCCGGGTTCTGAGACTTGGAGTGGCGTTTCTCCAAGGCCGGTTTGT
>JANXDI010000007.1 GCA_025059595.1 Candidatus Calditenuaceae archaeon | reverse complement strand
AGTTCTAGCGAAGCTGGGAATATTGCTGTCCGAGATAATCTCCTCTATCTTCTCAATCGCGTTGGCGGCCCTAACCGCGGGTGAATACTTCTCGTTAAAGAGCTCCTGGGAGACCTCCTTAACAGTCCTCCTCACGTTCCTGGGCATGGTCATGTCGTTCGCCACAGTCTCCAAAATCTGCACAATCCTCTGACGCTTCTCCTCCCAGGACGCGCCAGACATAACCCAACACTATCAGGCAATCAAACCCCCCATTATATAAGCATAGACCAGCAACTAGCAGCAAATCATTCCTATTGTCATTGATTAACATCTTTATACTCGGCGCTGACACTATAGTCGGCGTGAAGACCCTAGTCGACGACGTGGAGAATGCTAAAGACTTCAATTCAATCTTCCGAATTGTAAAGCGGGTCGTTGAGGAGAAACTGGGGATACGTAGAGCAGGGTTGATGCTGATAATCGCCGACGCGCCTCCCGGCATATTGGCGTACCACGAGGTCGGCTCTAACGCTATAGTTCTCAACAGGAGGCATCTTGAGCCATGGATAGCGGTTAGGACAAAGACAGAGGTAAACTCATATGTCTTTGTAATCCTGCTACATGAATATCTCCATAGTTTGGGACTCTTGGATGAGACGGAGGTAAGAAGACTGGTCAAGTCTCTTGTCGAAGAATATTTCGGCCCCCACCACGTTGCCACGAAAATAGCGAGCGGAGACCTTGAGATTGGCAGAGAACTGATACATGGGGTTCACCTAGGGAAGCCTCGAAGCCCAACCCTCGTAAAAGACTTCGACAAGGAAAATATGAGCTATATAGGTTAAACAACATCATCCAGTCTGGAGCTACATCTGGCCATTTTCTCTAAGCCTTTAATACAATGAGGGCTAAAGCACGCTGAGCTCATCAGTTCACGTTCAATAAGTCGCAAACTGTGCTCCTCACGGATATAACCATCTTTATCAGAAGCCCCTCGAGTTGGAATACAGCCACACCTTAATTCTATAACCTATACTTTTTTATTGCTAAGTCACGAAGCCCACTAAAATGAGTGAGCTATAGAGGAAGCGCTACCGGTCTTCCCTCCCTAGCCGACATGTAGCTTGCTACAGTTGCTTCTGTAGCTCTATAGCCGTCCTCTGCTGTGGCCCTAGGCTTATGAGATGGGTCGATAATGCATTTAACGAAGTCCTTTATCATTTCCAAGTTTGGGTCGCTTGAATAATAGTGCAGTCTTCCGCCTCCCTCTGTGTTTTTGAATGAGAGTTGGGCGACATTCTGCCTGAATGCGTCGACAGCAATCATGCCGTCAGAGCCGTATATTGTAAGGGTGAATTCTCCCCACGACGGATATGTGTCAGGGAAGCACCAGCTTCCATCAATAGAGCAGAGTTTATTGCCCCTGAATCTAGCTATGGTGAGGAAGTTGTCCTCAACTCTTATGTTTGGTATAATGTTAGCACCTGTCTCTGTGTAGATCGACTCTATTTCCGAGCCTGTATACCACCTCATTATATCCGCTAGGTGGGCGGTGTGATCCATAATAGCACCGCCTCCTGACAGACCAGGGTCCGTGAACCAAGGCTCAACTAATATGCTGTTGACGTTTAGCCTGTTTGTTCCAAGTATGGCGCGAATCTCACCTATTGCGCCTGCCTCGAGGAGCTCCTTCACGGTTAGAGTCGCTGAGTGGTATCTCATGACGAAGCATGTCTGGAACACGACCCCAGCGCGCCTTGCGGCAGACACGACCCTTTTTGCGTCCTCAAGTGTGGTTGTTATAGGCTTCTCGCAGAGGATGTGTATTCCGTTCTCCATGGTTTTGACCGCTAACTCCGCGTGCCTCGCGTTCTCGGATGCCACTATCACTGCGTCAGGTCTCTCCCTTCTAAACATCTCCTCAAGATTCTCATAGGCCGTCGCCCCATACTTTTGTCCAAAGATCTTGGCTCTCTCGGGGGAGTGGTCATAAACACCAACCAGCCGCGCCTCCTTCAACTCCTTTAAGGACATGGCGTAGCCATGAGAGTGGACGTGGGCAACACCCGCAAAGACGAATTTGAGCTCTCGCATTTTCCCACCTCTAAAGCGAGACTGGCTCCCCCCGCCGCGCAGACTCCTTCGCAGCGAGACAAACCTTGAGGGACTTGATTGCATCTGAAACCAGGACAGGCGGCTCCCTGTCTTCGAGGATGCACCTAGCAAAGTCCTCTATCTCCCTGTAGTATGGGTCTATCGGAAAGGGCATTTTAGTGGGTGACAGCGGGAGCCTATCAGGACTGAATGTAGAGACCCCTGCGTTTTTTGTCATGACTACGGGAACGTTTTCGCGGTTGTCATACTTCAGCATGCCTCTCGTTCCGAACATCTCCAAAATCATGGTAAAGGGGGCGGTAGGTGGTTGGGCCCAAGAAGCCTCTGCCTGCGCAATTACGCCTCGCTTAAACTTTAGTAGTATGAATGCGTGGTCTGCTGCTGAGCCATTCTCTCCCGACCTTGACTCGACGGCGTAGACTCTTTCAGCCTCGTCCTCGAGACACCATCTGAGAAAGTCTATATCGTGTATTACGAGATCTAAGGATACCCCTCCGCTTCTCTTCTCATCAAGATACCAGTCGGTCCACCTAGGAGGTGACCCTCTTCGAGAGCTTCTCACCTGTCTCACCTCCCCTAAAGCCCCATTATCGACGAGCTCTTTGGCTTTCCGGTATTCCGAGAAATACCTCAAGACGTGGGCGACCATTACTTTAACGCCACCTTTCTCAGCAATTGACGCTGCTCTCTCTCCGCTTTTCATGTCCAATGCAAGGGGCTTTTCAACCAAAACGTGTTTACCGGCCTCAACAGCCCTCTCTATCTGGACGACATGAGTCTCGGTGGGTGTGCATATGTCTACAGCGTCGATATCAGGCCTCCTCAAAACTTTCTCGATGTCATCATAAGCTTCAATATTATATCTCGAAGCAAGTGCACGCGCCCTCTCGGCAACGATGTCAACAACGGCCACAGGCTTAGCTCCCTGAACAAGCATCCAGGAGGCGAGATGCGTCTCACCCATAAAACCCGCGCCAATAACGGCCACGTTTAAAGTTTTATTGCTCAAATCACCTCAAAGTCTGCTATTTTAGAGTGATTTAAATTTTTATGAGATTTTTCTAGCCTGAAAAGCTTGATTGGCATGGCTGTGGAGTATAATTTGGAGGCTTTTTTATGTAATTCTTGTTTGGTGTGCCTGTTGCGCAGTAGGACTAAGCATGCTGCCGCGAAATTATTCTACCTATTGAGCAGTGTCTTTTAGCCTGCGTTATCTCTGCTTCAACGATGCGGCCTAAGAACGTCCTACCGTCAGCGTCCGGAAAAACGATGGGTCGGTAGGCGTAATTACGCCCTATTGCCTCCCCCTTTTTCCCAACTTCATCTATCAGCACCTCGCCTCTCCAGCCAATCCAAAGTTCACTGCGACGCATCGATATCTCGTTACATATCTCTGTGAGGATTTTGCTTCTCCTATTCACGAGAGAAGGGGGGAGGGTGTACAGACGCGCTGCCGGCGTGTGTGGTCTCGGGTAGAATCTGGATATGTTTACGAAGTCAGGCTCCACCTTCTCTATAAGCCTGCAGGTGGCGTCGAAGTCTTCTTCTCTCTCAGTGGGGTATCCGACTATTATGTCGGTCATTAAGGTTAGCTCGGGGTATTTCTGCCTGAATGCCTTAACGTATCTGAGAAAGTCGGAGACGGAGTAGCCGCGCCTCATATCTTTCAGGACCTTGTCGCTACCGCTTTGGACGCAGAGGTGCAAGAATTTGAAGATACGCTCGTCGCCGTATGTCTCGACGAGCCTCTCCAGCTCCACTTTCTTAAAATGCAGCGGGTTCATCATCCCAATCCGTATGAAGTATTTCCCCTTCACGTGCTTAAGTATTGACTTGAGGAGCGTTGGCAGGTCCAGACCTATGTCTCTGCCGTACGCTGAGCAGTCCTGCGATGTGAGCCAAACCTCCCTGCATCCGTCCTCAACAGCCCTCTT
>JANXDI010000020.1 GCA_025059595.1 Candidatus Calditenuaceae archaeon | reverse complement strand
ACAGGTTTGCCCTTCACACTGGACAGGCTGAATTCGCGACCATCCTTGTCTATGAGTGTGAAGTCTGGCATAGGTTTGGGTGGAATCTCAATGCTCGGCTTATACTGTGGCGAGACTAGGAGTTGGAGCGAGATTATGATGACCGCCGCCACTATGATTACCGAGGCGACTGTCGCGAAAAGAAGCTCTCTTCGCATTCAGCATTACATTTAAGGTCGTATTCCTATTAAGAATTTCCCCTTAACAACTTACCCTCGGGCGGGGCCTTTGAGGATTAATTAGCTGGCTTTCCGGTGGGTTTTGTATGCCTGTAAATGCTGAAAGGATTATCGCAGGCTTGAGGTTGGGGCCTGGCTCGAGTCTGCTGGTTGTGGGGGATGTGGGGGCGGAGATTTTGGAGACTTTCGCAGGGGCTTTGGGTGGATTAGGGAATGTGACTCTGCTTCATAGGGAGCCTGAGCCGCCTGCTTGGTCGCGTCGGCTCGCCGAAAAGGGGTTGAAGACTAGGAGGAGCATGCTGCTCGAGCACAACGACTTCCTCCCATCATCAACCTTCGATGCTATATTTGCGTATAACATACTCGACAAGCTACTGGGCAAACGGGAATTTCTCAGCGAGGCTTACAGGCTTCTCAAGCCGGGCGGGCGATTCATTCTCGTCCAGAGGCTCTGGCCATTCACAAATATGCGGGGAAATGAGTTCAGGAGACTCGTGGAGAGGGCGCGGTCTTACACTATAGTAGGGGTGGATGTTGGACCGCTCTCTGCTCGTGCGCTGCTGGAGCGGCCGCAGTAATGGCTAAATCCTCCAGACGATGTTAGCTGAATGGCTTGGCTGTCGGCCTGACTGATGAGGCGGCGGAGGTTTTGAGGAAGGTTCAAGCTAAGCATGGAAAGGTCTACATGATTATCGGCGATACAGGTTGTTGTGGATACAGCAACGTGTTTCTCACACGGAACAGGCCGGTTGGCGACTATGTGCAGGTAGGCGAGACCATCGGCACCATGGTGTATCTGAGGCCTCCGCTGAGCGAGACCTTGGACCCGAGCAGTGTCGTGGTGGATGTTGTTGAGGCTGTCGCGGATGATTCGCTCTCGCTGGAGACGGAGCTGGGCTATCGCTTCATCCTGAGGGTCAAGTTAGGGTAGAGCGCCCCTTTCAACAGCTCCTCGGCGGCTGCTCATCCAGCCAGACCGTCTTATACTCGCTCCTGAGCGGAATTATGCAGAGAAATTCGGCGTCCTCCTCTCCGTCGTTGTAGTAGGCGTGAGCAGTCCTTGGAGGAATCAGGAGGGCGTCACCAGCCTTCACTACAACCTCCTTCTCGCCGAGCCTAACCCTATACCTCCCCTTCAGGACATACTGAACGTGCTCAATCTCAGGGTGCATGTGTGGAGGAATCTTCCCGCCTGGCTTCATTCTGAATTTCCTCAGCTCGAAGTTTGGCGCGCCGTCGCGTCTGTCTACGAGCCACTGGATGAAGGCGCCTTCAGCCCTCTCCACAGGCTCCTCAACAACCGAGGCCGAGCTCCTGACTACCTGCACAGTCCTCGTTATCGCCTCAGAGACTTATGAGTCTTCTCCTACGTACCAAGCGATAGGTTAAACCGGAGGGACGCTGTCAGATATATGGTATGACTGCAGCCGAGGCACTCCTCCTAATGCTCTCCATCTTCGCAGGGTTTTTACTTGTCTTTCTTGGCTTGGCTCTTCTCCTGCTACGGCCGCGCGGAGAGGGTGAGGAGGCTAAGGGAGAGGCCAAGGGAGTGGGTGTGATTCTCATCGGCCCAGTCCCGATAGTTTTGAGGGGGTTAGGCGCTAGGGCAGTCGCCATCGTCGCGGCCGTCTTCCTTCTGTCTCTCCTCCTGTTTCTCGTGCTCTCAGGGGTGGTGAGCCTTGGGAGTTAGGCCACTCTACGCTTACCTGCTAATAGCCTTCGGAATCATCCTCATAGCCGCACCCCTCCTACTTCTGATGTCGGAAGGCACGACTGTGAAGATGGAGGCCGTGGGAATAGTGCTCATCGGCCCAATACCCCTAATCCTGAGTAGTGATGATCCTCAATCCTCCTTCCTAGTTCTCGGTGTTTTGGCAGCCGTCATAGCAATCATCACGACCTTAATACTCAGGGCCTCCCGACCAACTGGGCGAGCTTGGCCAAGCGGGGGAGACTCTTTCAGCTGATGCGGGGGTGGGGCGGCTATAAATAGTGGCTCGGCCACCGATAGAGTAGTTGAGGAGCTGTCCCTACTGCGGAGCACCCCTCACCTTCGAGAGGATGGAGAAGATTTACACCTGTAGCGGCTGCGGCGCAGCGCTCAGCCTCCAAGACATAGTTGAGCTCCGGGAGCGGGCTAGGGCCGAGAAAGAGAAGACGTTCAAGGAGAAGCGGAGGCACGAGGAGTATCTCGAGTGGTGGCTATCAAGCAAGAAGTAACATTCCCGATTAATTGGTCTTCCCCCGATTTTTGAAGTTCAATCTCCCCTAGAGCCGGCGCTATTAACGGGCGTTACCCTCCTTAGCCCTGTCTCCTCTTTTTACTTCTTGCATAGTATTCGATCTGGGCTATCTTCTTCTCCACCTCTTCGGCAACATGATGCTGTCTGCTGAACGCGTAGTGAAAGGCGAGTCCGACTCCCCAGCCCGCTAAGGGCCAATAAAACCAGATGAGGCCTGGGCTTGTCCAGAGATTGATGAACGCTAGGAGGGCATTAACTATGATGTAGGCGACAAGATGCGTGTAAAATCCTCTCATGCTCTCCTTAATTTCAATCTCCTTCCAGCTCTCCAAAAACTCATCTAAAGAGAGTTCGCTCAACCCGCCCTACTACGGGCCATCCTTCGATAAACTTTGAGGCTGTCTGACGGTTTAAACCATGGGAACGATGGCTCGGGTCTTTGAGCCGGTGGCATTCCTCCAGAGGTGGTTAAAAGCGTCTGCGAAGGGCTAATTTTGTGGAGCGGGTTAGAGTTATCTTTATATATCGTCGGCGTTTTATGCTGGCCCCGTGATAGCTGGTGGTTTAGTTTGGCCATACTAGTTGCACTTTAGACGACGCTTTTACGGCTGTCTCTTGTTCGTACGCTGAGTTTCTGGTGGTGGTTGCTTGTCGGGTCTGAAGAGCGCCCTCTTCAGGGTTGTGGAGGGGCATGATATCTCTGCCGAGGAGGCTGGCGAGGCGCTGAGTGAAATTGTGTCTGGAAACTCTTCTCCGGCTTTGGTGGCGGCTTTTCTTACTGCTATGCGGCTGAAGGGCGAGAGTGAGGAGGAGCTCTATGGAATGGCGAGGCTGATGAGGGGTGTTTGCGTTAAGGTTGAGCTTGAGGACCCGCAGACCTCTCTGGATATTGTCGGGACGGGTGGTGACAGGATTAAAACGATTAATGTTAGCACGCTTTCCGCGCTTGTTGTTGCCTCTGTCGGTGTGAAGGTTGCGAAGCATGGGAACAGGGCGGCGACGGGTGTCTGCGGTAGTGCGGACCTGCTGGAGGGGCTTGGAATGAACATAGGCTTGGGGCCCGAAGAGGTGAGGCGGAGCGTTGAGAAGCTCGGCTTCGGCTTCATGTTCGCACCTCTCTACCACCCTGCCATGAAGCATGTCGCACCAATCAGGAGGGAGCTGGGGTTCAGAACATTCTTCAACCTCCTCGGCCCAGTGACGAACCCAGCGGGTGTAGGGCGGATGCTCCTCGGCGTCTCTGACCCGGCTCATCTGCAGAAGATGGCGAATGTTCTGTCGAGGCTTGGACTCAAGAGGGGCTTAGTGGTTAGCTCTA
>JANXDI010000010.1 GCA_025059595.1 Candidatus Calditenuaceae archaeon | reverse complement strand
CCTATCACTATTATCTCGCAGACCGTTCCCCTCACTCTCAACGCCTCTTCAAACGGCTTGGCATAGAATTAATGTTTAGCGGATTTCACTTTCGCCCGCCCCCGACCCATAAGTTTTAAATCTATTCCACACTTAGATACAAGCAGGCTTGGTTATTTGGAATGGCTTAGAGCTGGAGCAGATAGGAATTGTGGCCAGCCGCAGCCGTGAGACGGATGCTGAATGTATACTCCTAGAGGGTAAGGAGAAGGAGGTGACCTCGGAGACACTCGTATTAGTCGATAACAGGAACGGCAACAAGATTCTCGCGGTTTGTAGGGGAGGAGTCGGCTACAACGACAACCTGAAGATAGATTATTACAACCCCGGAGTCGCTTATGCTAGAAGTGGCCGGGGGCCCAGCACGGCCAAGGAGTTCTTCAGCTTCAAACTCGTCGTTATAGGAGATGTCACGGACGGCGAGGTGAAGCAGAACAAAACAATCATAGCCCCCGCATCGCTAGTATACAAGTTCAAGGGAGATTCAAATCCTATGAAGCTCTTCGGCAATATTAAGAACGTGATTGGGTATTATGCCTTGGGGGCTCCTCTCTGGAAAGTCCCGACTCTAACCGAGTATATCCCCCACCACATCGGTGTCTTCGGGGTCACAGGTTCAGGAAAATCATTCTTATGCAGGTATGAGCTCATCCCACTTCTCAGGAGGGCTGGTTACGATGTCTTAATCTTCGACTGGAAGGGAAGCGACTATGCTCCCTTCTACCCAGACTCTGTAATCAACATGGGCGATATTAAACTTGATGAGGCTTCGATTTTCGGGTATCTGGCTGAGCGGCTTGACAAGTTTGGAGGCGGCAGAATTGCTGAGACACTACTGAGGTATCTTGAGGAGGCCTTATCGGAGGGGTCTTGGCGCGGCTCAGACCCTACAGAGACAAAAAGCAGACTTTTAGCAGCTGTCGAAAGGAATATTTGGGGTGAGAATACTGATAGGTCCGGAAACCTAAATGAGTGGGGTCAGAGGTATCTTAGACGTGCCCGAATCTATTTCGAAAGGCTCAGGCCTGAAGACATCAAGCCAGTAATGGGAGAGATGAGCGCCTCAGAGATTATAGATATGCTTCGGAGGAAGAAGACACTTGTTATCGACCTGAGTTACGGCTCGAAGGAGCAGAAGCTAAGCATTTTCCTCTCAATTGCAAGGTGGTTGAAAGGATTGATGGAGGAGAAGAACAGGTTGAACATCGCCGTCGTCGTCGATGAAGCTCCCCAATATTGTCCGTGGAATCCGAGGGGAATCGAGGAGGAGACTACTAGGCAGATTATAGGGCTTGCGGCACTTGGCAGGTCATATGGGCTTTCGCTTGTTCTGATATCCCAAGGGATTGCCGGTGAGATAGGAATTAACGCCGCGGTTAGGCGGAACCTAAACACTCTCTTCATAGGCAGGATACATCCGCTCGACGCACAGGAGGCTGAGAGGTTTTTCGCGACTTCTTGGATAAGTGCCGACAGTTTACTCCGCCTGCCCGAAGGCCACTTCTACATGGTCGGGAAAATGAACCCGTCTCCCGTCCCACTTCTAGTAAGCTTCGAAATCGAGGAGAGGGAGAAGATAGGCTTTGGCAGGGGATGAAATACCTGACATTTTGAGAGTGCCTCGCCCTCTTCAGGAGAAGTTCTTCCATGCCGCGGAGGACGAGGCCGACCGAATCCTGAAGAGGATTGGAGAGATAGACGCTCAGGTTAGGCTTATCCGGAATGAGATTGTTAGGGGTATTCGGCGTATCGTAGCTCGTGATGGTTGGAGGGACATGGTCATCGCTGTGGTCGACGGCTCCGATACCCCGGCCATTGACGAGAGAATTGGAGTCAAGTATGGGCTCTATGCTGCGGCTTACAAGCTTTTTAGAGGTGAGGCGCCCCTGCCGGATGGGGAGAACTACATCGGTGATAGGCTTAACGAGCAGATTCATGAGAGTAGGGAGACGTTTCTGAAGTTGCTTGACTTAGTTACGGTATACTTAGAGAGGACATTAGCAAAGCATCTCCTCGAGCAGAAAGCTCCACACGTTGACATGCTCATCCTCGACGGAAGCTTCCTCGGCTACAGGGCGGGGTGTAGTACTGTGAAGGACGAGCGGATAGAATTCACAGAGCCTGTCACGCGCAAGCATTTTGAGAGGGTTCTCGACCTCATATTTGAGATTAACAAACTGACTGAAGCTATTGCCAATTCTGGGAGAGCTTTCGGCATCATTAAGCGCGTCCCCACCTCGGCTATCGATGGCTATGTGAGATACAAGTATGGAGCTAGTCAAGGGTTGAATTTGAGCGACAGGGCTCTCCTGAGTTTGGTTATGGGCTCAGGAGAGCTCTTTAGTTACGAGGATTACTTTGAGGCCCCCCTTAGAGTTGAGGCCCTGTCTTGGTATAAGACAGTCTCCAAAGATAAAAAAGTCAGGGGGAAGAGCCCGGAATACATTCTGGAGGAGGCTGAGAGACGAGTGACTGTCCAGCTTGTGGCTGACCTCACAGACGCTAGGGGTCGAAGAGAGGCCATGAGACTTTCAGGCGCCGCTATCTTGCAACTCGCAGGCAGCCTCCGAAGATTCTTCATTAGGACACGAGACGGGATTCCACCGATTTGTGTTGAGGTCCCGAGGTCGGTTCCGGAGGACCTTCTCCAGAACTTTCTCGCTTATTGTCTAGAGACATCCTCGCCTGCTACTGGGCTTCCGGTCAGTCTCGACCTCGTGGACGACCTTGTCTCCCTTCCGCGGAGGCTTGGAAGGGATTTTGTTAGCGAGGTTGAGGCGAGGCTTCTCACGCGTGGGGTTGATAGCAGTAAGTTGCTCGCACTATTCAGCCGCTTTAACCCTCAAAAAGAAGAGTTCTAGCGCAATACGCCTCCAGCTGGACTGAGCGTATCGTCTATCTCGCCGCGGTTGTTTGTCCTCCTCCTAATTTGGTCCAGAAGCCATCCACTCAGTTGCGTCCCGCCAAGACCTCTCACAACTCTACCCTTATAGTCCCTGAGGGTAACTGTCCCGCTGGACTCCTCTTCATCTCCCACTATCGCCATGAATGAGGCTCTCAACTGATGCGCAGCCCTTATTCTCTTTTCCAATGTCCCTTCAACCCAGAGCTCGGCTCTTATCCCCTCACTACAGAGCCTCTCTTTCAATTTTGATGCATATTCCCTGTTCTTCTCGCTGACGGGGAGAACTACGACTTGGGTTGGTGAGAGCCAGAGGGGGAGCCGCCAGTTATAATGCTCTAGCAGAATTCCCATGAACCGCTCAATCGAGCCGAGGATTGCCCGATGTATCATTATCGGCCTGCTCTGCGAGCCATCCCTCTCCACATACTTCAAGTCGAGCCTCTCGGGGAGGAAGAAGTCCAGCTGAACGGTCGAGCACTGCCACCTCCTACCCAACGAGTCCTCAACATCTACGTCAATCTTAGGGCCGTAAAACGCCCCCTCTCCCTCCTTAAGCTCATAATCCATGCCCGACTCCCTCAGGGCCTTCTTCAACGCCTCTGTGGCCTCATCCCACTTCGCAGGGTCTCCGATGAACGACTGGGGCCTTGTAGAGAGCGTTGCGGAAATCCTCCCCGGCACAGTTAACCTTAAAACCCAAATAACCTCGTTGAGAATCCTGACTATCACCTCCTCAATTTGGTCAGGCCTGACGAAGGCGTGCCCATCGTCTTGAGTGATGCTCCTTACCCTGAAGAGGCCTGTTAGCTCCCCAGGCTGCTCGTTTCTGTAGACCGTCCCGAATTCTGAAAACATGACGGGAAGGTCGCGGTAGCTTCTCGGCCTGCTGGCGTATATCATCGCGTGTCCCGGGCAGTTCATCGGCTTCACTACGTATTCATCGCCGCGCACCGTGAAGATGAACATTCTGTCGCGGTAGTGTTCGTAGTGCCCTGTCTGATACCAGATATCTGATTTGAAGAGGTGTGGTGTCCAGACTTCCTCGAAGCCGAGCCTCGCGTTCACCTCCCTTATCAGCTTTATCAGCTCATCTCTGATTATTCTCCCGCGTGCGTGAAATATCGGGAGGCCGGAGCCGAGTACGGTGTGGATGCTGAAGAGGTCCAGCTCGCGGCCCATCTGGACGTGCTGCGTCTCCCTCTCCTCAACTACCGCAACCTGAGTGGCCCTCGCCTCTACCGTCCCTCTGCTCTTCAAAGTCTCCTGCGACACCACCCTAAACTGCTCAGCGAGTGGATGCCCCTTCACCGAGAGGCTGAACCTCTTATTCCATCCGAAAGGCGCGCGGTAAACCTTCAATCCCACCTCCTGAGCCCTCCTCTCCATATGTCTGACTAGGTGAAGCGCCTTCATTGGCGGTGCGAGTGTGTTGCTAAGGTGGGCGTATGGGTAGATGAGGAGTGTATCCACTCCAAGCCTTCCCATCGAATCAGCCACCTCTCTCAAAAGCTCTTCAGCAACCTCCTCGTCATCCTTCTCCTCGATGCTGGTGAAGAGGACAATCGCATCCCTGAGACTCTTGGGCCCCGGCTGAACCTCCTCAGAGACAGCACCCTCACGCCTGAGAGGCTCATACTCGATGTAATCCACGTGGAGCTGAAGGGCCTTCATCCATCCGCTAAACACCCGACTGAGCCCCAATAATTAAAAATATCTCGCACAGTGTCTCTTCGGCCTAGTGGAGTAGTGTTGAGTAGGGCCGGATTTAGGAGGGAGTTTGAGAGGGGGATGATGGGGCGTCTTGCAGGAGGCATGGTTAGGTTTCTAGTCAGAAAGGGTGTGTCGCCCTTCGCCCTAACATACAGCTCTTTCATACTGGCCATAGCATCGTCAATACTCTACGCCCTGTCCAGCCTATCCAATCTTTTACCCCCAATAGCGGGTTTCGCTCTCCTCGCCTCAGGGTTCTTCGACGCCATAGACGGCGAAGTCGCCCGCCTCTCCGCCAAGACAACGCGACTCGGGGCTTTCATGGACTCGATGCTCGATAAGGCAGCAGAGGCCCTAATCTGCGTTGGGATACTGCTCTCCGGTCTGGCAGACCCGCTCGCGGTTCTACTCTTCTGCGCCTCCTCCCTCCTCGTGAGTTATGCGAGGGCGAGGGCCGATGGTGTCGGAGTCTCCCTTTCTGGTGTCGGGGTTGCCGAGAGGGCTGAGAGGCTGGTTCTAGTCTCTGCTGCCTCCCTTATAGTCCCCATCTATCCGGCCGCCCTCAACTTGACCCTCTACACCGTGGCCGCCTTAGCCTCGGCGACTGTAGTCTGGAGGACTCTACATGTTGTGCGTTTTTTAAGGAATGAGAGTCGGCCGAGTGAGGCATAGTTAAATTTTCGAGGATTGGCGATAAAGTTGGATGCGAATACCAGAGGAGTGGAACACAGAAAATTTAGTCGTCAATGACCCGGGACTAAAGGCGTACATCTGCCTCAAGCCGTATGCGATACCCCACTCCGGTGGGAGACATGAGCATAGGCGCTTCGGGAAGGCGGATGTCCACATAATAGAGAGGCTCGCAAACATGTTCATGAGACCTGGAAGAAACGGTGGAAAGAAGTATAGAGGAATACAGATAGTGCTTAACGCGCTTAGAATAGTCCAGCTGAGGACTCGGGAGAACCCGCTTCAGGTCCTTATAAGGGCGATTGAGAACACCGCCCCTCGAGAGGATGTGACACGCGTCACCTATGGAGGCATAACTTACTTCAAGGCCGTCGACATCTCCCCCCAGAGACGTCTAGACCTTGCACTCAGGTGGCTCGCTGAGGCGGCCAGAACCTCCTCATTCAGAGGCCCCCTAACTCCGGAGGAGGCGCTGGCGAACGAGATTATATTGGCGTCCAGCAACGATGTGAGAAGCTATGCGGTTAAGAAGAAGAACGAGCAGGAGAGAGTGGCCTTAGCCTCCAGATAAACACAGAAAGACTCGCCTCGGAGTGGGCTTAAATAGGAGCGCCTCTAATTTTAATCGAGTCTGAATTGTCTCAGAAGCCGCACCTGAACCTCATAGTGATCGGGCATGTCGACCACGGTAAGTCGACGACCATGGGTCACTTTCTCGTCCTGAATAAGACGATAGACGAGAGGCAGCTGAAGCAGCTTGAGGAGGAGGCCAAGAGGCTTGGAAAGGAAACATTCGTCTATGCCTTCATCATGGACTCGATAAAGGAGGAGAGGGAGAGAGGACTGACTATTCAGCTCAGCTTCCAGAAATTCGAGACGAAAAAATACTATTTCACCATTATAGACGCCCCGGGCCACAGAGACTTCGTCAAGAACATGATTACCGGAGCCTCGCAGGCAGACGCGGCAATTCTGGTCGTCTCAGCTAAGAAGGGCGAGTATGAGGTGGGAATATCGGCAGGCGGGCAGACGAGGGAGCACCTCTTCTTAGCGTTCATGCTAGGCATAAGACAGTTCATAGTCCTGATAAACAAGATGGACGACCCCTCAGTGAACTGGTTAAAGGAGAGGTACGATGAGGTCAAACAAGGCGTCTCGGCACTGATGAGGCAGATAGGTATCGACCCCTCAAAAATCAGCTTCATCCCAATATCGGGGTGGACCGGAGACAACCTAGTCAGTAGAAGCGACAAGATGCCCTGGTATACAGGGCCCACTCTTTTAGAGGCGCTAGACCTGTTCCAAGAGCCTGCAAAGCCGATAGACAAGCCTCTCAGGCTGCCAATTCAAGCGGTTTACTCAATTAAGGGCGTCGGAACGGTTCCGGTTGGACGCGTAGAGACGGGCCTCCTTAAGCCCGGAGATCAGATAATAGTTACGCCCGGTAACATCAGGGCTGAGGTCAAGAGCATAGAGATGCATCATACGCCACTACAGCAGGCTGTCCCAGGCGACAATATTGGTTTCAACCTGAAGGGCGTTGATAAGTCTCAGCTGGCGCGGGGAATGGTTGTAAGTCATGTTGACAGCCCATGCAAAGTGGCGGAAGAGTTCGAGGCACAGATAATAGTGATTAATCACCCGACGGCTGTGGCCGTGGGATACACGCCCGTCATGCACATTCACACCGCTCAGGTAGCTGTCAAGTTCAAGGAGCTTAAGGCGAAGATTGACCCGCGAACAGGCCAAGTAGTTGAGCAGAATCCACAGTTCTTGAAGACGGGTGACGCCGCCCTAGTCGTGCTTCAGCCTTTAAGGCCCGTAGCCCTTGAGGCTTACAGCGACTTCCCACAGCTTGGAAGATTCGCCATCAGAGACATGGGAATGACCGTGGCGGCGGGTGTTGTCAGAAGAATAACGAAGATGGCTGCCTAAGTACTTAGCTTCATCTCAACAGAAACTTCCTCAGGTATTTGTATTCTCATCAACTCCCTCATAACTCTCGGATCATTGATAACTAGGTCGATCACTCTACGATGCATCCGAAGCTCCCATTTCCTCCATGTCTTAGTTCCCTCACCACAAGGAGATTTCCTCACAGGCAAAGCCAAGCGGCGCGTGGGCAGTGGCGTGGGCCCCCGCATCTTGGCGCCAGTCCTATTCACGATGTCCTTAATCTCTTTACAGATCGACTCGAGTTTTTCTAGGTCAGTCGACGTCAGCTTTATCCGCACGACCTGCTGCATGTGGAACCAAGCATGAGATGGCTAAGAGGACTATATTAGCTTCAACCCATAGGTGAGGTGGCACCTAGAATGATGTATTGAAGGACGATTGATAGATATATTAGCGAGAGGCAGATGAGCGCTGAAATATGCCATCTAATTCCCCTGAGATGAGAGAGGCAGCTGGTCAGAATAAGGAAGCTTGCGAACTGTGAAGCCACAAGAACTATATTGGCGACAAGTGAAGTCGGGACTACGCTACCCGGCGCATAAATCCAGGTCCACCCCCTGACCTTAGCCACAAACAAGAGAAACGGGTAGATTGACATTGGGAGCATTCCCACACAGACTGCAGCTAAGCCCCTTAAAGCCGACCTGTCGAAAGTGATTACACGCAAAACGAAGCTCTTAATGCGCCTACTGACCCTCTCCTCTTGTCCGCCTAATATGCTTCTTCTTCTAACCTCGTCGTAGAAGCCAGCGAGCGTTGAGAGGTAGATGTATATGAAACCTACAGTCCCTAACAGGGAGAGTATCGTGCTAGTTAGGTCAAAGCTCCTCCAGTGATACACGTGAAGGCCTATCAGGGAGACCTTTCCGTTAATGTACAGAGCTGCTGTCAGAAGAGTGCTAAGAGCTCCAAGGATAGCTGCGATGACAGCCCTGTCTAAGAGAGGCCCCAGAAGCCAGACGGGATGAATTAATGTGACGAACATCCGGTCAAAGAGGCTATTCGGGTTCTTGGCCCCCTCTAAAATGAGGGCATCACCCTCCTTCAACATCTTATAAACCTCCAGCCCCCTTTCCGTCAGATAGTAGTTCCGCCTACTGTCTTGCGCTACGAAGGGCTCGAGCTGTTTCAGGTTGTAATATAGGCTGCCTGTGCTTATCTTCAAGTTTGCGCGGAGGGCCGAGGCGCTTATTCGCCCGGCGTCTCCAATGGCAAGTATAATCCTACGGCGGGTTCTGTGGTTGAGAAGCCAGACTGGATTATCATCGGAGGCGCCGTGGACAGAGGCCACCAAGGCTTAATTAGTTAAGCTGACTTCATGCATTTAAATGTTGCACAGAGAGGCGGCTCGGCTAAATGCCCTAAATTCATCGAGCTTCATCGTAACTCTGATTCCTCATCGCCGCCGACCTATGTATAGGAAAATCCACATATAAGTCTAATTCCGAGCCTGATGGTAAGTTTTAATGTGTCGAAAACAAATTACATTCAGCATATGTCAGACTCGGGGGAGGCGGGGTTCAACTATGGCGACAGGGTTCTCATGGTGACCGAGACCGGTCACAGATACTTTTTAACCATCAGGAAGGGACAGGTTTTCCACTCATCGGACGGATATTTTGATGCTGATAAGATAGTCTTGTTAGAGGAGGGTGACGAGATTATAAGTAACATCGGGAGACGCGGAGTGGTCTTTAGACCCTCGCTCTTAGAAACACTCCTCTCGCTTCCGAGGAGGACTCAAGTCACATACCCCAAAGATCTTGGGTTTATTCTGGTGCTCTCAGGTGTAAGGCCCGGCTCGAGGGTCGTAGAGGGCGGAACTGGCAGTGGAGTATTAGCGCTCCTTCTAGCATCCTACGCCGCCCCGAACGGAAAAATTTACAGCTATGACCTCGATGGAGAAAATTTCCCGGCAATCTTTAGGATAGCGGAGAGGTTAGGGCTCTCCTCCGTCCTTGAGCTGAAGAAGGGGGACCTCTACAGCGGAGTCGAGGAGACCGACGTAGACGCATTCATCGCCGATGTCCCTCAGCCTTGGGACGCCGTCGACCAAGCTAAAAAGGTGCTTCGAGGGGGCGGAATGTTCGTCTCTATCATGCCTACAGTCGAGCAGATGATTAAGACTTCTGAGAGGCTTAGGGAGCGAGGATTTCTAGAGTATTTTTGTGGAGAACTGCTGATTAGGCCTTGGAGAGTTAAGCAAGGTATGACTCGCCCTCACCACATCGCGAGGGCGCACACCGTCTTCATAGTCGCCTCGAGAAAAACAAACGCTGATAACCTTTCGTCTTGGACGCTTAAGCTGCCTGACGGCTTGAAGTGACATAGCTCTTATCCTCCCTCCAGCGTTGCGAGGTAGTGTATCAATTTGGAGGCCGCATCGTCTACGTGCTGGAACGGGTAGGTCTCCGCATATCGGAGGGAGAATTTGACGAAGTAGCACGAAGAGTAGGCGGAGGCAGCTACCGCGTAGCTCAAGCTAATTCTCTGATGCTCGTCAATCTCCTCCAAAGACTCATGCTCCCTCCTCCTAACGCCGGCCGTGTTATCCTTCATCCTCCTCGCGACTATATCCTCAGGCCTAAAATCAAGGAATATTATCGAAAGCGGCTTAATTCTCTGAGTGACATGTGGTGGCAGACCAGGGTAGTAGCCCTTAGGTGTCTTAACCGCCGCATGTGTGTCAACTACGACCTTGCCCTCAATTGAGCCTATCGACTCAGCTGCCTTCTCCTGAATTCTAACATAAGTGTCCGAGTCAACAAGCCTCCTCATGTCATCCCTACTCTTAATCCCGATTTTGCGGGCCTCCTCAAACATAACATCCCCGAAGTTCACGATCTTCACGTTTTCGACCCTCTCCGAGATTCTCTTCAGTATAGTGGACTTCCCCGCGCCGGGGACAGCGAGAAGAATGACCTTATACATGGTTCGACACGGCTACAAGAAGCCCCATCCATAAATTTATCTATAGTGCCGACTTCAGGACAATTTTTGCAGCCTTCTCGATGTCCTCCCTCTTGACGGTCCGCCTCCCGGCGTGTTGCGCAAGCTCGATGGCCTGCGTCGCGACCTTTATTCCGATGTCTTCGAGAACTTTCCGGAGCTCCTCGACGGCCTCCTCGCTGACCCTCGCTGCCCCAGCCTTCCTGAGAATTCTGTGTAACGGCGCGTTGGAGAGCTCGCTCATCGGGGGAAGAGATTGTTGCCGGGATATATATCCCACCTGCGGTTTATCTGCGTGATACCTCGATGGATACGCCAGTATGCGTCTGGGGAAGGCTTAATTCCCCTTCAGCAAAGATTTATAAGAGTATCGAAAAGGGTGTATTTGGCGTTGACGTCACCGCTTTTGAACAGAGTTGTCTGCCCGCATTGTAAGAGGCTCACCCTGAGGGGAAGATATTGTATGAACTGCGGCAAGGAGCTTCCAGCCGAGCTTGCCATAGAGGTGACGCCTCCTCAACCTGTAATACAGCAGTCTGCAGCCGAGCAGCCACAGGCCGCTGCCCCAGCGCCCCAACAGGTTGCGCAGCTCCCAACCCAGCAAACGGCTGAGGTTCCGCCCGCGGAGGATGTGGCGGAGGAGAGGAAGCTGGTTGAGCAACTCTCAAAACTCCACACGTGGTCCTTGAAGCTTATTGACATATTCATGAACGGAGAGGTTCCGATCAACGTATTCAAGGAGCTTTATGATGAGTATCGCTCCCGTATAACGACTCTTGACCAGAAGCGGATTGACACTATAAACAGAATCAGCGAGAGAATTCGTGAGTTGACGCAGAAGTCCGAATCGCTGAAGATTAGGCACGAGGTCAACGAGATAAGCGACCGGGACTATATTAGGCAGAAGATTGAGCTGGATAAGGAGCTTACTAGGCTTAGGCCGAAGCTCTCCATTCTTCAGAACCCCTTAGAGATTAGGCTTGCAGATATTCCAGCTTTTACGGAGAGCCTCGCGAATAAGATTCAGAATGTCAGGGACAACGGGGTTCAGGCGGGGCTGAGTCAGGAAACGATATCGACGATTGTTCAGGATCTTCAGTCCCTATTGGATGCATGCCAAGGCTTGGTTAAGCAACACGAGAAGATTCAGCATGAAATTAAGAAGCTTGAGACAAGGTATAAGATTGGCGAATTGAAGCAGGATGAATATCTTGCTCAGAGGCAGAGGCTCGAGAGGCAGCTCGAATTAACTTTTTAGACGCTTAGGCTCGTTGAGTCTCTTTTATACCGTTAACCTTTAACAATTCCTTCTTCAGGGTTTTCGTCGGATTGTTCGAGGAGGACTATAAGCGGAGATTTGTCTTCGGCTGCGACTTTGGGACGAGTGACTACAAGTACGGCCCGATAAGCTTGGGTGAGAGGCCACGCTCTGTTGAGAATAGGGGGTATTTTCCGGAACGGAGCGTGGTTGCCGAGATTCTGGGTGGCGTTAGGGAAGTTGTTGTCGGTAATGAGGTGGCACAGTTCTTGGGCAGCGGTCAGGACCTCTCGGCTAGGCTGGTCTATCCTATGCGCGATGGGATTATTGGGGCGGGCGATGAGAGGAGTTGGAGAGTAGTTAGGGAGCTTCTCTCGAAGTCTCTCACAGAGTTTAAGCCTGGAGGGCTAGGTTTCAAGGGATTCTATGTAGTCGCTTCACTCTCCGCTGTAGCGCCTCTGTACATGTATGAGAAGTTTTTCAGTTTTCTCGATGAGAAGGCTGAGGAGGGGCTTGTCCGCTCTTCAACCCTGATTCCTCAGCCGCTTGCTGTGGCGATAGCTCATAAGCAGACCTCCTGCGTTGTGGTTGAGAGTGGGCATGGTAATACGCAGGTTGCTCCGATATCTCGGGCCCCGATTCGTGGTGCTGTTGTGGCTCTCAACAGGGGCGGGAGCGAGGCCAACATGATTACGGCCGAGATAATGAAGGACACCGGTTATGGGGACTTGGCGAAAGAGGAGAAGGTCGTTAGAAGCGTTAAGGAGAGGCTGGGGCTACTTCCCCTAGACTTGGACAGGGCTGTGAGTTTTGGGAGAAGCAACAGGGAAGCTGTTCGAGGAGTCTACCAGGTTGAGGGGACGAGGATTAGGATTGACTTGGGCGACCACTCTTGGTCTCGTTTCCTGATAGGCGAGATCGTCTTTAACCCTGGGCACGAGGTTTTTCAGAGCTACTATAAGCGCGGGATGCCTAGGCCTAGCGATGTGAGAGTTGGCGACACGGTCTTCTACGGCATGATGGATATGGCTGAGACCGTGATAAGCTCGGTTGAGAAGTGCCCGGTAGAGCTTCAGCCACTTCTCTATAGTCAGATTATACTTTCGGGTGGAAACTTCAACTGGAGCGCGCCATCGCATCTAAAGAGCGTCGCGTGCGACTCTCAGACCAAGCTTCTACACATGATGAGAGAAAAGGGCATCGAGAATGTTAAAGTTGTCTTGAGCCCTGAGCCTCAATTCGCGGTCTGGAGAGGATGCATCGTCTATGGTTACGCTCTACCAGAAGGATACGAGTGGAGTTGGGAGAGGATGGAGGGGTGGCTACACCACTGGCGCTGACTATTCAGTCACGTTGTAAATTACTCTAAATCCTCTCTCCAACTCCTTCACACCGGTTATCACTATTCTCCCAACCTCCCCCGTATTTGCCACGTGGGTCCCGCCGCAGGGTATTGCGTTCACTCCCTCAACGACGATTACGCGGTATGTCTCTAGGCTTGGAAGTCTCTCCATGTTAGGGGCCCCACTAACGACTCTCCAAAGCTCCTCTCGACTTACCCAAACCGGGTAAACTCTCTTGCTCGCCCTCACAATCTCGTTCGACACCTCCGCCAGCAGGTCTAGGTCAATTCTGTTTATTTTTCCCATATATTCCACGAAGCTCTCCGGGGGGCCATGAAAAGCTCTCGATGAAAGCAAATCGTGCCCTACCTCATTCAGGACCGCGTGGTCGACGATATGGCCCGCGGTGTGAAGCCTCATAACCAAGTATCTCTTCTCCCAGTCTATCGACATGGAGACCTTCTCACCCTCAAGTGTGGGTGCGCCGTCCGTGACTTCACAGTAGTGAATCACGACCCCTGAATGCTCCAAGACCTTCTTTACTGTCGCCCTGAAGGAAGGCGACTCGATTGAGCCGGTGTCGGAGGGCTGCGCACCGCCCTTCGGATGCATGATTGTGTCTCTGGTTACTATGTATCCGCTCTTTCTGGTTTCTGGGACGTACCTGAGGAGCGTCGTCTCCGTGCTTTTTAGGTAAGAGTCTGAGAGGTAGAGCCTATTTGTAGGCTGGAGGCCTGAGGCTATCGTCGATAGGTTCACCAAGCCTATTCGGCGAGACCTGAGCCGCCGGAGTTAAAAATTGTTTCCATTTAAGGAGCAGTGGATTGTCTAGGGGGTCAAGTTCCAATCACTTCGGTGTAAACTCTGCCCGGTGAGTCCCGAAGCTCTTCAAGAAGCCAGTTAGCATCCAGCACAGCGCCGCCTGATGCCTTTCTCAACCTGTTCATCAAGGCGAGGCCTATCCCACTCTCATCTTGCCAACCCTCCGCGACAACTACTTCGACACCCTCCTCATCCATCTCTCTAAAGCATCTAAACAGGCGTTTAGCTGCCTCTGAGGGGTTGGACCTAGGCCCTAAGTCCCTTAAGACATCTGCCTTGTATGGGTGTCCGTCGCTCCCGAGCACCCCGACCCTCAAACCCCGCTTCATCAAACACTCTGCAAGCGCTTGGACTGCACTCCGCACCTTACCTAATTCACCTTCAACAACTATCAGCTTGGCTTCGGGGGCATAATGCCTGTACTTCATGCCGGGTGATCGTGGAGCCAGCTCACCATGAATCAGGAGCCCGAGGGCCGATGGATGAACCTCGACTTTGCCGATGACCGCCTCAATCTCCTCTCTCGAAACGCCACCGGGCCTGAGTATGACTGCCCTTTCAGAAGAGATATCGAGAACCGTGGACTCGACACCTATATCAGTCGGCCCCGCGTCAAGTATCAGCTCAATCTCACCTCCCAAATCTGCTAAGACGTGCTCTGCGCTTGTGGGGCTTGGCCTGCCCGACTTGTTCGCGCTCGGAGCCGCGATTGGTGTACCGGCTGCCTCTATCAGTCTTAGAGCAACCTCGTGCCTCGGCATCCTGACCGCGGCTGTGTCGAGGCCGGCGACCGTGACATCAGGTAAGATGGGAGACCTCTTAACGACGAGGGTCAGGGGGCCGGGCCAGAAACGCCTGGCCAGCTCCTCTGCCCTCCAGTCAAGGCTCTCGCCTATTCTGTAAAGTTCTTCGAGGCGAGAGATGTGTATTATTAACGGGTTGTCCGGAGGCCTCCCCTTAACCGCGAATATCCTGCTCACCGCCTGGGGTTTCATGGCGTCGGCCCCCAGTCCGTAGACGGTCTCGGTTGGGAAGGCGACAAGCCCACCGGTCCTTATGACTCTAGCCGCCTCGCCGATAGCGGAGGGGTCTGGACTTACTCTGTCGACTTGGAGTATCTTAGTATTCACTGAGAAGCAGAAGTAATACTCAGCTAAAAAGGCTCACGCAGAAAAAGTGATGTATCTAGGGGACCTCGACGCTAAAGTTGTCCTTATCTCGTCGCGAAGCCGCGCAATATCGATGAGGTGGTATTTTTCCCGGCTCCATCCCGAGAGGTGGCTCATCGCCGCGTTGAGGAGTTTGAAGAAGTTTTGTGGTCTTCCCTTCTGGAGGTGGACGAACGCCGCGGCAAGCTTTATGAGTCCTGAGAGAACCTCCCTCTCAGCCCCCCTCTTCGTCCTCCAGACCTGCTCAAGCACCTCGTGAGCCTCCCAAAACCTCTCCTCGTTGAAGAGCTCAGCCGCGAGACTCACAAGCTCCTCTTCCGACCTATCCTCGGAAACACCAACCTCCCTGAAATACTCGATAGGCGCCCATGTGGAGAGAGCCGAGACCGCGGATTGAATATCGTCAGCAAAGAAATCAACCTCGACGCGCCTTCTTCCAATCCGAGCGTCAATAACTCTACATCCGTGCGGGGCAAGCAGCCCCCTCGCCCTCTTCATCATCTCCGCATGGTTCTCTGGCGTCGCGTCCAACCCCTTGAGCATAAGCGCAACAATAACCCTCGGCACACCAATAGACTGAGTCGAGGCCGTATATTTCCGGCGCGTAGATAACCTCTTTAAGTCGGTCCTTCCGAGGACTCTGGAGAAGGAACATGAGGAAGCGACTGCTAGCGTCGACGGTCATACTGCTAGCTCTTCTGGGCCTCATTCCCCTCGCCGCTCATGCTCAGGCAGGAGAGCTCTTCGTCGAGAGGCGCGTCTCAGTCTCACCATACGGCTTAGTCTACGTATGGGATAGCATAAACAACGTGCCGGCCGGCACTAATTTAGAGGTAGGAATTCCCGACAAAATTCACTCGAGCCTAAAGAACCTACAAGTTTTCGGAGCAACTCTGACTGGACAAGAGACCAGAGAAGAGCACACATACTACATCCTAACACCCACCTCAAGCCAAATAGTCATGAGACATGTTTACAGCGGCTTGGTCATATTGAGGGGCGACAACTCGTACTCCCTCATATCCCCCTTATCACCAGTCATCGCGAAAATCGATTACTCTTTCGACATGTTCATCGACCTGCCTAGCGACGCGCAGGTCGCTAACCCCCCTAAGGGGTTCACGCTGGAGGGTGCGACGCTTGTTCAGAGGGGAGTTCGGTCGACAGAGCACCCAGCTGAGACGCTAACAGTCAGCTTCACGTCGACAGACCTCCAGCTGATAACCGGCGAGAGGGTTGTCTTGACATACGACTTAGACTCCAATATGGTGATAGCGCGGATAAAGCTCCGCAACGACGATTCAAGAAACCTTGTCAGCGTCTCCCTCAACCTGCCCGAGGCCCTCCAAGTCGTGGAGGTCGGCGACTACTCAGGCACAGTCAAACATAGCGTCAGCGGACGCACTCTAAATGTGGAGATTTATCCAGATAGGTTTGAGGTCCAGAGGGGGTGGAAATACGAGTTCAGCGTAAAAGCGAGAATCCGGGAGGGCTCCAATATCACAGAGCGGGCTCCAGAGAACATTCGCCTAAAGACATTCCAGCCTCTGAACGCGACTATCGAGGACTACTTGGTCGAAGTGATTTTACCCAAGACCGTTGCACTAGCATCAGCCGACAAGTTCAGCGAAATATACAGAGACGACGCCGGCCGCGTGGTTGCGCGTCTTCAAGAAGGCTTGGTAAACCCCTACGTGACGGAGACCGTGGTGTTGAATGTCACCACGGGTGGGGCCTCACCCATCCTACCACAGGCACTTATCATCGCCATCCTCGCTGTCAGCGCCGCGGGCTTTATAGCCTATAGCGGAGCTGCAAGAGCGAGAGGGGCACAGGCCGTGACCACCCTCGACCAAGCCACGGCTCAAAAGATTATCCGTCAGCTCTCGGAGCTGCGGAGCGTTCTGGAGGAGCTCGACGAAATAGCGGGCCTAAGGAGGGGAGAAGTCAAACAAGTCCAGATGCAGCCGAGCATATCTAGGTTGAGGTCGAAGTATGACGCGCTCCGAGAGACGCTCGACGGTATCAAGGGTGGAGAGCAGGTAAGCCGCTTGGCTAGGGATGTCCAGAGGGGGATGTCGGAAATAGGAGAGACGCTCAAGATGTTGAGCAGGAGTTACGGAGAGCTTCAGAGAGGGGAGATCAGCAGGGGCAGCTACGTTAAGATATATAGGGCTTTGAGGGGCGATGTTAGAGAACTCATATCCGCGCTGGCCGAGGCCGAGAACACGTTTAAGACGCTAGCTGAGAAGGGCTGAGACTACCCTCTCAATGAAGGTGGCCGGGTCCTCCATCTGGCTCATCAACCTTTCAGCCCTGAGCTCAATCCTCCTCCTCACCCGGCTGCTCGTAAGATATTCGCAGAGCCTCCCTATCTTCTCGTAGTGACCGGGCCTCAAGACCCAGAGCAACCCCCTCGACTGGAGGAATCTGTGAACAGCCGGTGTTTCGCCGGGGTAAAAGAAGACTGTCGGCTTTCCAAGGAGGCTCGACTCTTGGGCGATAGTTCCGCCACCGGATAACACGACGGCCGCCCCCCTGATGTATGGCAGCGCTAGCACGGGACTGGCGATGAATGTGACGCCGCTAGGCACTCTATTCTTCAACACATTCGCCTCACCACGGTAACGGCAAAGCACTACAACGCGGCTGAAAATCTTCGCGACTTGCTCGACAACCTCAACCGTCTCAGCCAACCCCCTCCCTAGAATATAAGACGCCTTATACTCCGGGACCCTTACCAGAGCGTATTCCTTCCAGGGCGGCTTAGCAGCCTTAACCTCGAGCCGGCTAAACCTCTTAATCCAAGCGACGGGGTCGAGGGCCTTATATCTCAGGATGATTGAGCGCGGGGCACTCCAACGCATCCACTCTCCGACACCTACTGCGAATGGGGTGAGTATCTTGGCTGATATTGGGACGCAGAGCTTGTTGACGGGTGAGTGGGGTGTGTCTGAGGCGAGGAGGTGGGGAATCTGGAGGCCGAAGCAAACCCTCGCCATCTCTATGGAGCCGCTGGAGAGGGCCGCTGAGGGGGTTGCACGCTTTAGCTGTCTCAGAAATAGCCTCTGACGCTCGGTGCTGGATGAGAGCTTTCCGACCAGACTCTCCCCACCAAACCTCCCCAAAACAACAGCCTTCAGCGGGAGGAGCTCTAATACCCAGTTTAGCTGCTCATATCTCCTCGCAGTCACGAGGATTTCGAAGCCGCGCCTCTCTAGGAGCTCAGCAACTGGCCAGAAGAAGAGGGCCTGTTTTGGGGTCAGAACATCCATCCAGACCGGCCCCAATCCGCGCCACCGCAACTCCTTTAGGGGTACGGGTTATATAGTTAGCCGCCCCCGAATACTCTCGGCATGTCCGCCCCGGAGATGATTGCCCTAGCCCTCCTCTCTTTTCTTCTTTCCCTCCTCCTCAGCCGAATAATAGCCGAGAAAATACGCTCACCGAGGTTCATGGGGTTGGATGTTCATAAGCCCGACCGGCCCAGCATCCCTAAGGTCGGAGGCATAGCCTTCACAGCAGGCTATTCCCTGGCGATGCTTGTGCACTGGATGCTTGTGGGAGGAACGACTGAGCTGGTATTGCTGGTCTCACCCCTCGCAGCGGCGGCGATAGGGTTCCTTGAAGACCTAAGGGAGCTTAACCCAATCCTTAAGCCCCTTCTACTCCTTCTCCCGGGAGTCCCCATCATTCTCCTCTCAGCCTACAACCCTTACCCCTTCATCCCGCTGATAGGAGGGATAAGAATCACCTTAATCTACCCGCTCCTAGTTCTTGCGGCTTACACTGTCGTCGCCAACGCCGTGAATAGTGTGGATGTGCTTAACGGCTCTCTCGCGCTCTCAGTTCTTCCCGTCCTCCTCCTACTGGCTGGCATCTCATGGCTTGAAGGAGCTCTGAGCCCTATGCTGGCCTGCCTGATACTCTCCGCGGCCCTCCTCGGCTTCCTGAGATATAACTGGTATCCCGCCAAGATTTTCAGCGGCAACGTGGGGAGCAATCTGGTGGCAGCCGTCATAACAACTGTCGCTATTACTGCCAGAGTCGAGGTAGTGGCGCTCGTAGCTCTGCTTCCCCACATCCTCAACGAGTTTCTGATAATCGTCTCGATGGGCGGGCTGAAGTCTGGTAAGTCTCTTACAGCGAGGCCTATTCGCGTTGTGAGCGGCATGATTGTTTCGAGTCAGAGGATTGACGACCCCATAACTTTCGTGAGGCTTATTACTTCGCAGAGGCCTATGGGTGAGGCTGCTGTGTCCAAGAGCATGGCCCTCCTAAGCGCATACTCCTCCGCTCTGGCTTTGCTGACGTATCTCCTAGGTGAGGTGACCCTATCGTGGGCTCGCTGAAGATGCTGATAGCCTTAATCACCGTGGCTTGGGCCTCTCTAGTAGCAGTTCTCATCACCATCTCCGCGTTTATCCTACCATTAGCGCATGGCATCGAGACTAGACTCTTGGCGAGCCTCACTCGACTCGGCCTTTCACTAATCCTTTTCGCTGTCTGGCTCGTCTGGCTCTTTGAACTCGCCCTTTACGCCTCGCTCAAGCTAAGCCGGGGGAGGAGAAGTGAGTAGGCCGTTTGGTCTGGTAGACATGGACGGTTCTGGCCTTGCACCGCTCCTCAAACTCCTAAGTCAAGGGGTGCAGGTCAAATACGCGTCGTTCACACGTAGCAAGCGTCTCAAATCGGTTAAACTCAGTGAGTCCCGTAGAAAACTCGTGGCCACAGCGATTAATAGGGGGCAGCTGGAGGAAGTTAAGGTCAGCGAAGCAATCAAAGACTGCGACAGGATAATCGTATCCTATGTAACTTGGCTCAACTCAGACATAGATAGGAGGGACCTAGTCAGCGTTTATAGGGAGATATGCGACTTGGGTTGGAAGCCCGAGCTTCACCTGATTCAAACCGGGGTTCACGAGCTCGGCTTAATGGACAGAATCGTCGGAATCTTGGAGCGGGAGGGGCGTAGACCGAAGTTATTCTATTTACCTCTCACAAGCATATTCAGGAGGAGAATACCGATAGCAGGGCCGCCAGTCGATGGAGAAGTGAGACCAATCATATCAGCCCTAACTGGGCGTAGGCAGCTGTTCCCCGGTCTAAGCTACGTCGAGACAGAGGCTGCAACTCTCACGAGACTTCTCATCGAGGCCGCCTCATATGGGGCAGCGGTTGAATTAGCTTTGATCTTGTATCGTAGATACGGTGTCTTGCATTCTGAGAGTCTACGCCACCTAATCGGCAGAGCTGGAATGTTGCCTTGGCACCGCAGGATGGGCGCCGCCCTTCTCATGCTGTTAGAGGAGCTTGAAGGGGCGGAGCTTCAGAAGTCTCTAATTGCCGGTGCTGTCTCCAAAGTTATGAGGGAGTCCAACAAGGTGCTCTCGAGTCTTCTTACTGAGCGGCTAAAGTCGAAGAGATCGGCGAGAATACTCTTAATAGATGTCCCCGCACAGAAAGTCGACAAGCTTCGGCGAAATTATAGAGTCATTCATCTTACGAGGTCTGAATTCCTGTCTAGGAAACTCTCACAGAAGATAGAGGCCGCAGTTCTCGCATCCGATGATAGGGAAGTGATTGGATTATTGAAGAACTTAGTAAGTGATGGGGGAGTGGTTATAGATTTGAGTAGTTTCAGGTGTATCAGGTTTGAGTAGCGGTAGGGTTAAGATTGCGGTTATTGGGGCTGGCTTTTGGGGGAGGAATCACGCGAGGGTCTTTTCGGAGATTGAAGGGGCTGACCTCCAGGCGGTCGTTGATATTGATGCTTCGAGAGCTCAACAGATTGCGAAAAAGTTTAACATCCCGAAAATATACACGGATTACAAGAGGCTCTTAGACGCTGAAGAGCTTGACGCTGTTAGCATCTGCACACCAACCATAACCCACGCGGAGATTGCTCTAGAGTGTATCAGAAGGGGCTGCGTCGTACTTGTGGAGAAGCCCATGGCGTCGACCTTAAGGGAGGCTTTAGAGATTCTCGATGCGGTTAAGTCATTTAGGGGGAAGCTGATGGTGGGTTTTATCGAGAGGTTCAATCCCGCGGTGAGGTATATGCTCTCAGCAATATCAGAGGGTGTTATTGGGACGCCCTTGACAATCGCGGCCCGGAGAATTGGTCCGTGGCCTCAGAGGATTGGAGACGTCGGAGTTGTAAAGGATGTCGCGATACATGACATAGACTTGACACACTTTTTCTTCGGGTCCATGCCGACGCACCTATATGCGACCGGAGGCGCCCTCAGACACAGCTACGAAGACTATGTGCAGGCCCTGATGTATTTCGACGACGTCAGGTCCGCATCAATTGAAGCCAACTGGCTGTCATCAAAGAAGAAGAGGGATATGCGCATAACAGGTACTGAAGGTGTGGCTAACATAGAGTTTCTCACAGGCGAGGTTATCATCGAGAAGCCGGAACACTCTATCAGCCCTACGATAAACTATGTGGAGCCGTTGAAGAGTGAGCTTACTTATTTCGTCGAGCAGCTCCGCAAGTCTGGAGAGCTCGCCCCAGGGCCGGTCGAGGGGGTTCTATCGCTAGCGGTCTCGGAAGCGATTCTCGCGTCGATGAGGAGTCGCGCCACCGTCTATCTGGACAACGTCCTAGGTGAGTGGGGGATTAGCCGGAGTGAGCTTAAACTATAGATAAATCCACCCCACCGCTTTGATATTCTCTGATGCGAGAGCTTAAAACGCTCTTTTGGAGAAACGGGAACCTCTATCTGCTGGACCAGAGGCTCCTCCCACACAGGGAGAGGTATTTTCGATGCCGGAGCTACAGAGACGTGGCTTGGGCGATTAAGGAGATGGTTGTCCGCGGCGCCCCCGCTATTGGTGTGGCGGCGGCTTACGGCATGGTTTTAGCCTGCAAGAGCTCGAGGTGGTCTGGCAGAAGTTTCGAGGCCAAGCTCCGAAAGGCTGCGGAGACGATAAAGTCTACTAGGCCTACCGCTGTGAATCTCTTCTGGGCGGTTGACCGTATGCTCAAGGTTGCGGAGAAGGCCATCAGCGGTGGAGAGGACGTCTACAGGCGGCTTCTTGAAGAGGCGAATGGGATACTTCAGGCTGACATCGAGACTAACAGGCGGATAGGAGAGTTTGGTAAAGGCCTCATCCCCGACCGCTCAACCGTCATGACATACTGTAACGCCGGCGGCTTGGCGACTGCCGGATACGGGACAGCTCTCGGCGTGATTAGGGCCGCTTATGACGGTGGTAAGAACATCTCGGTTCTAGTCCCGGAGACGAGGCCTAAGCTCCAAGGAGCCAGGCTCACGGCCTACGAGTTGAAGAAGCTCGGAATACCTTACAGAATAATCACAGACAACATGGCTGCGATGCTTATGAGCCAAGGATATGTGAGCTGCGTAGTCGTGGGTGCGGACAGAATCCTCGCGAAGACAGGCCACGTAATTAATAAGATAGGCACACTCGGTTTGGCAATCGCGGCGAGTTATTATGGAATCCCCTTTTATGTCGCTGCACCGCTTTCCAGCATCGACTTCAAAAGCTCACCCCAAGAGGTCAAGATAGAGGAGAGGGACGCCAGCGAGGTTACTACAATCGCAGGCAGGTCTATTGCCCCCCGCGGCTCCCACGCCGTAAATCTGGCCTTCGACATAACACCACCTGGCTTAGTCTCGGCGGTTATCACGGAGCATGGTGTTTACGAGCCCGTTGGGCTCATGGCGCTTGAGCGATATATTCGGGGTGAGTTGGGCTAGCGGTTTGCCGCAGCCATGAGTTTAGGGCCTCGTGTGGGAGTATGACCTCCACAGCATTTTTGAGGAGGGAGGATATCTGCAGGCTGCAAGTCTCGCTATAGGAGAGGACAACTTCGGCCGAGCCAAGCTTCCTCACAAGCCTCTCCCCTATCTCGAGGGATAGTCTCCTGTTCCTCTCGAAGAGCCCCCAGACACCCCCCGACCCGCAGCACTCCGTGGCGACACCCTCCACTCGAACACCAAGCTTCTCGAGCATGTCAACTACACTCTTTGTGAGGCGGAGATGTTGTGAGAGGCATGAAGAGTGGACGACGCATCTCGCAGGCTTAAGATTGGCTGAAAGCCTGCCAGAGTCAGCGAGCTGATGAAGGAGCTCATTTATGTCTACCACGCTTTCTGAGACCGCCACACTCCTAACGTTGTTTAGAATTTGTGGGTAAACTTCACGCAGCATCAGCGTTGATGCTGGTGAGGTGCAGAGTATCTTCCTCCCTGCCGAGACTTCGCGGTAAAGAGACTCCACATTCCTCGAAGCGAGCCTCTCAACCCTCTGCCAGAGGCCCAGCTCCCAGTAAACTATGCCAGAGTCGAACTGTCTTGGATATGTGAGCGCTATTCCCACATTCTCGAGTAGCTTCATAGCCGAGACACCGATGCTCGGTCTGACAAACCGGGCATATGTGTCAGAAAAGTATGCATATGTTTCAGGCCCTAGCACGGCTGAACCTCCCCTGAAATATCTGTCGAGGGGCTCCCCCTCCGGAAGAGGTATCTTCACGTCGGCAGCGAAGCCGCCAACCCTCCTGAAAAGTCTCAACAAGGGGCCGCTGGTGGTGGCTCTCCTGAGGGGCTCTGGTGTCATGGATAAGGTCTTCATTAGAAACTCGTACTTTGCCAGCAGTTTCTCGCCTTTGGTTAATGATTTGCCGCGGCTGGCCCTATAGTAGGCGTATCTGTAGGCCGACATTACTGTGGGGATGGGAATGCGGGCAGGGCAGACGCTCACGCACCTGAGGCAGCCGATACAGAGGTCAATTAAATCCTTAAACCTCTCGGTGAATGGTTCAGGCCTTCCGCTCTCCAGCGCGGATTGGAGGAGTACGAGCCTCCCTCGGCTTGTCTTAGAGGGAGCGTATCCTATGCTGGTGAGTGTGGTTGGGCAGACAGAGTTACAGAAGCCACACCTTATACATCGCTCCGCCTCATCCGCGTAGGGGCCCATCAACTCCCTGAGCCGGGCCGACAAGCCGAGCGTTCAAGATAGTTCAAAGGCTCTCCGCTAAAAACTCTTCACAAAAACAACAGCGTCAAGCTGAGGAAAGACCTATCTTCGGCTTCAGGTTTATAACTCCGACAGACGTAAAAAGTTTCAGCCTAGTGACGAAGAATGGGGCACAGGAAATACTCAGCACCTAGAAGAGGCTCCCTAGCCTACGCGCCGAGGCGTAGGGCCGCGTCTCCAATCCCGAGAGTGAATTTCTGGCCCCTGAGAAGGGACGGTGTCGGCCTCGCCGGCTTTCTAGTGTATAAGGTCGGGATGGTTACAACCTTCATGATTGACGATGTCCCCGGTTCTCCGACCCAAGGAACGGAGGTGGCTGAAGGATGCACCATACTTGCGGCGCCGCCACTCCACATCATCGGAGTCGCATTATACAAAAGGGAGGACGGATACCTCGTCGAGGTTGGGCGTCACATAGTTAAGGACCTGCCTCCCGAGATAAGGGAGAGAGTTAGGGGAGTCTCGGGAACATCTAATACCCTTGACGAGCTTAAGGTGAGACTTGGCGAAACGGCTGAGGTCAGGGCGATGGTCGCATCTTATCCGCGGGAGGCTGGACTTCCGCAGAAAAAGGCGATAATACTATCGGTTCCTGTCTCGGGGCGTGTTGAGGAGGCGTTCAACTATGTTTCCTCGAGGCTTGGTCAGCGCGTATCGGTGGAGGAGGTCTTCAAGGATGGCGGATTCATAGATGTCGTGGGAGTAACTAGGGGTCGCGGGTTTCAAGGAGTTGTCGGGAGGTTCGGCGTGAAGATTCTTCCACGTAAGCAGAGGAAGACCAGGAGGGCTGTTGGAGCCATCGGAGGGAGAAGCCCAAAATACGTCACGAGATTTGTTCCACGTGCCGGTCAGACCGGATTCCACTACCGGACGGAGTTTAACAAGAGGATTGTCAAGATTTGGCCGGCAGGCGGGGCGCCTGTGCCGAAGGGCGGCTATATACGTGCTCCCCCACCCACTTGTCCGGCCGTCGCTTTGCTGGGCTCCGTGATGGGACCAGCCAAGAGGCCCATCATCTTGAGGACCCCGGCTAGACCTCCACGCTACAGGCTGGAGGCACCTAAGATCACTACTCTAGTCTATGCCGGTGAGGTGTTGAAGGCTTGACGCTCCTGGGCCAGTTGCTGAAGGTCGAGCGCAGGAAAGTCGCTCTGAGGGGGTTGGATGGCTCGGTTCAGGGTGAGGTCTTCCTACCCGCGATATTCTCGGCGAAGCTGAGAGAGGACATAGTTAGGCGGGCATACCTCTTCCTCCTCTCACACAGATTTCAGCCCAAAGGTCCTTGGAAGGGTTCGGGCCACAAATATTCGGTCGAGTCACTCGGGCCAGGATATGGAATTGCAAGAATCGCTCGGCTCAAGGTTGAGGGGACGGGAAAAACTAGGGGTGGCGGATTCGTGCCCACGGCCGTCGGGGGGAGACCCACACATCCACCGACTCCTGAGAAGAACATTCACAAGAGGCTTAACGAGAGGGAGAAGCGCGCAGCTTTGGCCTCAGCAGTCGCTTTCACTTCAAGTGTCGAGCATGTGAGGAAGCGCGGGCATAGGCTTCCGGAAAATATCCAGCTTCCGCTAATCCTCGATGACTCTCTCTCAACCGTCAAGAAGACCTCCGAGCTTCTCAGCATCTTAAAGGCTCAGGGGCTTGAAGAGGAGCTTGAGCGATGCCGCGAGGTGAAGATTAGGGCTGGGAAGGGAAAGAGGCGCGGCAGGCGATACAAGAGGAGGAGGGGGCCCCTGATAGTTGTCCACGAGGATGAGGGGGTCTTGAAGGCGGCTTCGAATATTCCAGGATTAGATGTGGTGCTTGCTAAGGACCTTAGCGTGCTGGACCTAGCACCTGGAGGGCATCCGGGGAGACTAACGATTTACACTCTAAGCTCTCTTCAAGTACTTGAAAAGAGGTTGATGGGCGGTGGAACCTCAAGCCGTGATTAAGAGGCTCGTAGTAACTCAGGACGCTGTTGCCTTGATTGAGAGGGAGAACAAGTTGACCTTCATAGTGGATTTGAAGGCGACTAAGCGGGATATCAAGGCTGCGGTGGAGAAGATTTACGCGGTGAAGGTGGATAGAATCAATACGCTGATTACGCCTCAGGGTGAGAAGAAGGCTTATGTCAAGCTCTCGCCGGATTACAGCGCCTCTGAAGTGGCGACTAGGCTTGGGGTCTTTTGAGGGTGAAGCGTAATGCCTAGGCATATTCGAGCCCAGAGAATCGGCCGAGGCTCACCAACCTACGTAGCCAGCATTCAGAGACGGATTGAAGTGGGAATTCCACCCCAGCTCCCACGAGATGGAAACCTCATCATCGGGCACGTGAGGGACATCCTCCACGACCCCGGAAGAGGAGCTCCAGTAGCGGAGGTGGAGGTGGAGGACCAGGTCTTCCACATACCAGCGGTGCAGGGAATGTATGTAGGGCAGAAGATTGAGATTGGGGAAAAGGCCAGACCCTCAGTCGGGAACATCGTCCCAGTAGGAGTTCTCCCTGAGGGAGCGGCTATCTCGAACGTTGAGCTGAGGCCCGGCGACGGCGGTGTGCTGGCTAGGTCCTCGGGCGCCTACGCCTCAGTCATCTCTCAAGTGGGCGACAAGACGATAATCAGGCTTCCCTCCCGTAAACTCATCGAGCTAAGTGGAAACTGCCTCGCCGTGGTCGGAGTCGTGGCAGGTAGCGGAAGAGTCGATAAGCCGATGCTTAAGGCCGGGAAGAAATACTGGTTGATGAAGGCGCGGCACAGGCCATACCCGAGAGTAAGGGGCGTCACCATGGTTCCAGCGAGGCACCCATTCGGCGGAGGAAGCCATAAGAAGATAGGTAGGCCGGAGACCGTGAAGAGAACCGCGCCACCCGGAAGAAAAGTCGGACTAATAGCCGCGCGGCGCACCGGCAAGAGGAAGTAGCCCTCCCCTCTCTCACGAAGTCCCGAGACGCCACTCTCTGAGATACCTCTTCTGCTCCTCAGTCAGAGACTCAAGCTTGACCCCCATCGACTCCAGCTTCCCCCTAGCAACCGCGTCGTCAATCTCCTCCGGAAGGACATAGACCCTCCTCCCAAGCCGCTCACGGTTCTCAGCAAGATACTTCACAGCAAGTGCTTGAAGCGAGAAGCTTAAGTCCATCACCTCCGGCGGATGCCCCTCAGCAGCAACCAAATTCACCAGCCGCCCCTCAGCCAAAAGATAGAGCTCACGGCCATCGTGAAGAACATACTTCGTCACGAGTTCTGATACCTTTTCCACACGTTCTGAAATACTTGAGAGGTCGTTCTTAGATATCTCAACGTCGTAGTGGCCCGCGTTGGCGAGTATAGCTCCGCTTCTCATTCTTAGAAAGTGTTCTCTCCGTATCACGTTTATGTTGCCGGTCGCGGTCACGAATATGTCACCAACCTCCGCGGCCTCATTCATGTCTGTGACTCTGAAGCCGTTCATCGCAGCCATCAGAGCCCTCACAGGCGAGGGCTCAACAACAATCACCTCGCAGCCCAGACCCCTCGCACGCATCGCGATTCCGGAGCCAACCTGCCCATATCCAGCCACGACGAGCCTCTTCCCTGCGAGCAGAACGCCCGTAGCCCTCATTATGCCGTCGAGAACCGACTGCCCTGTTCCAATCGGATTATCGAAGAGCCTCTTCGTAGGCGAGTCATTCACAGCAATCACAGGATAAAGGAGTAGGCCCTGAGTCTCGAGAGAGCGGAGCCTAACGACACCCGTGGTCGTCTCCTCGGTTCCACCGAAGACTTCAGAGCACGAGCCGCGAGGGTCGCTAAGGACTGAAGACGCCCAAGCCACCCCCTCGTCTCTAACACCATGCATGATTTTGTGAACAGTCGAGGTGAGGTCGGCTCCATCGTCAACAGTTATGTGGGGTCTGTGTGAGAGAACTTTTCCTATCGCCTCGTAATATTCGCGGGGAGGCATTCCCCGGTATGCGTAGACTTGGATGCCAAGCTCTGATAGCGCGGCCGCGACGTCGTCCTGAGTGCTGAGAGGGTTTGAGGGGCAGAGAGCGACCGAGGCACCGCCTTCCGACAGGACCTTGACGAGCACGGCCGTCTCCTTTGTGACGTGGAGGCAGCACCCGATTCTCAATCCCTCCAGAGGCCTATCCCTTTTGAAAACGGCGCCTACGCTTCGGCAAACAGGCATGAGCTTCTCAGCCCAAGCAATCCGCTCAGCCCCCCTCTCGGCCAAATCCAAATCCCACATGCTCAGGAACCACCGACTCTTAAAGGACATGAAGTATAAAACATCTCCCCACAACTTAGGCGGAGACTTATTAGCTGGACTGATAACAAGATGTACAGACTCATGGACTTATCATCGAGAGCGGCCTACGAGAAGCTGCTGGAACGCGTCCTCTCGCGCGTCCAGTCGAGAGGCACCGACCGCGGAGAGCGGACCATCTCACTAACCCCCGAGATAATGCACGAGCAGAAGCAGACGATTATTCTTAACTTCCGTCAGCTGGCTGATGCGCTGGGTAGGGAGCCTCAGCACTTGGCGCGCTTCATCTTTAAGGAGACAGGTAGACCGGGGACCTTAGATAGTGAGAGGGCGACGCTCAGCGGCCGGGTCAGCGACGAAGAACTCGGAAAGCTCCTCCAGCTCTATTTTAAGGAGTTCGTGAAATGCCCCGTCTGCGGCGGAATCGACACGAAAATCGTCTCCGAGAAGAGGTTCAGGTTTCTAGTCTGCGAAATCTGCGGAGCCAAAACCCCCATTAGAAAAATCTAGCGCGGGTCAGCTAGTCTGGAGAGCCGCCGCAGGCGCAGAACCCGAACTCATCAATTCTACTGTTACAGACTTCACAATAGGTTACGCCGTATGAGACCTTATCTACGGGAATGCCGAATAGGTAGTCGTGTTCGTCGGATAGCTCGCGGCAGAGAAGTTCGATATTGTCTGCCGCCCTGACCATCTCAGCTCGATGAATGAATTTATAGGCAAATAATTTACCTTTTCCTTTTTGGCTCTTTTCCTTTTTAAAGCCTTATATATCCCCAACCGAATTTATAAAGCTCAGGGTTGGAACAAAAATATCCTGAGCCAACCATCGAGATTCAAAACGTTGTCGCCTCGGTCACCCTGAATCAGAGGCTCGACCTCAACGCTATACAGAATGCCTTTCCCGAGGCCGAGTATAAGCCCGCCCAGTTTCCGGGGCTCGTGTTTAGGCTTGCGAAGCCGAAGACGGCCACCCTAATCTTCAGCAGTGGGAAGATGGTCTGCACCGGCGCAAAGAGCGAGGAGGAGGCTGTCAAGGCTGTTAAGATTGTGGTGAAGCTCCTGAAGAAGGAGAACTTCCTAATCAGGGAGGAGCCGATAATCGAGATTCAGAACATCGTCGCCTCGATAGACCTGCATGGAAGAATAAACCTGATTCAAGCGGCGCAGGCCCTCGAGAATGTCATGTATGAGCCGGAGCAGTTTCCCGGCCTGATTTACAGAATGTCGACCCCCAAGGTAGTGATACTCATGTTCGCCAGCGGGAAGCTAGTCTGTACAGGCGCGAAGTTTGAGAAAGAGGTCTACGAGGCTATACGCATCCTGAGAAACGAGCTTATCGAGAAGGGGCTCATAACTTATGCGGTCCCCTCGCAGGGGGTCTAGTGGAGAGACCGATGAGCTTGAAGTCTTCTAGCTCTGCCGGGGGCTGATACGCAGTTGGCTGGGGATAAGGTGAGGGTTCAGGTTCAGCTGGGTGACCTGAGGGCTGAGGCGGAAGGCTCGCCCGAGGAGGTTATGAGGTTTGTATCCAGTTTCATAGGCAAGCATGTTCCGGCTTATGGCCTCGCTCAGCGCCTCGTCTCCGGCCCTGACTTGGCCCAACTGGTTGATGCGCTTCAAGATTATATTGGATTCAGCGAGGGCGAGGGCTTCTACATCAGACCCACCATTCGAGTCCTTTCAAACCTTGATCGGATACTTCTGTTTCTCGCCAAGAGGAAGCTTGAAAATCTGATGGGCCGCTCTCAGAGAAGCAGCGCGAGCGTCCCTGAGCTGACCGAGTCGCTCGGGTTAAACGCAAAGACTATAACTGCGAGGCTGGCGGAGCTGACGCGGCATGGATTGGTCCAGAGGGTTGAGCGCGGTGAATATCAAGTGACTACGGCTGGTTTAGAGGAGCTTCTTTTACGCCTCAAGACTAGCTCAAAGTAGTAGCCTCACCTTTAACTTCACCGGGCTCGACACGAGCCTCCCCGCCCTCTCTCTCCCCGGGCTTGGCCTCGCGATATACATACCTCTTCGGCTTCCCCTCCCGGACAAGAACCTCCCTCCTAACCAAGTCCAGCAAACCATGAGAAACAGCGGTAGGGTCGTAATGATACCCCCTCCGAGCCAGCTCCCCGACAACCTCAGATAGGCTCCTCGGAGCAGAAAACCAACCCTCACCCACAAGCCTCTCCAGAAGGTCTAGGCAAGTTGTCCCGCGCCGCTCAGGCTTTTTAGGCTCTACCACTTGGCTTACCCTCGCCTGCTGAATTCCAAGGATAGCCCTCCTCACCGCCTCCTCTATTCCTTCGAGAGTCGTCTCGATCTCGACGGTCGTGTCGCCTGTCGTGAGCCTTACCTTGACTGTTTCTTTATTGTTGGACATGTTGGACATCTTGCACAAGATTAATAAGCGACCGGCTCCATACTCTCAGAATGGTGAATGAGGCGGTGGACGGCATCTTGAACAAGCTGGACACCATGAATAAACCACTGGAGGAGGTATTTATGGGTTTTATACAGGATGCCGAGACGCTCTCAATTCCATTCTCTGATTCCGTTCTCCTGCACCCTCAAAGTCCACCAGGGGAGTGGGCCGATTTTTGGGAGGAGCGGGAGTATAGTTTGCAGGGTGTCGCTGAGCTTGACGGACCTGTCTTATCGTTGAGTCGCGGGCAGCCCCTCGATGTTGTGGCTGTTGACGCCTCGATAGTCCGCGTTGCGGAGTCGAGGCTGGGGACTGTTGTTGGCTTGAGGGCAGCGGTCGTGCACAGGTCAGGTGGGGTTTCCGTTGAGGTGTTCGGGCCTTTCCTTAGGCTCATAAAGTCTCAGAGCCCAGCGAGTCTGGGGCACGAGGCTCGGGAGGAGCTCCGGTATTTTGAGAGGATGGTTCAGCTGTGGGTCCTCGCAAATATTCGGGCTGGGATATATTTGTTCGACGGAACTCTCGCGGCCTGGTATGAGAGGGCAGGCGGCATTCTAGACTCCATTCTGGACCTAGCCGAGTATTCAAGTAGAGCGATACTCGCTTTCTCCAAGGAGAGTTTACTTATGAGGGGTTGGCAGGGTGTCGGGCTTGAAGACGGGTCTCCTAAGCCTCCTTATGTGCGAGATTTGACCGAGGCCGCCAAGACCATGTGGAGCGGCCTCCGCCCTATCTGCAACATTTATCTTGCGAGGCTCACGCCAGCGCTCCACGAGTTGAGGGTGGACGCCTACCCCCCGGGAATGGGGATTGACGCCTTATCATCCCTAATCTCCTCCGACGCCTTAATTCATGGATATCCTGAGACGCTAATACTAGCCCACGCCCACGCAGCATTCAGCTGGATGGATGTCGTTGCGTTGAAAGGCGCGCTTTTAGGGAACAAAAACCCAGCGGTTTCAAGCATTTTCAGCCCCCGCCTCACCGTTTTAACACCATTCGAGACAAGACGGTATGAAAATCCTACGTAAAAGCAACGGGACATTCGAGATTCTTGCCCTCCCTGGCGACGCCGAGATAGAGCGTGGAGAATACATAGCGGCCGTCGAGGGTGATAGGGCGTTGATTCTCGAGGTCATAGACGTGGAGTATGCGGACATTCCGGGCCTACTCGAGGACCTGCTCAGGGAGCTAACACTCCAGAAAGCATCTATGAGCGTCTATGACCCGCACGGAGTAAACTCAATCACAATCTCAATCCGCGAGTCAAAGATTATAGTTGCTAAGCTCAGAACGGTCATCTGGAAAGACGACGTCAAGTTCAACTCCCTCTGGATTCCGTCGAGATTCTCCTCAAAGATAAGGCGCATCCCCACGAGCGAGGTGCTCAGATACGTGAGGGGCGCGCCGCTCGTGCCTATCGAGATTGGAGAATCATTTGGGGAGGAGGTCACAATCGACGCCACCGCTTTTGACAACTCGCTCACGATAATAACGGGGAGGAAGGGGACGGGTAAGTCCCACTGCGCAAAGGTCCTACTTTACGAGCTTGCTAAGCGGGGATGTTACTGCCTCGTTTTCGACATCAACGGCGAATACTGCGGCCTCGGCGAGGGGAGGCGGGGCGAGTCTAACGAGGTTTCAGGGAGGGTTGTCGTGGCGCGCCCATGCATTAACTTCAGAGCGGGGATAAAGACAATTGGACTCGAAGTCATGATGGATATTCTCGAGCACGTCTTCGCCACCCCTCAGAACAGCCTCCGGGAGTTCGCCCGGATTTGGGAGGAGCTGGAGGGGAGGGGCCTGCTCTCCGTTGATAGGCTTCTCTCTGAGGTGAGGAGGGCCCACATGAATGAGGCTGTGAGGGATGCCTTGCTGAGTAGGCTCCACGCATTATTTAGCTCAGAGTTCATAGTTGACGGAGCCCATGACCCGATATACGAGCTCTTTCACGGCAGGCCCGATGGAGCTTTAGTTGTGATTGACCTTTCCAAGCTGAGGCCACACGTTAGGAGAGTGGTGGTCGAGTATGTTTTAAGTCGAGTTACTAGGCATCTCTCTGAGAACCTTATTCCGCCTCTCTTCCTCGTATCTGAGGAGGCCCACCTATACGTTGGCGAGACCTATTGGGAAGACATAGTTACAAGGATGAGGCATCTGGGGGTCTCCCCGATATTCATTACTAACCAGCCCGACTCGATTCCTGAGCTGATTTACAGGCAGGCTGACAACCTCTTCCTATTCAACTTCTTGAATGAGAACGACCTTGAAGCCCTCTCAAAATTCAGCCATGTGGACTCGGAGACCGTGAAGAAGATTGCTCCGGCCCTCGGCTTGGGGGAGGCACTGATAGTAGGGAGCGTAGTCGGCAACGTTCCAATTCTCGTCAAAATAAGGGATATCGACGCGAAGGTTTTGGGCGCGTCTAAGAGGTTTTTCAGGCGAGCTGAGCAAAAGGTATAGAGGCTGCTTATGGGCCGTTATCTTTGGATTTGACGCAGTTCGATGGCCGCGGGTTCATAGAGAAGCTTAGGAGGGATTATTCCATTATGAGGCCTGTTATTGAGGGGAGGCTTGAAGAGTTTAGGCGCGTGGACAGAAGTGACGCGGGTCGGCTTTTCGAGGAGCTAGCCTTCTGCATACTCACTCCTCAATCGAGCGCGAAGAGGGCCGACGCCGCAGTCAAGGAACTGTCGCGAAGTGGACTACTTCTGAATGGTAAAGCCAGCGATGTCTACTCTGTTCTGCGGCAGTGGGGTGTGAGGTTTCCGGCCGCTAAGGCACGTTACATCATCCTTGACAGGAGGGTACTTATGGGAGGGGAGAGGCTTAAGCAACTTTTGAGTCAAGATGGACGTGAGACGCGGGACAAACTAGTTAAGGTTGTCTGGGGCTTCGGGTATAAGGAGGCCTCGCATTTTCTCAGAAACATAGGTTATAAGGGCTTGGCTATAATTGATAGGCACGTCATAAGGGGGTTAGTCAGGATTGGCGTGTTGAGGAGAGAGGTGAACCTCTCTTCAAGGCGTAGATATCTGATGGTTGAGGAGAGGTTTATCGAGGCGGCTGAGATAGTTGGTGTGCAGCCTGAGGCGCTAGACCTCCTCCTCTGGTTTGAGGGGACGGGTGAGGTCTTTAAGTGATAGAGGTTTCGGAGGACCTAAAGATTCTGGCGTCGCAGCTGACCGATTTTGACCTTGAAGCCTATCTCGAGACGGTTGAGAGGCCGCTCCCTGAGTGTGTCAGACTGAACACCCTCAAGTTTCAGGAGGAGGATGTGAGACGCTTCATGCAGGGGAGAGGCTGGAGGCTTGAGCCGATACCGTGGGCCAGACACGGCTATCGGGTCTTAGAAGCTCCCGCCGCGAGCCTCGGGGACACGCTCGAGCACATGTTAGGCCTATTCTACCTGCAGGGCCCGGTCTCGATGCTACCTGCAGAGGCCCTCGCCCCAGAGCCGTGTGAGAGATGCCTCGACCTCTGCGCAGCTCCGGGCAGCAAGTCCACCCAGCTCTGCCAGCTTGTGGGGATAGATGGTGTCGTTGTAGCTAACGACGTCTCAAAGACGAGGGTGAAGGCTCTCTCATTCAATCTTCAGCGCTGGGGAGCAGTAAACTCGATCGTGACGCTCGCTGACGGCAGGCTATATGGCAGGTGGGCTGCAGGGATGTTTAGCAAGGTTCTCGTGGACGCCCCCTGTAGCTCGCTCGGTGTCGCGAGTAAGGACTGGTCCGTCGTGAGGCGGTTTAGAAGCCGACAGAGCAAACGGCTAGCACCCCTCCAGCTTGCCCTCCTCGAGGCAGGCTACAAGTGCCTGAAACCCGGAGGCGCAATCGTCTACTCCACATGCACGATTCACCCGCTGGAGAACGAGGCTGTGGTTTCTCACTTCCTCGAAAGACACCCCGAGGCGAGACTCGAGCCTGTTAGGCCTGAAGGGCTCAGGGTGCGGAGGCCCTTGGAAGAGTTTGGGTCGGAGAGGTTTAACCCTGACGTCGAGAAGTGTTTTAAGTGCTATCCATACGACAACGGCGGAGAAGGGTTCTTCATAGCCAAGATAGTGCGCGGTGAGTGATGAAGCACACACCAGCTAAGGTAGACCCAGCAACTCTCTCAAAAGCGTTGAGCGTAGATAGCCTCCCACCCAACCTCGTCTTCATCGAATCGGGAAGGAAAGTGAGGTGCGTGACTAAAGCGGCACTCGAAACCGCCTCGACTCTGAAAGGCGTTGTCACAATGGGGGTTTACGCCGCCAAGCGGATAGGCAGTGAATACTACTTCTCGATTGAAGGCTCTCAACTACTTGGCCCGTATCTGAAGGAGAGAGTCCTCGAGGTCTCCGCAGGTGAGGCTGAGGATTGGATGAGAGGGGCCCCGATGATGAGGACGGTCTCTGAGGCCAGAATAGTCGTCGTGAGGAGAGGTTGGCTCTTCATGGGCTCAGGGCGAGTCTCGCGGGACGGGAAAGTCTATCCCCTTATCCCCAAGGAAAGGATGATAAGATCATACCGGCGTGTTGATGGCGGGTGAATAGAAGTTCTTGAGAGATTACTATGACGTCGTTGTTGTGGGCGGTGGGATTGTTGGAGTCTTCGCGACGCTTGACCTTGCTCTCCGCGGCGCGAGCGTCCTTCTCTTGGAGAGACGGAGCATCTGCTCAGGCACCTCGGGAAAAAGCCACGGAATGCTCCATAGCGGAGCCCGCTACGCCACAACAGACCCCAAGGCCGCCGTCGAGTGCATAAGGGAGAACAGGATTCTCTCAGAAAATGCACCTCACTGCATCCGCGATGTGGGCGGAATCTTCGTCTCCGTCAGGGATGAGGAGGAGGAATACCACTCCGAGCTCGTGAAGTCATGCAAAAGGGCTGAAATTCCTGTAGAGGAGCTGGATGTGGGGGTTCTCAGGTCGCTGGAGCCTTATGTCAATCGTGAGGCGCGTTCAGCAATACTCGTCCCCGATAAGGTAATCTACGCTAGGGACCTCGCTTTCTCAGTCATGTTGCTGGCTATGGCGAGGGGTGCGGGAGTGCTTGAAGGGGCGTCCTTAGAGAGGATTGCGGTTGAGAGTGGTCAGGTTGTTGGTGTTGAGGGCGCTTCTCCAGATGGCGTCTTCAAGATTGGCTGTAGGGGGGTGATTAACGCTGCGGGGCCTTGGTGCGGCGAGGTTGCCTCTAAAGCCGGGCTTAACGTTGAAGTTATACCCGCGGCGGGAGTGATGGGCGTTGCTAACGCAAACCTGACACGCCACATAATTAACAGGATGAGGCCTCCAAGCGACGGAGATATCATAGTCCCATACGCGGCGGGCGCGACAATAGCCGGAACAACCGCAAAGCTAGCGGAAGACCAAGACAGAATCGAAGCGGGTGAAGAGGATGTTGAGATACTTCTCCAAGAGTGCGGCGAGGTCGTCCCAGCGCTGAGGTCGGTAGGATTCTCACGTCTTTACGCATCGGTCAGACCCCTCATCGCTAAGGAGGGCGAAGAGGCCGGTCTCAGAGAGATAACTAGGAGCTTCGAGGTGATAGACCACGCCGAGGAGGGCCTTCGAGGCTTTGTAACCGCCGTTGGGGGGAAGCTCACAACAGGCAGATTAATTGCCGAGAAGGCCGTCGATTCAATCTCTCAGCACGTGGGTGTGCCGCGGGGCAGTTTCACAGAAAGGGTCAGGCTCGAGCCTCCGAGTAGGGAGGAGGCCTTGGAGATTGAGGCGATGCTGAGGGCGGGTGAGGTTGAGGGGCCAATCGAGAGGCTGTTTAGGGATGCGTTAGAGTCAATAGACGCGGAAAGACAAACGGCCTTAACGCTGCCCCTACTCTACGCAAAGAGGTTGAGGAGGTGATTGGAGTGAGGTTTAGCGGCTCCATGCAAGTTCCGGCAACCCCCTCCGAAACTCTTAGGCGGCTGAGGGACCCAGTCTGGCTCAGCAGAATCCTCCCCAACCTTTCATCTTTCGAAGTAACAGGAGAAAGAGAATTCAAAGCAGTCTTCTACCTCGACTTGGAGGAGATAGCGAAGGTAACAGGATACCTCTCCCGAATAAGGGCAAACATGCACTTCAGATACGAGGATACGGGGGAGGACTCCGTCAAGGTCGTTGGCTCAGGCAAAGTCGTAGGCGCTAGAATAGCCCTATCGATATTGGTGAAAGTCGCACCATCCGTGAACGGAAGCGTATTAGACTGGGAGGCCGACACCGACCTAGGCATAATTCAGAGACTCCTAGGCCAAGAGATAACACGCAGAGTGGCGAACAGGCAGATAGAGCTCCTCACAAGTAGGCTCAGGGAGGAGCTTAGCACCGGTATAAATTAATCCCAACCTAACTCAGACTGAGGAGTTGACCACAATCAAGGCAGTCTTCATGGACGTCGACGGAACACTCTTCCTCGGCGAGTCCCTCATACCTGGCGCTGTGGAGTCGGTCAAACGCATCCGGGAATTTGGGCTCAAATTGATTTTTCTCACAAACAACTCGTTTTACTCGCGTCGAATGATTCTGGAGAAACTTGTCGAGTCAGGTTTTGAGGCGCGGTCGGAGGAGGTTGTGAACTCGGGCTTCGCGGCTGCGGAATATCTGAAGGAGTTGCTGGGGCCTTGTAGAGTCTTCACGGTCGGCGATGTAGGGCTTGTTGAGGAGATTGTGCTTGGGGGGCATCTTGTCGTGGCAGCGGCTGAGGACGCGGAGGCCGTCGCAGCAGGGGGGACTAAGGACATAAGCTATTGGAGGCTCGTCGAGGGTCATCGCGCCATAATGAAGGGAGTTCCATTCTTGGCCACGAATAAGGACCACGTCTACATGACTGAGAAGGGCCCGATGCCTGGAGCCGGAGCGATAATCAGCTTCTTGGAGACTTCGACGAGGAGGAAGGCGATTCTGATAGGTAAGCCTGGGAGATACATGGCGGACCTGGCCATGAGGAGGCTGGGCGTGGACTCTAGCGAGGTTGTTGTGATAGGTGATAATGAGGAGGTGGATATGGGTCTCGCGGATGCTATAGGGTCTAAGGGAATATTGACGCTGACCGGCATTAGCAAGAATCCCCACTCGAGCAAATGGCTAGTAGCTAAGACGCTTTATGAGCTTCCTGAGAGGCTCTCAACCCTGCTATGAGTAATGGCCTCTACATCTCGCGGAGGACTGGTATTCCTATTAACTCCATCAAGCTCGTCTGCGCAACTATGTATGCCTCGACAAGGGCCAGCCTGAACTGTGCATGTTCGCCTCCATCTATCACCGGGCACTTCTCGTAAAACTCGTTAAAGTTCACAGCCAACTCTCTTGAATGTGTCACAAGCTGTCTCAACCTCAGGGATTTAGCCGCCATCTCGATTGTGAGTGGTAGGAATGATATGGAGCGCACCAGCATCTTCTCCTCAGAGGTTAAGGGGCCATGGGGGGTTGGTTTAGCCTTGAGACCCGCGTCCGCCGCCTTTTCGAGAATCCTGTAGGACCTCGCCACACTGTATTGAATGTATGGGCCCGTATCCCCTTCAAGCCTCGTCGCCTCCCTCAGGTCAAACACGACAGCCTTATCGGCCTCGGACCTGAGTATCGAGTATCTGAGGGCTCCTCGGGCAATAGCTTCTGAAGTCTCATCGACCTTTCCGGCCGGCCAGTCGCTGTGCCTCCTCCTAACCTCTTCAGCCGCAAGCCTCTTCAGCTCATCGAGAACTTCGTCCGCCTTGATGTAAATCCCTCTCCGCCCGCTCATCTGGACAGCCCGTGCCTCGGCAGACTCGACGCCTAGCCTCCTCGCAGAATCTGGGCTTAGGGAGACCCTCTCATAGGAGTAGTGGAGATATCTTCCACCGTTTACGCCGAGCTTGGTGAGGACATATCGAATCACCTCTTGAGGCCTTCTCTGCTCGGAGCCAACGACCGTAATCACCTTCTCGGGCCTCGGAAAAACTATCGGAGCACCAGTCTCCGTCTCAGTTATTATTATTGGTGTTCCGTCAGGGTTGACGCCCCACTCCCGGCCCCTAATCTCCACATCAGAATCGCGAAGCTTCCAGAGGGCGAAGGCTATGTCCCTCGCGACGTATGTTGTCGAGCCGTCGCTCTTCACGAGAATCTCGTCGCCCTCCTTTGAGAGGACAGGGTGGCTGCTCAGGTCGACACACCAGCACCCCCTGTTCGGACCCTCAGCCGCGAGATAGACGATGCCTCTCCCCTGGAGGATGTTGAATGTCTTAGACCAGAGGCCCGAGACAACCACGTCACTTTCCCTGAACAGAAGGTCATATCTAGCTCCCAGCCTCCAGCAGGTTAAAAGCTGGTTAGAGAGCACCTTGTCTGACACAAGTCTCGCATATTTGAACTCGCTACTCTCCCTCTCCTCAATCTTCTTGGCTAACGCTCGGAGCCTCTCCTCAAGCCTCCTATCCGCCTCAACACGCCGCGAGACCTCGACGTAAACTTGGTCGCCGCAATATTCATCAAAACGGACTCCAAGTGGTGGTTCAGCCGGCATCCCCAATTCCAAGAACCCGAGTAGGACGCTAGCCATCTGAGCGCCGCTATCGTCGATGTAATTCAAAACGTATACTTGGTAGCCGGTTTTTGCAAGTGTCCGCGCAATCGTGTCGCCGAGATACACGTTTCTGGCGTGGCCGATATGTAATGCCTTGTTGGGATTGACGCTCGTGTGCTCGACTAAAACTACTCGGCCCTCGCCCTCCCTCGAGCCACCATATTCTCGTGGGCCGAGTCTGAGGACCTCTCTGACCGTGTATGCCGAGAAACGGGCCCAGTCCGCATGGAAGTTGATGAAGCCTGGAGGCGCGGCTTCGACGTGGCCGATGAACTCTCCCCGCCCCAGCCTAGAGACAATACTCTCCGCGAGTGATAATGGATTTCCACCGCTCCGCCTAGCTTCCTCAAAAGGGTATGGCGTGAAGGCCTCCCCAAACTCGGGCGACTTGGGAGGACTGACTTTCACGCCCACCAGCCCCGCCTCGGAGAGGAGCCGTTCAGCCTCTTGGAAGAGTCTCTTAATCGTCAAAGACTGTTCTGATAACAGTCAAGTATCATTCGGATATAAACTAAAACTTAGCAAATCGTAAAAACCTAAAATCGCCTTAGGATACACATCTGGATAGAAGCGATGCCGACCAACCTCCCTGCTGAGGCGAGGCATAAGCTCGCCGAGTACCAAGCCGCCCGGACGATAGAGGAGAAGATGGAAGTCCTACGTCAGGCCCTCTCGCTAATACCTGACCATAAGGGGACGGAGAAGCTGAGGCGGCAGCTGCGGAAACGTCTGGCTGAGCTGAGGGATGAGCTGGAAGAGAGGAGGGCGGCCAAGACTGGAGGCGTCTCGGTCTTTAGCGTGAAGAAGGAGGGCTGGGCCCAAGTAGCAATTATAGGGGCTGCTAATTCTGGCAAGTCAAGCCTCCTCAAAGCCCTGACAGGCGCCCCGACCCCCGTGGCTGATTACCCCCTCACCACGAAGAGACCCTATCCCGGGATGATGATTTACTCGGGCTGCGAGATACAGCTCATAGACCTCCCCTCGATACTGACCGAAGAGCTCGCGGAGACTAACCTAGCCTCCAAGAGCATAGGCATCGCGCGGAACAGCGACCTACTCTTGATAGTTCTCGACGCCTCCAAGAACCCGCTGGCACAATTCGACTCGATCGAGACTCTCCTAGAAGAGTATGGAATAACCTTGAGAAAGAAGCGGTATGAAGTGGAGGTTGAGAGGACGGATAGCGGTGGGCTGAGAGTTGTTGTGATGGGTGAGGTTGAGGGAGGACAAGAGGCCGTGAAAACCATCGCCACGCAACTCGGAATAAGGTCCGCCATCATCAAGATAGTGGGAGACATCACTTTGGACCAGCTTGAAGAGGAGCTCATAAGGCGGCCTGAATACAAGAAAAGCCTAATCGCCATAAACAAGTCGGAAATAAATCCCGAGCAGGCGGAGGCCGCGGCCAGAGAGCTTGAGAGCCGCGGATTCAGCGTAATCAGAGCCTCAGCACTCTCCCACCAGCTCGAAGAGGTGAAGGCTCAAATCTTCAGATCGCTAGACATGATAAGAGTGTACACGAGAAAAGATGGAATCGTCTCTGCTAAGCCCCTACTTCTGAAGAGAGGGACAACCGTATCCCAGCTTGCTGAGAAGATTCACAGAGAGTTCGTCGAGACTTTAAAATATGCGAGGGTTTGGGGCCCATCGGCGAGAGTTCAAGGGGAGAGAGTGGGCCGTGAGCATGTTCTCCAAGATGGAGACATAGTTGAGATTAAGGCTTGAGGCCCTCATGCGCGATGGTTAATAGGTAAGCCGCGCCCTCTCGAAGTGTGCGCGTGGTTTTTGATAGGAAGACGGCCACGGCTAAGCTCTCCCCACCAAGCTCCGGAGAAGAGGAGCGTCCTCAAGAGATTGAGTATAGAAGAGACCCTCTGACCGGGCGTTTGTCGAGGATTAACATCGAGAGGGCGCGGCGTCCCAAACAGACTATCGGCGACGTGTCGGCGTTGAGAGAGATGGCTGAGAGGACAAGGGAGAGCTGCCCCTTCTGCCCGGAGAGAATCGAGACAAGCACCCCCACCTTCACACAGCTCCCCTACAGGAGACTCAGGCGTGGCGAATGCTGGGTCTTCCCCAACCTCTTCCCATTCTCTAAACACCACGCAGTAACAGTCTTCACACAACACCACTTCAAATTACTCAAAGAAATAACTGCAGAAGAACTCAATCAGGGCATAAACGTCTCACTAGAGTTTCTAAGAGACATCCACCAATTGGATAAAGCAGCACGCTACCCGATTCTTGCCTGGAACTATCTTCCACCCGCCGGCGCAAGCATAATACACCCACACTTCCAGATTATGGTTGATGAGAGGCCTACAGGGATTGTAGGTCAGGAGATTGAGGCGAGCGGAAAGTTTCTATCGGATGGGGTGTGTTTCTGGGAGGAGCTGCTGGAGGCTGAGAGAGAATTAGGAGAGAGGATGGTAAAGTTCTCTGAACCTGTCTCTTGGGTTGCAGGGTTCTCGCCCCTCGGAAACAGGGAGGTTCTCGCAATCTTCCGCGGAAAATCGTCTCTGAGCGACCTTACGAAGAGAGATGTGGAGGAATTCGTGAAGGGGCTGGCCGGCGTCCTGAGATATTATAGCGATTCCGGGGTGATGAGCGTGAACATGGTCTTCTACTCAGGCCCGTTGTATGAGGATATCAGCAGATACTTCTATCTCCACGCCCGGATTGTCGCGAGACCCACACCCACCACTCTATACGTGAGCGACGACGGGTTTCTCGAGAAACTCTGCGCAGAGCCAGTAATTGATATGACGCCTGAGGACCTTGCCGAATCACTTAGGCGATATTTAGCATGATAATCCACTTTTGGCTGAGAAGCCTTAGCGTGTAGCGTAGATAGGGATTTTACCCGGCGACTAGACTTTACTTTAGCATCGAGCCATGTGCGCCTCGATAACCGTGAAGACTAGATACTATGCATATCTCCACGAGATTACGGGTGTCAGAGAGGAGGAGATTGCCTTGGATGAGGGCTCAACAGTCGCCGAGCTTGTTGAGCTTCTTGTTCAGAAATACGGGCCGAGGCTACGGGCATACATTCTCTCAGAGGGCTTGAAGTTGAGGCCGAACGTCGCTGTGGCGGTGAATGGTGTTAAGGTCTCTGAGGAGCCTCTAAAAAAGGTTCTACGAGACGGAGACACAGTCGTCATACTGCCTCCCGTCTCAGGAGGGGCTATCGCCTAAGCCTCCTCAGCGCCTCGAGGTCCATCGTCCCGTATGTCCTGTAGACGCTTACCACGAGTATGACTCCGACCGTGATTACCGCAGCCCCCGCAGCTATCGAGAAAATCACTATTGCTAAGGCGTATGGGTCAATTCCACCTGGGCTGTTCACCGCGAAAACAACAAAGTTTAGATGTGCTGCGTTTATCATTAGCTCCACGCCTATCAACTGCTTTATGATATTCCGCTTGGTGGCGAGGGTGTAGATTCCAATCACGAATATGATACCGGCGAAGACCGTATAAACAGTCGGGCTCAGGGCCAAGCCTACTCACCCTCCCTCAAAAGAGAGGCGAGACCCACCACAATCGTGAGAAGAATCACTATGACGCCGGTCAAAACCGGAAAGAACCCACCCCAAACATAGTCGCTCAGAGCCCTTCCAACATCCTCAAGTCCCCCACTAATAACACGCCTCAAATTCTCACCCCAATAATCGTAGAGCATGGGTCGTGCCGCAAGGCTCGTGATGAAGAGGCCTGAGAAGACGGCTGTCGCGATTATCCCTAAGACCTCGTTCAGCCTCACGTCTCGTCCCTCCTCGCGGTAACCATAATCATGAGTAGGAACAGGGCCATGACTCCTCCTGAATAGACTATTATTTGAAGAGCGCCTATGTGGATTGCTCCCAAGAGGACGAAGATTAAGCCTATAGCCACCGTGAAGACGAGAAGGCCGAAAACGGAGCGTGTTAAGCTTCGAGTCTCAACCGCGATAGCTGAGGCGGCCAGCGCCAAAACGAGAAGGGCCAGCTCCAGAGGCTCGAGGACCAAGACCATGATTAGAGTCTAAAAGCCTCTACAAAAATCTGACACCCTCACCCTCAAAAAAAGCCTCCCCCTGCTGAGCCCGAGAACTCAACCCCCGTTACCGCGTCTACGGACGGAATAGGTCAGGCAGGACGCGACCAGCAGCCAAGCGAGTGAGACCATGAATCCATGTGCAAGCCTGAAGCCAGGCTCACGCGAGACATCTGTCACCGAGTCCCACATCCTGTATGTGACGAAGCCGGCCAACGCCGTAGAGTACGCCATCAGGATGACGTTGCGTGGATTGAGAAGGGTTAGGAGGAGGGCTCCTGTGAAGAGTACGGCTATGAGGATATTGGATAGGACGAGGGGCGCGGTGAAGCCCGATTCGAGACCAAGCCTGAGACCCTGAACTGCGTAAATCGCGAGGTTCAGGGCGGCCGCTAAAGTCGCCGGCTTATTCTCCAACCTTCCCATCACCCCGCACATAATTGTCGTCGCTTCATCTCTAGGTTTCCTGAATTATTCTCTGCTTTACTTCGTCGAGTTTTTGTGGGAGGGTCCTGAGAAAATCTGGGTCTAGTGCTCGGAATTGAGGTGTCACACCTGAGCTGCTTGCGGCATGGTGATAGTCTGTGATGTGCACCCCTCTTATCCTCTCCTCCTGTGGGAGGACACCCTCCCCAACAGGTGTTGAGAGTCCGGCATCTAAGACGCCTTTCACGGCCGCGAAAATTCTTGAGCCGGGGTGAGGAAAATGCATCCCGATGTCCAGTATCGCCTCAGAGTAGCCCTTCTGAAGCGCGAGGCGGCCAGCTAGGAACCCGGCGAGATATGCTGCTGGAATGCTCTTCCCGCCTCCTCTCCACCCAAACTTACTCAAAATCTTAGTGGTCACGGTTACCGCGGTGTGGTCTCCGCCGCTCCGGGACTCGACGACTTGCACGATCAGATACCTGTTCGTTCTCCTTACGACGAGCCTTGGTTTACCGGACTTTACCAGCTTCAGCCTCTTCCTGTAATCGGTATACCCCCTCAGAGCCCTCCGGGGAGGCCTTCTAGCCACTATGCTCTTCGACGGCAACTTCTATGCACCCGCCAATAGAAGGCCGCTTGACTTTAGATACTCTTTTAGCTCCGCGACCGATTTAAATCGTCCAGCCTTAATCTGGAGATAGGCACTTCTATAGGCGCCCTCCTTCAGCAACCTCGCCTCCTTCAGTCGCCTCAAATACCTCCTCTGCGCCCTGACCCTCAATAGCCACCTCTCCTTTCTCGAGAGGGTCGAGTATTTCCCGCCTTTGCGCTTACCAGGCCCCCTCCTCCCTTTTTCGGCCCTACGTGTGTTACCGCGCTTCGGCGCCTCGTATATCGCGCCCTCGTCTATCAGCCTCCTTATGTCTCCACGCGTTATCGCGTCCTCTATATCCTCTATCCGCTCAGGGTCGAACCTGACCCTGCTCTCACCGCACTTGAGAAGCTCGGCTGCTAGTCTCTTCTGAATCGAGAGGCTCACTCCTCAGCACCCCGCGGCGGATTAAGAACCTTCAAACCCATAGAGAGAGCTTTTTCATAAATTCTTAGCCTACTCCGCGCACCAAGCGAGCCGGAAAGCCTGACTGCATGAATCCGCGGGTCAAGGCCCTCCAGCTCTCTAGCGTCATGGACCAGCACCTCGCGATATCCAGATGGATGAAGGCCCCTGTATTTTCTGGGCGACCTATAGCCAATCTTCACAAGCGGGGGCCATCCTCGCTTCTGGAGCCTCGTCTTGCTGTCCTTCCCCCGCGGCCTCCTCCACTTCTCCCCCAATCTCTTATACCTCCAAGACTCCTGCCTAACAAACTTGGGCCTCTCCTTCCTCAATCTGAGGACTGAGCGGGGAATTTTGACGGCTGCCTTCTTCTTCGTTTCTACGCTTTCCTCAGACATCTACTCAACTTCGTCGCTCCGTCTATAAAAACCCGACACGAATATAGCCACCAGCACCTGTATATTGAGGAGGTTGCCGAGTGTCTGTCTCTCGTTTGAGGTTCACCAGCCCCTGAGGCTGAACACGAGGCTGAGTAGTGAGGAGCTCTCGAGGGCCACGGTCGAGAACATACCGGACGCCTATCTAGATAACACCCTCAACAGGGAGATATTTCAGCGGGTTACCCGGAAATGCTACATCCCCGCTAACGATATCATTTTGAGGGCGATAGAAGAGGCGGCGTCCACGGGCAGAGACTTTAAAGTGAACTTCAGCATCTCCGGAGTCTTTCTCGAGCAGGCTGAGAGATATGCGCCGCGGTTGATTGAGCAGTTCAAGATGATGGTTGAGACGGGGAAGGTTGAGATGCTTGAGCAGACCTACTACCACTCAATCGCAAGCCTCTACGGCCCTGAGAGTGAAGAGTTCACAGAGCAGGTAGAGATGCATCGTGAGACCATCAAGTCCCTCCTTGGCTACGAGCCAAAGGTCTTCGAGAACACCGAGCTGCTCTTCAACAACTCGATAGCGCGGAAGGTGGCTGAGATGGGTTATAAGGGAATTATCGTGGAGGGTGTGGACTGGGTGCTTCAGGGCCGCTCCCCAAATCATCTCTACCTAGCGGCTGACACGAGCCTCAAGGTCTTAACGAGGAACTACCGGCTCTCCGACGATATCGCTTTCCGCTTCTCCGAGAGGACATGGCCAGGATTTCCGCTGACGGCCGACAAATACGCATCTTGGCTCGCTGCCACGCCGGGAGACTACGTTCTTATTTTCGTGGACTACGAGACGTTCGGCGAGCATCACTGGCCCGAGTCCGGGATACATGAGTTTCTGAGGCATCTGCCTCGCGAGGCCCTGAAACACGAGAACATAATTTTTAACACGGCCTCGGAAATTGTTATGAAGTTTGAGCCTGTCGGTGTAATATCGGTTGGCGACTTGGAGACTATTTCTTGGGCAGATGTGGAGAAGAGCACGGATGCTTGGCTTAGCAGTGAGATGCAGATGACGTGCTTCAACGCCCTGAAGAGAATGGAAAGGCCGGTCAAGAAAGCTTCGTCTCAAAACATACTTCGAGCTTGGCGTGTACTTCAGATAAGTGACCACCTTTACTACATGTTTACGCGCCGCGGCCCCTCAGGAGTGGTTCACGCATACTTCGGCTACACGGACCAGATAAACATGTTTTACGCGATGATGAGGGCCCTCTCTCATCTCCAGCTTGTGACCTCTGAGGTTATTGGAGGTGATGTGGGTGAGGCTGTCCGGCTTCTTAGAGTCGTCCCACCTGACAGGGCCTTCCACTACCATGAGGACGGAAGATACATAGGGCTGTCAGCCCACTCACTCTACGAGCTTCTCCAGACAATACCACTCGCAACCAAAAACTCGTTAATTTTTCACATGGCTTGCAGGCAGCTGGAGAGGTGGGTGAGGTGGACCATCGGGGACCGCGTTCTGGCCGACAGAATTAGAGAGATAGAGGCCGACACCAGCGATGAGCTGGTAAAAAAGCTCGTTACAGCAGTCGGAGAGAGGATAAGGGAGCTGGAGTCAAGAATGGGCTTCTAAGCCTCGACACCCTCAAGCCAGTTTCTCGACCGCTCGATTGCCCTCCTCCAAGCCCTGAGACCCTTCTCCCTCTTCTCCGGAGCCCACCGAGGTTGGAAGACGGCAGAGGCGCGCCACATCCTCCTAAGCTCGTCCATTCCCTCCCAGACACCGGAGGCGAGTCCAGCAGCATAAGCCACTCCAAGAGAAGTCAACTCCGTGAACTCGGGCCTGACAACGTCGCAACCGAGTACGTCAGCTTGGAGCTGCATCAAAAAGTCGTTCATCGACGCACCTCCATCCACTCGAAGTTTCGAGAGCTTGACGCCCGTGTCGTTCTGAATTGATTCGACGACATCGTACGTCTGCCAGCAGATGCTCTCCAGCGCCGCGTGAACTATGTGTTCTCTCCTCGTGTAGGCTGTGAGGCCTATTATTAGTCCGCGGGCTGAGGGGTCCCAGTAGGGTGCGAAGAGGCCGCTGAAGGCTGGAACGAAGTAGACCCCGGCGGAGCCCTCCTCCCCGCTCATAGACGCGACCGCGCCGCTCTCTTTTGGCGAGTTTATGACTCCGATATTCTCGGCAAGCCACTTGATGAGTGAGCCCGCAATCGCTATCGAGCCCTCCATTGCGTAGACCGCTTTCCCCCTCTCTATGCCGTATGCTACGGTTGTGAGCAAGCCGTGCCTGGACAGGATGGGCCTCTCTCCTATGTTCTGAAGGAGGAAGCACCCTGTCCCGTAGGTGTTCTTCGCGTCGCCTACCTCGAAACATGTCTGGCCGAAGAGCGCGGCCTGCTGGTCTCCAAGGTCTCCGCAGACTGGGGCCTCAACATCGAGCTGCCCCCAGAGATTAGTGTATCCGTAATAGTCGCGATAGATGCTTGGAAGTGGAGTGGGCATTATTTGCTCAGGTATCCCGAAAAGCTCTAAGAGCTCGTCTGACCAATCAAGTCTGTCGATGTCGAAGAGCATGGTCCTTGAGGCGTTCGAATAATCGGTAACATGACTGCCTCCTCCCTCACTTTTCAGGCCCCGCGTCATGTTCCAGATTAGCCAAGTGTCTATCGTCCCGAAGGCTAGCCAGCCTGTCTTCGCCAGCTCCGCCGCTTTCGGAATATTCTTTAGAATCCACTCGACCTTCGTTGCGGAGAAGTATGTTGAGGCGTAAAGGCCGGTGACCTTATGTATTGGGTCTTCTTCAAGCCCTCTGGCCCTTAGCTCGTCACACCTTCCACGGGTTCTTGTGTCCTGCCAAACTATCGCGTTATAGATGGGGAGTCCAGTTCTTTTATCCCAGAGGACTGTTGTCTCCCTTTGATTCGTCACCCCAATAGCGACGACACGGCCATCGCCGATGGATGCTCCCCTCAGAGCCTCACCCACAACGGACTTAGTTGCCTCGAGAATCTCAAGCGGGTCATGCTCCACCCAGCCCGGCCTAGGATAGATGTTGGCATGCTCCTTGTATGCCCAAGAGACAGGCCTGCCCTCCTCGTTTATGACGAGGCATCTCGTCCCAGTTGTCCCTTGGTCTATCGAGACGATATATTGCAAACCAGATTATCCTCACGTAGAGGCTATAAAATTTTTATGGCGAACTGCTGAGCGAGCCCTCAATGCCAGCTGCAAGTCTGGACGGATACTTCGTTTTGCCGCTATCGAAGCCTCCGCCACAAATAGCGTTAAAGGCTGGAGCGTATTCTCAATTCCGATGCAAGAGGTCCTCACGGCAATAGTTTACGCTCTACCCGCCTACGTAACGAACGGCACGCCCGTAGTTGTTCTCCGCGTTTTGGGAGTCGGACACCCTCTCGACCGAGGCAAAGCTTTCTGGGATGGACGGAGGCTCCTCGGTGATGGGAAAACATTCGAAGGCCTTGCTTCAGGCGTGCTCGCCGGGCTCCTCGCCTCCGCGGCCGTATACACATTTTTCCCGGGGACATATCGAAGATTTTTGGAGTCGGCCCTCCTAACACTCGGTGCCATGGCTGGAGACATCCTCGGGTCTTTCATTAAGAGGAGGCTTGGGCTTGAGAGGGGGAGAAGCGCACCAGTCCTCGACCAGTTAGGCTTCATGGTCGCAGCCCTCCTCATAGCATGGCTTCCTTTCGGCCCTCCGAGCTGGGCCAACACCACGAGCTTGACTGCGTTACTTCTCGTCACAGCCATACTTCACGTCTCCACAAACATCATGGCATACTTCGCAGGGTTGAAGGAGAAGTGGTATTGAAGCGGTAACCAGTATATAGGGGACTCGAGCCCGGTTAAGCTGGATGAAGGGCATAAGGGTGAAAGTCAGGGCTATTTGTGGGCCGACCGAGTCTGAAGAGAAGGTTCGGAGGGCGATTCGGAACCTCCTCCACGCCGTTGCTGAGCCGGCATTCACGGTCCACAACCTTTCCGGAATATTTGGTGAGCCTCTTAGGGTCATCGAGGCGGATGTCGCCGATGGGCCTGCTGAGCAGGCGGCTAAACACTTAATCGAGAGTCTCCCTAGTGAATATGTCTCGGAGAGAATCGAAAGCAGCGGCTCAGTCGAGACAATCCACCTCAGACTGAATAAACAGCTCGCCTATCTCGGAATAATCCAGCCAGCCGAGACAGACGCAATTAAAGTCGAGATAACTTCGCGGAAGTGATTGAGGCGGGAGGTTGCAGAGTCCGTGGCCAGAAGATTTGTCGACGCTTGGCTGAGGCCGGGAGACAGGGCCACGCTTGAGAGGGTTTTGAGGGCTTGCCATGAGCTCGGCTACTGGGGCGCCGCTCTCGAGGTTGATGAGAAGCTCTGGCGCGAGGCTCAAGAGCTGGGCCGAGACTTTGGCCTAGAAGTTTTCCGGAGAACCACGGTGGAGGCGTCCTCGAAAAGTGAGCTGTATAGGAGGCTCGGCGCGGTCCGCTGGAGCCACGACTTGGTCGGAGTTGCTACCACCGAGAGGGATGTTTTGCTGGCGGCGGTCAGAGACATGAGAGTGGACACAGTCATTATGACGCACCGCGCCGCGCCCCCAGTCGATAGGCACATCCTCCAAGTGACCGCCAACTGCCTAGAGGTCGCGTTATTTCACGTCTTCGAGTACGGATTCGAGGCTTTCAGGGCGGCCTTACGGGCCATAAAGGCGGCCCACAAAAAGAAGATACGCCTGATAATCTCAACAGGAGCCAAGGACGAGTATGAACTCCGGACTCCTCGCCAACTGGCGTCTCTAGCTTGCGCCGCTTCAACAGACATAGGCTTTGCCTTGGACGCCGTCTCTAAGTTTCCCTCAGATTCGTTGTTGGAGAATCGGGGCCGTATTGAGGGGCGTGTGAGCGTGGATGGTGTCTGGAGACTTGCCGAGGGTGAAGAGAAGGTATCTTCTGGTTAGGCTTGTTCCGGCTGGCGTCCAGGTGGCCCCGGAGGAGTTGAGGCAGCAAATTGTGGAGGAGTTGCTGAAGATTGGGGGATGGGTCTCGCTTGCGGAGGCGGGGCTCTCCATCAGGAGATATGAGAGGGGATGCGAGTTCCTCCTAAGGTGCAGCCTCAGGTCTCTGCCAATAGTCTTACTGGCCTTGACCATGGTTAGGCGTGTAGGGGGAGAGAATGTTAGGCTCGATGTGCTCAGGGTCGGAGGGACGATAAAGGGCCTCAAGAGAGGCTAAATGAATCTATTGCTGGCTCTTACCACATTTCGGACAGAATACAACTTCCTCGGAGATTTCCGCCCCACAGAACTTGCACCGTGGGACCGAGTAGGCCCCCATCTCGCGCTTCTTCTCGATTCTCCGCGCAATCAACAAAGAAATCTCCATCATCGCGACCAGCGGTAGAAATAGGATGGTGTTCCCGACAAGCCAACCGTCAGGGGTTATGAATGCGATGATTATGTAAAGTATGCCGTAAAAATATATTCTGTTTCTGGAAAGTATGTTTGAGCTGAGGATGCCGAGTCTCACTAGAAGTAGGAAGATTGCAGGCGCTGTGAAGAGCAGCCCCATAGAGCCGACCGTCGAGAAGACGAACATGTAGTAGTCCCCAGCCTCAATCAGCCTCAGCTCCGGGCTAATACCGATGATATCAGCGAAAATAGCCATAAACCTGATAATCAGAGGAACCACTATGAAGTAGCTGAAGAAGGCCCCCGTCGCGAAAAGCCCGATGAACGCGGCGAGGAAGGGCCAGACGAGCTTCCTCTCATGAGGATAAAGCGCGGGATTGACGTATGCGTATATCTCGTATCCAATTACCGGGATTACAGTAATGAATGCGACTAGGGCCGCGGCTATGAAGTAGATTTCGAGAGGGGAGACGAGCCTACCGGGGATTATTCGAAATATTCCGCCCGCCAGGGATACTGTCTCTTCAAGAACGGCGCTTATCAAGGGCTTATACTCTCCGGTTAGGATTGTGCTCACCCCTGTGAGGGAGATGTTTGATGGAAAGGCGAGCCAGAAGATAAGCGCTACAAAATAGCTTATCGCGACCATCTTAAGCCTGTCCCTAAGCTCAAGTAGGTGCTCCCTGAAAGTCATCTCGTTCGGATTTTTTCTAACTCGTCCCCTACCCATTCCACCTTCAGCCAGACGGTCCGCCGCGAGCTAGCTACACTACGATGCATATAAATTAGACGCGGCAAAACCGTTTATATCGATGAACTCGGCCCTGAAGCTCTTCCAGTCCACGGTCATCGCCTCGGCATCAATAATAGTTATGAACGTGATTGGAAGTTATGTCTCGGCGATAGGGGCGGGTATGGCCTGCCCCGACTGGCCCCTCTGCCCTTTCCCCGAGAACTATCTTGTCCTTATGGAGTTTCTTCACCGGGTTTGGGGTTTGGTGGTGATTGGCGCTATAGCTTTGACCGTTTTGAGGGCGCGGAGTCTTGAGAATCTTAGGGAGCTCCGCCTAGCTAAGCTACTCGTAAACATGAGCCTGCTGGTCGTTCTAATTCAGGTCGGCCTCGGAGCTGTCGTGGTTTTTAGTGGCCTGAGGCCAGAGTTTGTGGCTACACACCAGCTTTTAGCCCAGCTGACATTATCGCTTCAAGTCTTCGCCTCTGGGTTAAGCTGGGTCGCTGCTGGGCGATTGGTTGAGGTTGGGGAGGCGAGGAGAAGCACGCAATAGTCTTATTTTTTCTCCTCCGATTCCTTCTCGCCCCTCTTCATCTCTCTGCGGAGTTCTCCAAGACTTCTTGCAAACTTTACGATGGTTTCTGGCTTGAAGAAGATTAAGAGTAGGAATATGACGGCGATTATGAGTATTGCCTCGAGTGGCGTTATCATGTTTAGTTCGTCGCCAGCTTAGACTTTATCTCCTGAATCAGGGCCTCCCTGCTCTTACCCTCGGTGGTGATTCCCAGCGTCTGAGCCACTTCGATGAGCTTCTCATCGGTCAGCGCTCCGACGTCGGCCTGCTGGGACGGTTTAGGCGCCTCCTGCCCCTGGAGAGTGGTGGCCTCCTTACTGGCCTTCTCGAACTCCTTCTTGGCTTGGCCGAAAGCCTTGGCTATCTTAGGGAGCCTCTCCGGGCCCCATAGGAAAAGCACCACTAGCACCACTAAGACGATAATCCACTCGAAACCGGTCCACGCCAAAGTCTCTTCACCGTAATTTTTCACCGAGGCGTATATAAGTGTTCAACAGCGACTACGTAATCCAAGCGTGAGTGCCGTCTGTGTAAACCTCTTTTTTGAAGAGCGCGGGCTCGGTCTTGTACCTCTCTACGGCTTCGCGGAGTGCGTTGAAGGCCTCTGACCTGTGACGGGCCGCAACGGCAACTAGGACTACTGGCTCGCCGGGCCTGAATCTCCCGTGGAGGTGCCAAATTCCCACGTAGGAGGCTCCATGCTTCTCAGAGACTTCGCGGCATATCTTCTCGATTTCCATGTTAGCGTTCTCCTCGTAGGCCTCTATCTCCAGATGTGCGACTCTCCTTACTCGGCTCCCCTCAGCACGAGCCACCCCGAGGAAGAGAGCTACCGCACCGACAGCCCCCGACTCATATAGGCTCGACAAATTTGATAAGAGCCGGCCTATCTCGAGCTCTCCCGCCGCGTAGACACCGGGGCGTGGAAGATGTCTGAGCCCAGTCTCCTCCAACTTCACTTCGCGCCTCTCCTCACAGCCGCCACGCTCAAAGCCGCGGCCACACGCCTCGCGAGGCTCCTGAAGGTCTCCGCAGCCTCGGAGTGAGGCATAGAAGTGATTATCGGTGTGCCGTTGTCGCTGTTTTCCCTCAGCTGGAGGAGTAGAGGAATCTCGGCTAATAGCGGGACATCGAGCCTCTCCGCAGACAACAACCCTCCGCCTCTTCCGAAGATGTATTCCTTCCGCCCGCACTCTGGGCAGACATAAAAGGACATGTTCTCCACGATGCCGAGAATCTCCACGCCCAGTCGCTGGAACATCCTAAGGGCCTTTATGGCTATGTCTAGGGAAGCCTGCTGAGGTGTCGTGACGATTACTGCGCCGGTTATCGGTATCGTCTGTGCTAACGTGAGGGGAGCGTCTCCGGTGCCTGGAGGCAGGTCGACGATAAGGTAGTCCAGCTCCCCCCAATCAACCTCAGTCAGCATCTGCCTGATGGCCCCACCGACGAGCGGCCCCCTCCAGATTATCGGCGTGTCGTCTGGGACAAGAAGCCCCATCGACATCATCTTGAGCCCGAAGGGGCCCTCGGCGGGCGTGATTCTGCCGCCTTTCTGAACATCGAACCGGTATGAGCGTATGAACCGGGTTAGGCTTGAGCCATATATGTCCGCATCCAAAATTCCGGAAGCCGCTCCGGTCTCGGCCAACGCTACGGCGAGATTTGTCGCTACTGTAGTCTTACCCACGCCTCCCTTACCGCTAGCGACCGCGACAACGTTCTTGATTCCGGGAATCTCAAGGGGCCCCTGAAGGGCCGGCCGCCCCTGTCTAACCCGGGCCGTGACCCTCATGTTCACCGACTTGACGCCGGGGAGGCCCTCAACAGCGCTCCTCGCCATCTGCTCTATCTGAGAGTTGAAGGGGCAGGCGGGAGTGGTAAGCTCAAGCGTAAAGGATACATCTCCGCCTTTCACAGTCAAGTCCTTTATCATCCCCATGCTCACGATGTCCATTCCGAGCTCGGGGTCTCGTACACCTCTGAGTGCTTGAAGAACTTCTTTCTCGCTGGGCTTCATCTACCAATTGATTTGGTGGGGGATTATTTAAAAAAGAGATTTTCGAAACTCAGCCATGGGGGCTGGTCAAATAGTTTATAATAGGGGCCTGTGAATAACCGGTCTTAGGTGGTGACTTAATGGCTCCGGAGTTGGGAAGGCTTGAGGGGCCGAGGCTCAGGCTCAGCGGCTTCTTCGAAGACCTTTACAGCTTGAATGAGGAGGGGCTGCCGGTCTTTAAGATGTTCATCAACGGCAGATGGGTAGAGGGTCAAACTGGACAGGTGTTTCCAGTAGATACACCCATAGATGACAGCATAGTAGCGTTCGCGCAGAAGGGAGGAGACAGCGACGTAGACAAGGCAGTAGAAGCCGCCCGCGACGCCAGGCCTAGCATCCGCTCAATCGCGGCGATAGACAGGATTGAAATCTTCCACGAGACCGCGAGAATCATCGAGAGGCATCTGGAGGATTTCGTCTCTGTTCTGATGCTGGAGGCAGGTAAGCCGAGGGCCGACGCGGCTGGCGAGATTACGGCGGTCATGGAGAGGATGGAGATGACGATGGAGGATGTCTCGAAGGTCAGTGGCGAGTATAAACCGGGGGACTGGTCTGCAGACTCCCTCGGAAAGGTTGCGATTGTTTTAAGGGAGCCGGTCGGGACCGTAGGAGCGATTGGCCCGTTCAACTACCCGCTCTACATCCCAGCCGCCAAGATAATTCCAGCCATACTCTCGGGTAACACGGTCGTCGTAAAGCCGGCCAGCGAAACACCACTAAGCCAGCTCCTGCTGGCTAAGGCCCTTGACGAAGCCGGGGTTCCGCCGGGGGTACTTAACGTTGTAACTGGGCCTGGACGGGTAGGTGCCCGCATAGCAGCGCACGAAGAAGTTGGAATGGTCTCTTTCACAGGGAGCACCGAGGTTGGCCGGGAAATCGCTAGAATAGCCGCTAGCAAGAGGCTCCACCTAGAGCTCGGGGGGAAGGCATATGCGATTGTCTTGGACGACGCGGATTTGGACTTGGCTGCAAATCGGTGCGTGGCCGGGTCGCTGAGGAATGCCGGTCAGAGGTGCGATGCGGTTAGCGCGATTCTGGTGGTTGAGTCTGTGGCCGAGGAGTTCGTCAGGAGGGTTTTGGCTGAGGTCGATAAGGTCAAGTTAGGAGACCCGAGGGTTGAAGGCGTCAATATGGGGCCGCTAATCAACAGGGCGGCGGCTGAGAGGGTCAACCTTCTCGTCAAAGACGCAGTCGCCAAGGGGGCTAAGCTTTTAAGGGGCGGCAACTTCAAAGGTTGCTACCACGAGCCCACGGTGCTTGACAAGGTGCCCATGGATGCGAGAATTCTATTTGAGGAGACCTTCGGCCCAGTAGTTACGATAGCGAGGGTCAAAGACGATACCGAGGCAATCGCGATAGCCAGTAAAAGCAGATACGGGCTGGACAGCTGCGTCTTCTCAAACAACTTCTACAGGATATGGAAGGTTGTAAAGGCCCTCCAATACGGTTCCATCACCGTAAACGACTTCCCGAGACACGGTGTTGGCTACTTCCCGTTTGGAGGTGTGAAGGAGTCTGGTATAGGGCGTGAGGGGATTGGATACTCGATTGAAGAGATGATGGTCCTAAAGACAGTAGTATTCAACCTCGAGCCAGCCCAGCTCGGAAAGGTCAGGAGGCCTAAGCGGAGACAACACTAGCCCAGATTCAGGAGGATACTCATCAGAAGGCCGGCTATGCTTTTCAGGTCGCGAATCTCTCCTCTTCGGATAGCCTCAACAACCTCGTCGCGGGTAAGTCTAACTACTCGAATATCCTCGTCCACCTCACGTCTCGGCGCACCGCCCTCCGACGCTCTTCCGGCGAATATGTATAGCCTCTCATTCGCGTAGCCGGGAGTAGGAAAGGTTACGGCGACAAGGCTCAGACCCTCTGCCCTGTATCCGGTCTCCTCCTCGAGCTCTCTCTCCGCGCACTTCACCGGGTCCTCACCCTCCTCCAGCGTCCCGGCAGGTATCTCAAGAGTTGCCTCGCCGACGCCTACCCTGTATTGATGGACTAGGAGGAATCTTCCCTCCCTGTCAGTGGCCACGACTGCCACGGAGCCGGGATGCTCGACAATCTCTCTGACAACCTCCTCCCCCTCATATCTTAAGCGGACGCGCGTCACCGAGACAAGCTCCCCCTCATAGACGCGTTCACTCGAAACTCTTTCCGGAAGAGGGCTCATACTTCTTATTCTCGAACACATCATGTGGAGATGTTTTTATAAGTTGCCAGCAACGTAGTGATTCCGTGAAGATACTCCTTATTCTTCTGGATGGTGTGGGCGATAGGCCGTCGAAAGTCCTGAACGGATTGACTCCTCTGCAGGCGGCTCGCATACCATTCCTAAACGGGCTGGCACGTGAGGGGGCTAATGGTCTCATGGACCCTGTCTCGCCCGGGATTCCGGTTGGAAGCGACACGGGCCACCTCGCTATTCTCGGATACGACCCATACAAGTATTATCCTGGGCGGGGACCTTTTGAGGCCCTTGGTGCAGGAATTAGGCTGAAGCCGGGGGACGTGGCTTTTAGATGCAACTTCGCCACCGTCAGCGGGGATACCAAAGTTGTTGACAGGAGAGCCGGGAGGATAAGCAGCCAAGAAGCGGCTCAGCTCGTCGAGGCCCTCTCAGAGGTCAAGGAGGTTGACGGCGTCGAGGTAATCCTTAAACACACCGTCGAGCATAGAAGCGTCTTAGTGCTCCGAGGCGAAGTCTCGGACAAGATAACGGACGTAGACCCACACAAGGACAACTTAGACTTTGTCTGGCCTAAGCCGACTGACGAGACGCGCGAGGCTAAGTGGACGGCTGAGGCCCTCACTAAGCTGCTCAGAAGGTATAGAGAGATTCTGGAGGCTCACCCTGTAAACATTAAGAGGCGTGAGGCCGGCCTGCCAACTGCAAACATGCTGCTTCCAAGAGGGGCTGGAATGATGCCGAGCCTTCCGCCCTTATCCGTGAGGTTTGGGGTGAAGGGCGCCGTGATCGCTGGAGCGGCACTCTACAAGGGCGTCTGCAGCTCCGCGGGAATGGATGTCGTTGAGGCGCCGGGAGCCACGGGAACGCTAAACACCGACCTAAACTCCAAGTTCAAAACCGCCTTCGAAACGCTCAGGAACTACGACTTCGTATTCCTCCACATAAAGGGAACCGACACGGCGGCACACGATAAAGACCCACTAACAAAGGCGTCATTTCTTGAGAAAATCGACGCGTGGTTTACTAAGAACTTCAACCCTCCCGGCGCGGAGTTCATAATCTGCGTAACAGGCGACCACACAACAAGCTCCTTATCCGGCGAGCACAGAGGCGACCCCGTCCCAGTACTGATATGGGGTTACGGTGTCAGGATAGACCCGGTGGACAGGTTTAACGAGGTTGACGCCGCCCGCGGCGCGCTGGGGAGAATCAAGGGGACTGACCTGATGAATATTCTGATGGACTTGGCGAACAAAACCGAGAAGTTCGGAGAGTAAGAGGGCTATCTTTTCCTCAACCCCTCTCTGCGGAGAATCGCCTCGGCCTCATTTCTAAACCTTCTCTCAAGCTCAGACCTCAACCGGAGATACTCCTCAAAATTCAAAGCACCGGAAAGATACTCGTTCCTGATGCGGAGGATTTCGCTCGAAAGTTCCCTGAGTCGTTCCTCGACATTAATTCGGCGCGGCTTCAAGTCTTGACGGCCTGCTTCTTCAATATCGTTCCGCTCATCTCCTCGAGAAGCTCCCGCCCTCTTCTCGTCAAAAAGCGGCCCTTCTTCGTCTTCTCAACGAGCCCCGCAGCCTCAAGCTGTTGAAGCGCCTTCCTGACGACGCTTCCACTTCCAGGGGCGAAGTGAGGATTTCTGTGACCCATCCTGTGCCGCCCTCCATAGTGCTTCCGGAGCCTCGAGACCCCCAGACCGTCGCCTCTAACGTATAGTTTTCGGAGAATCGCGGCGCACCTGATATACCACCAGTCGGGGTCAGCAGGTGGCCTATCCTTCGAGACGCCTGTCTTGACGAATGAGACCCACTTGGGCGGCGACACGAGCTTGTTCTCCTTGAGGTAGCGCGCGGTCGCTCTAATCAGCTGCAGCGGCTCGACAAGCTTCACGCTCATTTCCCGGATTCCGTCATCTCTCTGGCCTCAAGCCATATTTAACGCTGCCCTAGGGCTACCTTCAGCCTAGTTAAGTTAGGGAGCTCAACCTGCTCAGGGCCCGTTATCTTTTATTAGACGCAACGATTTAGGCATGGCTAATGGAGTGGCTTCAGCTGGTCGCGACCGTGGTTTTGGTCTCAGCCTCAGGCGCCCTCGCACCCGGCCCACTACTCGTCGCAACGCTAAGCGAGAGCATAAAGCGGGGTCCCAGAACTGGCCTTCTCTCCGCGACAGGCCACATGATTGTCGAGCTCCCCCTAGTCATCTTGATAGCTCAGGGAGTTGCATACATTTTCTCAGGAGAGCCTATTGTTAGGCTTGCGATAACCTCAGCCGGCATCGCCGCGCTCACATTCTTCGGCCTGATACAGGTTCGGGAGGCTATACTAGGCAGAGACACCGCCGGAGACATTATGGGTGGCCTGAAAATAAGAGGCGGAGTCTCTATAGGCATAGTATTCACGGGTCTCAACCCGTATTTCATAATGTGGTGGCTCACAATCGGTGCAGGGCTAGTTTTAGAGGCCTTCGGGAAGGCCTCTTGGCTCGGCATCGCCGTTTTGTATGCATCCCACGTCTGGATAGACTATGCGTGGCTCTACTTAGCGAGCGCCCTCGCATGGAGGGGAGGGCAGATAATCGGGTCCAAGATGCTACGACTGATTAACCTGATTCTCGGCGCATTCCTGATAGCCCTCGCTGTGCTGATGAGTCTCGAGCTGGTTCCGCTGATATTCCCGTAGCGATACTGCGATAGTATCGTGGGAGTTAAGAGGCTACGCCGGTATAAATGAATCTGTGGATAGATGGTTTCGATGCGGTTTCCTTGGTCGAAGGAGTCGAAGCTATGGTCCAAAGTTGAGGAGGTCTCTCTCAGCCTCTCAGTCCTTAACAACAAGCTCTCGGCAAGGGTCGACCAGATGAGCAGAAGGAGCAGGGAGCTCTTTGAAGCTTGCGTCAAGGCCCACCAAGAAGGCGACACAGAGAGAGCGGCCCTCTACGCCTCGGAGCTCTCCCAGCTCCGAAGATCATACAACAACATTCTAAGGTGCCAGCTCTCACTTGAAGCGGTAATATACAGGCTCGCAACCGTCAAAGACCTTGGCGACGTGAGGATAGCCCTCCAACCCATCAGAGGCATAGTTTCGAAGATAGGAGGCGACCTGCAGGGTGTCCTCCCCGAGGTTAGCGGAAGGGTTCTCAGGGTTCAGGAGCTGATTGATGAAGTTTCACTAGAGATAGGCTCGGTCGATGATAGGGGATACTCTAAGTTTGAGGCGGCCGACGACGAAGCCAAACGGATTCTGGCGGAGGCCGCGGCGGTCGCCAGTAGACGCGCATCTAGGACTTAAAGACTGGGTGCAAAGATTTATCCGGAGGAGACGCGGTTAGCATTTTTGGAGATGAAACTGAGGAGGTCAGCCGGTGCAGTCATCTTCAACAACTCAATCGGCGAAAACTACTACCTTGTCCTACTCTATGGGGGAGGCCACTGGGACTTCCCCAAGGGCGGAATAGAGGAGGGAGAGTCTGAAGTTGAGACGGCGCTTCGTGAAATCAAAGAAGAGACAAACCTACGAGATGTCCGCATTGTTGAAGGGTTTAAGCGTGTTATAAGCTACACATACAAGAGCGACGAGACGGTCTACAAGACAGTCATATTTTTCCTCGGCCACACAAACGAGTTTCAGGTAATACTCAGTAAGGAGCATAAAGCATACGCATGGCTAAAATACAAAGATGCGCTATCTCAGTTAACGTTTAGGACGGCGAAGCAGGTCTTGATGGACGCGGATGTCTTCCTGAAGAGTCACCCGGTGTTTGGTGTTAATAAGCCGCAAATAGGGAACATGAGTTGATTGTGAGATGAGGGCCGTAGTCTTACTGCTCGCGCTATTGGTCATCCTATCTTCCTTGCTCGTTGTTAAGGCTCAGGAGCAGAGCCTTCGAGTTACCGTTCTTGACCCGAGCGGTACTCCGCGGGCGGGTGTGGAGCTAACGCTATCCAACTCCACATTCACTAGGCTCTTCGAGACAACATCACAGGGGATTGCAGAGTTTAGGCTACTCTCACCCGGCACATACAATATCTCGGCACGCATAGAGGGTGTTGAGGTTGCGTCGGCAACCGTCACTTTCCCCGCCCAGACAAGACTCAACCTGACCCTAAAGATACAGAGCATAGAGCTTTTCCTCAACGACTTGGACGGCAGGCCCGCCTCCGGCGTCTCAATCGAGCTCAGGTCAGAGAACGGCCCCGTCATACGCCGCGGCACAACAGATATGAATGGGAGATTCTTCGCAAAAGACCTCCCCCTCTCGAGCCTCCCACAAGTCGGGCCTTATAGGGTTGTGGGACGCCTCGGTGCGGCGCCCGTCCTAAACTCCACGATAAATGTCGCGCAGAATGTGACGGAGCACAGATTGCCCGCTGATATTGTTAAGGTAGGTGTGAGTGTTCTCGATTTTAGGGGGAGACCTGTCAACGCTACGCTAAGGCTCAGCTCAGAGAGTTTTAATTTCTCAACCTCCATCGAGGCGGGTAAAATGGCAAGCATCCCATCCTCGAGAGTCACCGGACAATATGTCGTCGAGGCGCTTAAACGATACTTGCCCCAAGGGCAAGAGATACTTCTCCTCAAGGAGGTTACTTCCCTTGAGAGAAGCCAAAACTTGACCTATGTCTTAGACCTCTCCGACTTATTGGTTTCTGTAACGGACGACGCAGGCGCACCCGTACACGGCGTTCGGATTCTCATCGAGTCTGACAGACTCGGTCTGGTTGGTTCAACGGTAACCGGAGCGGCTGGGGATGTCTCATTCACAGCCATACCCCTCAGCGAGGGCCGCCCCGGCGCCGGGACCTACCGTGTGACGGCACTTAAGGACGGTGTCCAACTCGGCTCCCTGACCATTAATCTAAGCCCAGGCGTTGAGAGAATTACCTTCCCGCTAAATCGAGTGGACATAGTATTCAGACTGGAGGGCCCGGGCGGTAAAACTGTGTCTAACGCGACTCTCACGTTGAAAGACCCTGTGACGGGAAGGAGCTATACCGCTGTCAGCGACGAAGCTGGCGGCGCGGTTGTCAAACTGTTTCCGGGGGTTCACGAGTATTCCGTGTCCTTTATGGGTGTATCTTTGTCCAAGGGGGAGGTGAACGCAACAGTTTCGGAGGTATCGATAGCTGTGAGGGGGGTGGATGTGGAGTTCAGAGTCAGAGTTCGAGATTGGGCTGGTAACGTCTTACGAAACGCAGATGTCTCGGCCGTATGGAGGGGGAAGCCGCTAGAGATGGAGAAGCTGGAGGATGGCACGTTCCTGACACGCATACCTGTTGCGGGCGAGGTTCAGGTCGATGTCTATCTTGACGGTGCTTTGGCCGAGCGGCGGCTGATTTGGGTCGACTCACCAACTCTATTTGAGGTTAGGCTTAGAGGGGTTTTGATGGGAAGTAGGCTCGTGGACTTAGAGACCATCTCCTCGCTAGTTGCCGCCATACTTCTAGCCATTTCAGCCTCATCAATAGTCGTGCTCTGGAGAAAAAGAATCTCTAGCAAGTAGCCTACTTTTGCTGAACTCTCGGGTCGATTAGCGGCGCCAAGACGTCAAGAACAAAGACACCAGCCGCAATGACGACGCATGATAATAGGGCGACTGCGGCCAACAAATTATAGTCAAACACAGTGATCGCCCTATAGATGAGATATCCCATCCCAGGATAGGTGAAGAGAATCTCAGTTATCAGAGCGCCTCCAAGTATCTGGCCGAGCTGGAGAGTCAGGAGGGTGACCTGCGCCAAGTTCGCTTCACCCCAGAGGTGCCTCCTAATATCGCCCTCCCTCAAACCGAGAAGCCGGGAAAAAACGATGTGTTCCTCACCCATCTTGACCCTCGTGATAGAGTATGCGCTCAGGAAGAACCAGCCTAGGCTTGCTGGCACGACGAGGGAAAGGGCTGGAAGGGAGGCGTGGTGCAGGATGTTGAAGAGCAGGGCGAGGTCGTGTGAAAGGCTCCCGGTGAAGTGAGGCGGGACTACGCTAACCCCTCCACCCAGCGGGAAGAGTGGGACAAGATATGCGAAGATGAAGATAAGCACCAGCCCTAAAAGGTAGTAGGGGATGGGATACAAAGTTAAAGACAAAGCGGTCAAGAGTTTTGAGAGCCTCCTCGAGGGCAGTGAGCCAGAGATTATTCCTAAAGAAGTGCCCAACAGCCAAGAGATTAGTATGCTCAACGTGAGTAAGCCTATCGTCCATGGAAGAGCTCTCAGAATCAGAGTTGAGACCGATGTAGGGAAGCTGACGAGGGAAGGGCCGAAATCAAACGTTATTAGCCTTCTCCAGATTTCAGCATAGTGCCCCAAAAGGTCTCCCTTCAGGCCGTAGAAGTTGAGCCAAGCGTTCCGCAGACTTTCAGCCTCTTCCGGATACCTCAGGCTGCCAACCAAGAAAGCCTGCTGCAGCCGAATCTCAACCGAGGCCAAGGGAGCGAGCCTAAGAATAACGAAGATTACGTTGACCCCGATGAAAAGGTGGAGGAAGGCGAATAAAGCTCTACGCAGAATATAATTCAAACTTATTGCAGACATGCCCTTCACACGTTAGTGTATCCGAAAGTAGTTCGCGTCTCAACTCTTATATTTTACACGGGGCGAATATAACCGAGGTGGCATCAAATATTGGGTGAAGTGAGGGTAGGAGTCATAGGCGTCGGTGGACATGGAAGAGGACGCCACTTAATACCTCTCACGAGGACGCCAGGCGCGAGGGTTGTCGCGGTCTGCGACACCAATCCAGCAACTTTGGAGAGTGTGTGCAGGGAGTTTCACGTCGCAGGATACATGGACTTTAAGGAGATGATTGAGAGGGAGGGGCTTGAGGCCGTGAGTATAGCGACCCCATCCGGCCTTCACCACCGAATCGCTGTAGAGTGTCTCAGACGTGGAGTCCACGCCCTAGTCGATAAGCCACTCGGAGCAAGCCTCCAAGAGGTTGCTGAGGTGGTGAGGGCCGCTAAGCAGGCCAACAAAGTCTTGATGGTGGGGTTCTGGTCGAGGTTTTCACCCGCTCTAAGATACGGCGTCGAACTCTACGAGTCTGGCACTCTCGGCGAGCCCTACTACGCTTACGGATATCTCGTGAGGAGGAGGGGGATACCGGGGAAACCGACATTCATCGACAAAGAACTCTCAGGCGGAAAGGGAGTCCTGCTCGACATAGGCTGTTATATGCTCGACAACATACTCGCACTGACGGGTTTCCGTAGGCCGGTCTCTGCGTGCGGCGCGGTCTACACGAAATTCGGGAAAGACCCTGAAGAGATTAAGTTCAACTGGGGGTGGTGGGACCCAGCTAGGTTTGAGCTTGAGGATTTCGCAGCAGGGTTCGTGAGGTTTGACAACGGAATGACTCTCACCATAGAGACCGCTTGGGCTGCCAACGTATCTCACAGGGGAGAAGTGGGCCGGCTCAGAGTTCTGGGGGAGAAGGGCGGTATAGAGGCAGAGGGGCACGAGGCCCTACAAGAGATAGGGTTCTACTCGAGGACAAAGAGCTTCCTCACGGATACTAAGCCGCTGCTGCCCAACGCCGACCTCTCCTTTGAGATGACCAAAGCATTCATCAGATCGATTCAGGAGGGCACAGAGCCCCCCGTCACGGGGTGGCAGAGCGTAATTCTCCACGCGATCATGGACGCCATCTACGAATCAGCAAGCGCAGGAAGGGAAGTAAGAATAAACTTACCAGAAATCTAGGACACTACGCTTCCTTTGAATCGGAATAAAGCCAGCATGCAACCTCAACTCCGCTACCCATCCTGAACAGGGGCGGCGCCTTTTTCTTGCAAATATCCATCACATAAGGACACCTGTCAGCAAACTTGCAGCCAGGAAGCAGATACTCCTCAACCTCCGTCACAGCAACCTTAATCTTTCCAGACCACTTTCTGTCAACCCTCGGTATGGAGTCCATTAGGAGCTGTGTGTATGGGTGGAGCGGCTCTCCGAAGATGGCGTCGGCGGACCCCATCTCTGCGAAAGACCCTTTATACATCACCGCTATCTGGTCGCTGATGTAGTAGGCTGTGGATAGGTCGTGGGTTATGTAGATGAAGTTGATGCCCAACTCCTCCTTGAGCTGCTTGAATATGTTGAGAATACCCATTCTGAGGGAGGCGTCTATCATGGAGACAGGCTCATCCGCCACGATTATCTTTGGTCTGGGAATTATCGCGCGTGCTATTGAGAGCCTCTGAACTTGGCCTCCGGAGAGCTCGTAAGGCGACCTCTCAGCTATGTCGGGCGAGAGGCGCACGGCTTCTAAGGCTTGGTGAACCCGCTCGACAGCCTCCCCTCTGTCTTCTATTCCCGCGACTTTTGTGGCTGTGTGGATGAGGTACGGGTAGACCTTTCTCAGAGGGTTAAAGGCCTCGAAGGGGTTCTGAAAAACGGGCTGAATTGCCCGCGGTAGCCACTTGCCCCTATCTTTTGACGAGAGCTTCAAGATGTCCTTGCCTAAGACCTCGATGCGCCCATGAGTCGGCTCAATCAGGCTCAGAATCATTCTCGCGAGCGTAGTTTTGCCGCATCCACTTTCACCAACTATCGTGAAGATGTTGGCAGAATCGCCTTCAAGCCCGAAGGTGACAGCGTCCACGGCTTTAAACTTCTTCCCTAAAATCAGCCCACCTGTCTTGTAAATCTTTGTAAGGTTTTCAACCCTCAATACATTGTTCTCAGTCATTCTCACTTCGCCTCCATCAGCCAGCAGGCAACCTCCCTGCCCCTCACCTTGAAGCTGGGAGGCTCCTCCACCAAGCACCTCTCCATCCTGTAAGGGCATCTTGGGTGGAACCTGCAACCAGGCGGCGGATTAGCGAGGCTCGGGGGAAGCCCCGAAAGCCCTTCAAGCCTCTTGGGCCCGCCGATGCGCGGCAGAGAGTTGATGAGCCCCTCTGTGTAGGGGTGAAGTGGCTCTCTGAAGACATCGTCTGTCCGCCCCACCTCGATTATCTTGCCTGCATACATAATAGCTATTCTGTCAGATACTTGGTAGTGTAGCCCCATGTCGTGTGAAACGACGATGAAGGATGTGCCGAACATGTTTCTAATGTTCTGTATCATCTCGACAACTCCTCTCTGATAAACTACATCTAGGGCCGAGGTAGGCTCGTCGGCCAGTACTATGCTAGGATTCATTATTGTAGCCAAGGCGATCACGGTTCTCTGCCTCATTCCGCCGCTTAGCTGATGTGGGTAGGACGCGAGGATGCTCTCACGGAGTCCTAGCTCCTTCAGCCTCGCCTTAACAAGACGCAGAGCCTCATCCTTCCCCACCTCACCGTATTTCTGGAACACTTCGAGGAATGCGCTCCTAACTCTTGAAGTCGGGTTAAGGACCGACATTGAGCCCTGTGGAATATAGGATATCACCCTAGCTCTCAACTTCTTCAGCTCAGATTCGCTGACTTGATAGATGTCTGTCACTTCTCCATCCTTTGCCTGAAGTCGAACAACGCCAGACACTACCTTGAGAGGAGGAGTTACGTCCCGGTAGATTGTCCTCATGAGGGTTGTTTTCCCGCACCCAGACTCCCCAGCCAGACCGACTATCTCGCCTCTGCGAACAGTGAGGCTGACGTTATCCACCGCCCGAACCTTAACGTTATAGCCTAAGTCATAGACGGCCGTCACATTGCTACAATCTAACACAACGTTATCCGCCGCCACCTTTTATCTCACCTTCCAGACTGCCATCTAAGTCTTGGATTGGAGTAATCTGAGACTCCCTTAGAGATGAGAAAGAGGGAGACGAAGACAAGTATGATTGTTAAGACCGGTGAGATGAGCCACCACCAGAGGCCTCGGAAAAGCGCTGAGTAGTTCAGCGCCCAGTAAATCATCACCCCCAAGGTCGCCTCGCTGAGTATTGAGACGCCTATAACAGCCAAGGCTGCCTCGCTCGAAATCGCGAATAGGACCGTGTTTGTCAGGTTTACGAGGTGCCACGGCAATATGAATGGCATGTAATCCCTGAAGACCCTGCCTACGACGCTGTAGCCCGAGAAGATGGATGTCGCTATGAAGTCCCGCTCCCGGAGGGAGAGGACCATGGCGCGGACCTGCCTAGACGGCCAGGGCCAAGAGAAGATGCTGATTATCAGCCCCATGATTGGTATAGTCATCACATCCCTCAGCAACACCGCCAGAAGAATCAGCGTCGGAAGCGCAGGTATAACGACGAAAGAGTCTGTCAGTATCATGAGGATTCTATCGAGAAGCCCGCCCCTCGCACCCGCCAGCATACCCAGTATCAACCCGACATGAGAGGCAACCATCGCAGTAATCAGACCAATAACTAGAGAGTTCCTGATGCTCCACGTCAAGAGCCAGAAAACATCCTGACCATTCGTCGTGGTGCCCAACAGATACTCAAAGCTCGGCGGCTTATTCGGCGTAACCAGATACCAGCGCCGCGGGTCGAAAGGCGAGAAATAGCTCACACCAACACCTAAAATCACCAGAGCTACGAAGACAACAACACCAATTCTGAAGGACCGGCTCGTCCTGAACACCTCCAGGAATATGTGCGAGAACTTGCTGAAGCCGGTCCCCAGTATCTTGAGCGTGTCAACAGGGGTGCGGGGTAGCTGGGTCAAGGCCTGTTCTCACCTATATCGCACGGTCGGGTCTATTAGTGGATAAATCATGTCTAGGAGCAGCGTCGCGAGCGAGACACCCAAGATGGAGAGGAGCGAGATCCCCATAATCATGTTGTAGTCGTTGTTGATTATGGCAGCGTAAAGCAGTTTGCCGAGGCCCGGGTAGGCATAGACGACCTCCGTCAGTAGTGCGCCGCTGAAGATTCCTCCGAGGGCGAGACCGAGTGCCGTGGTCTGAGGCATAAGTATGTTTCTGATGAGGTAGCGTCTGAGGATGAGCGTGTTGGGAAGCCCCTTGAGCTCCGCGTAGCGGACAAAGTCCTCGGTCTTCTTCTGGCTGGTCAGGGTGAAGGAGGATAGGAACCACCACCCAAAGGCCCCCGGGATTATGATGGATATTGCGGGGAGCGCGGCGTGTTTCGCCAAGTTCAAGACGAGGTCAAGGCTAAATCCCATGCCTACGAGAGTCACTCCGCCCCCCAAAGGAAAGATGGGGATAAGGTAGGCGAAAGTAAACATTAAGACTAGGGCAAGGATGAAGTAGGGGACAGGATAAAGGACGACAGCCACACCTGTCAACGCTTTGGAGAACTTCTTGTGGCTGAAGAAGCCCGATATTGTCCCTATGAGATTGCCGACCGCCCATGAGAATAGTGTCGCGAAGGAAAGTAGGCCGAGCGTCCATGGTAACGCGATTCCAATAAGCGTCGCAACAGGTGTGGGGAAGTTCATTATCGATGGCCCTAGGTCGAGCGTTAACATCCTGCGCCAGACGCCAAAATACTGCTCCACAGGGTTCCCCTTCAATCCGTAGAGCTCGTAGAGGGTCTGCCTAAGCATCTCAATAGCCGTCGGGTCATAGAACTGGCCAATGGAGTAGATGAAGCCTATCTGAGTCTCAACCGGATTGTATGGAAGGAGCCTCGGTATCACGAAGACTACCGTGACGCCAATGACTACAGTTAGGATAAATGCGATTACCCTCGTAGCGATAAAGAGCAGCACTTTACTCAAACTTTACTCAAGATTTAAGAATTATCTCTCGAATATATATGTGTGCCCTAGCTAAACAAAAACAAATAAAAATTTTAACTTGGTTGTAACTTACTAAGCCGGTCTTCTCCTACCCAGCATCCTTCCCACAGCTATGCCTACCGCCAGCAGTATAACTCCCACAGCAGCAGCGACTCCTGCAAGAAGCCCAACATCAAGCGCTGTCACAGTCTGTGTCTGGACCTGCGTGACCACCTGCGTCCTGAGCTCGGTGACGCGCTGTGTGACAGTCTCTCTGAGTGTGACGGTCGTCACTCCAACTGCAGGCGGTTTAACACCGATGAGGGCGTCCCACTCAGCGGCTGTCGCGACTTTGACTATGGGTGTGTTGGCTACGCGGAGTGGCTTCGGGTCCATGATGGCGTCCTTCGTAGGTGCTCTACCGGTCGGCTTCACCTTCAGGATGACGAAGAGGTGCTGGGACCACCATGAGACTGGGTCCATGTAATAGTTCTCCGGATGTGTTGGCCAGTTGTCCCATGCGTAGCCGTCTTGGAATGTGTAGAAGGGTGTGGGGAAGAAGCCTAGCCATGGGAGGTCCCTCACCCATATCTTCAGAGCCTCTCTGTAAAGCTCGAAGGCCCTCTGTGTGTCTGGCGCGGTCCTCTCCAACTCATCAACAATACGGTTGAGCTCCGCTATCGGAGCTTCAGCCGTGTTCCATCCCGTTCCGTGACCACCCTCACCCTTCTTCTGTGTCCAGTACTTGGAGTGCCACCTGTTAAACCAGTTGGCGTAGAGGTCTAATATCTGGCTGCAACCTGGCCAGAATGTTCCCACCTGGAAGTCACCGATACTGTAGGAGGTTGAGAACGGCCCTGACTCAAGCGGTGTTACCTTAACGTCTATCCCGAAGGCCCTCCACTGGTCAGCTACCAGGAACGCTATCCTCTGGCTCTCCATCTCGAACCCAGAGGTGGTCTTAATCTCTATCGTCCAGGGCGTCCCGTCGGGCAGTAGCCACTTACCGTCAGCGCCCCTCCTGAAGCCTTGCCCCGTAAGGAGCTGCTCCGCCCGAGCGAGGTCCTGCTTCCAGAATCCGAGTACAGGGTACTTCTCCACCCACCAAGCGTTGTTCTCCCTAGCTATGTCTAACACTAAGTTCGGGTCATAGCCGTACTGCCTCAGATAGTCTAGTAACGGAATGTAGTAGGTCTCGATGTCAGCTGCGTGTGGGATGACAGGAAGGGCTGCTGGTGTTGGTGTGGACTTGTCAATACCAACGAACGCCCTGTAGATGACCCTGTAGTCTATCGCGTAGGCGAGGGCCCACCTCACCTCCCTCTTGTCGAATGGCGGTGTCTTTGTCTGGAATGCTATACCCTTCACACAGGGGTCTAGCGGCCAAGCGAAAGGCGCAGTAGCCCTCCAGCCTCTCAGGTAGGGGTTGTTCTTAATCACGAGCTCTGCCTGCTCCGGAAGGAGGGTTCTTAGAGCATCAAGCTCATGCTTAGTCATAGCTAAAGCCTTGGCCTCGTCAGGGCCGTGGTTTATGTATAGGACATATTTTGCAGCAGGGACGACGCCGAACACCTTAGACCCCCACCAGTTGTCGAACCTCTCCCAGAGGAACCAGTTACCCGCAGGGTCGACTGCCCTCAAGTTATACGGCCCAGCGCAAAGAGGCGGGTTAAACTCAAACTTCTGCGGGTCCTTCCCCTCCCAAACATGTTTAGGTAGAATTCCAGTGGCTCCATAGATTATTACTGCGTAGAAGTAGTGCCACCTTGGGTTGGGGGATAGAAGCTCAATCAGCACGGTCGTCTTGTCTAAAGCTCTAGCGTCCTTGACCGAGGCCTTCTCAGCCGTGCCGATGGGAGCCGGAGCCTCCTTGAGGTATTTCAACGTGAAAGCGACATCTTCTGCGGTCAGTGGTTTACCGTCGTTCCAGTATACGCCATCTCTAATCTTTACGATTAGGCTGGTAAAGTCGGGCGAGTAGATTGGCGGCTCGGCTGCAATCCATGGTATAAGCATGCTGTTTGATGTGTTGATGTACCAGAGGAAGGCTTTACAGACCTGCTGATATCCGCTTCCACCCGGTGCGATGGATGCTGGGCCGACTCCTGGTGCAGCGATTGGGTTCCAGTTGTTGGGGTTGGCGTAAGTCCCCCAGTGGTTCTCAATTACTAGGACGTCTCCCCTTGGGACGCCTGCGGGTAGCGGCAACTGGCTGTAGCTCACCGGAACGGCCGACAACAAAAGAGCAGCGACTAGCAGGAACGCCGCGGAGAATCCTATAAAGGATGTTTTCTTGTTCATGCAGAAGATGTTATGCATTTTTTATATATAAACTTTTGGTTCCTAAGCTCATATTCAACACAGTTTTTACAAACCCACGCGACTTTATGCATCCCCATAAATTCAGTCCTTAAGTTTTATTAATAAGCCACGTAGCAGTAAGTCGTTATGCGGTGACATAAATGCTTCGGCGTGATTTCCTTTGGGGATTCTCTGAGGCCGGTTTTCAGTTTGAGATGGGTGTTAGTGAGGAGGCGATAGACAGGGGGACTGACTGGTATGTCTGGGTTACGGACCCTTTCAACATCATGAACCGTCTTGTGAGCGGAGACAGGCCGGAGGATGGTCCCGGATATTGGGACCTCTATAAGCAGGACCACAAACTAATCGCCGAGCTCGGAGCAAATACGATGAGGATTGGAATTGAGTGGAGCAGAATCTTCCCAAAACCAACTCGCGAAGTGAAAGTTAGGGCGACAGTAGAGAATGGGGTTGTGAAGGACGTTGAGATTCCAGCGGAGAGTGAGAAGCAGCTGGAGAGTTTGGCGAATACGGCCGCTCTCAACCATTATCGAGAAATGATTAAGGATATGAAGGATAGGGGGTTCAAGGTCATCATCAACCTGAACCACTTCACCCAACCCATCTGGGTTCACGACCCGCTCCGCGCTAGGGCGACGGCCCTCCGCGAGGGGCCACTAGGCTGGGTGGACACATCTAACGTCATCGAGTTTGTGAAATACGCGCACTATGTCGGCTCTAAGCTCGCGGACATCGTGGACATGTGGAGCACCTTCAACGAGCCCTTCGTCGTCTCAGACATCGGGTATGGCCAATACGCAGCCCAGTTCGCCTTCCCGCCGGGCTTCTTCAGCGTAGAAGGGTTGTCTAAGGCGCGGCTGAACCTGATTTCAGCACACGCTAGAGGATATGATGAGCTCAAGAAGGTATTAGGTAAAAACTCCCAAGTGGGCATAATTTATGCGACCTCGGCGGTCGAGCCCCTCAACAAGGAGAGCGAGGCCGACAAGGCGGCCGCTGAGAAGATGAACTACTTCTCTAACCTCTGGTACTTCGAGACCTTGACGAAGGGCGAGCTCGACAGGTCCATGTTAGGACTGCAGCCTCCCGAGAGGATTCCCGAGTTTAGGGATAAGATGGACTGGATAGGCGTGAACTATTATTCAAGGCTCGTGGTTAAGGCGGCGACGATACCTGGCCTGCCTCTCCCGTGGGTTAGTGTACCGGGGTACGGGTTTGCGTGCGAGCCCGCCTCGTTCTCGCTTGCAGGTAGGCCGACCTCCGAGTTCGGGTGGGAGATTTACCCGGAGGGGCTGAGGAACGTTCTGCTCATGCTGCAGAGATATGGGAAGCCGATGATGGTAACCGAGAACGGAACCGCCGACAGACTCGACAGAATTAGGCCGCAGTTCCTCTTCTCCCACATCGCGGCGGTAGAGGATGCTGTTAAGGGTGGGGCCGATGTACGAGGATACCTTCACTGGAGTTACATCGACAATTTTGAGTGGGCTCGCGGATTCGCGATGAGGTTTGGTGTAATAACTTATGACCCGTCGACTAAGAAGAGAAGAGCCCGGCCCTCATACTACATCCTACGGGACATCATTCAGACGAATGGCTTGGACGAGAAGATGCGAGAAACTGCCGAGCTACTTTACTCGCCGATTAAGTAATGGTTAGCGATAGCTCTTCTGTTTAAATCGGCGCGCAGACCTCCTGTTTGGTTTTTTCGGCTCTGTCCTCCGGGGGTCACCAACAATCAAGCGTCTATCCAGCGAGAGAATCTTCTCCTTGAGAGCGGCACTCGCGGCGGCCATGGCCCTCGAAATGGCCATCGAGGCGGCCTCAGCCTGTCCCATGACACCACCGCCTTCAACCTTTATGAGAAAATCGTGCTTCTTTGCGAACTTCTCGTCAAGTCTGAGAGGTGCGAGAATCTTCTCTCTCGCAAGTATGTTGGGGATGTGGTCCGCCAATATACCGTTGACAAATACTCTACCTGTTCCGGGCTTTAGTCTTAGCCGCGCCCTCGCCTCTTTCCTGAAACCTGTGAACACAGTTTCGGCCTTAACCATTCTCCCGACTGAAACAATCCCCAGGGGCCCAAGATATATACGTTCACGGATCGCTAAGATGGTTAGGCTTGGCTGGAGCCGGGCGTGAAGATCAGGAGGATGTTTGGCTCTCAAGACAGTTGCGCGTCCTTCGGGATATGGCTCCTGCGAGGAGGGCCTCTGTGAGGGAGCTTCTCAGCCAGTTGAGACCGTTCGTCGAGACTCGAGGGGGCGGGATACACCATTTCTCGAGAGAGGATTTGGAGAAGGCGGCCTCGATTCTCCCCCCTGAGCTGCTTGAAGCCCCGATATTTCCGATAGTTTTCAGTCGGGGCGAGATACAGGATGTCTACATCATCCGAGGGGCCGAGGCCGCAGCGGCCTTTGCGAAGCTCACAGGCATCAAGGGCTTAGAACGTCTGTCCAGCGGTGATTTCTTCACCTATAAGTCGCTTGTCCTCAACTTCCTTTCGCGCTATCCCTCGCTCGGAGTGATAATGGCTTGAAGGCCCTTGGAATGTTACCTATAGTCCTCGTGTCTCACGATGTTTAGCGGCTTCTCACCCCTCAAGTATCGCACGACGTTCTCAACGGCAAGTCGGAGCATCTCCTCGTAAGTCTCTCTCGAGCTCGCAGCCCCAGCAACCCAAGGTGTGGAGACTACATTGGGGAGGGAGTATACATCTGAGTCTTGAGATGGGTTCTGGATGTTCCACCATACGTCCGTCGCGTAGGTGAAGGAGGGGTTTTCTCTGAGAAACCTGATTAGGTCGTTCTTGACGATTATGGGTGCTCTGCCGATGTTGACAAGAATGCCGTCGCGCCTCATGAGACCCAGCCTTTCATAATTAATCAGGCCTTGAGTGTGCTTGGTGAGTGGTAGCGCTACGACGGCGTAGTCGCTCCCCCTCAGCGCGGCGTCAATACTATCTTGGGTGTAGAATTCGTCAACCGCTGCAACGCTTCTTAAAGACCTCCCGTAGCCCACGACATGCATCTTAAAGGCCTTAGCGATTTCAGCGATTCTTGAGCCGATGGCCCCCATCCCCAACACACAGAGTCTGCGCCCGTGGAGCATTCTCGACTCACCAACTATCTCAAAGTCTCCATCTCTCACCCTCGAGTCAAAGAAGAGAATCCTCTTCGCCGCGGCTAGTAATAACGCAAACGCGTGCTCCGCGACAGAGTCGGCGTTTGAGCCAGCGTTGCTTGCCACAACGACGTTGGCCGGTATTTTGCCCCAGGGCAGGGCATCGACTCCAGCGTAAACGCACTGAATGAACCGGAGGTTTTTCATGGCGTTGAGCTCCACGGTTGTAACTGGACCGCATATCAAGATGTTCACATTCTCCAGCTTAGGTTCCGGCCCATGCTCTCCCGCCTCATAGACCTCTGCGTAAGCCTCAATCATCTTTCTCTGCTCAGGCTTAAGCTTCACGGTGCTGTAGACGATTTCTCGCATACTAACTCTGAGATTGTCGCTTTTGATATATTTAGTTGGATTGCGGGCCCGGTGGGATTCGAACCCTGTCGGGCCCTCCACTTTGGGAGGAGCCTCACGACCTTCCGGTTAACAGCCGGGCGCTCTACCACTGAGCTACGGGCCCAAGAGGGTTTCGGGGGGAGCGTTATATTTACCTATAGGGCGCCTCCCGGGTTATTCCCTTCTCCTCCATGTAAAGCTCGATAATTCTTCGGGCGATGGCGGACTTCCTCGATTTCGGCAGGTGATGGAGCCTGCCGGAGCGGCCTATGACTGTTACCTCGTTGAATGGGGAGGCGAATCCTATGTCGCTCCGCGAGACGTCGTTAATCACGATCATTAATGGATTCAGAGAGGACAAACTGTTTAAGATTTTCTCAGGCTTCTCTTCTCCGTAAGTGGCTTTGAAGGGGATTATCTCGATCTCAGACACACTTCTTCTGACTGATTCGAGAATCTTAGGCGTGGCCTCTAGCTCTAGAGTTATTCGCGGGTGTGTGGAGGTGGCAATTTTCTCCCCCATCGTGTTGACTGGCTTGTAGTCTGCCACCGCAGCCGCTGAGAAGAATGCCTCGGAGCCTTGCGCCGCCTTCAAGACTGCTTTCTCCATCTCCTGAGTTGAGACGGCGCGTATGGTCTCGACGCCCTGAGGCGGGGTGAGGTGTGTGGGGCCGAGGATTAAGGTGACTTGCCCTCCGAGCATCCTGAGGCTTCTCGCGACCTCGATTCCCATTAGACCGCTGCTCGGGTTTGAGATGAAGCGGACCTGGTCGATGTGTTCGCGCGTGGGGCCGGCGGAGACGACGAACTTTTTTCCTTTGAGCGGCTTCGGAGTTAGGCGGTAAATGACCTCCTCGAGGATGTGTTGCTCTGGGGCGAGCTTGGCCTTAGACTCCTCAAATAGAGGAGCAACTACGCTGACCCCCATCTCCTCGAGGCGCTTAAGTGCGTCTTTAACCGCGGGGTTTCCTGCCATCGAGGCGTGCATGGCAGGTGCGACGACGACGGGGATTCCGGCTCCGAGTGCGGCGGAGCATACAAGTGTTACAGGGTTGTCTGATGCCCCGATGCTCATCTTTACGAGCGTGTTGGCGCTGGCGGGCGCGACGAGAACTAAGTCGACCTTCCCCTCGCCCTCGGTTAGCTCAACATGCTCTACGCGCCCCGTAATCTCCACTATCGGTTGGTTACCTGTGGCCCATTCGAGAAGCTGGGGGCTCAGCAACTTGGCGGCATCTGACGTCATAACTGGAATGACGTCTCCGCCGTGCCTGATGAAGGACCTGGCGAGGTCCGGCGTCCGGTAGATTGAGACGCTTCCCGTTACGCAGTGAGCTATCCGCCGACCTGAGAGCTCGTCGCCCCAGGAGCCGCGGATGCTTTTGTCGGACCTGCTCAACGACTATCTAGTCTTTGTGGAATGCTAAATATCCTACCCTCCGCTACTTCTTTGCGGTTTTTAGGAAGTTCTCGAGTATCTTGTGCCCCTGCTCAGTCATTATGGACTCGGGGTGGAATTGGACGCCGAATATCGGGTGGGCTCTGTGTTCGAGAGCCATTATCTCGCCGTCATCGAGTGCTACTGCTGTTATTTCTAAGGACTCTGGGAGTGGTGGCTTAACTGCGAGCGAGTGGTATCGTGCTACGCGGAGCGGGTTTTTGACGCCCTCGAAGATTCCTGAGCCGCTATGCCGAATCATGCTGACTTTTCCGTGCATGAGCTTCGAAGCTCTCTCGACGCGTCCGCCGAACACGCAGACTATTCCCTGATGCCCGAGGCATACTCCTAGGACAGGCCGCTCACTCCCGAGCACTTTTATCACATCGCCCGAGACTCCGAAGAACCTCCTATCCGCTGGATGCCCCGGCCCCGGTGAGATTACTATCGCGTCAGGGTCGAGCTTAATGGCCTCCTCCAGCGTTAGCTTGTTGTTCCTGAAGACTAATGGGTGGACTCCGAGCTCTCCGAGATACTGGACGATGTTATAGACGAATGAGTCCAAGTTATCTATGACTAAAACCTTCAACCGCTCCTCACCTCCCCAGCGCCGCGAGAAGGGCGGCGGCCTTATGCTCCGTCTCAAGCCACTCAGCCTCGGGGTTACTGTCCGCAACCACACCCATACCGACCTGAATGCTCGCCCTCGACTCTGAATGTCCGAGAAGGGTACGGATGGTTATTGCGAAGTCGGCGCTTCCGTTGAATGATAGGTAGCCTACGCAGCCGGCATAGGGGCCGCGTCCGGCTGGCTCAAGCTCGTCGATTATCTCGATTGCCCTGAGCTTCGGGGCGCCGGTCACGGTTCCCGCGGGGAATGTGGCTTTGAGTGCGTCGATGGCGTTTAGGCCGAGCTTCAGCTCGCCTACTACGTGGGAGACCAGGTGCTGGACGTGGCTGTATCTGTGAATCTCCATCAGCGACTCAACCTTGACCGTGCCATATCTGCAGACCCTACCGAGGTCATTCCTGGCAAGGTCCACTAGCATCACATGCTCTGCAAGCTCCTTCTCGTCACGTTTAAGCTCCTCCATCAGCCTATCATCCTTCTCCGCCCGCCCCGTCATCGGCCTCGTCCCCGCAATGGGAAATGTCTCGACCCTCGAGCCCTCGACCCTCACGAGCATCTCGGGGCTTGTCCCGACAATCCACCTTCCATCCAGCCTGAGTAGATACATGTAGGGTGAAGGGTTTATCTCCCTCAGCCTCTTGTAGTAGCTGAGATAGCTTCCGGAAACCTCCAAGTCGATTCGGCGTGAAGGGACTACCTGAAGGACATCTCCTGCCGCGATATACTCTTTAGCCCTGAGAACCATGTCTAAGAAGTCTCTCTTTAGTATGCTCGACTTTACACTCGATGCCCGCAGAGGCTCCTCGTCGCTGACATCCTTCATCAAACGCATGACCTCGCCCCAGTCCTCGGCCGGCCTCGGACCGTAGATGTAGGCCTCGTTCATCCTGTGGTCGTAGATGAGACCCCTATCGTAGATGTCGAATTCCATCTCAGGGAAGTCGTGTCTCTCCTTCTCCCTGAAGCTGACATCCTCCCAGAACCTTACAGACTCGAAGGAGACATAACCCACGGCGCCGCCAAGAAGCCTGAACCCACTCTCCCTTTGCCGAGCGGTCAAGACCAGGCCTCCTAGAATCTGGAGCGGGTCAGAGGCCTCGGCCCTGATAACCGAGCCCTCCACCTTATCCACAACCTCCACTAAACTGTCCCGCACTCTCAGCGTCGCCAGAGGGTCCCATCCGATGAAGGAAAACTCCGCAAGCTTCCTCGGCCCGGAGACGGACTCAAGCAGGTAGAGCCTTTCAGAGTGGTCTGATAATGCGCGGAAAACCTCGAACGGTGGAAAACTCTTTTCCAGCTTCTTTACATTAACTTTGCGTCGGCTTATCGCCTCGCTGAGGCCAAACTAAATCGCCTCTCAAACCTCGCAGAAAAAGCCCACCAGCCCCTATATAATTCTTCACCGACTCCAAAACATCAAACATAGGGCCCCGAATATCGGCGAAGGCGGAGCGAAACTTTTATGCTTCATAACGTGATGATATATCTGTGAGCGAGTTTTCCACGGATGTTTTGGTTGTGGGGAGTGGCGCGGCCGCCCTTGTTGGAGCCTTGACAGCTCGGAGTGCGGGTCTTGAAGTACTTGTTGCGGAGAAGACGGACTTAGTCGGCGGCTCAAGCGCGATGTCTGGTGGAGGGCTCTGGATACCTAATAACCCGGTCTCTAGGCAGGCCGGCTTGGAGGATTCTTTCGAGGAGGCCTGGAAATATCTGAGTAACGTCGTCCCTGAGGCTGGAGAGGCAACCGCGCCCGAGAAGCTGAGGGCCTTCCTCATAAACGGGCCCGAACTTGTCCAATTCCTCCAAGATATGGGCTTCAAGTGGAGAGCCTCGGCGGGTTATCCCGACTATTATCCAGAGAAGCCTGGCGGCTCAGTGAAGGGGAGGTGTATTGAGGGCGCGGTCTTCAACGGCAGAAAACTCGGAGAGTGGCGGAAAAGGCTCCGGCAATACCCAGGGGCCCCACCACTACCCATACACACCAACGAGGCCTCAAAGCTCTACCTCACCCGGAGTTGGGCAGGAATCTCAACCCTACTAAGGATTGGGGCGAGGCTGATAGGACATTCCCTGCTGGGCCGGGTGCCCCTCACTATCGGCGCCTCACTCATCGGCCAACTCCTCTACCTCTGCCTGAAGAGGGGTGTGCAGATTTGGCTCAAATCTCCCCTCAAAGAGCTTGTCGAGGAGGGTGGCAGGGTCGTCGGAGCGGTTCTAATTCGCGAGACTAGGGAAGTGACGGTGAGGGCGAGAGGAGGAGTTTTGCTCGCCGCGGGCGGCTTCGAGCACAGCCAAGAGATGCGTGAGGCTTACCTGCCGAGACCCACCAGCACAGAGTGGGCCGTAGGCGCGCCCGGAAATACTGGCGACGCGATTAGAGCCGCCATGGAGCTTGGAGCCAAGGTCGCCCTCATGGATAAGGCGTGGGGAGGCCCCATCGCAATAACTCCCGATGGAAGGCCCTCATTCATCCTCGCAGAACGCTCCCTACCCTTCGGAATGATAGTCGACCTGAACGGCGAGAGGTTCATGAACGAGTCCGCATCATACGTCGACTGCTGGCAAAGCATCTACAAGCATAACAGAGAAGCACCCGCAATTCCGTCTTGGCTCATCATAGACCAGAAGCACCGCTCACGATACCTCTTCGGAATGCTGATGCCGGGACGAACCCCGGAGAGGGCCACGAGTCCGCGCTACCTGGTGAGGGCTCATACGCTCGAGGAGCTGGCCGATAAGATTGGCGTCGAGAAGGAAGGCCTCCTGAGGACTGTCAAAAGGTTCAACGAAATGGCCCGCGCAGGCAGAGACGAGGATTTTCATAGGGGGGAGAGCGCCTATGACCGCTTCTACTCCGACCCAAGCGTCAAGCCCAACCCCAACCTCGGCCCAATCGACAAGCCGCCCTACTACGCCACCGCCATCTACCCCGGCGAGCTCGGAACACTCGGCGGACTGCTCACAGACGAGCATGGAAGAGTACTGCACAGGGACGGCCACCCAATAGCAGGCCTCTACGCAGCCGGCAACACATCGGCATCAATCTTCGGAGGGACATATCCGGGCCCCGGCTCAACACTAGGCCCCGCATGCGTCTATGGATACATCGCAGCCAAACACATCATCGAGACGCTCAAAAAACAGTGAAGCAATCGGGTTAGACGTCATCGAGACGGGCCAAGGGCTAAACCCTCAGAACAGCCCTGAAGCCCCGGCTGCTATAGAATGATTCTGCACTATTTGCAGAGATGAAGACAGTATCGTAGCGCCGCAGGCCGAATATGGCGCCACCCAGCCCTCGTATCTTATCCGGCGTCTTCAGCCAGCTTGATGTCCGAGTGTCAAACCTGCCTAATGACTGGAGCCAACGATACTGCTCCTCCGTCAAAACTTCCACGCCCATGGCGGCAGCCATGTCTAAAACGTTCCCCTTCGGACGCACCCCCTTCTTCAGCCGGAGAGCCATCGCCTCCCGGTCATAACACAGACTCCTCCTCCCCGAAGGGCTCTCAGGAGAGCAGTCCATGAAAACAAACCGTCCAGAGGACTCGTCATAAGCGACTAACGCGGGTTCTCCGCCTGTTCTCTCCATGTCATGAAGGGATTTGAGGCTTTCCGGCCTATCCGTCAAGGCATCCTCTACCTTCCGCCAGCCGACAGCCACGATACTGTTGCTGAAAACCTCGAAGCGGCGCCTCAAAAGGTTGAGTAGCCTCTCGCGTTGACCCACCGTAAGCATTTAGTCAAGATGAATCGACGTCATGCTTTAATTTTTCCCTACGAGGCCCTAACCGCGGTAACACCTCTCTCAAGGAAACTGATGAAAAATCAGGATTTTTAAAATTACTGCCTTCTTCTCGACAATATGATTAACGCGATGACTGTTATGACGAATAGGCTGATGAGGTTGAAACCCTTGAGGGGATGGCCTGCGAACCAGAGTGCCCCGATGCCGTTGGGTATTCCCAGCCACGCCAAGAACCGGCCGAGCATGTTGAATGTGGGTGCGAGAGGAATCGTGAAAGCGAAGAGGTAAAGCAACCCCGGCCTCTTCTCCCCAATCAAAACCGTCCCAAACATCGAGAGAATCAGAAGCCAAGCGATAGCTGCGTGATACCAGCTCCCAGGGCTAAGGTGGGCATTCTCAAGCCCTCGAGGCGTGTTAACCGCTGGGGCCGTCCCGATGTAGACAGCTGGATACGGACCTGGATAGGGCGAGCCTTGAGGCTGCTTGTAGGTCACTGTTACATTTGGCGTGGTATCATAGTTGAGAGCAATGTAGGCTCCAGTAGCGACAAGAATGACTAGCCCAACGAAGCAGACCCCCAACGCGATGTTAAACGCGGTAACCCTCGCACCCGAGGCAGGAGGCTCTCCCCATGAATAGAACCCTAGAGAGACAGGAACAGCGAGCAGAAGCAAGAGATAGTAGATACCAGCAGGAGCGACCCAAACGATGCTGTGAACTCCAGTCAGGTTAAAGACAAGCAGACCCACGATGGTCAGTGGAAGGCTTATCTCCATAAGGCGGATGCCGATGGCCCTAGTCCTCTCTCTCACATCAAACACGTGCATCACAAGAAGAACGAGTAACGCGCTAGTGGCCAGGAGGGCTGCATGGTCATGCAGCTGGACGAGAGCGCTCGGGGATATCGGCTGGTGAACGGCCTTGAATAAGGCGGTTAGGGCGAAACCTACCAAAACAGATACAATTATCGCGATCGTCGGGACAACGAAGATTCTACGCGGTACCTGTATTTCTGTGAGAAACTCGTAGCGGGACTTCGGTGGAGCCTCCTTGGTAGATAACAGAGGTATGTTTAGTCCGATGGCTGAAAGTGCGACCAAGCCAAGAGCAACAAAGCCGAGAAGCTCAAGGCCTGATGCGGCGAGACCTATCACGGGAATATCATAATAGGTCCCAGGGGCGGTTGGAGCTTCGAGTCGCCAGAGCGTTGGCCCACCTATCTCGTAGTAGGTTGCCAAGACGCCTATCCAGAGTGTCGGCCCTACGAAGGTGCCCGCGACAATTAGCTTCTTGACCCAAGGCTTCAGCCCCAGGCTAGGGAGGACTAGCGATGCTATCATTATCAGTATACCCCACCAAGACGAGTGAGCGTGTCCAACCTTCTCCCACTCGGGCACAGGCTTCCCCCAAGCCGCGGCACCCCAGATGCCAAGCATTCCCACAAGCGTGCCCATCCCCATCGCAACAAGCCCCGCGACAAACATCGGCAGATTCAAGCCAAGCACGATGGTCCTTCCGCCGTTCCTCATCTCGAAAAATAGCCATCGCAGTGGCGACTTAAATTTTATGTCGCTCGCTAATCATCCACCCCTTTCCACGGCTCAAGCAAGTAGGTGTATGAGCGGCGAAAGATAGAAACACTAATTGAGCGCCTAGGGTGACGAGAATCTGACTTGTTAAAGAACTAAATATCAGCCAAGGGTATTGAAGCTGCAGTGAGCAGGCCAGCCGAACTCGGGTCGATAAAGGAGGGGAGCAACATCGTCATCGACGGCGAGCCATGCAGAGTAGTCGAGGTCGAGAAGTCAAAGACTGGAAAACACGGCTCCGCAAAAGTCAGGGTCGTGGCCATAGGCATATTCGACGGCGTCAAGAGGAACATCGTTGGCCCTTCAGACCAGAGAATTGAGATACCGATAGTGGAGAAGAGGTCTGGACAGGTTGTCACCGTTGGAGAAACCGTCTCAGTAATGGACAGAGACACGCTCGAGATCGTCGAAATACCGCTCCCAGCCGACGAGGAGTTGCGGGGTAGGCTTGAGCCTGGGGTAAACGTTGAGTACTGGGTTGTTCTTAATCGAAAGATGGTAAGCCAGGTACGCAGAGAGTAGTATGTGTTTTGCATGAGGTGAAAGGGGAAAACTATTTAAGCATTTCGCTTGGAGTAGGCGAAAACATAAATATCACTCTCAACATACTACATATCGCAGTATGACGAATACAATACTCAAAACAAATACAAGACGAAAAGCAGCGCTGACAGGCTTAGAGACCGCCATAATACTGATAAGCTTCGTCATCGTCGCCGCAGCCTTCTCGTTCGCCGTCCTAAACCTTGGCCTGTTTACAACCCAGAAGAGCGGAGAGGTGGTCCAAGCCGGCATCGATGAGGCGACCTCCGCGATTGAGACCGTCGGGTCGGTGATTGCTCGGAGCGGCCTAAACGGCAATTCCCGAGCCGTCTCCAACGTTACGGTCTTCTTCAAGGTTGCCGTCGGGAAGCGGCCGATTGACCTGAGGGTCGGTTCCCTTGTAGTAACTTACCACGACTCGAGGACGAGCATCGAGAACGTCTATACATCTAACGCCACGGCCCCGGTGATCTCGTACAGTAGCCCAGGTGTGATAGTGAGGCAGATTGTCGGCGACAGTGACCACCTAATCGAATTCGGCGAGCTCTGGTCAATCACTGTCGGCATCACAGAGATGCAGAGTCTCCAGCCCACGGAGGTCTTCACAGTTCAGCTGAAGCCTGTGATAGGGTCGGTCTTGAAGGTTGAGAGGAGGCTGCCACCCTCCCTCGACCCTGTGATGGACTTGGCCTAAAGCGACTACACCGACGGCCTCCCACCTACCCCCTCATTTTTTCCCCAAACCATTCAACGTATTTCTTCACGACCATCGCCAGTGGAGTTTTTGGCTCCCAGCCGAGAATTTGCTTTGCGCGACTTATGTCTGCCCAGCTAGTCAAGGGCTCGTGTGGAGCAAGCTCAGCGAACACAATTTCCACCTCCTCGCCTAAACTTTCCAGCACCATTCTGGCCAGCTTATCTACACTTACTGCGCTTCCTCCAGCTATGTTAATGCTGACCATGCGCGGCTCGACCGAGAGGGCCTTGACCGTCGCCTCGGCCACGTCACCCACATATACGAAGTCCCTTGAGGCTGGAGTGAAGACTCCCCCAATCCACCGACCTCGGACTGTGAGCGGCCTTCTGTTGAACACATTTTCTACGAAAATCTTTAAGACGTTTCTTCCACCTTCACCCAGCACGTTGAAGTAGCGGAGGACTATCGTGCCAATCCCGTAGCCGCGGTGATATGCGTCGGAGAGCTGCTCGCAGATTAATTTGCTGAGGCCATATGGGTTCACAGGCCTCTTCTCGCTCTCCTCCCTCAAAGGCGGCTGAGCGTCTCCATAAACCGCGGCGCTCGAGGCCAAAATTATCCTCTCAACGCCCAGCCTCCTCGCGGCCTCGAGAACGTTTAGGTGAGTGGTGACATTATTTCGGAGATATTCTTGTGGGCGTGAGACAGATTCTTCCACGTTTATGTAGGCGGCCAAGTTAACCACGGCCTCTGCCCCTCGCATGGTGTCATAGAGAGTTGAGAAATCAGTCGCATCGCCTTTCACGACCGTGGCGCCTTGTGGAGTTTTTACATTACGCGCCCGGTCAAGGACCTTCACATCCTCACCCCTAGCTAACAGCTCCTCGACGACCCGTCTCCCTATGTAGCCGAGGCCGCCCACAACAAGCAACAATCAAACCCACCAACAGTGCCCAGCATAATTAGTCATGCGTCTCAAGCTCCACAAAAACTTATAAGCAGCCCAAGCACAGAAAATAGTGGGCCAGAGCTTAGAGGCGGCGTCACCGCAAAGACGGGTGAATAACACCTCAGCAATGAGGCGGTGACATCCGGCTCTGGCTATAAGGGGTGAAGACCTGAGGGAACAGTGACGATCCTCAGGTCCAATGTGGGCCGCTTCCATGTGTAACTCCCGCCAATTAGTTGGCCGGACTCCGGTTGATCCTGCCGGACCCTACTGCTCTCGGGGTGAGGCTAAGCCATGCAAGTCGGAGGTCTCAGGGAATCCTGGGGCCTGGCGCACGGCTGAGTAACGCGTGGCCAACCTACCCTGCGGAGGGGGATAACCCCGGGAAACTGGGGATAAACCCCCATAGGTGAGCAGCTCTGGAACGACTGCTCGCCGAAAACCCGGCGCGGGGACCCTCTGCGTCGGGGCCGCAGGATGGGGCTGCGTCCTATCAGGTTGTTGGTGGGGTAACGGCCCACCAAGCCTAAGACGGGTAGGGGCCCTGAGAGGGGGAGCCCCCAGATGGACTCTGAGACAAGAGTCCAGGCCCTACGGGGCGCAGCAGGCGCGAAAACTTCGCAATGGGCGAAAGCCCGACGGGGTTACCCCGAGTGCCACCCTCGTGGTGGCTTTTGCCCGCTGTAGATAGGCGGGCGAATAAGGGGAGGGCAAGTCGGGTGTCAGCCGCCGCGGTAATACCCGCTCCCCGAGTGGTAGGGACTGTTACTGGGCCTAAAGCGCCCGTAGCCGGCCTAGTGTGTCCCTCGTTAAATCCACAGGCCTAACCTGTGGGCTGCGGGGGATACTACTAGGCTTGGGGGTGGGAGAGGCGCCCGGTATTCCTAGGGTAGGGGTAAAATCCTCTGATCCTAGGAGGACCACCAGTGGCGAAGGCGGGGCGCCAGAACACGCCCGACGGTGAGGGGCGAAAGCTGGGGGAGCAAACGGGATTAGATACCCCGGTAGTCCCAGCTGTAAACGATGCGGGCCAGGTGCCGGGACGGCTACGAGCCGCCTCGGTGCCGAAGGGAAGCCATTAAGCCCGCCGCCTGGGGAGTACGGCCGCAAGGCTGAAACTTAAAGGAATTGGCGGGGGAGCACTACAAAGGGTGATCGCGTGCGGTTTAATCAGATTCTACACCGTGAACCTCACCAGGACCGACAGCAGAATGAAGGTCAGTCTGAAGGGCTTACCTGACACGCTGAGAGGAGTTACATAGCCGTCGTCAGCCTGTGCCGTGAGGTGATCTGTTAAATCAGGTAACAGGCGAGACCCGCGTGTGCAGTTGCTCCTCGGTAAGAGAGTACACTGCACAGACCGCTACTGCAAAGTAGAGGAAGGTGCGGGCAACGACAGGTGGCATGGCCCGAATGCCCTGGGCTACACGCGCGCGTCAATGGCGGCAACAATGGGATGCAACTCCGAAAGGAGAAGCTAATCCCCTAAATGCCGTCTTAGTCTCGATTGAGGCTTGCAACTCAGCCTCATGACACTGGAATCCTTAGTAATCGGACGTTAGCAGCGTCCGGTGAATAGGTCCCTGCTCCCTGCACACACCGCCCATCAATCCGACCGAGCTTTCTTAGGGTGAAGCTTCATAAAGAAGAAGAACCCTAGGAAGGTGAGGTAGGATAAGTTGTCACAAGGTACCCGTAGGGGAACCTGCGGGTGGATCACCTCCTTTTTTATTTTTTAATTGAGACAACAGTGACTACAGCCCTTACAACATCACCCACAAAAATTAAAAAACTACACGCTCTACTTATTTTAAGTAGGGCCTGTAGTTCAAAGGAAGAACGCCTCCCTTGCAACTAAATTACCATGCAAGAACGGAGGAGGTTAGGGGTTCGAGTCCCCTCAGGTCCATATAATTTCATGCTTATAATATAAATTAGATGAAATCGGCAAAGGAATTTGTCGATGGATGTTGATCATTTTGAAATGAGACATCATAGTAAGGAGCCTAAGCTGCGAGACGGATGGCTCGGCTTGGACTGCGATGAAGACGTGGCAAGCTGCGATAAGCCTGGGGGAGCTGCACGCAAGCCTTGATCCCAGGATTTCTGAGCAAACGCGGGGAATTGAAACATCTTAGTACCCGCAGGAAAAGAAAACAAAATGTGATTCCCTTAGTAGCAGCGAGCGAAAAGGGAAGAAGGCAAACCGAATCTCTTTTCGAAAGAAAAGAGAGATGTGGCTGGTCGGATTACTCCTAAGGCACCTAGCCGAAGTTCCCTGGAAAGGGACGCCATAGAAGGTGATAGCCCTGTAGGCAAAAGTGCTATGGAGAATGTCCGAATCCGAGAGTAGTACCTTCTGGATTGAAGGTACGAAGATGCCAGAATCAACTGGCAACCCTAAATATACCTCCAGTCCGATAGCGAACAAGTATCGCGAGAGAACGTTGAAAAGCACCTTGGGAAAAGGTGTGAAATAGATCTGAAACTACATGGGGACAGTTT
>JANXDI010000004.1 GCA_025059595.1 Candidatus Calditenuaceae archaeon | reverse complement strand
CCGCTGAACCGTATAGAAGTCCTTTGAGGGGCTTACGGGGCCGGACCGGCAATGACCGCGCTTAACATCAGTTAACCAGAACAGGAGTGACCCAGTATCGCCTCCGTCACGAGTACCTACTCAGGTACAGCTGAATCCCGGGCTTCCTCTTGAGAGACTCCTCGGTCATCCTTCTGACCTTCCCGTAAATCTTGGATTCGAAGAAGGGCCTGTCGAATGCCCCGAAGCACCAGCTTATTCCAAGGTAGCTGTTGGGGTCGAGGCCGTCAAGACCGTATCGGTCGTTGAGGTAGACCGCGTATTCGAAGGCCCTTTGGGGAGTCTCGGTCCACTCGATTAGCTTCTTACACCAATACATCCTCACGTAATTGTGGATTTTTCCCGTCGCCAAGAGCTCGCGCTGGGCCGCGTTCCAGAAGGGGTCGTGAGTCTCAGCCCTCTCGAGGGTGGGAAGGTCGTAGACGTATTCGCGCCTGTCGCCCACGTGCTGAATGAGGGTCTGCCTCGCCCATCCGGGAAGGCCGTCGAAGCCTCCGAACAGCGGATTGTAGACCGCGGCGTTGCGGGCCAGCTCCCTCCAGACAACCAGTTCGTTGACGAGGCTCTGGACGTTGGCGTCGTTTGTGCTCGAGACTCGGAGCACGGCCTTCAGGACTTGGACGGGCGAGACCATGCCGAAGCGGAGGTAGGGGCTGAGCTCGGAGGTTGCGTCGGTGCCTGGGTCTGACCTCTTCTCCGCGTAGATTGGGAGCCTCTCCCTGACGAAGAGGCTTAGGCGGCGGAGGCCCTCCTCCTCTCCTCCCCTGAAGTAGCTGACCGGCTGGACGGAGCGGTCGATGTCCAAACCCCTGAGATACTCTTCAGGTCCATCCTCGTCCCAGCTCTCCAGGTCGAGGGGGAGGGACGACTTGACCGCCTGCTGGGCCGGCAGGTCCTCGAGAAAACGGTCCAAGATCTTCAAAAGCTTAGGCCTAATAGTCCTCGCATATGGCTCGGCCTTCTGGGAGACGGCCTCGACCGGGCAGACGACTCCGCCCTCAACCTCAGCGACCGGTGCCTCAGACTCCTCGACAACCACACTTCTGAACTCCCTCTGATGAGATAGGTAGGCCCTGTCCAAGACAATCAGCCGGGCCTCCCGCATCAGGTCGGAGAACCGTGAACCCTTCCTCACAACCAGCTTGATGTTCCTACGCCTCAGCGCATACCTCAGCTCGGCAAGCCCCTCCAGCATGAACCTGAACCTCCGTAGATTGGGGTGAGGCTGCCTCTCGAGAAGCGGGAACAAAACCACCAGCGGCTTACTTAAACCGTTGGCCTGATAGACCGCATACTCCAGCGCATAGTTCTGCACTGTCCGCTGACAAGCCTCCATCACATACAGCACATAATCTCCGGACGCGCTAGTCTGTTGAGGCTTCAGAAACCGGACACGCTCCGCCCTGATGAAACTGGGGACGCCGACCATCCAGTCAAAACACAGAACACGCCGCAGGGCATAAACATGATTCTAGATTGTTCGTGGGGTTTATGGACTAAAATAATAACCCTCCTTCACTGGAAAAACATGAAGAAGTAGCAAAGTATATTTGTGGGGGGTAAGATGAGTGATGGGCCCTGTTTGAAAAAATTACGTTTGGCGTGGTTTTACCCCAAAGCGTATCCAGCTATGATATAGTCCGTGGTGTGGCGTTACTGTGTGAGGAGCTAGGCTACGACTCTTTATGGCTTAATGACCACTTCTATGAGGGGTGGCTACCGCCCGAGAGGCATACATGCCCGTATCTAGATTGTTGGACACTACTTCCAGCTCTCGCCGTAGAAACAGAGAAGATACGTCTCGGCAGCCTAGTAACATCAAACACATTCAGGCATCCCTCTTTACTTGCAAAGATGGCCGCCACTCTTAACGTGATAAGTGGAGGAAGGCTTGATTTTGGAATTGGTGCAGGAGATTTACCCATCGAACATCACACCTATGGAATACCTTACCCCTCAGATAGAGAGAGAATTTCACGATTACGTGAGGCCCTTCAGGTAATCATTAAGATGTGGACTGAGGAGGAGCCAAGCTTTAATGGCGAGTTTTATCAGATAAGAGAGCCGCCATTCTTCCCTAAGCCCATTCAGAAGCCTCACCCGCCTATATGGATAGGCTCCATCTCCGGCAGGAGGCTCATAGTTAGATTAGCGGCCGAATTTGCCGACAACTTCAACGTGCTTGATGGCTCGCCAGAATCATACGCCGAGAAAATGAAGACTCTCAACAAGCATTGTGAGGCGATTGGGCGAAATCCAGACAGCATAAGGCGAAGCTGGCATGGGTTTGTAGACATGGCAATTAAAAAAGACGACCACCTTCTTGAGGAAACGATACGTAATTTAAAATCGATGGTGAATGCGGGCGCTCAGGACCTTATACTTGGATTCAGCGACCGCGCAGATGTCGAGGCCTTAAGAGTTTTCGCCGAACAGGTAATCCCGCGCTTCAGATAGACGGTATGGATACTCGCTTAACGGAGGTCTAGTTTTTGAGTCGAAAATATGACAGGGTATAACGCGTATGAGGGTGGGAGACTTATCGCTTTGAGGATGGGGCTATCTATTATCAGTTCGAGCCTGATTACATGACCCACTGGAGAATTATGAATTGCGTGTAGCATCATCTTGCCTGCTACCCCAATATACAGCGAGCCGCCGGATGCGGGGGCAGGGCATCCCACCCGGGTGACACAACACCTAACGGCAGAGCAAGAGCTATGGGACAAGCCGGCCAGCACGACTCGAGAAAGCTTGGCCGACCTCACAGTCATCTACGACTGCGTCGAGGAATGTATAGACAGAATCGCCTCCTTCATGGAGGCTGGATGCCGCCACAGTGCCTTAGAGCCTCGCTAGACAGAGAGGAGGAGGCAACCAGCATCGCGGGAAAGAAAATCAGGCAGAACATCGAGAGGCCGAATCCCTGAGTCTTTGTTATGCTGGAACGTTTAATTGAGAGTCTTCGCCTTTCTTGGGGCATGTGCCGGATGGTTGCGCTGAGCTTCCGCGGCGAGGCCTATGAACTGGCGCGGGAGGTTCTTTGGCTCCTAGTGGAGGCTTCGCGGAGTGACGAGTATCTGCGGCCGATTGCGGGGGATGGTAGGCATTGCCACGGCTACGGATACGTGGCGGCTTTGAAGAGGAGTGGGTTGTGGAGGATTGTCCATGAGAGGTTTGACGCCGAGCCGTCTCTCGCCGGAGAGGAGGCGTGTGAGGCGAATCTGGAGGCCCTCGGTGAGGCGGTTGAGCGGCTCTCGAGGACTGTCGAGGCCGGTGTGGAGGAGGCGGCCTTGATTGTTCACTCTAGGAGGACGCGTGGTGAGCCTCGCGGAGCGGCTGCGGCCCATCCATTCAGGGAGGAGGTGAGTGTCTCGACCGGCAGCGGCCCTGAGGTCGCAGAGATATTTCTCTCACACAACGGCGGAGTCCAGAAAGAGGAGCTGGCAGCCCGCCTAGGCGTCGACAACTACAAACGCTACGTCGACTCCCAGCTCTATCTAAAATATCTCGCAAGACGGCTCGACGGCGTGAGACACGACGAGGCGCCCCAAGCCTTGGCTCAAATACTCTCAGAGTCTAGGCCCCTAGTCAAGTCAGCGCTAAATCTCTGCATGCTGCTCAACTCCCCTAGCAGAGGCCCCATGTTAGCCGCAGCATCATACGTCGCCGTGAAAAACGACTCCACTCGCTGGCGATACTACGAGCCAGTAATCATAGAGTCCAGAAGCCTCTCAGGGTATGTCTCGAGCACCATCAGAGACCTGCTTCGGGGGAGGAGAAGCGGAGTTAGGGTCGCTGATGGAAGAGATGGCTTCGTCGCGGTTCTGAGCCCCGACGGCGCCCAGTTGGTCGAGATTCCCTAGGGCGGCGGGAGGAGAGCTCACTCTTCAGCCAAGGTCCTTGAAGGGAACCGTTATTACTGTGGAGGCGGTTGGGCTGGCTTGGTAGTGGTGGGGTGTCGTCCCGGGGCCTCCGCGTAGTATTGATACTCGGCGTCGTCAGCATGTTTGGAGACTTCGTCTATGAGGGTGGAAGGTCTGTCCTCCCGGACTTTATGCGTCAGTTGGGGATGAGCGCCTTTCTGATTGGTACTGTGCTGGGCTTGTCGGAGCTTGCGGGCTGGGTCGCGAGGCCGCTGGGCGGCTTCGTGGCGGACAGGACTGGGAGGCTGACCACCATCGTCTGGATAGGCTATGCGGGGCTGATTGTCGTTCCGCTGATGGCATTCGCGGGTAGTTGGTACGTCTTGGCTCTACTCGTCTTTGCGGAGCGGGTTCTGAGGGGGTTGAGGGCTCCTGGGAGGGATGCCATGCTTGCGAGGCTGAGAAGTGGCTTGGGGCTTGGGATGGCGTTCGGGATACATGAGCTTCTCGACCAGCTGGGTGCGACGCTCGGCCCCCTCCTCGCCATAATTATCACAGCCCTCACGCAGGAGACGAGACACGTCTTCCTCACACTCCTAATCCCCTACGCCCTCCTACTAGCCACCCTGACAAAACTTCCACGATACTCCGAAAGCCCCCAGACAACCCCACGCGCGAGGCCGCCCAGAAAAGCAGCCCTCTTCTCCGCCGCCGTAGGCCTCAACGCAGCTGGCCTCCTCCCCATCTCCATAATCCTATACCTCGTCTCTCAGGACGCGGGTGCGGGCTCCTGGCTTGTCCCGGCCGCATATACCACGGCTATGGTAGTCGACGCGGCGGCTGCGGTGCTGCTGGGGAGGGCGTTCGACAGGGCCGGGCCCGTGGTCTTAGCGGTAACCATGATATTGGCTGTCGCTCCTTGCCTGCTCGTGGGGCTAGGAGTTGAGTCCCTATTCTTGGCCGCGGCCCTCGTCGGCGTTGTGATAAGCGCGCAGGAGTCTGTCTTCAGGGCCATGGTGGCCCAGCTCGCAGCCGACGGCGGACTGGGAGGCTCCTACGCGGCCTACGGCCTAGCTCTCGGCGTTGGGAGCGCAGCCGCGGGGCTCGTCTACGGCCTGATGGTTGACCTTGGTCTCGGAGCCCTCCACCTACTCGCATACTCCGCAGCGATGCAGGCCGCGGCAGTCGCGACCCTTCTCAAGGCTATAGAGAAATGAAACGAGCATCTCCGGCTCTCAACCGGCTACGATAGTTTCTCATAGCCAAACCAAGCGTAGAGTATGAGGAGCAGGACAATGACCGTGAATACCGCGTCCATGACGCCGAACGGATAAATCGACGGAGCCGTAACCAGCGTAGCGACGCTCAGAGCCGCGCCGAAGGCCGACCCTATCTTCAACATCCTCCACAGAGCATAGCCAGCTATCAGCCTCGACACACCATAAACAGCGCTCACGGCCATCCAGAAAGCGCTCCTCTCCAGAAAGCCGCCGGGGAGAAATTCGCTCGGCGCGAAGGGCAGAATCAGCGCGCCAACGACTTCTAAAAAACCATGAACAAAAAGCACAGCAGAAGCACCCACTGACTGGTCTTCCTATTCATCATCCCAGTCAACCAACCGCCGAGATATATCCTACTGGGGCATCGAGCATCAATAATCTTTTACATGCATGGCGAGCTTCGGGCCAACCTTCGCCACCAGCCTCTCATCAGCCGTGATTAGCCTAACACCCTCTCTACTAGCTATCGCTAAGTAAGCCGCGTCGTAGAGCGTCACGCCTAGATTGTAGGCCAGCGAGCTGGCCAGCTTAATCTGTTCCTCGTCGAGGAGTCTGAGGTCAATCTGAATCTTCAGTAGGTCCATAATCGCTGACTGGACATCCTCCACACCGAAGTCCGGGTTATACCTCAAGGCGTTCCCAACCTCGTAGAGCAGGAAATATGGCGCGACAAGGTCGATTCTCCGGTCGGCGTAATCACTCCTGAGCCTAAGGGCGTCCTCAGTATAGTTCTCTTGGTTAAACCACTTAACAACTACCGAGGCGTCGACGACGGCCTTCTTGACTCGCGCCATCTCCTCACCTCCTCAGAGCCAGACCAGACGCCGCTCGTCTTCGCCCGTAACCTGTCCATGTCCTCCAAGGCCTCTCGCATCTGCCCGGAGTCTATACGTCGGCTCGCACCCAGCCTCTCCTCAAGCTCCACCCGCTCCGCAATAGCCCTCCTGACAACCTCAGACCAGTTTATGTGCCTCAACCTAGCCATCCGCCTCTTAAGCTCCTCACCAATCCGGAACGAGACGACCGCCAACGTATTACATGAGCATCGTATTGTATATAAGTGTATTACATGACTGGAGGGTCGAAGAGAAGCGAATTAGAAGGGTTCTGAGGCTCCTGGTATGCTAATTTATCGGGCCTTTACTAAATGTTTCTGAGGGGGATGCAGGTCTTCCGGCCGTATGTGGATTGGCGCAGGTCTGCCGCGGTCCTTGATGATAGGAGGCTTGGAAAGCAGAGGGTTGAGTGTAAGCAGGTGTTGAATGTGATTCTTCGGAGGCTGGGTCTGATTAACGACGGGTTGAGGGGCTGGCTCAATCATCCCATCGTCCTGCTATACTACAACGGCGGAAGACCCTACATCAGCGACCTAGCCGGGTTCTTCAACGCCTGCGTCGAGGAGTGGGTGAGGAGAGGCTTCAGAAGCTCAATCAGCCTCAGCGACATCGAGCACCTCTTCACAAAAGTCGAGCACATAGATGGAACACCAGTAACGCGAGTCCACGAGATAGAATATCGCAGACTACTGCTCATCAAGGACCCCAAACACTACGTCAAAGTCTTCCCAAGGGAGGAGATATTCGAGGTTATTGAGACCGAGCCAGTCCTGATAAGCGGCATCAACTCCTGGCTCTGGAAAGACATGAGGGTCCATGAAAGATTCGTGAAGCGCGTCAAAAATCTGCTGAAGAGTGGGACTCTATAGCAGAAAGTCGACCAGCAGCGCAACCACTATCCCGTAGACTATGTGGAGCGCGATGCTGAGTATTGCTGGCCTCCACCCGAGGGGATGCCTCGTTATCGAGAGCCCCGTCAGCGGCTTGTGAATCGGCGCGAGTGTCAAGACCCAGAGTATTATGCCGAAGGCTGGGCCGAGGACTGCAGGGCCGAGCCGGTAGAGCTGCGGAAGCAAAACCACCACCGGGGCGTAGACAGCTGCCGCGATTCCACCATTCGCGAAATGAAAGATGAAGCCAGCCACCAGTGAATCCTCCGGCCTCCGCCCAGTTAGCCTCGACACAATCATCTGATTCTCATGCCACTCAAGAATGCCAGGGGTCCCCCACCGCCTCCAAAAGAGCAGTTGGGGCAAGCTCATCACGGCTGTCGCGGCCAAGCCGGACAGAAACCCATAGAGCACAGCCTCAATCATCCCGCCGACCCAAATGTTCAGGCTTGAATTAAGAGTGATTCAGCTACTCTTGGGGCCGGCCGGATTCGAACCGGCGACCTCCGCCGTGTAAGGGCGGCGTCATGGCCGCTAGACCACGGCCCCGTTGCCTTTTTTGTCGGTGGTCTTAATTAATTTCTTCCTTTTTCTTGGCTTTTCTGAGTTTTCCGAGTCTGCTGGGCTGGATGATGTTTCTGGCGTCGGGGTAGGTCTTCGTCAGCTCCCTGCCTTGGTGGATTCGGTCGAGGGCTACTGCGAGGGCTGCCACCTCGCTGTGGGGCTGGTTTGTGACTGCGACGTTCACGTCGGCGAGTTCGTAGACCTCTATCGGAACCTTGGACGAGCCGACAACGAGGACTAGGCCCCGCTCAGCATAGGCCCTTCTAAGCTCCTCCTCCACATCCTGGATGCCGACGCCATACATCGTGAGGTGGACGACGTATTCGCCCTGGGACCTCCGCTCTTCGAGAAACCTTCTCCACTCGGGCGTGTAGCTGACCTTGAAGCCCCCTCCCCACCTCTCAACCACCTTGGCTACGCTCGCGATGAGGCCGGGGTCGTATTCCCCGGAGAAGACTACTTCGTCCGCTCCCAGGGCCCTCGCTGTCAGGGCTACGTGGCTCGAGATTCTCTGGTCCCTCTTAATTCTGTGCCCTAGCCTCAGAACAGTTATTCCGCCCAAACCCTCTACTCCAGAAGCTTGTTTATCTCGGCGAGCTTTTCGTCGACGACTGCTATGAGCTCGGAGGGGTCGTAGACCATGAGTTTTCCGCCGCATGTGGGGCATTTGAAGAACTTGTCGAGGGCTTCGTCGAATGTGTATTTCCTGCATCCTTGGCTTCCGCACCAGTAGAGCTGGTTGGACTCGTAGTGCCTCTTGAGCATCTGAAGCCTCTCCGCTATCCTCTTGAGCTGCGTCTTGACGACTCCTTGGACCTGCTCCTGCTGAAGCCTCCACCTGAAGACCCTCTTATTCAGCTCCTTGTCAATCACGATGTCATATGCGACGAGCGAGAACTCGCTCAGCTGGTGGAGAAGCTTCCTCACCCTCTTCACATCTATCTGAAGCTCGGCGGCAATCTCATCCTCCCTCATCCCCGGCCGCGCCAAGAGAAGCTTTGCCAGCTCCTCAGCCTCCACCCCACCCATAAGACGAAAAACGGACAAAAGCCCCTCATTATCTACATAGAACATAACGGGCCCCTATCAATACTCTATAGGCCGGCCTTCAATTATATCTATCCCCCGCGGAATAGTCTGGCTGGCTGGTGGAGTCTTGGCGGGGATAGTGGCGGCTGAGGCGCGGGGTGTGCGATACTCTGTCGCGGGTGTCGAGGTTCTGAGGGATGTGAGTTTGATGGTGTTTAAGGGTGAGGTGACTGCTCTTCTGGGCCATCCTGAGGGTGATTTGGTGCTGGGACTGTGGGCTGGTGTTTGGAGGCCGGTTGGCGGCTCGGTCGCGGTGCTGGGGTTCGACCCTCATGTGGAGAGGAGGGCTTTGGCTGGGAGGGTCGGTTATATTCCTCCGGATTTTTGGCTGCCTCCCGAGCTGGGGGCGGAGACGCTGGCTGGGGTTGTGGGTGGAGGGCGTGGGCTGTTGCACCGCGAGGCTGTGGAGCGTCTCAGGAACATTCTCAAGCGTCTTGGTAGGCAGGACGTTCTCGGCCGCAGAATCAGTGAGCTCTCCGCCGAAGGCAGGTGTCTGGTGGCCGTGGCCCTCGCGATGCTCAACGACCCCGAGCTGCTCCTCCTCTCCAACCCTCTAAAGACGCTTGGGCCGCTGGCGAGGCTCGAGCTCTCATCCCTCTTGAGGGAGTATGTGTCGCCCGGCCGCGCCGTTGCTCTCACGGTGGCCTCTGTGGAGGAGGCTAGCTTCGCGGATAGGCTGATACTGTTTAGGGATGGGAGGGTTGCCGCTGCGGGGCCGCTGGACGAGCTCTCCAAGACGATAGGCGCGGAGAACTATCTGGTCCTCCAGGCCGTGAATGTTCAGAGGACTGTGGACTATCTGGGTAAGATGCCCCAAGTTAAGAGGTTCTCGGTGGCGATGGACGGCTCGATAAAGGTCTGGCTGAGGGACTTCGAGTCGGAGCTACCCTTGGTTCTCGACCTCCTCCTCTCGCTGGGGCTGGGCGTCAAGCTCGTAGATGTTAGGAGGGTTGACTACCATGTGGCGCTTCTCAACTATCTACGTGGTAGAGGGGCTGGGGGGCGGTGAGCCGGCTGCTTCTACTGGAGCTTAGGCTCTTCACCGCCTCCCCTGTGAGGCTAGCTTTCTCGGTCGCAGCCCCGCTGGCTCCCATAGCGCTCAGGCTTGCCGGCGTGCTGGACGAGGTCTTGGTTGAGCCGCTCTTCATTGTCGCGTATCAGTTCCTGGCGATGACTCTTCTGCCGGTGGCGCTCGGGCTTCTGAGGGGAGGGTGGAGGCTGGCTTGGTTTGCCGGGCCGCCCGACTCAGTCGCGGGCCTGTCCCTCGCGTATCTCGGGCTCTTCGCCTTAACGTCCGCACCCCCTGTCGCAGCCTTCCAAGCTCTGGCGCTGCTGCTCACATCTACGTTGCCCGCCGCTCAGCCCCCTACGCTAATCCTCTACACGCTCTCCATAGGAATACTTCACCAGTCCCTCGCCCTCTTCCTCCAGTTGAGGCTGAGGGGCTCGGCGGCAGGCTGGGCCGCGGTGCTGACGTATCAGGCCCTGCTCATTACCTTCGCGTCGTCTATGCTAGCCGGGGCCCCGGCCGAGAGCTACGCGCCTCTAATGCCTCTCTTTCCAGCTCTCCTAGCGATAGCTCCGCAGGCTCAGCCGGAGACGCTATATGTGGCCGCGCCTCTCTGCATAGCCTTCTCCCTTCTCTTCACCTACTTGGCCGCCGTCGGGGTAGTCAGGCCCGCTAGGGAGAGTTTGGGGCCCCCGATTTAATAGCAGGCTCAGCCGCCCAGTCTAGCGGGTTGGCGATACTGGTAGGCCGCGATACGCGTGTCTTGGTCCAGGGGATTACGGGCAGGCAGGGCAGCTTCCACACACTGGAGATGCTCAGGTATGGGACACGCATCGTCGCGGGGGTCACGCCCGGCAGAGGTGGGTCAGAGGTTCACGGCGTCCCGGTTTACAACTATGTGGAGGAAGCGGTTAGGAGGAATCCCGGAATAGACGCCTCGATAGTGTTTGTTCCGGCGGCGGCCGCGGTTGACGCCTGCTACGAGGCAATCGACGCGGGGATAAGGCTGATAGTCGTGATAACTGATGGAATACCTACGCACCAGACCATGCAGCTTGTCAGATATGCCTCGCTTAGAGGTGTTAGGATTATCGGCCCCAACACACCCGGAGTCATCACGCCGGGGGAGTGCAAAATAGGCATAATGCCTGGAAGCGTCTTCAAGCCGGGGCCCGTCGGAGTGGTCTCGAGAAGCGGGACACTGACTTACGAGATAGCGGAGAACCTCACGGCTGCAGGAATAGGTCAGAGCACTTGTTTAGGGATTGGAGGTGATGCCGTGGTGGGAACGGGCTTCATAGAGATTCTCGAGATGATGCGTGAAGACCGTCAGACGCGGTGCGTAGTCTTGATTGGCGAGATTGGGGGTGATGCTGAGGAGAGGGTTGCAGAGTATATTGTGAGGGAGGATTATCCAAAGCCCCTGGTTGCCTATGTAGCGGGGAGGACTGCGCCTCCGGGCAAGAGGATGGGGCATGCTGGTGCGATAATCTCCTTGGGCATGGGTGATGCTTTGACCAAGATGAGGAGGCTTAGGGAGGCAGGAGTTATGGTAGCCGAGGCGCCAGCCGAGGTTGCGCGCCTAGTCGATGAGGTTTTAAGGAAGTTTAATACCCGCTAGCCTATTTGGCGAAGCTCTCCTCGACCACTCCCTCAACGCTGTTGTAGTCGAGCTTCACGCCTAGCTCGCTGAGCGAGCCGCAAATCGCCCTGAGCGTCATCTTCGTCCTCTCCGCGGAGACCAACCCCATGTTACCAATCCTTAACATCTTCCCCTTCTCCTTCGAGACACCCACACCAACATGCACACCATACTTCTCGGCCATCCTGTGCGCCACATCCGAGTCCTTTATACCATCCGGCATGCGGACCGCAATCAGGGTCTGAGACCTAAATCGGGGGAGAGGATAAATCTCCAACCCCAGCTCGCCGAAAGACCGGTAAAAGGCCTCCGCGCCGCGCCTGTGCCTATCCACCCACTCATCCATACCCATCCCGAGAATCCTGTCGAGCGAGATATCTAGGCCGTAGAAGAGGCTGATGGCCGGTGTCCAAGGAGTTTCGGCGCGCGCCATGAACTCCTTGTGGATAACGAAGTCGAAGTAGGCCGGCCTCTTCTTCAGTGACTCAACCTTCTCCCAACCCCTCTGGGAGACGGCTGCGACGGCGAGGCCCGGCGGGCCCGCGAGACACTTCTGGGTGCTTGCAGTCAGCACGTCAATCCCTGAGCTGTCGAAGTTGAGCGGCACGCCTCCCAGCGAGGTGACAGCATCCACGACAAGCACCGCACCGGCCCTCCTACACACGGCCGCAACCTCCTCGATACCCGGCGCAAAGGCGCCCGTAGATGTCTCGTTATGCACGATTAAAACCACGTCCACATCACCATTCGCGTCAAGCGCCTTCTTCACATCCTCCGCGGTTGGGGCGGTGTTCCATGGAATCTCCACCCTTACCAAGTTGTCCGTATAGTAGGAGGCGGCCGCGGCCATCCTGTCTCCGAATTGGCCGCCCACGAATGCCACCACCTTGTCGCCGGGTCCGATGGTGTTGCTGACCACCGCCTCGACTCCACCGGTCCCGGAGCAGGTGAGCAGGAATACGTCCTGCTTGGTGCCTACGACTTTCTTGAGCTTCTCTATCAGCTGTGCGTGAAATTCTCTGAACGCCTTTCCTCTGTGGTTTATCAGGAGGTTGGTCATAGCTCGATAGGATTCTTCTGGTATGTCTGTCGGCCCCGGAAGCATGAGAATCTCGTGCGGACTCCTGCGAGGCCCCATGACTCTTGCGATGTAGTAGGCGTATTTGGTATTAATAAACTCGAAATCCGTGGGAGCTAATGCTAAAATTATAGCTTTATGGATTGAAGCGTTGCTGAGGGGATGGTTTGGCTAGGGTTCTTGTAGCCTGTCCCTTCGGTGAGAAGCCTCTGGAGATGCTCAGAGGGGCGGGGCTAGAGGTGGATTATAGGCCGAAAATAGCCCAGAGCGAGTTCGACGAGATTTACGCGGAGTACGACGGGGTGGTGGTTCGCGGTAACGTGAAAGTCAGGCCGACGAAGGGGAAAGGGAATCTGAAGCTGGTAGTTAGGGCGGGCTCAGGTGTCGACAACATCGCTGTGGACGAGTTTATCGAGCTGGGTGTCAACGTTTTCAATACTCCAGACGCGGTAGCCGAGTCTGTAGGCGAGCTGGCAGCTGGCCTGATGATAAACCTCTCCCGCGGAATCATCAGAGCCGCGACCGCCCTCTCACAGGGAGAATGGATGAAGCACGGCCTCATGGGGCAGGAGCTCAGCGGAAAGACACTCGGCATCATCGGCCTCGGCAGAATAGGGAGTGTCGTCGCAAGAATCGCCCATGCGATAGGGATGAGGGTTCTCGTCTACGACGTGGAGAAGTTCTCGCCGGAGTATCTGGCGAGGTTTGGTGCGGAGCAGGTGGGGCTTGAGAGACTGTTATCAGAGTCGGACTATGTGTCGATACATACTCCTCTCACCGAGGAGACTAAGCTTATGATAGGTGAGCGTGAGCTGAGGATGATGAAGAAGACCGCGTTCCTCATAAACACCGCGCGGGGGCAGGTCGTCGACGAGGAGGCCCTGAAAGTTGCTTTGAAGGAGGGCTGGATTGCTGGTGCAGCCCTCGACGTCTTCAAGGAGGAGCCTCCACGCGACCTAGAGTTGCTCAAGCTTCCAAACCTTATAGCGACGCCTCACATAGGTGCCCAGACTAGGGAGGCGCAGGACAAGGCCGCGGCCGAGGCCGCACATATTTTGATTAGGGAGCTCAGGAGAAGCCCTTAAACTAGAGGCTGGCTTCACTCTATCGGGGTTTTTAGGCGCCCCGTACGTGGATTATAGAGGTCAGTGTAGCGGCTTCTCGGACATTTGTTTAAATATTCTACGCGCTTCAGTAGAAACGTGCCAAGTGCTGGTGGAATCCACCTTAAACTGGTGATCGCGGCCACCCTGATGGCCTTCGCGCTGATTCTGCCCACGGCCTATGCTCAGGCCTACAACATCGTGGTCGAGGATGCGAGGATTAAGGTCAGGCTCACCTACCCGCCCGAGGTCGAAATAAGCTCATGCTTCAACATCCAGATAGAGGTCACGGCACTCTCGGCCCTCGACGACCTCTACCTCCACCTCAAGATAGTGTACTTCTACGACAGCCGGAGCCAGACTCTCTTCAACAGCGTGCTGATAGACACTCTAGATGTAGCATCGCCAGGAGTGGTTTTGTTCAGAAACATAGTCCTCTGTATTCCCGCTCCGGTTGCGGTCGACCCATGGCTTGAGGCTAAAATAACACTCCGATACCTCACCGACAGCACTCCGGTCGAGCTCACCAACACCTTCTATCTAAGCACGGTTAGGCAGGTCTCCTATGAGAGGCTCTCCGCCAGGCTTGCGGATGCGAATCGAGAAATCTCGAGGCTCAGGTCTGAGGTGGAGAATCTTAGGTCCGAGGTCTCGGCTCTGAGGACTAGGCTGGAGGAGGCCGCCAAGAGGGAGGAGGCGTTGAAGGCGCGGGTCGAGGAGCTGACGAGGTTGAAAGAGCAGCTGGAGAAGAGGCTGGCCGAGCTTCAGGCCGTCAGGGAGGAGGTTGAGGAGCAGCTCTCAGACCTCACGGGCAGATACAACCAGCTGCTGATAGACAACTCGGGCCTCCAAGAGAGGTACAAGGGCCTGATGGACAACTACGCGGTCCTCCAGAAAAGCTACGAGGAGCTGAGAAGAGACTATGAGATGGTCTCACGGGACCTCGCATCTATGACAAGCCTCTACAACGACCTGCGGTCCAGACATGACTCTCTCAGGACATCCTATGAGGACTCGGTCAAAACCGTAGGCCAGCTTCAGGGCTCCCTATCCGAGCTGGAGAAGCAGCGCGAGGTCCTACAGGCTATGCTCGCTCAGGTCTCTGGCGAGAGTGGTTTCTTCAGAAGCGTGGCGGTTGGGCAGGGTGTCGGTCTTATTGCTCTTGGCGGAGGAGTTGCAGCTTGGGCGCTCCTCAGAAGAAGGGGGAGACCTATCACCGGTCAGCAGCCCGTAGCTGTACAGACGCCTCCACCCCCACCGCCAACGCAGCCCACTCAGACAGGCAACCCCGCGTCCATCAACACGCCGCAGAGCCAGACGACTACACCGCCTCCTGCACAGCAGCAGGAAACGGTCCCCGAGCCTGACAGCGAAATTGTCCAAAAAATCATCTCCGGTAGGCGTATCACTATTCCTTCAAGGCTGGCCGATAAACTTGGAATCGGAATAGGAGACCACGTGAAGATAGGCGTGCTCGGTGATAAGCTCGTGCTGATGCCGATTAGGGCTAATGGAGCATCTTCTCAGCCGCCTCCTGAGCCTGCCTCACGATCTCCACACTCCTCAAGAACTCGCGCCTCTCAGACTCGTCAAGATCAAGAACAACTATACTCTTGACGCCGCTTGAGCCTAGTACAGCGGGGACAATGACGCAGACGCCGTCAACACCATACTCGCCCCTCAAGTAGACAGAGGAAGGAATCACAGAGTTAGTGTCCTTAATCACGGCCTCGGCCATCAGGGCTACCCCAGCTCCCGGCGCGTGGCTGGCCGACCATCCCTTGAGAGAGACAACCTCCGCGCCTGCCCTCCTCGCCTTCTCGACTAGCTCAGCTACCTTCTCGGCGGTGAGTAGAGAGGTTAGGGGTTTTCCAAGAACGTGTGTCAGGCGGGGTAGGAGGACCATGCTGTCTCCGTGTTCGCCGATTATTGGTCCTACGATTGAGCTGCGTGAAACGCCCAGCTCCTTGGCTACGAGGTATCTGAATCTGCCGAAGTCTAGGAGGCCGCTGAACCCTATCACCCTCTCCCTCTCAAACCCCGTCTTTCTGAGAGCAACGTAGGTCATCACGTCGAGGGGGTTGGTGACCACTATGACCTTGGACTCGGGCGCATGCTCCCTTACCTTCTCGGAAACATCAGAGACTATGGCCGTGTTTTTCTGGAGCAGGTCGAGCCTCGTCATATCGGCCCGTCTGATGACCCCCGCAGTTATCACAGTCAAGTCCGCGCCAGCCATATCTCTGTAGTCGTTCGACCCCGTAACCTCGACATCTACTCCGAGAATCGACGCCATGTGTGAGAGGTCCAGCGCCTCGCCCTGCGGTAGCCCCTGAATAACGTCTATCAAGACAAGATCACCCAGCTCCCTCCAAACTAAGTGTAATGCAGCCGCGATTCCAACTCTGCCACAACCCACAACCCCTATCAGAGGCACGAATCGTCAATAACAGAGGGTTAAATTAAGGTATTCTACATGGCCTGCATACTCTCCAGTGGATGTTTGTGGCTGCTCTCTCGAGGGGAGTCTATATAGTCGAGACAGGCGGCCTCGGATACCGTAACACAGTCGCGGCCTACATAGTGGCCGGTGAGAGAAGCTCAGCAATAATCGACACGGGATACGCGTCATCAGCCAGACGTGTAGCGTCCGCAATAGTGGAGTCAGGGGCCTCACAGAATCTCCGCTACATAATCCCCACACATGCGCACCTAGACCACTGTGGCGCCACGGGAGACTTGGCGTCCATTTTCGCGGGCGCAGAGGTATATACGCATGAGCGGGCCCTACCACACCTCATCAACCCTTCAAGACTGCTGGAGGGCGTGAAGTCAATCTACGAAGCTCATGTCTTCTCGGCGATGGGTGGGATAAGGCCGCTCGACGAGTCGCGCTCCCGAGTCATGGATGACGGAGAGGAGATAGACCTGGGAGGGATGACAATCCGCTCAATATACACTCACGGACACGCGCCGCATCACCTCTCAATCCAAATAATAGAAAAGGGATATGTCGTGACGGGTGACGCGGTCCCATCTAGGTATCCGTTCACCGACTTCTTCATACCCAACACTGTGCCGCCCAAATACGACCTCGACCAAGCCCTGAAAAGCATCAGGAAAATCTTTGAGCTGGAGCCGAGGCTCCTGCTAACACCTCACTATGGCCCGATTCTGCCGTCGCACAGTCTCCGCGAGAGATACGAGCAGGTGATTAAGGACTCTGTCGAGCTTGCGAAGAAGCTGATAAGCAGAGGCGCAGGAATCGAGGAATTAAGGTCTAGCCTAACAGCATACTTAGCTGGTCATTCAGACCTCTCCAAGCTCCACCCATACATCCAGTCAGCCATCAGTCTCGCAGCCCTAGCCCTATACCAGACCTACAAATCATCCACATAGCTGAACCCAACCCCACCCGCGCCTATCTCGGCGACGGCCGGCCTGATGCCGTAAAATCTGCAGGAGAAAACAGTATAGAGCTTCCCACCAAAGAGCGGCTCAAATCCATTCTTTACAGGCTCATGAGCCCTGATAAGCCTCACACAGCGGCTCGCCTCTAAGAACCTCTCAAGCGCCCTACGCCCGAAAACCCTCGCATCCACTCCCCTCGGACTGGACATAAACTCTTCGACCCACTCCCGCGGGTCGTTCCAGAGCGCCTGAAAAACAACCGGGTCCTCTATGTCCTCACCCTGCTTCCCCCGCGACGCAACCTCTGTAATCGATGCGGCACCCTCAGGCACTCCGCCATGAAGAAGTATGGTGGAGCAGCTTAACACCGCGCCAACTGGGAGAGCAGAGTAGAGTCTCCCGAACATCCCGTAAAAGCCTGAGCCGAGCCGGCGGGAAACCACGTCATAGAAGCCGTAATACATGTTCATCTCCCTCGACTCGTGGTTACCCCTCAGAAGGAAGATTCTCTTCGGCTCATCCACCTTCGCCTCCAGTAGCCTCACTATATTCTCTAACTGATAAGGACCCCGGTCCACATAGTCGCCCAAAAAGACGATAACGCCTCTCTCAACCTTATCGAGGACGCGCTCGGTCGTCTCGAGGTCGCCGTGAGTATCACCAACAATCGTCGCACTCTTAGCTTCAATCTCCAAAACAGCCCTCTCCGCCGAGAGGACCGGAAGAGCCTCTTCCGCCACCTTCCTCACGTGGGCCAGACTTAGGGACAAGACCCAAAATACCACGCACCACCAATATTTCTAGATACCATCCAACTGGAGGTGGTTGGGGGCGGAAACTAAAAAACGCGCGGCCGCGTATGCGGTGCGTGAGACCCCGGAGGCTCGAGCTCCAAGAGCTCATTAGAGTGCTGGTTGAGGAGCACGGCCGGGTAAAGGCCCTTCTTACCCGCCTCAACGGGCTCCTGCAGGAGGGGAGATACGGCGAGGCTGCTGAAGAGCTTGTCAACTTCAAGCCCTACCTCGACCAGCACATCATAGACGAAGAGGCGTCAATCCTCAAGCTCCTCCTCGAAGAGTACGGGAGAATGGGAGCCGAACGCGCGGTGAAGGTCTTCCAGGAGCACAGAGAGATACATCGACTAATCTCCGAGATGCAATCCCTTGCCTCCAGCTCACCCGAGAGACTCGCCGAGCTGAGGGATGGCCTAAGAGACATGCTTGAGAGGCACTTCAGGGCGGAGGAGGGTGAAATCTTCCCGTGGGCCTTAGAGACCTACAGGAAGAGGTGCCGATAGCCCGGAGTAGTATAGGGTCGGTCTTTAGCCCATTCACCGGGGACGAGGCTCGCTAAACCCAGACGGCGAACTCGCACAGGTCAGCCCTATTACCGGCGCAGAGCGTCTCGACGCACGAGATACTTGCCGCACCGAACACTTCTCCAAACAACCCCGCGATGAAGCCTCTGAAGAAGTGGCTCTGGTTAACTCCGCCGTCAATCCTCGTCTTCGAGCACTCGAAGAGCTCCCTTACGGAGACCCTCCAAGCCCTCCTACTCGGGTCCGCTAAATAGCTGCTGGCGATGCACCAGCCGGCGGCCTGAACCTCGGCCAAAGCCATCTTGACAAGCCCGTCGCGGTTCAGCCCCGTATCCTCCCCCACTTGTCTCGCAAAAGTCACACCATACCTCCTACCCATGTCATACAGCAGGACATTGGCCGCCTCACCAAGCCTCTCCCTCAACTGGTCCAGCATCTCGCGGAAATAGTCAACGGCGAAGACGACAGCTCTCTTATCACCCATCATGAGCGGGAAGAGGTGGTGATTGACCGCGACGCCACCAGCCAAAGCACCATTCAACGAGACCTTCTCAACGACGCCCAGCCCTGCGAGACACTGCTCCATCCCCCCAATACTCATCCCCGAGTCAGTATAGTCGACGAAAAGGGAGACGAGAAGTCTTCCGTCATGAAGCTTGGCCACAGAGCCACTCAAAACATCAACCGTCCTTTTAGATGCGACACACGAGAGCAACACGATAAGCCCCGAGAGGTCGGGCGCAACCGCCGTCACCTCAGCTACACTTCGACCTCTCCTGACACAGAGCGACGGAAGAGCAGCCGGGACGCGGAAAACACCGTTGACATCGATATTCTCGGCGTAGTACTTGCCGATGGGCTCGCGGGCCCTCGTCACTGCAGGTGTGACCACGCGATTATCTGTACTGACAGGTTTATAAATTTTGTTAATCTGTCCATCAATAAAGGTTGCATGGATTTAAATCTGGAACTGGTCTGACTTATAAGCTTATATACAGCTACCCACCCGCAAAATTACAGAAACTGCTTGACTAACAAAAGCTCAAAATTGGCCACAAATCTAAAAGGCTCAAACCATAACAGCGAATTCATTGAGCTCCTCGACGCA
>JANXDI010000019.1 GCA_025059595.1 Candidatus Calditenuaceae archaeon | reverse complement strand
TTAGGCTTAAGAGGCTGCCACTCGACCCTTCCCTCAAACGACTGCATGAGGATTAGTCCTTCTCCCTTTAGCCCCAGATATATTTCCGGTTTCCTCTTAACGTGAAAGTGACCCCGCGTCATGAAATATTCGCGGCCAATTTTTCCCGGATAAATTATCGTCAGTCCGAAGTTCATGTTCTCCTCCTCATTTTCGAAAGTTTTTTCATAATATTCGTAAACTACTGGGTCTTTTTCCTTCAAAATCTTTTCCGCCGCTTCTTGGTCGATAAAGTATTCTTTTAGTGAGGATAGCTTTACGACTCTGTGGTTTGTGTATGGTGTGATTAGATGTTTAACCGTGTCTATGTGTGCTGAGAATGACATATGGGTTACGCTGATTCTATTGCGGTGTGAGACATATAAATATTATGCCAACGCCCTGACCCGCCTCTCAAAGACTTCTATGTTTGCCACGTTTTTCGGCCTCATACCCTTGACGACCGCCTCAATAGACTCGACAACACATTCATCGATACCCTTAAAAGATTCGTATGTGTATGCTCCTATGTGTGGCGTTATAACTATGTTCTCATGCCTAAGTAATGGATGCTCAGGACCGACATAATCGCCCTCTATCACGTCTAAGGCTGCGTAGAGTAGCTTACCTGACTCCAGTGCTTCAAGCAAGGCGTTAGTGTCGACAAGGCCGCCTCTCGCGGTGTTAACGAGAATGACTTTGTCCTTCATAATTGAAATGGCTTTAGAGTTAATAATGTGATATGTCTGGTCTGTGAGCGGCGCGTGTAGTGATATTATATCTGACTCTCTGAGCAGTGTTTCGAGGTCTGTGAGCTTGACACATAGCCTCTCAGCCTCATCGACGGTTACGTAGGGATCGTAAGCAATCACTCTAGCCTGGAATCCCGCCGTCAAAATTTCGGCAACCCGCCCACCAATATTCCCTAAACCAATTATCCCGACAGTCTTGCCCTTAAGTTCAAGCCCGATGAAGCGGCCCCTTTCGCGCCACTTACCATCCCTCACCGCGAGACAGGCGGCTGAGACAGACCTCAGCGCGTCAAGCATCAACGCAACAGCTAGCTCTGCAACCGCCTCTCTCTCAACCTCCCCGGGAACCCTCGTCACGATTACACCATTCTCGGTGGCGGCTTTCAGGTCTATGTTGTCAAGACCAATACCGTTGCGGGCGAGCAGGACTACGTCCTTGTTAGACCTGAAAAATTCTTCATCGTATTTCGGGTTGGTGCTCGCAACGATAATCTGGAAGCCGGAGAGGCGGGTGGCCAGCTCCCTGCCCTTAAGCTCCCTTGGAAGGCTAAGTCTCTCCACCTCTCCAAGGGCACTCAGCCTCTCAAATGCCCCTGTGTAGGCCCCAAAAGTTGCGGAATTAACAATTGCTATACGTGGCCTCATAATTGTCCATCAATTTCACATAGCCCAGAAGTTAAAAAATTCTTTCTGAAGCATAAGGCAATTCGGTCTCTCTTAAGATGGTTTTAGCTTGAATCGTTCTGCGTCATGACCAAAGTTGCGAAGTTTTATATTTACAGTCCGTGAAAAACCTTTTTGGACGTGATGAGGGCCGCTTTTGTCCTTTCTCCCAGAGAAGTTGTTGTTGAGGAGGCTGCCTTGCCGCGTTTGGGGAGTCGAGAGGTTCTTGTTCGCGTAAAGATTTGTGGCCTATGTGCTAGTGACTTGAAGTTTTTTAATGGACTTAAAAGCTATCAGGAAACACCCTACGGGAAAGAGAGCCCCGGCTTTACCGGTCACGAGTGGGCTGGCGAGGTTGTGGGCGTCGGCCCGGACACGGCGCTTGTAAAGGAGGGAGATGCTGTCACGCCCTACATAATAAATTCGTGCGGTGCGTGTAAGTATTGTAGGGAGGGAAGAGTTAACCTCTGTCCAAGGAAGAGGTATGTCCACGGGGGGTTTGCAGAGTTCATTAAGGTGATGGAGGAAAATCTGATTAAACTTCCGTCGAGCATTAGCTCTGAAGATGCTTGCTTAACTGAGCCTTTAGCCTGCTGTTTGCACGGTCTCAGACGCGTGGGTTTGAAGAGCGATGATACTGTGGTGATTATAGGTGACGGCCCTATGAGCTTACTTCACTTAATGCTTGTGAAGAGGTTTGGAGGGAAGTGCCTCGTGGTAGGCCATCATGGTCATAGGCTTGCGTTGGCTGAGGAGCTTGGAGCCGATTTTGTGCTTAACTCCTTGGAGACTGACTTTTACGCTGAGGTTATGAGGGCTACTGAAGGATACGGGGCGGATGCCGTCATCTTAACGGTGAATAACGCAGATGCTTTAACGAATGCGTTCAGGCTGGTCTCGAAGGGCGGTCGAGTCAACATTTTCGCTGGCGCCCACCCCGACTACGAGTTTGGTTTGAATACAAACAGAATTCATTACAATGAACTTGTGATAACCGGTAGCGCGGACGCCTTAAGGGATGATTACTTGAGCGCTCTGGACTTAATTAGACGCGGCGAGCTTAAGCCTTCAAGGATAATTAGCCACGCCTTTCCGCTTGACAGAATAAAAGAGGCCTTCGAAGCCGCTCAGAAGCGTTTAGCTGTGAAAGTAGTTGTGAGGCCGTGAAAGAATTTTAGCATGTGAGGCTTCTGAGGTGGCTTCATGATAGTATGTAGAGATAATAGAGAGTTAGTGATTATGGTGATAGAGTGTGAAAGAAAGGGACTTTGTTGAAGAGAGAGGCGGGCTGAAGCCTCCCCTACCTGAGCTGGGCGACGTCCTCGTTGACCCCTCTGCCTCCAATAAGCTGGCGTCGAGGATTATGGAGTTGGGTGTTTTTCGAGCTACTGTTCACACAACGGTTTATCGGATGCATAAATTTTGGGCTAGGCGGCCTTGGGCGATTTTCAGGGCGCTAATCAGATTGTTCACGAAGCCGGGCGATATAATCCTGGACCCCTTCGCTGGTGGTGGAGTTACCCTAGTGGAAGGTCTTATTGAGAGGCGGAAAGTTATTGCCGTAGATATCAACCCCCTCGCGGTCAAGATAATGATTCACCAAGTAAAGCCTCTCGATATTGAAACGTATCGACTAGCACTTGAAAAACTCAAGCTTCGACTTGACCCTATCGCGAGTGAGTTATACCGTTTTAGATGCCCTAGATGTCGAGGGCAAGGAGTGGCCAAATGGACGGAATTCGACTCACTGACTGACGAGCCTCTTCGAGTAAGCTACGAGTGCAGTAGCTGTGGGGGGGAGGGTGTGCTCGAGACTGAAGCGGGAAGCCCATTCCTCCCGCGTCTTCCGACATTTCCGATTGTGGAGATAGACGTTGGCGATAAGACAGCGGACCTCTTGAAAAGAGGTATCAGATTTTATCACGAGCTCTTCACATCTAGAAACCTCTTTGCAGTCTTGAAAATAAAGGAAGAGATTGAGAGAGTATGTAGGACAGAGGGTCTCGAGGAGGCTGAATCCTTCCTATTGTTCACTTTGAGCAGCACCCTCAAATGGGCATCGAAGATGAGCCATCTTAAGGGGGAGGTTCTTGAGGGATGGGCCATGCACTCTTACTGGATTTACCCAAAATTCGTTGAGGTCAATGTCTGGAGGCAGTTCCTCAACAGGGCCCGAGCGGTTATCCAAGGAAAGGAGTTCTCAAACAAATTCATAGGAGACTTCGCCAGGGAGGCAAAGTCTTTCGAAGACATGTGTGGCGGCTCTACCTACATGGTCATCGAAGCCGACGCCCGGTCACTGCCGCTCCCTTCAGAGTGTGTCGATATCGTAATAACGGACCCACCCTACGGCGGCAACGTCAATTACGGCGAACTTGCAGACTACTTCCTTTGGCTATTCGGCGTAAAGTCCCCTAAGCGGGGGGAGATAGTGATAAACAGGACACGACGTTTCACTCTGAGCGACTATGAATGTGGGCTTCGAGAAGTCTTCAGAGAGTGCTACAGAGTTCTTAAGCCCTCTTCCCTTCTCATCTCGACCTTTAACAGTAAGGATGCTAAGATTCTAGCCGCTTTCATCAGGGCGTTGAGAGGGGCTGGCTTCGCCTTTAGAGGTGTCTCTTTTCAACCATACCTCAAGGCCTACGAAACGACGTTTCACGCGCTTCAGGTTGATTCCATGCCCTTTGACTTCGTATTCTTCTTTGAGAAAGATGGGGCTTGCATGCACGATATCGAGTCCATAGATGACTTGTCGGCGTGGATGGAGGAGAGACTTGAAAATTGCAAATCGTTAGGATTGACCGAGAGGGAGTTCAGGGCCTCGGTTTACCCTCGATTAGTCTGGTTCATGGCCCACACCGACATGGAGGAACTTCACCTTGGCGCGGCTCGGCTCGAAGAGATTGTGAAGCGCGAGAGAACCTACTTCGCGGGAGTTAGGGGGAGGGTGATTAAGGAAAGAAGGGATAACAGGCGTGCAACTGCTTAGGGGGCTTCTTTTGCGGGGGGTGGGATTTGAACCCACGAACCCCTACGGGACAGGGGCTCTCATACCGTTGCGGAATCCTGAGCCCTGCGCCTTTGACCAGGCTTGGCGACCCCCGCTTTACCGTAATCTTCCAAAGTGGTGGGTAGTTTTAGGTTTTTAGTTTAATAGCGCGGTATCGAGGAGTCGACTTGCTCGGCATAAGCGTCTATTCCGCCCGCGAGGTTGTAGGTGTTTGTTAGACCCAGGTCTCTGAGAAGTTTGACGGCTAGGGCGCTTCTCTGACCCGAGTGGCAGTAGACTATGACTTTTTTTGTCTGGTCTATTTCGTGGAGCCTTGAGGTGAGCTGGCCGAGGGGAAGCAGCTTGGCTCCGGGAATCCTGCAAATTTCCCACTCGACAGGCTCCCTCACATCAATTAACTGAATGTCCTCGCCCGAGTCTATGAGCTTCTTTAACTCGAGCGGAGTGACGGTGTTTCTCGTCGCGTCGAGGGCCTCCCCCGAAGTCCTCACTCCACAGAACTGCTCATAGTCTATCAACTCCTTTATCGTGGGTTTGTCTCCGCAGACTGGGCAGTTCCTATCTCTACTAATTCGGAGCTCTTTGAAGCTCATCGAGAGGGCGTCGACGAGTAGGAGTCTTCCTATAAGTGGCTCACCAATCCCGATGATAAGTTTCAGGACCTCGCTAGCCTGGAGGGAGCCTACTATTCCGGGTAGGACACCTAAGACACCTCCCTCCGCGCAAGAGGGGACTAGGCCTGGGGGCGGCGGCTCAGGGTAGAGGCACCTGTAGCATGGGCCCTTTCCGGCGTAGAAGACACTGGCTTGGCCGTCGAACCTGAATATGCTTCCGTACACCAGCGGTTTCTTGAGTAGAACAGTGGCGTCGTTGAGTAGGTATCTCGTCGGAAAGTTATCGGTTGCGTCTACGACTATATCATAATTCCTTATTATGTTTAGGGCGTTCTCGGAGGTGATTTGAGTGTCGTGAGTCTTTACAGTTATGTGTGGGTTGAGTCTGAGGAGCCTCTCTCTTGCAACCTCGACCTTCTTCCTCCCGACATCTGGAGTGGTGAAAATCACTTGGCGCTGAAGATTGGTCTCATCCACCTCATCAAAGTCCAAAAGCCCTATCTCCCCCACACCTGCCGAAGCGAGATAAAGCGAGACTGGAGAGCCTAGGCCCCCCACGCCAACCACAAGAACCTTCGCCTCTTTAAGGCGTCTCTGACCTTCGAGACCAACTTCAGGCATAATCAGGTGCCGGCCGTATCTACGTATCTCCTCTGTCGAGAAGCTCACATGCCGAGATACCTTACCAGCTTGACCTTGAGCGAGTTTTGACACACCTCGCTAATTGGAAATTTGAAGCCTCCTTTTAAGTATATTCGCCTTACAAGGCGCGTCCTCCCGAGATCGCTGGAAGAATTAGAAGCCTGTCTGAGTCCTTGAGCCGAGTATCGAGACCGTTCAACGTCTTGATGTCTGTGTCGTTGACGAAGATATTGACGAAGCTTCTAAGCCTTTGCTGTTCATCAAAAATGTATCGACTTAAGGATGGGTAGCGGTCTATTAGGGCTGTAAGCGCTTCACCGACTGACTCGGCCTCTACCTCGACTTTGTAGAGATTCCCTGTAAGTGCCCTGAGTGCTGAGGGTATCTGAATTACTACCTTCAACTCAGCCGCCTGAAAAGAACTCAAGCCGCCCTTTAAGAATATTCCACAGCTCCGACCGATTTTCTTGCTTTTTGTCCGCCCCGCATTTTTAAATACCGGACGAGCCCGACCCTTCAATAGTGATTGAACCTTTTTGACCCCGAGTTCTGGACCAGCTTAACGACGCTCGGCTATACCGGCGTATTCGCGGCGAGCCTTCTTGGGAGCCTTCTTCCCTTCGTCTCCGGTCCATATATCCCGCCGATACTCTTGGGCATAATTGGTGGGAGGCTTGACCCACTTCCCACCGCCCTACTTAGCGCGGCCGGCGCCGCCTCGGGCAAATTCATCCTCTTCAACCTCTTTAGGGGTGGGAGGAGGCTCCTTAGTCGAGAGTCTCTCGATAGAATAGCCCCTCTCGAGAAGGTTATACGGCGATACGGCTGGGTCGTTGTCCTTTTAACTGCAGCGACTCCTGTCCCAGACGACATAGTCTATGTTCTCCTCGCGGTTGGGGGATATCGGAACGCCTATTTTTTTCCAATCGTCTTCGCTGGGAAGCTTTTCATTACAACGGTCGTCTCTTTTGCGGCGTTATATTGGATGGAGCTTGCGTGTCTGCTGGTGGAGTGCGGCCCTACCGGTCTTCAGGCCGAGGTGGCTATCTTATTCGCAGTTGCTAGCGCCGGCGCGGCGATGTTGCTTGTTTACGTCATAACGAGGCTTGACTGGCAGAGAATTCTACTCAGACTTGGAGTCTCAGAGTAGCCGGCTTCTCGGGCCTTATTTTTATTCCGCCTTTACTTAGTTGTCGTGAGAAGTTTGTCCGCTCAAGCAGACAAGTCTGCGGCCTTCCTAAAGAAAGTCTTCCGTAACTTCTACCAAGACAACGCCCACATGGTCTCACCTCCTCCTCAGCCAGAGGCAAGGGAGTTTGGATACTGGTCTCTCGATAGGTGGGAGATGGTGAGGCATCTCTCGTTCAAGTCTGCTGAGGAGGTCCGAGCAGAGATTGCCAGGGTAGTTCCCTTACATGTGTATCGCTCAGCAGCCTACTATCAATACCCCTCCGCCCCCATGGAGGAGAAGGGTTGGCTTGCCGCCGACCTAATCTTCGACATCGACGCCGACCACCTGAACCTGCCCTGCGTTTCACAGCACACATACCGGATATGCACCGTCCATGGACTGCTCGACGCCGATGCTAAAACCTGTCCGAGGTGCGGCTCTGCCGCTAAGGAGGTTGACTGGGTTTGCGACAAGTGTTTGAGCGCGGCTCGCTCTGAGACGCGGCGGCTTGTCGAGATTTTGGTTGAGGAGCTCGGGGTGGAGGAGGAGAGTCTGATGGTGGGTTTCTCGGGGAACAGGGGTTATCACGTGGTGGCCTACTCGGAGGATTACTTGGCCCTCGATTCGTTGGCTCGTAAAGACTTGGTTGGCTATTTGATGTGTGTGGGGCTTAGCCCCGCGCTGTTAGGGCTGCCGGGGAGAAGGACGGGGAGAGGAAGGCCAAGGCTCGAGCTCCTCCCGAGGCCAGTTCTCACAGAGGCCGGCTGGCGGGGGAGGATTGTTCGTCGCATCTACTCCATCCTTCAGAAGTCAGATGCCGCTAAGGAGCTATCAAAATACATGAATATCCTCGACGAGGTGCGGGCTGCCTGGTCTGAGGAGCCTGACTGGACAATCGCACCCTACGGCTTCTGGGCAATTCTGGTGGAGATGGCCATAGGACAGGAGGCCCTCAAAATTGACCCAGTAGTTACGACAGACATTCACAGGCTCTTGAGGATGTCAGGCACCCTTAACGGCAAGACTGGGCTACTCGCTAAGAAAGTCCCGCTAGAGTCGATTGAAGACTTCGACCCTCTAACAGAGTGTGTGGTCCTGCCTCGAGACAGCAGAGTGAGGGTAAGGGTCGCATATTCGCCCGGCTTCAGACTAGGTGGCGAAGAGTTCGACGAGATTCTTGAGCCGCGCTCTTTGGAGCTTCCGGTCTTTGCGGCGGCTTACCTGATAGCTAGAGGCCTTGCGACTATTGAGTCCTCATAGTTTGGTGGAGGACTGTTTCAGCTTAGGCCATAGTCCTCGTGAATGGCCCGCACGGCTTCAAAACCATCAGCCTCCTTGACCACGAATGATATGTTTAGCTCTGAGCTTCCCTGAGCTATCATTCGCACGTTAACCCCCCTCTTTGCCACGGCGCCGAAGACCCTGCTAGCTACGCCCGGGGTCCCCTTCATACCCTCACCGACAACCGCCAATACGACGACATCCCTCTCACATTCAATTCCTCTGATAGCCCCCGCGGGGCTTGACCCTTTTATCGCTTCAAGGGCCCTGTCGGCGCAGTCACGCCTAACTATTAGGGAGACGCTGGACTCCGAGACGCTCTGGGAAATCATCATCACATTTATGCCCGCATCGGAAAGGCTCTGCAACACCTTAGCGGCGCTTCCGGGCCTCCCGATGACTGAGGAGCCTTTGACGGTTATCATGGCGACATCCCTCACAAGTAACACACTCTTGACGACGGAGCCCGTGCTCACTCCATGAGTTGTGATAAGCGTGCCAGGGGCACTTGGATTGAAAGTGTTCTTTATGCGGACCTTGATCCCGAACTTCTGGGCTGTCTCTATGGCCCGTGGGTGGAGGCCCTTCGCCCCGAAAACCGCCATCTCTAGAGCCTCTTCATAGGAGAGTTGTGGGATTGTCTTAGCTGTCTTCACTATCCTCGGGTCCGTGGTAAGCAGACCATCCACATCGCTCCAGAGGACAACCTCGTCAGCCCCGATTCCACTTCCCAAAAGAGTGGCTGTCAAGTCCGAGCCACCACGCCCGAGGGTCGTTATGGCTCCATCGCGCGTCCGCCCTATGAATCCCGTAACTACGGGGACAACTCCCTCACTTAGATGGGGTAACAACGTCTTACCTATGTTTTCGATGGTCTCGTCGAGAATCGGTGTGGCGTATCCGAAGTCGCTGTCAGTTATTATGCCGGCGTCTCCGCCCTCAAAGTATTTTGCAGGTATGCCTAGCCCGCGTAGGGTTGAGGTGAATATCCAAGTTGAGAGCCTCTCGCCAAAGGACAATACGAGGTCCTTACTTCTCTGTGTGACTTCGCGGAGAAAGTAGATGCTGGAGAGTATGTGTGTTAGGTCGTTCAACCTCTCATTCAAGAGCTGGACAGTCTCTGTTCTGAGCTCTCCGTCCGACACCACCTCTAAAGCGGCGGCAAGGTGAGCATCCCTAAGCGCCCTAAGATAACCCTCCACGGCCCCCCTATCCCCCTTAACCGCAGCGTTCATCATAGCGATGAGAATATCTGTCGTATCTCCCATCGCCGAACACACGACGACGATGCCATTCCCTTGCTCATAATATGACTTGACTAAGGAGCTACAGCGTTTTATTCGCTCACCATCCCCGAGCGAGGTCCCCCCAAATTTGAAGACGAGACGCATGCCCCCCGGTTACTCCTGTCAGACTAGACGCCCTCATTTTAAACCTGATTGACGGTTTTTGGCCCATTCCTCCAAGCTTAAATCCAGCCAGCAGACAAAGAGCTTTTAGAAGATGACGGAGGCTGTGGCTGAGCCGCGGAGAAAGTTTAGGCTCGAAGTCAGGGGGGCAGAGAAATTTATTCGGAGCGGATACAGGCTGGTGGGCAAGCATAGTGCCGTGAAGATTTGCCACTGGACCAAGTCCGCCCTGAGGGGTGGAAAGCACTGTTACAAGTCGTGGTACGGTGTTGAGAGCCACAGATGCCTCCAAATGACACCCAGCCTACAGTACTGCAACATGGCCTGCGTATTTTGCTGGAGGTTCCACACAATAAACCGAGGCCAGCCCTTTGGCGGAGACTGGGAGAGGCCCGAGACGCTTCTGGAGGCTTTAATTGAGGAGCAGAGGCGGTTGCTCTCCGGCTTCAAGGGTAACTCAAGGGTTGAGAGGAGGAAATTCTTCGAGGCCATGCTTCCTACAAACATCGCAATAAGCTTAGACGGTGAGCCAACACTCTATCCATATTTGCCTGAACTCATCAGGCTTGCGCGGAGCCGAGGCATGACAACCTTCTTAGTCACTAACGGAACTATGCCCGAGAGGCTCGAAGAGCTGCTGGAGAGGGACGCTGAGCCGACGAACCTATACATAAGCTTCTACGGTCCGGACAAGGAGACCCACCTCAGGGTAAATAAGCCTCTAATTCCTGACAGCTGGGAGAGGGTCTGGCGGAGCCTTAGCATAATGCCGAAGTTCAAATGTAGAAAGGTGATCAGGCTGACGCTCGTCAAATATCTCAACCTTAAAGCCCCTGAGAAATATGCTGAGGCAATCAGGCTGGCCACACCGGACTTCGTTGAATGTAAGGGGTATGTTCACGTCGGAGAGTCTCAGAAGCGGCTCACACGCGACCATATGCCCACACTGGAAGACATCAAGAGCTTCGCATCGGAGCTCAAACATTTCACGGGCTACGTTTATGCGGCGGAAGACGAAGCAAGTAAAGTGGTCTTACTCGCTAACCCAGCATCACCGTATTACAGAGAGGCGAGAAAGCGCCTAAGTGGTCTAACAAACTCTCGAGAAGAGGGGCACATGGACGCGGCTATTTCCTGTGGCGAAAGCGTCTGAAGGGCTATGTCTCGTTGATTAGTCTTGACTTGATTGATTCGTCGAGGGCCGCGTATATCTTCTCGTAACTCTGCTCGAGCAGCTCGGGAAGGACTTTGGTGCTGGATATCACTGGCATGAAGTTTGTATCTCCTGCCCAGCGTGGGACCACATGTAGATGAATGTGCCCAGGAATTCCGGCGCCCGAGGCCCTCCCAACGTTCATGCCTATGTTGTATCCTGAGGGCGCATATGTTCTGTCCAAGACGCTTATGAATGTTCTGAGTAGTCGGAAAATCTCGACGAACTCTGTGTCTCTGAGAAGTGTGGGCTGACCTACATGGCGATAGGGGGCTATCATGAGGTGTCCAGAGTTGTAGGGATATGCATTAAGCATGACGAAGCTGAGCCTCCCCCTCGCCAGTATCAGGTTCGCCTTGTCTCTCCTCTCTCTAGGCTTTTCGCAGAAGATGCAGCCGCTAGTTTTTTCGGCCCTCTGAATATACTCCATGCGCCAAGGAGACCATAGCCTATCCAAACCACACAAAAGCAGCCCGGCTTCGCTTAATTTATCTTCCCGTCTCCTTCGTGAGGGTTAAGAATAATTTTCAGGAGCATCTCATGCTTCTGCTCGTCCATGTCAATCGATGTTAGGAGAGCTTTCATTACTTGGCTCGACCCGCCGAGGAGCATCTCGGACAGCTTCTCCCCCTCCGCCCTCTCCTCGAACCTGGACATCTCGGCTATGAGAGATAAGTCTTCCCTCGTTAAGGTCACTTCTTCATTGTTTTCGAGGATGTGAATTAGGGTGGATAAAATGTCGGCGTGCCTCATGCTGTCCACGGCCATCTGCTTCAGGACCATCTTAGCGAGCTGCGAAGAGGCGCTCGAAGAGAGCTCCAATGCCCTCTTCGCCGCCTCCTCCTCAAGGGTAACCCTGTCCAAAAGCGCCTCAATCACCGACTTATGGACCCTTGACTCGACCCGCTGTCCCTGAGCTGCTCGGGAGAGCATGAGCTGGTTGAGGAGCAAGTTTAACTCGGCCGAGGCAGAGTCCAGCATCCCTAGGGATATCTTTCTAGCTATGCGGCCGGCGAGCTCCTCTATCTTCTCCTCAGTCTCCTTATCCACGCCGTAAAATCTCTGGCCACGAGCCCCGGAGACATAATGCGTTATGGCCGCCGGGCTCACCCCTAAAACTTTCGCAACTTTGCTCTTCCGCAATCCATATTTTTTGACCAAGATATCGGCTAGGGCCGCCCTGATAGATGGGACAATCTGCTCTATCCTTTTCGACATGTTTCTTTTTGGGGTCTATCCGGCCGGCTAAAATATTTTAACGATGTAAAATGGGTTGAGTAGGTATTGGAGCTTGGAGAGACCCGTTGGGCTGGACTTAGGCAAACTTGAAGTATATTCATTCAGGAGGCGGCCCTATCCTCTATTCACCAAGGAGGTGGCTCTCGAGATACTTTCAGCCGCCGAAAGTGGTCTCGGAGAGGTTGAGGTGAGTTTAGACCTCTGGAGGAGTCGCGAGACAGTGGCTCTCTCTAAATCGGGCGTCGAGGTTAGAGGCGCTGCAGTCCCCCTCGATGCCTTGAGGGAGATTCTTGATGACGACAGGTCCGTCTACGCTTTAGTCTCAGGCGCCCTCGAGAAATTGGAGGTTAGGGCAGACCACTTCTACAAGCTGGTCAAAAGCGGGCCGGGGCACGCCCCCACCCTTGAGATAGACGGAATACACATGCACCGCGTTAAGGGGATACATCCCGAGGAAGACGCACGCCTCAAAGTTATGAAGGCGTCTAGAAAGTTGAAGGATTCCGTGGTCTTAGACATATGCACGGGTCTTGGCTACACTGCTTCATCGGCTTTGGAGCTGGGCGCCTCGTTCATCCTCACAGTCGAGAAAGATGTTAACGTTTTGAAGCTCGCGGAGCTTAATCCATGGTCTTGGGTGCTTGAGTCGGAGAAGGTGGTGGTGATCAACGATGATGCATCGAGCTTGATTTTTGAGCTGCCTAGCAACTTTTTTGAGGTGGCTATTCACGACCCGCCTAGGCTAGCCCTTGCCGGTGAACTTTACTCGAGGGAGTTTTATGGTGAAGTCTTCAGAGTCTTGAGGCGTGGAGGCACGTTAGTCCATTACGTTGGGAGGCCGGGTGAGAGGTTTAGGGGGATAAGGCTCTACAGGGGTGTCGCCGAGAGGCTCAGAAGACTTGGCTTCAAGGTTAGTGTGGATAAAAGATTGGGCGTGGTTGTAGGGGAGAAGTTGGGTGGGTCCCCTTGAATGGAGAGGCGCACCACGCGGCGAGTGATTTGGAGGTTGCGCGTTGCTTCACAACCGGACTTCTCCTCGAGGCCATCTCCCAACCCAAGCCCGGGCTCGTCGACCGCATAAAACGGCTCAAAGAACTTGACCTCTTCAAACTTTCGGCCAGCGCCGTCTCACTCCACCCCTTTTTCGCTGAGTCCTCGAGGCTCGGTCGGAGAGGCAGGACGCGGAACAGACTCGGTAAACTGATTCTGGAGGCTGTTGGAGTTACTTTGAGGGTGCAGCGTGGAGGAAACACTCATTTGGGCTCAGTCCTTTTGACTATGCCGCTGGCGGCGGGGGCGGGGAGTTTGGTCGGAGAGGCTGTGAAGCCTGAGGCTCTGAGGAGGGCCGCTGTGAAGGCTCTCCGGGGGCTCGGGTGGCTTGACGCCGTGAATATCTTCAGGGCGATAAGCCTCGTCGGGCCGGGAGGCCTCGGCCGCGTCCCATTCCTCGACGTAAACAGTTCCGAGACTTACGATTTTCTGAGACGCCGCAGAGCTGGGCCTCTGGAGGCATTAGAGCCCTACCGCGGTAGAGACATGGTCGCTGACGAGCTTCTCGATGGATATCCGCTTCTCTTCGGGAGGGCTCTAAAAACTCTTATGGAGACTCAGGAGGATAAAGACGAGTTTCTCGAGACTGCTTGTGTGAATGCACTTCTCTCGGTCATGGCAAGTAGGCCGGACACCCACATAGTGAGGAGGAGGGGCCTTCATGTGGCTCGGATTGTGCAGTCTATGGCGGCGGAGGTGCTCAGACTCGGCGGAGCAGCTTCTAAAGAGGGCTTGAAGGCGGCTTTGGAGCTTGATGATTATCTCAGGAGAGTTGATGCGAGGCCCGGCTCCTCTGCCGATATTTTGGGGGCATCTATCGGTGTCTTGCTCCTCACAGGCTTAAGGGTTTAGCTCCTCGGCGGCCCTCTTGATTTTCGCCGCTATCGCGGTCCCTATGCCCGGGACTTTGGCGAGGTCGTCTAAGCTAGCTCTTCTTACGTCCTCAACTGTTCTGAAGCCATTACGCCAGAGCATTCTTCCCCTGACGCGACCTATCTCGGGAAGTGAGACCAGCTGGAGAAGCTCTTCCTGAACCCCATGCTTAAGCCTCTCCGTGAGCGCCCTGTAGACAGAAGCTAACTTTTTACGCCCCGCGACTTCAAGTATGCTCGACGCTGCGTAGGATATCCACTCAGCCCTCTCCCTGATGGCGGCGAAGTCTCCAGGCTCTACGTTGAACCGCTCATAGATGTCGCGCTCATGCACCTCGTTCACCCACGACCAGAGCACCACAGCATTCTTGAGACTATCTATATGGAACTCGTAATCCTCGGGATATTCCTCGGGGTCAGGCGGCTCAACAAGAAGCTCCTCACCAATCTCGTTAAGAACCCTCTCGAGGGTGGAGGACCTTATTCTCGCGACTGTGGTCTCGGATAAGTCTGGCGTGAGGCAGATTACTTGGAGTGCGGCAAGCGTGGAGAGCCTCTCTACTCCCGCGGTGTAGTGTAGAATGTCGATGCAGGTTACGGGGTCTATGTAGAGCTCTGAGACGCGCGTTCCAAGTCTAGTGGCTTCTAAGCCGATGTCTCGCGAAATCAGGGAATGTGCCTGGAGCATCTCCAATATTGAGTCTATCTTCTCCGAGAGCCCCTGCGTACCGAAGATGTGGGCGTAGAATGTCCTGCTGATTATTCTTCCGAGGGCGAGCTCAGACCTGGCGAGACCCGAGGCTATGAGAGATAGAATATGGCTACGGAGATGCCTCTCGCTACCGAGGACGGAGAAAACCCTCTCAGGCTCCCCTCGGATATACTTCTCCATCAGATACTCAGCTTCAACCCTGTTAGCGGCGAAAAGTATGGCGTATCCTATCGAGTCGTAGAGAGGCCTCCCTGCCCTTCCGCAGAACTGCTTATACTCAGTCACGCTTAAAGACCTCATTCCACTCCGGGAATCGAATCGCCTATGCTCAGGAATTACCACCATCCTGGCAGGGAGGTTTACGCCCGCGGCTAGCGTGGGTGTTGCGCAGAGGACAGGGATGGCGCCTTCTCGGAAGGCGTCCTCAATTAGCCTCCTGTGAAAGTATCCGAGGCCTGCGTGGTGGAAAGCCGCTCCACGGCTCACAAGTGAGGCAAGCCTCTCAGAGAAGGGCGACTCCGACTCCTCCAGAATCTTTCGAGAATAATCCTCAAGCCGCGCCCTCCACGACTCGTCTAAAACTTTGGAGCCCGAGATTGTTTGCGCGAGCCTCTCCGCGTAGGCCTCAGCTTTTCGCCTTGTCAGAGCGAAAACTAGGACTTGCCCCCCGTCTCTAAGAGAGTCCAACACAAGGGCGCTGAGGGGCTCGCCCCCAGACTTCAATGCGCGCGTCTCGCCATCAGAGAAGACCACCCTCGCTCCCTGAAGCACCCCCTCCCTCAGTGGCACCGGCCGAAAATCACTCTGAACAGGAACAGCCTCAAGCCACCCTGCGAAATCCATGATGTTTCTCACGGTGGCGCTGAGGCACAGAATCTGGGGCGACTCAAGGGTCTCGAGGAGTTTGGCAATCGTCATCTCAAGGGTCGGCCCCCTATCCGGGTCTCCAATCATATGGGCCTCATCCACTACGACTAAGCCGATGCTTGAGAGCCATTTTGCGCGGTGGCGGACAAGACTGTCAGCCTTCTCATATGTCGAGACTATAACGTCGTTCCTTCCAATCCATTCGCCGGGGTCGTCATAGTCTCCGGAGACGGCGGCGACTTTGAAGCCTAGGCCGTTCTCACCGATTATCCTCTTAAACTCGACCATCTTCTCATAAGTCAAGGCCCGGAGAGGCGTCAGGTATAGGACTTTCCGGCCACTCTCTAAGTGCCTATGGGCTGCCATGATTGCTATGAGCGTCTTCCCCGAAGCCGTTGGTGAGGAGACTACGATGTTCTTTCCCTGGAGGAGGCCTTTCCTGAGGGCCTCTGCTTGGGGGGGATAAAATGTCTCGATGCCCTCCCGCTTAAGAGACTCGAGAAGCCAGCGCGAAAGCCCAGCCTCCTCAATCCTCATAACTTTTTACGCCAGCCTGTAGGCCCCTGGCTTCGGAGTATAAATCCTCCCCTCGGTAATCATCCGGTTCAAGATTCTGTCAATCTCGGCTTTTGTGAGGCCTTGTTGCTGAAGCTCCTTTTTCAAAGCCTCGTCGTCGGCGAAGCCATGCTGCTCCTGAAGCTCCCTAATCACGTCCAAAACGAGGCTCAGCTTCTCCCTCACACTCCTCGGCTTCCCAGTCATTATCACGTCGATGTCAGGCCTACCAGTCTCGACGTCTATGCCCACCTCGGAGAGGCTCCTCTTCATCAGCCTCACAGCAACCTGAGCATCCTCAACCGTAACCACATTCCTCAGACAGGCCCTAGCACGCGCCTCCGCAACTCTAATCAAGGATTCGAGCTGCCGCGCGGTAATCGAGACCGTCGAAGTCTTCTCGTAAACCGACCTCATACTCAGATAGAACTGCTCCAGAATCTCCGCGGCCTCTTGAGTGAGTATAGGCTCAATCTTCTTCGAATATGCGATGTATTTCTTCAGGATGCTTGGATGTATTGGCGGCTCCTTTTTGACGCCGCCCTCGACGTGAAGTGAGACTATGTGGCTCGAGACCTTCCGGTCAGTCTCGGGGCTGGGCTCGTCCCTCAAGACGTAGATTAAGTCAAACCTTGATAGGAGGGTGATGGGTAGGTTTACGTTCTCGTTGAATGGCCGGTAGACATCGTATCTACCGAGCTCGGGGTTGGCTGCCGCCAAGATGCTGCACCTAGCGTTAAGCGTCGCGACTATTCCCCCCTTAGCTATGCTGACCGTCTGCTGAGCCATCACTTCATGCATCGCGACCCTATCCTCCGGCCGCATCTTATCTATCTCATCGATAACACAAATACCCATGTCGGCTAAGACGCTCGCTCCAGCCTCAAGCACGAGGCCTCCTCCCGCATCCCTCACAACCGCAGCCGTGAGACCCGCAGCGGTGCTACCCCTCCCCGAAGTATACACACCCCTAGGAGCAATCTGAGCAGCATAGAGCAGCAGAGTCGACTTAGCAGTCCCAGGGTCTCCGACCAAGAGGACATGCACATCACCCCTGACCCTCACTCCATCTGGGAAGACCTTACTTCTCCCCCCGAAGAGCAGTAGCAGAACCGCCTCCTTGATGTGCTCAAGCCCCTGAATCGAGGGCGCCACAGATTCTATAAGCCTCTGATAGTGTTGGGGGTCTGCTGCCATCTCCTTAAACATCTTCTCCTCCTCAGGCGTAATCAGGAGGGACTCCAGCTCCTTCCCCCTCGGCTCAATCGAGACAGAGTCTAGGTAAATTCTCCGCGCCTGAGAGGCGGCCTCACCTTGCTCGGCGGAAAGCATCAGAACACCCGTGACAGTAACTCGGTCACCCGGCGCGGCCATATCCACGGCATCACCCCTAACCCTAACCTCTATTACTCGGGGAAGCTGTCCGGGGGGCAAGTCCTCAGGCTTCTCTTGGATCCCGAGTGTCTGAAAATCGGAGAAGACAGACTCCTCCTCCACGAGCTCAAAGGACGGCCGCCTCTCCCTACACCTCGGATTGCCGCATCTCGGAGGAGGCCTGACACCATCCACTCGATAGAGATTTCCACAATATCTGCACCTGAAAGCCCCTTTCTCGAGAAGAGGCCTAACTGTCGAGGCCCTAACCACTATGCCGTCAACCGCGATAAGCTTCCTCAAGTGCTCCGAGCGAATCTTCCTGATTGGAATGGTCTCTGGAAGCCCCCTAACAGCTGTCTTGAAGTATTTCAAGACCGCCGCGTAGTCGGGATACTCGAACTCAAGCTGCTTAAGGGCGGCGTTGTCGAGTAGCGGAAGATAAATGAGAGGCTCAGCTTGAATCTTCTCTGCAATCTCTTTGTTAAATATTAGGAGGTCTCCAAATTCCACGGGGACTGTTTTGCGCCCGGCGACCACGGCTCGAGAGATGATATCCCTGTACTTCTCTTGCTTGAAGAACCTCGCAATCTCCTCCTCAAGAGTCTCCATCGCCTACCTCACCTTCAACCCGAGAGACTCCATCCAGCCATCGATAACGGCCTTAACCTTGAGATACAGCTCCCTCTCCTCCTCGGTCAAGTTTTTAATTAGAGAGAGGTCGAGACCCCTCGCGGCGAAGTTCAAGAGCTTAGTCATCCTGACAGAGACGATGTCACGGAAGCTCTCAAGTAAGACTCTTGCCTCAAGGTCTTTCCCTCGCAGTCCAGCCAAAGCTGCGGTAACGTTGTAGTAAAATTTCTCCGGGAGCTCAACCAGCTCCACAGGGCTTCTACGCTCCCTAAAAGTCAGTTGCGAAAGCCTTGAAAGGTCAATCGGGCCATTCACCTGCTCCCCCAACCCCGCCTCCCAAACCTTCTCCGCCGCCCAGAGGGGGAGAGAGACTTGGGAGCCTTGCCTCAGGTCTCCGAGTTCACGGCCACCAACCCTAATCCACGCCACATCTCTAGTCATTCTAACTCTGACCTGTGAGACGAGATGCTCGAGACGCATCGCCTGCTGAGGCATACTCTCCGCAAAGCTGGCTATCTGAGGGCTTATTTTTGCCTATGGACACCTCGGCGAATGAGATTAAGCCACCGTATTACATTGGACTGACCCTTGAGTCAAATTTCTGGTAGAGCTTGACCGTCAAGTCCCACGGAGTTATAATTCCGTTCCCACCACTGAGTAGACAGCACTTTGCATCACTGGCAAGCAACCTGTCACAGACTGTAACCAAACTGTCATCGGCATTCACAACACCGGGTTGCTGGAGGAAGTCTCCCAACTCACCCACCGGCAGGTTTAGAATCCGCTCTGGATCATCACGGAGCAGCTCAACACTCTGAATAGAACCGAAGAAGAACCGGACTATGGACCTAAGGCTCAAAATCGTGTTACTGGGCTTGACGACTAACCTCCTCACACCCTTATTCACGGCCAACTTCATCGATTCGCGGAGAGTATGCACAATCTCTACTGATACAAGAGGAGGGCCGCTACAGATGCCAGCGGCTTTGAAGTCCCTTAAAAAGGACCTTATGTGGCTTTTGATTGAGTAGTATTTCAGTATTGTAAGCAGGTCCACTATTCTCGGCCTCCTACCCTTTTCACTCCTCACGAAGGCCAAGTCAACCCTTGCTTCGGACATCTCGTTAAGAAGGGTTTCTAGAGTGTCTCCCATCCTCAGAGTTGGAATAGGCCGTGCGGCCTCTTCCGCAGTTAGCCGCATCAGGTATCGCCAGACATCCTGATATTCAATCAACCTTCTAATCATCTGTCCGGCATCAACGACGCTTACTTCAGTTATTTGGGCCGGAGTTTTGCCGGCGTCAGAGACGACTATACACGGAATCTCTTGAACCGCGAGCATCGCGGCAGGGACAAGCACCGGCTGATGGGGAGGCACATTAAGACATGAACACATATCTTGGAATGTATCGAGAATTTCTTCCAAGGTCGTGCCGTAAACTGGGTGTCTTTCAGTCAATCAGATAGGCGCCTCAGAGGACGTAGCCGGTTCGGTACTTATAAACCTTTAATGATGCAGGCGAAAACCAGCATCAAAACCTACACATTTTATGGAGTTGTCGAGCTGGGAAGAGCTTAAATGAGCTTGAATACTCTGCATATACATGTGTCTTCCGCCGCGGTCGAGAGGAGGAGCACCTCTTTCTCCGAGAGTAGAGGCGGCCCTCGCGATTTCTTTTTTCGTTTTCGCTGCGCTCGCTTCCCCAGTAAGTGCCCAACCACCTCCTTGGGATATCGAGGTCTACTTTCTGCCGACGGGGCTGCCTGAAGGTGGCCTCAAGCCCCAGTGGCTTGAGAGGTACGACGACAGGTACTTTCCAGGCGAAGTTGGCAACCTCACTTTCCAGATAGTAAACAGGGACTGTAGCGAGAGGTCCCTGAAACCCCTCCTGAGGAAGTTTCCCCAGACTTGGGAGGATGATTTAAGGCCAATTTTTGAGAGGCTGAGCATAATGAATGAGACGCGCTACATTTTGAACTACACGATAAGGGAGCTGAATCCTGTGATTTATGGTGGCAGGAAAATCGCCGACTGGGAGATAACTGTGACCGGATACTGCACCGGTAAGTCTATTCAAGTTGTCTCCGCGAAAGTTTGGTTCGCTTGGCCGGGTTACGGGGAGTCGCTCAGCTCAAGTGTGACGCTACAGGAGAATCTGAGACCCGTAGACCCTATCAAATACATCTTCGAGGCAGACATCAGTGGTGCATATGCCGTCTTCACCCTCCCCTTCAACTTCCCTCCCGACATCCACTCTAGCCTATTCGAGATGCAGCCAACCATTACCCTCGCTCTAAGATATCCTAGCGGCGTAGTCTATGAGTATCGGTATAGCCTCAAGGGGCAGGAGGGTGAGTGGTGGGTTTGGGGATTGAGGGGTGGGAAATATGGGCTGTTCAAGCTTAGCCCCTTTAGAACCTTCAGCCTCAAAATCACCGACCACGAGGGGTCGATACCTCTGACAGATGCGAAACTAATACTGGAAGCCCACATGTATCCTTACTCAACATCCCATACTGTAGGCAGGGACGGAGTCGCCCTAGTAAAGAGGCTTCCGGACTTCTACAGCTATGTCGTCAAAGTTAGATACGCTCCTCCCCTCATAGGCGAGGAGATACTGGCCTACATCTCATCTCATGAAGCCCTCGAGCTGGCTAAAGCGGAAGTCCTCAAGACAGAGATATACACCCTCAGAGTCTATCCAGTTGACCTCATGGAGAGGCCACTCAATAACGCGACTGTTTTGATGCGGCTCTTAGAAGAGCCTCAGACTGGCAGAAAGGCGGAGGCCTCTAACCTCTCATTAAACGGGTATGCGAGCTTCTATCTCCTGCCGACTGGGAACTATAGCCTTACGATTCTCTGGCGTGGTGTTGAGGTCTTCTCGTCCTCCAGATACATCGGTTACCACCCGACGCTAGGTTTCAGCCCGCTGAGCTTTGTGGCAAGGGCCTCTGTCTCGGATTTGGTAGTCTCCGCAGTGGATGTTGCTAATAACTCTGTTGGCGCTGTCTTCGATGTTGTGGGGCCCTCTCCTGAGACAAGCTACTGGGGGCTGAGCCGGAGAGACGGTGTCCTAGTCATAACTCAAGCGCCTGTTGGAAGCTATCTTGTCTCCGCTGTGAACGAGTCCGCGACCTTTAACTCTAGAGTGGAAGCGCGCATATTCGCAAGGCCGGGCGAGCAGGCGAGAATAGTCCTCAACATATACAGCGTAATCCTCCGACTGTTGACTTTGGACGGAAAGCCTCTTCCCGATGCTGAGATAGTTTTCCACACCTTAGGTTTTAGGAGCGGCGGAGACGGGTTAGTGGTAATACCTGGTGTCCCTGTAGGAGTCTACGAGCTGAGGGTGGGTTATAAGGGCGTGCCTGTTTATTCGGATGACGTTCGCGTAGAGGGAGTCCTATCGACAGAAATTGTGACAAAGGTGTGTGACGTGAATATCCTCTTTGAAGACTTTGAGGGGGCGCCGGTCTTGGTTGAGTGGATTCTCAGCGGCCCGGGCGGCAACTTCAGCGGAACTGGAGCGAGCTTATATGCCCCCTTCCTTCCCGACGCACCGCACAATCTGCGGGTCTATTTCTGGGAGAGGGGGAAGCAATTTCTCGCTCTTGAGAGGCCTTTGACGCCCTCAGAGTTTAGGGGCGCTCGGATGAATCTTCCGATAAGCGCTGCGAAGTTCAGAGTTGTCTGGAGCGGCGGAGAACCCTTCAACGGAACACTTGCCGTGGACGGTGAGAAATATCCAATCACAGGTGGAGTCGCAGTGACTGAGAGGCTAATACACAGGCCGCTTAATGTTTCTGTGGAGACGACAGGGGGTGTGGAGCTTTTCAAGCAAGAGGTCAAGCACACGGGTATTGAGGTTCAGCTCAAAATTCCCCAGACGGTCATCACAGTCATGGTTCACGATGTTTTAATGAGGCCTGTCGAAGGTGCTAGCATAGTGCTTCACTCTCTCCGCACGACTGGATATATTGCGGCGATTGGGAGGACGGGAGGTGATGGGGTTGCGGTATTTCCAGACCTTCCTGCGGCTCTCGCCCCATACCGGGTTGAGGCGCGTTTTGGCGGTGGGGAGTTTGAAGCCTTCGCCGCGGCCGGTGTGGTAAGGTTCAGGTTAGACTCGGTGGTGGTCTTTGGAGAGGCGATTCCCGCCTCCCTAATTCTTACCGGAGTGTTTGTCGTCTTGGCCGCAGCCTTGTCTGCCGCGATTATTGGACGCATAAGGGCTAAGATGGCTGAGAGGCGTGAGGAAGAGTGATTCGGTCGGGGGGCTAAACGTTAAAGAGTTAAATCTCCTGTCTATGAGTTGGCCTGGTAATGGCCTTTGAGGATTATAGCCGACCTCCAGATACATTCCAGGTTTAGCGGAGCCACATCTTCACGGATGACTCTGCAGGAGATAGGCTACTTCGCCTCCCTCAAAGGAGTAAATCTCTTGGGCACCGGCGACTCGCTACACCCACACTGGTTCAGAGAGCTGCGAGACGAGCTGGCCGAGACAGACGGTTCAGGCCTTTACAGACACAAAACGGGCCCTCCAGACTTATTCTTCATCGTGCAGACTGAGGTAGCGACGGTTCACGAGCTCCGAGGGAAGGCTCGTAGAATACATCACGTGATACTCTTCCGAGACTTAAAGACCTCTCAAGAGGCAGCGGAAATACTTTCACGATACGGCGACATATCCTCAGACGGGCGCCCCGTGCTCAACATAAGGCCTGTAGAGCTGGTTGAGAAGATGCTGGAGCTTGACGAAGACTGCTTCATTTTCCCCGCGCACGCATGGACTCCCTGGTGGTCAATATTCGGGGCAATAGGTGGAGTCGATAGTGTCGAGGAGTGTTATGAGGATAGGGCCGACAGAATATACGCCATAGAGACGGGGCTCAGTTCTGACCCTCCCATGAACTGGCGTGTCAGCGCCTTGGACAGATACGTGCTTTTAAGCTCCTCCGATTCACACAGCCCCTACCCATATCGTCTCGGGAGAGAGGCGGCAGTGTTCGATTTGAAGACGCCTTCATTTGGGGAGCTGGTCAAAGCCCTGAGGAGCAAAGACAGGTCCAGAATTGTGATGACCCTTGAAGTCCCACCGAGCTACGGCAAATATCACTGGTCGGGGCACCGGAGGTGTGGGGTCGGCCCAGTTCCGCCGGAGAGGGCTCGGGAGATGAATTACAAGTGCCCCGCCTGTGGCCGCAGGTTAACGAAGGGGGTGGAGGACAGGGTTGAGGAGCTGGCTGACAGGCCGAGAGGATACCGCCCAACAGAAGCCATCGACTTCATGTATGTCCTCCCCTTACAAGAGCTCATTGCTCTCTCCAAGAACATCGACTACTCATCGGAGACGCTGCTACAGAGCAGGAAAATCTGGAGCGAATACATCACCCTGATAAACACTTTCGGGAGCGAATACAGGCTGCTGCTGGAGGCGCCAGCAGAGGATATAGCAAGGGCCTCGAGCCCAAGCCTCGCAGAGCTGATTGAGGACTTGAGGCGGGGCGAGCTCGAGATAATCCCGGGATACGACGGCGTCTACGGAAAAATCCTCCCAAAATCTACCAAGACTAGAGAGAAGCGGCGCGACAGCAGAAGCAGGAAGCTCGAAGATTACCTCTGAATGAACGATTCTTACGCCGGGTGCTCATCCAACCACTATTGTGTCGAGATTTCGCGGGGAATATATTGCACCCTCTACGATTCTTCTAGCGGCCCCAGCTACAGAGTTGACCGCCTCCGGCTCTCCATGAACGAATATCACGTTCTGTGGCTTAGGAGAAACCCTCTTCAGGTAAGAGAGAGTCTGCTGCCTGCTTGAATGCCCAGAAAAACCATCAACTTTCTCGACAGACATCGAGAGCTTAAACACCTCCTGCCGACCCTCTTCATTAATCAGCGTTATTTCTCTCGACCCTTTCAAAATCTTCCGGCCGAGGGTCCCCTCGACTTGGTAGCTGACGAAGAGAAGGAGGTTCTTCTCGCTCTCCGAAAGGGCTCTCAGATAGCTGAGCGCAGGCCCTCCCTCGAGCATACCAGAAGTCGCTAAGACGATCATAGGCTCCCTGCTCGCCAGTATCTCCTCCCTATGACTCTGACTCTTCACATTTACGAAGTAGTCTGAGAAGAAGAGGGAGTCGCCGCGGATAAACTCGTCCTTACTCTCAGCCGAGTAATATTCCGGGAAGTTGCTGTAGATGGATGTAGACTCTATTAGGAGGCCGTCAAGAATAACCGGAGTCTCTGGAATCATTTTGGACTCGATGAGGTTCTTGATAACCAGCATAATTTCCTGTGCCCTACCAACTGCAGGCACGGGAATCAAGACGCTACCCCCGTTATTTACCGTCCGCGTAATGTGCTCGGCGAATATCTGCTCGGTCTGTTCTCTTGTGAAGGGTACTGGCGTGGCTCCGTAGGTGCTTTCTATAATGAGCGTCTCCATCCTAGGGAATCGCGATGTCGCGGGGTCAAGCATCCTAGTTTTCTCATACTTGAAGTCGCCGGTGTAGACTATGTTGTGGAAACCCTCCCCGATGTGAAGGTGAGCGATAGCTGAGCCTAGAATATGTCCCGCGTTGTAAAAAGTTACTCTGATGTCTGGCGTGATGTTGGTTACCACGCCATAGCGGAGCGGGACCACGTGGCGAGCAGCCAGCCTGACCTCCCGCTCACTATAAAGCGCGTATTGGCCTGTCTTAGCTGCTAAATTGAGATAGTCGAGGTGCTCCATGACCATCAAGGGAAGGGTAGGCTCGGTCATGTAAACCGGGCCCCGATAGCCGTATTTGAAGAGGAGAGGGAGGGCCCCGTGGTGGTCCATGTGAGAGTGAGTTATTATGACGGCATCTAAGACATCAACGAGGTCGGGGAAAAAGTCTATTCGCGGCAGCATATCCAAGGTCTTGCTCGCGCCCGCGCTGATTCCGAAATCCATCAAGACGCAGCTCTCGCGGGTTCTGACGAGTATGGCCGAGCGCCCCACCTGCATCCCTCCGCCGAGAATAGTCATAGAGACTTCGCCCGGCTCGAAGAGCTGCTCCCTGAATATTCTCTCACCGATTCTCCTCAGAATCTCAACTCTCTCTTCTCCGTCGCCGTAGAGGTATTTCTTAAGCTTCTCGACTGTCCTCGATGGAATAATAGGCGCTCTTGATGGCACTATTATCCAGTTCAACTGCCTCTCGAGTGCCGCCAGCCTCTCAGGAGTAAGGAAGTTGAATAGCTCCTGGTCGTTACTCTCGACTATTGCCTCGCCCATGAGGTTGTCGAAGACGATGTTGACTGTGAAGCCGCTTAGCGCCTCCTTCAGTATTCTCTTAGCCTCGTCCGGAGGCACCCTTAGCGACTCGTCGGGCCTTATCACGACCCTCTTCTTAATCAGGTTAACTAGGTCCCTCGCGACGGAGTTTCTTTCAGCAAACACGGAGGGCTCCGCGGTGTAAATCACTATCTTCGGCCCCTCAAAGTCAATTCTAGTGACAATACGCTCACCCCTCCCCAGAGTAACCAAATAGTTGAATATGTCTGCCCTGAGCTTGGATAGCATTCATGCCCACCTTTTAGACACTAGCTCTCGGTTACAGGCCCTGGATATCTCCGGGGCTACCAAACTGGAGTGTTTCAGCCTTTATTTAAGGTCTCTCCACTATCACGGCTGTCCAGAGACGCGCGGCTTCAAGGCGGCCTTCCAGAGATGAATAATGGCGTATGGCCTCGAGACCCCCTCATCCTGCATAATTTTTTCCACAGCAGAGGCAACCCTCGCCTCGTCCCTGTATTTGGCCACCAACTCCCTGTAGAGCGGCTCCGCCTCCTCCATGCTCGTGGTGAGCTTGGAGATTGTCCGCGGAAGCGACCGGACGTTGTCTAGCTTCAGCTGGAGGTCGGAGATCTTTCTCTTGATCTCTGCAATTCTGTTACGATATTCCTCAACCTCCGTCTCAAGCGCCCTGAGCCTAGAGCCCTCCGCCTCACTGAGCGAGCTCCCCCGCTCCCTCAGATACTCAACCTCCACGAGCCTGTCAAAGAGCTGCTCCTCCAGCTCACTCATCCGTGTCTCCAACACGCCTAGAGCCTCGTTCAGAAGGTTCTCGCAGGACTGAGCCTCGACTAGGACCGTGTTTCTCTCATCCGAGAGCTGGTTCAGCTTCTTCTTGACAGAGCGTAAATCGACCTCGTCCCACTTTTTGAAGACTCTCTGAATTGAGCGGTCAAGCTCGCGGATTTCCCTTATCCTCTCTTGGACTGTGTTGAAGCTCTTTGTCGCCTCCTCGTATGTGTCGGCCGTCTGCGGGGGCGGGGGCTCCTTCGACTCTTGAGCAGGCCTCTCAACCTCAACCGCGTCCGCGGCCTCGGCTTCTTGCTGAGGCTCTGGTGGAGCCTCAGGGGGCCTACGCCTAATCACTATCCTCCTCTTATCACTCATCTCTCTTGACGCCCTCCGTCCTCAAGCCATACAGGAGGAAGTTACTGATAATCTTGAAGGGCTTTGAGGTGGGCATGTTATACGCTTCAGACTGGAATAGGGATGTGGTAGTTAAGCCGATAAGCGTCGACTCAAGCAGCTTCCTAGTCCCTGCGCCGAAGGTTACCGGCAGCTCAATCACCTCCCCGTTTGCCCCGATTCTAAAGACCTTAAAGAGAGAGTCTGAGATTCTCTTGGAGCCCGTGTATCTGGACGGGTCGATAACGAGTGCTACGGCGTTCGGGTATAGTGCCTGGTAGGTAATCTGTGTCCGGATATCTATGGGTGAGAGGAATAGGCCGAGGGAGGGGTGCGAGTGATACCAGCCCACAATATATAGAGGTATTTTGTTGTCGTGAAGAAATTCCGCGACTTTCGCCATGACCTCCTCGCTTAAAACCACGAAACCGGAGGAGCCTGTCTGAGTCCCAGTCACAGCATCCCAGATTTCCACTACGCCCCCATCCTCAACACCAATCAGAAGGCCAGCCACCTCAACCTTAGGGTTTGATAGTGAGTGATTGATGATCTTTGCCATGGCAGGTGGAAGCAGCCTAACCCTCATTTCGCCCTCGTAACATATGACCACCTGCCTATAAACCCCTTTACCTACGCGCTCATCTTCGAAGGGCTGTAGTTCTCCACTACACTTTTCTTTGAGCCCACGGTCCGCGGCCTAGGGAAACGCCCCACGCCTCTACGGGGCACCTTTGAGTTGAAAAATCCTGAAGGATTTCACGTATCGGCCATATGACCCGCGTATCATCGTTGAAGGTATCTGCGTGATTTTCGATACAGCTAACCTATTTATAGCCCACCTTGTAGGGTGGATTAGGCGAGGCCGGAAGTATGAAGGTAAGAGTGGTCCCTGCCGTTGGTGGTGGTCCTCCTATAGAGCTTGATGTTCCGCCCAACGCGAGTATCGGGGCCGTCAAGATGAGGGTCTGCGCGATTAAAAAGCTTAGACCGGAGGACGCCAGGCTTACGTTTAAGGGGCGAGCTCTAAACGACTCTGAGACGATCGCGTCAGCCGGAGTGACTGAAGGGGACAAACTGGTCTTAATTACCAGGACTGTGGGTGGATAGCCTTGGAGGCATCGGAGGTTGGGTATCTTCCTGAGGGTCGGTGGATCAGGAGGCTGGCCCAAGAATATCAGCTCATCAGGAACTATGAGCCCAACTTCGACGCTGTAGGTGGCGACCTCACCCACTACAAGGGCACAATTATAGGGTCCGGCGTATATGAGGGGGGAGTTTATGTCGTCGAGATTCTTCTTTCACGCTCTTTCCCCTTCGCCCCACCGCAGGTCGTCTGGCACACCAGAATTTGGCACCCAAACTTCACCGACGAGGAGCCTGCAAGAATCTGCGAGTCAATCTTAAACAAGGACTGGTATCCCAACATGCACATCGTGTCTATTATCGAGGCTTTGAAAAACCTACTCGTGAACCCGAACCCTGAAGACCCGCTCAACGTTTGGGCGGCTCAAGAGCTGAAGCTTTATCCTGAAAGATTTCTAATGCGTGTTAGAGAGTATATCAGGCTCTACGCAACTCCTGAGAGGTCTCTCGAAAGACTATCCGAGATATGAGCGGGATGGATAGATACGATAGGCAGACCCGGATAGAAGGGTGGGACCAGAACCTCCTTTTTTCCTCGACCGTGTTTATTGCCGGTGTCGGCGCCATAGGTGGAGAGGTTGCCAAGAACCTGACCATGATGGGCATAGGGAAGCTGGTGCTCGCCGACTACGATTTTGTGGAGCTGAGCAACCTGAGTAGGCAGCTGCTATTCAGGGACTCTGACTTGGGGAAGAGTAAGGCCGCCGTAGCGGCTGAGAGGCTCCGCGAGATTAATCCTCACGTGGAGGTGGAGGCTTTCGGGAAAGACATCCGAGTTTTAACCGAGGATGTTTTTCGGAGCGTGGACGTTATATTCTCATGCCTCGATAACTGGGCATCTAGGAGGTGGCTGAACTCCGTCGCAGTAAGCCTCAACAAGCCCCTTATAGACGGCTCCATGAACGGCTTCTACGGGAACGTCCAAGCAGTGCTTCCCCGACGGACTGCGTGCTTAGAGTGTCAGAGCATAAACCTCATTCCTCGGGAGGAGAAGGAGGCTGAGTGCACACTTAAGAGGAGAAACCCAGAGCATTTGGTAAACGACCTAAAGGAACTCGGAATAGAGGTTGATGTGGGCCAGGCCGAGAAGCTTTTCCAGCTGAACATAAAGACGGTGTATGACATAAAATATGCGAGGCTTGAGACGATTACCTCGGTGGCTGATGAAGGAGTTTTAAGGCTTTTAGAGAGGCTCCGCTCAATTTTGACATCTCGGTTACCCGCCATTCAGAGCGTGGCGGCTGTCGTAGCGGGAATCATGACCACGGTCGGGGTGAAGCTCCTTCACGGTGGGAAGCTCGGGGCTGTGCCAACTGGGCTTATAGTCTATGATGGCCTCAGTTCACGCTTATCCCGCGTCAGGATTTCGCGAGACCCCCTCTGCATAGTGTGCGGCGAAGACGATGCAACACCTGTGGAGTTTTCCTTCAAGCTGGGAGAGAGTGTCTTGAAGCTCAAGGAGGCTTTAGCCTCGGCCTTCGGGTTCCCAGACCCTGAGGTTCTGTTCGGTGGAAAGAGGTTGAGCGATGAGGAGATACTGGCTGAGGTAGGCGTGAAGAGTGGGGACGTAATCTACGTCTCCACAACGCGGCTGTTTGAGCCCCTTCCGATTAAGATTATATCACCATCTCACTAAAAAATGGATAACGCCTCAGTCTATCACAGAAAGTATGCGCGCAAATTGAGCCTCATCTATATTTCCGCCGGTTAGCATCAACGCAACTTTCTTCTCCGCTAAGCGCTCTTTCACCTTGTAAGCGGCAGCGGTTGCCGCAGAACCTGCATGCTCGGCTATCTGTCTGACATGATGGTATAGCTTCCTGATTGCACTCTCCATTTCATAGTCGGAGACAAGCAATACATCATCAATTCTCCCATAGAGCATGGAGAAGGGCACTTCATACGCCCTCGCCACCGCAAGCCCCTCCGCCCTAGTCGAAACACCCTCCCTCGAGACGAGACGCCCTTGCTTCAAAGACTCAAAAAGAGCAGGGGCGCCCTCAGCCTGCACACCGACTATCTTTATCGAAGGGTCGACGCTCTTGTAGACGGTGCATGCCCCTATCGCACCGGAGCCACCGCCGAGGGGGTTGAACACAACATCTACTTCGGGGAGTTCTTTGACGACCTCAAGGTGCATGGTCGCTACCCCGGGATACAGTAATGTCTCGTTGATGGCGTGGATGTATCTGTAACCTTGTTTTTGTGCGAGTGACTCCGCATATTGAGCCGCCTCGTCAAAGAAGGAACCATAAGTTATGATGTGAGCGCCTAGCTCCTTAATAGCGCTCCTCTTAACCTCTGAAACCCAACCTGGTACGACTACATGGACATCGACTCCGAAGAGGCTTCCCGCGTAGGCTATTGACTGGGCGTGGTTACCCATCGAGGCTGTTATAACACCTGTTTTTCGCACCTCCTCCAACATCTTAAACATGTAGTAAATTCCTCCCCTCACTTTGAAGGAGTTCGTTGGGTTGAGATTCTCAAGCTTAACCCAGACATCGCATCCCAATTCTCTCGACAGGCCCTTTGAGTAGGTTAAGGGGGTTGGCTTAAGGTAGCGCTCCAATATACGAGAGGCCTCAACCACTTTTCTAAGAGTGAGCATCCACGTTAGATTAAGGCCCATCGCGTAAAAAACGTTCACAACACCCTAGACCTGAGACAGATAAGCGTGAAGAAAACCTAATAAGACGTAGAGCGAGAGAGAGATATAGGGCGATGATGTGTCTGGCCAGGCTGAACTGGTGATTGCGATCTTGAGCGCGGAGCCCCCTAAAATTGCAAACCATACCAGACGCTTGGCAGCTAGAGTGCGGCATCAAGCATGATTTGAGGACCAATGATGAATAGCATTCAGGCTTCTAATGGGAAAATGAGAATTATGAGAATAAAAGTGAGGGTCCAGAAGGGCTGATGCCTCAATGCTGAGAAGAAAACAGTTGGGAAGTTTCTCCCTTTTAAAGAATGGGAGACAAACACTAATATCTTTGGGGTTCAAAGAAAGAAGACGGGTGTCTGCCCTCTAAATGTCCGAAAGCCGCGATAACATCCAGATAACTAGACTTGTTTTGGATGTTCTCAAGCCCCATCAGCCCGATGTAGTGGAGTTCAGTAAGAGGCTGGCTAAGGTTGAAGGAATTAGAAGAGTTGACTCCGCGGTCACGGAGGTGGATGCGGAGACGGAGACGGTTAAGATGATAATCGACGGAAACGACCTCGATGTTGAAGAGATAAGCGAGGCCGTAAGGTCGCTAGGTGGTGCGATACACAGCATCGATGCCGCAGTAGTCGAGAAGACTGAGCGTCGAAAGTAGTGAGTCTCCATGGTCTTAGCTGAGCTCCGGAGACGTTTGAGGACGATATTCGCTGTTACCGAGACGAGCGATGTTGCGCGTCGATATTTTTCTCTGCAGGTCTTTGACGGCGCGATGGTTGGAATCGGTATCATATTCGGCCTTCACCTCTCCGGCCCTCACACACTTGGAGTAGTCCTACAGGCCACGTTGTCCATCGCGTTGGCGGTTTTCATATCTGGGTGGACGGGGGCCCTAATCTCGGAGAGAGCTGAGCAGGCGGCGAGAATCAGGAGGCTTGAACTCGCGACCCTGAGAGAACTGCGGAATACGCTCCTCGGCAGGGTTGGCTCTATCGCGGTCCTCTTGGTCGCCCTCGTTAATGGCCTGACACCTGTCGCCGCCGTCCTCGCAGTCTCCTTCCCTTACCTAGCTACGCTGCATCTGGGATTGGAGAGAAGTTTGGGGCTGATTGGAACGGTCACAGTCTCCACTCTGCTTCTATTAACGGCAGGAGCAGTAGTGGGGAGGTCAACAGGTATCGGTGTGCTGAGGACTTCTTCCCAGATGATAGGCGCTGGGCTAGCCGCGGCCGTCTTGGTCATCTTGCTCGAGTCGTTCTTCTGACGAGTTTGCTCTCTGGAAGTCGGTGAGCTTGCTCTGCCCCCTCCCAACGCTCAGCTTATGAACTCTGATGCCTATACGCCGCAGCTCACCTTGAAGGCCGCTCAACAGAAGCTTAAGAAGACGACGCGAAACGGTCTCTAAATCGCTTAACTCTTGAGTGTAACGCGGTAGAACCACTCCCCTGCTAACCATATTCATATCAACTGTTATGCCCATGAGAGAGACAGCCTTGAACAGATAACCACCATCTACAACCCGACGGTGAAGCTCACCCAAAGCCACACTCAGCTGCCCCCAAACCTCATCCTCATCTCTAGAGACACGTTTCAGCGTAACCATCCGGCTCAGCTGTTTAAATTCCCCTCGCGGAGTCACCTGCTCATAGTATTCCCCTCTACCGGCGAGGTAGATGAAACGGCCCATCCGAAATCCGAAGAGCTCGACGAGCCTATCGAGAGAGAAGCGAGAGAGGTCTCCGACAGTCTCGACACCTAGCTCCTGAAGCCGCTTCGCAGTTTTTCCCCCTACGTACGGAATATCCTTCACAGGCTTCGGCCTAAGATAAGCCTCCTCCGCCCCTGGCCTAAGAACCATAAGTCCATCCGGTTTGGCGTCATCGGCGGCCATCTTGGCGAGGAGCTTGTTTTTAGCCACGCCCACGCTACAGGTGAGGCCAGCCTTTAGCCTCACTTCACTCTTAAGGGAGGCCATCAAGGAGGCGGCATTCTCGTAAGAGCCGGAAGAAGCCTCCGACAGGTCAAGGAACGCCTCGTCGATGCTCGCCACCTCCAACACATCGGCATACTCCTCAGCTATCTCAAAGACGCGCCGCGAAATAGCTGAGTAATACTGCATATCCACGGGGAGGAACACCGCATCCACATCCCTCAACAACGTCTTAGCCCTACTGATAGCTATGCCAGACTTTACACCGAATCTCCGCGCAATATAATTGCAGGTCGCAACGACACCCGAGTCTGCAGTCCTTCCCGAATAGACGCAGACGAGGACTGGCTTATCCTTGATTGCCGGGTTGCGGAGTTCCTCTGCCTGAGCGTAGAAGTAGTCGATATCTATGCAGGCTACCGGCCCCCTCACCGCTGTCTCACACTACCGCCGATTATAAATTCGTTAATCAGCCCCCAGCAGCAGATTACTGGCAAAAAGGGGCGAACATATTTTATATATATCTGGTGCCTTGATAAGAAAAATTTTAGAGGGGCTAAACGGTGGCAGTAACGTACTCCGCTCCAGCAAAAGTCATACTCTGCGGAGAACACTATGTCGTCTATGGTGGGAAGGCGGTTGCATGCGCAATACCAATGAGGGCCCACGCAACAGTCTCCAAAAGAGATGACGAGCTAATATCCATCGAGTCACAGGATGCTAAGATATCCGCGACCTGGAAGGGTGAAAAATTAGTGAAGAGCTCAGACCAGAGCGCGCCGAGCAGGCTACGGCCCATTAAAATAATGATCAACAAGATATCAGAGATGTTTGGAGCGAAGGGCTTCTCAGTAGTTATTCGGTCTCAGATTCCACGAGGAATGGGATTGGGCTCCTCAGCCTCAGTCTCACTCGCAGTCGCCTCAGCCTGTCTCTCCGCCATCGGAGTTGAGCCAAAGCAATCTGAGCTCTTCGATATAGCCTCCATCGCTGAGTCCGAAATTCATTACAGGGCCTCGGGCGTCGATCTGGCAGCCTCACTAACCGGCGGATTCATCTCCTACATCAGGGGGGAGAGGCCTCGCCCGATACCCGTCGGAGAAAAGTTCAACCTAATACTCATCAGCACGAAGAAGGGAAGACGGACTGGGGCCATCGTTAAGCAGGTCTCAACGCTAAGGGAACAATTCATCAACGTCTTCGATAAGCTCAGGTCGGTGAACGACGAGGTCGCGGCGGAGATGGAGGTCGCATTAACAAATCTAAGGTTTGAGAGAATAGGAGCGCTCTTCACCATTCAGCACAATTTGCTCAAGACTATTGGAGTCTCGAACAAAGCCCTCGACGACGCGGTGGATGTGGCACTAAGAGCAGGTGCTTTGGGCGCGAAGCTTACGGGCGCCGGAGGAGGCGGATGTGTCATCGCCGTCGCTCCTCAGAACAGGGTCAAGGAGGTGGCTAAGGCCGTATCATCAAAATACCCTGTGCATATCTTGACGGTCCCTCATGACGGGCTGAGGAGAGAGAAGTGAGTTTCAGACTGTCTTTCCTTTCCGTCTCCGCCTCGCACTTATAACTGTGTCAAGGCCCCATATCTTGCTGAACCCCTCACCGGCTTTTTGCTGGAAGACGCTTCCCCGAGCATAGGTCGCAATCTCGTGTGAGTAAAGAGGGTTCTCAGCCACTCGCCCCACAACTCTGGCCGAGCCCTTGTAGAGCTCCAGCCTGACGCGCCCCGTCACATTTTCTTGGGTCTTATCTATGAAGGCGTTGAGGGCCTCCATCAGCGGGTCGAGCCAGAATCCTTGGTAGACCATCTGGCTCCACACCCTCTCAACCAAGGCCTTGAAAGATAGGGTCTTGCTGTTCAGAGTAATCTTCTCCAAATCTTTGTGGGCCTTGATGAGAAGTAGGGCGGCAGGCGCCTCATAGACCTCCCTCGACTTTATCCCCACAGCCCTATCCTCGATATGGTCGATGACGCCGAAGCCAGACTTACCACCCAAAACATTAAGCTCCTGAACCAGCTCCCTCAGAGACATGTCGCTACCGTTAAGCCCAACAGGAACACCACGCTCAAAATCAATATCCAAGACCTCGACCCTATCAGGCGCGCCGACAGGGTCGACAACATATTTGAAAGCCTCGTACGGAGGCTTGGCCCACGGGTCTTCAAGCTCAGCCGCCTCAATTGAGCGGCTCCAAAGGTTCTCATCTATGCTAAACCTGCTCTGCCGATAATCTAGCTTAAGGCCTCTGCTCTTCGCGTACTCGATCTCCTCGTCTCTACTCAAGTCCCACTCTCTAATCGGAGCGATTATCTTCAGGTCAGGGGCGAGGACCGAGATGGTCGTGTCAAATCTTAGCTGGTCGTTGCCTTTACCTGTGCATCCGTGGGCCACGGCGTCGCACCCCTCCCGTAAAGCGACTTCTACGACCTTGGACGCTATAAGCGGCCTTGCTAGGGCAGTTCCTAAGGGATACTCGTCCTCGTAAAGTCCGTTGGCCTTTATGCAGGGCTCGATGTAGTGCCTCACGAACTCGTCTTTTGCATCTATGAAGAAATGTTTAGAAGCGCCTGCAGAAAGAGCTCTCTCCTCAACCTCGCGGAAGTCCTCACTCTGCCCCACGTCCACAGTCACCGTTATGACATCCGCACCATACTTCTCCTTCAGCCAAGGTATGGAGACAGTCGTGTCGAGGCCGCCGCTGTAGGCTAGAGCTACCTTCACGAGTGCACCCACATCCTTCGATGCTTTTAAAATTATTTGCTCCAGTTTCGCGGTGTAGACCTTTGAGCTCTGACTCGAGGTAAGGGATATATATGTAACTCGCAGCGGTCATTACGTGGCTGACAGGTCCTTTTCCGCCCTCCAAGACCTCGTCGCAAAGGCGTCCGAGAAGCCTCTGATAAAGATGAGAACCGCGAGAATGGTTAAGACCTTCCAATTCAAGCCAACGGACGCTCAGCCCTTCTACCTCGAGATCGTCAACGGTGTCCTGAAGGTGGAGCAGGGTGAGGCCACCAGCCCCGTAGCCACCATCCTCGCGACAGATGATGACCTCGCAGGAATAATTTCAGGGACAGTGGACCCTGTCCAACTCTTCTTCGCCGGCCGCGTAAGGGTCCAAGGCAGCCTCTTCGACGCTCAAGAACTGGCCACAATCCTCAGAGACGCTGCACGATAGCACCGCATCTGAAAATTAGAGCCCCAATTATTTCCACAGCCTGTTTTCAGTAAGCGTGCCGGCGGTGGGACTCGAACCCACGGCGACGGGATTATGAGTCCCGCGCTCTACCAGCCTGAGCTACGCCGGCATATTCTTCTGGCCAGCCCCCCAAACCGCCGGCAGACTAAACAAATCGAAAGCCACTATTAATCCTTGAACTGCTCGGTCCCAGATTTTAAGAGGGTGCGGCCGCCGGGATTTGAGCCCGGGTATCAGATGAAGGTTCGAGAACGAGAATATGCATCTACGGCACTCCGCTGTAGTGGTGTGCCTTTACACCTCCTCGAGTCTTCTTTAAATGGGTTGGAACCCAGCTTTACTTCCCCAAGCCTCCCAAACAGATTGTCTTCCCCGTCGACCCCCTCCTATTCGCGGGGATGTTATTCCGTGCTGAGGGCCTCTACCGTTTTAATCTCTGGTCTGAGGCGCCATCCCAGTACCTGGCTGAGCGGTGGGTGGTAAAGTATGTGTAAGGCTGGTGGTGAAGTCTGAGGTCGCGCGAGCTTAGGATAAGGCTGCAACGTTAAGTTCGGAGATTAAGAGGTGGGGACTGAGCTACAGGGAAATAAGCGAGGAGATAAAGAGGACTCATGGTGTCCTCCTCTCATGTGGCCATGTTTCTTGTTAGTTTAGAGGAACACACTCCCCACTCAACGGGAGGAGAATACCCTCAGTAGGGGTTTCTGAAGCCGTCGAAGGAGCTCGCATACGTAGTCGGCGCGGTCTTCGGAGACGGGACGGCCTATATGCACCCGCACAGATCTAGAGGGGAGAGATACCCTGCGGTCGTCTTACGGGTGAGGGATAGAGACTTCGCTGGGGAGTTCGCTAAGTGTTTGGAAGCGGTCCTTAGCAGAGCCCCGCCGAGGGTCAGAGGGCAGCATTCCCAGCGATCCCATTCCCCCGGAACCTACTATACGGTTAGGGTGAAGGATGCGACATTGTATGAGCTTCTACGTGGACGCGGCATCGAAAAGGTTAGAAGACTCGTGTAGCACCGCGACGACTGCAGGGCAGCCTCACTCAGGTTATTCTTCGACGCTGAGGAGATCATGCGTGAAAATGGGAGAATAGAGGACTTCAACTCGAACTATAGGCTTCTGCGATACGTGACAAGACTACTTAGGGACCTCGGGGTAGAGGTAACAAGGCCTCACCTGCATCATAAGAGTGGAACACCCATCAAGCATCCCGAGAAAGGAAAATCGCACATTAGAGGGAAAAACGTCTACACCGTGTACGTGAAGAGGCGAAGCGTGTGGAGGTTCAGTGTAAGGGTCGGCTTCACAATTCTTAGGAAGCTGCGTAGACTCGAAGGATTCGTGAGGACCATGCGGGAGCGCGGAAGACCCTTCTCCTCTTACTGATATCGCGCCTAGCAGAACGATGAAATTTGTTTACTTCCATGCGGCCGGTGGGATTTGAACCCACGATTTGCGGGTCGGAAACCCGCCGTCCTAATCCAGACTAGACGACGGCCGCTCTAATGACTCCGCCCGTTATGGCGTTCGCTTTGCTCGTAAGAATTCTGGTAGATGTCGGCTTATTAATTTTATTCTTTTAGTGATTTTAAAGAGTGATTTGTCCCTGCTATCCAATTTGGAAAGCCCAAACCCTAGTGCAAGCTAGGCCACGGCCGCGTCAGAGGTTTGGTCCTCCTCGGGTCTTGGTGCATTAGTATAGGGATTGGTACCGCGCAGTTTATAACGTTGACCTCTAAATAGGCTCGATAAGCGACTTCTCCTGTTAGTTGAGGCTTGGATGACGTCTGTATGCGCGTTATAATTGCTGCATTGATGAGCTCCGAATGGAAGTATGGCCCTGAGTCAAGTCATCTCTCTAAAAAATTATGAAGAGCCGCACCACGTATTAGGGGTCCACGGCCCGTGTTACCTATTCATGCCTTCTCTACTTCTCCTGTCGTGACGTCTACTTCGTAGAGTATACCCTTCTCCCGTGCGAGCCTCCAGGCTTCAGTTGAGTTGTCTGCCTGAGCCCACCTATTCGAGAAGGCTTGTAGAAGTTTGTCGAACCGCTCCGACTTGCTTACAGAGTCTCCTTGAAGTTTCAAATACGGTTCTAGTTTTCTGAGGAATATTCTGCTCAGCCCATTCTCCTCCAGTATTTTCTCAAGCTCCGAAATGTTGATCCGAGCTCTTGAGCTGAAAAGGTCGTTGAGCCTCCTTAATACGTCGTGAATCCCGAGGCCGAATATCTCCAACTCTCCCCACAAACTCAGCAATTTATCAATGTAAGGTTGGGGGTCCTCTAGTGCATCCTGCCTTAAGGAGTCTAGGTCGAGAAGATCGATACTCGTCTGTCTAACGTGATAGTATTTCCAGCTTATTAAATTCAAGGATCCTGCGAGTATGAGTGATGTGTTGATTGGGTTGGATCCAGCCTGTGCGTTAATCCAGCATTCCTTATCCCTGCATGCGTAGAGGAATGTGTTGACCTTCGGGTAGCAGTCGTCGAACTTTAGATGATCCACCTCCACGAGGTAGATCTTCTTGATCCACCCCTCATCGTAGATGCGTGAGAGACCTAAGGCCTCTGTCAGGTTGCTTAGGAAGTTGTGAATGATTTCTACTATGTTGTCGCCGAACTTCTTGTTGGGGAATAAGCGACTCATGAGCTGGTTCTTCGGCTTCATGCCATTAATGACATCGCGGCTCGTGAAGAGTATCAGGTTTTCCGGAGCCCCCTTAAGCTCCTGGCCTCTTTCACCAGAGTGGCGGAAAAAGTCCCTCGCCCTCTTATCACCGAGCTTAGCCGACTTCAGTAGAATGTAAATGATTGTGAGGGGCGAAGTAACCGCCCCCGGCGACGTACCCAGACCCGCGAAGTGATATACGCCCACGGCTCTAAGTGGGGCGCTGGAAATAAAAATTTGAGCCCCCTTCAAAGCCTCGTAGAATAACAATATCCATCAATGAGCAAAATCTCTGAAAATTAATTATGAAAATTCTTCAACGGCACTTTGACGGGCCCATGAGTAGCCAAGCTTCGCGGTCATGTTCGCGGACAACTAGCCCCCAAATCGGGGAAGACACTCCACCTCAATAAAAACTCCTTGCCTAAGATGGGTTTGAAGATTGTATCAGAGTGTTGGCCAGTACTGATTTAGCGGAGAGACATCCATAAGGCCCCATCCTTCGCCTAACCGAGTCTAATGACCTAGCTGCCCGAGTCTCTAAATTCACTCTCCGGGATCGACGAGATAAGCAAAGACAAGACTTATGTGTACCGACCGTCTAGGACCTTATCCCTCAAACCACTCGCCTGATCGATAGAGATAAAATAGCATTCGGAGAGCAAGGGAGCTTGCTCTTAATTCTCCCAGGTATGAGACCAGTAAACGCGAGGCTGATATACTGAAACACGGATACGTCTATCTCTCAATCACTTCTCTGGGATCAGAAATGGCAAACGAAAGCCTCGGAGAACTCGAGCATCTGTACGGATCTCAATTCCCTTTCGGGATCAGAGGCTACAGGACTCGACTATCGTACGACAAATTCGGTAATCTCTCAATTCCCTTTTTGGGATCAGAGTAGTAGAGCTACTTCTGGTAGAAGAGAAGAACAGGTATTCTCTCAATTCCCTTTTTGGGGTCAGTGTTGCTTTTTTCCGGGTTCTGAGCCTTGGAGTGGCGTTTCTCCAAGGCCGGTTTGTAGCAGAGATAGTTAATTCAGCCCATTATTTAAAGTACAGCACCCCCATTTAAACAAGTGAACGAAGTTCGCTGAAAATTTATGTTGAGCCCTGATGCGACCCACCTCCC
>JANXDI010000001.1 GCA_025059595.1 Candidatus Calditenuaceae archaeon | reverse complement strand
GAACTGGTCTGACTTATAAGCTTATATACAGCTACCCACCCGCAAAATTACAGAAACTGCTTGACTAACAAAAGCTCAAAATTGGCCACAAATCTAAAAGGCTCAAACCATAACAGCGAATTCATTGAGCTCCTCGACGCACTCAAAAGATACGGACCCAGAAACCTCTCACTCATCTCCATGCTCACAGGAATACCGAGAGAGACCGTCCGATACAAGGTGAAAAAACAGCTCAGAAACCTCGGATTCAAAATACAGATGATACCCAACTTCTACAAAATGGGCCTCACAAGACTCTACGCCAAATTATCATTCAGCAGATCTGGAATAAAGATTGCGCAAAAAATCCTAAAGGAACTCGGCTTAAACTCGTACCTGTCATACTATAGCAAAATAGCGTTCAGCAACGATTATCTAGTCTTGATAAACCCACCATCGAAATGGGCCAATACTTTCAACAAGCTGTTCGACGAGCTACAGAGCGAGGGGATAGTAGAGAGCTTCTCTGTTAAAGAGGTCAAGGAAGTTGGGTATCCACATGTGACTTACCGCCTTTTCGACTTCGAAAAAGGTTCATGGAATTTGAGCGAAGACGAGGCCCCAAATGGTGAAGGAGTAGTTGTGATGCAGAAGGCCTCGGTCGATGAAACGGCCAACTACCTGATTGACTCTACCGACCTCTTGATTCTTACTGAGCTAGAAGGCGACGCATTTAAACCCCTCACCAAAGTCTCATCGAGCGTAAGCCGTGACTCGCGCCTCCTAAGATACCACTTCCAAGAACACATAGTTAGGAAGGGGCTTATCGCTGGGTATGTATTGAGCTGGTTCCCACGTGGAGATGACGCCCCTAACCTATCTAGAATGTGGATTAAAACAAACCCCCTACCGAGCCATAAGCTCGGTGAACTATCTAAAGCGATCGCATCCTCACCCTTCTGCAAATTTTACCAAACCCTAGAAGACAACACACTTCTCACATATCTGCTGATAGACCGTCAATTCTCACCTGCAGTAAGGCACCTCTCAGACCTTTTCACGGAATACGACGCAATAGGCGAATCATTAATAGTGGAAGACTCCCTGCTATTTTCGATAACCAAGGAGATGTTTAAGGATGGCTACGGTTGGTTGAGACCAACTATAAGCATCAACAGAATTACAGTTAATGAAATTGAGCTGGGGGGTAGGGGAGATTAAAAGAGACTAGTTTAGTGGGGGTCCCTTCCGATCGGTGGGCCCTGGTACTCCATCATTAGTCACCCGTATCTACCCTCAGAAAGACCGTTTATAATCTTTTTCCTTTAAAGTAATTTTTCCTTTTCTTGCTTGGGAATAAGGAAAAATATAATATGCTATTTTTGGGCTTTTAGAGGCTTTTTGGCGTGATTTTACCTATCTTATAAATATTTCCATGTCCTCTGACCCTTGTCATAAAGCCTGTTTAACTCCGAAAAATATTAGTGATGGCTGCTTTTCACATTATGAAAAACTTTCAAGCTGGTGTTAATCGTGTTTACTGCTGGTCTTCCGCGTGATTTCTGGATTCTTCTTCTCTCTCTTTTTTTGATTAACATGTTTAGTCTGGGGTTCAACCCCTTCGTGGTGTATTTTCTTCGTGAGATTGGTGCGAGTGTCTCCGAAGCCGCTTTCGTCTTGGCCCTCTCCCGAGTGGCCTACACTCTTCTGCTTGTTTTTGGTGGTCTGGTCGGCGACCTAGTCGGCAGGCGGCTTCCGCTAATCTTAGGACCGGTCGTCATCGGCGCCTCATATGTCGCGCTCTCGGGCGCTCGGACTTGGGGTGAGGCGATAATTCCTCTCACATTTTCTCTGTTGCCCGCAGCATTCACGGCCCCCGCCGTCTTCGCATACATCGGCGATGTCGTCCACGAGTCGAGGTATGGCAGGGCATATGGCCTCTATTTCGCCATCATGAATCTAAGCGCGGTTCTAGGGTTTCTCATAGTCGGCTACATGATTGAGGAGCATGGATACGCCTTCAGCCTCGTATCGATTGGCGCAGCATCGATACTGACGGCCTTCATCAGGGTCTGGCTGAGAGAGCCTAAAAGACCTATGGCCCGCCGCCCAGTCACAAATCATCTGAGGGAAGCCTACAGCCAGCTGAGGTATAGGCTCATATCACTATTGATTCTTTCGCGCGGTCTTTACCTAGCGTTGGACTCCACGATGGGCTCGGTAGTGATTCCGCTCTGGGCCAGGGAAATCGTCTCCCTGAGCGAGAGCCAGCTCTCCCTAATCTTTGCGATAGAGTCGAGCATTTACTCCGTGTTGGCGCCGATTGGCGGGAGGCTGGTCG
>JANXDI010000006.1 GCA_025059595.1 Candidatus Calditenuaceae archaeon | reverse complement strand
CCTCGGATAGACTTGGAGGTTCCCCGTCACCACGAATCCCTCCCTCAAATCCCCCACATTCCGGGGGCTGAGGCGCCTGAGACCATCCACGTTCGACTCGTATCTGATGTCGAAGCCCGTCAGCTCGAGCCTATCCAGAATGGGGCTCTGAAAATAGTGAGCATACATCGTCGTCCCCACTACATATTCTTGAATGAAGAGCTCATCCGCGCTCCTGACATGGCCCTCCGAGACCATCCTCTCCATCCACCGGCTAATCTCCTCACGCGAGCGGGAGACGAGATAGCCTCTGCCACCCTTAGCGCCCGGAAGCTTGGCGATTACAAGTCCATCAACATCATTCACGCTCCTAAACCACTTCGGAGTTGGAATGCCGGCCTCCTCTAAGAGACGCGTTTTAAGACGCCAGTCAGCCTCCCACTTCACAAGCTCCCTCAAGCCGAAGACCGGAATCCTCGCCCCCTCAACAACCCGCGGCGAAAGATACTCAACCGCCCCACCTGTGAGAACAAGGAAATGTTCTTCATCAGCCAGCCTATCCAGCAGAGGAAGACCATCATACTCAAGCAGGCGTGCCCTAATGGCCGGAAACCTCGTGTAGAGTCTCAGCCTATCACGAGGCCCGAAAATCGTGACGGCAAACCCTTCCTCAAGGAAGCCGAGAGAGAGCTGGACCGCCGAGTGGCCAGCATAGATGGCGGCACCCTGCATGAAGCAGACCCCCTGTGGAGGGGGCTTAATGCCTATTAATAAAACGGTTGGACGCCGAGGCTTCAGCCTGCTCACGGGAGACTGTAAGGTAGGTATATAACGTTGCCCGAGTATGTAAACCGCAGAATAGTGACAAATAGGTTGAATGCGCTGGTGATGGGTTATAGAGATTAAGGTTCTCGGCGGAGCGAGGGAGGTTGGAAGGTCGGCGATTCTGGTCAAGACAGCCGGCGGGGCCAAGATACTCCTAGACTACGGCGTCAGAATCGATGACAAGGTGGTGATGCCTGGCCACGTTTCGCCAAGGGACCTAGACGCGGTATTAATTTCCCACGCACACCTAGACCATGTAGGCGCAGCTCCTCTCCTCACGATAAGTAGCACACCAAAAATCTACGCAACCGAATCAACAATTACTCAGGCCGAGATTCTCCTGAAAGACATGCTGAAGCTCAGCGGATACTATCTGCCATTCGCGGCGGCAGAAGTCACAAAATTCGTGAGGACTGCGCAGAGGATCAGATACGGTGAGAGATTCAGGATTAAAGATGCGGAGATAGAGTTTGTAGATGCTGGGCACATCCCCGGTAGCGCCCAGATAATAGTCAACGCAGATAAAACTCTAATCTACACTGGAGACTTTACGCCGATAAAGACGAGGCTTCTCAACGGCTCCAAAGACCCCGGCTCAGGGTTCGACGTAGTCGTCACGGAGTCTACCTACGCTCTAGAGGCCCACGAGCCTCGGAAGGTCCTGGAGGATAAAGTTGTGGAGTTGGCGCGGGAGACGGTTAACCAAGGAGGGATACTCGTCGTCCCGTCTTTCGCAGTGGCCAGGTCTCAGGAGGTTGCCTGCATACTTCACGCGCATGGATTCAAGGCGCCGGTCTGGATTGATGGAATGGCGCGGCAACTGCTCGAGGTCTATCTCCAGGACGAGGAATATGTCGACGGTATAGATCTGCTGGCGAAGGCGAGTAGGAGGATACGAATTGTGAGGGGGAAGAGAGATAGAGTGGGGATTTTAGACGAGCCCGGCGTTGTTGTCAGCCCCGCGGGGATGTTGAAGGGAGGGCCTGCCGCGTATTATGCCTCTAAGGTTGCGGATGACCCGGCCTCCTCGATACTCTTAGTCAGCTTCCAAGCGCCCAACACGCCCGGCGCGAGGCTGCTATCCGAAGGGAAGCTTACACTAGACGGATCAGAGTTCAAGGCGGCTGCCAAGGTAGTCCAGTACAAACTCTCAGCACACGCCGGCCAGACCGAGCTCAGAGAATACATCTCGAAGCGCGGCGACTCAGGCGTTGCTATCACGATACATGGAGACCCGGCGGCCTGTGATGCATTCGCCAGCTGGATAAAAGAGAACACAGGCTATAGGGCCATCAACCCCGCTGGGTCTGAACCAATAGTGGTTTGATGTAAACATTTAACAGAAGCCTTTAGGAATTGTTTGAAGGTGCTTTCGGTAGCCACAGAAGCGAGTAGACTGCTCCTCCACGACAAGTATCTAAGAATACTCGCATTAGAGGTGTCTGTGCTCTTTCCAATACTTTCCACGTCTCTCTACTTTTTTCTGAATAACATATTTGTGGCTCTGCTCCCTTTGCTCCCGGCCCTAGCGGTTCTCTATGCCTGGCTCAGGCGGGAGGCTGATAGAAGGAGACGGACGATGGGAATCTTCCGCGTGGTGGCTGTCAGGGAGATAGTCGCTCCTTTCGCGCGAGGTAATGAACCTCTCCAATCACTCTCTATCGGAGTTAGGCTGACAATCGTAGATGCAGCCCGTAAATCAATCGTCGTCAGATATGTGGACTATGAGCGGAGGGAGAGGGGGGAGAGGTTATTGCTGATTCTGGACGGTGACGGGCGGGTCTTAGCCGCCGCTCCTTTGAGTAGGCCTCCCAAGCTTGAGGTTGTTTTGAGCTTGGGTGGAAGTTAGGCATAAATTGCGGGGCTTTGACTCGATGTCCACAATCGTTCCTTGCAATAAATCTATATATATTGGCATACAATAGTATAAGTCGATATGGCAGTCGAGATGATAATAATAGACCTGCTGGTCGCAGTCATACAGCTGATCCTCGCGGTAGCTCTGGCGCTCTTCAGCATCACGATAGCCCTCAATATACTCGACAGGACAACGAGGACGATTAATGAGTTTGAGGAGCTGAAGAATAGGAACGTTGCTGTTGGTGTTTACATCGCCGGTATTCTAATCGCTGTGGGTAATGTGGTCGGTCAGGCCGTCTCGGGTATAAGCAAAGGCGTCATTCCCGGTGCATTCAACCTCGGCGCGATTGTGGGAGGGCTGGTGCAGCTCTTCGTCGGGCTTCCGCTCGCCATCGTCATTATTGTGTGGGCTCAGAGGAGGGTTTACAACTGGCTTGTGAGGCTTGCAGAGAAGATACCTGGTGTCGATGTGAAGGAGTTT
>JANXDI010000035.1 GCA_025059595.1 Candidatus Calditenuaceae archaeon | reverse complement strand
GGCGCGATTGTGGGAGGGCTGGTGCAGCTCTTCGTCGGGCTTCCGCTCGCCATCGTCATTATTGTGTGGGCTCAGAGGAGGGTTTACAACTGGCTTGTGAGGCTTGCAGAGAAGATACCTGGTGTCGATGTGAAGGAGTTTGATGTTGAGAAGGAGCTGAAGAACGGGAACATGGCGATGGCCGCTATACTCTTCGGTACATTCCTCGCAATCTCCTTCGTCCTCAGCCAGGGAATAGCGTTCCTCTCCGAGCCCATCTCCTCAGCAATAACCAGCCTTCTCCGCTAGACTACCCATCGATATATTTCTTTCAAAAATTATTTTATGTAAATCCTCTTCTAGCGACTATTCTCAGGTCTGAGAAGCACTGTCCGCAGACGTAGTGGTCTCTAGAGAGCTGCTTGGCTGTTGAAAAAGGTGCGCCGCAGACCGGGCATCGGAGTCCCCCTGACGCTCTCGTAAATGGCTCGCCGCAGGTAGGGCACTTCTCAGCACCAATTGGGGCAGTCGCTCCGCATTTGCCACAGATTAGCGCATCTCCTCTGCTTATTACTTCTATGCGTATTAGCGAGGTCTGTGTTATGTTGGTGAGGGGTGGGGGTGTTGAGCGAGCGGTCGGTCCGCGTTCTTGTTGCTTGGCTGGAGGTGGTTGCGGCCGAGTGGTCTCCCTTTTCTCCAACAAGGTCACCGGTGAGGCTCGCGGCTGAGTGATGAGTAGTGATTCGAGCTCCTTTTCGCCGGTTGGCTTCTCAGCTCCTATCTTGAGGGTTGCTATTGCCGTGATGAGCGCGGATGTTACGAGGCATGCTGAGCCTGCGAAATAAAGTATGGTGTATTCTCCATATCTTATGTCGCCGGTGAACCATGTAATGTTTTGGCTTATCAATAAGACCGCTCCCAGCGTTCCTATCCCGACTAAACTCACGGGCGATGCAAAGAGGAGCCTTATTCTAAACCTGCTTGCCGCTCTGAGATAGAGGGCTCCCTCTATGACGGAGTAGGCTGTCCAAGATGCTAACGCTGCATAGACGCCTTGATCGAAGTATCCGGAGAATGCGAGAATTATTGAGGCGTATGTGATGGCGCCGAGCACCCATATCGCGGGGTAGAGCTGAGCGAGGGTGCCGAGCCTGTGTCTCAGAAAGCGCCATCCTATTCCCCTTAGAGCTATTGAGGCGGGATACGTCGCTAGAACGGGGTAGAAGAGTAGCGTGGGGAAGATGAAGATGAG
>JANXDI010000034.1 GCA_025059595.1 Candidatus Calditenuaceae archaeon | reverse complement strand
CCGGTGGTTGAAGTCTACTTGGACTCTCCCAGACTCTATGCTTCTGATGTAGCCCTCCCTTCCATCGACTAGGACTCTCATCCCGGGGGATAGTGGCTGGTCGACATCCTTGAACCTTCTGAGCGGTATTATTCTTACCTTTGTCGGGTCTCTGGCTCCAAATGCCCTTTCGGGTGGAAGCTCGAGAACCTTATGTTCTGAGGCTTTCATGTCGATTAGCGCCTCTTCGATGGGTCTCAAGAGATAGCCCTTCCCGACTATTGTTAGCCTTGGTCTGAAGTTGCCGCTGGTCCAGCCGGCCTTTCTCGCCTCCTCCTCGACCGTGCAGTCCACAAGCTCGCCGGTATCCTTCACCCTCATCACGATGTCAAGCTCGACGAAACTTCCTAAGGAAACTCTCGACTCAGCCGTCTCGCCGACGGTCTCCACTCTCCGCCCTTCCTCACCGCTCACATCAAGCCCAACTTAGGTGTCCAAATTTAAGTTAGTCGCTTGGAACGAGAGGCCTTAAAAAAGGGGGATTGGTGTTGCTCACCTATCTGCTTTGTTGGAAGTAGGGAATTATTTTCTCCTTGTAGAACTTTATGAAGCTTCTGTGGTCTGGGCTTATATCGACTATCTCTATGTGGTTGAAGCCTAGCTCCGCTAGTTTCGAGTATCTCTCGATGTGGTCTTCCGGTTTTGAGGAGACTACCCACCTCTCCCGAATCAGCTCCTCCCTTATCATGTTACCATATAGCGCAATTTCTCTCGGGTCTGAGACGTTTGCCCTGAATATTAGTGGCATGAGTGTCGCCGCGAAGGGCCAGCAGTTTTTGAGGGCTTTCTTCTCATCTTCGTCGTATGAGCCTATGACCTCGACGACGAGGCTTGTCTTGGCTTGGCTCAGCCCCGTGTCTGCCAGGCCTTTCCTGTAGCTTCTGAGGACGTTCTCGCGAAGCCAGTTGAGACCGAGGCCTGCTAGAGTGATGAGGCCCACTCCAAGCTTCCCGGCGAGATAAGCGGTTGCTTGGCCGCTTGCTGCGATGTATATCGGTATGCTAGTCTTGCTAAGCGTGTAGAGCTTCGCGTTCTTCAGCCTGTAATATTTTCCACGGAAATTTACGAACCCGCCCCTCCAGAGGAGCCTGATTACGTGGACAGCCTCCTCCAGCCTCGCGAGACGCTCCTTGAAGCTTGGCCAGCCGCACCCCACCGGCACCTCGTTGAGAGCCTCGCCCGTGCCGAGCCCCAAAATCACTCTGCCGGGATAGAGATGGTCTAGAGTCGCGAAGGCCTGTGCCACGATTGCAGGGTTGTATCTGAGAATTGGGGCTGTTACGGCTGTACCGAGCCTTATTTTTCTCGTCCTTTCTGCCGTCGCCGAGAGAATTGACCAAGCGAAGCTACAGTGGGCGCCCTCGTCGAACCATGGATGAAAATGGTCGCTTATCCATCCGACTGTAAATCCTGCCTCCTCAGATAAGCATAGACCCTCGATTATTCTCTCGGGGCTGAACCATTCTGGGAGAACGTGATAACCGAAGTCGACCACGCTAAAGAAACGTTCGCCGCGCTCAAAAACGTTTTCCGCTCTTTTTGAGAATGCCTAATATGGGGGCGGTGGGTGAGTCTTTGAGGTTAAATGGTGTACGGGGCTCTTAGGTCCCTATCGGAGGCGAATGTGGCGCAGGCTGCTCTTCTAGTGAAGCGTGGTCGCGTCTATCAGCTCGGCAGGGTCCTAGATGTTAACTCACCCGCCCATCCGTTTCACGGCCCGCTCTTCTACTCCACCTTTAGACGGGTTAAAGATTCTCTGAGGGTGTGGAGGGGGAGCTTCGGGGCTATGAATGTTAGGCTCGAGATGTCAGACCATACTGGAACGCACATAGACGCGCTTAACCACGTCTCGATTGGAAACATGCTTTACGGAGGCAGAGCGGTTGAAGATATCGAGTGGGAGATGGGGACAAGGGAGCTGGGGGCCGAGAACTTCCAGCCCATAGTCACGCGGGGCTTATTGCTAGACATCGCCGCCTCCAAAGGTTTAGGTGTGCTCGAAGACAATTACTTGATCTCTGTCGAGGATGTTGTTTTGGCCCTGAAGTTTGAGGGTGTCGCCGAGCCGAGAGAGGGCGACGCTGTTCTATTCAGGACAGGCTGGGGGGCTCTCTGGGGTAGGGATAACAGCCGCTACATCGGGCCGCCCATACCGGGAATCTCCATCGACGTGGCCAAATGGCTCTCTGCGAGAAATGTGGTCCTAGTCGGTGGAGACACGCCATCCGTTGAAAGAATATCGGTGGAGCCTCCCAACACGCCCCATGTAGAGCCTGTCCACCAGCACCTCATAGTTGAGAAGGGCATCTTCATGCTGGAGAACCTCGACCTCGAAGAGCTCTCCAGCGAAAAAGTCTACGAGTTCCTCTTCATCTGCAACCCTGTTCGAATTAGGGGCGCGACCGCGGGACACGTCAACCCGATTGCGATTACTTAGAGTTATATTACCAAGATATTAAGCAAATATAAATCCTTAAAAATAACCCCCGCGATTTATCACCGGAATGGTCAAGCATGTTCTCGTGACCCTAACGGATGAGCAGTACCGCTGCATCAGCCAGCTCAGGGGGAAGATGGGGAACAGCGACGCAGAGGTCCTAAGGAATATCTTCCTCGCATGGCTAAGCGAGAAGACCGGTATGGGCTGTTGGAGAGAGACCCCAGCCGAGGCAGAAAAGACAGCTTAAAGACACACCTCAGCAACCGGTTAAATACACCCTCAAACAATCTTTCAAAAATGGATAGCCCGGTCGTCTAGCGGTCAATCCGCCCCACTGGCCAGAAACGGTGGGACCAAGGATGCGGGGCTTTGGATCCACCCGACACCCTTCGGGTAAGAGGAGACCCCGTGACGCCGGTTCGAATCCGGCCCGGGCTACCAGTCACACTAATCGTTACGATTTCTCTCATTTCAGGGTTTTGAGCCCCGGGCGGGGTTTGAACCCGCGACCTGCCGCTTACAAGGCGGCCGCTCTACCGGGCTGAGCTACCGGGGCCTGTATCGAAATCGGGAGAAGCCGCCTTTTAGGCCTTTTTTAGCTGCTTCATCGACCGCGGCTCTGAAAGCATCCTCAAGTTCTTTTTCGAAGGCGACGAGGATTACCAGCTCGGGCTTCCCACCGGCCGACTCAAGGATTGCCTCGACCATCTTGCGTGCAGCGTCCCGAGGGTTCAGGCCTCCTACGCCTGTGCCCATGCCTGGAAACGCCACGCTCTTAACTTGGAGTCTCTGAGCCTCCTTCATGGCGGCTCTCGTGGCGAAGTAGACTTTATTCTGGTCTGTCTCCCCTGCAGGCCTCTCCATTGTGGGTGCGTGGATGACGAACTTTGCCTTTAGGGCTCCCCCTCCGGTGGAGACGGCCTCGCCGACACTTATTGGCCCTTTGCTCATGGCCTCCCTCTCGATTTCAGGGCCTCCTTTACGCTTCACCGCACCTGCA
>JANXDI010000032.1 GCA_025059595.1 Candidatus Calditenuaceae archaeon | reverse complement strand
TCCCTTTTTGGGATGAGCATCAAAGAGCTACCTCGAAAGCTAAAGATTCTCGATTACCACTCTCAATTCCCTTTTTGGGGTCAGTGTGCCTTTTTTCCGGGTTCTGAGACTTGGAGTGGCGTTTCTCCAAGGCCGGTTTGTGGCAGATACAGTTAATTTAGCCCACTATTTAAAGTACAGCACCCCCATTTAAGATGGTGAATTGGGTTCGAGAGACATTTATATGGTTCTGCTCGTGAAAGCCTGTAGAGTCGGCCTCCGCGGCCGCGCGTCTTTGAATGGCCGCTCGCTTTTATATCGGGGCATTTGAATTCAATGTGATGAGGCTCGTCTTACCAGTCAGTAGCGGGCCTCTCGCGGTAGAGGCGGGGCTCTCCTGCCTCTACAGATGTTACGAGGAATTTCAAGTAAATTCCGTCCACATCATTTACGATAGGGGGGAGAGCGAGTCTCAGAAGGTCGCGGAGGTCGCGAGTACCTTGTTCGGAGAGGGTAGGGCTCGAAGGACCAAGCTCGAGGTTGAGGAGAGCCCTGGGCTATCTAACAGCATAAACGGCCAGGTCATAGAGCCGGCCTTGAGCGATGCGAAGAGCGTTGTTGCCGTCCTCTCACCCGCCAGCAGGAGAGTAGCGGCGGCCATCGCCATCGCATGCTCCGGCCTCATCAAGAAGGCCGCCGACTTCTCGAGGATCGTTCTGGCCCACTTGGAGTTCTATTGGGGCGAGTGGGCTGGGCTCGCGTACCCCTACGTCCCTGGAGGCTTGAGCCAATTATCACGTTGACGCCTCACCAGGACGCGGCTCCCAAAGTATTCAGGAGCTCGGCCAGGTTCGCCGCCGACTTAGAACATGAAGAGAGAGCGGGGTGGCTCGTTGGACCCTCGAGAAGATGTGTTGGAGAGCTGTCAAGGCGGGTTAATGAATATGCTGACCTAGGTCTCCTAAACCCGTCCGTAGTAAGTGAAGACCCGGTTCTTGAGGTGAAAGTCCCGCGGGGGGCCGTGAACTTGCTCGAGAGGGAGGACTCTACACCGCGGGTAAGCTGGGCGGTCTTCTTTCAAGGCTGTCGCGTTTCCTGTCACAGCTGGGTGATAGAGGGTTTGACGAATTATTGGCTTGGAGTGGCTGTGCGAACCTTAAGACTTTCGGCAAATCCGCCGAGGGTGTCAACTCCTTAGACCTCAGGGATGGAGCGGGAGTGAGGGAACTAATCATCGACACAAACGTACTCTACTATGGGATCCACACTCTGTGCTACATGGGACACTCCATAGTCCTGCCTGAATGCGTCGTTTCAGAGGTTGAGCGGAGGGTCTATGAAGCCGTTAAGAAAGGCAGGCTCGAAGACACGCGAGAGCTCCTCGACAGCTTAGCCTACCTCTCTCTAAGAGAGGTCATGACGTTAAGGCCGAACGTCTTCCCAACTGCGGGCCATCCATGCGACACCGCCATCCCCAGAATAGATCCATACCTAGTAACTGGAAAGATCCTAGTCACAGGTGATGACGGGGCTTACAGGCGCTGGTCGGTTAGCCCCGCCGCGAAGCTAGCCGAGATTCACAGGGCCAAAGTAGATATTAGAAGCGCGCCCGATTGGGAGGGCCTCTCGGAAGACTCAAGGTACTGGCCGAGGGTTTATCACTCACTATCACAGCTCCTCATAGCTCTGAGACTCGCTCAAGAGTCCGGGGTCATTGACAAGGTTGAGGTTGCTGTCCAGAGTAGGAGGGTAGACGTTCCCATCAAGCCAATATTGCGGGAGCTCGGAATCCAGACTGAGACTCCGTGAGAAACTCACTGGCGTCTTCTTCACTTTAACCCTTTCGTCGAGTCTCCCCTCCACATCTAATCAGAGAAGAGTGCCTAATTCGCGGCTCGCCTCACTCCGTCGCAGAGAGCATCGAGGCTTACAAAGAGTCTGCGCAGACGGGAGACACTCCCCGCTAGCCTTCCGAAAGTTCTTTGACCACAATGCCCTTAGAGCGCTGTTAATCGGAACAGATTCATGACAGAGGCGATATATTCAATGTAGGGAGCTCACAATGATGAGATTATGAGGCGGCTAAACCTCTATTGACGATCGTGGAAAGATATCGGAAAGGGAAGATCCTAACATGTCGAAAAGCCAACAACACAGTCAAGACTATATATCCCCAATATGGCAAAACCGCCTCGGCGTAGCCATAGTATTCGTTGAAAACAATCCAAATCCGAAAGTCAGAGCCGCGGATAGCACAATATGTACGGAATTCTCACGAAGATGCAATGATGTCGGGGAGGGATGTCAGGGGTATGAGTTTGAGGTCGTCTTGCGTATCAGCATCAAATCGATCTGCGTAACTTGAGTGCACAATCCATACAGCCGCGCGCACACCAACCTCACGAGAGATTTTTTTAAGGAATTCGCCGTATTTCTGAATCTTGTCATTCAACTCTCTCGCAAGGGTTACGTCCACAAAAATAAGATCAAGATCCTCTTGGGGGAGCAGGATCGCGTCGAATTCACCGGCCTTATTCTTCTCTGTGCCGCTCCATAAGGTAGGGTTCAATTCTGCGTTAAGGCTAAACAAAACCCCATGCCGCAACATAATAGACCACAAAAGATATTCGCCAAGCCTGCTCCAATGATCTGTTAGCATCTCTACTAAGTTTGCTGGATAAATATATCGAAAAGCATTTAACAGTGTCATCAAAACGTCCATATAATCTCCATTTGCCAGTGCTAGCTCGCCAATCCTCTTTATTGCTCGCGCACTTTTAACGATCTCGCTTATAGCCTTCTGCTTAGACTCTTCGTCCGTAGCTATTAAGTATTCATTTATCAACCTCGCGCCCTGCTCAAAATTATAGTTTGAAAATAAATATAATACTTGGTCTAAAACTCTAAGGTCGTGCCGTAAGTAGAGATCGTAAACTACTTTCAGTAACTGAACCTCCGAACGAGGGTCTAAATCTTTGCGCACGCTAATTATTAATGGTTTTAATTCACCGGCTTCGTCCCTAAAAGTCATTTTTTCTACATGTTTTTCAATTAGGAGACTTTGTAAGGTGCATCTGATAATCATGAGGTCTCCGATCCTAGATTTTTTACTTTGATATTCGCAAAGTTTCTTTATAAGTATTTCAGTGTAAGTATCGTAGCATCGACTAACAAATTCCTTGTTCACTAATGAAATGAGCTCCGAGAGGATATCTCTCGCGGGTGTATTCTCTAATTCTCTTTCATTTATCTCCCCCCAATACTCCCTAAACTTTTCCATACCTCGTACAACAACTTAGTTAGACTACTAAGTATTGTGTCTCGCGAGTCCCCTTTCTCGAGGCTTTTTCTTAGATAGTCTTCTACAATCTCCTCCTTATTATTCAGTATTGTCGAGATGGCTCTCAATATAATGTCGCTGTCTGAAACTCTACTTATTTTAAGCGCTCCGAGATTAGATGTCATCGCCCCCCTCGAGCCAAGTCAAGGCCTCTTTTAAAGAGAGGTGGGTCCAGTTTCGAGGGGAGGTCACATACCTTATCTTAACGTCGGCATCCACCTTGTCTGAGATATCCATCACCTTAATCCACGACTCCTCTTCAACAAGCTCTAAATTGCCCAGCCCCCTACTCTTCGAGCTGCCAATCCGTATACCCTCACTCTTGATCAACTCTATCGTTGATGCTAGGATTCCAGCCTCAGTCGTCGCGGGGAGGACATTATCAATCAGCATGCTTAGCGTTATCTTTTGACCTAGGGGGACGAGTACCTCAGTACCGTAGATCACCCCCTCCTCAGATCTCATCGTCGACCTGTTTATGCCTACACCGGGCCTCCAATGAGTAACCGCCTTCGCGACCGTGTCTAGGAATCGTAGCTTACCGGCGAGGCCCGGTGACCCGTACAAGGATGTGATCGGATACAGCAAGCCAAGATATCTTTGAGTAAGGCTCTTCCCCTCCCTCTCCTCCTTTAGGAACCTTTTCAACTCGTTTGACTCCCTTATCCCCCTTAACCTACTCATCAGCTCCTCGTTGCCAACGACGAGCCTCTCTAACTCCCTGATAAGTTGGCCCGGGTTGGCAGTGAGTTGATCTAGGACTCTATCGAAAGTGCCGGTTCCTCCGTTGCGATCTTTAAACGCCACCCCATCTTCATCCTCACCGTAAAGCTCGCGGAGAAGGGCTACGACACCGCTCAGATCCATCGAGCCTATTATCTTCTCTGAGACAGACCTAAAAGCCCCTTTCCACGAGGTTGAGGGTATGAGTAGATTTTCCCCTACTCGGAGGGCGAACCTCTGAGTGCCCTCGCCCCTTACTCCGATCTGAAGACCTGAATGGCATCGGAACGTGAACCTTCCCAATGCCCTAATTTGAAGAGGGTTTAGGTGCATGGTTACCTGACCTCCAGTAAAGGCTCCTCCCTAAAGGGGTGTAGCATACAGAGTCCATGGATAACGTCCGTAGTCAGTCGCAAAGGCATCCCTAAAAACCTCAGAACCCTCAATGACTCGAGCGGGTTCGTCGGCCTCTCAGCCCATCTGTAAATTATGACGCTCCCTGCGACTAGGCAGGTTATCCTTCCGCGAGAGACTGGCGATCCGTGAGGCCACCCTAAATTGAAGGACTCCAGCTTACCGAAAACCATAACTGGTTCGAGGGAACCGTCGACGCCTCCAAGACCATAATTATTGGCGCTTTCCTTCAGTTCGAGACGCTTATTAATGTATCTCGCCGGGACTGGAGATAAAGCGTACATCATGATCCATGAATCAGGTTCTATATCATAACTAAATTTCACTTCTCTTTCTATTACCTCAATGAGAGCTCTGCCGAAGCCTCTGGAAGTGCCCCTACCCAGTCTCACCTCGAGCTTATTGGGCACCTCTAGATCATCTATTGACGCTAGTGTAAACCAGTATTCACGTCCCGGCTCTATTGCTGTGTACTCGTAAAGTAGTCCCGTCTGGGATGAGGCGGTGTGCCTGTTAATACCTACAGAGATTAGTGGCTGTACCAACACACTCGTCTTCACGACCTTACCTTGGATCAACATTATGGGGCGAGGATGTAGCGACTTGAGCAGATGTCCTACACCGCACTTCAGCATGATAACTTCGTTCCTTACACCGGTCAGCCCATCCTTCACGACTTTCAAGAGACTACCTTCTCTAAGTGTTGAGAATCTCAAATCATCACAGACCTTACATTCATAGTAAAAGGGGTGGGCGGGTATGGCCTCACTTCCCTCCCTAGCTGGGTAAGCTGGCGAGGAAATCACCAAGCCCCGCGAAGTCATAGAACTTAATTCATACTTCCTCGCTAGCTCTCTGTTTATCGCTCCACCCAATGTGTGCCCCGGGATTATGTGGGTCGCTGTGTATACCCCTCTCTGGCTCCGGGAGTCTCCGATTATCGTGGGTGATAGGATCTTCAGCCTACATCTGTAGGATCTCATCCCACGCCCACACCCCTAACCCCTCTAATAGGGGTTCGTACCTCCCGAGATCTTTTAAGACGCTCCTCCTCACTTCTCCGGCATTTACCACCCTGAGGTCTAAAATCCCACTCCTGCCCACCCTATCGGTTCTTAGAGCCGCTAATGCTAGAAGGAGAGGGCCTAGCCGTCTCGCCTCACCCTCATAATCGATCTCACCTCTGAAGATGGTTCCGGGCGGAACGTACTCCACCGAGTATAGAGCGTGTCTCCTCGCAGTTAGGCTCCTGTCGTCTAGTGAGACGTGAGTTAAAAGGAGTGTCTTCGAGTCACAGACAAGGTCGCTGACATAGACTGATCCTCCACCCCCAGGGGCCCCGAAGAGGTAGCATATATCACAATTGTCGCGTGAGTTGGGCCTTTCGGAACAGACGCTCAACCCGAATGCGTCGGCGATTCTTATTAGAGCCGACCTCAAGGCCCCCTTTAGGCTCGAGCCGGAAATGGTCGGTTTATAAATTCTCGAGCCCGGGTCTCTCGTCCGGTGGAACGGGATATCGTAGTACATGAAAGTGGGCGTGACTCCCCCCGTATTGAAAAGACTCAAAGTCTTTAGTTCGATGGTAAGTTTCACAGTTCCCCTCCCCCCAATATCTTCGCACAGAAGTAGAGGTCTAATAGAGGGAGCGATTCCACCGAAGATCTCCATACGCGCTTAGATGCGAGCGTTGTTATGTCTCTAAAGGCTGCGCGGATCTCCTCATCTCTGCTCTTATCAATAGCTTCGCGATAACAATAGAGTTGAGATAGCAGGAGCGCCACTCGTCTTTTCGACTCATCCCAGCCGCCAATCATGGGGGCGACCGATGATAGGATATCCCTGACGGCCTCACAAACCCTCCTAAGCCTAACTTTTTCCTGGGTATCCCCTCCCCGCGGTCTGTGAAGGGTAGCTACACGCATAATATCAGCGGGGTCGTACCTCTGCAAGTTGTATCCGAGAACGCTTAGGAGGTCAGCTAGCGCGAGTTGAGACGAGTCGTGGAGGACATAAGGCTTGGCGCTCAGCCCTAGATCCGTCTGACGTTTCAGCCTAGTCAAGGCCGTTTCTCCTGTCAGCGGCCCCCGCTCAACGACATCAAATGAGACCGCTGATTTTAGCTCCCGCCTCCCTATGGACTCCTTTGCATCATCCATTAACTCGTCTGCTGCCTTGATGGCGTGCCAAACGCTGTGTTTAGCCGGTACAGATGCTATTCCGATCGAAAGTGTGCATCTACCGCCCATATTATTTTCGAACTCTTTCGCAATTATGTATGCGAGGGGGAGTGATAGCCAGGAAGGTGATATTATTAGAAAGTCGTCGCCTCCCATATAGAGTGTCCCGAGCCAGACCCTGCAGGCATCCCTCTTTGCTTTTATATCATCCTCTCCGTAAGCTGATAGTATCGCTTTGATCGCCTTTTCATATCCGATTCGCAGGGACTGGTCAAGACGGAAGCTCCTCTCGAGAGCATCGCTAATAGATATCGACCTGGAGAAGAACTCACCCATCCTATTCCCATCCCCTTTGATGACGCCTACATTCAACTCCCTCCCGTCGAATGGTGGTTCCATTCCCGATATCAGCTCCATCACGTTAGACGCTACGCTTGAGACGTCTCCCTCATCTCCATATTCGCAGCCCCAGACGTGTTGTGGGACGATCTTTCTCTCCAGCAAAAACCCCGACTCCCATTTTGAACCGAAGCCCAGCGTCCTCCCAAAGTCTTGAAGCCTATCGCATGTGACGCAAACTGGCCCCAGAGTCCTCAGTTCACGGATCCCCTCTTGCTTGAAGCAAAGCCTACACAGTTGAGCTGGGTTGAAACCTTCCTCGACATCATTTTCAACACCTATTCCGGGCGAAATCTTCACAATGGCCATCTCCCTTCCAATTTCCTCCCACATATGCGGATAGAAATTTTGGAATTGAGTAAATGCGGTGTTGAAGCCTAATCGATAATCACTCAAGAAATCATCTAAAGATTTAAGAGCGCCACGGAAATCATCTAACAGGTTTTTAGGCAATATGCCCGCTACGTTCGCACCCGAGGTCAGGAGGAAAGACTCTAATGGGAGCCATACCCCTCCCGCTTTCTTTTTCACGTATAATTGGGTGTAAAGAGGGATAACCAGGGCGGTGAGGTAGTCGATGAGGAGGCTGGCCGCCGCGACTGCGGTAAGCTTATGCGACCGGTAAACGAAAGACTGGACCCCCTTGACGTCTATGAGAAAGTAGCTTAACTCATCAATTGCGAGTCGCTCCACTTTGTACTCGCTTTGCGCGTCAAGCCACTCGAGAAACTTTAAGGAGAGTTCCTTAGATTTACCGCATAACCTCTTCTCTAGTTCGACCCAAAATGTCCACGCCTCCTTCCCTCCTCCATAGGCCAGCTCGAACGGGTCAGTCTGATTGCTGGCGATACTCCTGACGATCTCCCTTACTTCCGGTGAGTTGAACTCCTCGCTGAGAGCTTTTCTCACCAGTTCCCTTACTCTATCGATTGAGGCTGACAGTGTATCGGCTCTATGCAGGGAGCTCGTCCTATCCTGGTGGTGCGAGCTGACGGTTGACTTCAGCTGAGTCAACTCGTGTTCCTCAAGTAACCCCTCGAAAAGCGAGTCGATTAGAGAGCCATAAACCCTTTCGCGGAAGTGCTCGATAGGTTCTAATGGCTTTGCTATGTCATGTAGCTGCGAGGCGAGCCTGATCATAGCGAGCTCTCCACTTTCATACCGTCGCGAGCGATAAGCGAGCGACCAAGCTATCGAGGATGTGACTAGAAGGTGTGCGACGAGGCTGGCCGTATTGGCTCCCGGCCTCGTGTCTGCGGGGAAGATAAGCCAAGCCCTCCTGACCGCTTCTCTCACATGTCCTCCATATAGGAATGTTAACGGATTTTTCCCCTCCTTCTCAAGGCTCTCTTCAAGAACCTTGATACTGGATAGAATCTGGTTATCAGGGATTGGGTGTCTCAGTATGGCTTCATGGGTCTTACCCATGAGTCTTAGATAGAAATATAACCTGTGCGGCGAGGGAGCCAAGCTTAGGATTGGATCTAACGTGAGGGGGGCTTTGAAAAAGAAGGTGATCAGATCTGCTAAAAGCTCTAGTCTCTCTGCGCGGTTTAACTCCTGCCCCCTAGCCTTCCCTGCCAAATCCAGGGAGAGTCGTAAGAAGGTCTTGAGATTATTAGTTATCAGATCTCTCCAAAACTCCTTATCGTCATCTCTAACCTCCCTCACACGCTCGCCCTCAAGTGGAATTATGAACGCTCTGTAAACCTTGAGTCCGTTACACATGTCTCATCACTTCTTCAGCAGCCCTACTTTCATCTATCTGTTCGATATACTGGCCATATTCCTCATATGCCCGGTTAAGCGCTTTTGTAAGTACGTCGTCTAACCCACCACCATCATACTTCCGACCAGGATTAACATCATACTCGCCTCTGCATCTAGATGACGTCGATATGTCTCGCACATTGTACACGACTCTACCCATTACTTTGCCTCCGAGGCCCCTATACTTGTGGGATCCGAAGAGGACCGGCATTTTATCTATCTTGCCACCCTTGAGTGTGTAGCCCATACCTATGAGAAGTAGTCCGACCTCACTCAACTTCAGCCCTCTAAAGCTTATCGAGCCTGTGAACCTTGAGCCAGGGGTCGCAGCGACGAGCCTTACGGCACCCTCGCTAAGCTCTGTAGTAGAGACCCCCCTCCCGTAAAATGTTCCAAAGCTAACTAAGGATGACAAACCGGGGGCACCGAGTAGATCGCATACCACGCAGACCTCGGGAGAATTGGTTGCATTGCATACGCCTTCCCTAGTGTAGGCTAGAGAGTTTTGCCATATTCGGAAGTGTCTCCAGCCATGCGTCCCGACAGGAGGGGCACCCTTAAGCGGCCTATAGGGGAAAATACACGTAACCGCTGTTCCCTGAGACGGCCGCAACGTTAGCTGCAGCCTTGACTTGATGTTGCCTTTAACAGAGCTCCCGAATATCACAGGAACTACCATTTGAGTCTCAGGGTCTCTTGCCCTCTGAAACGATTCGCCCTCAGATACAAGCTCCTTAGCGATACTCTGAATCAGACCGTCACTTAACTCTCTCGCAGCTAACTGCCGCTTCAGCTCCCCTCTATCCCGAATTAAGATCTTCTCCTCGCCTGACCCGACAAATAAGTAAGATTCTACTCCACATGTGCTTGGGCCGCATACTTCCAGCTCAACAGACATATAACCCTCTATCGGCTGGAATTCTCGCCGGTCCCTATACGGGGAGCGCCTAACTTTTACCTGTTGAAGAGACATATCTTCTCCATACCTCCCTTAGCCCCTTCAGCAGGCTCTCTGCCTCGCTACCACTGTAAACTAGCAATCCGTCACAGACCTCACTCCTCTTCACCATCACAGGTACATCGTAACTGTCGAGGGCGTTCAAACCCTCCTCGCTTCCCGAGATAGGCAGGTGATGCCTTACCTTAATGTCGACTTTTTCGAATTTGACCCTTCCAAAACCTCTCGATTTGAACCCCCCTACGCGAAGCAACCCCTCGTTCAGCAGTTCAACTATCTCTGACAGTAGGCCTAAAGCGTAGTTAGGAAGGTTATGAATGGTGAATGAGAGGGTAAAGAGGGCCCCCGGTTCCACGAATTCAACCCTGTAAAGCGCTCCTCCAAAAACTGCGCCGGTTGATCTGTCTATAGCTATTCCAGTCTTCACACTTACTGGAACACTTACTAGCTGGCCTCCATCGTCAATAGGATAGGAGTCTATGAATGATACTTTACTTTTGTATGTAGGGGATCCGAAAATCTTGCATAGGAGACACGCGCTATCCGCGAAAGTGTTTATTGCACGTTGAAACTCTCCCATCCTAAGCAGCCGATCAACTAAGTTGCCTAGCTGCTCTCCATCAACTCTCTTCAAGACCATGCAGTTATCTTTAGAGAGCCCTGAGCATGGCTCCGGCCTAACGCCGGCCGCCCTTGCTAGCGATTGGGCCGCGCTCCTAAAGAGACCTTTAAGGGAGGAGCCTGGAATATATGGGACCTCCAAACCCCTACTCAACTCTTTTATCCTTATGACTGGCATATCGGTTACAGCGCTCGGCTGTTCGCTCCGACCCATGCCAACTCTAAGAGGTTCTAATGTTCTAATCCTGCCTTCAAGCTTAACGTGTCTAATCATAACTGAATGATATACCCAGTTATGGGCGACCCCCGCGCTCATAATTTTAATTTCACCTCGGCCTCGACCAACCTACCCTCTAAGTTCAGTGTCCTCTTCAGCGCCCTGATGTTCCTAAGTGATATCACTCCGGCTCCGATGCTCGCTCTACCTCCAACCTGAATCTCCCCCCTAATCAAACTCGATAGAAGGAATCTGAGCAGCTCCGGCCTCGGATCGTCTTCTGACTCACTTTCTAGGGCTATGTTGGTAACTCTCATATGGAATGTCCACTCGACACCAGGCGGCACGTATTCCTCTACGAAAGGCCCTGCCCCAGGCTGCACTCCCCCAAAGTCCCTGTTTATCCCGATGCCCGTCTTTTGCGCGATCACGGCACTCCCCTTCGGGAGGGAGTCTCTGATAGCTACATGACTTGCCACCATAGTGCTGCCGAAGATGCCGCAGGTGGGGCAAATTCTATTTTCTAAATATTCAGCTTCGGCTCTTTTAAAGTCGAATGGAGGGTGGACTGAGTCGGCGCCGTAGATCGCCGCGGATACTCTTTCGACGAGGCTCCTGAAGGCGCCCTTTAGGGATGAGCCCGGAATGTAAGGCACCTCCTCCCCGCCCCTCCTGATCCTGATGTGCGGGACGTCTGCGGCGCTTCCGAGCTGCTCTGTTCTGCCCATACCAATCCGCATGGGCGTCTCGTTAATCAAGCTCCCCTCGAGGATGTATACAGCTCTAAACTGGTCGAAGTCCGCGACACGACTTTGTGGCAAAAAGTAGCTTTTAACAGGCATCCGCCTACCCCTCTAGCAGCTTGAGTAGCTCAGGTATATCGCTGATTCCCCTGATTCTATCGGGAGGCTGCTTAACCCTTCCTAAGGACTCGTACACCCACTTGGCGGTCCCCAAAACCCTCCTCGCATTCTCCTTCAATTTATTACCATCTCCCATCGCGAGTATTTGCCTCATGGCCATGCTGATTTCTCTTGCTGAGCCCTGTCTCATGTACCCCCTGTTGGCCTGCCGATGTGCGAAGATTGCAACGAGGGCAACCGCTGTCCTCTCGTCCTCCTCTGAATTGAGGAGCTCAAGTAGCTTGTTGACCTGAGCCGCCTCGACATTATCAGCCTTTAGGTTGGCCCCGATCTTTACCCCCAGTTTAATGAGATCCGGGACCCCAGTTCCACTCATGTTGAGCACCACCTTTTAACGTTAATCACTCGTTTTGGGGGAGATAAGCTTTACTAAATTTTGCCACGCCCCTATCACTCTAAACCAGACATACGAGTCCGCGATGGCCTTCATACGGGGACATTTCACCCTGCGTTATATGCTTAGCTCGCCCCTTTAATTTGACACGAACGTGGTTCAACACACTAAACACTTTATCGAACCGAGTCCGATTCTCAGACAACTTTCTTACATTCCGTTCATTTTTCCGTGGCTATTCACGTTTCCCTACTCGTCAATCCCTAAAGTAAACACCTGCCGACCCTCGGATCGCTGACGGCTACTTCCACGCGAAAGTACATCGCTACCCGCACCCCGATTGAGGGAGGTGGGTCGCATCAGGGCTCAACATAAATTTTCAGCGAACTTCGTTCACTTGTTTAAATGGGGGTGCTGTACTTTAAATAATGGGCTGAATTAACTATCTCTGCTACAAACCGGCCTTGGAGAAACGCCACTCCAAG
>JANXDI010000011.1 GCA_025059595.1 Candidatus Calditenuaceae archaeon | reverse complement strand
TCTTCGGGGCTGCTCGTGCTAAAAAGATCTTCTCTGTAGTCTTGAGGCCTAGGTATGTGCCTGGAAGCAGAGCCGCTGTGAATACAGCCGCGTGTACTCCGCTTATCGCCCATCCAGCTAGAAAGTTACCGATGTTGCATCCGAGTGCGAGCCTCGCTCCATAGCCTAGCAGAGCCCCACCCACCAATGCCTGCACGAACGTCCACCTGTCAGGGACGTGTTTAATGACGAAGCTCTTCGTGAGGAGCGCGGCCGAGAACCCTCCTATGAGAATCGCGAAAACTATGGCCTGCGTATAGTCCTCGAATGGGGCTAGAAGCTTAAACTGCTGGTAATATGTCAGCTGCTCCACGGGTAAGCCGAGGCCCTTCCAGAAGAGGCCTCCTAGCTTAGACTCGCCCGTCGTTACCCCCCAGATAGAGCCTCTTCCCGCAACTAGGTAAACCGAGTAGCCCAGCACCACAGAGACAGCCCCGATCAGCACCGCCGAGACGTAGATGCTCCTGCCCATCTCTTCACACCTCGTGGTATGGCAGAGGCTGCGGTATTTATGTTTTATAATTCTAAACTAAGTTGATAATAATTCAAGATTTATATTGAGCCGGAACCCGTCTTAACGTCATGACTCAGAACATCCACCTTCCACCCACGCTCTTGACAAAGATCGGAGACGAGAGATACAGACTCGACCTCAGAGGCTACACCTGTCCATACCCCCAACTATACACGATAAAAGCCCTCAGCCAAATCGAGCTTGGCGCAATTCTCGAGATAGAGATAGATAACCCACCCTCCACGGAGACTGTTCCGAGGTCGATCAAGAATAACGGCCAGGAATATCTCGGCACGGAGAAGGTAGGAGCCTCACACTGGATAATAAGAGCAAAAAAGACCAGATAAAAGGTTGGCTAAAGACCTCCAAGGTCATGCCATCATAGACTCGAAGAATTCACTCACTGACGAGTTGAGCCCGGGGGATACGACAATATCCCCTTGTGCCTTTTACGGCGTGTATGAATGGCTTCTTCTGCTGATGAGGAGTTTAGCCGCCTCCGTGGATATTGGGTCGAGCGCTCTGTAGAGTGCTCCATCCTTTCGGATATAGCTCAGCCTCTCTAGGTTGTGAAGTAGGGTTGTCAGCTGTCTTCCGTCAACAGTCCTCCTGAATCTTCCCTCGAGGCCACGCTTTATCTCCGCCCAGCCCCTGCCCTCAATCCCAACGACCGCGAGAATGCCGATGTAAAGCATTGAGCGGGCCGGCAACCTCTCCAGTTCCGAGGCGGACAGGGCTACAGCCTTCAAGCGGATATCGTGAAAAACTTCATCTAACTTTTGAGTCTCCCCGGACTTAAAGACCTTAACTGCCTCGGCGCCGAAATATGTCAGCCATCCCACAATACCGTCAAACTCGTCGACAGCCCTCGTCAATAGCTCTTCCGGCGGCCTTATTCCGTGATAGTAGAATCCTCTCCGGAGAAACTCAAGGGCTTTCTCGCTGTTGAACCTCTCGACCGGTATCTCCTCACGGTGTCTGTAGAAGAGAGGTGATTTGGAGTCTTCTAATCCAAAAAAGTCGTGTAAAAGTCCGACTTCAGAGCCAGAGAGTAT
>JANXDI010000033.1 GCA_025059595.1 Candidatus Calditenuaceae archaeon | reverse complement strand
TCAAGACGCGCCAAGATAGCTATGCTCCACTTACATAGCATCAACCCGGGCGACGGCCTCTTAACACTTAGGCTTAACCCGCTCACGGAGACTTAGGCACGGGTCGAGAGTTATAAGAATTTCCACTTAACAAAGTTACTTAAAGGTAAGTATATCACTCAAAAAACACTTCATGACTTAATAATCAATCACATAGCTGTGAGTTTGTGGCTAAAACACAAGGCATCCCTGGATATGACTACGGCAAACCTAGTTTGACCAGCGCTCCTCTATCAGACGAAGATTTCCAGCTTTTAAAGAAGACAGTGATGTTAACAGAGGAGGATGAAGTCTATCTGAGGAAGGCCGGGGAAGTCTTGAAGGACCAGGTTGAAGATATTCTGGACCTCTGGTACGGCTGGGTGGGTTCTAACCCCCATTTAGTCTACTACTTCGGGGACAGAGCTTCGGGGAAGCCGATTCAGGAGTATCTCGAGGCGGTTAGGAAGAGGTTCGGTCGGTGGATTCAGGACATTTGCGAAAGGAAATACGATAGAGATTGGCTTAACTATCAGTATGAGATTGGCCTTCGGCACCACAGGAGCAAGAAGAACAAGACAGACAAGGTAGACAGCGTCGAGCACATCCCCCTTAGGTACATGATAGCCTTCATCTACCCCATCACTGCAACAATCAAGCCGTTCCTAGCAAAGAAGGGGCACCCGAGGGATGAGGTTGAAAAGATGTTCAACGCTTGGTTCAAAGCGGTTGTACTTTCAGTCGCTCTCTGGAGCATCCCCTACGCACAGAAAGGTGACTATTAGAGCCTCCAAATATTACAGACTCCTATTCTGCACACAACAGTATCTCTTTATTTGAGCCGTTTAACAGGCTCATCCGCATACTTGAAAAAGCCTTCAAATTATTCACCACTTCTTCACGTAACTTTTTTAAATTTGTAAGGCTCGGCGGAGTTCAACTTCGCCTACGCATGAACGATTTATTAGTGACGGTTATGAACTCAAATGTGAGGAAGATTGCTTCTTGAGTTGCTGCTTTTGGGTCGCGGTGGACAGGGTGTCATGACAGCAGGTAGGCTGCTGGCGGACGCAGCTCTGAAAGCTGGGCTCTACAGTCAAAGCTATCCCGAGTTTGGCCCCGAGAGGTCGGGCGCGCCTGTAAGGGCTTATGTGAGAATCTCTGACGAGCCGGTTACCCTGCGAGCACCGATAGAGAGTTTCGACGCGGCGACAATTTTTGAGGAGAGGCTCCTAGACCCAACTATTGTCGATTCAATAAAAAGCGGGGGCTATATAGTGCTGAATTCTGAGAACGTTCCGAGGCTCACGCGGAGTGACGTTAAAGTTTTTGTTGTTAGGGCGAGGCAGATAATTGAGGAGCTTAGAAAGCCGAGGTCTCTCAACTTGGCTATGCTG
>JANXDI010000008.1 GCA_025059595.1 Candidatus Calditenuaceae archaeon | reverse complement strand
CTGGCCCTTATGGATTTTCTTGGCCGCTTCGTCTATGCCAAACCAAGCGGCTTTATCGACCTCTGGGAATTCTTGGGTCTTCCCAGAGCCTCTGGGCCACTCCATCTCGAACTTGTTGCTGCTGATTTTCTCTGGGTCTACTTCACCTTCGAGGGCCCAGGCGTGAATTATTTTTCCGCTGGCTAGGCGGACCTCCCCAAGGTCTAGAAACTTGCCGCTCAGCTCGAAGCCTGTCTCCTCCCTGAACTCCCTCTTAGCGGTCTCGAGCGGGTCCTCACCCTCCTCTATCAGCCCCTTCGGTATGGACCAGGCTCCCTCGTCCTTCCCCATCCAGAAAGGGCCACCCGGATGAACGAGCAGCACCTCTAGGCCGCCTCCTCTGCGCCGGTAGAGGAGGATGCCTGCACTTCGTCGCTTCACGTGTCCAGCCTATATAGAGTATCGGACGGGGTTGTTAAACTTTCACGGCTCATGGAGGGGCGCCATGGTTTTTGTTCCTTTTTGAGGGGTGGTTTGCGCTCTGGTGAATGTTTTGGTTCTTGATGAGCTGCGGGCGTAGTGCAAAGAATTATTTGGTGGGGTGTCGGTTGGGTGGGGTGGGACGCTGGAGGATGCAGAAGCCGAGGATTTACAACACGCTCACAAGGTCTGTCGAGGTCTTTGAGCCTCTCAACCCCCCCGAGGTCAAGATGTATGTCTGCGGCCCCACGGTGCAGGACCTCGCTCACCTCGGGCACGCGAAGACCTACATCTTCTTCGACATACTATACAGATATCTGACGCATCTGGGCTACAGGGTCAGGTATGTGAGAAACATTACTGATGTTGGGCACTTAAGGGAGGATACTCAGGTGGATAGGATTGTGGCAGGTGCGGAGAGGGAGAGGCTCGCGCCGATGGAGCTCGTGGACAAATACATGTTCAGCTTCTTCAGCGACATGGACAGGCTCAACATCAAGAGACCGACAGTTCAGCCGCGCGCAACCATGCATATTGTGGATATGTGGGAGGCGATAAGCAGGCTGATTGAGAAGGGCCACGCATACGTCGTCGATGGGAATGTCTATTTCGATGTCTCTAGCTACGAGAGGTATGGCCAGCTCTCGGGTATCAGGAGGGAGGAGCTGATTAAGCATAGGGTTGAACCTGCGCCTGAGAAGAGGAATCCTGCGGACTTCGCCCTCTGGAAGAGGGCTGAGAGCGGGTATCTCTTGAAGTGGAGTAGCCCTTGGGGTGAGGGGTTCCCGGGCTGGCACATCGAGTGCAGCATAATGAGCATCAAACACCTCGGCGAGCAGCTCGACATTCATGGCGGCGGCCAAGACCTCATCTTCCCCCACCACGAGAACGAGATTGCACAGTCCGAATGCATGACCGGTAAGCGGCCCTTCGTCAAATATTGGGTCCACGTCGGTTATCTGACGGTTAGGGGCGAGAGGATGTCGAAGAGCCTCGGCAACTTTGTCTCGATTAAGGATGCCCTCGCGAGATACACGGCCAACGACATCAGACTCTTCATTCTCAGCTCCCACTATAGAGCCCCGCTTGACTACTCTGAAGATGTCATGGAGCAGTTTGTGGAGGTTAGGGAGAGGGTTGAGGGGTCATACGCGAGAGTCTTAGAGACTAGGGCTGAGGGCGGCGCCGCCGGTGAGGCGGGGCTCGAGTTCTCCCACCAAGTTGACAGCATCCTTGAGGGCATTAAGGCGAGCCTCAACGACGACTTCAACACGCCGCGGGCCTCCGCCCACCTCATGGAGCTGGTCAAGACGGTGAACGCTCGCCTCGACTCGGCGCGGCGCCCCACGGAAGGTGATTTGGAGAAGGCTCAGCAGGCCTTCGCGACTGTCTTCGAGATTCTAGGCCTCAGGCAGCCGGAGCTCAGTGGTGAGGGTGAGAGGCTGTATCTCGTTATTGAGAGGCTTCTGAGGCTTAGGGAGGAGTTTAGAAGGGAGGGGAACTTCAGGGTCGCCGACATGATTAGGGAGGCTTTGAGGGAGGTTGGTGTACAGGTGGAAGACACTTCGAGCGGCCCTAGGTTCCGGCTTCTGCGATAGATACTTAACCATGGTTCAGAGTCTGCCTGAGGGCTGACGAGCTTTTGATTGCTCTTGTCTTGGCCGGCGGCTTGGGTAAGCGTCTTAGACCTTTGACGGATAAGACACCGAAGCCCCTCATCGAAGTTGCTGGGAAGGTCTTAGCGGAGTGGCAGCTTGAGTGGCTGGCCAGGCACGGCTTTAGAAAAGTCGTTTTCTGTGTAGGATACTTGGCGGAGAAGTTTGTTGAGAAGCTGGGGGATGGCTCCAGCTTAGGCGTTGAGATACTCTACTCGGTTGAGAAGGAGCTGCTTGGGACTGCTGGAGGCCTGAAGAACGCCGCGAACTTTTGCAGGGGCGAGGACAAGATACTCGTTATTAACGGAGACATAATAACAAACATCAACCCCCTTACTACTTTAGAGACTCTCGGAGACTCGGTGGGTGCTATAAGCTTGGTGCCCCTCCCAGCAATCTACGGAATCGTGAAGTTCGACCCCAAGACACTCCTCGTCCATGAGTTCAGAGAGAAGCCTATCATCCAGGACTACTGGATAAACGCGGGCATCTACGGATTCAAATGCGAGATATTCAACTATCTGCCGGAGCGCGGCTCACTAGAAGTCGATGTTTTACCCAAGCTAGCATCTATGGGTAAGCTGAGGGCGGTGCCATTCAGCAACGTCTTCTGGAAAAGCATAGAGACTCACAAGGACCTCGAGGAAGTTGAGAAGTTTCTGATGGGCAGTGGACCCTCCGCAACTTCTAGCCGAGCCTAGTTGCCTGGCTTAACGTTTTTATTCCTTGACTAGGCTGGAGTCTATGTATGAATGTGGCTGGAGAGGCTCGGCCGACCGTTGTAAAGATGCTGCTGGAGAGCTTAACCGACATCGTCCTACTGGCCTCCTCCCTCCCGATACCGGTTTTAAACTACTCCGAGGCCGAGAAGACATACTTCCTCGTAACCTCGGGCCTAGCTGGGAGCCTGATAGTATACTTCGTGAGAGGCGCCGAACCTCCGAAAGGCAGATACATCCACGTCGACAAAATTTCGGGAAGGCACTCTTTCGGGAACGAGCTGTCTCTTGAGCCGAACCATGTGAGCGTCCTGATTCTAAGGGTTAAGGAGCATGGACTGGGGCCTCTTTAGAATTTTATGGCCATGACGTAGGCGTCCTCTCCGTCTACATAGTAGCTCTTAGCCACTTTTGTGACTTTGAAGCCTAGTGAGTGGTAGAGGTTTATCGCTTGTGTGTTGGTTACGCGGACCTCGAGGTAGACTTCGTCGCAACCATAGACGTTTCTTAAGGCGTTGAGTACCTCCCGCATCAGGGCCCTCCCAATGCCTCTCCCACGATACTCGGGCAGAACAGCTATCGAGACTATGTGCCCAAGCTTACGGAGCCTTAGGGTGTCCATCTTGGAGCTACCCCACTCAACCCTGCTCATGACGTAGCCTGTAATTTTGCCATCCACCTCTGCGACTAGGAAGCTCTCCGGGTTACTCTTGAAAAGCGAGTAGAAGAAAGAGTAGCTGTAGTTCTCAGGCAGGCATATCCTATTGATTGTCATGACGTTTAGAAGCTCCTCCTCCCTAACCGGCCTAATGACCACCCCAAGGTCCTGCGGCGCCGCCTCCGTTCTAACCAACCACCGCCATAAATCTGCCCTGAAGGGTTGATAAAAGACTTCCCCCGACTGGTATGGATATTACAAGGGGATATAGAGGGTTTGACGCTGAAGGGAGCCCCTGTATAATAGATGGAGTGTCTCTTTTAGGCGGTTGGTGGGCGCGGACTTCGCCGAGCTCGTGAGGCTCTGTAAGGCGCTTGAGGCGACGGGCAGCAGGAACGCCAAAGTTGCCCTACTCTCAAAGTATTTTCGGGGGCTCTCTCCGGAGGACGCGAAGGTCGCGGCCTATCTTCTCCTCGGACTGCCGCCGGATGTTAGGGGTAGGCCCCTGAGCGTCGGCTGGGCCACCATTCAGGAGGCTCTCAAGGCTAAGCCGACGGCCCCGCTTGTTGAGGAGCCTCTCACACTTCGGGACCTTTGGTCTTCTCTCAGGGCCTTGGCCTCTCTTCAGGGGTCTGGGTCGAGGGCGAGGAAGGTCGCGGTTCTTCAGTCGCTCTTTCGGAGATTTGGTGGGGAGGAGCTCGGTTGGGTTCTGAGGATTCTCTCGGGTGAGATGCGGCATGGTGTGAACCATGGATTGTTACTTGAGGCTGTTGCAGCTATTCTCTCGGCCGAGATAGATTATGTTCGGAGGATGGATATGCTTGTGAATGATGTGGGCGAGCTCGTGAGGATGGCTGTTTCGGGCGAGCTTGGCAAGGTTGAGCTCAAACTCTTCAACCCTGTGCGGCCGATGCTGGCGGAGACGTGCGAGAGTATCGAGGAGGCCCTGAGGCTTCACGGCGGCCAGACTAGTTTGGAGCCGAAATACGACGGCGTGAGGGTCCAGATACACATCGACGGCCCGGAGATACGGGTCTATACGCGGCGGCTCACAGACATAACCGAGAGAGTCCCCGATGTCGCGGAGATTATCCGCGGAGCCGTAGCATCGAGGTCTGCCGTCCTCGACGGAGAGGTTGTAGCCGTTGACGAGTCAGGCAAGGCTCTGCCGTTTCAGGAGACTATGCGTAGGGTGGGTAGGGAGAGGGATGTGGCGGAGGCTGTGAAGAATCTTCCCCTGAAGCTCTGGATATTTGACGTGCTCTACCTTGACGGTGAGGCGGTCATCGATAGGGTTTACGAGGAGAGGCGGAGGAGGCTGGAGGCTGTGGTTAGGCCGGAGGTCTTGGCGCCGAGAGTCTTGACCGGCGACCCCGCCGTGGCTGAGGAGTTTCTGAGACGTGTGCTTGACGCGGGGCATGAGGGCGTCTTGGCTAAGGAGCCGAGGAGCGTCTATACTCCGGGGAGGAGGGGCGCGAAGTGGCTTAAGGTTAAGCCCGCCGAGAGGCTAGACGTGGTGATTGTTGCTGCGGAGTGGGGGCATGGAAGGAGGAGGGGGTGGCTGAGCAACTACCACTTAGCGGTCCTCGACGAGGAGAGTGGAAACTTCGCTGTTGTGGGTAAGACCTTCAAGGGCCTGACCGACGAGGAGTTCGAATACATGACGAGGAGGCTCCTCTCGCTGAAGACTGAGGAATTCGGATGGGGTGTCACGGTTAAGCCTGAGATAGTCGTCGAGGTCGCCTACAACGAGATTCAGAGAAGCCCACACTACGAGAGCGGCCTAGCCCTGAGATTCGCTAGGATAGTCAGGATAAGAGAGGACAAGAGCCCGCGAGACGCGGATACGCTTCAGCGGCTGCGGACACTCTATCGGAGGCAGTTTGAGAAGAAAGGCAGGCCCACGGATGGTGAGAGCCTCGCATATCTTTGAGCCGCACCGGTAGGCGGGCTTGAAAGTATGGATATAGGGGAGGCCTTTGGGGGGAAGTTCCGCTCAATAGGTCGGATGAGCTTTTGAGGAGTGGCATAAGGGCTAGGGAATTGAGGGGGGAAGGCTTAAAGAGAGAAGAGGCTTGAAGTGGACCTCTCAGCCCTTAAGTCCGACCTACCATTCGAACGCCGTGGGGGCGGTCAGCATAAATGTGGACGTGACGGGCCGGCTAAAAGTCGAGGGCAGATACAGGCGCGGTGAGTTCTATGTTCCGCCGGTTATGATTAGGAGGCGCTAGTCACGGATGTGAGAAGAGGCGTGTCTCTAATCCGGTGAAAGGGGGCGGCGGCCCTCCTCGGACCGATGCCTCAAGGTTGACTGGGATAGTGGCGGCCGCGGTTCTGGCCGGGAAGGTCTCGCTGATTGCTGCGCTGTTGGCTCACCGTTTGGTTGAGGCACACATGAGGTGAGGGCGCGGAGGGAGGGTCGAAGCCCTAAAAGCTTGGAGTGAATCCAATATCGTGGGGGCTGAGCTATGAGCGCTGGTGGGAGGTTTCCGCAGCAGGGGGAGCTCGTAATCGGGACGGTGACGAGGGTGATGAGGCATGGAGTCGTGGTGAGGCTTGAGGAGTATGACGGCCTAGAGGCGTTCGTGCCTCTCTCGGAAATCTCGATGAAGTGGGTGAGGAACATCCGGGACTTTCTCAGGGAGGGGCAGAGGACGGTCTTCAGGGTTGTGAGGAGCTCCCCAGAGAGCCTCCAAGTGGATGTCTCGCTGAGGAGGGTTACGCCGAAGGAGAAGGCGGAGAAGATGGCGGAGTGGAATAAGGTTGTGAAGGTCTCGAAGATGCTCTCTATACTGGCGGAGAAGACAGGCGTGGATAAGAGCGTAATAGAGGCTGGCCTAGTCAAGCCTGCGGCTGAGAGGCGTCGGGACCTTTACGAGCTGATGGAAGATATCGCGGCTGGGGATGAGGTGCCTTCGTGGGTGAATCTACCGGCCGAGGTGAAGAGCGCGCTGGTGGAGTTCTGCAAGAAGGAGATTAAGAAGACAGTGAGCGTGTCGAGAGTCTTCGTCAACCTTTACGCAGGTAGGGGCGGTGTGGGCGTCATAAGGAGAGCCGCCCAAGAAGCCATGAGCTTGGCTGGGGGAGGCGAGAAGCTTTCAATAACTGTCATCGGTCCTCCAAGGTATCTCTTGAGGGTTGAGGCGGCCACGCCGGAGAGGGTTGAGGAGCTTAAACAACTCGCGATAAAGAGGATGGCCCAAATCGTTTCAGAGCACGGCGGCAGGGCGTCCGTCGAAGAGGGGAAGAAATGAAGCTGAGGCGATGCTCCATCTGCTGGCGATACACGCTCAGGACCGATAAGTGTCCGGTCTGCGGCGGCGAGCTGGTTAACCCTCATCCACCGGCGCGGATGCTTAATGAAAAAGAGCTTAGAGCGGGCGGGCACGGGGAGGGCTCGGCCTAGATGAGCTGGATAGAGGCGGTCTTCAGCCTCGGAGCGGCACTTAAGGAGTTGAGGAGGGAGGGCTGGGTGAGGAGGGGAGTCGCGGGGCCCGAGTCCGTGGCAGACCACTCCTACAGCCTAGCCCTACTCTCGATGCTGGTTGCGGCGGAGCGTGGCTTAGACCCCTTCAGGGCGGCGGCCATAGCCGTCATCCACGACCTAGCAGAAGTAATAACTGGGGACCTGCCGCCTGACGAGAAGAGCCGGGGCGGAGACTACGTCCTGGTCGAGAAAGAGGCCATGCGTAGAATCGCCGAAAGCCTGCCTGAGAGGGCGTGTAGCCTAGTTCAAAGACTCTACGAAGAATACGCCTCTCAGTCGAGCGAGGAGGCCCGACTCGTCAAGCAGCTCGACAAGCTTGAAATGGCTTTCCAGTCCATCAGATACGAGAGAGAGGGTAGAGGCTCAAAAGGGCTTGCAAGAGAATTCACAAAATCCGCCCTCGAGGAGATAATAGACCCAGACCTCAGAGGTCTGCTATAGGTCGTGGAGGACGGGGCTACGTTAAATACGGCCTCAACCGGGAGTTTTCTAAGGGTTGCTTGACATAAAGCAGATTCGTCAGAGGCCCGATTATTTCAAGGCGGGCCTCGCGAGGCGGGGGCTAGACCCCTCGATAGTTGATGTGGTTGTTGAGAGGGATGCGCGGAGAAGGGGTCTGATTACCCGGCTTCAGGAGCTGAGGCATGAGAGGAACAGGATTGCGGTCGAGATTGGGAGGGCTCGGGGTGATGAGGCGAGGGTTAGGGAATTGAGGGAGAGAGTGAACCAAGTGAGCGGCGAGATTGAGAGGCTTGAGAGGGAGCTTGAGGAGGCGGAGAAGTTTGTAAACGACACTCTCTTCAACCTGCCCAACATTCCACACGAGAGTGTCCCCGACGGCGTGTCTGAGGAGGACAACGTCGTAGTCAGGAGCTGGGGCCAGCCGCGAACCGAAGACTACCTGCTAGACCACATCGATGTCCTCAACAACCTCAGCATGGTTGACCTTGAGCGCGCTGCAAAAGTAGCGGGCGCTAGGTTCTACTATCTCCTCGACGGAGTCGTCCTCCTCAACTTAGCCCTCGTAAACTTCGCTCTCGACTTCCTAGCTGCGCGGGGCTTCAGAATCGTCCAGCCGCCCTACATGATTAGGAGGGATATGCTGGCCGGCGCAATATCGCTGAAGGACTTCGAGGACATGATTTACAAGATTGAGGGCGAGGACCTATACCTCATAGGCACGGCGGAGCACGCCATCGCGGCTCTTCACGCTGACGAGATTCTCGACGGCAGGATTCTCCCCCTCAGATACGCTGGTGTGAGCCCGTGCTTCAGGAAAGAGGCCGGGGCCCACGGAAAGGACACGAAGGGGATATTCAGGGTCCACCAGTTTGAGAAGGTTGAGCAGTTCAGCTTCTGCAGGGAGGAGCAGTCTTGGGAGGAGCACGAGTTCCTAATCAGGAATGCGGAGGAGCTCTACAGGATGCTCGGCATCCCCTACAGGGTCGTGAACATCTGCATAGGGGAGCTAGGCCCCATAGCCGCAAAGAAGTATGACTTGGAGGTCTGGATGCCTGCTCAGCGGAGATACCGCGAAGTCGTCTCATGCAGCAACTGCACAGACTACCAAGCCCGCCGGCTCAGAATAAGATACCGGGAGGCCCCACACATCGAGGAGACGAAACACGTCCACACGCTCAACAGCACGGCCATAGCCACGGAGAGGACAATAGTAGCCATCCTAGAAAACTATCAGAGGAGAGACGGCTCAGTCGAGATACCTGAAGTCCTCCAGCCTTACATGAGGGGCATAACCCTTCTTAAGCCAAAGACGTAGCAGGGGAAATATTAGTAAAGCAGGCCTTAGGCTTCTCAGATTGAATGGCTAAGAAGCGGGTCGTGGTAATAAACGGTGATGGGACCGGGCCGGAGCTGGCGGAGGCCGCCCTCCGGGTCATAGACGCCCTTAAGCCCGACGTCGAAGTTGTGAGGTGCGACGCTGGGTATGAGTGGTGGCTCTCAGCCGGGAAGCCGAGCCTACCAAACCTGGTTCCTCCCGAGACATGGGAGGCGATAATGAGCAGCGACGCCTGTCTCAAAGCCCCAACCACAACTCCGCCAGACCCGAGCGCGCCTGGCAGCGTGGCCGTGAATATTCGGAGGCGGATGGACCTCTACGCAAACCTCAGACCCATCAAGACGTTCAAGGGCAGGGTCGGGCCGCTCGGCGAGGTTGACTTCCTCTGCGTCAGGGAGGCGACCGAGGGCCTCTACATCGGCGCTGAGGCCATGCTTGACCAGGAGACGGCGATAGCGATAAGGAAGATTACGCGGAGGGGGTCTGAGAGAATCGCG
>JANXDI010000005.1 GCA_025059595.1 Candidatus Calditenuaceae archaeon | reverse complement strand
CACCCATATCGCGGGGTAGAGCTGAGCGAGGGTGCCGAGCCTGTGTCTCAGAAAGCGCCATCCTATTCCCCTTAGAGCTATTGAGGCGGGATACGTCGCTAGAACGGGGTAGAAGAGTAGCGTGGGGAAGATGAAGATGAGGGCGTTGACGACTGAGAGGAAGTAGCCTATGCTGAGGCTCTTCATGTCTACCCCCACTTTACGGGCATCGGAAATATATTCCTAGTTATGGTTGGGAGAGTCTGGAGATTAAGAGCCTCCAAAACTCCCCGCTATCGACGTCTACGCAGACTTTTGCGTTCCCTCTCTCACCCTCGCCCGGCTTCACAGCCACCGTCGCTCCCCTCGATGCGTCGTTGTTTCTGAGGACTTGGACCTTCATCTCCACCATATTAAAGAGCTCTGGCTTTAGAGCGGCCGCAACAGCCATGGGGTCATGAACCTCAACCTCGCCAAACCTTTCAATCTGATACCTCGCAACTTTGGATGCTAGCTCGGCCTTCCTACCTTTCAGGGCGTTCATTTCCGCGTATCTTTTTCTGTCCATCTTCGCGGAGGGGTTAGTTGTTACGTCGAGGCCGACACAAGTGAGTGGGACGCCCGAGTTGAAGACGATTTCAGCCGCCTCGGGGTCCGTGTAGATGTTGAATTCTGAGAGAGGCGTGACGTTTCCATGCCCATGTGGTGTGAGAAGATAGGCTCCACCCATGATGAAGACGCTCTTGACGAGCTCTGCGGTGCCGGGGTAGAGAGTGAAGGCCAGCGCCAAATTTGTCAAGGGGCCCGTCGCGATTACCGTTACTTCTCTGGGGTATTTTTTCACGGTCTCAGCGAGGAATCTGATGCCTTCCGGTCTGGGAGGCTCCTGAGGCATGGGTATTTCAGCGTCGCCGAGCCCGTCGGAGCCGTGGAAGTGCTCCGCCGTTGAGAGGGGCCGAGCCAAGGGCTTCGAGGCCCCTGCATAGACGGGAATCCCTCCGCGGCCTACGTATTCCAGAATCCTCCGAGCGTTGAGGCTCGTCTTCTCAAGAACGGTGTTCCCCGCGACCGTTGTAACGCCGACTAGTTCGAGCTCAGGTGAGCTCAGGGCGAGTATTAGGGCCAGGGCATCGTCTATTCCGGGGTCGATGTCGAGAATTGCTTTCTGCAACTCCGTTTTCCGCTCAGCCTTGGGGGTTGATATGTTTTTTGAGGGGGCTTGGGTTTTTATACGAGCGTTTCTTTGTCTGGTGGGTTATGGCTGGTGAGGATTTGCTCAACCTCAAGCCGGTCTTCGTGAGGCTTGAGGAGCTGAAGGAGCATGAGAACTTCAATCCCCAGCGTCTCGAGGAGCTTCTTGCCGAGATTTTGAGGGATGGCTGTCTGAAGAGGCCGATTATAGCTGACGCCAAGACCAAGGTGATACTGGATGGGCATCACAGATACAACTGCATGAAGAGGCTTGGAAAGACTCAGATTCCCGTGTATTTCGTGGACTACTGGAGGCCGGAGATTGAGGTTTATCCTTGGGATAATAAGCCGCCTGTCACTAAGGAGATGGTTATCGAGGCGGGGCTGAGTGGGAGGAAGCTTCCTTCAAAGTCTTCGCGGCACATGGTTAGGCTGAGCAACGAGCTCCACCACATAGAGTATATCGAGAAGATTGAGCCAACGCCTCTGGAGAAGATTCCCTGAGCTCAGAAGCGCGCAGCTCCCTTGAGGCTTGAGGCGAAGCTTCTAAGCCGCTGAGCACAGCCCTCCAAGTCATCGAGGTTCTCCTCAACTATCTTCACGAGGGCGCTCCCAACTATCACGCCCTCAGCACCAGCCTTGGCGAGCATCGCGACATGCTCAGGTGCGGAGACTCCGAAGCCTACCGCCGCATATGGCCTCTCCCTCCTCGCCTTAACCCGCTCCAGAAGCTTCAGGGCCTCTTGTGAGACTTCCCTCCTGACTCCTGTGACGCCGAGGAGCGAGACTAGGTAGACGAAGCCCGTGGAGGCTTTGAGTACTCTGTCGAGCCTCGCCTCCGATGTCGTCGGAGATGCTAGAAATATTGTGGCTAGCCCGAGGCTCTGGGCCATCTCCTTGAACTCGGCCGACTCCTCGACTGGGAGGTCTGGGACAACCACCCCATCTACTCCATGGGAGCTCGCCTCCTCGAAGAACCTCCTGTAGCCCATACGGAATATCGGGTTAAGGTAAGAGAGAATCACTATCGGCGCTTGGCAGCTTCTCTTTATCTCTGATGAGAGTTTCAGTGCGTCGCTGAGTCTCATCCCGGCGGCGAGGGCCCTCTGGGCTGAGGCCTGAATCGTCACGCCGTCTGCCACTGGGTCGCTGAAGGGGACGCCTAGCTCGAGGATATCTACACCACCTTCTACCAGGGCCTCGGCATACCTTAGAGTGTATTCAGGCCTCGGGTCTCCCGCGGTTAGGAATCCTATCACCGCGGCTCTGCCCTTAGCGAGGCTCTCCCTAAAGGCACGGGCTATTCCTCTCAAAACGCACCACCGAGCGCGCGGCGCACAATTTCGAGGTCCTTTTCTCCGCGGCCGGAGAGCGTCAATAATATTATCTCGTCGCGGCGCATGGCTGGCGCTATCTTCATGACGTGGGCGAGGGCGTGCGCGGGCTCGAGAGCCGGCATGATTCCCTCCAGCCTCGTCAGCGTGATGAAGGCCTCAAGAGCGTCGCGGTCCTCCACGGCCACGTATTCAGCGCGCCCGGACTCCTTTAGGTAGGCGTGCTCGGGCCCTACGCCCGGGTAGTCGAGACCAGCCGATACGCTGTGCGTAGCACTTATCTGTCCATGCTCATCCTGAAGCACGTAAGAATACGCTCCGTGAAGTATTCCGGGTGAGCCTCTGACTAGGCTGGCCGCATGCCTCTCGGTTTCCAGCCCCTCTCCACCTGCCTCAACACCGACGAGCCTCACCTCCGAGTCCTCGATGAAGGGGTAGAATGTCCCTATCGCGTTGCTTCCACCCCCTACGCAGGCCACGACCACGTCGGGGAGCCTCCCCTCCCTCTCCATTATCTGGCGACGAATCTCGAGCCCAATCACCGACTGGAAGTCCCGGACGATTAGGGGGTATGGGTGGGGGCCTACCGCGGAGCCGAGGAGGTAATGAGTGTCTCTGACGTTTGTGGCCCAGTCTCTCAAAGCCTCGTTTATCGCGTCCTTCAGAGTCCTCGAGCCCGCTTCCACGCGCCTAACCTCAGCCCCGAGAAGCCTCATCCGGTAAACGTTGATGGCCTGCCTCTCCATGTCCTCAGCACCCATGTAGACCGTGCACTCGAACCCCATCAGGGCCGCCACTGTCGCGGTCGCGACGCCATGCTGTCCCGCCCCCGTCTCCGCAACTAGCCTCCTCTTCCCCATCCGCTTCGCGAGCAGCGCCTGACCCAAGGTGTTGTTTATCTTGTGGGCGCCCGTGAAGGCTAGGTCTTCGCGCTTGAGGTAAATCTTGGCTCCGCCAAGCCTCTCGGTCAGCCTGGACGCGTAGTAGAGGGGTGTGGGCCTCCCAGCGTAGTCTCTCAACAGAGCGTTGAGCTCCTCTCTAAAGCCCTCATCCTCTCTAAGCCTGAAGTAGGCCTCCTCCAACTCCCTTAGAGGCTCGACCAACGTCTCGGGGACGAATCGACCACCATATGGGCCGAACCTCCCAGCCGGGTCCGGAAAGCTGTAGACCCTACTCATCTATCTCCTCACCTGCAGCCGCGATGAAGGCTCTAATCAGCTCCCTACTCTTAACGCCGGGAGCCAGCTCGACGCCTGAAGAGACATCCACCGCAAAGGGCCGCACTACGCAAATCGCCTCACGGACATTACTGGGGTTTAGTCCACCGGCGAGAATCAGAGGAAGACCGGTTTGCTCTCTAAACCTTCTAGCCTCTCTCCAGTCGTGAGTCTGGCCCGAGCCTCCGGGTAGGCTTCCCGCGTGGCTATCGAGAAGTATTGCGTCGGCCGCGGATACGTCTAGAGTGGCCGGGTCTGTCCCTGCCTTAACGGGCATTATGACGCTGCAGGACTGCGCAGCCTCGCGGGCCTCTGTGAGTGATAGGGGGCCATAGAACTGAATAGCGTCAGGCTGAATGCTCTCCACGAGGTTGCCCAGCTCTTCCCGCGTTTCAGCTTTTGTAACCAAGACCGCATCAACGAAGACCGGTATCTTCCTCCGAATCTCAGCCGCCTCCGATACTCTGAGATTGCGGGGAGACGTTGGAAACCCGACAACCACCCCAACGGCGTCAGCACCCTCCTCCACGGCGGCTACCACGTCCTCCATTCTCCTTAACCCACAAACCTTGACTCTTACGCGCATCAGGCCTCCACCAGCTCCCTAACCTTGGCCTCCACATCATCCGACCTCATAATCGAGGTCCCAACCAGAAAAGCCCTGTAACCCAGCCTCTTCAGCTTCCTGACATCCTCAGCCCCCTCAATACCGCTCTCAGCCACCAAGACCCTGTCATCAACCTCAACGCCCCGAACGGCCTCTTCATGCACCCTCTTGTCCACGACTAGGCTCGAGAGGTCTCGAGAGTTTACGCCGAGTAGGTCGGCTTCGGTCTCCAGAGCCTCCAACAATTCCTCCCTGCCGCAGGCCTCCAGCAAAACCTCGAGCGAGTAGTCCCGCGCCAGCCTTAAAGCTCTGCGCAAATCTACGCCTGTGTATCTCCTCTTGAATGCGCGTAGTATCAGGAGAATAGACTGGGCTCCGAGCTCATGCGCTGCACGAATCTGCTCCTCAGACACTACGATGTCTTTCATGAGGATTGGAAGCCTCGAGAAGGCCCGAGCCTCCCTCAGGTCCTCAAGCGATCCGCCGAACCTCTCCCTCGCCGTAAGGACCGATAAGCCACAGGCGCCTCCCCTTTCCATAGCCTTCACAACGGCCCGCGGGCTCGCCGAGCTGTTGATGGCTCCGAGGCTGGGTGAAGCTCGTTTGAACTCTGCTATGACGGCGTTTCCATCGCATCTAAGAATCGCGCTTCTCAAGCTTTCAGGCTTGAGGCCGAGGCAGCTCTGCGCCACCCTGTAGTAACCCTCTGCGACGCGCCTCCGTGCATCCTCGCAGAGAATCCGGAGAAAGTCATTTGTATCTCTTGACAAGCTCCTCTAGCCTCCCCACATTACCGCCGCTAGCCTCCACGGCTCGGCGAAGAGTCTCGAAGGCACTTCCCTCATAAACGGCGTCGCGAGCAATCTTCAGACCCTCACTTAGACTCGAACATGCGTCGGCGAGCATCAGGGCCGCGGCGGAATTGACCAGCACCAGCATTAACTTAGGGTCACTGGGACTTATAGCTCCCCGCAGAATCTTCAACGCACTGTCTATAGCCTCTTCCCGCGACCCAACTACAGCGCCATCAAGCCTCAAGGCCTCGATTCCAAAGTCTTCCGGCCTCAGGGCCTCGCGCCAAGTCTCACCGTCTTTGACCCAGACAGCCTCGGTCTCTCCTTGAATAGATATTTCATCCACTCCATCCCTAGAGCTAACCACTAAGCCCCTCTTGAGTCCAAGCCTCGACAGAACATTCGCCATCTTCTGCAGATGAGCCGGGTCAGAGACGCCGAGGAGCATCCGCCCTACACCCGCTGGGTTCGTCACTGGGCCGAGGAGGTTGAAGA
>JANXDI010000030.1 GCA_025059595.1 Candidatus Calditenuaceae archaeon | reverse complement strand
ATCCACAACTACATGCGCATGTACTGGTGCAAAAAGATCATCGAATGGACGGAGCATCCGCGAACCGCGTTCGAATATGCTGTCTACCTAAATGATAGATACGGCCTCGACGGCGTCGACCCCAACAGCTACCTCGGAATAGGCTGGTGCTTCGGCGCATTCGACCATCCCTTTATGGAGGCAAAAATCTACGGCAAAGTGAGAAGGATGACCGAGGCAAGTCTCAGAAGAAAGCCCGGGATTGGGAGGTATCTCCGGCGCTTCTCGCAGGGTGGATTAGCATAGTACGGTGCCTGATTCTGTGGTTTAGGTTTTGAATCCTATGAATAGGACGTCGCTGTTGAAGTCTGGCATCTCTATCGCGGTATAGTCGCTAAAGGTCTTGACCGCTGGCTTAAAGATTCTTCTCGACTCGAGCTCTATTCCCTCCCACTCACGAGGCACTTCATCCAGCCTCAGCCTTATCTCCCAGCAATATGGCGCATAGACGACTATCTTGTCTCCGCCTTCAGAGACTCTAATCTCGGAGGTCTGATTCAGCAGTCTCTCGTTGGCAGGCTCTATGTCGAAAAGGTCGTATCTCTCGAAGACCCATTTGGCAAAGGAGGCGTCGAATGCTCCGGGAAAACTCAGCGCGGTGCTCCACTCGAAAGGCGGCCCGGAGAACCGCTCTCCCCAGAAAACCCTCCCCCTCTTATGCCAAGACCATACTCCGTGAGCACCATACGCCGTCCCGGCCTTCGCCCCCGAAAGGAGGCTCTGCCAAATCGCCCTCCTGACATCGAATCTTCCGAACCTGCCGTATTTGCCTCCGTGTGAGTGGCCCTCGTAGCATGGCTCGCCGTTCACGACCGGCCTCTTAACGGGCATGCCGCGGAATCTCTGGGCCAGCTCGTACGCTAGTTGCTGACGCTCCACGCTGTGGCCAGATTGATACATATAGAAGTCGTAGTTGGGTGATTTCACGAATTCCTCGGGAATATTCCACAGCCCGCCCGCCAAGTGCATGGTTGTCAGCGAGTCCGGGCATATCTTCTTGACTGTGTCCAGCGCGACTTTATAGTATTTTATCGACTCCTCTGTCTCGAAGTCCGTATCTCCGCTAATCACGAATATCGGGTCATACTTCCCAAACCTCTCTGCGACGTAGGCCACATACTCCTCCACATATTCCAGCGGCATTATCCTGTTCGGCGTTATCTTCGAGCCCCATGTCCCCCTCACATAGTTGCACCACAAGACCACCAAGGCCGGCGTGAAGCCCCTCTCCACCGCCATCTCCACGAATTTCTCCGCCCTCCCGAAATACTCCCCGCTTCTCCTGTTGAAGTTCCACCCGCCGTCGGGCAGCGTCTCGAATGGCTCGATGTAGCTGTCCGGTTCGCTCCTGTCGTGCTGCGGCAGAACGTTTATCTGAAGGACGTTGAAGCCCTGCATCCTCCTGTAGTCCAAGTATTGCCTCCACTCGTCGAGGGAGGGGTTGGTGAAGGCGCTCCAGCAAGTGTCAGCGAGATAGAAGAACTTCTCACCATCCCTCAAAAAGTAATCCCGCGTAACGGAGACTGAGACCCTACCCAAGCCGCACCTTCAGTCTCCCAACAATAGCGTATTTAATCTCGGCGCTTCGAAATGCCGACTGGTCGGTCCCACAGTAAAAGGCCACCGAGCCGCGAAGAATACTTAAATACATTAGCAGGCCGGCAAACCACGATGTCTAAGACTAGCAGAATCCCGGGCTTCTACAAACTCTCACCCGAAGAGCGCCTCAAAACCGTGGCCGAGTTCGCGGGCCTGACCCAAGAGGAGGCAGACCTATTGAAGAGGTTCGGCGGCCTCGACGAGAAAACGGCGGACAAGATGATCGAGAACGTGGTGGGCGCATTCCAGCTGCCGCTCGGAATAGCAGTCAACTTCCTCATAAACGGCAAAGACTACCTCATCCCGATGGCCATCGAGGAGTCGTCCGTTGTTGCGGCTGCCTCCAACGCGGCGAGGATGGCGAGGGAGGGAGGCGGGGTCTTCGCAGTCAGCACCGAGTCCCTGATGATAGGCCAGGTCCAGATACTGGGGGTCAAGGACCCGTATAGAGCAAAGTTCGAGATACTCAGAAACAAGCAGGAGGTCCTAGAGCTCGCCAACGAGCGCGACCCGGTTCTTGTGGGGGTCGGCGGCGGAGCTAAGGACATAGAGGTCAACGTCGTAAATTCCAAGGTCGGGCCTATGGTGGTCGTCCACCTGATAGTCGATGTGAAAGATGCGATGGGTGCGAATGCAGTAAACACGATGGCGGAGGCGGTTGCGCCCCGGCTTGCCTCGATAGCTGGTGGGAGGTTCAGGCTCAGAATAATCTCGAACCTCGCGGATAAGCGGCTCGTAAGGGTCTGGACCCGGGTTCCGCCGGAGGAGGTGGGTGGACCGGGGGTCGCGGAAGGGATAGTTGAGGCGTGGGCCTTTGCAGACGCAGACCCATACCGCGCCGCGACGCACAATAAAGGAATCATGAACGGCGTGGACGCAGTCGTGATAGCTACGGGGAATGATTGGAGGGCGGTTGAGGCCGGGGCACACGCATACGCCGCTAGAAACGGCAGATACGAGCCGCTCAGCCGGTGGGAGCTTGACGAGAGGGGATATCTCGTTGGAACGCTCGAGATGCCGCTAGCCGTAGGGATAGTTGGCGGAGCCACGAGGTCTAATCCGCTGGCTAGAATATGTCTGAAGATTCTAGGCGTAAAGACTGCGCGAGAATTGGCGGAGGTGATTGGAGCGGTCGGTCTGGTCCAGAATCTAGCCGCGCTTCGAGCACTAGCAGCAGAGGGAATACAGGCAGGCCACATGAAGCTACACCGAAGAAAGTTCGAGCCCGAAGCAAAAGCATGAGAAACGTCCCAAATACACCACACCCTCTAAAGGAGGTTAGGCCTGAAAACATCCGAGACGAAAAGAAACACCGCAGCCGCTACCGCCCCACCCATAGCCAAAATCTAGTCCCGACAACGTTTAAGCAGAATGGTGCTCCGGCCGGGATTTGAACCCGGGTCTCGGGCTCGAGAGGCCCGCATACTTGGCCGGGCTATACTACCGGAGCTCCAATCTTCTAGGGCAAGGATAGAATTGCGGGGACGCTATTTATAGATGTAATGATGAGGGGCTCCGAAAGGGCCTTCACCGAGACGCCGGGCTGCTCATCGAGTTTTTGTGGGGTCAAATGTCGGAGTGGTTTGACCCTTCACCAGCTGAGGCCGCGTTGAGCCAAAGCCTCGAAAGCAGCTCTAACCCTCAAAATAATAAAATAATGAAGAGACACCATTCATCAGGCATTAGCGCGAGGTCCACAAATCTGTCGAGAACAAATCCTCATAGAGCTTCCTCCTAGCGAAATACTCCCTAGCAACCTCAATAGCACCCCTCCTCAAAAGCATGGCCCTCTTAACACGCGCCATCGCTATCTCCTGAGCCACCTTCCTCGGGAAATTACCCTTAAGGTCGGCTTGACTCATAATCAGCTTCACGTTCCCCGTTATCTTGTATTTGATCAGCTCAAACGCCTCGTACTCAGTACCACCCCTCCACTCCACGAACGAGCCAATCACACCCCCCGCATTAACCGCGAAATCCGGTATAACCCAGACACCGCTCTTGAGAAGAACCCGCTCAGCCTCACTCGTCGTAGGTATGTTAGCGCCCTCTATCACTATCTTCGTCTTAGATGCCAATAAACGGGGCGCTGTCTCAGAGTTTATCGTATCCGACGACGCAGCTGGAATAAATATGTCGGCACCCAAATCGAATATCTTTTCCTTAGGCATCTTCTCATACCGCTTCAAATTCGCAATATGCGTGCAGGAAGCCAGCTCCGTCATGATGCCCGGTATGTCAAGGCCTTCAGGATCGTAAATGCAGGCCGAGATATCACATATCGCAACTATTTTGTATCC
>JANXDI010000012.1 GCA_025059595.1 Candidatus Calditenuaceae archaeon | reverse complement strand
CTGCTGACGCGGCGAGTAGGCCTCCGAGGAGCCCTAGGAGGCCCCGCACAACCATAACCTCCACGACGGCCACCACCAGCACAACGACAGGCTATTCAGACACCTTTCCGGCAGTTAATCCGGCTATTCTCGGAAGCTGCCCGCCCGAGGTGCATGACAGATACTTCGTCATAGGCCCCGACGGAAGGAAGTACAGGACTTGGCATCCGGTAACCGTTCCCATAGACCCATCTGACCCTAGGAAGGGAACCTGCACCTTTGCGCATGAGCATGGTGATAATCCTCTTCAGGGTAGCTTCAACACTCTGCCTGCATTCGGATATGCGGCGAAGATGGCTGGGATGGTTGAGGAGATAGCGGCTCACGCGGGTTTCAAGGTCTTCTATAAGCCGAGGACGGGTGATGGGTTGGGGAACAACGCTGAGTGGCGGATAGTCGTTCATCAGGGGACGGCTGGTGCGCGGCGTCTAGTGCAGACTTTCCACAGCATCCAGATAGACGTAAGGGACTCGGCGGGGCGGGTGACGAGCGTTAATCTGATGGCGCCGACTGGAAACCTCAACCCGAAGTGCGGCCCCCGGGTGGGCGACAGAATAATTCCTGACGAGGAGTGTGTGTCGAGAGGCCTCTTCTATGAGGTCTGGTACTTCTCCATCCGCGTAGGGTCCGGGAACATAAACGGCGCCAAGTTCTTCGCCGCTCCAGGCATAGCCGTGTATAACCCCATGACCTACATGAAGACAGACGACCTGACGAGGGTATATCCGATATGCGGCGTTGTTGAGGGTCTTCCTTTCGGAGACCCGCGAAGCTTCTTCCTCGGAAACCAGAGGGCTGTCGAGCATCCTGACTTCGGCTGGGGTAACCCTGGCCCCTCGAGCTTCTGGACGGACGCCTTCGGAAATGAGGTCTCGTCGGGCTGCGACGCGACTAGGTGCATCAGACAGACCGTGCCGTCCGGATATTATGCGTGGTTCGACGACGACTCTGTCTTCGACTGGCCTTGGATAGACCTGCCCCTCGGAGCACCCGGCGGAAACTAAGTAAGACCCTACCACTATTTTTCTTGCAGTCACGCACCTTCTCTTCCCACATGCCTGCCAGCTGAGAGATGCTCGAGCTCGGAGGCGGCGGTTTGTGTGGAAAGATTTAATTTCCTTGAGCACCTCATTTTTACTTGTCCTTGAGGATTTCTGGCGCTAGCTGTGAGGTTTTGGAGTTTACCGAGTTTTACGAGCGTGATGCCTTGGCGGTTGTCGGAGGTGCTGAGCATCCGATGGAGGTCTGTCTTGTTCGTGTGGAGACTTCTGACGGCGAGGTTGGGTTTGGAGAGGCGATTGGCTACGGGTCTCCTGACAGCGTAGCGGTTACGGTGAACACGGTTTTGAGCCGCCTCGTCGCGGGTGAGGAGTCTACGAGCATCTGGCGCCTCTGGGACAAGATGTATAAGGCGACCTTCAGGCTCGGCAGGAGGGGCATAGTGGTCTCCGCGATGAGCGGCGTGGATATTGCTCTCTGGGACCTCGCGGGGAAGGAGCTTGGAGCCCCGGTCTACAGGTTGCTAGGCGGGGAGGCGAGGCGGATGAGGGGCTATATCACGGGCGGCTACTACAGGCCGGACAAGGATATTCCGAGGCTGCTGGAGGAGGTTGAGGAGTATGTTAGGAGCGGGTTCAAGACTGTCAAGATTAAGGTGGGAGGCCTCAGCATCGAGGAGGACCTTAAGCGGCTCTCGGCCTTGAGGGAGAGGTTTGGAGAGGGGCTTGAAATCGCTGTGGACGCTAACAACGTCTATGACTTCAGCCAGGCCCTCAGGATGGGGCGGGGCTTGGAGAGGTTTGGTGTTATCTTCTTCGAGGAGCCTGTCTCAACTGATTATCCGGAGCTGAGCGCGCGGCTCGCGGCTCAGCTGGACGTGCCTGTGGCTGGCTACGAGACGGCCTTCACGGTCCACGAGTTTAGGGAGCTCATCTCGAGGTATGCTGTGGATATTGTTCAGGCTGACGCCGCGTGGAATGGCGGGATAACGGAGATGGTGAGGATAGGCGTGCTGGCGAGGAGCTACGGCCTACCACTCATTCCACACTACTCGGCCGGTGGGATAGGGTTCGTCGCAAGCCTCCACGCAGCCCTCACAATTAACTCGCCAATCATCGAGTATCACCTGAGGCCCAACCCCCTACGGGAGGCCCTCGCCGGAGACGCAATCAAGCACTCAGGGGGCTTCTTCGAGCCGCCAGCCAAGCCTGGCCTCGGCATAACCATTAGAGAGAGGGAGGTTGAGAGGTTCCGCAGGGCTGGGCGCTAAGGGGAGACTACGCTCGGAGTCGTATTCTTTAAGAGAAGGATTTAGGGTTTAACGGTCTGAAGGGTTGAAGGCTGAGCACTTCATGATTAGGGAGATACGGGAGGGGCCTCCTTCCTTCCGCGAAACTCTAGAGTCGCTACCCAACATGGAATCTCTAGCTGGCGAGATACTCTCGAGATACAGATGCCTCCTGACATGCAGCAGCGGCTCTTCACATCATGCGGGCCTCTGCCTCAGCTACGCCGCCTCGAGGCTCGCGGGGGTCGAGGCGTACTCGGTCCTCTCCTCCGAGTATTCTGAGCACATCCACAGCTTTATCGGGAAGGAGCATCTGCTGGTCGCCATCTCGCAGTCGGGGGAGTCCGCGGACACGCTGAGGGCTGCTAGACTTGCATCGGCTAAGGGTGTCGATATCCTCGCGATTACCGCGGCTCCAGCGAGCACGCTCGGCTCCATGGCCCGGTATGTGTTGAATGTCAGATGTGGGGTGGAGAGGGCTGTTCCTGCGACGAAGAGCTTCATGGCCCAGCTTGCGGCGGTCTATTCGCTGGCCCTCGGGCTGGCTTCTCCGAGACTTGGGGCTGGGGAGCTGGGTGGGCTTAGGGGTGAGCTTGCGGGGCTGCCTGACCTCCTAAGCCGGGTGGTTGACGGTTCTGAGGAGCTCGCGGTCAGATGTGCTAAGGAGATGGCGGAACTCAGGGAGGCTTTTCTCCTCGGCCAAGGGCCTTCATACATAGCCGCGCTCGAGGCATCTCTCAAGCTGAAGGAGACATGCGGCGTTCACGCCGAGGCTTACTCGGTTCGCGAGTTCAGGCACGGGCCCATCTCGCTTCTCGACAGGGGGGTTGCCTGCTTCCTCATCGTTCCGCCGGAGCCGGGGGACAGCTTGGATGTCTTTGAGAGGGTGGCTGCCGAGGCTAGGTCGCTAGGCGTCTACACGATGACTCTATCCCACGAGGGCGGAGTCGCGGGGTCGGACCTGACGCTTCCGCGGACGAGCCATGTCTTCGCCACGGCTGTGGAGGTTGCCCCGTTCCAGCTTCTCGCCTACTACTTGGCTCTGGAGAAATCACTCGACCCTGATAGGCCGCGGCTCCTGAAGAAGGTTGTCCAGTAGCTACCTGCACCACTTAAGGTGTCTTATCTCTTGGCCGTGGATGCACGTCGTGGGGCGGTTTAGGGCGCGGCACATCGAGACCACCGTCCTCCTGTCCAAGATGCTGTCGAGCTTCTGTGCCTCGCTACACGCGAGCTCGGCGGGGATGTCGAGGACCTTGTGGAGATAGGTCTCGATGACTCTGTGGTTGTGGATTAGCTGCGTCGCCAGCGTCTCTCCCCGCTTGGTCAGGGTTATCGACCGCCAGGGCTCCCGCACAAGTAGCCCTTTCCCCTCAAGCCTCTTAATCACATCCACCACACTCGCTTCATTCACCCCGAACGTCTCGGCGAGCGCGCTTGTCCCAGTCCTACCCCCACCCTCCATCTTGTGGAGTGTCACGAGATAGGCTGCCTCGAGCCGGCTGAGCTCAACCCTCGGCACAACTATCCACACTTAAACCACAATTTATCCTATCAACAGGTTCTCAGCCTAAGCCTCCGAAGGCTCCACAACTATTCTCGAATCAACAAGGGCCTTCAAGGTCTGCCGCGCCCTCATTATTATCTCCTGCGCCAGCCCAAGCTCCTCCTGATAGCTGACCTTCCTCCGCGCGAGGCCCTCCCTTGAGAGGGAGTCGGCCACGGCGGCCGCCACCCTTGGAAAGACCATCCACTCCTCCATCGTCGGAATAATGTAGTTCGGCGAGAGGCCCTTCTCTTCCGCGCACCGCGCAAGCTCCACCGCGGAGCTAATCATCGTCTCGTAGGTAATCTGCCTCGCGCTGCAGTCTAGGGCTCCCCTGAAGACCGACGGGAATATGAGGCTGTTGTTGACCTGGTTTGGGAGGTCGCTTCTTCCTGTGGCGACCACAGCGGCTCCGGCCTCTTGGGCTTCCCAAGGCCATATCTCGGGGACGGGGTTTGCGAGGGCGAAGACTATCGGGTCCTTCGCCATCAGCTTCACATCCTCCTTCTTGACCACGCCCGGCCCCGGCGTCGAGGCCGCTATGAGCGCGTCGGCATCCACCAGAGCCTCCCTAAGCCCACCCTTCACCCCATCCCTATTCGTCCTGAGCGCTATCTCATACTTCCACCTATTGCTCGACTTCATCGACTCCATGTCAAACCTCTCCGGGTGAAGTACCCCGCCCCTGTCTATCAGAATCATCTTCCCGGGGTCGAAGTCATACTTCTCGAGGAGGATGCACGTGGCTATGTTCGCCGCCCCCGCTCCGAGCATAACAATCCCAGTATCTCTCGGCGATCTGCCTGTGAGTTTCAGGGCGTTGATGAGGGCGACTAGAGTATATGCGGCTGTTCCGAGCTGGTCGTCGTGCCAGACCGGAATCTCGACCTCCGCCGTAAGCCTCTCGAGAATCTAGAAGCAGTCCGGGGACTGGATGTCTTCGAGGTTGAAGCCCCCAAATGTGGGCTCCAGAGCCTTCGCCACCTTGATGAACTCCTCCGGAGACTCGGCCCTAACCGCGACAGGAATCGCATCCACGCCCCCCAGATACTTGAAGATAAGAGCCTTCCCCTCCATCACAGGGAGGCTTACCTCAGGGCCGATATTCCCCAGCCCGAGCACCCGCGTCCCATTCGTCAAAACCGCTATCGTGTTCCACCTGTTCGTAAGGTTGAAGGCCTCATCCCTGTCATTCACGATGACTCGACAGGCATCCGCGAAGCCAGGCGTATACCAGATTGCGAAGTCCCTCAACCCCCTGACCGGAACCTTGGGGTGGACCTCAATCTTCCCCCGGATAATACCTCGAATAATTCACAGCCAGCTTTCCAAGGTCTATCTGACTCAACAGCTCACCACTGCAGAGTTTGCGTCTTACTGTTATTAAGAGTTTCTGATAACCGTTGCTTAGACAGGGCCCTTCACGACGGTGTTTCTAATCACGCCGACGCCCTCGACCTCCACCTCAACCACGTCTCCTATTTTGAGGAGCCTCGGCTCCGGCTTGGCGAATATGCCAACTCCCGCCGGTGTGCCCGTAGCGATGACATCCCCCGGCTCAAGCGTCATGACCATGCTAATGAAAGAGACGAGGTAATCGACTCCGAATATCATGTTTCTCGTGTTCGAGTCCTGCCTCGTCTCTCCGTTGACTCGGGAGGCTATCCTCAGGTTGTGGGGGTTGGGAATCTCGTCGCGCGTAACTATCCACGGGCCGAGGGGCGCGAATGTATCGAATGATTTGCCGCGGGTCCACTGCCTGTCCTTAAACTGTATGTTTCGGGCAGATATGTCGTTGAAGGCCGCGTAGCCGCAGACATATTCCAGGGCCTCTTCAGGCTTCACGCCCCTGCACCTCCTCCCGATAACCACCGCCAGCTCAGCCTCATAGTCGAGCTGAGTCACGATGGATGGGTATTCGACTGGGTCGTAGGGCCCGGTCAGCGCCGTGTGAGGCTTCAGGAAGATTATCGGCTCGTCGGGGACCGCAGCCTTAGACTCCTCGGCGTGGTCCCTATAGTTCAGCCCGATGCATAAGACCTTAGGCTTGTTGTCGGTCGGGGCTAGGAGCTTGACTTGGCTGAGCTTTAAGACCCGCGGCGCCCTCGCCGCAGCCTCCAAGACCAGCCTACGGAAATCCGCTTCACCGACGAACCGCTCGACGAAGTCCGAGAAGTAGGGTGGGAAAGCGAAGCCGGCCGCCTCCTCAACCTCCTCCCGGAAAACCAAGTAATCTCCCTCGACGAACCCATAAGTTGTGAGCTCGCCCAGCCTGAATCTGGCTAGCTTCATGCAACACCACACCGGACGGCTGAATACCGCTAAGGCCTGGCTTTAACGTTTGCCGCTGCATCCGCCGGTTAGAAAAGCATTAATTACGCCTCTACACTTCAGCGTGAGTAGGGGGCCGTGGCCTAGCAAGGTAGGGCGCCGGGCTCCAGGTCTCAGAATCGTGGCTGGCGCAGAAGAAACCCGGAAGCCGTGGGTTCAAGTCCCACCGGCCCCAAGGCTTTGACCGCTTCATCCAGCCTAGTGGTTTTTCCTCTGGAGCTAAAAATTCATGCAATTATATTATTTTTCATATTTTGTAAATCTGTAACCCTCCCACATTGGCAGAAAAGACCAGTCATCCGCAGAGCTAAACAAAGAAACTAACAATAGTAATAATTTGTGAAGTAATTCGAGAAAATTGTTTCCCGCGGGCAATTCGTTATGTCTAAATAAGGGCCCTATAGTGAGATTAGATGTCATGAGTGGCCGGGCAAGTGTGTCGCTCGTGATGGCTGTTCTTCTCGGGCTGCTGGTAACTGCGAGCTACGCTGTTCTGATAAGCCTCAGCTCAACCGACGTAAACGCTTTGGGTGGGACAGGCCTAGTTGACGTAAGCTGCCCCGCGAGCACTTGCCAGATAACTAGGGTCAGCTGGACACTCACAACCTCGCCGCCATACCTAGTCGACAGGGTTAACGTGCAGTGGACAACAGCTAAGCCCATAGGCGCGACATACACGGTCTACGTCGTCCTCTACGACAACAATAACGTCGTAGTCTCGTCGGGGTCAGCTACGCAAGCAGCCTCACCTTTGCAAGTGACAACGACTGTAGACGTCTCCAACATCAGTCCCAGCGTCGTCTACAGAATTGAGGTAGTCATAGTTGAGCAATAGAGCCCTACTAGCGGCTCTAGCGGTCTTCACAGCCTCAGCAGTTTTTTCCGTCCCAATTCTCGTCTCACAGGTGGCCGTGCTCCCGAATAGGCCGGACACGATTTACGAGCTAGGCTACTCATCTACTCGAATCATTAGGATAAGGGTGGCCCAGCTCCAGCTCATAGGAAATGACGTTTACCGCGTCGATGTAACATACACTAGGGGAGTTGGGGCCGCGACTTGGGCCGTCTTCCAAGCTGGGCTCTACGACGCTAATGGAAATCAGCTTGCAATAGGAAGTGCGTGCGTTAGCGTGCCAGCTGGAGCAGGAACGACGACTGTCCAGATATCGCTCACGGGTTTGGCAGACGCGTACAGCGTGGCGCGGGTTATAACATGTGTGGCTATCGTGTCTTCCTGCCCCTCTTCCGTGATGTGTCTATGAAGCTCCAGACCCTCGCTCTGACCGGTCTGATAGTTGCATTCACGCTGGCAGCCTACTCCGTGGCGATGTCCATGCCCAACCTGAGCCAGCTAGGTGGGACCGGCCAAGTCGCAGTCATCAAGACGGACGTCAGGGTCACGAGAGTCCAAGTGCCCCTCACAGGGACGACCATAAGCACGGTCACCGCCGACATCGCGGTGACTCAGCCGGGGTCCTACAGAGTAGTGGCCTATGTCAGCGTGGGGGCCTGCAGCGCCTCGGGGGAGGTAACGGTCACGCTAGGCACAGGCACCACAACCGTAATAATACCGCTAGCGTCCACATGCGCGTTTAATGCCCCGGTAACCGTCAGGGTGAGGGTGTATCAGCCTTGAGGGCTTTGGAGCTCGCAATTGTTCTCGCAGGGGTGGCCCTTCTCTACGCGGCCCTGAGCGGTCACCTCACGCTTCACTACATTGTCTCTGGGAGCATGGAGCCCAGCGTCCCAGTCGGCTCGCTCGTCATAGCGGCTCCTGATGTTTTTGTGGCTCCGGGCGAGATGGTTCTCTACGACCTTGAGGGCCGGACAGTGATGCACAGGGTCTCCGAGGTTGGGCCAGACGGGGTCGTGATTACCGCCGACGCTTATCCCGGCTATTCTGAACTGATAGGGTGGGAGAGGGTTAAGGGTAGGGCCCTCCTAGTCATACCGCTCCTCGGATACTTGGCCTTAAGCGTCACAACCCTGCCTGCCGTAATCCTCGGCCTCGCGGCCATCATAGCGTTGCCTAGAGGTCGATTCACAGATTCTTCGCTATTTCTCCCCGCGGCCTTCTCGCTAGCCCTGATGGCGGCCGTCGGCGACACGGGCCTCGCTTCGCTGGGAAGACCCTTTGCAGCCCTAATTCTGCTGGCGATGATTCTCTCTCTGAAGTTCCTTGAGCCAAGAGTTGATGGGGTGGCTCGGAGGCTGGTCGCCGCCTCGTATATTCTCCTAATCGTGGCGTGCCTAGCCTCAATCTCTAAGAAATCCTTTATGGAGGTTTTTGGGTTATGAGAGGCGTAGCCTTCACCGTTCTGCTCGTGGCTCTCGCCTTGGCTGTGAACACGGCCTACTCTGAGAGTGAAGCGGCCACGGTCTCGAACAGGTATGGCCTCCCGTTAACGGTCAACGGCGATTTGGTGGAGAAGTTCCCAGCCAAGGTTAGCCCGGGGTCCAACGTCTGCGTAGTCCACCACGTCTATTACTTGGCCTCCGACAGGAGGCTTGTCTTCAGAGGCTGGTCAAGCGGCGAGACGACCCCGTGCGTGACAGCGAAGTCAGACGTTCTCGAGGCATTATACGACGAGGAGGTCCTCGTGATTCTCGACTCAAACTATGAGCCCTTGAGGCGTAGCTTCTGGGTAAGGAGGGGTGAGAGGGTCGTCCTCGAGGCTGAGAAGTTCTACTTCGAGGGAGGATTCAGATACGTCTTCGAGAGGTGGAGTATGGGGGAGTCCCCGTTCGGCGAGGTGAACATTCTCGTAGTCACGGAGCCAGTCTACGTTGAGGCGAGGTTCAGAAGAGAGGTGAGGGTTGATGTCATCTCGATTCACGGCGCTCCAGTCAATGGGTCTGGATGGTACCGGCTAGGCGACCTCGTAGTCATCTCTGCTCCAAGGGAGATAAGAGTCGGCGACAGGGAGAGGCTGGTCTTCAGGGAGTGGGTCTCAGTCGGCCTCTACCCAGCCATCATCCAAGGCGCAGGCTCGACCGTAGCGACGCTCGAGGCCATGGCCCCCCACGCCGTGAGGGCAGAGTATGACAGATACTTTAAAGTCTATGTGGCCGGGCCTGAAGGCGTCATCGTCGATGACTGGTTCAGGGAAGGCGAGGCCCTCCACCTCTCCACGCCGCCCACGATAGAGCTAATACCCAATGCGGCGAGGCTCTTCTTCATCGGCTGGGAGGGCGACATAGCGTCTAGCACCCCGGGCGTGAAGCTTACCGTCAATTCACCCGTCACGGCGCGTGCGGTTTACCGGCTGGAGTATAGGGTGGATGTCAGGTCTCCGGCGGGCGCGGCCGGCTCGGGATGGTATCCAGCCAACTCGACGGCCGTCGTCTGGGCTCCGGCTGAGCTACAGGCCTTCCTCTTCGCGAAGAGAGTTCTCAGCCGCTACGCCGGCGACTGCGGTGAGGGCTGCTTCACCAGAGGCCCCCTATCCATCAAGGTAGACTCGCCCAAGTATGTCGAGGCCGTGTATGGCTTGGAGCCGGATTTACCGTCAATAGGCGGCGCAGGCGCCGTTGCGGCAGCTTTGGTGGCTGTCCAAATCGTAAATAAGAGAAGAAGAGGTAAGCCGGCCGGCTCGGATTCTGAGAGGAGAAGTAACGGTTGAGAGCCTCCGAGGATGAAAAGCGTCTTCAAGCTGAATTCGGGTCTTGCGAGGCTTCCGGGCTGTATTTTTGGCGGCATATTAATTAGAGGGCTTCTACAGCGATTCGAGTAGCGGATATGGCTTCTGGAATTAGGGCGGTTCTACACATTTTCGTTGAGTCGGGGAAGCTCGAGAGCGTCTGCGAGCAGCTGGCAAAGCTCCCCGAGACTCTGGACGTTTACGAGGTGACTGGCGAGTATGACGTTATCGCGCTTGTCTCGGTCTCAAGTATCGAGGATTTGAGGAGGTTCATCTCGAAGGAAGTGTATAGCGTGGAGGGCGTCAAGAGCTCCGTTACCTCGATTATACTCCACACGCATAAGAAGAATGGTGTGGAGACTTGGGAGTGAGATTCCTCAGCGCCCAAGACCTACACGAGTTTCCTCAGCAGCACAACCTTCGCAGGATACTTGACGAGGACCGAGTGTATCTTCGAGTCTAGGAGCGACTCCTTCTCTATGTAGGCCCTCTCAAACCTCCTCACCAGCAGAACTATGAAGTCTGAGCCGCCCCTCTCAGCCTCCTCGCTCACAACCCCGTCGTAGCTTCCTACCCTAACCTCAGACTTGACCTCGAAGCCGCTTGATGCGAGGATTCTCCGCGCCCTCTCCAAGTTCTTCTCAGCCTCAAGCCGGGTATGCTCAACATCATCCTCTATCTCTGGGTCAACTATGGAGAGGAGCTTGAGGGAGAAGCGCTTGTCGAGCGAGTGGCGGAGGGCCTCCTCGACCGTCTCCGGCTCCTCCCTCGGCCTAACCAGAACCGTAAGCCTCATCATGTAGCCCGCGGGCACCACGACGGCCCGCTCCTCGACGCTCCTCACGGGCCTCCTCAAGACCAGCCTACGGTATGCGTAGAACCCTAAGACCCCGGCAACCATCCAAGCGGGGCCTAAGACGCGCCCCGCGCTGTGAAGGAGGAGGAACAGGACGAATATCGCGGATACAATGACGAGGCCTAGGAGGCCTAAGAGTGGTATCTCGTAGGTTCTGCCGTTCCGGTTTAGCCTGATGGCTGGCCTCATCTTCCAAGGCCTGTATACCTGTGGCTCCTTGTTTCTGAGGGCTATGAGTGAGAGGAGGAGCATGATGTAGCTGAGGGAGGCGCCGAAGTTGTAGAGGCTTGCGAGGAACGGGATATCTCCGGGCAGCGTGAGGAGAAGCCCTATGACTCCGAAGAAGATTATCGCCCTCGTCGGCGTCCCATATCTGACGTGAATAAGGTAGAGCCAGCGAGGTAGAAGGCCGAGCCTCCCCATACTGGCGGCGAGCCTCGAGACGCCGATGAGCCCCGTATTCGACGAGACTGTGCAGAGGATTATCGCGGTCAGCGAGACGAGTAGGGCCAGCTCCGCGCCGAAGACCGGGTATCTGGCGACGAGGGCCGCGACGGGGTTCTCTATGGCCCCCGCGATGACATGCCAGTCAGTTCCACCCAGCGCAATCGAGCTGAAGAGGAGGACGAAGAGGGGAACCATCACGGCGCAGAGCATCGTCGCCCTCGGTATCCAGCGGTGTGGCCTTCGAGTCTCCTCGGCGGCCTGGGCAATCGACTCGACGCCGATGTATGAGGCCATGGCTATTGTGAGACCGTAGAGGAAGTTGTTCTCCGAGATGCTGAGGCCCGGGAGGTAGGCTACCTCCTCTTGGGGCTCGGGGTTTCCTATGGTTTGGAGCTGGGAGGCGAACCGGGCCGGGTCGAAGACCGTCAAGAAGCCCAGAGCGACTACAGCCGCTTGGACGGCGAGTCCGAAGGCCACTATCGCCGCGTTCATCTCCGCCGAATACTTTATTCCGAAATAGTTTATCGCGACGAGGAAAAGGACTATCGCCGCCGCTATGAGGCCTAGGCTTCCGACCGCGAGGGGCCCCAGCTGGAGGGAGATATCCTCAACACCCTTGAATAGGAACTTGAAGTATCCTGCCGCCGCGGTGGCGAAGAGGGAGGTGCAGAGAACGTAGTCCAGGAGTATCGCCCATCCGGCTATGAAGCTCGCGAGGCTGTTCCAGGCCCGTAGCGAGTAAACCTGCACACCCCCCGCGTAGGGGTAGGCCGGAGCCAGCTCAGCGTAGGAGAGGCTAATCGCTACATAGGCTATCGCCGTGACTGCGAAGGCGATGAAAGAGGCCCCGCCCGCGTAGAGCATAGTAACCCCGAGGGCTATGAATACGTCAGCCCCTACGTCGCCGAAGCCCATGGAGAAGGCGCTAAACCACCCTATCTCCCTTTTAAAACGCCCTCCCTTAGGAGCCTCCAAGCCAGCCTCAGCCCGAGACCGGCTATCCTCTTAAATAGTGTATCCCACCAAGACGGAGTGTGCCTTAATATAGTAGAGGCCCTCCGACTGCTGGGGCTTATCTTCCAAGCTGGGCTAAAAATTCATTGAAAGGTTTCTCCGGCTCACTCGCATCAAAATCCCCTAAATTAACCACAAACACGACCAGATGCTTAGGCTTCTTCATTCTTAATCTCCTCCCAACCGCCTCGCGAATACCGCTCTCATGTCCCAGAGCCGCCGACATTTAGAAGACTGGAGAGTGTTTAGTACCGAAGATGCGAAAAATATCTTTTCTAATTGATGATCACGATAGGCGAAGAATATAACTCGAGCGTATTCGATGAGTATTACAATAAAATCTCACTTTTCACAATATTGCTGGAAAAAATAAATTAGATTGCATATTGTCAGTCGATGAGTATTTCTGATGAACACACTACTTGTGATCTATTTTCGGCGTTTGGCGGCAGGAAAAAGGTGGAACTCCTATCAGCCCTGAGAAACTGCCCACACAACTTAACAAGACTCGCGAAGAAGTTAAAACTATCTCCCCAAGAGGTAAGACGATATTTAGTAAAACTATCCGATATGGGGTTTGTTAAAAAGAATGACGGGGAATATACGCTTAGCATCATGGGCGAGTTTTTCCTGCAAGTGTACAATATCATAAATAGAAATTTCAGAAGTTTGCAACTTCTCTCCATTAATAATGCATTTATCCCCTGCCTTAACTGCCTTGACCCCCATTCAAAGCCGGGCCACGGTAAAAACTTAGAGGAAATGTGGCGAGAGCTAAATGCCTCGATGAAATGTAACGGTTTGTGTCCAATCTTCATGATGATGGCGCAAACTATCGAAGGATATTTTAATGTCACATACTTTGTTTATAGAGTTGTCACTTCTTCAAAACAATATCTAAAAATTGCTATAAGAGGGGCTGAGATGTTCCCCCTTTTCTACCCAAGTAAGATAAAACTCTACATACTTTTAGACAGCAAGCAGAAAAATTTGACACCAATTGTAAACTCTGAATATGGTTACAACATAATCAATGTGAGGATTTATGAAGGAGTACTTCCTCTCAACGTAGTCGTAAATGAAAAGGAGGCCCTTCTCATGCCTGTAAACTCTGTGGGCAGCCCCTTAGGAGATGTCGCTTTTCTCTTCCATCACCCACATATGAAGGACTCATGTGAGAGGCTCTTTGATTATTACTACAATATTTCCACATATGTATACAACTCTGTTTAAAGCATGACAGTTTTCCTCAACTAGATTTAAGATGGTCTCTGTTCGTATGTAATTCCTGGGTATGACCAGGATGGTATCGGTTGAGGTGAGCTCACTCAAATCTCTTACAAGACTTGAATTTTCTAATGTGGAGTACTGTTTGTTTGAGGCTGATATGGGGGATATTTTGAATATCTGTTTCGCGGATTCCTCTGTTTTGGAAGTGGTTTTTAGTAACGGGACTCTGAGGTTAGACATCTCTAGGGAGGAGCTTAGCCGAAAGCTCGAAGATTGTCTTAATGATAGTTACGGAGTGGCATCAGATACCAGCAAGAGGTGAGCGCTTGATGGCGTCTATTGAGCTAATTAAAGCCTTCTCCTGTGATGGCGAGCATGACTCTGAAGGGTATATAATAGCGATTAAATTCTGGAGGCTTAGTTTCTCCATATTCGTGGGGAGGAAGCAATGGAAAAGTTAGTGATAGAGATTAAGGACGAGGATGTTCTTTCCCTTCTCATGGCCGCGGCGGCGCTAGAGAGGATTACCCTGAAAGAGTTTATTCTTAACTCTGCAGTCACAATGAGCAAACTAGTTCTGAACGATGCATTAATGAGGGAGTCACATCAAGAGAGGCTGCGTAAATGAGGTTAAGCTGGAGAGCGGCCTTTACATTTTGAGAAGAAGTTACGGGCTTCCTAACGACGCGCCCTACCCCAAAAAGCCTTGGAGGCCGCAGCCGTCTCCCGCCCCATCCTCTAGACTTTTCGTTCTTAAAAATGGGAAGCAAACCGCCAATGTTTAACCTGCATAACCCACTCAAAGAAGAGGGGGCTTGAATCTTCTATTCGCATTTGACCGCGACCTCGCCATTCCTCCCGAAACCATGAAGAGTGGATATTGATGGAGCTGCCCCCAGTCTTAGAAAGTGAGAAACCGTATAGATAGGGTCTTGAGGTTGAGGAGGGCGGCTGTCCCGACGCTTGGCTCGAGGCCGATGCTCTCTTGAATCCGGGTCTGCTCCTGCCAAGAGCCGGTGTTTACGAGCTGGGTGCCCTTGTAGGCTGTGTAGGCTGCGACGTGGGTGTGTCCGAGGCAGAGGACGTCGGGTGGCTCGGGAATGGCTAGGTAGTCGGTCCGCGTGGGGAGGATTGGAGTCGCAACGCCTAGGGTGGGGGCGAGGTGTCTGGACTTGAGGAGGAGCTCCATCAGCTCACCAGACCTGTCGCGGAGGGTTGAGTAGCTGAAGAGCGTCCCGGCCTGTATAATGTCGTCGAGGGTCTGTCCGTGGAAGGCGAGTATCTTGAGCCCGCCCACCTTAATCCAGGCCGGGTTACCGGTGTAGAGAATCCTGCCGTCCCCGAGTATCTGCCTAAACCTCGGCTGAATCGGAGGCTGTGGAAGGGCCCTCCTACAGGGCTCGTGGTTTCCGGGGACGTAGATAATCTTGATGCGCGGGGGGATTTTTGTGAGGGCCTTGGCCGCCTCGGCGAACTGCTCGCCATAGGATTTGAGGCTAAGCTCAGCCTCCTGTCCGGGGAAGACGTAGACACCCTCTACGAGGTCTCCGTTAATTATCAGGAGCGATGTCTTCTCCGCCTCGTTCTCAGGGCCGCCGAGCCAGTCGAGGAAGTTCTTAAGCCTCTCAGCAGCATGCCTCATGCTCCCGACATGGATGTCCGAGATTATGCAGACGTTACGGTCAGGGCCCCTCCACGGCTGCCTCCGCCCAGGCGTGTCCGGGAGATAGACGTCACTCGCAACAAGGAGGCCCCTCCGAGACTTCACTCGAAAGACAACCACCATGTCGGGGAGGATATACTCCATCTTCTCAGAGAGGGCGCGGTCGCGGGTGGGGGCTATGAGGCTCCAATTATCGACGGGGTCCTCCATCTCGACCAGAAAGTGGGTGTCGCGCCTCCTGATGTTTAGGATCATGCCGACCACGTAAGCCTCGCCGCCCTCGCGCATCAGCTCCCGCGCAGGCCTGAGGCTCAGGCCCCTCTCCTCAAAGACCCGCCTGATGGACTGATACCTTGAGAGGAGGTAGATTCTCTGCTCCTCCGCCACGCCTTCTATTGCCAAGCCCTCGTAGGTCGGAGACTCGAGAGCCACATCGAGCGGGGGCTCTTCAGGGGCCTCTCCAGCGAGCCCAGCCCTCTCGGCGAGAAACCTCTCAAGGACCGCTCTGTCTATGATGACTTGGCTGATGCGTCTATTCTCGAGCCATGAAAGAAGCTCCTCGAGGACGCCTAGAGGGTTCTCCGTCTTGACAAGCCGCTCTAGAGCCTCGGCTGAAAGCTGGTAGCCCCGGTCAATCGCCTTGACTGCAAGCCTCCTAGCTGCCTCGCTCACTACCCTCGCTACCCGCCCGGACCACGCCCTGCACGAGGAGGTGCGAGAGAAACTCGTCCCGCTCCAGCGCCTGCCTAACCTCATCCACAGGAATCTTCAGCGCGATTCTCCTCGTCCTCCCATACCTCCCAAAGCTTACAACGCTGCTTGAGAGGACTCCCAGCATGTCGAGCTCCGAGATTAAGGTGCTTACCCTCCTGTCCGTGAGAGGCTCGAGTCCGAGCTGGCCGCAGAGTGTGCGGTAGTATTGGTAGACGAGGCCAGATGTTATTTTTCCGGAGGAGTTCAGCGTGGCCTGATAGACCGCGAGCAGGACAATACGCCCATGTAGCGGAAGCGTCGTAAGGGCCTCGAAGACGCGGCCCTGCTCAATCACGCCGAGCGCCGTCCGTACATGCTGCTCCTCAACCCTCTCAGCCAAGTTCCTCTCCGCAATCTCCGCCGCAACCCTCAGAAGGTCGAGGGCCCTCCTCGCATCACCATGCTCAGCAGCGGCTAGGGCCGCGCAAAGGTTTATCGTTGATTGGGGCATAACACCCTCCCTGAAGGCGAGCCTCGCCCTCTCACTCAAAATATCTACAAGCTCGACTGCCGTATAGGGGTGGAAGACAATCTCCTCCTCGCTGAGACTGCTCAAGACCCGCGGGTCAAGCATCTCCTTAAACGTTAAGTCGTTCGAGACACCGATTAGGGAGAGCCTGCTGTATTCCAGGCTCTCGTTTATCCGCGTCAGCTCGTAGAGCAAGGCGTCGCCCGCACTCTTAACCAAAACATCAACCTCGTCTAGGCAGACAATTAATAGATTCTGGGAGGAGGAGAGGGCCCTGCGGAACCTGTTGAAGACCTCGCCCTTCGAGAGGCCCGTAAAGGGGACTTGGACGTTGAGCGATTCGCAGAGCTCCGCAAGAACCCGATACTCCGTCCCCGCAATCCTGCAGTTCACGTAGACGAAACGGAGCGGTATTCCAAGCCTCTCCGCCTCGGAGGAAAACCTCTTAAAGACATGCTTGACGACGGCGGTTTTACCTGTCCCGGTCTTTCCGTAGATGAAGACGTTGCTTGGCCGATGCATCCTGAGGCCTGTCGAGACTATCTCGCCGAGACGCTTTATGTGCTCCCACCTGTGAGGCAGGTTACCTGGAATGTAGTCGGCCCTCAGAACTTCCCTGTCCTTGAAGATGTGCGAAGACGATGTAATACGCTCGAGAAGCTCGCCGAGAGGGTCACCCCTCTGCTTCAACTGAAGCTCGTCCACGACAATTGTAGATGATTTGGACGATTAAAGCTGGCCGTTCTACAAAATTCTTAGATATGTTGTATTATTTATCTTATTTTATTTTTTCGTTCTCCGCTTGTGTTGATTTTAGTTAATTTCCATTCGAAGCGTCGGGGTCTGGGTGTTTTTGCGGCTTCTTACTGCTTAGTCGTGTAGCAGATGACTTGGTCACGTTTGGCCCGAAACCCGGAAAGAGCTTCTCAACACCAGACAACATTTTTTCACGACTCTTCACTGTGAAGCGTGTGGGTGCTTGTTTTGAACCCCTCCATTTCGAGTGGAGCCTGTGGAAACACCTCCCCCAAATTCACCACACCCCTTCACAGGCGGTAGCCACCTCACGTCACCGGCCTCCCAGCCCCAGAGAAAAACCGCTAAACCGCCAGTTTAGCAAACAATCTAGCATTCATAAAAGAAGCCGGCGTATACCTTCTCCAAATGCCACAGATATACCCCAACCACACAAATGCCCTACCACGAAAATTCAGAAGTATTACTTCACCCTTAACAGATTCACAGAAACGCCCTCCACTCTTCACAACCTCACCCTGAGCCTGTGAAGTCCTGGTAAACTATTATAAGCCATGCCGCCCCCTGATTATTCGTGGTTCAGGCGTTCGTCTTCATAAGAACTAGAGCTGGGAAGGCCTCGAGCGTGGCGGAGCAAGCCGGGAAGCTCTCAGGCTGTAAGCTCGCCTGCATGGTTACGGGAAGATACGATGTAGTCGTGCTGCTCGAGGCGGCTGACCTCAAGGCGCTCACCGACACAGTCCTCTCCAAGATACACACGATAGACGGCGTAGAGAGCACAGAGACCGCGATAGTCGTTTAGCACCCCCAACCAGACCATGTTTATTTTAATAACCCCCTCTACTATGGCTAATGTTTATGTATATTTTGGTACATAGCCTCGCGCGTGGGAAAGTTCTGGGCCTTCGCGGTGGCAACGGTTCTTGCAGCGCTGTTTATCGGGGGATGGATGATGCTAAACGCCACCCCTCAGGGCGATGAGGAAAAAGACAACCAAGTTCTCGGACGAGACGAGAAAAATGGTTTGCAGCTCATCTTGGACTCGACGACTGTTAAAAGAGGAGTAGAGGCTCTGGGATACAAGGTCGTCAATAACAGGGGCGACACGGTAGTCCTCGGCGAGATGTATACTGTTCAGCATATGGTCGACGGCTCGTGGGTAACGCCGGAGTGGATGCGCGAGAGAGTCTTCATATCCATCGCCTACACGCTGGGGCCAGGTGAGTCGCTTAGCAGAGTGATAGAGCTGCCGGAGGACATCGAGCCCGGCCGCTACAGAGTCATCAAGGAGGTAATAGTTGAAAGAGTTGGAAGCCCCGACGAGAAGATAGAGCTAGTGGCCTACTTCACCGTCGAAGAGTGAATTTTTCTTTCGCCAACGTAGAGTGATAATCTACTCGAGTTTATGGACTGATACCGAGCTCCTTGAAACTTATTCGGGGTTAAGGTTTTATTAATCATCAGTCCGTCCAGATTTCAGGGGCCGTGGTCGAGCATGGTCTAAGATGCCTGGCTTGGGCCCAGGAGGTCGCCGGTTCAAATCCGGCCGGCCCCACCACCTCCTCGATACGCCTTGCAGTCGTTGCACTAACCTTAGCAACCCTCAAATTTTTCTTAGGTATTCGGGGCCGTGACCTTACTGGATGTCTGTCTTGAAAACTGTTCTACCCGAGGCTCTCTCTACCGCCTCGATGAACGCCTCCATATTCTTCACGGAAATCACGACCTCTCTCCAAAACCCCTCTTGCCTCTCAAACAATACCCCCTGACCCGGCCTGAAAGCTGAGTGGCCTCCCAAAATGATATACAGCTTCTTACTAAGAGGGAAAAGGGTGGAAACGCCTCTAGCGCCGACCCACCAAGGAATCTTCACAACTTTCATCAACTCGATACTGCTGAAATGGATGATCAAGCCGAGGCGAATCCACCTAAACTCGACTCCATCAATATACACGTGTAGAGATATGGGGAAACCCCTAGACCAGTCCTTCTCCGAGAAAAACGGGCCGCTCAACTTGTCACAACACCACAGGCAGCTCCAAGAAATCCATCCTCTCTATAAATCTCAACTCGCGATACGGCGACACTAAAGCAAAATCGCCCCCACACCTCCCTAAACTATATCTACCTAGCTTGCGCCTTTCTTGCACGTGGAGGAGTTTGTATGGGTGAGTGGGCCTCGGGGGAGGCTTGCCGCCATGGTTCACGTGCCGCGCAGCACGCCGGCCCCCGCATTAATAATGTGCCACGGCTTCACGGGCGACAGGGTTGAGGCTCACCGCCTCTTCGTGAGGGCCGCCCGCGAGTTCTGCCGTCGAGGCCTCCTCGTTGTGCGTTTTGACTTCTGGGGGTCTGGTGAGAGTGAGGGCGAGTTTCACGAGGCATCTTTCGCGAGCGAGGTCGAGGACCTTGGCAGCGTGCTGGATTATGTGGCTGGGAGGCCCGACGTCGATGTGCGGAGGCTCGGAGTCTTGGGGCTGAGCATGGGTGGAGCGGTCTCGATATTCAGGGCCTCGCAGGACCAGAGGATAAGGTTCGTCGTCAGCTGGGCCGCACCCGCAGACTTCGTGACGCTCTCAGAATACATGAGGAGCCTCATCGAGTCGAGCAGAGTCTCAGGCGAATATATTGACCTGCCGACCGGGTTCAGGGTAAGCATCCGGGCCTTCCAAGAAATCGCGAGCTACAGGATAGCGGAGGCCGCCGCGAAGATCTCTCCACGCCCCCTCCTCGTGGTTCACGGCTCCAAAGATATCGTCGTCCCTCCGGAGCACGCGGATAAGATATTCTCCGCAGCGGGTGAGCCGAGGGAGAAGATAGTGGTTGAGGACGCAGACCACACATTCACTGGATACGATGCCGAGTGGAAGGTGATATCACTCACGGCCGAGTGGCTTGAGAGGGTTGTTAAGAGGCCGTAGAGCTTAGGGGGCTGGGCGGCGGGTGTGTCGGGCTCTGCGGGAGGCGGGCCTCTCGGCGGAGAGAGGTTCATGGGTGTAGACCTTACCGCATCCCCTAGCAGGGCCACCGCGGTGTGCATATTATCGACGGGCGGAGAGGCCGTTTTCCACGAGGCGAGGCTCAACGAAGAGATTCTAGAACTCGCGAGCACAATCACCCCCGCCTGCATAGCAATCGACGCGCCCCTCTCCAGCCCAACTGGGGGGAAGGGCCTCAGGCTCTGCGATAGGGAGGCGATACGGGTTGGCATCCGAATCTTTCCACCCTTCTTCGGCTCGATGCGCGCCCTAACCGCGAGGGGTCTGGAGCTGTCGGCCCGGCTCAGGGGGCTTGGGTTCGAGGTTATCGAGACTTTTCCGAGCGGCGCCCAGAAGATTCTGGGCCTCTGGAGGTGTGGAGAGAGGAGGGCCGGGAGCCTCTCCCGCGGTTTGAGGAGGCTCGGCCTCAAGCTTCCGAAGTCCCTGAGCCTCGACATGGTCGACGCCGCGACATGCGCCTATGTCGCACTACTCTACAAGAGGGGTCTCTGCACCATCCTAGGAGACCCGTCGGAGGGACTTCTAATCCTCCCAGCCAAAGCCGCGAGGCCCACCCTCCAGAGCCTCTTCACAATGTGAAATGGCTAGGCTGCGCCGAAGTTTAAGCGGTGATGAAACTTGAGCTAAAGTAGACTATGATTGCCGGCTAAATCCACTCGGTTATCGGCTCTTCGATGCTCCAGTTGTAGGAGCAGGAGGGGCAGTAGACTGTCCAGACCTTTCTGACGTCTGCGTCGGGCGGGATGAGCGGGAGGACTAGGGTGCTTCCACATCGGGGGCAGGCCTCTCCCAGATATTTCCGCCAAGCCTTCCTCGAGAGCGTAACTGCGGCCTCCCCGCCTCCCTCGAGTTTATGCTCCGAGACGAGGGCGAATCCGTGTTTGACGAGAAACCGCTCAGGGTCTTCGAGTCTCGCCGTGAGGGTCATGGGGGCGCCGTCGATGAGGGCCCTGTTCACCTCGAGTACCGTTGCGCTGAGCGTCGCGGGGTCTCCGCGGTGCCTGACGGCCGCGCAGTTCACGGCTCCCGCCCTCAGGGGGAACCTCCCAAAATGGCACGCCAGCCTATGAACCGCCGCCCCCTCGTCGAGCCCCTCAGCCAGAAAGAGGGTGAAGGAGCCGCCCTCAGTTTCGTCGACTACTAGGCAGCTGTTTCTCCAGCCGGATTGGCCGCTGGCCTCGCGGCTCAGCAGGGCCCTCTCGAGGGCGGTTAGCACGAGGACAAAGATGTTAGGGCCGGCCTTATCTACCCTTCCCGAGAGGTGTCGCGATGGAAAGGGATTAAGCCTCGGCTTCACAGCTGGATTCTGTGAGAGAGGCGGTATCGCCTGTCGACGGCCGTTACAGGGCGTTGGCCTCGGAGCTCGCCCGCTACTTCTCTGAGGAGGCTTTGATGAGGTATAGGCTGATGGTTGAGGCCGAGTATCTTAAGCACGTCGCTGCTAGGGCCGCGCCCCACATGCTCGAAAGACTATCAGCGGCCCTCAAAGAAATAGTCTTCAGCTTTGATGAAGCTTGTGCGGCTGAGGTGAAGGGCATCGAGGCTGGGACGAGGCACGATGTCGAGGCAGTCGTCAGGTTTCTGGGTAGGAGGCTCGAGGAGCGTGGCTTAGGGGAGGCAGCCCGCCTAGTCCACATCGGTCTGACCTCGGAGGATGTGAACAACCTGGCCTACTCGCTAGCTCTGCGTGACGCAATCACGGAGGCCGTCGCACCGGCCTTGGAGCTTCTGATGCGCGAAGTCGCAAAAGCCGCATACAGGGAGAGGAACACCGTGACGGTTGCTAGGACACACGGCCAGCCCGCCGTCCCCACCACGCTCGGCAAGGAGCTCTCAGTCCACGCCTACAGGCTCCTAGTCTCGCTGAGGAGGATTGGTGATACGCGGCTTCCTGGGAAGGTCTCGGGGGCCGTGGGGACTTATGCGGGCCTTGTGGAGGTCTTTGGAGGCGAGGCCCTCGATGTCTCGAGGAGGGTTGTCGAGTCGCTGGGTCTCGTTCACTGGGTTGCGACGAAGCAGGTGGTTCCGCACGACGATGTTTCGCGCCTACTCTACGAGCTTGCGGTCGCCGCGATGGCTCTCGTGGACCTCTGCCGCGACCTCTGGCTTCTCTCGATGCTCGGCATAATCTATCCGCGGCCAAAGGGAGTCGGCTCATCGACGATGCCCCAGAAGAGCAACCCAGTCGAACTCGAGAACGCCGAAGGAAACCTAGAGATGGCCGCGAACATGCTCAGCTTCCTCGCCTCCAGACTCCTCGTCTCCCGTCTGCAGCGCGACCTCTCAGACTCCACGATAAGAAGAAACTACGGCGTCGCCTTAGCCCACCTGCTAATTGGAGCCAAAAACTTGGCCGCGTTCTTGGACCGAATGGAGGTCGACTCGGAGGAGGCTCGGCGGGACCTTGAGCGCCACCCGGAAGTCGTCGCGGAGGCTGTCCAGATTAGGGCGAGGCTGAGGGGCGTGGATGTTATGGAGGAGCTGAGGGCCCTCGGCAGAGGCGGCCGAGGCTACCTCGAGGAGGTCGGGAGGCTGCTGGAGGAGAAGGGGCTTAAAGCCTCGGAAATAATCCCCGAGTCGGCGGAGAAGTATATCGGCTTAGCGCCTCTAGTAGCAGAGCTGGTCTTCAGGCTTGTCGAGGGCTGAGGATGTGAGGTTCTGGGCGCGGCGGTAAGCCTCATTATCTTACGGTTTGACAGTCGATATTGGTGGGTCCTTTAGGTGAGAAGGTCACGGTATCTGTCAAGATTCCCCACGAGCTCCGGCAGAGGATGAGGGAGCCGGGGATAAACCCTTCCGAGGTTCTCAGGAAAGCCATAGAGGAGGAGGTGAGGAAGAGGAGCCTTGAGAGGCTGAGGAGTGCCGTCGAGGAGCTGAGCCCGTCCTCAGCCGGATAAGCGTTGAGAATGTCGTCGGTGAGATAAGGAGAGACAGGGAGAATAGGCGAGCCATCTCTTCGACTCCTCAGCGATATTCCGGGCCATTATATTGGTGCTGGCCCGAGACCTGAGGATTAAGTTCTACGACGCTTCATACGTTTTCTGGGCGAGGGAGCTGGGCGTTCCTCTCGTCACCGAGGACGAGGGACTTATCCAGAAGGTTGGTGGAGTTGTAGATGCTTTCAGGCTGGACAGGCCGCTAAGGTAATCTTATTACTCTGAGCATACCGCTATCGCCGGCGGGCTATGGTGCGCGAGGTTGTCTTCACCGAGAGGGCTCCCAAACCGGTCGGCCCATACTCTCAGGCCGTGAAGGCGGGCGGGTGGATATTTGTGGCTGGGCAGGTTGCCGTGGACCCGGCGACTGGGAAGGTGGTTGAGGGCGACGTCAGGGCTCAGACGCGGAGGGTGCTGGAGAATCTGAGGGAGATATTGGCGGCGGCTGGCGCAAGCCTCAGGGACGTGGTCAAGGTGAACGTCTATCTCGTCAGGCCGGAGGACTTCGCCGCGATGAACGAGGTCTATAGGGAGTATTTCCCCGAGGGGCCGCCTGCGAGGACCACAGTCGCCGTCAAGATGGTGAATGAGGCCTTCCTCGTCGAGATAGACGCCGTCGCGTATAAGGGCTAAAGGGGCCCTTCGGAACGGTGGGCAGTCTGGGGCTGTAAACTTTAAAGCCGAGCCCACTCCTACTCCAACCCGAGGTATGGCCGGTGGTTTAGTTCCAGCTTGGCATCGCTTTGAAGCCCAGCATGCTAGGCTCTAGCCCTGAAGAGAAGAGAAAGAACCTTATCCGGATGGTCGGCATCGCATCCGAGGCTGGCGTCGAAGTGGTTGTCCTCGATTCTGAGAGGGCTGTCGACGACCTCAAGCCAGCCGATGTCGAGGCGGCCGCCGAGTATTCAGATGCCGTGGGAGGCCCCGTTGTGGCTCCAACAATTCCTGTGAGGCGGAGCGACTTTGGAAGTCTCCTGCCGAGCTACTTGGAGGCTCTCTCGAGGCGTAGGCGGATGGGCCTCTGCATCGTCGCCGGTAACCCGGCTTATCTTAGCGTCGAGGAGGCCTCTGTGAGGCCGGGTAGGCTGCTCTGGTTTGCTTGCAGGGTCGCGAGCAGGGTCTTGAACGGTCGGCCGTTGCTTCTCGGAACCGAGAACGTTGAGGGCGTCTCGAGGAGAATCTGCAGCAGCTTGGGTTGCACGGCCTTCCTTCTGCTGGACGAGGGTGTGGAGGATGAGGCTCGGACATTCGCCGAACTAAGCCGGGGCGGCGTCGCGGTTTATGCCCCGTTCTTCATAGGCGAAGACGGGGTCTCTAAGAATGTTGAGAGGGTCTTGGTCTCGTATGCGCGGAGGAGGAAGAGGCTTGCGAGGGCCGTGGGTAACGGCTCTGTTGGTCTGCGTGAGGCTCTGAGGGTCTCGCTCGTGGGTGGTGTCGAGGAGGTTGCTGAGAGGATTTCCACTCTCGCCTCAAGCAGGGTGAATACTTTGGTGGGGTTCCCGGCTGAGCTCTCGGCTGAGCAGCTTGGAAACTTGGTCTCGGCATCGCGTCTGGGCTGGAGAAAAGGTTAAGCCTCGCGCCCGTGAGTCTGGAGGAGTGGGGTGTTGAAGGAATGCCCCGTTGCCAAGTCTGTGGTAGAAAAACTGAAAAACTGGTCATGGTGAAGGGTAAGAGGGTGTGCGACAAGTGTCAGGGCAAAGTATAGCCGGTGAGAAACTTAGGCTCGGCTTCATAGGCTGCGGCGGTATAGCCCAATACCACGCGAAGGCCTTGACCGGAGACTTGGGTGTCGATGTCGCCGCCCTCTCCGACCCGAGCAGGGAGGCGATAGCGCGGCTGAAGAACGCAGCCCCCATACTGAGAGACGCGAAGGAATACACGGACTACTCCTCGATGATTGAGAAGGAGGAGCTTGACGGCGTCCTGATACTCTCGCCGCACGTCTACCACAGAGAGCAGATAGTCGAGGCCCTGCGGAGAGGCATCCACGTCCTAGTGGAGAAGCCGATGGTCGTGAACGCCGATGAGGCGCGAGACGTCTTGAGGATGGCCGAGTCCAGCCGCCGGGTGGTTGCGGTCGCCTATCAGAGGAGGACAGACGGGCTCTTCAACTATGTTAAGCGGGTTGCCGGGCCCGTGGGGTTGGGCGCGCCGGTCTTCATCGAGTATCAGCTCTCCCAAGACTGGACACTCTTCTCGAAGGGGACTTGGAGGGCTGACCCGAGGCTGGCGGGTGGAGGGTTCCTCATGGACTCGGGAAGCCACGTCGTCGATATGATGCTCTGGTTCGCCGGCGGTCTCCCGAGAGAGGTCTACGCCGCTCTCTCTAGCAAGGAGGGGTGGGGTGCTGAGCTCTTCGCCTCGATAACGGCGAGGTGGGATGGCTGCACTCTCTGCATGTCGCTGAACGGCGACGCCCCCCTGTGGTCTGAGAGGCTGAGGATATACTGTGAGGGGGGCTTGGTTGCGTATTTGGAGGAGCTGGGGTCTCGGAGTGTCTGGGTGCTTGAGCGTGAGGCTCAGAGCCTGAGGAGGCCTGTGAAGGAGGTGCCGCCGTCTTCGAGCCCCTTGGCGAACTTCGTTAGGGCGGTTCGGGGCCTTGAGAAGCCTGCTGCCAGCGCCGAGGATGGGTTTAGGGTCGCCCTGTTCAAGGACGCCTGCTACAGGTCTGCCAAGCTGGGCGCGCCGGTCAGGCTATCCTAGAATTTTCGTCCCGACGGTCTCCCTGCCTAGCAGGGCGTCGAGAACCCTCGAGGGAATCAAGCCGTTCACGACGTAGACCTCCACACCGGCCTCCGCAGCCCTCAGAGCCTCCTCAACCTTAGAAGCCATCCCGCCTGTGACGTCCCCTACGTCTCCAAACCTCACCGAGGCTAGGGTCCTCCTGTCAAGCATCTCAACGAGCCGAGCGCCTTCGCCGGGATGCTCAAAGATTCCGTCCACATCGGTTGCGAAGACCAGCCTCTCAGCCCCCAGCCTCAGGCTGAGGTCCACGGCTACGGTGTCGCCTGAGAGGACTGTGAAGCCGAGCTCCCTGTCGAAGACCACGTCTCCGTTGAGGATTGGTGCGAGGCCCTGGTCTAGGGCCGCTAGTATCGGGTCGAGGGCGGCCGAGACTATTATGCCTCTCCGCGTCTGGAAGATGGTTGAGGAGGGTATGCCGACGCATTTGAGGCCGGCCTCGGAGAGTATCTCAGTTATCCTGAGGTTGAGCCTCCTGGTCTCGACCGAGGTCTTCACGAACCCCTCGACTCCGTGTGGCGAGGCTGAGCCGAGCGCCACGCGATACTCTGCAGCGACATCGTGAACCCTCCCCCCGCCTCCGTGAACAAGAATCAGGGGCCTCCCCTCGACCCCTCCTGCCAAGGCAGCGCCGAGAGCCTTCAGGGCCTCCTCCCTAACAGCACCGCCCCTCCTCTTCTCGGTGACAAGCGACCCACCCAGCTTCAGCACCAAGAGACCAGCCATGAGGCCGCGCCACTCGCAAATAGCAGACGGGGGGCGAGAGATAAAGGCGTCGAGCCCCGGCTTGCCGGTGTAATGATTTTTAGGTGATGAGGCCTGTCTGGTCTCTGTGATGGATGAGGCGCTGAGGCTTCTGGAGAGGCTGAGCACAAGCTACGCTCCACCGGGCGGCGAGGACGCGGTCGCCGGCGAGATTATGGCTTTTCTCGGAGGCTCGATTGACTCCTTCGACTTCGACGCCATGGGGAACCTCATCGCGAGGGTCGGCGGAGATGGGCCGAGGGTTATGCTAGCGGCCCACATGGACGAGGTGGCTATGATGGTGAGCTGGATTGACGACGAGGGCTTCCTCAGCTTCACGCCTGTGGGCGGGCTTGACCCGCGAGTCCTGCTCGGGCAGAGGGTCGTGGTCCACACGGAGAAGGGCCTGCTTGAGGGCTGCATAGGCGCGAAGCCCCCACACGTCACAACTCAGGAGGAGGCGAAGAAGGCCCCCGAGATTAGGGAGCTCCACATAGACATCGGCGCCTCGAGCAGGGAGGAGGCGGAGGCCGCAGGCGTCAAGATGGGAAGCTACGTCACCTTCCCCGCGCACTTCGCGAGGCTCCTCGGCACACGCGTGATGGGCAAGGCGTTCGATGACCGGGCTGGATGCGTTGTGGAGGCGCTGGTCGCGCGGGCCGCGGCCGAGGGTGGTCTCGGAGTTGAGCTCTACGCCGTCTTCACGGTCCAGGAGGAGGTCGGCCTGAGGGGTGCTACGACCGCGGTGAACAGCGTCAATCCCCGCTATGCGATTGTCTTGGAGGGGACTGTGGCAGCCGATACTCCCGGCGTGCCCGAGGCAAGCCGCGTCACGAGGCTCGGCAGAGGAGCTGCTGTCAGAATCATGGACTCCTCGATGATTACGAATAGGGGGTTCTACGCGACTCTGGTCAAGGCGGCTGAGAGGGCAGGCGTCAGTTATCAGCCCCAGATTGTGGCGGGGAGTGCGACTGATGCGGGGCGGATACATCTGCACGGAAGGGGAGTGGCTACGGGCGTGGTGGGCGTCCCCTGCAGATACCTACACTCCCCACACTTGATTCTAGACCTGAGAGACCTTGAGGCTGCCTACCGTCTGACGCTCGAGGCCCTGAAGCTCATCTCCGAGCAGACCTAGCACCGCCCCGAGCCGCGATAATCTTCTCAATCTTCTCGGCCAGCTTGAAGTCCCGCTCCGTGAGGCCGCCTGCGTCGTGCGTCGTGAGCTTCAGCCTGAGATATCCATAACCCATCTCGACATCAGGGTGGTGGTTCATCCTGTCTGCAACTCTTCCAATTCTGTTCAGAAGCTTGAGGGCCTCGGCGAAGTCGCGCGTCTCCACGCTCCTGACTATGTATCTGCCGCGGAGCCTCCAAGGCCTGACCCCAGCCACAAGCCTCCCAGCCTCCTCCCCACTAAGCCTCCTAACCATTCCGCCGCTCGAGCCCTCCGTAGCTTTTATGGCTTAGCGCTCGACAGAGACTCGTGTAGTGGCGCGGTGCTAGAAGGGTCTTGAAGTTTCACAGGCTGAGTAAGAGTGATGCGCGGAGAGTTGGGGAGAGGGCTGCAGCCCTCGGAGCGCCGGCGAATGTTAGGAGCGCCGCGGTATTGGAGGATGAGGATGTCAGGCTCTACTGGCTTGACGGCCTTGTCTTCGCGGAGGCTGGTGGCATGCTTCTGCCCGTGTTGAACGAGCCTGCGAACGACGCTGTTATCGCCAATCTTCCAAGCCTCGTCGTCGATATGGGCGCGGTGGCGAAGATTGCTGGTGGTGCGGATGTCATGGGTCCGGGTGTCGTGGAGGTGCGTGGAGAGTTTGGGGAGGGCGGGCTGGTTGTTGTGAGGGATGAGAGGCACGGCAAGGCCTTGGCGGTCTGCAGGGCCCTCGTGGGGAGCGTCTCCCTCCAGCCGCGGAGCCGCGGAAAAGTCGCTGAGAACCTCCACCACCCGGGCGACAGAATCTGGAGGGCCGCGGAGAGGCTAAGAGAGCTTCTCACCTAGCCTTTTCTTGAGCCGCTCCATCTCCTGAAGAAGGTCGGCGTAGAGCCTGAGAGTCTCCTCAAGCCTCTCCTGAGTCTCAGAATCCACCAAACCCACTATGGCCCTCTGCTGAGCCTCCCCAGAGGCCCGGGCCTCACCACCTCCACCGGAGCTCGACTGCACTCCGCCCTCCTCCCTCTGCTGCCCGGTCTGAGGCCTCGCAACCGTCTTGGCCTGGCTCTGCTGCTGTGTCTGGGCCTGCCGCTGAGGCTTGGGCCGCGTCTGCTCCCGCGGCTCAGCCCTCTGGAGCCTCTGCCGCCGGGTGGGGGGCTGGGCTTCAAGCTCCACTCCGGCCTCGACCGGGTTTTCGGAGGTCTTAGGCGGCCTCATGGTAAGCCAGAGGCCCGCCATCGCCGCTGCAGTGACCACGAGTATTATCGTGAAGACGAGCTCTCCCGATGTCATGTCGGCACCATCTCCCTGAGGCTTCTGGCGTAGCTTGTCATGGACTCGAGTATAGCGTATGTCCCCATGCTGACGGCTAGGAATGTGAGGGCCGAGGCGAGTAGGAGCATGCCGAACGTCAGGCAGAGGTGTATTCCACTTCTCCGCTCGGCGAAGTGGAGGGCCAGGCTCCCGGCTGAGGAGAACATGACTATCATGGCCATGGATGCGCGGCTTACCGCCTCCGGAGGTGCCGCGGGTGAGAGGGGAAGTATCGTCGATGCGAGGCTGCTGTAGCTTGCTAGGAGGATGTAGAGGGAGTCCATGAGGCCGAGTATCGCGGCGACGGCGCAGGATGTGGGGAAAAGGATGCCCCTAACGTAGCTGGAGACCTGCTGCCTCCGCCTCCTCATCGCAATCCTATCAGCCAAATAGTCGTAGAGCCTCCTGCCGAGGGAGCCCGCGGGAACACCCCTCTTCAAAGACTCCACGAAAACCTCGACTGCCTCGTAGAGGAGGCCGCTGCAACTCTCACCCGCCATCACCCTGAGGGAGAGGAAGAAGTCCACACCACTCTTCACCCTGAGGTAGAGCCGCTCCAGATACTTCTTCAAGGCGCCGTAGTCGTTGAGCCTGATTATCTCGAGCACCTTCTCAGGAACCTGGACCGAGCCGAGCGTCTCTGCGAGACTCTTCATGAAGAATGGGAGCTGCTCGTCTATGGCCGGTATCTTCCGAAGGCGGAGGGCTGGGACGGTGTAGGCGGCTATGAGGGCTGCTGGCGCGGCTGCTAGGACCACTCTGGCTATGCTGAGGGGTGCGAGGGCTGAGGCTGCGAGTGCAGCTGACAGGGCCGCGATTAGGCCGATGTTCGCCGTCCTCGAGGCGAGGTAGATTGTGAGGGGCCTGTAGGGTGAGGGGTTGAGGACGCTTCCACTTCCGCTTATTCTGTAGATGTAGTAGACTATTCCTCCGAGGCCGGCTGCGACGCCGCCCATGATTAAGGCGAGTATCGTGTAGGGGTCTATGCCGCTGAAGATTATTGAGGCTATCATGAACGATATGAGGAGGAAGCTGCTGGAGCTGAGAATCGTGGAGAAGACGTCGCCCATCGTCTTCACCCTCTCCATCGCCCTCTCGAAATTTATCTGAGCGTGCTCCCGCATCTTCTCATACTCCGTGGAGACGAGGCTCGAGACCCTCATTCCTATGTTCACCGCCTTCGACATCTTCTCAGCCAGCTCCCTCAGCTCCTCACGCGGGGCGGTCTTGGCAGCAGCCGAGAGCGCGGAGGCGGTTGGGTAGCTCCACCCCCTCACCAGCCTCACGGCCTTCCTCAAGACGAGAAGCCTCCCGGAGAGCGGCCCCTCCGTCTCGGCGACGGCGGCGAGGAACATGTTGTCGTCTGGGTTCGCGGAGGCGAGTGCGGAGAGGTATAGGAGGGCGGCCTCGCGGCCCAGCCCCTCCTCGCCCCGCTCCCTACTCCTCCGCAGCAGCTTCGAGAGCAATCCTCTCAGCCTCCTCGAGGCCGAGGTTGTATGCCGACGCAATCGCCCTGTAAACTTGGGCATAGTCTAGGACGCTCGCTTCCGCGAGCCTCTGGAGGAAGAGGGCCCGCCTGTTGAGCTCGGCGTAAACCTCCCTCAGCCTATGCCTCGGAATGCCGCGCATCTTCGCAATCTTCTCCTCCAGTAGATAGCTGGTACCCTCGCCCCTGAACTCGAATGTGTCATCGACAGGGTTCCAGGCGAAGACCTCGACGTAGTTCACTCCGCCTGTCTCGGGGTCGAGGCCGAGGAGCTCGTTTACGCTGAGAACCCTCCTCTCGAGCTTTCCCGTAACCGGGTGCCTCACCGCGCTGAGGATGACGATGCAGTTGAGGTTGTCGACGAAGGTGCGGGGGATGTTGATGGGGTCTCCGGTCAGCCTCTGGACAAGCTTCTGGACGCTCCCGGCGTGGAAGGTTGAGAGAACTCCGTGGCCCGTGTCCATCAGAGGATGGGCTGGGCCGAGGCCGCCGATGTAGTAGCCACCACCCTCCAGCACGAGGTCATAGACAGCGCAGCCGCCCCCCGGCTCGACGCTCGTAACCCACGCACCCGCCGAGGTGTAGTGGTAGATGTAGGCCGCGCCCGGAGCCCTGTGGACTGCCGCGCTGCATCCGAGGACCCATGCGAGGCAGCCGGCCTCGTGGGAGTTCCAAGGCTCGGTCTTCACATACTGGAGGCTGAACCTAGTCACGGGCGGCTCCCAGCTGGGCTGGGGGTCCAGCTCCTCAGGGGCGGAGAGCCTCCTTCTCGGACGCGCATCGAGACCGTTGGCCATGACGACCTCCTCGCCAAGGACCGGAAGAACGTCTTGCATCGCCGAGCAGGCGCCGCTGAGGAAGTGGAGCCTGAAGACTGGGTCGACCGCCCTGTCGGTCCCGACCAGTGCATCTCCGCGCCTGTATAGGTGGCCGTTCATCAGGGCCCAGTGGACCAGCCTAGGGTCGACGCCCTCCAAGACCGTCGCGACACCCCCCATCACTCTGTCGCGCCTCTCATCACCCTTCCAGCCAAGCCTCCTAAGGGCTCCTCTCAGCCTATCGAGGACCGAGCCCCTACTCCAAGTAACCCACTCGAAGCCCCGCGGAGAAGCGGCTATGAAGTCTCCCCCCGCAAGCCTCCCCAGAGACCACCAACAGTCTCCGCCCAGCGTGAAGCTGAGGCCATCCGAGAAGATGCTGAGGGGGATGCAGGCGCTGGGAGGCGGCCTCCTCGCCAGCATTATCGACCTCCTCCCCGCATTCCAGAGCCTGAGAAGCTCCTCAGCCGTAACCTCCACCTCCGCCCCGCCCACCAGAGTGATGAACTTGTGGTTGGGCGAGACCACCAGCGTGAGTCCATCGCCCGCCTCAACCCTGACCGTGGATTGGGCCCACCTCCTAGTGACAGCGACGCATCTGGCCAGCCTCAACCCCTCGCCCGGCGCGGTGGCGTAGACCTCGAGGGGGCTGCTCAGCCTGAATGTGCCTCCGTCGCCCGCGGGCGCGGCCGAGCTGGCCGCCGAGTCGTAGAGGCTGTGAATGCTGACGGTGCCTCCGGGGAAGGCGACGTAGGCGTCTGCGACACACTGCATGGCTTGGAATGCTATCGCGGCCTCCCTCCCCCTAATCTCACCGACGAGAATGTAGTTGGGCCTCTGCCTCAGGGCGGCCCTCAAGAGGTCGAAGAGCTCAACACCCTCACCAGCCTCCTGAGCCTGCCTAGTAACCTCGCTCACCCAGTTCTCATGAGGCACAACAATCTCGGGAACATCCTCGATCGAGACAATCTTCGCCGAGGGGTCTATGAAGACCGAAGCGGCCCTGAGGAGCGTCGTCTTCCCCGAAGCCGTCTCGCCGACGAACCAGACGTTCAGGTTGTGCTCGAGGAGTAGCCAGAGGTAGGCCGCGCACTTCGCATTCACCATGTTCCACCTGATGAGCTGTGTGATGCTGATGGGGTTCTCCGTGAACTTCCTTATCGTGAAGTTTGTCCCCCTTCTGCTGATGTCGCTACCGTAGACGATGTTTACTCTGGAGCCATCGGGTAGTACGGCGTCGGTTATCGGTGTTCTGATGCTGACGGGGCGGCCCGCCCTTAGCGAGAGCCTGTAGACGAACTGGTCGAGGTCTTTCTCGTCCTCGAAGGCTACGTTTGTTCTGCAGGGGCCGAAGACCTTGTGAACCACATAGACGGCGCCGACGCCGTTGCAGCTGATGTCCTCGATGTATGGGTCTCTGATGAGGGGCTCCAGAACTCCGAGCCCCACCTTCTCCGAGAGAACTGCGTATCGTATCGCCCTCGCCAGACCCGGCCCCGCCACCACGCCGACCACAGCACCCCTCCTCCTAACCTCCCTAAACTCCTCACCAGCCAGAGAAGCATCCCCGACGACAACCTCGTCTAACAGTCTCGACAGCAGATCCCTTTTCTCATCAGAGTTCTCAGGCGGCTCCTCCTCAGCGAGCCTGACGGCCAGAGCCTCCTCCACGGCCTTGAGGCTGCTCCAAGCGTTGGGCGGAATTTCGGGCATCACGACCCTGTAGTTGTTCCAGACTCCGGACGGGTCGGAGTAGATGTGGATGAAGTATGGGTCGCCTATGGGGTAGAGGACGTTTACGGGGCTCATGTAGCGCATCTCCCTCGTGAGCTGGACTGAGTAGAGAGGCGGCTCACCCTCCAGAGACTCGAGATACTCGGCGAGGTGCGGGTTCTCCCTCAAAGCCTCGTCAAGAGAGCCGAACTCCCCAAGCTCACCGGACATGCTAGACCTTCACCTGAGTGTAGGGCAGAATCTTGATGCCGAAGACAGGGTCGACGTCGAAGCTAATCGTCTGGCTCGAAGACTTCGAGGCGCCCCGAACCTTCAGGACCTGCATCGTCTTGAATATCTTGTCCCCGACCTCCTTGATTGAGAGGAGGAAGTGGGCGTCGGCGAGCGACCTTATCCTGATTAGTGTCTCCTGCGTGAGGGCGTAGGGGTGGACGGTGAAGACCATGCTGACCTCGTTCTTCTCACAAATCATCCTGAGCCGCGAGAGGAATGTCAGGACATCCTCTTGGTTTCCGCCGGTTACGAATACTGTGAGGGAGTCGATGACGAAGAAATCGAACTTGGAGGCCTTGGAGCCTATGTATGCCAGGAGCCTATCCATAATAATCTTCGAGTATTCGGGCCTCCACCTAGTGTCCTTGACGTAGAATGAGATGACGTGGAGGTTTCCGGAGAGGAAGTGGCGCGTAACCGGGAAGCTGAGGCTCTCCATGTTCTTGATGATTGTCTTGCCCCCTCCCTCCGAGGAGATGAGGCAGACCCTGAGGCCGGCGGCGAGGGCTCCGTGCATGAGCTGGTAGCTTAGGACGCTCTTCCCCGAGTCGTTCGGCCCCTCGATAACAATCAGAGCCGGCAGGGCGATTCCACCTATCCTCCTGTCGAGCTCCTCGTTCTGTAGCTTCAAGACCTGCTGCTCACTCCTGCCGCTCAACCCGCACCCATCACCCTGTCCCCGTCAGGCGTAACAAGGACGAGAGCGACTCCATACTCCACATCCACGTCGTCGGGAAGCCTGACAAGAATCACAGCCTCCTCGCTGGGGTCGAGAATACCCTCCCAGGCAGCGGGGTTCGAGGGGTTGAGAAGCTCCACACCGCCCGGAGCCCTCACATTCACGAGCACCCACTCCACGCCGGGCCTGAGCCTGCTGAAACCACCCGCACCCGCGACTGTCTTGTAGTAGATGTAGATGTCCGAGGAGGCCAGGTCGCGGAGCCTGAGGCCGCAGCCTCTCCAGAGTATGAGCCTCGCCTCCAGCTCTGAGCCGTTTATCCGGGACACGCCGAGCTCGGCGTATCGGTGGACGCAGCCACGGCCCTCCAGACTGTTGGAGAGCTCGATAAGCGCCCCCCTTATCTCCGAGGAGAGCGTCAAGAGGTTGGCCATAGCTGCCATGAAGAGCATGAGGGCGAAGGAGGCGGTGATGGTCGAGCTTACACCCAACCCAGTCTCACCCCCCTCCTATCGAGAATGCCTCCTCCACTACCCGGCCCGTCGGCATCACAATCCTCACCGAGTATGTCCCCTCTGCGAGGGGGCTGGACGGCTTGAGGACGGCCCTCAAGGTGTCGCCCCTATCGAGGACTCCGTTCCCGAGGCTGTCGGAGACCAGCTCAAGCCTCCAAGTCCCCGCACCCCCGCTATCCGAGTATCTGAAGTGCTCGAACCGTCCCTGCGAGAAGAGGTAGAATGAGGAGGCCTGAACCTCGCCGAGCGAGACCCCCCTGACCCCGACGCTCTTCACATAAACCTCCAAGACACCCTCCCCGGAGTTGTAGAAGACCGCCGCAATCACCAGCCTCTTCTCAACCCTCTCCCGGGCATCCAGCGCCTCAAGCCTAACAGCCTCGCTAATCGATGAATAGCTGCTCTGATAGACGGCGGCGAAGCCGGCCAGGACGATTATCGAGACGATGAGGAGATAGGCCTCACCCACTATGCCTGAGGGCGTCAAGCACCCTTCACCCCGTTCTGCGAGAGAAGCCTCTGAATCAGCGAGGCAACCATCCCAATCGAGGCGTGGGACGGGTTGGAGAGGTAGAGCTCCAAAAGCATGACACAGAGGAGATAAGACTCGTGGCTCGAAGTGGCCCGCGCGAAGACGCGCTCATCCCGGAGAGTCGCGGAGACGAAGTCCGCGGCCTCCCTCAGCAGAGCCGTGAGATAGATGCTCTGAGGAGAGTTGAGGGCAAGGGCGTTCACCAGCCTCTCAAAAGTATCGCGCCCCAGAAGCCAGACCGCTAGAGAGGCGAGGGCCGTTGCGTTGAACCGCGAGACGCTCCCGCCGTGCGAGAGCGGAATCTGGGGAGGAGGCGGAGCGGCTGCCTGAGGCTCAGAGCCGGCCCGAGAATCCGGCTCACCGCGGACAGGCTCAACCGCCTCACCTTGGCCCCTCCTGTGGCCATGCTCTTTGGGCTGGGCGGGCGGCTCCTCCATCACGCCGATAAGCGGGTTATCGAGGGCGCTAATCATCTCCCGAATATCCATCAAGGTCCTCTCAATCGGCTCCCGGAGCTCCTCAATCTGCCGGAGAACATCCTCGGGCGAGTGCTTCTTCTCCGCGGCCGCCGCCTTAGCACCCAACCCTATACCAGCCATTCACGACCGCCCCCAACCGTGTGAGACGTGTAAGTATAGATTAGCATGACTTTCATATGAAATATAGAAAGTAACTCGTATTTAAACTTTCACTCACAAAAACAGAAAAACCGATGAAAAACTAAAAAAGGGGGACCCTAATCGTAAAAAGGTCATTAACACATCACCCACGGGAGACTCGTGGGACATAGGTGCTATGGGTCACTTACCGCCCTACGCCTCTGCGAGTACAAGCGGCTGCAACAAAGACGCAGGATAAAGTACGCCCCAAGAAAATTGATTATTCAGGTGGTGATTCGATGGAGAAGAGGCTTCTCCGGACGTCGGAGCTTCTCGGCATTCCCTTTATAGTCTTCGCAGGCTCTCTATTGCATTTCACCTACCAGATGTCTGGTGGAAACCCCGTCGTCGCGGTCTTCTCGGCGGTGAACGAGAGCCTCTGGGAGCATCTCAAACTCGCCTTCTGGCCCGCCACCATCCTCGCAGCGGCACAATACTTCAGGCTCAGAAAAGCCTACCCCGCCCTCCTCCTCGGAAAAACAGTCGGAATACTCTCGATGCCCCTAATCATCGTCGCCGGCTTCTACGGCTACACACTATTCATCCCCCACAACCTCGCCGCAGACATAGGGCTCTTCATAGCCTCGGTAATCGCGGGACAAGCGATAAGCTACAGAATCATCTCGAAAACGGGCGGCGAATCTCCCAAGGCATGGCACAGCGCAACAGGCCTAGCTCTAGTCGCCATGGCCGCCCTCTTCGCCGTCTTCACCTTCAACCCACCTCAAATCGAGCTCTTCCGCGACCCCGTCACGGGGGGATTCGGCCCACACCTTCACTAGCGGCAAGAGCCTGAACGCCCCTGTGCGGGTATTACGTAAAACACATCGCCCACGGGTGACACGTGCAACCTATAAGACAGGGGCGCCACAAGCCGCGCGCCATGCCAGACCAGCCCGCAGGCAGGAGGATACCGGCCGACTACCTCGACCGCTTCCTCCCCACCCTAGAGGACCTCTTCGCAGCGGAGCCAGGCCAGACACCTCAAGCCCCGCCCGCGGCTCCTTCAAGGAATCGGAGGCGGAAGGTCCACTTCTACATCGACCCGGAAGACTACGCAGTTCTGGAGAGGCTTGTCTCGCAGCTAACCGAGATGCAGGGGCCTCTCAGCGACCCGAAGGGCCTATACTCGAAGATTCTCCGGGCGTCGGTTAAGATTGGGCTTAAGGAGATCGTCTCCCACGTGGGACGTGGGGGGCAGGGGTGACGCGTGTGACGTGGGTGATAGCCGTAGCCAATCAGAAGGGAGGTGTCGGCAAGACTACCAGCGTGATAAATCTAGCAGCGGCCCTCGCCATCCGCCACGGCCTCAGAGTCCTCGCAGTCGACATGGACCCGCAGGGCCACCTCGCCCTCTCCTTCGGAATAGAAGCCTCAGACCCGTCCGAGACTGTCACAGCAGCCCTTCTCGGAGCCAAGAGCATTAGCCAAATATCCAAGGAGACCGGAATACCGGGCCTCCACGTAGCGCCCAGCAATGAGTCGCTCGCCGCGGCCGAGGATAGAATCGCGAGGCAGCCGGGGCGGGAGGCCGTGTTGGCCACGATAATCGAGCCCGAGCTCGGCAGATACGACTTGGTTCTGATAGATACGCCTCCAAGCCTCGGAGTCCTCACATTCAACGCCCTCTACGCCGCCACGCACCTCCTCGTCCCAATACAGCCACGCCTCTACAGCATAGACGGCCTCAGGAGGCTCTACCAGATAGTCAACCTTATGCGGAAGCGGCTATCAAGGCGAATCGAGATTCTCGGCCACTTCCTCACTATGGTCGACAACCGATACAGAATCACCCGCGAAGTCCGGAGCGACCTCCGCTCCAAGCTCGGAGACGGCCTCCTCAACACCGAAATCCCCCTAAGCGTCAAGGCAGAAGAAGGCCACTTCCACCGCATACCCCTAATACTCTACGCCCCCGAATCCGAACCAGCCAAAGCCTACCAAGCCCTCACCGAAGAAATCCTCGCAAGGCTAAGAAGTGAGGCCGTGTCGAAGGAGCAGCTACAGGGTGGGGTCGGCTTGGCGGGTGGCGAGTAATGTGCAGAGTTGTGGTATCCCTGGGATGAACACTTGACGGTCATAAGCGCCTAAACTTAATAACCTTGTTAATACATAATGTATTACGTGGTGAGGGATAGTGAACCGCCAAATAATCTCCATCCAGACAGACCCCCTAACGCTATCCGCCTTTGATGAGGCGATTAGCCAGACCAGCTGGCTCGAAAGCCTGCACGGCGAGGGTAAGAGAAGCGAGAGGATAAGGAGGGCCTTAGCGGCGACGGAGAAGCTTGTCGAGGCCTCTCCGTCCGAAGTAAAAGACGTTCTGATTCGGGATGCGGAAGACCTGAAAAGGGAGCTGGAGAGCCTTACGATAGGTGAACTGGTGAATGCGCTTACGAGAATTACGCTTCTGCTCGTTCTTCTCTCGGCGCTCAGGGAGCTGGAGAGGGGGGCGCACGGCGGAGATGTGCCTGAAATCCTCGCTCATAGCCTACGGGATAGGGTCTTGGAGCTGGAGGCGGCTAAGGATAGCCCAGAAGAGAGCCAGCGGCTCAAAATAGGCTCTGAGACGCTTCTCAACACAATAATCTTAACCCTCAAATGAACAGCCTCCTCAACTCGTCTATCTTCTCGTCTATCGTCTTGATTTGAGCCATCCGCGGATAGAAACGCGCAATATCGCCGAGGAGCCTGTTCAAAACGTTTCTTTGCTCCCTGCAGCCCGGAATTTCGGAAAAAACCAGCCTATCAGCAAACAGCTTGACGTCGCGCGCCCATGCAGGAACCTCTCTCGGTGAAATATCCCTATGCAACGCATTAACGGCGATACATCTCTGCTTAAGCCGCTCAAATTCTAACTCGTTGCCCGCGGCTAGGACCAAAGGGTGGTGTTGCGCGCCGTTAAAGAGCACGTTAATCACCCCGCCGCTGATTTTGAGGTCTTGACCCCCGTAAATCCTCCAGCGAAACGCCCTCCGTACGAGACAGGCCCCGAGGGAACCGTCTGACCCAAATATCAGAAGAACTGGCTCCCAATCAGGCCAGCAGAACCGCCCGTCACGTCTCCAGACAAACCATTAAACCTCGTACCCCTCGCCTCTTTCACGGAATACTCCGCGAAAATTGTTCTCTTCATCCAGCTCCATAAAGCCCCTAACCGTGATGGAAGATTAGGCCTGTCACCGGGTCTTCTGATCGCCGAGGCTTGGCAGCCATTTAAAAGTGTTCTCCCCGACTAGGCACAAAACACGCCAGTTTAGGCGCAAAGCACTTTAGTCTCGACAATTTTGAGCTCCGTTGGCCATGAAGCTTGGTTTGATGCGAGACTATTGAGATTCCCCGGGATGAGTATTACCTTGGAGATATATTAAGAGTAGTGCCCGGGTTGAGGTTGGCGAGCACTAATAGGGTAGCGTGTTGACAAAAATGGCTAGCATGGAGGCGGAGAGTGGTTGACATCTTCCCTCGAGCTCCTGGAGCGGAGAAGCAGCCAGACACTCCCCGAAACTGATATCGTCCTTCGAGCCCTCTTCAGCGGCTCCTCCCTCACCGAGAGGCAGCTTGAGGCCCTTCTGCTGGAGGCGGAGGACTATGCGGCGGGTAGGCGGAGGACTTTTGAGGAGAAGGCGCGGCTCATGGGCGTCTCGCGGGGCACCTACGCAAAGATACTTGGCCAGGCCCTCAGAAATATTACACAGAGCATCCACACACTCCTGCTCCTCGGATACCTCGGCCTACTAGGTGAGCGGCGATTCACTTGGCTTCTCGAGCTGAGCCAAGCCCTCGAAGCCGGAGAACTATACGACGCTCTCAAAGTGCTGGAGAGGCTTGCGGAGAAGGTTACTGGCCGCCCTCAACCTCCTCGGCCCGCGCCCTGAGAAGCCGGTAGCGGATATTGTTCAGCATCCCGCCGGCCCTCTCTAGGAACCCCCTCTCAGCGAGCCGGGAAAGGTAGGTTGAGGCCGTGCTGAGTGTGAGCCTCTCACCATACTCAAGCTCGTAGGCCTCGGCCACATCCCTCGAGGTGAACTCGGAGTAGGGGAACTTCTTCTCAATCAGCCTGGCCAGCCTCGTCAGCTTATTCTCCACCGCCGCAGGCACCCTCTCAGCCGCCGAGCCTCCATAGAGGTCCACGAGGTCCGCGAGCTGCATAATCTTCTCCCGCGTAACCCTCCCCTCAAGAATCACGGTAAGCCTGTCTCCGTCGTCACCCATAACCTCGAGCCTGACCTTTCTCCGAGAGGGCATCTTCTCCGCTGGCCCCGGCCCTTGACTCTAGACATTATAATTCTTTTGGCGTCTAGGCTTCCGGTGGAGCGGCCCGCATCATACCGGGCATAGGCCCTGTGCTTACCGTAGGGTGCAGACTCGTGGGCAGGTTTGAGTCTGGCCAATTGTCTGTTAAATATCCATGTAATATTCTGTTATGACGAAAAACTTGTTTCCCCTCATCATCGGTATGCTTTATTAATTTTTGTAGAGCCGCCTAACCTACGTTGAGAACATTAGGGCCCGCGGCTCTGATGCTATTGGCGGCCTTATTGGCCTTTTCTCTGCCCTTCACATATTCCGACCCGTCCTACGGCCTTCTCCGTACCTTCAGTGAAGAGGCTGGAGGAATTAATTTTCGGGCTTACGACATCGAGGTAGACGGTGACGGGATATACATAGTGGGAGCGAGCACACCGGTCACCGGAGATAAGGCCGTATCCGGAAGCATACCTTTCCTCTTAATCCTGAATCCCGACCACAGCCTCAGATGCAATTTAATGTTTGGGTTCCAGAACAGGGACGACGGCACCGTGGACAGCGTCGCCTCCTCTGTCGAGGCTAACAGCACACACGTTATAGTTGCGGGACACTTTATCGCGGGTGGAAAGAGCCTCGCACTCTTCGTAGCCGCATTCGACAAAAGCAACTGCAAATTAATCGCCTATCACACGAACCACCTCACCACGGAGCACTCAGCCTCTGGGCCCATAAATCAGTTGGGAGAGGGTCTGGACCTTGCTATGGACGAGTCGGGAATATACGTCCTCGCAGGAGTCACGATCTTTGACGCATTCAGGGCTAAGAGTAGCGGATTCCTACTCGTCAAACTGAATCAATACCTCCAGCATGTTGACCATCGTTACTATTACGTGAGGGACGCCGCGACAGATTTTGCGGTGTCGCTGGCACTTGGTAGTGAGAGCGTCTATATTCTGGGTGGGACAGGTGTCGACTTTATGTCCAAAAAGCCCTATGCGAGTGAAATTTTCATACTGGAGGTATCTAAGAGCAGCCTCGACGGACTAAATGTAACGCTGATTCAGCCCATCTACGCCTTCTCCATAGCGGCTGAGATTCTGGTAGACGAGAATAGCGACATCTACGCGGTCTTAACTGAGGAAAAGCCCGACGCCAGAAATAATATAGCGATAATAAAGCTCGACAGCCGCATGAACGTCGTCTGGTGGCAAGACTACACGCTCTCCTTCTCCTATCCCGACCATTCAAACCCTCCGCCGGAAAACGTACCGTCAATTTTTGATTTTGCAGTCTCAGCGGCGGTCTCTGGCGCCAAAGTCTTCACCGGCGGCTACACGTTATACACATATTCCGATGGGAAGGACGACTCCTTCGCTCTACTACACGGCATTTTCCTAGCTGTGGACGGCTCAAATGGTGAGGCTCTCTACGCCTTCCGGGTTCAAGGCTTCGACGACATAGAGTTGCCTGTGAGGATTTTTGGCCTCGACGGGTATAATGATTGCGTATATCTGGCTGGAGGAGCTGGGAGATACCGGTTAGAATATGTCTTCATGAACAGTTTCAACCTCTCCAAAAGTCTACCCACCGCGACCCCCTCAGCCGCGCACAACACCATAGAGCTGAGGCCAGAGGACACAAAACTTACTGATTCTCCATGGACGCCGGCATTCGACATAGACCAGAGCGAGAGAGGGACCAAGGAATATGGATTCTACGGAGTCTTCTGCGATGCATCGTTTGTTGATTCAACGACGGCTACCTTGACTATCTACGAGACTTACACGACGACGTCCACTTACACGACTACCGTTGAGGATACTTCCTATACCACCGTTACGGAAACCTCCACCCGCACCACTACAGTCACCTCGACAAGCTACACGACGGCCACAGAGACCTTAACCTCTACACAGACAACTACACTTACCTCGACTAGCTATACTACTTCTACCCAAACCATAACTACGACCTCTACTCAAACGGCTACAACAACTTCCACCCACGTAACTACATCGACCTCGACAGGCTATACGACCATAACGACTACCGCGACTCAAACCACAACAGTCGGAGCTACAGCCACCTTCCACACCACAGTCACGACAACCTCCACCTACTCCATCACCGCGGAGGCAACCACAACGCGGACAAGGATAAAAAGGGTCACCGAGACCACACTGGCCACAACGTACTCCACAAGACTCGTGGAGTCGACGCTCTACACCACGAGCCAACTACTATCCACAGTCTTTGAGAGAGTTGTGTCGACTGTAACTAGCATAGTGTCCTTCACCACTCACGTTACCGAGACGGCTCCGCGACCCGTGCAGACGACAGAGACCAAGTTGCTGAACACAACGATCGTGATTACGACAACAGAGACGCGGACGCCGAGCGGCGACTATGTCCCCATGCCTCCCTGGGTCTTTCCCCTCTTGTTGATGCCGTTCCCATTTGTGGCGGTTTTGGCGAGGAGGCGGAAATACAGGATGGTAATCAGGGAGGGTGCGGCGGCGCCTGTGAGTTGGAGGAGTGGAGACCCTCCCGTCATGGATGACGCCTATCTCTATCCGAGTGTACTGAGTCTGAGGAGGGGTGCGATTGTAGAGTTTGTGAACAGGGATAGTGTGGAGCACGTGGTTGTCTCTCAGCGGGGCGGGGAGCGCGTCTTCGTCTCGGAGCCGATAAAGCCGGGTGGGAAGTGGAGCTACAGGTTCATGGAGCCCGGAATATACTATGTGGTGAGCAGTCAGAAGCCCTTCATCGGCGGCATGATTAGGGTGGGAGAGTAGAACCGCCCCCCTCAGAAGCCTCTCGCCAAGCCCAGACCCTCGAGACCATCACCCCGCCGCCGAGCCGCCTGACAGCCGCGCCAACCGCCAGAGCCAGACTCATCACGTAGTCGTCATGCTGGCCTCTCGGCGCCTCATATTTCGCCGCTCCGGAGGGTGTCTCGACCCTCTGGAATGCTCGGAGCTGGTTTATCAATTCGCGGCCATCCGGTGGGATGCTTAGTTTACCGCCTTTCATGAGGCTGTGGAGGGTCGCTATCAGGGCCTCCTTAACGTTGCGGGTGAAGGTTACGCCCTCGACGGCGGGCAGCTTCCCCGATAGGGTCTCGTAGAGGGCCAGCCCTATTCCGGTCCTATCTATTGCGATTGATACGGGCCGGAGCCGCTCGGCCAGGTTGAGTATTATGCTCTCCTGAGCCTGGAAGTCTATGCCCCTCAGCTCCTGGACGTGGAAGACCCTCAGAGTGCCGTCCTCAAGCCTCTCGAGCGCCGTGATGACCGTGGAGTCCCTCAGCCTCCCCACATCCACGCCCACATAGACGGGGCCCGTGGCCGCCTCGGAGGTGTTTTCTGAGACGCACGAGAGTATGAGTTCGTAGGGGAAGACGGCGTTGGCCTCGTCGAGAAACTCGGTCTCCATCTCCTGAAGCCACTCCAGCTCCGTGAGGGCTTTCCTCAACCCCTCCAGCTCCCCTGCCGTTATGTGAGGCGCCTCTGTGTAGTGGGCCGTGTGCCGCGAGAAGGCGCCGCTGCTCCAGGCCTCGTAGAACCAGCCCCTCCTCCCCTTAGGCGTTGAGACGAGGCTGAGCCTCCCGCTTCTCCCGACTATGCTGGGGGCCACGGCGGACTTGACCTCGAAGTCGTTTCTGAACATCCCGGCCTCGTCGACGTAGACGCTGTCGGACCTGTAGCCTCTGATTGCGTCGGGGTTGTTGGGGAGTGAGATTATCCTGCTTCCATTCCCAAGCTCAACCTGCGTCTTAGTCTCAGCCGAGACAGCGACGCTCCTGTAGACTTCTCCGGCCCAGCTGAGCGAGGCCCCCTCCAGCGCAGAAAGCATCGTCCTGAGCTTTCTGAAGAGTTCTAGGGATTGTCTCTGGCTGTAGCTGACTAGAAGCGTGAGGCTGCCGGGCTTGAGGAGGGATTCGACGAGGGCTTCGAGGGCGACTGTGAACGAGCCTCCGACTCCGCGGGACTTGAGGAGGACTCGGAACCTGGCATCGTCGTCAAGCCACCTCCTCTGCCACTTATAGAGCCTTATGCCGGTCTCAGCCGCGTCTAGCAGAAGCTGGGCCAGGCCGCTTCTCCTCAACCCCACCCACCAACCCACCCACAACCTCCGCGAAATCCCTCAGAAGGAGCCGTAGGTCAGCCTCAGTCCTCGCCTGAGCCTCAACAACTATCGTCCCATCCCTCGCCCTCTTCACAACAAGCTTAACGCCCCTCTCCACCTCAAAGGAGCCCTCAGACCCCCTATCTCCACCAAACAACCAGCCCACCACAGGGGCACAAAGGCACGAGAACCGTAATAGGGGTGAAAAGCGGTCTAAACGTCTTCTCTGTCAGCCAAGAACCTCTCAAGACCGCAACTCTAAAAATCATTCGCGGGCTGAGCTAACAGGTTAAAGATGGTCGAGTCACCGCTAACAACCTTCACAGCTCGCAAAATAATTGAAAAATGCAAAGATTTTGCTCAAGGCCTCCTCAACGCATCCCCAAACCGAGGTCTATAGACTACTTCGCCTCTGACAGGTTCTAGAATTTTTCTAAAATCACGCTGCTCGCTGATTGTTCTGAATAAAGCGAAGGCCACGATGATGCTGTTGGGATAGGCCTCGGCGATGCGCCAAGCTCCGCCCAAAACAGTGTGACCGCGCGTAATTATATCATCAACTAGCACAATCCATCTGGGCTCGTTGATCGTCTTTTGACAGAGCGCAGGGAATGATAGTGTTCAATCGGTAAGGGCCTCTCGCTTGGACGACTGCGGGAAGACTGGCGAACCGGCTTAATTCTTCTAAGCAGTTCATGGCTCTCTCCGAGTCCATTCTTTTCTAACGCATGACATATCTCACGAGGTACCCATAGCGTCCCCGGCCTCATTAATTGGCTTCTGGGAACAGGGACTAAAAAGACATCATTAGCGAAAAATTCTCTGAACTCAAGATTAGGTAGATCTTGAACCAGCCTACCGATGATCCTGTCAATTATGCTTGTCCCATCGCTCAACATGGTGAAGTTTTTAGTATCCTTTATCAGTTCATAGGCGCGGATTGACATTTCATTGAAAGGTCTGGGGCTATATGCTAGATACGAGCCGAACTCAAGCCTATACATCTTAGAAGGTGTATAATACGTCATGTTTAAGAGAAGGATATCTCGGCAGCATGCTTAACATCTCCTTCAAGTTTTTAAGCTTGAGGCTTTGAGCACCGTATTCCATCATTTTTTCAGACCACTTCAACCCTTTTTCCTGCACTAGAGGTGCGATGAACAGCGGTCTACCTAGCCTTATTGTTTCCCAGCCCTGTGATAAGGCTCCGCTTTTTTCGCGGACCTCGACGATGATGGAGGCATCAGATATTAGGGCCATCGTCCTATTTCTTTTAATAAAATCGTAGCGACACGTTTTATGCCCAAGAGGAAACTGGCTTACGGCCAAATGATCCTTCATAATTAGTTGCTGTAAACTCTGATTCTCGGGTGGATAAAACTTATCCAAAGGGGTCCCCAAAACAGCGACCGTCCTTCCTCCATACTCTATTGCCGCTCTATGGGCGGCAGTGTCTATCCCCTTAGCTAATCCGCTGACGATTATTATGTTGCTCTGCACTAGTTTACTCACGAGTTTACGGGTAAACTCTACTCCTTCTAGGCTTGGGTGTCTGGTTCCCACCACCGCCACGCGCGGGGAGTCAAATGGAATTGTTAAGGCTCCAGAAACAAAAAACCTTTCCGGCGCGTAGCGGTTTTCATAGTGGTTAAGGGGGCGACCGAGTAGCTCCTTTATCGTAAGCTCACTTGTCTCCCCCTACTCCAACGCATTAAAAAAGTGTTGAGCCATCATTATTATTTTTTCGTCCATCACCCTCTTCTAAGGCTGCTAGGCGCCTTTCCAGATTGATGACCTTGTATGAGAGTATGGCGACCACCTCGTTGAGGCTGTATCCGCGCGGCTTCCTTAAAGCCACGGGCAGCTCGTCTTCAACAAACCCAATAAGCTTCCTCCCATCTTCGAGCTTGTAGACTTTAGGTGTTGGGAGCTTCATGTCGAGCTCTTCAGGCGTCAATTCGCGAATCTCTGTCTTCGCCTCCTTGGACGAGATTATCGTTACGTTGAGGGTAACTATGTCAGAGGCCGGTGCCTCGGCTGTCCCAATAGAGGCCCCGGTATCGCTTAGAGAAATTACTCCCGTCTTCTCCTCTAGCTTTCTAATCCTCGGCTTGATTTTCTCGGCGGCCTCGAGTGGTAGGCCGGTCTCGGGGTCTACGTATCTCATGGCTATTCGACCGCCAGTATGTCTACCTCTCCCGAGCCCTGAAGCCACTCCAGCTTTCGGAACGGGAGAGTGCCGGGGTCGAACCTTATCGTCGCGGCCCCTGATGTAATGAAGTCTGCGTCGGGGTTGTCGTCAATACGTAAGTGTCCACCACCACTGAAATATATTGCCACAATATATGCTTCTGAAGAGCCGAGCTGGTCGAGTGTTATGGATGTCGCGGCGTAATAGAGCCTCCGCTCGATGAAGCACCTCAATGTGAAGTATGTCGTTCCAGCCGCTACCGTGTAGTTGTATGTTATGGTGTATTGCGTTGCTTGAGGTATTTGGTCTGTCTCTTCAAGCGTGTTGCCGACACTTACACCGTTCACGGTTACACTGTTTACCGTCATATTTTCTTTCGTCCCGACATCTTTCAACCTCTTCTCAGCGGGGCCCATATACTGGAAATCAATGGTAAATGACCGCGAGTCTGTGAAGCTTCCAAAAGCGTATTCGACTCTAAGGTAGAGTTCGTTGACGTTGTATGACCACGAGGTTGTATAGGTTGCAGACCTTACGGATGTGTCCACATCTGCAGTCGCTCTAGTGGTCTGGATGTAGTTTGACGAGTTGCCGGCGTTGAACTCTATCACAACCCAGTATTTCGTCCCCGGCGTCAGGGAGATAGCTGAAGATGGTGTGAATGTGTAGATTGTAAAGGTCGTGGCTACTGAGGAGGCTGATATTGAGCCGACTGTGGCTATCAGGCTCCCCACGTTGTTTGAGCTGTCGCTGTAGAGGCGTATGAAGACCGTGCCGGTCGGCGAGCCAACCCTGTTAAGCATTACGTCTACTCTACGGAGTTGTAGCGGTCGCGTGGATGGCCGAGCGACAAACTGCTGGGCCGCCATAATAGTTGCGCCAGAATATAATGTAATGACAACATCTGCTGAAGAATACTCTGTCGCCGGCGGCGCGCTCTCAGAATAGCTTTGGTCTACTCTCGCGAGAAACTGCTTATAGACGCCTCCGCCTATCCACTTGATGAACCTCATCCTCGGCCTCGAGACTATAATCAGCTCCGTCATCCATAATCACCTTCGCGCCAGATAATCTTCACCAGCCTAACGGCCGGCGATAACATGGCCGCAGAATCTCTCCCGAGTGTTATTTTTAGCCTGAGAAGCTCGCGGAGAAGTGGTGTGAGGACGTAGTCGCTGTCTATGAGGAGCCTGTATGGCGAGAGTATGCTTATCCAGTTCATCGCGGTGGGGTTGCCGGCCTTAGTGAAGGTGGAGAGCGCGGCCTCGTACTTCATCCAGGTGTCGCGTCTGACGTTGAATGCTCCTTCGAGGTAGTTGTTCGCGTCTTGGTGTAGCCTAACCTTGACCGTGAAGCTTTGTGCGTGGTCGCCGTATAGGTAGAGGCGGAGATACCGCGCGAAGTTGAGCCTGAGGTTGAGGTTCTTTGCAGAGGGATAGTGTGTCTCGCCGTATGTTCCGGGTGTGGTGGGAGATAGTCTGAGGCAGTAGGTGTTAATGAGGCCCGCCGCGATGTCCGAGACCGATGCCCCTGTTGCGCCCCACAAGGCCGCCGTCTTGAAGGTTAGGCCGCCGAAGGCCCTCGGCCAGCGTGGAATATCCACGATTTGCGTCTCGGCGGCGTCGATTACTGAAGCAATCTCCTCGCCCGATGCGGTTAGGACCTGGACCCTCGCCCAGCCCTGATTCTTCGTTAGTATCCACTCGCATCTTGTGTATGAGGTGAAGAGCGGTGAGCCGGGTAGAACCTCGGCCTCGAAGCTCCCCAGAGTTGCTCCTGATGTGAGGACGGCGTGGCCGTCGCTGTTTAGGACTATGTTCTGTGCGTTGCGGAGGGTTAGTGGAGGCTTGTTGATGTAGATTGGGTGCCGAGTGGTGGACTGCGTCCTGAGGCCTTCACCCGTAGTCATCACGGCGGTCGAGAGCATCTCCGGAACCGTCATAGCCCGGCCGAACCGGGCCGCCACATCTCCGCCGACAGCCTCCCGGAGATAATCCTCCAGCAGCTCTAGGGCCCCGCTCAGGGTGAGGCGGTATCTGAGGCTCTCGGGGATGTATTCTATGCCTGTTATGGGTAGGTCGGTGTTGTTTAGGCCGAGGCTTGGGAGGCTTACGCGGATGGTGTCGTAGAGCTCTACGTTCATCTGCTCGAAGACGTTTCTGTGGAGCTCGACCTCCAGCTGTCTCCCGTATTCTCGGCAGAGGGCGAGTCTGGTCTGGGCCCTCCGCTTGGCCTCGGTCTCGTCGGTGAGGAATGGGTCGTGGACTGTTAGTGGCAGGTCGCCCGGCGGCTCGCTGACGTCAGCCAATACCCGGCCGTCGGCGCCGATGTAGATTATCCTGTTCCTGAGCCTCCATCTATCCTCTCGGAGGGATGCCGAGGCCGTGTTCGAGGTGTTTATCACGGCCTTGTATGTGCCTGTGGCTTTGGGCTTGAAGTATAGCCTCCTCCCCGGCTTCATGCGGATGTAGTGGTTTGTCCCCCGCGCGATGTCGAGCATTACGCGGAGGGCCTCGACGTTCTGTATCGTCCAGACGGTGTTGAGGGCCGGTGTCCCATCCTCGTCGACGTTCGACGTGTTTACGTCTGGGACTAGGGAGGCCAGGTCCTTGATTATTCTGCCGGCCCGTGTCCCTGTCGGGTATACTCTGTAGACTATGCTCCTCTCGTATAGGATGAGTTCTGAGTAGGCGAGGGCTTCCACGCGGCCCACGTCTCCAGCCTCATGTCTCCTCTCGACCTCGTAGACGACGCCCTCGAACTTCACTTCCTGTCCAAGGATGAGCCTGACCCTCTGCCCCGCCTCGATGTTTTCGGAGTGGAGGCTGAACCTTATGCTCTCAAGCTCGCGGGTGTTGGCGGACCATCGGAGTCTTGTGAGCTTCTCTGTCCTGTCGAGCCAGCTTGAGCCGCTGAATATCTGGAGCCTCGTCAGGGGCCTCCCGCCTCCTTGGCCGTCGGCCTGTCTTCGCTGACAGCCATGCTACATCGCCCTGAGCTTGCGGACAAGCTCCCGCGAAACCGCCTCGGCGAGCTCTCTCGGCTCAGCAGCTCCGGCCGCGTTCACCACGATTTTCACGGCGTAGTTCTTGGTTATGCCTCCTCCGCGTCTCAACCAGTCTGCGACGGGCTTGGGGATGACCATCTCGCCTGCATGGAGATAGACTGGCATGTCTCTCGGCACGTTCCAGATGCCTTGCTGGGCCATGGGTAGGCCTGCGCGGGCCGCCTGCTCAGCCGCTGATACTTCCTCGTATCTAGCCGGCTCCGTTACGGTTACTATGTGGTGGTAGTGGTATGTGTGGGCTGTCCGGCCGTCGAGCATGTTAAGGGCTTGGCTGAAATTTGTGGCTGCTTGAATGTTCCCCTCTATCGCGGCCTTAACCGCCTCTAGAGATTTCTGCAGTATGCTGTGGAGGCTTCCCGCCACGTTTTCGCTGTCCACGCCGAGGCCGCCCAGAATCTGCCTGAACTCGGCCGCGGTAACCGAGCCGTCTTCAGTCGCAGCCACGAGGCCGGTCATAGTGTTTAGCAGCATGTCGCCCGCCTCCTTCCCGCCGAGGAGATACAGCTGGAGTGCCTGCTGGACGAGGCCGAAGCTCTCAGTCACGAGGCCTAGGACCTGCATCGTCGCCGAGAGCCGCGCCTTGCTCCTCTCCGCCTCCTCGGTGAGCTGGACGTCTCGTCCGAGGGCCTGCTCAACAGCCAGCACAACGTCGTAGTAGTTGGTGAATAGCGCCGCGGCCTCCCTCAAAACACTCGCATCCTCGACGAACGACTTGACTCCCTTTGAGAGATTCTCAAAAGCGAGTCTCGTCTGTGAGGCTTCCTCGGCCATGCCTTGGAGGGTTGCCGTGAGCGGCTGGAGGGCTGGAGGAACCTCCTCACCCACCGCCACCGCCTCCTCGACTAGGGCCCGAAGCCCCGTCCTAGCGATTGTCGAGAGGCTTAGCATGGAGCCGGCTATCTCGAGGGCCTCGCTCCTCGTTATTCTTCCGGCCTCGACCCAGCTCATTATCCAGTTTGCGGACTCCTCCTCCGTCATTCTTCCGAGTATGTGTAGTTGTGTCTCGACCGCGGCTGAGAGTTTCTGGAACTCGTCGCCGGTGAAGTATGCTATTATTCCGCGCCAGGGTGTGACTATCGCGTCTGCGAGCTTGAGCATGGTTGGGGCGGCCATGGTGTATATCCCCGCGACTGCTTCGCCTATGCTTCTCTGCCACCTGTCTATCTCAGCCCTCTGCCTCTCAAGCCTACCCGCGGTAGAGTCGAGGGCCGCCGAGAAGACATCCATCGCCGCGCCGCTCCTCGAGACCTCGCCCCTCAACTCCTCAAAGCTCTCCGTCATCTGAGAGAGCGTGAGAAGCGCCTTCAAGGCCCTTGAATCGACGCCGCTGAGCCTGTCCTGGAGCTCGACGAAGCTGCCCCCCGCGCCCCTCACGGCCGCGACGACCTCGAGGATGACGTCCTGCATGCTTCTGAGCGTCCCGTCCGCCTCCCTCAGGGGGATGCCGAGCCTCTCAGCTATGTCGGCCAGCTCGAGGAGAAACCTGTTGAAGATTGTTCCAGCCTCCTCTGCGGAGCCGAGACGCCTCTCAAGAACCACGAGCCACGTTGTCGCTTCTTCGAGGCTGAGGCCGAGGCTCTTTGCGGTGGATGCGGTGTTTGCGAGGCCGCGGGCGAAGTCTTGGGCCGTCCCAACTCCGAGCCGGGAGGCGTTTGTCAGGGCGTCCACAACTCTGGCCGCCTCATCTCCTCTGAGGCCGAACTGTGCGAGAACCTGGACTAGGTTGTTTCCTGCCTCGGCGAATGAGACTCCCTCATTCTTCGCGAGCATGATTGCGGCTCCGAGAGCGTTGAGAGTGTCCTCGGCCCCGAGCCCGGCCTTGACGAGTGCCTCCATCGCCGTGACAGCCTCCTCTGCCGTTACCGCGTATTCGCGGGCTGCTGCTGATGCTATTGAGCGGAGGGCCTCTGCAAGGCCTTGGATGTCTTGGCCTGCTTCCCGAGTCGCGGCCGCTAGCTGGAGAGTGCTCCGCTCGAGCCTCGCGAAGACATCCACACTCTCCCTGACGAACTCAGCGGCCCTGCCTATGGCTGAGGCGAACGTGAATCCCAGCGCTATCTCAGCCACCCTCCCGACGGACTCCATCGCAGCCCTAAGCCTCCCGCCGCCCTCCTCACCTGCGGAAGCCAGCTCGCCGAAGCTTCTCCGGATTCTCTCGACTTGGCCGCTAACCCTGTCCTCAGCCGTGAAGATTGCCTTGAGCGTGAACTCCGAGACCGTCAACCCGGCCTAACCACCCGCGCGAGAAGCCTTGAAGCCGCCTTAGCAGCCTCGCTGAAGGCCGGCCTCCAGTAGGGTCTCGGGCTGCTTCCCGGGTGCCTCACCCTGCGCGTGTAGACCGTCTTCCCGCTTATGCTGAACTTGAGGGCCGAGGCTTTTGTTGGCTCGATGATGTGGGGGCCTGAGCCGTATTCGACGTATCCCGCATAGGGTGCCGTGGCCTCGACGGAGTATTTCGCATGGGCTTCGCGCCTGATGACTATGCTGTCTCTGAGCCGGCCTGTCTTGACCGGCGTCCTCGCCCGCGCCTCCTCAAGGAAAAGCCTAGCCAGCTCCCCCAGCTCCTCATCGGCCCGGGAGTCGAGCTCTGCGGCAAGCTTTCTGAGGGCGGCCTCAAGCTCTTCGAGGCCCTTGAACTCCACCGAAGCCAACCCTCCCCCACCTCTACCTCCTCTTACGAGACCTCTTCGCGGCCCTCTCAGCCTCCCTCTCCGCCAGCCTCGCAGCCGCTGCGTAGTAGAGCGCCTCGGCCCTCGTCATCCTCATTATATCCTCGTGAGTCCAGCCGAACCTCTCAGCCAGAAGATAGGGGAGAAGCTCCCTGTTCATCTTGACACCCGCGGCGGCCGCTGTAAAGGGAGGTCCCAGAGGTGGAGCCTCTCAATCTCCGAGGTCAGGAGCGAGACGACCGCGGCTGGTAGCTCCTCGACGGGGCTCTCCAGCTTTGGCTTGACTATGACGCGCCTGAGCAGGTCGCCCCAGACCTCGACTATCCTCTCCTCCCTGCTCCGAGTCTCGTCGCTCATGACTTTGTCGCGGAGGGCCATCCACTCCAGCTCCTCCCTCAGCGTCATCCTCCTTAGCCTGAACTCCACGCCTTCAACCTCGACCGTGGCCTCCCGCGCGAAGAGCCTTCCAAGCCTAGTCCTCTCAGCGTATTCAGACATGCCCGACTCTTCAGTAGCTCGGTATGCTGTCCACGGCCACTATCTTGATGTCCTCGGCCCTGAGGCTCAGCTCCTGAGTCGGCCCCTCCTCCGCAGAGAGGGGCGCCTCGACATCAGCGATGCACCTCAGAAGCTGGAACTCGATTCTGTCCGACGGGCCTCTCACGAACTTCACAGTCACGTCGAACTTCTTCTTGTCTAGCATGAGGTTGACTATTGTAGGGTCCATGTAGTGTAGCGAGATTGTTGCCTCGATGTCTGTCGAGTTGGCTATGTGTCCTGAGACGAAGCCGTCCGGGTTGCGGGGGAGGGGTGTGTGGTTGTTGGATATGCTTATGCCTCCGCCGGTGGCGTATCCGCGCTCCACTCCGTCGATAATCACAGCAGCCATCTCAGCTCTGTAGGGTGTCCCAGCATCCTCGCCGGGCTCAGGAAGCGAGCTGACAGCCTCAACCCTCTGCGAAACAAGCTCTACACTACACTCCAAGGGCCCATCCCTCTCCCAGCTAACCTCGAGCCTCTCAACTAGGCAGCCCACGTATCTGAACCCATGCGAGCCCGACCCGACCCTGTGCTCAACCACGGTTATCGAGGGGAGCCTGTGGCTTGGCGTGACGGTTATTTCGTGGGTGTAGGGTGGTGCGGTGCCGCTGTTGGTTACGCTGCCGAGGGCGTATTTGAGGAAGGCTCCGGCCGTGGGTAGGAAGCTGATGCTCGGCGCTGCGTCGACTCCGTAGACTACAGCCCTCTTGCTCCTCGAGCCGTCCATCACACCAACCATCTCCGAAGCCAGCCTAGCTCCTCCGCTGAACTCCGTGACCCATCCGAAGAGCCTGTTGGGGTTGCTTGAAGGCGTCCCGTAGCTGCTCTCCTCACCAAAAGTTACGAGCCGTCTAAACATCTCGACCCACGATGAGAGGCGCTCCACTTTTATTCCTGAGAACTCGGCCGCCTAGCTCCGCGGGGCGAGCTGGGATGCCTCCTTAATCGCGTCTCCAGCGTTCAGAAGCCCCATCCCGACTATGTTCCGCGGGTCGGCAGTAACCATGAGTGCTCTGAGGAGCTTGTTCACCGCGGGTCTGGCCGTGGGCTGGACGCCCCTGATGAAGGCTAGGTTGACTAGGGAGACCTGTATTGGCTGGGCGGTGAGCTGGAGCAGCCTCTTAATCAGCCGGGGGCGTGGAAGGAGGCTGGCGGCCAGGGCCGCCGCGGCCGTGGCGAGAGGGGTCGAGAAGGATGTCCCGGTCAGCCGCGTCTCAAACTCCTCGAAGAAATACCCGGTCGGGGCTACTATGTCGGGCTTAAACCTCCCATCGAGAGTGGGGCCTCTGCTACTGCTTGACCAAGGCCTCAGCCTCAAATTTACGGCGCCTACGGCTAGGGATTCGCGGGAGCAGGCCGGAGAGCCGACGCTCAGAGGCCTCGGCCCTCCATTACCCGCCGCGCAGACCACGACAGAGACCGCCGCGAGTCTGTCGGCGTAGATTGAGACCGGGTCTCCGCCATCAGTCGCTATCTCGCTCCCCATGCTTATGTTCACGGCATGTGGCCTCCACTTCATCGCCTCGTGCATCGCTGTGATGAAGACGTAGTCCGGGACTGGGTTGGGGACTTTGACCATGTAAATCTCAGCTTCGGGTAGTATTTTGTGGATTAGCCTGTGGACGTATTCTCCGTGAGCCTCGGTGTCGGCGAGAGATTTGCCGGTTAGATTAACGTGGCCTTTGAGAGGCGCATCCTCGGCCGAGCCGGTGTCTATGATTGCTACTCTGCACCCCTCGCCTCCGCCGGCCCTGTCCAAGAGCCTCACAGCGTCTAGCGCCTGCCTGAGCGACACCTCCTCCGCCCCCCGACGGAGAGGCTGACCGACTTGACCAGATAGGCCCCGGGCTCCAGCTTGCCGAGGTCCAGCTCCGACGCCTTGATTATCCGCATCTCAGGCATCATCCAGAGCGTCTGGCTCTGCGCATCATGTTTGATTAGCCTCTCCCAGAGTGTTGGGCCGAAGGGGCAGACACTCCTCGAGCAGGTGAGCGGTGGCCGCGCTCCGCAGAGGAACCTTCCGTCAGCCCTGATTCGGTAGATGCAGGGCATCCCTCCTCTACCCTATCAGGGAGAAGCTGACCTCGACCGTCTTCCTGAAGACCTCCTCCGAGGGCACGTCCCTCATCGACTCAACTCGTAGGCCCATCCAGCCCCGCGCAAGAGCCGCGTCAATAAGTCTCGCAGCGACCCGAGTCGCAAGCCTGTCACACTCCTCGGCGGAGCCGTGCCACAAATCAATCTGGAATCTAAGCCTGTAGATGAACCTCCTCATCTCGAGGTTGGCCCACTCGACGCCCGCGTCGAGCATCAGTAGCGTGGCGAGCGGGTAGGTGTCCTGCTCTGTCCTCCACCCCACGCGCACCTTTAGGCCCGTGGCGGCCCTCAGCTCCTCGACGAGGGCCGAGACGACCTCGGCTAGCTCGATCAAACCCTCCTCACCGGCTTCGGAAGAAGCCTCCTGAACCGCTCAATCTCCTCCCTCAGATACTCCAGCCTCTCCCTCAGTCCCTCAGGCGACTTCACCACCAGAGCCACCTCGCCGTAGCTCCCCTCGACCTGGAGCATCCTCTGAAACCTGAGGAGAACCTCGTATGAGGCTGCGAGAATTGTGTATTGCTTGATGTGCTCGGGTGTCTCGGTGTAGCCCGTCATGTATGTGACTTCGACCTCGAAGTTTGTGGGGAGGAAGAGGGGCCCTGACGGAGAGCCGGCCGCGTATTGCCTCAGCCTCAGCAGGCCCTGCTCCGCATCCTCAACCACAAACTCAGGCGCATCGTCAATCAGCTCACCGCCCGAGTCATAGACCCTCACGCTCTCGACCGCGAGAATCCTGTCCCTCAGCCTCACCCTGCTCCCCTCATTCAGCAGAACCCGCTCAGCTGCCCTGTAGGCCTGATACCTCCTCCCAGTCACGAGCTCGACCTCGGCAGAGGCCTTCGCAACCGCTAGCCTAATCTCCGAGTCCGAAACAGGGTGCCAGAAATAGTTGGCGGAGACCTCGGAGCCTGCGGGCACGGGCTCGGCCAAGGCCACAAGCCCCCTCTCCGCATCAACCGATACAGCCTCCACATCCGCGCCGTCCACGCTGACCTCAACGTCGTCGAGGACGCTTCCGTCGAAGTCCCCATCCACCAAGGGCCTCCTCGAGAGCCTCAGCACGGAGGTGCCGACAAGCTCGGGCCTCTCAGCCTCAACCCTCACGGGCAGCCACTCGTTGTAGACCCTAATGTCCCTGACCGACGCATACATCGAGGAGATGGAAAAAGTGGGATTGGTAATATTGGTGAGAGAGTTTGCTCTCCGGTGGGCTACTGGGCGAGAGCGTTCCTGATGAGGTAGATTGCGTCCGGCTTCGCGACCTTCCAAGCGAACTTGGTGCTCGCAGCTATTATTGTGAGGCCCCTCTCGATGTCCCTGTCCTTCTCAACCGTCAGCCTCCTCCTCAGACCACCGACACCCGCCGCCTCGGGGTAGCAGACAACGGCGTCGCTGACCTTCGTCTGGTCGCTCTGGCTGTAGCTCCTCTTACCGATGCTAGTAGTGAGGTGAATCGCCTCGAGGCCGAAGAGCTCGTTGAACCTCCCAGTCTTGAAGACATCCGTGCTCACACCCTCAAGCCCCTTACTCGCCAAGTCCTTCCTCAAATGGTATGCCGCGCGCGGGTGGAGGAAGAGGACGAGCCTGTCTCTGTAGCCCTTCTCCTCAAGTGTCGAGACCGCCTCGAGAATGTGGTCCGTGTTCAGCGGAGACTTTGCGAGGTCTTTACGGTTCTCGTTTGGTGGCGAGGAGTTGGTGAGGCCCGTGAATAGGTTGTAGGCGTCGGAGCCGCTGCCGTCCCCAGTCAAGACGTTCCTGTCAATCGTCTCAGCCATCTTCCTCCCAACATCTCTCACAGTCTCAGCCACGAGGTCAATCACAGCCTCCTCGCTCGCCGCGTCGCTAATCTTGGAGAGAACCCGGACCTCCCGAGCAACAAGCTCAATCGGCGTCCCAAAGACTAGCTTCGACTCCGGAGGAGCGCTCCCCTCCGATGGAGCATAAACCTCAACCGTCTCAGCCTTCACGTAGGCTCTGAGCGTGTCGCTGGACATGGTCTTGAAGCTGAACGCCTTCTGGGCCACGCTCTCCTCGATGAAGATGTCTATTATGCTTCGGAGCACCTCGGGCGGAATCTCCGGGAAGTTTGTGTCGCTGCTGAGTAGGGCTTTTCCGAACTCGAGATAAGACCTCTGGACGGTCTCTCTGTCGAGAATTGTTCCGCTCATTTGCGCCGCCTTCAAGCCCCGCTGTTTTTATAACTCTGAGAGGCCCTCCGCCCAGCCACCCTCTCCCAGACCTCGTCGAAGACCGGGGTGAAGAGAGGCTCGCCGCGGCTCTCCCGCCTCTCGTTGTAAAGGCCCGAGACTAGAGCCTTCGGCCTCCTCTCAGCCGACTTTCCAACCGCGAGTAGCGGCTCAACCAACTCCCTGAGCGAAGCGACATCAGACCTCAGCATAGCAACCTGCTCAGCCAGCGCCTCCGCGGCCACGCAGGTGTGCTCTTCGCAAGCGGTCAAGATTCCGTCCTCGACCCTGTAGCTCTTCCCAAAGGCGTAGACGACCCTGGCCTCGGGGTTCACTCCCCGCGGCGTGAGCGAGACCTCGGTTATCTCGGCGTCCAGAATCTCCCGGCCTCCGCCCGGAACCCTCCTGAAGGCCCTTATCAGCCCGCCTATGCTGAGGGCCTTGAGGAATCCCTCCCTAACCCTCCTCCAGACGCTCTCGAAGGCCCTGAAGATTCCCGCCTTTATTCTCAGCATTCCGTCCACGTATCTGGCCTCGAGGATTTTCCCAACCGCGACCGGCCCGACCGAGGAGTCTCTTCCGTGGATGAGCATGATGGGTTTCCCAGCCAGCCTCTCGGCGTTCCTCCTGAGGACGTCCTCGCTGAACCTGTCTCCCTCGAGGTCGTAGGCCGGAGTGCTGGCTACTCCCTCGAAGAAGCCTATGAACTCTCCCGCATCCCCACCCGCATCAGCGCTCTTCTCAACCCTGACATCGACTATGGCCGAGAAGTTTTCCCGGCTCATCGGAGGCGCGTCGGCCGGTTCGTCGTCTTAAGCCTCAGAAGCCCGGGGCTCCGGTAGGTCGGGCCTATCACTTCTCCGCCAGGCGAGGTAGACTGTGTGTAGCGGCCTCATCGCGATTACGCGGGCCATGGCCTCCAAGTCTAGGCCGCGCCTGAGCTTAGCCAGAAGAGCCGTCCTAGACCTGAACCGAGCCGCCCTAAGCCTCTCAAGCCTCTCGACGCAAAGCCTCCTAACCTCCAGCAAGACCCGCCTCGACGCGCCTCTGAGACTCTCCGCAACACGCCTCCAAGAATAGGACGCCTCCGGGCCGATTCCTAGGGCCGCGAGCCTCTCGAAGAACTGGTCTCGGGGAGGCGGGGCGTCCACCCTCACCATGCCGGCCTTCTCGAAGAAGGGGTTGTAGCGCGCCATCACGGCCAGCGTCTCGACGTAGGGCGTCCCGGCGAGGGGGAGGGTCTCTCTGACGAGCTTGACGCCGAGCCCTACGCTCCGATACTTCGGGTGGACCACGACCCGCGCAATCCGCGTGAAGAGGCTGTTCACCAGCTTAGCCCACTCACCCATCCCTCCAGACTCTCTGAACTTCTCGCGGAGGAAGGGGAAGGCCCTGAACCTCGCCGAGAGGAGAAGTATCGGCACCGAGTAGACAATCACGCCCGCCAGCTCTTCTCCAACTCTAGCCCTGTAGACGGCCCTGACGCCGAAGACCTCCCCCGACTTGTAGTGGAACTGCTTGAGGGCCTCGTAGTCCCGCATATCGCCGCGCTCAACAACAGTCTCCCCGAGAATGCTGCAGGGCCTCGGCGACGGAGACCTATAATCGACGCTCACAGCTGGGCCGAATCTCTTCCTAACCACCACGTCGGGATTCAGGTCCTCGCATATGTCATCATGCGTCGTCGCGGCTAAGACGGTTACTCCCCTCCTCCTCGCGGCCTTCTGGAGGCAGTAGGCCACTACCCTCGCCGTGATGCGGTCGAGGGTTGATGTGAATTCGTCGAGAACCCAGGTCTTGGCCTTGGAGTCGAGAAGCTTTGCAACCCGGTAGCGGTATTTCTGGCCGTCGCTCAGCTCCTCGAAGCTTCTGAGGAAGAGGTAGGCCTCGTTCAGACCCGCAAGGCTCAGCTTCTCCAGAGCGTCTGAGACGTCCCGGCCCAGAGTCTCCACCAGCGGCACACCCCTCCTCACCCTAATTCTAGAGGCATCTATGACCGGCCTAAACTCCTCAAGCCTCTCCATCTCACCCGCAATACTCCTCAGAAGCAGGCTCTTTCCACCACCAGACTCACCCAGCACAAGAACAATCCTCCCCGGCTCGATGTCCAGCGTGAAGTCTTGGAAGACCGTGAAGACCTGCTCCTCGTCGAGGCCGAGGCCGAACGCCTCCGCGACGGCCGCGACCCGCTTGGAGGGCCTGACCGCCGTCCTGAACCTCTTATCCACCCTAAAGAGCCTCTGGGCGAGATATTCCGGCCTCGGCTTTATCCTGAGCCTCACCGGGCCCAGACCCTCCTGACGGGGGGTGAGTGCAGGGCCGCCTCACCAAGCTTCTTGACTAGGACCAGCACGCCGAGGTCGAGTAGAATGTTCTCGGCAGACTCAAAGTCCAATCCGAGCGCGCCGCCGAGCAGGCCCGCCAAGAACCCCCACAGAACGGCCGTGATAATCCCCTCAAGCCTCAGAGCCTCACCACCCGCGGAGCGCGACCGGAGATAGCCCGCGAAACCGTAGACAGCCCCCGCAGCCGCGCCCTCAAAGGCCCTACCGAGAAGCCGCAGCTCCACGGGGCGGCCGACTCTTCTCAGAGAAATTAAATCTAAGAAGCCTCGACGCACCGATGAGCATAATCGACAGACTCTTCAAGAAGTCTAAAGGAGCTGAGCGGCCCAAGGCCTTCACATCGACCGCCATCGACGGATACTGGGGTGAGCCTAGGGAGGTGGACTACCGGGGCCTCCTCCGCCTAGCCCTCTCAGACGCCTCGGTCAGGATGTGCATCGACGCCTACATCGCCGCGACAGCCTCACCCGGCTACCGCGTAGTCTCGCCCGATGAAGTTGCGAGGAGCGTGGTCGAGGCCTATCTCGCGGAGAGGAGCGTGGAGTTGGGCGGGCTGGTGAAGAGGCTTGTCAGCTCGCTGATGTTCTTCGACGAGGCCTTCATCGAGACGACCTCGGACTTCCCGAGACTCATAGCGCCTTGGACCGTGAGCATCGTGAGGGACGAGTATGGGAGGGTTGAGCGATACATTCAGCACGAGCCTAGACGGGTTGAGCTTGGGCTTGACGAGATGGTCCACGTGGTCTCAACACCCTATCTCGACTTCGCCTACCCAATCCCCCGGCTCCAGACACTCTACAGACTGATACTGACCAAGAGGGAGGCCGAGGTCTTCTACTACCAAGTCCTTATGAGGAAGGGTATTCCTGCAAAGGCCTTCATCTACAGGGGCCTCGACGCCGCGACGTTCAACGAGGCGGTCCGGGCGGTTCAGGGCTCGAAGCCCGGAGACACGCTAGCCCTCATGGGAGACTGGACAGTCCAGGACCTCGGCAGCCCAGTCAAGGACCTCGAACTCCACAGGACGATAGAGTCGATTGAGCAGAGGATACTAGCCCTCTTCGGCGTCCCCCGAATAATACTTGGATTCACAGAGGCCGCAACACTAGAGACCTCCCGGAACCAGCTCGTCGTCTTCCAGCAGCGCGTCCGCGACCTCCAAGAGCTAGTCGCAACAGCTCTCACAGAGGCCTTCAAGAGAATACTTGGAGCCGGAGGATTCACCCTCAAGTTCAACGAGTGGACAAGCGCAGAACAGCTCACACGGCTCACGGCACAGAAGCTTGAAGCCGGAATAATCTCGATAAACGAGGCCCGGGCCCTCCTCGGCCTACCGGAGCTCGAGCTGGAATATGCGAAGATTCCGCTTCCACCCGTTGTCTCCAAGGTGCTGGGTGAGAGGCTCTCAGAGGCCCTCGACGAGCTGGCTGCAGGGCTTCTTCGGGGCGGCCCCGTCTCCGCGGAGACTTGAGGCTGAAAGTGAAGAGGTGGCTTGAGGTAAGATGGCTCCTGATGACTCTACTGGCCCAAGTCTCCTTCTCCCTCTCCGCATCCATCGCGTCCTCTTCCGGCGCTAGCATCGGGGGCCTCGACCCCTGGAGCACGAGGCTCTTCATGCTGGCCCTCCTCTCAGCCCTCACGATAGCGGTAGGCATCGAGTCCGGGAGATGCAGACACGGAGACCTCGCCGCGACAGCAACAGCAATCGCGGTCGCCTCTCAGCTCCTCTACACTCTCGTGACACTTCCATGAAGGCCCTAACAGCCGCGGCTCTCACAATCCCCCCAATCGCCACGCTCCTCTTCCTCGCAGGACAAATCGGACTGGAAGCCTACATCACCCTAAACATCACGGCACCCCCAGCAGCGGCGGCTCTCCAAGCCCTGCAAAGGCTCAGACAGGCGAAGAGGAGCCTCGGCCAAGCCCAGACAGTGGCCTGCACGGTCTGCACACACCCTGAGAGGAGGGCCTTGGAAGAGAGGCTAGCGGCCGGAGAGCAGGTCGACAGAGTCGCGGAGGAATACGGCCTAGACGAGGATGTCCTGGCATCTCACCACGCGCTCCACATGTCAGGCCAGGCGGGCGGCCCGTCCGGGAGGGTGGATGTTGAGGAGGAGCTCTCGAAGATTCTGGCCGAGCTGAAGGCGATGCAGGAGAGGCTCAAGAGGCTTGACGCCCTCTTCGAGGCCGGAGAGGTCAGAGTCCAAGACTACATCAGGCTCCTAGCGGAGAGGAGGGCCCTCACAAGGGAGATACGCGGCCTCCTCCTACTCATGGCGAGGACGGGCCAGAAAGGCGGGGGCGAGCGGGACATCGGCGCGCTACTGAGGAGGCTCAGAGGCCCCTAATCCTTTTCGCAAGATACTCGAAACTCCTCACAAAATACTCCCTCACCAAGACAACAATCAGGGCTAGGGCGAGGAAGAGCAGAGCGACACCAAGAACCCCCGAGACCGGGCTCCCGCGGAGAACGCTAAACCTCCTCTCCTCACAGACAATTCTAGCCCCATCCTCCAAAACCTCCCTGCAGACCTCGACCGAATAATCGCCCAGCCCCACAGGCCAGTCCGCGACCAAAGCCACACCAGCCACCACCAGCACAACAACAGCGGCCAAGAGGCCGAGCCTATAGGCCAGACCCACGAGAACCGCAAACCCGCCGGCGAAAAATATGCCTCAGAGACTAGTCAATCCTAATCTCGCCGCGCCGGACCTTCCTAGCCACCTCCGGAATACTCGTAACGGCATAGTAGATGTGGCCGCAGCTATATGCCCTGCAGCTCTCGCAGAAGAGCCTCCTATCCGACGTGACGGTCAGGTCAACAGTCTGGTTGAGGAGGAAGTCCCAAAGCGTAACAGTCGCGTTCCTGAAGTTGAAGTGGAGGACCTTGTTGTAGCCGTTCCTGTATGCCCAGTCGAGTATGATTGACTTTACGAGGTCGTTCTTGCTTACTCCGCGCCTCTTAGCCTCCTTCTCTAGAATCTCATCAATCTCCCGCTTCAGCCTGATGCTCCAGACCGCCTCCCTCGCAGCCCTCGGCACACTTTCACCAATCACTCTTAAGATATATATCTTATCACGACGCCAAAGAATGATGCCGGTAGGTGGTATTAGCATGGATAACCAAAGTATGGTTCTGGACAATGGTTATCCACGAATACGGGGTGGGCTGCGTTGGTGAAGAGGGCCCTAAGGAACGTGAGGGACATCCACATCAGGCTTCCGGGCGACGTTTACGACGCCTTGGTCGAGCGTGCGAGGGTCGAAGGTGTACCGGTCTCGGTCGTTATTAGGAGGATTCTGAGGAGCGGCTTAGGCCTGTAGAGGGGGGTGGGCTGGGCTCTGCCGCGTCTGAGGAGTAAGAGGCTGGCGTTGAGGCTGGTCTGGAGGCTAGGCGACCTGCTTACCGACGAGCTCTCAGGCGTGAAGGGGCGCGAATTCGTCATCGGCGCAGCCGAGTATAAGGCCCTCTACAAGAAAATATCACCCCAAGGAAGGGCCAGAGACCTCACATCCATGGCCCTCCAAGCCTTCACCCACCCAGTAGTCGAAACCCCGCGCTGGATACTCGAGGTTCTCGACAATAAGAAGCCAGTCCTAAGACTGAGAGTCAAGAAGCCATGAAGATAGCAACGGTCCCCATCGGCCAGATTCACAAGACCTCGATGAACCCGAGGCAGGTGGTGGATAGGGAGAGGCTAGAGGCCCTCACCACCTCCATCCGCCAGATAGGTGTCACGCAGCCCCTGATACTCTGGTGGAACAAGGCCCACGAAAGATACGAGGTCCTCGACGGCTCGCGGAGGCTCGAGGCCGCAAGGCTCGCCGGCCTAAAAGAGCTCCCAGCGATAATTTACGAAGTCTCCCCGGAAGAGGCCATGAAGATAGCCTTCTCCATACACCTAAGCCAAGAAGACCTCACACCCGAAGAACTCCTCAACTACATCGACCTTATGGTCCAGCGCGAGGTCTTCAGAAGCATCGAGGAGGCCTGCAGACACTTCGGAATAAGCCGGTCCTGGTACTACGAGCTTGAGAGGGCTGGCCGGATTCGCGACGAGAGCCTGAGCGTCAGCGTGAGGTCTGCCGTGGCCGCTTCCGACCTCTCCGAGGAGGAGAAGCGTAGGGTTCTAGAACTCGCGAGGGAGGATGGTCTTTCCTCGCGGGAGGTGAGGAGGCTGATAGACCTCTGCGGCCCGCTGGGCCTCGATGAGGCCCTGAGGAGGGTGGTTGCGTCGAGGCCCCGCATAGTCTACTCAGACCCCCTGACCCGCGAGGAGGTCTACGAATGCGCCGGCTCGATAGAATACAGGCTGAAGCTGGGTGAGGGGTATGCGGTTGTGGAGGCTGAGGGGTCGGGTGGAATCAGGGTGCCGAGGACAGACCTTCCGGTTCTCGTGAACCTGCTGAGGTTCGCGGAGGCCGGCAAAGCGTCTAGGAGGACTGGCTAGACGATTCGTACACGCGGCTTTTATTGTCCCAGCCGGTCTATCATGTCGAAAGGCGGCATGAATAGTCGAGTAAAGCTCTCAGTAGTCCTCGCAGTCGGCGTAACTGGCCTGTTGATAGCGGCTATGCTGCTATATCAGCAGCCCGATGTCTATGCACAAACCTACTCGGACAGCACGTCGCAGGAATTGAGCGTCAAAATCCGCTTCAGAGAGGGCCCCGGCCCGATGCACTTCAGGGGCGGCGGGCGTGGGCCCTTCGGCAACCTCACCGTCTCGGCCGAGGAGATACAGCTCGCGGGCAGGCTTGTCGAGCTTGATAGGGGCTATATGGCCATAGACACGGGCGCGGAGAGAATAACTGTCAAGACGCCTATGGTGCTAATTGTTGGCGACCAGCCGGTTACCCTCCTGAGGCTGGCTTTCGAGGACAGGCTCAACGCGGGAGACGAGGTTCAGCTGACGGTCCACAGAGTAACGGTCACTAGGCCGGACGGAACCGAGAGAAGCTTCTATGTCCTCAAGGAGCTGAGAGACCTGACCACAGGGCTGGAGGCATCCGTGCCCTACCCGCGCCTCGGCCCTTCGACCGGCCGAGCCACGGCGGCCAACGCCTAAAACGCTGCGGCATGCCGGCCGGCTATACGTATTTTTTCCTCCACCTTATCCGGGTTTAGTGGTTGATGGGTCTTCTCCCGCTACTGAGGGTTGAGGTTGTCTTCGAGGCGATCAGCCTCGTATTGGGGCTGGTCATAGCGGTCCAGTCCCTCAGGGCCCACAGGGTCCTCGCCTCCGGAAGCTTCCTCCTCCTCGGAGTCGGGTTCGTCCTCATGTCGGCAGCCATGCTCTTCAGAGTCTCGGTTGTGGGTCTTGTCGTGGCCGCGGCCCCGCCGATGGGCCGGCCCCTTCCATATCCGGTGCTCGGCCTATTCACGGTCGAGGTAATCTACTCCGTAATCAGGGTCGTCGCATACACCGTCTTCGTCGCGGCCTACGCGGTCTCCCGTCTCAGGGCCGCCCCAACCGCTCAGCTTGTCTTCCCCCTCCTCCTCACAATCTACAACCCGCTCTTCGAGATAGTCTCAGCCGCCCTACTGCTATACGTCGTCGTCGAGACCGCCTATAACTGGCTCGGCGGAAGGCCGAGGGGGTCTGGAGAAATATTCGCGGGCTTCCTCACACTCCTAGTCAGCCACATCCTCTTCTTCATCACACCACTCGGCCCACTCTTCTACATGCTGGGCCACGTAGCCCAGCTAGTCGCCCTCACCATGATACTGCTAGGCACACACGAGGCAGGCTCGGTGCCCAAAGCACCTGCACCTCCACAGCCGCCTACCTGACTCCTCCAAAATCCGCCCCGTAACTGTGGCGCAACCTCACAGCCCAGCTGTCCGCGGGCCTCCCACATGCTTAGACTTACCGGAGAGGCTGAAGAGGCGGGGCTACATCGAGCTATCTAGTTTCTCGAGCTTCTCTATCCAGTTTTTTCCCGTCATGAAGGGCCGCGAGGCCAAGGCCGCTAGCCATGCCTCCAACCCCTAACCCTGCCGCTAAGCCATCCCAGATACTCCTTAAGATAATCTCCTAGCGAAAACAATATGAAAAGCAAGTGCGGCGGAAAGAGCAGCCCAAGAGTTATGAGCATCTGGCGGCGGGGCCTCACCGTCTCCCTGTTTCAAAGGGACCCGCCCTTGAAGTAAACACCGGCCGCCACAAATGTTCTCTCGATTCTTCGGTATAAAAGCTTCCGGCTGCATCGCGAGCTCTCCTTCAAAACATGAACCCCGGTATGAGAGAGCTTTTCGCAATAAACCTAAAGTTGAGCAGTTTATGATGGATGGTCAGGGTTTGAGGAGAAGCGTAAGAGAGGTCTTCGAGGTTCGGGACGGCGAGGAGGTTGAGCTGAGGGGCTGGGTCTGGAGGAAGAGGGAGCACGGCAGGCTCCTCTTCATAGACCTCCGCGACTCGACCGGCGTAGTCCAGGTCGCGGTGAACTCTGCAAGGGTTGGCCCAGAGAGCTTCAGCGAAGCAAGCAGGGCGGGGCGCGAATCGTCTGTGGAGCTCCGCGGCTTCGTGGCTCACGACCCCCGCGCACCCGGTGGGGTCGAGGTCAGGTGCAGCTCCCTCAAACTCATCAGCCCCTCCCTCGACGACTTCCCGATAAGAAAGGGCGCCTCCGCCCGCGTCCTTTACGACAACAGGCATCTCTACCTCAGAAGCCCCAGAGTAGCGGCCGTCATGAGGATAAGGTCAAACCTCGTCTGGGCGATTCACGAGTTCTTCAGGTCTCGGGGATTCGTCGAGATAGACTGCCCCACACTCGTCACCGCGGCTGTCGAGGGGGGTGCGACTCTCTTCGAAGTAAACTACTTCGGCAGGAAAGTCTACCTGACTCAGAGCGTCCAGTTCTACCAGGAGGCCGCCATCTACGCGCTGGAGAAAGTCTACAGCATCCAGCCGAGCTTTAGGGCGGAGAAGAGCAGGACAACCAGACACCTCACAGAGTTCTGGCACGTGGAGGCGGAGATGGCTCACGCGGGCCTGCCTGAGCTTCTCGAGACCGTTGAGGAGCTCGTGAGATACGCCGTCACCCGCACGGCCGAGCTCTCCGAGAACGAGCTGAAGCTTCTAGGCCGGAGCATAAAGACCGAGGAGGTCGAGGGCCGCTTTCCCAGAATAACGTATGGAGAAGCCCTAGACATATTGAGCAGACACGGCTTCAAGGCGGAGTGGGGCCTCGACATCGGGGCCGACGAGGAGAGGATAATATCGAGCGATTTCGAGAAGCCCGTATTCCTTACACACTTTCCGCGAATGCTCAAGCCCTTCTATCACAAGCCAGACCCTCTGAACCAGGACGTAACGCTAAGCGCAGACCTGCTTGCGCCGCGTGGAAACGGTGAGATTGTGGGGAGCGGGGTCAGGATAGAGAGCTATGATGAGCTCAAGGCCCGGATACTGGAGGAGGGCCTAAACCCGGAGGACTACTACTGGTATCTTGACCTGCGGAAGTATGGCTCAGTCCCGCACGCGGGCTTCGGCCTCGGAGTCGAGAGGGTCTTGAAGTGGATTCTCGGCCTTCCCCACGTCAGGATGGCCGCTCTCTTCCCCCGGACAATCAGCAGAGTTACGCCGTAGAATCGAGGTTTTCCGGATTCTTAAGGCGGGTTTACGTGTGAACGGTATTTATTTGAGGGGGGTTGGGCAGACTTGGGTATTAAAGCTTGGGTAGTCTCCCGCCTCTCCCCGATGTCCAATCTGAGCAGGCCAAGATTCCCCTAGTCGTCAAGAAGGTCGGCCTCGTGAACATCCGCGTCCCCTACGCAGGCGTCCACTTCGGAGACGGAGTAAGCTTCGTCCAGAGGCCGGTCATCACGGTCTACGTCAACCTACCCAGAGATCAGAGGGGCATCCACGCCAGCAGGAGCTACGAGTCCGTCTTCAAGGTCGTGAACCAGCTTATGTCTTCGAGAAACAGGCTTGAAGATGTCTGCGCTCGCGTTGCTGAGGAGCTCTTAGCGAGGCACGAATATTCCACGAAATCCATATGCGAGCTTAAGGGCGAGGTCTTCAGAATCTCTAAGACGCCGACTAGCATGGTCGAGGCCTACGAGCCGATAAGCGTCTGGGCTCACGCCTCATCCGAGAGACTGAACGCTCTTATGAAGACGCGGAGGGGCATCGGCGTCTCTGTGAGCGGAGTTACAGCATGCCCATGCGCCCAGAAGACCGTGAAGATTCTCGCAGAGTCGGAGAGAAACTCTATGATAGGCGACGACAATATAGTTGGGACGCATATGCAGAGAACCTTGGCGACGGTGAAGCTTCTGCTGGTTGATGGCGAGACCATCGACCTCCTCGAGCTTGTGGACCTTGTGAAGGACTGTATGAGCGCGCCGTCCTACGAGGTTTTGAAGAGAATTGACGAGGCTAGAGTTGTCTTGAAGGCGCTGGGCAACCCGCTTTTCGTGGAGGACGTGGCCCGGCTGATTGCGGCCCAGATATCCCAGAGATACAGGGCGCTCGACGATAGGACGAAGGTGCTGGTCCACGTGAAGAGCATAGAGAGCATCCACAGCTACGACCTCGAGGCCAAGCTCTCAGCCACCATAGGGGAGATTAGGAAGAGCCTCGACGAGTAAGCAGGGTGGGGATGGTCGAGGAGCCTCCTCCGGGCTGGATGGAGTGGTATGAGAGGATAATTCAGGATTTCGGTTTTCCCGTGGAGAGGGATGAGGAGGCCGCCGCGACACTCTCAAGATTCATGTCGGATAGAAGATGCCTAGTCGCTGAGCTGGCGACGAGGTTTAGCAACTCAGGCTGCGTGGTCGTGGCGGGCGCCTACAACACCGTAGCGGAGGAGGCCACAATACTCTCTGAAAGCCTCTCGCCCCGCATCATCGTTGTCGCGGCAGATACTGCCACCACACCTCTACTCGAAGCGGGCCTCACACCGGACATAGTTGTTACCGACCTTGACGGAGACTTCGGCGACATCTTCGAGTGCTGGAGAAGGGGCGCGCTCGTGGCGGTTCACGCACATGGAGACAACATCGAGAGGCTGAGAGAGTATTTTCCGAGGCTGTGTGAGAGGGTTGAGGCCACCTGCCAGTGTCTCCCCCGCGGCCACATACACAACTTCGGCGGATTCACAGACGGCGACAGGGCCGTCTTCATGGCCGCCGCCCTCGGAGCAAGGAAAATCGTGACGATAGGAATGTGCTTCACGCGAGAAGTCGGGAAATACTCCATAGCAACCAAGAAACCCACGCCTGACTGGGTGAGGATGAAGAGGATGAAGCTAAGCTACGCCGAGCGTCTCCTCGCTTGGCTCGCCTCGGAGAGGAGGGACGTTGAGTTCATCGACTCTACCTCGGTTGATGATGCGCCGCCACTCGGTTTTAGGAAGATGCCCTTGAAGGAGGCTCTCAGGTTTTAGAGGAGGGCCTCGTCGAGGTAGTGGCCGCATCTGCAGCTGCGGGTCTCAGGTATCGCCGGGATGACACGCGCCAGAAGCCTCTGGACCTTCTCAACGTTGCTGGCCATGGTCCTGACAACCTCTTCAGCCGTTACGCGCCAACCCTCCTTCCAGCAATCATAGTCCGTAACCATCGCAATAGTCAGGTAGCACATCCTCGCCTCCCGCGCCAAGGAGACCTCGGGCACGAGGGTCATCCCGATTATGTGGCCGCCCCACGCCCTAAACATGTGCGACTCAGCCCTCGTCGAGAATCTCGGGCCCTGAATGCAGACGTACGTGCCTCCCTTGTGTATCGGGAGGCGAAGCTTGAGGGCCTCGTCGTAGACTATGTCCGTAAGCTCGGGGCAGAAGGGGTCTGCCATTGAGATGTGGGCGACCTGTCCGCCGTCGTAGAATGTCGAGGGCCTCCCGTATGTCCTGTCGATGAACTGGTCTGGCAGAACAAGCTCACCCGGCCTATACTCTTCCTGAAGACTCCCAACAGCGCTCGGAGCCAAGACCCTCTCCACGTCCTGCTCCCTCAAAGCCCAGATGTTGGCCCGATAGTTTATCATGTGTGGCGGTATACTGTGGCCTGCACCGTGCCTCGGAAGAAAGACAACCCTGTGGACGCCAACCCTCCCAATCGTCAAAGCCGCGCTCGGCGCACCATAGGGCGTATAGGACTTAACCTGCTTCGCCTCGCTGAGAAGCTCCGCGCTGTAGATTCCAGAACCACCTATGAGACCTATAACAGTCATACAGCTGGACTCCGGCAGCGAGTCTTATAAAATGTTTCAGCCCAGTCAGCGAAGAATAAACAACCCCTGAAGAGGAGACGACATATTACACTCATGCTGTTTAGGGTATTCTCTGAAAAGTCGGTGCGCGGCTTGAGGCTTGCTAAAGCTTTTTTCTACGCCCCGATGGAGGCTGGGGGGTGTGGGGTTACTGTCGCGCGACGATAGTGGGGGCTCGCTTGTCTTCATCTCTTCCGAGGAGTTCGGGGAGTTCATCGCCGAGCTTAGGAGGCTCAACGTCGGCCCTGGCCTCGTTTTGGCCGTTTTGAGGGAGCTCGAGAGGCATGGAGTGCTGGCCAGCGGGGAGAAGACCCTCGAGATTCTCCAAGACGCCCTATCTCGGAGGACGGGCCGCCCCCAGCCCACAGAGCTCGGCGAATCCATCGCAAAAGTAGTCCTCAGCGGAAACATAAGCCCAGAAGACCTCCAGACCGCAGCCGAGGCCCTCCACTCCCTAGCCCGGCTCTCAGTCACAAAAGGCGCAAGCAGCAGAGCAGCCGAGCGGGCCAGAGAAATAGTAGCCAGAGCCCTCCTCCCAGCCCTCCAGAACCACCTCGTCCCCAGGTGGGTCTACAGGTCTTTGGAGCGGACTACGGCGCAGCTGAGGGAGAGGGTGGCGATGCAGGAGCTTGAGCTGGAGAGGCTTAAAGTCCTCCTCAAGAGGAGTGGAAGGGAGGTCCCAGTCCAGAGGCTCTACGTCGTCTCAGGCCTCCTAGAGGAAGACCCCCTCCCCATGGAGGGCGAGATGGCCAAGATACCCTGCCCAGTCTGCAGGGAGCTAAACCTATTCCACCTCCCCCGCGAAGAAATATGCAGGGAGGCGGAATCCAGACACCTCCTCCTAAGGCTCCACTGCATCTACTGCGGAAGAGCCATCGACATCGAGCCTCAGAGAATGCTGATGCTGGTTGAGGAGAGGGCCCGCGGACTGGAGCCGGGCTCCATACGCTAAAATATAGGACCTTACGCCTGAACCGGTGTAGTGCTGAACACTAAGACGCGGCTAAGGGTGCGCGGCTTCTGGAGCGCCTCAACCAGCAGTGTTAAGGAGGAGATTGAGCCTGTGAGACTGGCTGCTAGAAGGCTTGAACTCTCCCTCAAGGAGGATTTGAGGAGGAAGAAGGGCCTAAGCAGGGATGAGCGGAGAAGGCAGAGAAACGGGCTTAGAAGGGCTGTTCAAGTCCATAGGGTCCTCTTTAGAAGGCTCAAGTTTCGGATGAGGAGTCTTTAAGAGCGCCATAGAGAGAGGCTAACCGGTGGAACCTCGGAAATGGCGGGCTACGCCATAATTCTGAGCCGCGCAACAGCCCTAGCCCTGATACTGGCCCTCCCACCAATACTCGGTCTTCTCTACCTCTGGACAGCAAAGCTCCACGGCCCCCTAGAAATAGTCCTCTGGATTGTCCTCAGCCTTCTATGGAACATGCTGGTCCTCGCCCTCGTGGTTAGGAGGATTCTTTTCACTGATAGAGGGTGTTAGAAGGATAGGGGCTTGACGACCAAGGTGTCGTCCTCCCGCCTCAAAACAAGGGTCTTGGCCTTCTCAAACATAGGCCTAAGCCTAGTGGGGACATAGACCCTACCGTGTCTGTCGAGGCTGACCTGCCACCTCTCCCCACCCGCCTCAATAACTATGAAGGAGGCTCCCCGGATAAGCTCCCTCGGAACACGGAGCCTCCAGTAGCGCCTGAGCGTCTTAGTAACCTTCACCTCTTTCATTAGGGAGAGGCCGGTCAACACAATATAGTAATACCGCTGTATAATATAAACCCGTCTATAAGCTCCTCACTGAATACATAATTTGCTACACGTAAATCAAATATTAGAGAGGCGCCAAGCAACATAATTTCTCGGCGGAATCTAAAAACTTGACCTTCAGGCCAAAAGGACTCCCTTCAGTCCCGGCCTGGCTAAGCCTAAAATCGTGGGCCATCGTTAATGTCTTCAACCATGAAGCTGAAGATCGTAGAGATGCTCTGGACCTCAGCCCGGTTTATGTTCGATGGAATAGGCAGAGGAAACGCCGCTAAGGGGCTTTTCTACGCCTCCGTAACCTTCCTCATCAGGTCCACAGCACTAGGCCTGATGCTCCCCCTCATCCTGAGGGACGTGGTTGCGGCTCTAAGCTCAACTCCTCCAGACACTAGGCTGCTCAATCAAGGCCTGCTTTCGCTGGGGCTGGTGGCGGTCTCTGTCTCGGCGAGTGAGTGGCTCATGAAGCCCTTCTGGCAATCCATGGCGAGTGGCATCGTGGGGATTAAGAGGGGAATTGTGAACCGCGCGGCTCCAACTGGAGGAGACTCTAAGGACGTGATAGGGAGAATCGTGAGCGATGTAGACTTCGTGATTTGGAACAACTCCTCAAGCCTCACGGTCATTCTCCCCAACTTCCTGACAACCCTCGCCTCCTTCGCGGCCATGATACAGCTCAGCCCTCGGCTCAGCGCCATAGCCGTCTCAATTGTCCCCCCACTACTCGTGACTACCGAGCTCTACGTCAGGAAAGCGGAGCAGGCGCGGAACATCGAGAGAAGCTTCTACAGCCAGAGCATACACTTCGCGGAGAGGCTTCTCAACGGTGGAAGAGACCAGCTTCCAAGCTTCCAGACATCGCTGGAGAAGTGGCTGAGCGGGATATCACGGCTAATACAGTATGACCGGCTTTTCTGGTTCTCGGGCCTCCTGTTCAGCTCTACTCTCCCATTCACGATTCTCTGGGTGGGCATAGGGGAGCTCAACGCGGGCCGACTAGATGTCGGAGCGCTGGCCGGCTCACTCTACGCCAGCGTAAACTACTCCATGGCCCTAGTCAACGGGTTCTGGGGTCTGTGCATGCTCGGCCAGTCTCTAGCCGCGATAAGGCGTGTCGAGGCTCTGGGTGGCGCGCGGATAGGCGCCGCGTAGCGTGCGAATATAATCGAGATGGTAAAACTTTTATCCGCCAACACTTTAGAAAACTCCGCGATATGAGCACCGTAAAGCTGGGAGTTCTGGGCTCGGGCTTCGTCGTCTCGTATTTCTACCTACCGTCTCTGGCGGAGATTCCCAAGGCCGAGGTTGTCGCGATAGGAAGCAGGAGGCAGGCCCCTGTCGAGGAGCTTGCGAGAAAATATGGCATAAAGAAGACATACTACGGCGATAGCTATCTCGAGAAGCTCTGCAGAGACCCTGATATAGACTCGGTCTTCATTTGCCTCCCCAACTTCCTCCACCTCGAAGCCACGAGACTAGCGGCCGAGAACGGCAAGAACGTAATCTGCGAGAAGCCCCTAGGCCGGAACGGCGACGAAGCCAAGGCTATGCTCGACACCGTCGAGAGGCACAAAGTCCTCCACGGATACGCAGAGAATCAAGTCTTCACCCCCCAGATAACGAGGGTAAAGGAGATGATAGAGAGAGGTGCCCTCGGAAAAATATTCTGGGTCAGGACGAGGGAGGCCCACTTCGGGCCGCACTCGGACTGGTTCTGGAACCACGACTTATCGGGCGGAGGCTCGCTGCTGGACATGGGCTGCCACTCGGTCGAGGTTGCGAGATACTTCATCGGAGACGAGCCCGTGGAGGTCTTGGGCTGGGGTGCCACGCTCGTCCACACGGCTAGAACCAAGGCTGAAGACAACAGCCTAGCAGTCGTCAGGTATCGGGGAGGCCAGATTGGCCAGTCGGAGAACAGCTGGGCTGCCCACGGAGGCCTCGACTTGAGGTATGAGATTTACGGCTCGGATGGCGCGGTCTTCATCGACACGACTCGGGAGACGGGCGTGAGAGTCTTCACCGTTGCACCCGAGGAGAGAGTTGGCTACGTGGTGGAGAAGGCCGAGGTTGCGCGAGGCTGGATGTATCCAATCTGGCGCGAACACGAGCTCTACGGATACCTCCACGAGCTCCAGCACTTCGTAGAGTCCTTCTCACAGGGGAGGATGCCGAGAGAGACATACAGGGACGGCTACATCGTCAACAAGATACTCGACGCCGCCTACAAGTCCATGAAAACAGGCCGCTGGGAAAAAATACAGTAGAACAGCTGCCGAAGAATCCTCAACACCGAGTGCCTCTCATCTTAGCGGCCCTCAGGGAAGTTTAATGGCCCGTCCTTAAGCCGCGGCTTATGAGAGTCTCTGCGAGCCTCTCCGCGATTATCCTTTCTTCTCCGTCTCTGAGGCACTGCGGGTTTACGTAGATTTTCTCGCCTATTGCATATAGGTGGATTGGAGGGTCTCCTTCTCTGAGGGTCTTCAACACGGCCTCGGCCTCCGCCTGGCTCTGGAGTTTGACCTCGGCTCTCGGTATGCAGGAGGGTCTCGGGTGGCTGAAGCCGCCGGGGGGATAGATTTTGTCCACGGCCTCTACGCCCATCCTCTGCAGCTCCGATACGATGTAGTCCACCTTCGCCTCCCAAGCTCTCAGCCTCGCCCCCTCATCTAGCTCCAAGTAGCGCCTCAGGGCCGCCACCACGGCCAACACATCCTCCTTGCTCGTCTTCATGGGTCTGCCGATGAATACTCTCGTCCCGCCGCCGCTTCTCTCGTAGCTGTGGGGGCCGAGCCTCCTGCACAGCTCGACGAGCCTCTTCCTCCCGATTATCAGTCCTGTGTCGTTGGGCGCACCCAAGTCTTTTCCCGCGCTGAAGAGCACCGCATCCGCACCCTCGTCATAGAATCTCCTCAGATTCTCTCGCGGTGGAAGCTCAGCAGCGGCATCCACCAAGACAGGAACGCCTCTCCGATGCGCAACCTCGACAACAGCCTCGAGTGGCAGGCCCTCAGGATGGGGCTCGGCCGCGAAATACATTACCGCACAGACATCCTCGTCAAGCGCCCCTTCAAGCCCCTCTCGCGACCCCTCAACCTCGACAAGCTCGGCACCAGCCACGCCGACTATGTAATCATACATATTTCTCTGGGGCCTCTGGACTAGGACCTTGAAGCGGCGGCCACCAGTCATCGGAAGAGTCTCAACAACCTCTGGGCATTTCAGAGCCATGCAGGCCGAGACGGCGAGGACAATCCCCGCACCAGCCCCAGCAGTAACGTAGGCGTCCTCAACACCTAGCAGCCCGGCTATGTATCGACCTGCCTTAAGATGCAGCTCACCCATATCAAGATAGACACGCGAGGCCTCCCTCACCGCCTCAAGCACCTCATCCGGAAGCGCGGAACCTCCAAGAACAGTCAAAGTTCCCGCGCCGTTAATCACAGGCCTCAAACCAAGCTCATCCAGCAAGCCCAAAGCTCAACATTGGGATAGTCCGGGTGGTGGCATTAATATTCATCTGTAACGTTAGGAATGTTGTTGAAGGTTATAGGACCATCTTGAGCCAATTAGCCCAGTAACTTATCAAGCGGGAAATAGTTTATAAAAGGCCAATCCTCCTCTCAAACTCTTTCGCCCTCTGCTTCATATTATAATATTCTAAAACATCTTGCAACGTTAATATTCTAAACGCCTCTCTTAATTCATGAAATGAGCCCTCCACCCATTTTTTAGCCTCCTCGATTTGCTCATCCGTCGTGATCAACACAGGTATAGCATTCCATATGTCGAACGCATGTTTTAGTTTTGCGAGTGCCTCGAATATATTTCCTCCTATCTGAATCTCAAAAGCCGTACAAGGGACGCTCTTAGGGGTCCTTCTCCAAACCACGTCTATATGTCTATTCTCTAAATTGTATTCAGTCTGGGGAAACCTATTTTGTATCACGCCAACTTGGTATATTATTTTCTTTATAGTTTCGTGGTCTGGCCTGACGGGTTTGATTTTTTCATTCCTCATTTTAAACTCTGTTAAAATCGTCTGGAATAAGTCGTAAGAATACTTCTCTTGACGGTCAAATACTAGTAAAGACCACCTGTCAAGCTTTTGATTAAAAGTCTTGATGCCAATCTGTGATAACTCGTCCTTCCTTATCGGGTCGAGCGAGTCTAATACGCTTAAATTAAATTTATTGGTAGGAAAGAGTGGCCTAATCGTGATTTGCCATGGATAGCCTGCTGGATTTTGAATCCAATAGTTGACTGGGCTGCGATTTTCCCTTTTATCAATCAGCTCACACAGAAACCAGATACCCTTGACAGCCCTATATTCTCCGTAAAGTAGTATATTATCGCCTCTCCTTAATTTCTCCCACCTTCTCTTATTAGACCCAGGTTTATCGTCAGGAAAACCCCATAAACCTTCACTAACGAGCGACTTAATATGTGGGTGGTTAAAACTGATCACATTAACTATAGCTCCAATATTGCTCATCCCTTCTACTTTCTATCAACACCTCGATTTAAGAATGCTCATGGTCGATGTTCGGTAAACAAACCGTTACTGTAGAGTCACCTTTGCCCTCTTCAAGTGACCTCGGATTACCATATTTTCCGCGCCGTTTGAAGGGCGTGTATATGGCTTCTTTGCAAGATTGGGTTTGGGGTTTTCATATTCGTTGGATGGTCCTTAAATAGAGAGGCGTGGGTCATAGGTTTGAGAAGGTAGTAGTATCTGGGTATGCGGGTGCTTATTCCGGATGAGCTTGTCATAACGTCTAGGCTTATGGAGAGGTGGGTTCTCGAGAATGGGTTTGGAGGTAGGATTCTCGTTTATTCAGGTATTTTGAGGAGCCTTGAGGAGAAGCTTAGGCGCGGGGATGAGGCCGGTGTTAATGCGTTTAAGAGTTTGAGGGAGGCCTGCGAGAGGACCGGGGCCGTCATGGAGATTGTGGATGTCGGTGATGGGGCGGAGGACTTGAGGACTGCGTTGAGGGAGCTGGCCCAGAGGAGCGGCGGAGAGCTGGTGACCTCCGACCCTGTCACGGCAAAGCTCTGCGAGGCCCTCTCAATCAGGTTCAGATATCTAGCACCAGAAAGCATCCTTGAGCTGGACAAGATATTCCAAGGTAACGTCATGTCCCTCCACCTGAAGGAGTCTGTCCCTCCGAGGGTCAAGAAGGGAGTCCCCGGAGCGTGGAGGTTTGAGGAGATTTCGGAGAGGCCGATGAGCAGGGAGGAGCTTGAGCTCGTGGTCGCCCAGATAATGTTGGAGGTCTACTCCACGCTCGGCAGAGGCTCGTTCATAGAGGTTGAGAAGAGGGACACGATGATTGTTCAGCTCCGTGACTACAGGGTTGTAATCACGAGGCCGCCTCTGAGCGACGGCCTCGAAGTCACGATTGTGAGGCCGATTGTGAGGAAGAGCCTCGAGGACTATGAGCTTCATCCAAGCCTGATGGAGAGGCTTGTGGAGAAGGCTGAGGGCATTCTTGTGGCTGGGCCGCCGGGGATGGGTAAATCCACTTTCGCTCAGGCCCTCGCCGAGCACTACAGGTCCCTCGGAATGGTTGTCAAGACTATTGAGAGCCCCCGCGACCTCCAGCTCTCGAGCGACATCACCCAATACTCTAAGTCGGCGGCAACGCATGGCGAGCTTCACGATGTCCTGCTTCTCAGCCGGCCTGACTACACGGTCTTCGACGAGATGAGGGACACGGACGACTTCAAGATATACATCGACTTGAGGCTGGCGGGAATCGGTATGGTTGGAGTGATTCACGCCACAACGCCCATAGACGCGATTCAGAGGGTAGCTCAGAGGCTCGACATAGGCGTCATCCCCTCAGTCATAGACACCGTCATCTTCATGGACAAGGGTGAGGTCTCGAAGATATATACGCTTGAGGTTGTGGTTAAGGTTCCGCGTGGTCTCAGGAAGGCCGACTTGGCGAGGCCGACTGTTTTGGTGAAGGACTTCCTTACCGGGGAGGTGGAGTATGAGCTCTACGTCTTCGGTGAGAGGACCTTCATAGTTCCTGCGGGCGAGGTTGGAGGCCGATTGGAGAATGAGGCCGATAACAAGGTCACGGACATCGCCTCGACGATTCTCGGCAAATTCATCAGAGGTTACAGGGTTAAGGTGAAGGGGGACCAGCTGAGGATTGAGATTCCTCCAGAATACATGAAGGTCTATGTCAAGAAGTGTCAGAGGAAGATATACAGGCTCTGCAGGGAAATGAATCTTGCTCTGGATGTTGTGGTCTTGAACAGCGAGTAAGCAACGTTTATATGCCTTGCAGCGGAAGTCTGTGGGTGTGAGTAAAAGCGCTTCTTTCCGCGACCTCTTGGTGCTAAACTATTTTCCGGGTAAACGTGTAGTGGGTCTCGGCGCGAAGTTCTCGGAGCCGGAACTGAACCTTCAGAAGATTCTTCAGGCTCTCACCGAGAGAAGGCTTAAGCCTCTCTCAGTCGTTGTCACATCAAGCCTCCCCAACCCCGGCGAATATTTTCTCTACATGATTATAGAGTATGGTGAGGCGGGGGAGGGTGTTGTGAGGGGGCTTGTCTCGGAGCTGGAGTCTTTAAGGGTTGTTAGCTCGGCTAGTATTATATGGCCGCCGCTGCCGGGCTTTGTGGGCGATGATTACTTCGATTTCAAGGGGTTTCTCGGAAACCGAGCCATAATAGTCGGTGCACCTGCGCTGAGCGGCTTCTTGAAGGGGCTCCACTCCACATTTAGGGAGGCGGGGGCTGTCTTCCTCTACCATACGGGTAAGAGCATCGGGACCACGGCCGCGCGAATTTACCAGAGCACGCTGAACATCAGGGATGTCGAGGCCATGTATAAGGCTGCTGAGATTTTCTTTCACTCCCTCGGATATGTTAGGTCCCTGACCTTCACGAGACGTGGCAGAGAGGTTACAGCCACCTTGGCCGAGAACCTAGAGTGCATCCTCCTCAGAGATTTCAAGCTTCCACCCACGAGCAACTGGCTGAGGGGGATGATTGAGGGTGTTGTGGAGGTCTTCGAGAACGCGGGCTACGAGTCGGAGGAGGTGGAGTGCATAAACAAGGGAGACGAGAACTGCAAAATAATTCTCAGACCACTACTAAAATAGTCGCCGCCGCGCTTTCTACTCGTCTTCACGGCTGTTGTTGAAAAGTTATTACGAGGGCCCGCCACCAGTTGTCTTGGATGACTTCACCCGAGATGGAGAACATCCTCGACCACTACAGGAATCCGCGAAACTACGGCGAGCTGATGGACGCCGACATCCGCGTCAAAGACTCAAACCCGCTCTGCGGTGACGTGGTCGAGATGCACGTCAAAGTCAAGGACGGCGTCATCGAAGACATCAAGTTCAGGGGTAAGGGATGCGCCATCAGCCAGGCCTCTGCCTCGATGCTCACGGAGAGGGTCCGAGGGATGAGGCTTGAGGATGTTAAGGGCATAGACAGGCAGAAGATACTCGATATGCTCGGGATTGAGCTCAGCCCCGTCCGGCTCAAATGCGCCCTTCTGAGCCTAAAGGTCCTGAAGACGGGCGTCTACACATATCTCGGAGAGAAACACAGCCACGAGGACTAGCCGGTGCCGGCTGCGTCTTATTCGAGGCTAACTGGCAGGTCGTCAGAGTCCAGAAGAACCTCTCCACCCTCCAGATGCATCTTGACCGCCCGGACCTCGACGCCTGCCTCAACCGCCCTCCTCAGCTTCTCGCAGAGTATGGGGTCAACCTCGCAGCAGGGCCTAAAGCCCGTGCAGAGTGGGTGGGCCGCGACGAAAGCGATGACAGCCCTCAGACCCTCCCGCCTCCCCTCCACCAGCACATCCACATGCCTCCGCCCCCGGGCCGAGACCGTGTCAGGATACATGCAGAAACCCCCTCCGGAGAGGTAGACGGCCGACTTAACCTCCATCACCCCACTCGCTCCACCGGGCCCATTCAAGAGATAGTCTAGCCTCGACCCCCGATAAACCGCCTCCCTCCCCGCCATCCCCCAACCCCTCAGCCACCCAATCAACCCCCTCCTCCAAGCCTCCTCAAACACAGCAACCTGCGTCGGAGGGTCAATCAGAGCCGCCAACCCACCACCCACCTCAACACCGACAACAACGCCAGCCGTCCGCCTCCGAGGCCGCGGCTCATAAAGAAGCCGGGCGCCGGGATAGACGAGGTCCAAGAGCCTCCCCGTATTCCTCAAATGCAGAAGCCCCCTCCCACCCCCAGCAGCCTCAGCCTCAACAACAAACCTATTCAGCCTCCGCACACAAACACACCCCTCGAGCACGAGTCTTCCCAGAGCCTCGCCGCCTGAACCCGCCGACATCGTATTCACCGAGCAAATTACATCAGATAGGCATCAACTGTTTAGACCTAGTGAGGACTCTATATTTTCGTGTATGTCTCTATGTTTAGGCGCTTGGCCGCCCCAAGGGCCTCCACCTCGGCGTAGAGCGTAACTATAATCATTCTGTCTGGAGCCCTACCCTCGACCTCCTGGTACAGCTGAGCTTTCCTCGTAAACTCAGCCACGTCAGAGGCCCTGACATGAGACTTCACCTCAACCAGAATCGTCTTACCGTCCTTAACCGCTACGTCAACCTCAACCTCGCACGGATACCCATAGACTATTCCACGCTCGTCCTTAGCGGTCCACCTAGAGACGCTCAGGCCCAGCTCCCTCTCCAGCAAACCCCTAAGGCCCTCCCTGAAGGCGGACTCAGCCATCAAACCCCACCGCGCACCAATCGCGGAGAGATGCCTCTCCACAAGCTCGAACCCCCTAGTCATGTCTTCCCTCAGCTTGACTAGCTCGGCCTCATTCCTGTCAAGCCTCTTGAGAATCTCCTCAAGCCCGAGTAGACCCGCCACCGCGTACCTGAACTCCTCGTCCACGCGAAGCAGCCTCAGAAACTCCTTCTTCAGCCTAGACGACACTTTCCACCAGAGACACGCCCCCCTTTACATAAAAATATTCTGTCACAGAGGCCCCACTACCTCAGTTGCAAGCGTGAACGAGAAGGCCACATAGGAGAGCAGGCCCAGACAAGGCACCTTTATTTAGAGGCTCAGCTCACATCCTCATCGGTGGGTTGCCGGTCATAGGGTGGGGGAAACACCCGGTCCCATTCCGAACCCGGAAGTTAAGCCCCACCCGCCCGGCGAGTAGTGCTTTGCGGGAGCGGGCGCGAAAGCCGGGTGCTGGCAACCCATCCATAGGTTTATTGTGGTGGATGTTCTGGTAATTCTGCATCCGGATGAGAGTTGGTGTTGTGGGTCATGTGGTTATTGATGAGGTTGTCTCGAGGCTGGGTAGGCGCGTCTCTCCGGGAGGCGTCCCAACCTACGCGGGCCTCACCATCGCTTCTCTGGGGCACGAGGCCCTCGCGGTCTCAAACATCGGCGCGGACGGTGTCTGGCTTCTGGAGAGACTCAGGGAGCTTGGCGTCGACACGACTCACGTGAATGTCTTGGAGAGCTGGCAGACCACGCGCTTCAGGATTGAGAGGCTTGACGGCGAGAGGAGAATGTGGGTCCCCACAAGGTGCGTAGACATCAGCCCCCAGCAGCTGGAAATAGACGCCGACTCCCTCTACCTCGGCCCGGTAATAGGAGAGATAAGCTCCGAGCTCGTAGCTGACGCCGTGAAGAGGTTCCGTATGGTTGCCCTCGACCCGCAGGGTTTGATGAGAGCTCTGGGCCCCGAGAGGAGCGTTGAGCTGAGGCCTATTGGGCTTGAGGCCCTGAGGGGTCTTGGGCTCCTGAGACTCTCGGAGGAGGAGTATTGTGTCCTAGGCTACTCGGGTCCGAGGGAAGCTGTCGTTGAAATCTCAAAGAGGCTGGGATGCGACGTGCTCGCCTCCTCGATTTCGCAGGGTGTCTGGATCTGCGGAGGTGGCGCTGTATTGAGGGGCCAAGTTAGGCCCAGCGAGGTTGTGGATACGGTGGGGGCGGGCGACGTAGTTGGGGGAGCCTATCTGGTCGGCCTCCTCGAGACAGGGGATAGGGCTTACGCTCTAGCCCTCGCGATGGCAGCAGTCAAGCACAGAATCCGCCTATACGGCCCTGCGCGCCTAGACAACAAGGCGGTGAGGAGAGACGCTGAGGAGATGATGGCCACAATAGAGAAGTGGAACATTTAACTCAGCTTTTTCAAAAACTTTTAAGCCTGCAAGGGGCTTGATAAAATCTCTGAGGGCCCCCTGTATCATCATCGCTATATTGAGATGTAATAATGTTAGACGCATATTAAAGCAAAACATATATCGATATGGTTATCTAAGTTGTGTAGAAGGGTCTTAACGTCGTTCGAGCTGCCAACACACAACGCAGGCAGAGAAATTAAGGACATGATCGACAATCTCAAGCGCATAGAGGCTTCAACACATACTCCCGTATACATGATGCACAAGTTCTGGGCGAGAAGACCTTGGAAAGTCTTCAGAACACTAATAGAGACGTTCACCAACGAGGGCGATGTCATTTTGGACCCATTTGCGGGTGGCGGTGTTACGTTAGTCGAGGGTTTAATTGCTCGTAGAAAGGTAATTGCCGTTGATTTGAATCCACTCGCGGTTAAGATAATGTATCATGAGGTGGCTCCCCTTGATATTAGAGAGTACCGTGGTGCACTTAGTTCCCTGAAGGAAAAACTCAGCCGGCTGATGGACGAGCTCTACGCCGTCAAATGCCCCCTCTGCAACTGGCAAGGAGTGGCGGAGTGGGTAGAATATGACCGTAAAACTGGCGAGGCACTCATCGTCCAATTCAAATGTCCCAAAGGTCATAGAGGCAGGAAGAAACCCGAGCCTATTGACCTGCCGAGACCACCAAGAATAAATTTGTCCAATAGGGTGAAAATACCTGCTGGAGATAAGACCAGCGAGCTATTAGAAAGCGGCTACAAGTACTTCGACGAACTCTATACACCTAGGAACTTGGCTGCCATTCATTATTTAAGAGAGGCTATAAATAGTTGCAAAACCTCCGAAGAAGTCAAGAGTTTCTTACAATTCACTCTAAGCAGCACGCTCAAATGGGCTTCGAAGATGAGTCACAGAAGGGGGAAGATTATCGAAGGGTGGGCGATGCACGCTTATTGGATATACCCGCGATATTTAGAAATAAACGTGTGGCATCAATTTCTGAGGAGGGCAAACGCGATTATACGTGGAAAGGAATATACCAACAAATACATCAACGGATACGCCGTCAGAGGAGAATCTTTTGACGAATTGAAAAGAGGTAAAGCAACGTACATGATACTCAATACTGATTCTAGAAAGTTGCCAATACCAGATGGTGAAGTCGAAGCTATTATAACTGACCCGCCCTATGGTGGAAACGTAAACTACGCAGAGCTCTCTGATTACTTCTTATGGTTGGATTCAGAGCTCTCACCAAAAAACAGTGAGATTGTAATTAACAAAACACGTGGCTTCACACTTGAACATTACAGAAAAGGACTTGCGACTGTTTTCAGAGAGTGTCACAGGGTCCTCAGAGAGAATGGGTTATTCATCTCAACGTTTAACAGCAAAGATCTCCGAGTAGTCGCCGCTTTCCTTTCAGCATTAAAGACTAGTGGTTTCGATTACATAGGGGTATCCTATCAACCGTACTTGAAGGGGTATGAAACAACTTTCCACGCTATGCAGGTTGACGCACTCCCTTTCGATTTTATCTTCTTTTTCGAGAAATCTGACAGTAATAAATCAGGTAATGAAGCGGTTATAGACTCTCACGTGCTGCTAAAGGAAGTAAGATTAATGTTAAGTCAGGAGATGGAAAGGTGCATAAAGGAGGAACTGACAGAGAAAGATTACCGTGTAAGGACTTATCCGGCGATGATATCGGCGTTAAACTCGCTTGACTCCTCATCCTCGAGGCTCATAGCGCATTATTATGAAGACATTATCAAAAAGAACGAAGGTTATTTCTCTAAAATGAGGAATAAAATCATAGAAATTAGAAGAAACAACAGTAAGAATAACCGCTAAGAGAGTGGAAATGATTTGGGTAAACCATTTGACATAGATTTAGCAAAGCATGCACGGTCCAAGGAATTATTGTTAGTCTCTAAGCTTAATGGCTACTTTAAAAGGTTGCGGGCTGAACTAGGGCCTGGTAAGAATACAGACATAACAATCAAATGTTTGGCTGATGAAAAATATCATGTATGCTTGAAGTTGAAGTTGTGAGAGCAGATAGGTGGGATAAGATAAGGACTGAGTATAAAACTGTTCATCTAACACGATACCTGTTAATGTCTGACGACACTTAAAGGGTCTGAGCACTTTAGTTACGGTCTTCTTCTTTAAATGGCTAACAATCATAGCTTTTAGGAATGGTCGGTGGGGTGGTTGTTTGGAGGTTCTGGTGAAGACTCCTCTGGGTCTTGAGGAGGTCTGCGCCGCGAGGATATCTGAGCTTGACCCCGGGGCTGAGATTGTCGTTAAGCCCGGCGGCTACGTGGGCCTCGTGGCTGTGACCAGTTGCGGAGATCCCGAGGCCCTATACGCGCGGATTTTCTCTGAGGTGCTTGAGGCTGAGAGCGTCTACCGCGTCAAGACATCCGTCCCTGCCAGTCTTGAAGACATAGCCGAAGCAGCCGTCCAAGTCGCTAGAGGTCAGGTGGACTCCTCCAAGTCCTTCGCGGTCAGGACGGTCAGGAGAGGCCGGCACAGCTTCACGAGCTTGGACGTCAACATCGCGGTGGGTGCCGCGATTCAGAGAGAGCTTTCTTCACCCGTGGACCTAGACACGCCTGACATGGTTGTCCGCGTAGAGATAATCGGCGAGAAGGCATACATCGCTGTCTATGAGGGGAGCAGGGAGTGGGTCAAGATGAGGCCGGGCAAAAGAGAGGCCCACGAGTTCTTCGCGAAGATAAGCGTGGTCCAGATGCCCTACACGGGGCCGCCCAAGTCCTGCCGAGAGATTGGCGCGAGGATTGGGAGGGCTGTCCAGGCGTTCGAGGTCGGCGAGCTGGTCGTGGCTCCCTCCGAGCCTGTTGACGCGCGTTCTCTTTCAGAGTTTCTGCAGGGGGTTCTCGAGGGTCAGGCGAGCAGGCTCGAGGTTCAGCAGAGAGCCTATGGGAGGCGGCCGCGGATTGTGAGCGTCGTGGTTCAGGACCTCTACCAGCTGGTGAGGGCGAGGAGAGGTGAGCCAATAATAGTCTTCGAGCCTGAGGGCGTCGAGCTCTCGAAAACCACCCAACGGCTTGCCGAGCTCTACAGCTCTGCGAGGCGCATCAACCTTCTCTTCGGTGCGAGGGAAGGAATCCCCAAGGGAGTCTACAGGGCCGCAGACCTCGTCATAGACCTCGCACCAGCCATGACCCTCCCAACAGAACTAGCAGCACCTACAGCGCTCCTAGCGACATATACCGCGTATAGAATGACTTCAATCGAGGGCGTAGAACCTGAAGAAGCCTAACATATAATTCGGCTAGCCACCATTACGCTGTGCGGTATTACTATCTCGTGAGATTAAATCTCGCTGAAATCTGCAAGTTGTCTCGGAATTAGTTGGCCTTGACTCTTTCCATTAGGAGCTTGTTGAGGAGGGCGCCGTCGACTCTGCCTCTGTATTTTCTCATTAGCTCGCCCATCAGTTTGCCGGTTGCGGATTTCCTCTCATTTGGCGGCACGTGGGATACGAGCTCGTCGATGTAGGCTTTGACCTCTTCTATGGGTGGGGCTCTCAGACCAAGTCTATCCACGGCCTCCTCTGCCGCGAGTGCGGGGTCTTTGGCGATTTCGGCGAGGACTTGGAGGGCTGACTCCTTCGCTGTTTCGCCCCTGCTTACGAGTTTGAAGTAGTCGCGGATGTGTTGGGGTGTTATGTTCTCGACTCGGTGGCCTTCTCTTCGCAGCTGTTTGAGCCCCTCTGTGAGGGTGCTGGCGACTACGCTGGGTGCGACGCCGAGCCCCACAATTGCCTCGAACTCCTCAACCATCTCCGAGTCTATGAGCTCCCAGGCTAGCTGGTTGCTGAGCCTGTATCGCTTGACAAGCTCCTCCGCAACCCTCTCGAGCGGAGGCGGAAGGCTCCTCTCAATCTCTTCGAGAAGTTCTCGAGAAACTCTGAACGGGGGTATATCGGTCTCGGGATACATTCGGGCGGAGCCCGGTCTCGGCCGCATGTAGATTGTCGTCCCGTCCGGGAGCGCGGCTCGCGTCTCGTCGGGAATCAGGGCACAGGCTTGGGCCGCCCTCATCCTCACGGCCTCCAGCGCATCCCGGGCCCGCGCCTCGCGTCCAGCCACAACGACGAACCCGTCGCCCTCACCGCATCCCAATACTCTCCGCGCCTCATCGACCTCGCTCCGGCCTATGCCGTATCCGGGAAGCTCGTCTGAGTGGAATATCCCCTCGACACCGCCCCAGGCCTTGGCGTATTCTGCCAGCTCCCTGCCCAGCCGCACGTCTCCCTCGCCGCGGAGAAGCCCAGCGAACCCCGGTAACCTCAGTCCCAGCACCAAGCCGCCCTCGCTTATCTTTCTCTTAATCAGCCGGCTCTCACACCCCTCGAAGACGCTGGTCAAGTCCAGTATCGGCTGGGACTCGACGGCCTCGGGCTGGACGCCTCTTCTCTTCAGCTCCTCTACGAGGCTGGCTAGGTGCTTGAGTCGCCTCACCTCGTAGTCTATCACCTTGGGTATCAGCTCCAGCTCTTGGACGCCCTTCACCTCCATCAGCCCGCTCCCCCGAATCGAGATGTTGAGGTCTTGCCTCACCGTCCCCAGCCCCCTCTTGACACCGCGCGTCGCCCTCAAGACCCTCCCGATAGCCTCAGCAGCCTTAGCGGCGAGCGTGGGCGAGTTGAGGACCGGGCCTGTCGAGACCTCGATGAGCGGTATTCCGAGCCTCGAGAGGTCGTAGACGACTTCGTCGGCCTCAGCCCTCACAATCCTCGCAGCATCCTCCTCGAGCGTAATCGTCTGAATGGGTACTCGCAGGCCGTCCACAACAAGCTCGCCGCCCAGCGACACGATGCAAGTCCTCTGGAAGCCCGAGGTGTTACTCCCATCAATCACAATCTTCCTCATCACATGAATCTCGTCAACGGGCCTCCCCCCTACCATGAGCGCAGCAGTCAGGGCTATGCGGACCGCCTCTAGGTTGATGGGGTGTGGAGGCTCCTCGTCCAGCTCCACCAGACACGCTGAGGAGGGGTCATATTCATAGATTATCCTTCTCATCCGGAGGGACTCGAAGCGAGCGGCCTGGTCGACCTCGCCTAGCTCGCTCTGAGTCTCCCTCAATCTTCTCATCACTCTAATCTTGGCCCTGCCCTCAGGCGGAGGCGTCGTTCCACAACTACAGAAGAGCTTGTGCTTCGTGTCGAGCTGTCTGTGAATCTCTAGCCCAACCTTGAGGCCGAGCTCCTCGTAGCTCACCCCGCATCCACACTCCTTGGAAGAATCCTCCCACCCATCTCGCCAGCCACGGGCGTCAACATAAGCCTCCGAACCTCTTCCAAGTCCCTAGCCCTGTGGAGCGCCCACATCAGCTTAACCAGAGCCGTCTCAGCCAGCATGTCGTCCAGCTCAACCACGCCGGCGTTCAAGAGGTCTCGCCCCGTGTTGTAGACCCTCATGTTCACCCTCCCGAACCTACACTGAGAAGCCATTCCGACGAAGAAGCCGCCGCTGGTCAGCCGCCTAATCACCGGAATCCAGCGCCGTGCGACGTGGCCAAGTCCAGTCCCCTCCAAGACCACGCCCCTGAACCCCTCACCCTCAAGATAATCGAGAATCTCCGGCCCCATTCCCGGATAAAACTTTATGAGGGCAGCCCGGTCGCTGAACCCGGGAGCGTAGAGAAAACCTCCACCTCCCCGCGGATTGAAGCCGTCTTCGAGGACTTTGAGGCCCCCCTCCTCCTCCAGAACAGCTAGGGGCGAGGCGTTGACGCTCCTGAACGCGTCGCGGCTGCTGGTGTGCATCTTCACGACCCGTGTCCCTCGGTGAAATGAAATTGAATCGTCCGAGTGCCAAGAGTGCATGGCTATCACGACCTCGGCGAATGGTGCACGGGCCGCGGCCCAGACTGCTCCGATTAGGTTTGAGGCCGCGTCGCTGGAGGGTCTGTCGCTGCTTCTCTGAGAGCCCACGAGAACAATCGGGACCGGAGGCCTCTGAAGCACAAAGCTCAGGGCAGCCGCCGTGTAGTGCATCGTATCAGTCCCATGAGTCAAGACCACGCCCTCAACGCCATCCGTAATAAGCTGCTTCACTCTCTCAGCAATCACACCCCACTCACGTGTCGTAAAGTCCTCGCTATACATCGAGAACAGGACCTCAGCCTCGACAGCGGCAACCTCACCCAGCTCAGGCACAAGAGAGACCAAATCCTCGGAAGAGATGGCTGGCCTCACAGCACCAGTCCTATAATCAACCCGGCTCGCAATCGTCCCCCCAGTCCCAACTATCCTGACACGCGGGAGGCCGCTCCTCGAGGGAGGAGGCGGAGGACGGATGAAAGCCGGCCGACGGCCCGCAGCAACCTTCAGAATCCTGCACGAAGGGTCCACGGCCACCCCAACATTGTAGCCGTTACCGAGCTTCACCACGAGGATATTCTCAGCCGAGAGCTCCGTCTTCGACATAAGCAGCCCACGGAAACTAGAGCCGTCAGGCCGCTCCACCAAAACCTCGTCACCAATCTCCGCACCCGCAGCCCTAATCATCTCCAGCAGAAACCCACTATACCCCTCCCACCTCTCCACACCAGACACCAGCATAAGACCGGAGACCCCAAATCAAAAACCCTCCGCAACAAGACAACTCGCCGACCACAGACCTCAAACGCCCAGCCATGAGCATCCAAACTCGAACCATCCGCAGGAATCCCGAACACAAAATAAGACACGACGACAACAGAAGACACTCTCTGGAGGGTGCCGGTGCACGAAGATGGTATTCAAACCTACGGGTCCATAGGGGAGCGGGTCTTGAGTTAACTAGGCTACCGGAGAATTCCTTGGGCGGAGGAGACTTCCTGAAGGCGGCACCAGCCTCACCACTCACCATTTCTCTCCCTCCTGGCCCGGTCAGAACAGAGACCAAGGTACAGGGTAAAAGCCGTGTCTGAGGGCCGTCACGGTGATGACTTTCTTCAGAATAGCCTCGGCCTATACCGTTATATCTGAGCGTTACAAATGATGTAACGGATGGTTAGATGGCTTTCCAACCGGCTCGGCACGCTCTATGCGAGGCTGTACCACAAGTTTGGCGCCGAGGGGTTCACGTCAGGCGACGTGGCTGAACTGCTTAGAGGGGGCGGAGCTGCGAGGGTGGCGTTGCTGAGGCTGAGGGAAGCGGGTGTGGTCTATGTTCATGAAAAGACGCCGCGGGGATGGATTTACAGGCTCGCCGACCCAGACGTTTACCTTCTAAGCGTTGCCGGAGTGCTGCGGAACCTCGAGAAAATACCGCAGCAAAGATACAGCAGGCTGGTGGGAGCATTCAGCATAGAAGCGATGAGGAACGACATAGGTCTGAGGAGCATCGTCGTCTTCGGGTCGGTGGCTAGGGGCAGCGCTGGGGTGGACAGCGATGTGGACCTCCTAATAGTTCTGGACGGGTTCAAATCACTCGGGAAAACCGTCGACAGGCTCGTAAGCATCGAATACTCCCCGAGGGTTGCCCGTGAACTAGAGTGGCTTGAGGAGAAGGGGATATCGACTCACCTCTCGTTCCACCCCATCAGTAGCCAAACCCTCCGAAAACATCCGCCGATCATGCTCGATGTGGTGGAGGAAGGCATAGCCGTTGTAGATGACGGAACTTACGGTAGAGAGGTCAGAAGGATGAAAGCGAGGATGAAGGAGCTTGGAGCGTCTAGGGTGTGGTTGACTGATGAGGAATGGGTATGGGTCCTGAAGCCCGACGCAAAGGTCGGAGAAGTGATTGAGCTGTGAGAAACGTGGATGTTGCAAAATCTCTTCTGACCCAATCAGCTAGAAGGCTAGAGACCGCTAAAAGAGAGCTGAATGAAGGGAGCCTGGCCTACTCGATTAGAAGCTCTCAGGAGGCCGTCGAGCTGGCGCTAAAAGCTGCGTTAAGGCTTCTTGGAATAGAGTATCCGAAGAGACACGACGTAAGCCCGGCCCTGATAAAGTTCAGAGACAGATTTCCGGCGTGGTTCCCAGTCGATGAGATGGCCGATGTCTCAAGGAAGCTGGCGGAAAAGAGGGAGCCGGCGATGTATGGCGACGAGCTTTCGATGACGCCTGCGGACCTCGTCTTCGACAAGTCGGAAGCTGAGGAGGCGTTCAACTCGGCGGAGCAGGCATACAAAGCCGTGAAGAAACTGTTCGCGGAATACAGCGGTTAACCTGTAACCACAACAAACCCCTCATCACAACAACAGACTCATGGAGCGGGAGCTCGAACACATGAACCTCTAAGGGAGCAGGTCTTGAGCCTGCCGCCGCTAAACCTTGTCCAGGATTAGTTGTAGTTTTTGATTCTTTTTTTCTCGCGTTTTTGGAATTCATCTGGGTCTTTGAGGATTTTACTATGGATAAAATCCGTTAAAAGCACCCTGGCTCTGCGGCCGCTCATTCTCAGCAGAATTTTCGCCTTTTTGAGGTCTCCGTGAATTACTCCCGATTTATGAAGTCTGTCCACACGTCTCTTCAGTTTACGCTCTACTTTGCTCTTCAAACTACTATATTTTTTCAAAAGATTTTTGAAGTTATGCAAGGTTCCGTCGTTTTTAGAACGGGTGCGTAAAGGTTGTTATATGTCTCAACCCCTCCTACCTTTTTTCTCCTCTGTAGATTTTGACGTCGTTATCGACGGCCTTCAATCGAGAGAAATATCTTTCTGGGAAATTCTTTTTCTCCAAGTATATGTAGGCTCGAAGCTCTGATGTTATTAACTCCGGTTTACCGGTTTCCTTAATTACGTACTCTTTCCCGCTCGAACGCCCCAAACTCTCTACGAGCCATGTTCTAAACTGAAAAGCTCTGCTTTTCTGCCGCTAAGGTTCTTGACGAGTTTGTATCTTTCTCCACAAATGACTACTATATCTCCTTCACGTAGATGAAATCGCTCTTTCTTCATGAACACCGTTATTTACATGTTACAACAGAAGCTCGACATCGGCCTATTGCTAGCCGCAGGGAGGCCCGCAGCAACCTTCAGAATCCTGATAAGGCGAGAGACTCCAAATTAAAAGCTCTCTGCCCCACCCATGACAGAGGTGACCCCCTGCTTTCCGTCGAAGATTTATACGCGTGTATTCTATATGTCTGCTTTGGTCTTTTCTCGGAAGAGTTTGAGTGAGTTTTCGTAGACTAGCTTCGCGCTGTTTAGGCTTGTTTCTGCCTCGGCTTTGTCGAAGAGGTCGCTTGGGCTTTTTCCCGATGCTTCTATGCCATACATGCTAGGCGCTCTCTTTAGGGCCAGCTCGGCTGATATGCGGTCAAAATCGGTGACGAGTGCTCGGAACCACTCTGGAAACCTCTCCGCCTGAAGCTTCAAGACATCGCCGACGTGATGCTCCTTAGGATACTCGACGCCGACCAGTCTGAGGCACGCCTTCAGCGACATCTCGACGGCCTCTTGACTATATCTAACGACCTCGGGATAGTCTCCCCGTTTGAGGGCCGACTCGGCATCCGTCAAACGCGACCGAGCCCGTCTCAGATAGTCTGCGGCCAGCCTATCCATCATCATGTCCTCGTAGACACATCCTCAACGGTCTGAGGAACGAGCCAATACCACTTTCCGCCGGGTAGTTGGACACGCTGAGCCCCGACACGCTCCATCCAAGCCCTCAACCTCTCCAGCCTCTCAGCCATGAACCCGGCCTTGTCGAAGAGTAGAACACCCTCCTGAACTATGTCGAAGTAGAATGGATGCGAAATATCTACCTCCATCACGTCGAGAAGCAGCAGGTCGAGGTTGGGGTGGACACCGAATCTCTCCCCGAGGCTCCTCTTCACGCCCTCCCACCCCTCAAGCATGTCCAGGACTTCGCGGACTCTGTCGCCGTATCGCGGCCGCATTCCGTCGGCGACCACTAGGAGGTCGATGTCGCTCTCGTCGCGGGCCTCTCCACGTGCGACCGAGCCGAAGAGAAGCACCGTCCTCAGCCTCTCGCCAAACCCCTCCCAGAGCCTCGCCAGAACAAACTCAAGCATCGGCAGATAGACCCTCTGCCTAACCCGCGCCCTCCAGCCCAGACTAGCGTCCGAAAAGACGGCCAGCGGATGAACTGTCCTATACTCTCCCCGACCCAACCTCTCAACCCACCCGCGCCCGGCAAGCCGAGACAAAACAGTTCTCGGATTGGCCACACCGGCCTCCAAAGCCTCGGAGACCGTGAAAACACGAGTCCAGAAACGGGTAAGCAGGAGGACGTATTGCCGGGCCAGCCAAGAAGGTACCCAATCAGTCACAGATACCAAAAAGGTCACTAAATATATAAGGATTCGAAGACACTCTTTTCATTCAAAAAGTGATAATAGAGTTGGAGCATGAGTAGCGGGTGGATTATTTTAACCCACGAACTCCCGCGGTGCCGGGGTATCATAATCGTCGCTGACGGTCTCGTTAATTGTATCTGAGCTGGGCGTGGCCGATGCCCGACTAAGTGTCTGTTCCGCGTAGACTTATTCTCAGAAGCTTCACCACTCAAAACTAGCGCCGGCAGCCCCTCCACATAGACGCGGAATAAAGGCTGAGGGACAGAATCAGGCCTTAATGCTCTTGCGGGGGGTGGGATTCGAACCCACGAACCCCTACGGGAGCGGCTTTCTCTCCACCTAACCGGGATCTTGAGGCCGCCGCCTTTGACCTGGCTCGGCCACCCCCGCCCCCAAATATCGTCTCCGCCTAGGGGAGGATTTAATTTTTGGCTATTCTGTGAATATGCTTCCGAAGCCTGAGAGGGCTCTCTCGTCCTCCTCCCTGATTTTCGCGAGGACTTGGTCTAGCTCCTCGCCCTCGACGAGCCGGGCCTTCTCCTTGAGCAGCTCGTCAACACGCTTCAGCTGCTCCTCGGTTCCGATGACCCTGATGTAGGTGCCTTCGCGGCCGAGTAGGAGGTTCGCGTCCTTTAGTATTATGTTTGCCCTCGAGGCGGTGTCGTCTGAGAGTAGAATTCTCTCGAGGTCCGCCGCCCCGCTCGTGACATGGTAGACACGCTCGTTAGCCTGCACGGCGAAAGAGAGACTTGCCGTCTATTAAATTATTGTTTTGAGAGTGGAGAGGTCCACCCTAGCCTCTCTTCTCGTCGGAGCCCTCTACGACTAGGGGCGTCAAGTCACCGCTCCACTTTAGAACCCAGATACCCCTGCTTCTTGCGTAATCGAGTGCGTCGGGCGTAGAGTAGTCGGCGTAAATCACTTTGATGATTTTCGACCTCCGAGCCTGTCCAGTCTCTTAAGTATCTCGAGTATCCCCAGCCTGCCTGCCACCGCGTATCTGAACTCTTCATCCTCCTCCAGCAGCCTCAGCATCTCTCTCTTCAGGTCGGGGGCTCCCAAGGCCTCCTGTTAAGATGTTTGCGGCGCCCCTCCAATAAGCGCTTGGGTAGGGTTTATGTCGGGTCGGCCTCTTTCTCTCCCCGGTGTTGTGTGGGCCGCGCGACTCCGAGTGGATTAGCGCCTCCCCCTTTAGCCTCATGGAGGTCTTGGTGCTGGAGGATGATGTGAACTACGAGGTTGTCGTGACTACGTTGAGTATGGATGGCTCGCCTCACGCCGCCGCGATGGGTTGCAGGTTTCTGGGGCAGGGCTCAACCATCGCTCTGCGGCCGCATCTCTCTTCTCAAACTGCTCAGAACTTGTTGAGGTGGAGAAGTGGTGTGCTGAACGTGACGGCTCCAGAGTATGTCGTCGAGGCGGCGCTGGACCTCGGTGCTGTGGCTATGAGCTTCGGCGTGGGTGAGGTTGTTAAGGCCCCTGTGCTCCGTGAGGCGTCTGCGGCCATAGAGTTCGTCGTTGTCGAGGCATCTGAGGCCGATGTGTGGCTGGATGTCCGCGGCAGGCCTGTGGCGTTCAGATACAGGTTGACACCTGTGCGCCCGTTCTCCCGCTCAGCCTCACTCCTCGTTGAGGCGGCTGTGAGGCTGTCGAGGGTTGAGCCCTTCCTCTCGATGGGTAGGCGTGATGACGCTTTGAGGCTTTGGTCAGAGGCCCGCTCACTTTTGGATGATGCTTTGAGGCTCTCGGGTGGAGGTGATTTGAGGAGGCTAGTCGAGGCTGTTAGGGGGAGGCTTTACTCTTTGGAGGGGCTAATACCTCCCTAGCTATTAGGAGTATGTTGATGAGGATTATTGTGGCCCAGATGATTTGGCCTAATGGCTGGTAGAGCTCGCCTCTCAGTATGAGGGCCAGATAGCCTATTCCCGTCCATGAAGGTATCTTCACCCCGGTCCACTTCCCGATGACGAGCCTGTAGGGGACTGGTGAGAAGAAGTCGGGGTAAGCGTTCGCGTCCCCCTTCGTCACCACACCGTATTCGGTCTTCGCTATCGCCCTGTGAACTATTCTAACGCCGCCTCCGGGCTGCCAGAAAACAATAACGTCCCCGTTAACCGGGTCAGCCACAATCTCCCCGGGCTTTACTCCCTGAATCAAGAGTATGTCTCCGACCTCTATCGTCGGTCGCATGCTCCCTGTCGGGACGACCACTAGGGGCGTGTCTGTCCCCATCGCGACGCCGAGGAGAAAGTAGCTTAGGAATGCGAGACCTACCGCTATTGCGACTGGTATGATTGACTTGGCTAGCCTCCTTCCTCTGTTTAGACGTTTTTCCTCAATCTCTGTCGGGGCCTTCTCTCCGGCTCCGCCCTTGCCGCTCTCTCCTGCCTTTGCGTCCAGATGCGTCTCACCTTCGACTTTAGCCTGAAGGAGTTGATGAGGCCATATATAGATAATCCCGCGAGTGCTGGTGCTGCGACGAGTGGATAGATGTTGTTTGCGCGGGTCTCGCCGTAGAGTAGAGTCCAGCTGAATACCGACCTGACCGGCAGCCGAACCGTGTTGAAGACGCCTCCACCTCCGTAGACTACGTTGTAGACTCCCTCGGGCAGTATTGTTGATGCTCTCCCTTCGCGGTCTGTCGTGAGCTCTTCTATAGGCGCGTCGGAGCCCTCCCTCAAGAGCTTGACTGTCAGATTAGCCGCTGGCGAGCCGTCAAATCCTAGGACCTTCACGGCGAGCCAGTATGCGGAGGCCTCGATTGATATCTTCTGCGCTCCTGTCAGCGCGACGACTCTGTCCGCGACAGGCACTCCCTTATAGTTGACTTGGACCAAGTAGTTTCCAGCCGGGAGCTTTAGTGATGCGGCTCCGCCTGCTGCGTTCACCTCCGCAAGCCTCCTCTCCTCCCTGTCGAAGAGGAGCTGGGCGCCTCTGAGAAGCTCCGGCCCCTCTCTCCCCCTCGCACGCACCTCGACTTGAAGCCTGTAGACTTTGGCGTCTAGCTCGACAACCTCTCCGTACCTCAAGGGGCGGTGAGAACCCGTGAAGACGTTCACACCCATGTAGTTGACTGAGAGCGAGAGTGTTCCGTTTGGAATCAGCTTCAATGTGATTTCGCCGGTCCCACGGAGCGTCTCTGATACTGAAAGGGCTCCGACGCTGAGCCTGAACTCGGAGTCCGTGAGGGGCTCGCCCTCGCCGTCAAGTATCTTGAACGTGAGGGTGTAGACGCCTGTGCCCTTTATCTCGAGGAGCCTCTGCTCCGGCGAATATGTGACTGTGCTTGAATAGACCTTCACTCCCTGATAGTTCACGGTGATTGTGACTGTTGTGAGAGGCGCGTCGGGGAATAGTGCAAGCCCCTCCTCGTTCACCAGCGAGTCCTGCCTGTATGACGCTATCGCGAGTGTGGCCATCGCGCCGGTGAGAGGCTCCTCCCCGGCGTTGTCGAATATCTTGGCCCGGACATCGGCCACCGCTGCAATTATGTTGACCACGCCAGCTTGGATGTCCTCGCCTCTAACCTCGCCGACCGCCACTTCTGTCCCCATATATGTGAAGGAGTATCTGTAAGGGAGTCTCGCCAGCCCCTCTATCGAGCCTCCTTCGCGGGGGATGTTGACAGTCCCCAGCGCCTCGCCGCCGTAAGATATCTTGAGGGACCCAGCAATAGGCCTCTCGTCGAGGGAGGAGATGCGGACTGAGACGGTGTGGGAGGCTGGCCTGAGCTGTCTGGGCTCGCCGTGGGATGGTGTGAGCTCGCCAGACCCTATGTTTATTCCGTCGAGTATTATTGTGTAGGAGTATCTCACGAGGGGCTTGTCGCGAAGTATTACAGCCCCCTCACCGCCCAGCCGCTCCTCAATCCTGTAGTTCCCGGCCTCGAGCCTGATACTCGCTCTCTGGAGTATTCGGGGCAGATTTCCGAAGAAGCCAGAGCTGTCGAGCGATAAGCTGAAGTCTCCGAACCTAGCTTGGACCTTTACTATCCCCGTCTTGACGTCGTCAGGACGTAGGGCTCCTGAAAAGACTTCTTGGTCTTCGAAGAGGAGGACTAGGCGGTAGTCTTTCTCGTCGTAAACGTATCCCGCGGATATGACCCCTCCCCTCTCCCGTGTCTCGAAGTAGAGTCTGGTGTCTGCGTAGAGCCTAGCCAGCAGCTCGTAGCCCGGAGCTGTGTATGCCGTTAGTGGCTTGTTCTTGAGGTCGTAGACCTCTATGGTGAGGCGTGTTAGGGGCAGCCTGATTGGCGGCCTATCTCTGTTGGCGTTGATGTTCTCGGGTGATGTGGTCGCGAATATTATGTCGCCCTTGTAGACGACCTCGTAGATGTATCGGCCCTCGGGTAGGAGGCTGAAGACTACCCCTCCGGCCGAGTCGCTGGTAGCTGTCATCTGCGGGTCACCCGTCTTCTCACCCCTCCAGAGCCTAGTCTCCAGACCCTGCACGGGCCTGTCACCCCTATCCCGGAGAGTCAGCCTCAGACGATACAGCGGAAGCGTAATGTTGTTGTTATCGTAGCTATCCGTGTCTAGGTTGAGGTTGGTCTCACCCGTCGCTATTCTGACACCGAAGACCGGATGAACATAAGTGGCGTTATAGACGTAGAGGGTCCCGTTCCCGGGAAGTCTGGGGAAGGTTACGCAGCCGTCGCCGCCCGTCGACTGCTCGACATTCACGTCAGGCTCTGTCAAAGTTGACCTAACCTCCACGCGGACGTTAGGTACGGACTGGACGCCGCCGCTCGACAAGGCGCATATCTTCACGTTAAAGACGCCAGTCGTGAAGGTTTTGGGATGGGTAGGATTGCTGTAATCCCAGTCATCGAACTTCCTTACATTCATTATTCCTAAATATGTGATGTTTAGATTGTAGGTTAACGTGGACTTTATGCTTGGACTGAATGTCGCCCTACCGTTGCTGTCGGTCCTAGCTTGATAGCATCCCGTAGCGTTTCGGAGGCAGACATATGCGTCAGGTAACGGGTTTCCATGATAGTCAAGGACAGTGACGGTAATCTGTCCTACTTGCGCGTCTGTCGTCGGTGTTTGGGTTAGTATCCACGCTAGGACTGCTAGAGATGCTACGGCTGCGAGGATTGCCGTTCTCATTATTGGGCTCTGATTCCTCGGTATGTGGCGGGGCTCTGATAAGGATTACTCCGACAGCGGGGCCGGGTATCCCGCTGGGGGTGTTACCGGGAGGATACCGTCTCGAGCGTCCACCTGACCGAGCTTATCAGCTCCCTCAGCCTCGAATCCTGCCTGTAATTCCTGACGAGAATCTCCTTAACCTTGTCGCCGTCGTAGACAATCTCGTAGCTCAGGACCTTGTCGGGGTCGATTTCGCCGGCCTCGGCCCTCCTCCGGTCCTCCTCAACCATCTGGTCCAAGACTTTTCTGAGGAGGAAGGATGTGAAGGGTTTGTCGTCGCTTCGGAGCTCGACGCCTGGGCTTATCTGGAATCTCGCCTCTTCTCTGGTGTAGCTTATGGTTGCCAGGTTAGCGCCTGTCCTGCTTCTCACGGAGCGTATGGTTGGCTGCGCGACTAGGGCCTGCTGAGGCGGCGGCTGGGCTGGGTGCTGCTCAGCCTTCTTGGCCAAGACATCGGCCTTCCTGAAGCTCAGCTCAGTCAAGAGCTCGTCCACATAGCTCCCCATCCTTTTAAGCATCTCGAGCTCTTGATTCAGCTCAATCATCCTACGCTCAATCCAAGCCTTAATCTCCGCCAGCTGCCGCGCCTTCTCCTGCCCCTCCTCACCACTCAGACAGGTTCACTCTCCACACTCAAAGAACCCACTAGCCTTTTATAATAATTCCTTATCGGCCGCCGTCGAGCCATGTTACCGAGAGCTATTTCCTGATAACTCATGTGGGTGAACTGAGGTCGTCGAGAGGGCTAAAAATAGGTCTATCAGCCTCTAATGGCTGGTGGGAGGCTTCGAGGAGGACGAGAAGGGGAAGGACTAAGTGGAGGCGTCGTAAGCCATTTTTAGTCTTCCTCTCAATCGTCTTTCTCGCGGCTTTAGGGGGCGCGGCCTATACGGCCTCCACAGACATTTCGAAACTTCTTCACGTTGGACCAACTCGCCCTAGAGCGGCCATAGTTGATGGGCTGTCGGAGGACTTGCCGAACCCAGAGCTGATAAGGGACATGGCGGAGCGGCTAGAGTCTGCTGGGTACGTAGTGGAAATCTTCAACGGCAGTGGGGTGAGTGTTGATTTTTTCAGGAGACTGCCTTCGATGGACTTCTCTCTGATAATAATGAGGTTGCACGGCGGGAGATTGAGGCAGCCCATCGGGCTGCTGATAGGCTCAGGCCTTTTCGCCGAACCCTTCAATGAGAACAAGTACCTGGAAGAGTATCTGTCAGGCTACCTCCTTAGGGGGGTGCCATATGTCGGGGACAAGGATTACTTCGTCATAACACCGCACTTCGTCTCCGATAAGCTTGAGGGGAGGTTCCGCGGCTCCGCCATAGTAGTTCTGAGCTGCTATTCAGCGGTGGACGAAGTTCTCGCCTCAGCCTTCCTGAGTAGGGGCGCATCAGCCTTTGTCGGCGTGGATAACGTGGCCACAGATATATATCTGGATAGAGTGGGGCTTGAGCTGGTCAGGAATATCGCCGGCGGCATGAGTCTGAGGGAGGCTTACTCGAAGACGGTTGAGGAGGTGGGGCCAGACCCTGAAACAGGCGCTAGTCTGAGATACTACGACAAGAGGTAAGCCTCATAAATCAGCTGTGAGCAAAGTTATCTGAATAATCAGCCTCGACGCATCATAAACAGAAGGGCCAAAGTCGCGGCAAGGGCCAGACTTACCAAGACGGCGAACAACGCTGGATTCCTGGAATCACCCGACAGCCGCCCTCCGGCCTCAACTGGCCGGGCCTGCTCAATCTCACCTCCAACAAGACGTGGTAGTCTGACTTCGAGAAGCACAAATTGATAGCGGTAAACACCGGTATCAAGTGGAGACTCTATCGCTCCACCCGATTCGTCTGGCGGGTCGGGATATCTGCCATCCCAGAAATAAATCTCATCCCTGTCCGCGCCGTCAAGTCTAAATCTGTATGGATTGTAGAAGCGGGTTCCACCATCTTCATCCATCTCATACTCAATAATTAGCTCCCATGTCGATATATCGTTGTAGTTGAAGCCGAGTGGTCCGTATCTTCCTTGAGCGTCTGAGGCGCCCCAGACATAATCGGCCACGCCGTCACCATCGTTCCTTAGGAGCTCGATAGTTCTGCCCGACACAGGGTTACTCGACTCGTCTAAAACCTGGCCATAACCGAGCCAGAAATGTCCAACGTATCCAAGTGCATTTCCAGAGACCTGCGCGGGTGGTGTGTATCTGATGGGGCGGCGGAAATCCACGAACCTTATAGCGTAGCCGCCATTATCCAAAATGTTAGTCCCACTCCACGAGACGATGTTTGGAAGCACGTCATCGTTAGGACCCGGTGGGTCGGGCGATGCTGAAGCACCGTAGTACGGTTCTAGCCTGAAGCCATCCAAACCGTTCCCTATTACATCGCTGTTTACCGCGACCCCCGTCGAGCCGACCCAATAGTAACCCCAAAGCATATTCTCTTGGACGATGTTTCCGGAGGCGGCGACATCGGTCGCCCTGATTAGGATTATTCCAGCTCCCCTATTCAGTAGAACCCAGTTCCCCTCTATTATCGTCTGGCGGGGGCCGCTTCGAGCTGAGCCGTAAACGGGGAATGGGTAGTTGACGTCCGGGGCCGCGTCATTTCCTACGAGAATTCCGGCGCCGTTACCGTCGAGCACAGCCCCTGTAGGATTTCCGTTCTCGTCGAAGGCCCCCACCCTGTTGTTACGGACTACATTATTATCGGTTTCAGGCCCGATTATCGCTATACCTTCAAAGCGGTGATTCGAAACAATATTGTTCTCAATAATGTTATAGTCTGGCCCGTCTCTGACTATTATGCCTAAGCTACTTATCCTCGTTTCATCGGATGTTATGTAGTTGCCGACCACTTCATTGTATTGGACCCCCTCACCCACTAGCACGACATCCTGATAGTCGTTGAACCTTATCGTGTTCGACTCAACTACGTTGCGGGTTGGGGCACCCGCGTCGCCGCTTGCCATGGTTATTCCACCGCTCCTATTCCGCTCTATGACGTTATCACGCCCTATGATGGATCCCGAAACCTCTCCAGTTATCAGGACCCCCTCGGCTCCGTTATCGTATATTCGGGACCCAGTTATGGTCGGGCCGGTTATGGAAAAGTCTACGCCGTCTACAGTGATGAGTATTCCCGCTCCTCCGTTCCGGTAGATTTCAGAGTCGGTTACCGTTACTCCGCTCGCCCTGATTACTATGCCGACGCCTCCATTATCGCGAATTGAGGAGGACTCTACTCTAACATTAAACGACGAGCTACCCCAACCATATCTTATGACTAATATCCCACCGAATGCGCACTCCGAGATTTCTAAGTCTTGAATCAAGACTTCGTCCAGTCCCTGTGACACGATTATTCCATATTCAGTGAAGCCTCTCAGTCTTAGTGAGGTTATTTCAGTCCCGCCCCACCAGACTGTTATAGTGAAGGCTTGAGCCACGCTGTAGGTCGAGCCGTCTAGAGTTATTGGTCCTCCAGCAGTGGAGCCGTCTATGATTACGGCCTCTGTTATTTGGGGTAGTGGGCTCTCAAGAGTTATTGTCCCAGCTAATGCTGGATCGAACTCTATCCTGTCTATTCCTGGACTGTTATTGGCATCTGATATGGCCTGTCTCAAGCTTCCGGGTCCGGAATCATTTAGGTTCGTCACCGTGAATGTCGCTCCACTGGCCCGCGGAATCTGAGCCGCTAGAGCCGATAGCGTAATCGTCAGTAGAAGGGCGAAAACTGCTAAACGTTTAGCGGCCCCCAAGCTGTCCTACTCGGGTGGAGCGGGATATTCGGTGATATAAAAAAGTTCCTCGCTCTATGTTATCAAGTAGTATGTTGTTGCTGGAGCTACTTTTGTCTGTTTCCGATACCGCGCGACTTAAGCGGCCTCACTCTCCTCTCCACTAGCTATAACCTTGAGCTGTGACTTATACATCTCCATTATCTCTTTGACTGTTGTCGCGTCTTCGGGTGTTTTGTCCTCCCTGTATCTGCCCGTGAATCTGGGGAATCTGACTGCGAGGCCTGCGTCTTGCCGGATGGCGCCCCAGCCGCAGGTGTGTATTGGGCTGAGGGTTATCTCGTCTCCGACTATCTCTAGGACCATTTCGGGCCTTACCCAGATGTCTGGCTCCATTATTGACTCGACTCGGGCTGGCTTCCTGCTGAGGGCTATGGGTGTGAGGGTCTCTGTTAGGTGTTCTAGGTCTTCGTCCTTGAATCCTGTTCCGACTTTGCAGACGGTCTTGAAGACATCGGCGTCCTCGTCGTATGCGGCCATCAGGAGCGTCCCAATCTTTCCACTCCTCTTCCCCTTACCGTAGAAGGCTCCGACCACTACGAGGTCGAGTGTGTCGGTTAGCTTCGAGACGTAGCTCCGCTTGTATTTTATCCAGAGCCAGCCCCTCGCGCCAGCCCTGTAGACCGACTTGGGCGATATGTCCTTGACTATGACGCCTTCGCAGCCGGCCTCCACGGCCTTCAGCATGAACTTGTCGAGGTTCTCAGAGTCTGAGACAACTATCCCCTCGGTGAGCCTGAAGTTCTCCGAGGGTTCCAATATGCTCTCAAGCATCTTCCTCCTCTCGAGGAGAGGGAGGTCGATGAGCGGCTGGCCGTCCACATAGAGGGCGTCGAAGAAGAAGAGGCTCACGGGGTAGAGTTGCGCGGCTTTTTCGATGTCGTATTTTCTCCTCCTGTGCATCAGTTCTTGGAAGGGGAGCATGTCTCCCGTGTCTGGGTCGTATGCCACGGCCTCACATTCAGCGATGGCTTCACGCGCCTTCAACCCGCGCCTACACATCTCGACGACGTCTGGGAACTGCGACGTTATGTTCTCCTGCCTCCTCGAAAAGATTAGGACATGCGAGTTCTGCTTATGTATCTGCATTCTCTCGCCATCATACTTGTATTCCGCGAATCCCGTGCCGTCCAACTTCCCCAGAATCTCCTCGGCGGACGTGAGCCTCTCAGCCAGCATCGGCCTCACGGGTATTCCAAACCTCATTCCGATTCTGGAGGCTCCTTCCACGCCCGCGGACTTCACGGTCGAGGCGACGAGCCCTATGTCGGAGCAGAGATTGTAGGCGCGCTCAATCTCCTCCTTACCTCCGCCGCTCATCGCGGCAAGGGCGTCGATAATCGTCATGTCCGCTACGCCGAGCCTCATCTTTCCCGTCACAAGGCGGATGAGGTATTTGGCCTCCTTCGGAGAGGCCTGGGCTAGGAGGCCGGAGAGTGTCTTGACCTTCATCTCCATCGCCCCCTCACCGGCGAAGCGCGCAATCCTCTCAAGCTGGCCGTAGACCTTCTCAACCGTCAGCTCCTCGAGGCTCAGCGTCATCTGGGTCTTCTTGGATGATAGGAGCTGCTCCGCGACGAGGCCGAGGTCGCCGGTCTTCCTCAGAAGCTCCTCAACCCTCTGCTCATCCACGCCGCTCACAAGCCTCAGCGCCCTTATCGCGAGCTTCTCAGCCATCCCCAGCTCGACCCCCGTGTGCGGAGGGTAGAGCTCTCCCAGCGTTAGGTAAGCTATCTTACCAGCCTCGCCCGGCTCACTCTCCCGGAAAAGCTCCACCAGTATGTCACGCATCTCGAGCCGCTTGGTAGTGGCCTCAAGCCTCTCATAGAAGCTGACTAGCCGCGAGAAGTCCAATCTCCCTTCTCCCAAACCAATGAAGGCCGACGTGTGGTTTAAAGCCTATCTACCCAGCCACGGCCCCGCGGAATCTCCAAGTCTCTAGAACGGATTACGTGGATACCCTTGCCCCAGAGTTGTTTGCCTCGGTAACCGTGGCGACTAGGCCAAGCCTCTCGGAGAGGCTCCGAGCAGTCTCCTCAGCCCTCCTCCGCGACTCGGTGAAGCCGTAGACCGTTGGCCCCCAGCTAGACTGCCCGACGCCGAGGAGCCCTGCCTCCTCCATGGCTGAGACGATTGGCTTTGAGTCTGGGTTGAACGTCCCCTGCTGATGTGAGGCAAAGGCCGCTCCGACGGTTCTCTGGTATTCTGCGAGGCCGCGGCCGAAGAGCTCTAAGTCCCTGTCGAGGACGCCCGGGACTATCTCCTTCATTAGGAGCTCGACTAGCCGCTGCTCAGTCTCCCTACTGTAGCTCATGGCTCTAAGCTTCTCGGCCTCACCTTTTCTTGGATGTCCCTGCCTGCCCGGCGGACGGGCATGAACCACCAGCCACTCCTGAGGAAACCTTAGCGTGATGTGTTGCCTCCTAACCGACAAACCCGCGCCGAGGTCGATGATGAATCCGCCAGATTTGAAGGCCGCGACGCCTACCCATGAGAAGGCGCCTACAACGCCTGCGCTCACAAGAATATCGAGCCGAGGCTCCGCGCCGGCAATCCGCGAGACCGCCTCAAGAACCGAGAGAGCAAGCTGAGTCCCAGCGCCCAACCCTACATGCCGCGGAGGTGCATCGACGACCCTCAAGTCCACACCAGCCCCCAAGCCGACCCGCCGGGCCACAAGCTCCGCAAGCTCCAGCGCCTCATCGCTCCTCGGCCCAGAGACCCGAATTCCCGGCTCTCCAACGGGCCGGGCCTCCACGACAGTCTGAGGCTCCTCAACCGCGAGCCCTATCCCCGACCACGGCCACATAAGCAAACCCGTCGAGGCGAAGCCCAGATGAAGCCTCGCAGGGGCAACAACTCTTACGGCCACGGCAGAAGAACCTAGCAACTCCTCAAATAAAACCCACACCAATCTCCCACACAGGCATCCGCGCATGGCCGTCAACTACTTCGCCTATGATGTGACCCTCAACCCCGAGGTCATTAGAAAGATTCTCGGTAAATGGAGCGTGCCCCGTAGGGCGAGGCTTGAGGGGTATAAGCTCGTCTTCGACACCTACTCGGCCGCGTGGCGCGGAGGGATTGCGGGGATAGAGGAGAAGGACAACAGCTACGTGATAGGCGCCCTATACACTATTGAGGGCGAGGACTTCCCAGTCCTCGACAGATACCAGGGCACGCCGAGCATCAGAAGTCGGATAAAGATACGCGTCAAAACCGATACAGGCGTCGAGGAAGCTTACACCTATATCTCAACCAGCCCGAGAAAACACGTAGCCCCCTCCCGCCCCTACCTCGCCTTGATGCTCCGCGGGCTCAAGACGCTGGGATACAGCGACCCCGAAATCGTGATGGTTGAGAGGGCGGCCTCCCAGTAGGGACGCCTTGCTGGCCGCTTAGCACGCCGCGCCAAACCCAGACGACGCTCGTCAGAAAATTGATGGAGAAGGCCACGACCGTGGCTACGAAATAAGCGAGGAGGTGGTTGACGCCGAGCAGGGCCACGAGGAGGCTGTAGATTCCATAGTTCACAGCGATGCTCGCAACCCTCGTAATGTGGAACTTCAGCATCCTCGTGAAGAATCCGTCGGAGGACCTGCTCTCCCTGAATGTCCAGACATCATTAATTATAAAGTTGGCGACTACGGATATCTCGATTGAGACCGCGCCTGCGACGAGGGAGTTGACGCCCCAAACATCCACGAGCAGGTAGAGAATCGCCTCGGCGAGCAGGAGGCATATGATTCCGACCAGAACAAACTTCAGAGCAAGCTTGGAGGTGCCGAGCCTGACGACATTATTTATCGTCTTGAGCAGCCGGCTAGCCATGCGAAAGTAGCCTCCTAATCGTCTCGAGGTCCACCTCGTATCCGCCGTAATCATCTTGCGGTGTCTCGAGAATCATGGGCAGGCCGCGGAGGTGCTTGTGGTTGACTATGGCCCGGAACCCGTCCTCGCCGATGTATCCCCTGCCTATGTGCTCGTGCCTGTCTAGGTGGCTTCCAAGCTTGCCCCGCGAGTCATTCAGGTGGAGAACCTTAAGTGTCTTGAGCCCAACACCGTTGTCAAACTCTGAGAGGGTTTTTTCAAGCCCCTCCTCTGAGGCCACGTCATACCCCGCCGCGTAGAGGTGGCAGGTGTCGAGGCAGACCCCGACCCTGCTCTCGTCACCAATCTTGTCGAGGATGGCCCGAATCTGGGGAAAGTATGAGCCGACGCTGTTCTTCTGGCCCGCCATGTTCTCCAAAAGAATCATGCACTTGGCCTCAACCCTCGTGAGCGTCTCGCTGACAGCCCTCGCAACCTGCGCAACCCCCTTCTCAACGCCCCTGCCCATGTGGCTCCCAATATGACAGACAAGGAAATTGACCCCCAGCATCTCACACCTCTCAAGCTCCTCAGCTAAGCTCTTAACTGAGCGTCTCCAGCTCAGGGGCTCGGGGCTCGCAATATTGGGCAGGTAGGGCATGTGAGCAACCACGACGTCATATCCCGCCTCCCCCTTCTTCTTGATGAACTCCTCAACCTCCTCGCGCTTCAGCTTCTTGGAAATCCAGCCCCTCGGATTCCTCGTGAATATCTGGAAGGTCGTGCAGCCGAGGCTCTTCGCCCTGTCCACCGAAAGGGCGACCGAGCCAGAAATCGAGACATGAGCACCGAGAAGCACCATGCCCTAAAGAAGTCTTGAAAGCCAACAAGTGTTTAAGTCTTTACCCGCCTCAGACGCTTAAATCGCTGACCCGCCTTTTCATAGATAATAGAGGGTTTAGCTTTAAATTTGGGGTCTAGACAATAGAGTCCGGTGCAGAGGATATGGCTCTAGCCGGTCAGCCAGTTTTAATTCTGAAGGAGGGAACATCGAGGACGCGGGGAAGATCGGCGCAGAGAAATAACATAACGGCGGCGAGGATAATCGCCGAGATGGTGAAATCAACGCTTGGGCCTAAGGGTATGGATAAGATACTGGTCGACACAATCGGAGACGTCATAGTTACCAACGACGGCGCCACGATTCTCGAGAAGATGGACGTGGAGCACCCCGCTGCGAAGATGATAATCGAGGTTGCGAAGACTCAGGACAAGTCGGTTGGAGACGGGACAACTAGCGCGGTCTTAATCGCGGGTGAGCTTCTCGCCAAGGCTGAGGAGCTGATTGAGCAGAAGATTCACCCCAGCACAATCATAACCGGTTACAAGAGGGCCCTCGACCTAGCCTTGAAACGTCTCAACGAGATCTCGACAGAGGTGAAGCTGACTGACAAGGAGACACTAGCTAAGATTGTCCGAACAAGCCTCGGAAGCAAGTCGCTGGGCTTCGGGATGGAGCACATCTCAAACATCGCAATCGACGCGGTCCTCAGCGTCGTCAAGGACTACAACGGCAAGCTGAGGGCTGACAAGGACGACATACAGATTGTGAAGAAGATGGGTAAAAGCATCATCGAGTCCCAGCTCATAAGGGGCGTCGTCATCGACAAGGAGGTCGTCCACCCTGGGATGCCTAAGCGCGTAACCAACGCCAAGATAGCGATAATCGACGCGCCCTTCGAGATTGAGAAGACCGAGTTTAGCGCCGAGATAAGAATCAGGGACCCACTCAAGATTAAGGAGTTCCTCGACGAGGAGGCCCGTATTCTGAAGGAGATGGTCGACAAGGTATCTCAGGTGGGTGCTAACGTCGTATTCTGCCAGAAGGGCATCGACGACGCCGCCCAGTTCTTCCTCGCCAAGGCCGGAATTCTCGCGGTGAGGAGGGTGAAGAGGAGCGATATGGAGAAGCTCGAGAAGGCGACGGGCGGGAGAATAGTCACGAATTTTGAGGACCTCTCGCCAAAGGACCTCGGAGAGGCCGCGCTCGTCGAGGAGAGGAAGATTGGCGAGGACAGACTTGTCTTCGTGGAGGGCTGCAAGAACCCAAGAGCCGTCTCGATACTGTTGAGGGCTGGGCTTGAGCGCCAGCTCGACGAGGCCGAGCGTTCACTAAACGACGCATTGATGAACATGATAACAATCGTAGACGACAACAGGTTCGTCCCGGGAGGTGGTGCGGTCGAGACAGAGCTCGCCCAATACATTAGGAATCACGCCTCAAAGTATTCCGGCAAGGAGCAGCTCGCCATGACCGCCTTCGCAGAGGCCCTAGAAGTTATTCCGAGGACGCTAGCTGAGAATGCGGGCCTAGACCCAGTCGACATAATGTCCTCCCTTAGGAGCAAGCACGTAGACGCGGGATACACGCATGGAATCAACATCTACAACGGCAAGATAGAGGACATGATTAGCCTAGGAGTCATCGAGCCCTTCAAGGTAAAGGCCCAGGCCCTGAAATCCAGCTTCGAGGCCGCGGCGATGATACTCAGAATAGACGACGTTGTCGCAGCCTCTAAGAAGAAGGAGGAGAAGAAGAAAGAGGGAGAGACGCCCGAGCTAGACTAGGAACAAAGTCCTCAAACCCATCATAACTACTCCCTCAGCACTTTATTTCGTATCACTTGCCACCGAATATTTTTCTGGCCTCTTCTCCTATGTCGGAGCCATCCTCGTCACAGAGGGCTCTGCGGGCTGCGTAGGTTTTCCTTACACCTATAAATAGAAACCCCCAACATTTGAATTGCGCTAGCATACCGAGGCTCCGGTAGTATAGCCCGGACAAGTATGCCGGCCTTTCGAGCCGGAGACCCGGGTTCAAATCCCGGCCGGAGCAGGAATATGAGCCTGCGTTTAGGGCCTCGTCGGGCGGTGTGGCCAAGAATATGTTTTTTTCTGGGATAGACTATTTAGTGTGCGGGTCTTATGTATTGTTGGTGGTAGAGGCTTTTGGGTGGCTTGGACAGGATGTTTAACCCCTCGGTCGTCGCTTTGATTGGGGCGACTGAGAGGGAGGGTAGTGTCGGACTGGCTCTTCTCCATAACCTCCTCAAGTCCAACAGGGATAGGCAGGTCTATCCGGTCAATCCCAACAGAGAGAGTGTTTTGGGAATCAAGTGCTATCCCTCTATAGGTGAGGTTCCGGAGCATGTGGACCTTGCTGTGGTTGCCACGCCTGCGAAGACTGTCCCCGCGGTTGTGGCGGAGTGCGGCGAGGCTGGTGTCGAGGGAGCGGTCATCGTCTCAGCTGGATTCAAGGAGACCGGTGAGGAGGGGCGGAGGCTTGAGGAGGAGATAAGGAGGCTGAGGCAGAAATATGGCTTGAGAATACTCGGCCCCAACTGCCTCGGATTCATCAGGCCTCCAATAGGGCTTAACTCGACATTCCTCCTCAAAGACCCTGAGCCCGGCCAGATAGCGTTCATTTCTCAGAGCGGCGCGCTCGGCTCGGCAATCCTCGACTGGGCCGTCAGCGCGCACGTCGGCTTCAGCATGTTCGTCTCCTTAGGCTCGATGCTAGACATAGACTTTGGTGACCTGATCGATTTTCTCGGCAGAGACCCCTACACGCGTAGCATACTGATTTACATGGAGGGTGTGGGGAATGCGAGGAAGTTCATGAGCGCGGCGAGGGGTTTCGCGAGAAACAAGCCCATAATCGTCATGAAGCCGGGCAAATCACCCGCAGCCGCCAGAGCCGCCCAATCCCACACCGGAGCCATGACTGGGAGCTTCGAGGTGTATAGGGCGGCGTTTAGGAGGGCTGGTGTCGTGAGGGTCGACGAGATAAAGGACCTCTTCAACTGTGCGAGTGTCTTGGATTCAAGGCGTCTGCCTGCTGGACCTAGGTTGGCTGTCATAACGAACGCCGGCGGGCCGGGCGTTATTGCGGCTGATGCTGTCGTGGAGTATGGGGGTGTGCTGGCCGAGCTCTCCAGCCAGACCGTCGAACTCCTTAACCGGGTTCTACCACCCTACTGGAGCGGAGGCAACCCCATAGACGTCCTCGGAGACGCAGACGTCAATAGATACTCCGTGGCCCTCAGGGCATGCCTCTCAGACCCACAAGTCGACGATATCATAGTCATCTATACTCCGCAGGGCGCGGCCAAGCCGCTTGACCTCGCAAAAGAGGTGATAAACATAGTTGATGAGAGCGGCCGCGTGAAGCCGGTTCTTACAGTGTGGATGGGAGGCGACGAGGTTCTTCCGGCGAGAGAGCTATTCTATCGAAACGATATTCCGACATACAGCACTCCGGAGGAAGCGGTCAAAACATACACATATATCTACAAGTATAAGCGGAACCTTGAGCTGCTCTACGAGACCCCGGAGGACCTGCAGATAGACCCCACACCACCCAAGAACTTCCTGAAGCTTCTGATAAGGAGGGAGTTGGCTGAGGGGCGGACGGTCTTGACGCTGGATAAGTGCGACAGGTTCTTAGACGCTTACGGTATTCCGAGGGCGAAGGGTGAGCTGGCGACTAGTCTAAACGAGGCTCTCGTCATAGCGGCTAGGCTAGGATACCCCGTCGCCCTGAAGATTGTCTCCCCCGACATAGTCCATAAGACGGACTTCAACGGCGTTGTCCTGAACATCTCGTCCGAGGCCGAGCTGAGAGAGGCGTTTGTTAGGCTTGTGGACTCGGTGAGGTCGAGGATGCCTAACGCCCGCGTCGAGGGGATTTATGTCCAGAGGATGGCTCGGCCGGTGAATTACGAGCTCATTCTTGGCTCGACGCGAGACCCGGACTTCGGCGCCGTTATTCTGTTCGGCTCTGGGGGCACAGCAACCGAGTATATCAGAGACTACTCGATAGGTCTGCCGCCGCTCAATCAAGTTCTCGCGAGGAGGCTGATGGAGGAGACGAAGATATACAGCATTCTTGCGCGCGGCTGGAGGAATAAGCCGCCGGCCGACATGAAGAAGCTTGAGGAGATAATTGTGCGGTTCTCCAACATGATTGTGGACTTCCCTGAGATTAGGGAGGCTGAGATTAACCCCCTCATAGTTTCCGGCGACAAGGCCTATGCCGTGGACTTTAGAGTCGTACTGGATAGCAGCTGTGTGGAGACCTCAGAGCCTTACAGCCACTTGGTCATATCGCCCTACCCCACGAGGTATGTGAGGCCTTGGAGGCTTAGGGATGGAAGGGAGGTTCTCCTCCGCCCAATCAGGCCCGAGGACGAGCCGCTCGAATACGAGCTAATCAAGGGACTCTCCGAGGAGTCGAGCAGGTTCAGGTTCTTCCAAGTAATAAGAGAGGTAACACACGAGATGCTAGTTAGGCTCTGCAACATAGACTATGACAGGGAGATCGCGATCATAGCGGAGTATAGTGAGGGTGGTAGGAAGAGGAACGTCGGTGTCGGTAGGCTCATCATGGACCGCGAGGCTAAGAGGGGGGAGTTCGCGGTTCTCGTCGCCGACGACTTTCAGGGTGTAGGGCTCGGAACCAAGCTGACGGACATGATTATCGAGATTGCGCAGGAGAGGGGGCTGGACTCGATATACGGTATTGTGCTTCCCGAGAACGTCAAGATGATTGGTTTGTGTAGGAAGCTGGGCTTCGAGATAAAGCACCGAGGGGACGAGGTTTACGTCGAGCTTAAGCTGAGGCCAGAGGCTCGAGGAGTGGGAGTGGCTGGGAGGGATACGGGGGCCCGCGCTAGAGCGGTGAGCGAGGCTCTGGATAGGCGCGAGCAACAGCGGTAATGTGTTTAGGCGTCTTCACGCGACCCTAGCCAGGGACACACCTATCTGAACGAAGAGGAGCCAGGGGCTCGAGGCTTTGAAGAGCCTCCAAGAGTCCTCCCTTCTCCTCCTCAAGGAGAGGGCGGCCGTGTAATACGCTATCAGCGCAGTCAAGGGTGCGGTAACCATCAGGAAAAGCATCGGCAGGCTCATTACCAGGGAGAGGGCGGCCCAGCCCAGAAGCATCAAGGCGTTAGAGGCCGCTATCGCCTTCACCGCATAGTCAGCCCCCCTCGTGGCTGGAAGCATAGGGAGCTGGGCGGACCTGTAGTCCCTCTCCGCCCTGAGAGCGAGGGCCCAGAAGTGCCCCGGCGTCCAGAGGAAAACGAGGAGAGCAACCAAGACCGCTGGAAGGCCAATCGACCCTGAGGCCGCCGCCCAGCCTGCTAATGGCGGGAAAGACCCAGCTACTCCGCCAATCACTATGTTCCACTCAGTCCTCCTCTTCAAGAGAATCGTGTAGACCACGACATACGAGACTATGCCGCCAACTATCATTAAGGCTGTCAAGGGGTTAAAGACTGAGGCGGCTAGGGCTACAGATGAGGCGGAGAATAGCAGGCCTAGGGTGAGAGCAAGCCTCGCGGGGACTCGGCCACGGGGGAGAGGTCTCCCCGCGGTCCTCTTCATCAAGCCATCTAAATCCCTGTCGAGATAGTTGTTTAGCGCGCTAGCTCCTCCCGAAGCGAGATATCCGACTAGGAAGAGAAGAGCCGCACCCTCCGGCCCGCCCCCCGCGAGAAAGAAGCAGGAGACGGCTGAGCCTATGTTGAGGAGGGTTATCTTCGGCTTGGTGAGGGAGGCCACGTCAGCGAGAACGGTCATCCTCGAGCTGGCTGAGTCGATGCCAGCCTCCCGACTCTTAAACGTGAGTCATCGACAAAGATGAGCTGTAGATGTGTGGTGTCGCCTAATTCAGCTCAGGCTATATCGCCGTCCCTTTCTCCCGCATCTCTTTCGCAGCGGCCTCAATCGACTTGATTATGTTCACATATCCCGTGCATCGGCAGAGGTTTCCGCTTATCCCCCACTTAATCTCCTCCCTCGACGGGCTCGGGTTTCTCAGGAGGAATCCGAGGGCGGCCATTATCATGCCGGGCGTGCAGAAGCCGCACTGTAGGCCGTGGTTCTCCCAGAAAGCCCTCTGAAGCGGGTGGAGCTCCCCGTTCTTAGCAAGGCCCTCGATGGTCAGTATCTCCTTCCCGTCCGCCTGTGTTGCGAGGAGGGTGCACGACTTAACCGCCAGCCAGCCGTCGCCCCAGAGGCCCTTAATCAGGACGGTGCATGCGCCGCAGTGGGACGTGTCGCAGCCCACATGTGTGCCTGTGAGGCCCACAACATCCCTGATGTAGTGGACGAGGAGCAGCCTAGGCTCAACGTTGTGCGAATACTCCACGCCGTTTATCTTCACCCTCACTGGGACGGTCTCCTGCCCAGCCTCGACAGCAGCCCCAGACCGAGGCCCACCGACTCTCCGCCTAGGCATGCTGAGCCACCTCCACCGAAAGGCCAGCCCTACTTAAAGCCTCTTCGAGAGCTCTCCTAACCATCACCCGCGTCAGCCACTTCTTGTATTCGGCCGAGCCCCTCAAGTCGCTCGTAGGCTGGGCCGGCTCTGCCGCAGCCTCAGCAACCCCGTTCAAAAGCTCCGCGTCAGGCCTCTTGCCCCTAAGCATCCTCTCAGCCCTAGCGGCCCTATATGGCACCGAGCTCACGGAGCCCACGGCGATTGATGCACTCTTAACGCGGCCCTGGCCGTCCGGAACCACTATCGCAGCAACGTTCACCGTTGCGAAGTCCCCCGCCTTCCTCTCAAACTTCTTCCAAGACCAGCCATGCCCCTTCGGAGGCTTAGGCACCGTTATCTCTGTCAGGAGCTCCGTTGGTTTGAGCGCGGTGGTGAAGGGGCCCCTGTGGAACCTAGAGACTGGCACCACTCTCCTCCGCTGGCCTTGGACTGTCACGGAGGCGTCGAGGGCGAGCATCGCTACGGGCCAGTCCGCAGCCGGGTCGGAGTGGGCTAGCGAGCCTCCCAGAGTCCCCATATTCCTTATCTGCATATCTCCAACCCACTTAGCGACCTCGGGGAGCAGAGGGACTTCGCGCCGCAGCGTCTCGGAGAGCTCGACCTCGGCATGCGTCGTGAGCGCCCCAATCCTCACCGCCCGCCCCCCATCCTTGATGTATGCAAGCCTGCCTTTGAGGTTCTTCAAATCAATAACCACGGACGGCCCAACAATCCGAAGCTTCATCATAGGGATGAGGCTCTGACCACCGGCTAAGAGCTTCGCCTCGTCGCCGTACCTCCTCAACAGCCTCAAGACCTCGCCGACACTGTTTGGAGCAACATAGCTAAACTTCCTAGGATACAAGACGCGTAATCACCTGCAACGTTCAAGCATCTTCTCTCATGACACATTTATAATTCTTACGCACCAGCCACCACGAGACGAAAGACTCTAATGCCGAGTGAATGGTCTTTACGGTGTAGGGCGGATGGGCTCGGAGCCCCCCGTCTATCAGCCGGCAGAGGACACTTGGCTCCTAATCGACTGTCTCTCCAGCCTCACAGGCGGCGGCCTCGTAGTGGAGGTTGGATGCGGAAGCGGCGAAGTCTCCAGAAACCTCGCGGAGAGAGGCGTCGAGGTCGTAGCCATAGACATCAGCCAAGCCGCTACGAAAGCCACCCGACAAAACTGCCTCAACCTCCTCGACCACACCCACATAGTCGTGGGTGACAAGCTCAAGGCCCTCCGCCCAAGCGGGAAAATACGATTAATCGTATCAAACCCGCCCTACCTCCCAAGCGAAGACACCGCAGACGTCGCGACCGAGGCAGGCCCCACGGGAGCCGAGTTCGCCATAAGCCTCATCGACGATGCAGAGCAACTCATGGAAATGGGTTCCAGGCTCGTCCTCATAGCGTCAACCCTCGGAAACGCCGAGGCTATCGTAGAATACGCGGAGAAGAGAGGCCTCATAGTGAGGTGCGTAGCCTCGAGGCGCCTATTCTTCGAGGAGATAAGATGCTACGAGGTTTGGAAGAAGTCGCGAGAGGAGTAACGGCCTGCAGGAGCGTAATTCTCCTCAGCTACGCGGAGACTATGCGCGGCATAACGTCAGTCGCCAGCTCCTTCGAAGCTATATTCTCGATGACCAAAATATTGTAAAGCTCGGCCAGCCTCTTCGAATCGTTGTCCAGCTGTCCGAGGCAGAGTATCTTGACGCTGTCTATTCTAGTGTCCGCCTTCATAACAATAATCTTCATCACATCGTGAATCTTCATGCCCCCCCTATCGCTGAACAGGAAGACAGCCCCCCTAGTCTGGCCGAGGCGGCTGTAGAGAAGGTCAACCTTATGCCGGACCTTCGACGCCCCCGTAATCCGGGCCCCAATCTGAACCTCGAATCCAAGCCTCTTCAACTCCTCAGCGATTAGCCTAATCGGCCTCTTCTGCTCCTGCAGCCCGCTTATCATTTCGGGGTTGATTGCGTATCTGTAGAAGGTCTTGAACTCGAAGCCGCTCAAGTCATAGTCTAGTCCGCAGGTAAGGCACCTGAAGGAGATGTGGGGGTCTGGGCTGACCTCGTTGCAGTTGTAGCAAATGAAGAAGCTTGAGTGGACCTTGAGTATCTGTTCATGCTCCTCCTCGAGCGGGCCCCTCAGAATCTTCACACCGCTTCCACAGCGCGGACAAATGGTTCTTCCGCCGACGGTGAAGCTGTCTTCAGGCCCGAGATAACCGCAGGCCTCGTGCTGAAGAATCCTCTGCCTCCCGATGTTGGTCGAGCCGCAGGCCCTGCAGCTAAGATTAAGGACGTTTAGGGCACTCTGGCAGTGAGGGCAGGCAACCTTCTTAAACTCCACCCCGGAAAGCCTGACATAATTCTTATCCATCAGCCTCTTCACAACCTTGAGGAGCGTAGTTGTGTCAACTCCAAGCTTAGACTCAATCTCAGGATAAGAGCCGCCCTCGGGCGACGTGTTGTTTGGAAGCGGAATAAGCTCCGTAATTCCCTCCTCAGCTATAATCTCTACAAGCACCTCCTCGAGCTCATCGATACTCTGAGTAGGCTCTGACGGTGGCGGAGGGGTGGGTGGAATAATGGTCGTCAGGGGAGGAATAGTGGCTGGAGCAGCCGGAGATGGTTTAGCCTCGGCCAGTGCGGTGGGAGGGGGCTGAGGAGTTGCTGCTGAGGTTGGAGGCGGAGTGGGTGGAGCCTCCTCTGGTTGCTGGGCCGGTGGCTGGGCAGATGGTTCTTGAGCAGTTATCGCTGGTGCGGGCTGAGGCTTTGTCTGTGGAGGCAGTTGAACAATCTGACCTCTCTCCCGCTGAAGCTGGGGCCTCATAGCCTCAATCGCCAAAAGCCTCACCAGACCAAGCATAATGAGGATAAAGGTAGCCAGCCCTAAAGCCCAGCCCAATACAACAGAGACGTCAAATATGCTGGCAAAAATCGTCAGAGCAAAGGCGCCTCCCCAGCCCGCGACAGCCCCCAAAGCCATAAAAGCCAGAATCCCTTTCGAACCACTGACTAACTTGTATAGGATGAGGGCGTTCATCGCCCCGAGTATCAGGCCTGTGAAGGCGTATGAGGGATAAGCTCTTAAAGGCTCCTCGAAAGGCAGGACTGAGCTTATCACAATCCTGAAAAACTCGCCACCGACAATCCAAGAAGCGAACGACAACATAAGCGATAAGCCCATGAACCCGAGCATCCTATTGAGGGATGATACTTGGCGCGTCACACCACTACACACTATTAGATGAAGGTCTTTTAATGATATAAGAATCTTTAGCTTTCTAATGAACCGAACAGCTATGGCCAATAGTTATAATTAACCTAACCAGGTGTGCGAAAATGTTACCGGGTCGGTAAATGCGATTATCAATAGCCAACACGTTAACAGGTTTAAAATCAATAAAATAGTTATATAGCTGTTAGGTTCATAGGCTTTAGAAGGTGGTTATACTGGGCGGCCGTCGACGGCGTATGACGAGGGGGAGGAGTAATGGAGACACTACTATAGGGGCTGTTATCTTGGCCGCCCTAACGGTAGGCATGGGAATATTCATCCTCGGCGTGGCCTCCGGGTGGCTTGGCGCCACGCTCCAATCCTCCACCAACGAGGCTAACAGGGCTATACTCCTAGTCAAGACATCGGCCCAGCTCTCCTTCGAGGCTGTTAACTTCACAAGCAGGGAGAGAAGCATCATTCTCCGAAACATAGCGGATGTGCCAGTCATAGTCACTAGAATAGAGATATTGACCCCGGGAGGAGCACTAAAAGCCTCGTATCCGTCGACCGGCTTCACCGAGCTGGCCGAGCTACTCCCCAGCGGAAATGCCACACTAAGCGGAGGCGTTATACCCCTCTGCGCCACATGCCTTCCTTTGGAGACTCTGAGGCTGAGGGTCTGGTATGTCGCCTCCGCCCTGTTTAACGAGGAGAATCCAGTCCTGTCTGCGGATGAGATGCGATATGTTGAGACGGTCTTTGTCTATCCGCCAGGCGGAGTAGCGGCTAGATGCCCCTTACCCCCCAACTGGATGACGGTGGATGTGATAGACCCAGTCACATATAGTGACACGGGAAAGATTCCGTCGCAACCTAACAACAGAATCCATGCCAGATTTCCCTACGCATCCTCAAGTGCCACAGTCTCAGTTGATATACAAGTCATCAACGCGTCCGGCGCCTACGGATTCGCTACACGCAACGTGCCTACCATCGGCAACGAGATGTATAGTTTCACAGGCAGTTTCGGAGGATTTCAGACCCCCCTCCGCATCCATGTTCTGGCTGCCGGGTTTAACGTGCTTCAGCGTGAGTGGAGGCTAGGAGGAATACCTTGGAAGGCTCATGCCTCGGGAGTGACTCTATGGTCAAATGCTGAGAAGATGGTTGACGTGGTTGAGGTTGAGCTGGGCGTCAACGACCTAGTGGGTGGAAGATACAGGATAACCGTAAACCTGTACGACTGTAACGGCGAGCTAATCACATCTAGGTTCGTAATTACGAACGTACCGAGGGGCATCTTCACAGACTCAGTGTTCGTTGACGTACCCCCAATCCTATTGATGGATATAGCGCGCATAGACGTGCTGGTGGAGGAGTATTAACATGAGGCGGAAAAGAGGATACAGCGAGATCGTTTCGACTGTGTTGATACTTGCGGCGGTCTTGTCCGCCGGTATAGCCCTGTGGGTCTTTCTAAGTAGCTATGCGGGAGTCTGGCGTCAGGAGGAGGTTAGACAGCTGGGCGACCAGGCGCTAATCCTCAGGTCTAACATAGGCGCAGAATATGTCTACTATCCTGATAAAATCTTTGGCGGAGCCGACAGGGGCGTCATGCTTCTAAGAAACACGGGCAGGGAGCCGGTCATCGTCTTCAGAATACTCACCATAAAGAATGGCACCGTGGTCTATGATTCCGGGATAGACGACCACGCCAGAATCCCGGTAAATGAGAGAACAGCCTTAGCCTTCAGATGCCCCGGTAGCGTCTGCTCTCCGGGCGACAGAATACTCGTTCAAGTCCACTACATTCCGGAGCAGCTCTACGACCCTGACAACCCGGCCCTCTCCAAGCCGGACAGCGAGACGCTTCTCTTCAAGGTAGCGACCTTCGAGGCCTCTGAGCCGCGCTATGGTCTAGCAAGTGGTTGCGAACTCCCAACAAACCACTGGCTCCTGATAGAGCTGGTGGACCCCAAGGAGGAGAACATCTACGGAGTCACAACAGACTTCATCAAAGTCAGGCTGCTCAACGCCAGCAGAAGAATGGCCTCCTACGACTTCCAAGTAACAGTCACGGATGCGAATGGAGTGGTTGCTAGGGGGACTGCGAGAGTAACCGGCGACCTACCACAAGAGGTTTACGTCCAGCTCGATAGGGGCGGTCTCCGGACACCTCTAGTAGTCGAGATTCAATCCCTCATGCCAGACGTCACAATACTCCCCCAAAGCTGGGGATTCCCGAGCAGCTTCGGAAACTACATCGACTACTCCAAAATGCGGCTTAATCTCAATAATATGAGAATCGATGAGATGATCCTCTCGATTGGCTTCTGGGAGGACGGTGACTACGAGCTTGTTGTCGAGATATACGACTGCAACAACGTGCTGATCGCTCGGGGCATTCTCAGGGTCCAGATATTGATGGGCGGCCTTTCCCTGATTATCAACCAGTACAGCGTTGTGCTCGACACGCCCGTATATGTCTTCGACATCGGCAGAGTTGTTGTGAGGACCATGGATGTCACCCCTATAATCACCACCACAACAACGTCAACGGTCACGGAGACCGTGACTATGACCACTACAAGAGTCACTACGACGACCATTCCGCGGACAACCACTACAACCGTCTCGACCATCGTATCTACGTCCACAACAGTAACCCCCTCAACGACGCGAACAGTTCCAGAGACAGTGACTAGGGTAACCACCGTGGTCGTATCAACCGGAACACATATCGTGATACGCACCACGACGAGCTTCACCGCTACTCGAACTTCTACGATAACCAGTGTAGTGACTGTGGTTCGCACGTCTTTTAGCCCGACTATAACCAACACAGTCACATCGGTCTCCACGACTTTCACCACCACGAGGACATTGACAAGCACGTTCACTTCTACGGTGTATGTCACGTCGACTGTAACGAGCAGGACGACGAGCACGACGACTGTGGGGGGTGGTAGTGGTCAGGGCTCAGGTGAAGCGTTTATATTCGTGCCTCATTGGTGGCCGCTCGGCTGGCAGGTAATGCTCTATCTTTCCCTAGGGCCGCTAGTTGTGTATCCTCTAATTAGGAGGTGGGTTAATTCATGGATAAGGGAGTAAGGCGCGGCGGGAAGGCACTAGCTCTTGCGCTAGCTGTTATCGTGCTTCTTACGTTGAGCCTCTCTGGGTTGGCCCAGACCTTCAGGGTTGTCACGACCACCACGACAACAACCACCACGACCACGAGCTGGGTAACAACGTCCTCGACGACGACCTTAACCGAGGGCACGAGAACTGTCACTAGCTATACAACGAGGTTCACAACCACGACTCTTACAAGTGGAACACGGACAGTAACCAGCGCATCAACTACATTTTCCACTACGCGCATCACTTCAACGACCACGATTACTCAATGGGTGACAGTTTATACTATTTCCACCACACGGACCACGGCCTTCATCTACGTTACTACCACCGTGACCACTCCCACAACCACCGTCACGACAATCGTCTCAACTACGTCTGACGCCCGAACCACAACTGTCCCGACGACGACGGTAGTCACCTCAACCACTACCACAACGTTGGTTATCACGATAACGGTTACGAGGACGGGGGTGGCTAACTGAGATGGGGCGTCGCAGTAGGTCGGCAGGTATCTCCGCGGTGGTTGGGACGGCGGTTGCGGTGATGATATTTTTCACCGTCATGATTCCGATGTGGCTCTATATTCAGCAGCTCCAGACCCTCTTCATGGATGAGGTCTCGAGGAGGCTTCAGTTCGAGGTGGAGAAGCTTAACGAGGAGCTGGAGATAACTCTGACGATGCAGCCCCCCGAGCTCCACCCATTCCAAAAGAGGGCTCTATACTTGACGATGATGAATAGGGGGCCGATAGAGATTACAGTGCCTACGCTCTATATCGAGAGTAACAGGTTCGGCCTCCAGGTTGTCGACGAGCAATATAAGCTTCCTCCCGGCGCCATTCTGATGAAGCCTCTAAACTACTATCTGGAGCCTAACGAGGTGGTTGTCTTGAGGGCCCCAACCCTTAGGGGGAATAGCTTTGTGTCAGGGGAGCCAATCGGGCCGAACAAGCTACCCTACCTCCTGATGGTTCAGTTAAGCAACGTAAGCCTAGGTCACAGATACGAGGTTGAGGTGTCTGTCGTGAAGGACGACGTGAACGTCAACATGACAAGGGGATGCGTCTCCGTAAGGGGCGAGGAGTTCGCGACAGGTTGTAGGGAAAAGGCGGTAATGAGCAGGCTCGTGTCGAGGGTCGAAGACCTGAGCGACGTATTCGCGTTCAACATCGCGCCAGGCGTCTACGAGGTGCGGGCCCTCCAGTGCCCGTATTTGACGGGCGGCTCCTGCGCCAACGTATCACCCAACCCGGTAAGAGTCGTAGCCAGCAGCCACGTAGTGGTCCATGTTGATGTCGGTGTGAGGCTTGACCCGCCGAGGCCGATTCCGCTCCAAGTCATGACGCTTCAGAGGAACATGATGGTCCTGATGAATGGGAGCGACTTGGAGGTCAATGTTACGATACCCTACATTGTAACGCTTGGGAACATAACGGAGCCTCTGAGAAACGTTAATGTTGTTTTAGAGTTTGTATCGTTTAATAATATTACTTTGAATGCCTCGCCTCTGAGCCAGAGCATCCCGACTCTCTCGCCAGGGACCTCTTACTTGGGCTTCTTCACGATAGAAGTCACGGACCCTGGCACGAGTAAGAAGGATTATGGAGGCTTCTTCATCTACAGGATTAGACTGGATGGGGCGCAGGGCCTCATAACTCGCGACAACTACGGGCGGTTTGACTTCCGCTCTCCTGAGATATTAGGGGTGGTCTACGTCTGTAAGTGGTGGGTTGAGGGAGGAAACGTCATGACGGCCTGCAGAGCACCTCTTGCCTCGCAGGCTCCTTAATGCGTGCTTAAGCCGCCTAACCCCCTATTCGTTGTGCCCGTCTGTGTATCAGCTCGGCTGCCGCTAAGACCGCGGCGAGAATGGCCGTGGTGATGCCCGCGGCCGCTATCCCCTCCGCCATCCAGCTTCCCTGCGAGGCGCTGTAGATTAGGTTGAAGATGAAGTCCCAGTAGGGGAGGCCGAAGCTCATCACCACGGCTAGCGGCGAGACGAGGGCGGCCAGCAGTGCGGGGTAGGTCGCGAGTCTGCCCGCGGGTCTGTGGCCTGCGTCGGATGCGAAGACTGCCGCCGCTAAGACTGCTAGGAAGGGGCCTACAGGGTAGAAGTAGTAGGGATAGAACTGGCGCGCCAGAACCCCCTGAACGGCGCCCCCGGCCCAGCTGTAGGTCCAGTAGCCCCTCGGCAGCAGGAAGATTGCCAAGACTATCGCCGAGGCTGGAATCGCGGCGCCACGAGGTATCCGCAACTCATTTCTCGCGGCTTGGTAGGCCACCATCAGGAGGACGGCCAGCGGCGTTACGTGCGGCAGAGTGTTCCATGAGACTTGACCCATTCCGAGGTATGAGAGGATGTGCCAAGGTAGGGATAGTGGGACGTCTATGACGAATGGGCTGAGGAGAGGCGCAAGAGGCACGTTGTTAAAGGCGAGATGCCCCTCGACTATGGCCCCGATGTTGGAGGGTCTCCAGACACCGGGGCTGAGGACCAGCGAGGCTGGCGGAATAAGCAGGTAGAGGATAGCCCTCCTCGCAGTGAGCTCCTTGTTGAGGAGTAGGAGGAGCGCGAATATCGCCGTGAAGATGGTGAACGAGAGTTTTGTCAGAGCTGCGAGGGTGGCGAAGAAGATGGCGAGACTGAAGGACCTTCTGCTACTCGAATCGATGACGTAGGCGGCCGACGCCGCTGCGAAAAGCGTACCGATGGAGTCGAGGTACGTTGCGGAGAATTGGATTAGGAATGGGTCGAACGACACGAGGGCCGGGGCCAGAAGGGCCGCCCTCCCCGCATATCTCTTGGCGATGAGGTAGGCTGGGATTGCTGTGAGGGCTGAGGCCGTGACAGGTGGGATGAGGCTGGCTTGGATCGGGCCGATAAGCTCTCCAAACGTCTGCGTTGATAGGCCTGTGAGGAGCATGCCGATGGGTGGGACGCCCGGGTTTATGCTGGTGAGTGCTGTGAAGTTCATCGTGGTTATCGCGTGAATGTAGGCCAGCCCGAAGATGGGGTAAGAACCCGTGTCGAAGATTAGTAGGCTCTGAACACCATACATTGGGTATATCCAGATGGTGAAGCGTATCGCGAACCCTAAGGAGACTATTAGGGCAAGCGTGGCCACCGTCCTCCAGCCGTCTCCGCCTCTCTTCACGCCCCTGTCAGCGCACCGGCCAAGAGCCGGCAGCCGCCCTATTAATCCCTTGATATGCTCGCTCCCTCAGAGTGTTTGAAGAGTTATATCCGCAATCTCCGCGAACAATGCTCCGAGGAGGGGGAGGAGTGGACTCTACAATCTGGGTTGTTGGGCTTCTCGTCGCCGTCTTTGTGGGGCTGAACACGCTCTTCTGGGGATTCGCGTTGAGGGAGGTCGGCGCGCCTGAGGTCTCCCTGACATTTCTCTTCACGCTCTTCTTCAATAAGTGGTTCATACTCGCCATGCTTACGGGCTTCACAGTCGCTGTCCTAAGCTACTGGGTTTACAGCGACCTCGGAGTAATGCTGGGAAGATTCTTCCTCTCACTATCAATCCTCTCGATAGTTCTGGTCGGAATCTTAGCATTAGGCGAGAAACCCACCCCAGAGCAGTGGATAGGTGTGGCCCTCATAATAGTGGGCGCCATACTGATTGGAAGAATCTGAAGGCGTCGATTACAAAATTCAATCTCATCGTATAACGGCTCCTAGCTAGCCTTTATGTTACATGGCGCTGTATCGGTTTTTTCATTCCATGCGTGTGCCACCTAACGTATTCCGCCAGTTTATCGACTTTTCGCGAATCTCTAAATGCCGACAAGCGCGCCGCTATTTCGATTATTAGGGCAGGTACAAGCCACATCAGTCTGGACGTTTTCTTGACTATTGCTAGTAGTGTTGCGGCTGTGAGTATGCTTGGCTGCATGCTGGGCGCGGTTGATTTTCCGAGCTGGAGGTGCCCCAATATCATGCGCTTCCTTCTATTGAAGAGGTGCTTTATTGATGAGGATGCGTCGAAATAGGCTACGCAGTCCTCCGCGAAGTAGTTTTTCCCACCGTCTCTGCTCACGAGTATGCCGACGAACTCGTCATCGTTGATTACCCCTGCAACTGCCCTAATGTGCCTGAGTTTGGCACCATACATCACCGCGCCGAGGTGGACCTGCCTGCCCAGCCTCTGCTGAAGCGACTTCCCCTCCGCTAGAATGCTCCACATGAGCTCATCAATCCTGTATGCCGGCCCACTCCCCAGTGGTATTTGGCGCGCCGAGACACCTCCTACGCTTGGAAGGGTGAGGTATCTGTATAGCCTGCTTATGCCTCCCTCTACCGGCACCGCGTCTGCACCTACCTCAATTATCGCTTCGTATTCATGTTCCTTCGCGTAAGATATCGCTCTACTCAGCGCTAAAGCCTTTCCACCCCTCACGTCGTTTCTGATTACCTCGGCACCATGGGCCTTAGCGATTTCCGACGTCCTATCCTCGCTTCCGTCGTCAACGACCAGAACCTCGAAGCCTTCTCGGATGGCCTGAGCGACTGGCGTGGCGATGCTATTCTCCTCATTATATGCGCAGATTACCACCAGCGTGCGGAGAGGCCTATGCCCGGCGCGGCTCAAGGGTAGACTAAGAAAGATTCGTAGTCTATAAGCCTTAAAGGTTTAGAGAGGGGGCTAGATAACAATTGCAGGGGGTAAAACAATAAAAATATTGGGCTGCGAATTTACGGTACGAGGACCGCTACTGGGTAGGTCTTTCCGCTAGTTGTGTGGAGTGCAATCTCGTTAGTAATGCCTCCTTGTTGAACACAGGTGGCTCCTACACTGACATTGATGATGGCTGAGCCTCCCACCGGAAGTGCTATGTTTGTTGCCGTTACGCAGGGCAATCCGTTCACTAATATCATGTCTACTACTGCTGGGCTTGACCCGGTGTTCTTCGCAATCACTACGACTCTTTCTCCGTCCCAGTATGCTGTTTGTATCTCTATTTTTTCGAATCTTGTGAAGACTCCTACGAGTCCTGAGGCCCAGAAGGCTACCGCGATGGCTATTACGATTGCTACTGCGACGAGTATCACCGTTGCTACGACCGGGCTGATACCTGCTTTTCTTCTATTCATCATACTCGAATGATTCTGGTCTCCCTGATATATATTTTGCTAGACTGAAAATTCCAGTAGAAGCGGTGGCTCGGCTTAAAGATAGACAACTCTTATATATAATCCGTCGTAGATAGATTGTTAGTCATGGGGTTCAGCGAGTCTTTCACCAGCTTCTCATACTCGAACTTTAGGGGTCTTGGGACGCTTCTTCTCCGAATAGCGCCGGGAATACCATCCAAGCTCGAGAGCGCTGGGAAACGCATCTACCCGGAGGTCTTCACTTCAATTGTGGCTGCTGTGGTGGTGGTAACTGCGATAATCTCCATCCCCTTGGCCGTTGTTGTTTATCTTTTCACAGGCAGCCTAATTGGGCTTGGGCTCATTGGGAGTATCCCCCTGATCGCCCTCGGCTTGGGGCTTGCTTGGCCATACATGGCTGCCTCCTCCGCCGCGACGCTCTTCGAGAGCGAGGTCCCCTACGCCGCCGCCTACCTCGCAGTCATGTCCACAGGCGGAATACCACCATACAAAAGCCTTTCACGGCTCGCCCAGAGCCAGCTCATGCCCAACATAGCCAAGGCCGCCAAGCTCGCAGACCTGAACGTCAAGGTCGGCGGACTCGACCCTGTCTCGGCAATCGAGAAGATGGCCAAAGGCCTACCCAGCAAGGAGTATAGAGACCTCCTCATGGGTTACGCCTCGACGATTCGGAGCGGCGGAGACGTGGTCCACTTCCTCATCAGGAAGACGGAGCAGATTTTCACCTCGCGGATGGGTAAGATGCGTATCGTGGGTGAGAGGATGGGCATGCTGATGGAGGGTTACGCGGCGATAACGATGATGCTCTCACTCGTCCTATTCACAATCTACATAGTCTCAAGAGCCCTCCCCACCGAGTTCCTCATAATGCCCTCCGAGCAGTTCGCCATGATAGCCTACCTCTTCCTACCCCTCCTCGCGGTGCTCTTCCTCTACCTCGCAGACATAAGCCAGCCGAAATACCCAATAACAGACCCGAGGCCGATGAGGGTCCTATACTTCACCATGCCCGCGGCCTTCGCTTTCCTCGCTCTCTTCGCGGTGCCCTTCTTCCTCACAGAGTTGCAATACATCCCGCCCTTCGACATAACATCCGGCATCATAGTCGAGATAAGGAAGGCCATGGGAATCGAGATGGGCTACGAGTCCTCCATAGCCCTCATCCTCTTCTCCATAATCCTCTTCACACCAGCCGCAATCGCATACCAGAGATATGGCTCCGAGAACTTCTCAGTCGTCCACGGTCTCACACTCTTCCTCAGAGACATCACGGAGGTCAGGAAGACCGGCCTAAGCCCCGAGAGGTGCATCATCGACCTCTCGCGAAACCCCTACGGAGCCTTCAGCAAACACCTCAAAATCATGGCTAGGCAGATAGGCTGGGGAATGCCCCTCAGAAAGATTTACGAGGACTTTGCCAAGCGGACCTACGGCTGGCTCGAGAGGGCGGGAGTCTTCATACTGATAGACGCGATAGATGTCGGCGGCGGAGCGCCGGAGACATTCGAAGTTCTCGCCACGTTCTCGGAGGACTTGGAGGAGATTGAGAGGCAGAAGCGCGCAACGCTGAAGCCGCTGATGATTATTCCCTACCTCACCGCGGTCCTCCTCATAGTCGTCGTAGTCATACTTGTCTCCTTCATGAAGGGCCTGCTGAAGCTTGCCCGCCTAAGCATATCGTCCGCTGAGTTCATACACTTTTTCCTCCCACCAGTCATAATAATCGCAGTCATAAGCGGAATAGTCGCCGGTAAAATCTCAGGCTCAACGATAGCCGGAGGATTCAAACACGCCATAATAATGTCAGTAATCTCCCTCATAGCCATATGGTTATCCGGAAATATAACAGTAGGATTGTTCGAGCTCCAGACTACTCCATAAGCTCTACAACGCCGCCGATAATATCGATGCGTCTCTTGTCCTTCAGGTAGCGCATAGCCCTGATAATCACGTCCCTCGGATAGGGCGTCTTTACGAAGACCTGCCAATACGGAGTCGGGCCACTCCTCTTGAGAATAGCCTCAACGATGTAGTCGGCTATCGGCTTAACCTCCCTCTCCAGCTCCTCCGCACTAACGGTCGGAGCAGCTGGCTGCGGAGAGCTCGAGACCACGGACGGTAGCGCGGTGGGCAGAGCGACGGTCTCCAGCCTCCTAGGCGTTGCCACAGCGGGAATAGGCGGCCTCCTAACAGTGATTCCCGCCTCGGCAATCAGCTTTTCAGGGTCTGCGTAATAGGAGAGGATAATGCTCGCGACTTTGTCGTTGTCTGTTATCTTGTTCTCTCGCATCCACTCGAGGAGCTCCTTCCGCCTCCAGAGCTCAAGCATGAGGTCCTCCTTACTAATACCATTCATCAGCGAGATGTTCTCTATTTGGAGGCTATTAGCGAAGTTTACCCTGAACGTGTCCGTGACAGGGTCCCACTCGGCTATCTTCCTGTATTTGTGGGCGTCCTCAACCTCCCAGATGAACCTGACGCGCCTGCCGTAGAGCTGGGTCTTGCCGCGGAGCTGGACCCTCTGAATCAGCGCCATTGCATCGAGAAGGGAGATGTGTGTCTCGGGAATATTCATCGGCGGGCTCATAAGCCTCTTAATCGCGCTCTCAACGTCTTCGGCGTGGACGGTGGTCAGGCCTCCGTGTCCGGTCGCTATGGCTTGGAAGAGGACGAAGGCCTCCTCGCCCCTAACCTCACCGACTAGAAGATAGTCTGGCCTATACCTGAGGCTAGTTTTAACGAGGTCGAAGAGGGCCACCTCGCCCCTCTCCGTCGCACCGAGGCCGTAGCTCTCTCTCGTAACAAACCTGACCCAGTTGTCCCTTGGAATGTTAATCTCAGCGGTCTCCTCGCATGTGACTATTTTCATCCTAGGCTTGATGAAGGTCGTGAGTGCGTTTAGGAGGGTTGTCTTTCCGCTGCCCGTCGCTCCTATTAGCATGAGGCTGGCCTTGTTCTCGAGTAGGAGCCAGAAATACGCGCCCATCTCGCTATTCAGGACGTTGCTGAGTATGAGCTCGGTTACGCTGAATGGCTTCTCCCTGAATTTCCTAATCGTGAAGGTGCTCCCGCGCGGAGAAATCTCCTCCCTGAAAGTCGCGGCGAGCCTGTGCTTCCCGTAAATCATGGCGTCCACTATGGGGAAGGCGGATGAGACGTGCTTACCCGCCTTATGGGCTAGATGAATTATGAAGTCGTCGAGAGCCTCCCTATCCGTGAAGGAGACGTTGGTGGGCATGCTTTCGAAGTCCCTGTGCCAGACGTAAATCGGGATGTTGAGCCCGTCGCATGAAATGTCCTCGACCTTGAAGTCTTCCATAATCACGTTGAGCGGGCCGAAACCCATGAGGTCCCTATCAATATAGTACAAGAACTTCTCAACGACCTCGTCTGAAAGAGAAGGCATTCCCACCGCCCGCTTATACTTCTTGATAACCCTCAAGGTGGTGTCGTGAATAATCTTCCTAACCTCCTCTTCCTCGCCAATTTTGGGGAAGTCGAGCTCCTTGGTCAGAATGTCTTTAACTTTCTCCAGAGCGGTCTCCTCTTTGGGCGTGAGGGGGGTCTCAACAACGTAGTATATCGGCTCAACAATCCTGCCGGGAGGAGAGGCTATAATGACCTCAGCGAATTTCTCCCTCATTACGTATCTGTCGAGAATCTCGAAGGAGGGGTTAAGCGGCTTAACGTCTATCCCCCTCCACTGCTTGATTATCTCCTCTTTCTTTTCCTTCTTTTTCTCCTTCTTCTCCTTTACCTTTACCTCCTTCTCTTCCTTCGCCTCTTGGACCAACTTAGAAAATACATTAACGGCTGGGTTATTAAAGCATTTCTGGGACAACTATCTAAGTAGGTAAATTTGGTCGGAATTTAGTGGGTTTTACGGAAAATCCTTTTTGGGGCCGCCTACACTATTTGAGATATTTCGCGCCCCCCATCATAAGTATTTTGTAGAGGGCCACCGACGTGACTCCCACATATGCGGCCATGTTGGCCATGAGGCTTGGGGTGGGTGAGCTGGCTAGCGGCTCGTAGAGCCTTATGACTAGGATTGGGAGGGAGAGGAGGATTGAGCCTGTGAGAGGTATGAGGATGTAGAGGAGGGAGGTGAGGGAGAGGGGGGAGGGTGAGAGCCTCGCGATTAGTGAGACGAGGATTGAGAGGGCTGAGCCGAAGATGGACATGGCCAGTAGAAGCACCATGTCAACTAGGAGGAACGGCATATCGGCTGAGCCGATGGAGACGAGGCCGTAGAGGAGGATGGAGAAGGGGAAGGTAACGGTAACATATGCGAGGAAGAGGCCCGGGATGTAGTGCTTCTCGCCCATAGTGGATAGGTTGACGACCCATGTGTTCGGTCTCTCCGATATGCTCCAGTTAATCGAGAGAAGAGCCGGAAGGAGTGGGATGTAGAGGGCTATCATGGTCAGCTCGGCCACTTCAGGAAACTGGGCGACGCCTATCAGCCTCGGGACCGCCGTGTTAGCGAGGGTCAGGAAAAGCAGAACCGTTATTCCGGTCCAGAGGCTCCCTTCTCTCAGAACCCTCACGAGGTGAAGCCTATACATTAGGGATGAATAGCCCCGAGCAGCCCCCAGCGCAAGGAGGCCATCCAGCCCGGCCGGGAGCCTGATGTATTTTGAGAGTTTGCTGGGCGGCTCCATGAGGACGGTGAAGAGGAGTGGCGAGACTGATGAGTAGAAGCTGATGTTGGAGAGGCGGATGTATGCGAGGCCGAGGACTGCGAGGTAGGGCGTCAACCAGTATAGGCTCTCCCCCCTCGCCTCTATCGCGGACGAAAGTAGGAGTGCCGGATGAAGCGTCAGGGGATAGGCTGGAGGAATCCGGAGCGCCAGGAGTAGCAGAGGCGTCAATATGAGTGTAAGGAGCCCCCAACCCAAGAGCCTCACCAACCTCTCACCCAAAATGCTCCGGGACACGCCAAGAACGTGCGAGAGCATGATAGACATCAGAATGGCGAGCAGGTAGAGCGGCACGGCTCTTCCAAGATAGGCTAGGTGTCCAGGATATGTGAGTGTTGTGAGCATGAGGGATGTCGGCGGAATTATGAAGAGAGTTAATAGGCAGAGCTGGAAGAGGAGGTCCGCAAGAAGGAAGACTCGCGGCTTCACGTTAGAGGTGAGGACGTAGTCCAGCTCATATGGAAGAGCCGTTACTCCGCCTTTGATTCCGAGAAAAGCGCCAACCGCTAGGATGGCCGTGACAGTGACCTCTGAAAGTATGCCGAGGAAGCCCTGCGGGCCTGTGCCGGAAAGTATTCCCGTGAACCTCAGCATAAGCGAGACTAGACCGATAACTGAGAGCCAGACAAAGTATACTGTGAGCAGAGACACTATGTTGCGCGGGGAGCGTCTGACCTGCCCTAGATACTGCTTCAGCTTGACAGCCAGTAGTAGAAGCGTCGTCCGGGTCAAGTCCTGCTCCTCGAGACTATGCGGAGAAAAGCCTCTTCAAGCGGAGCCGAGCTCGACAGCCCGGCCAGGCTCCTGAGCTCGTTTAGCGTCCCAGACGCAAGCTCTCTCCCCGTGTGGATGATTGTCGCGGAGTCGCAGACGCGCTCAATTGAGTCGAGGAGGTGCGTGCTGACGAGGACCGCCCCACCTCTCTCCGCCGTCTCCCTCATGAGAAACTTAGCGACGCTCTGTGCCTCTGGGTCTAGACCGTTGAACGGCTCATCGAGAATCAGTATCTGCGGAGTATTCACTATCGCTGCGGCGAAAGCTATCCTCTGCCTCACACCCTTCGAGAGCTCGAAGATAAGCCTGTCGAGGTATCTCCGAAGACCGAAAAGCTCAACCGCCTCGGAGACACGCCTCCCCACCTCACCATCCCTAAGACCCTTCAGTCTCGAGCTGAAGACGAGAAACTCCTCGGCGGTTAGGTATTCAGGAAGTGAGGGGTTCTCCGGCAGATACCCAAGAAAATCCTTGAACGAGGAGTCGGTGAAGACCGAGCGGCCCGCGACCCTTATCTCACCTCGGTCCGGCCTCAGAAGCCCAACCACGCACTTAATCGTCGTCGTCTTCCCTGCGCCGTTAAGCCCAAGCAATCCGTGAATCTCCCCCTCACCAACAGCTAGGTTCAGGCCGCGGACGGCGGGCTCACCATTAAAACTCTTCCAAAGCCCCGCCACCTCAATCAACGTCCGCGCCAAGCTCCAACCCTCTTTACTTCAAAACAATCACCAAACCAGCTATAATGCATTACGCCACATAACGGCAATAACTCCTAAGCATAAATTAGGGAGACCCCGCGGTATGAAACGGGCCCGTGGCCTAGTTTGGATAGGGCGCCGGCCTGCGGAGCCGGAGGTCCTGGGTTCGAGTCCCAGCGGGCCCGGAGGGGTTATTTGAGGAGGCTGAGGCATCTCGGGCAGGGGTTTTCGCCTTTCATGTCTGTGTCGAGGATGCTGTTGCTGAAGAACATGACGCATCGGGGGTTGGGGCAGTGTCCTAGGCCGAGGATGTGGCCGACCTCGTGAACGGCCTCTTTCCTCAGCCTCTCGATGTATTTTTCGCTGTCTCGATGTCTTAGCCTGTAGGTCGAGACCACGGCGGCCTTGTTCGAGGCGAGGCCGAAGCAGAAGTTGAATTGGCCGAAGTATATGTCGAGCTGGGTTATGTGTAGGCGGAGGCTCTCGCGGCCTGATTCTCGTGAGAGGGCTTCGAC
>JANXDI010000022.1 GCA_025059595.1 Candidatus Calditenuaceae archaeon | reverse complement strand
CCGTATGAAGTATTTCCCCTTCACGTGCTTAAGTATTGACTTGAGGAGCGTTGGCAGGTCCAGACCTATGTCTCTGCCGTACGCTGAGCAGTCCTGCGATGTGAGCCAAACCTCCCTGCATCCGTCCTCAACAGCCCTCTTCACGGCCTGCATAATCGTGCTTGGCCTATAGCTTCTAAGCTCTCCACGGGCCAGTTTGGTCTGACAAAAAGTGCAGCTCGATAGGCAACCCGAGCTCACCTCTATAATCTCGACTATGCTGTTCAGCCTCACATGGGGGAGTAGGGGTTTCTCAAACCCATCATCGGAGAGTGCGACCACCCTGTCACCCCTCGCCGCCGTCTCCACGACGCTTAGAATCACTGACAGAGAGTTTGGCGAGATTAAAGACGCTCTCGGAGCTATTTTCTCGACGACCTCGGGCTCGGCCTTAGCCATGCAACCTGCGACGATGAGAGGCTTACCTGTCGACTGAAGTTGCTTAATCCTGTGAATCATTCTCTGCTCTGATGGTGTCTTGACGATGCAGGTATTGATTATGTTAAGGTCTGCATCTTGCGGATTCTTTACGAGTGAATAACCTGCCGTCTTTAGAAGCCCCATTATTATCTGAGCGTCTTGGAGGTTCGACGCACAGCCGTAGCTCTCCAAGTAAATCTTCTGCAACTCTGCAAGCTTAGAGGTTGGTGCAAGATATTTACCTTCAGCAGGACTGGTTATTCACCCGGGAACTCCGACCCCTTCAGAAGGCGCATCGCCCTCTCCCTCGAAATGCCTAACAGTGAGATGAGCCTCTCAGCCTCCGCCTCGTCATCCGAAATGTTCACGACCCCACTCGAAAGCTGCCTCCAGCTCTCATACCTACTCCATGGATAGAGAATCCAGCTCCCCGTCCTCACCACGAAGTAGTCTGGCTGGAATGCAGTCCAAGGCTTTATGTGGAGAACAGCTGTCTTGACGTTTTTCGGGGATAAGGGCAATATTATTTTGTTTAGTGCTGTCCAGAGCGTCTTGCCTTCGTCCGAGACGTCGTCGACGAGGAGGACTTGACGGTCGTCGAGCCGTGGAAGCTTGGGCCAATGGTATATGTGGACTTCACCCCTGTCTCCTATCCCCCGGTAGCTCTTCAAGCCTAGGGGATAAACTTCATCAATTCCCCAGATGTCCGAGAGGAGATTTGCTACGAAAAGCCCACCTCTCAGGATACCGACAATCGTATCTGGCCTGTAGCTCGCCTCTATGCGCGCAGATAAGTTATCAACTTGCCCCATAATGTCCTCCCAAGCGAGCAGCAGAAAACTCCTCCCACCTATCTGAACCTCCCTCGCCATTTCACAGAACCCCTTCCACCCGCTCAATAAGTTTAATTTCAGATATTTTAAGCGGCCCTTATTTCAGGAGTCCGGCGAGCTTATTGTATGACTTAGCGGTTCTTGGCGGCGGGGTCGTGGGCTGTTTTGCCGCCTTGAGGGCCGCCGAGCTTGGCCTTCGCACGATCTTGGTTGAGGCGAGGAGCATTTTCGGAGGCGCCTCCCCCCGCTCCGCTGGAGTATTCACCGTTCAACTCGACTCTCCACTAGATGTGGAGCTAGTCAATCAGAGCATAGAACTAGTCAAGAAGTACTCGAAGGAGGCTTGGAGAGAGACTGGGTTTCTCCAGATTGGGCGGGAGGATGCGTTAGAGGAGAGTATAGAGTCTATCAGGAGGTGTGGAATCAATTACGAGGTCTTGAACGATGAAGAGATAATGCGTAGGTGGCCAATATTCATAGTCGAGTCGGAGCTTATTGGTGTTTACACTAAACACGACCTCTCGGTTGAGCCGAAAGTTCTAGGCCGCGAACTTAGGGCTGCGCTTCTTGAGAGTGGTGTTGAAGTTGCCGAGGAGGTTATTGTGACTGGATTGAAAACTGATTCAAGCGAAATCGAGGCCGTCAACTTATCGAGCGGTCTGAGCCTTTCCGCGGATTACTATATTTTAGCCTTAGGGCCTTGGACAAGGGAAATATTGCTCTCGAGTTTCAAAGATGTAGAAGTTGAATCATTTATTCTCACTTGTTTTGCGTTTAGGATAGATACGGGCCGAGACTTAGACATACCAAGCTTCTCGGACGAGTATCTCCACACGTATTGGCGGCCGTGGGGGACAACCCTAGTGGGGGGAAGATATGACGCGGAATTCTCGGCAAAACCAGACGTATCAGATGCAGAACCGCCCAGTAAGTTCTACAGAACGTCTCTCAAACTCCTCAGAAGAAGGCTTAAACTCGATTCTAGGGCCGAGCTCGTTGAGCACATGCGTGGCCCATGCAGCTTCACAAACGATGGAATGCCTGTCTTCGGGCCCCTGTCCGGATTGAAGAACGCATTTATCATTGAGGGGTTAGGTGGATACGGGCTCATGAGGGGACCGGCGCTCGGTTACCGTGCTGCGGAGGCACTAGCGCTAAACCGAGAGTTAACGGAGTTCAAGCATCATTCCCCTACTAGGATTCTGAGGCCTAAGAGGCGTAAAAATGACGTATAAATAGACGGCTGTTTAGCGAGTTTTAACGTGAGTGGAAAGGGCGAAGCATCTCCAGACGGGAAGCTTTTCCTTGAGAGCGTGTTGTCTTCCGTTAAGAGGGCTTTCGAGATTGGCGGTATGTCGATGGATTTTTATGAGTTGCTGAAGGTGCCGAAGCGGATAGTTACTGTATCCGTGCCCATAAAAGATAGAAAGGGGAATATAGTCATCTACACGGGATTTCGTGTTCAGCACTCAGACGTCCTCGGCCCCTATAAAGGTGGGATAAGGTATCATCCAAAAGTAAACTTAGATGAGGTCACAGCCTTAGCGATGCTAATGACTTACAAGTGCGCAGCCCTCTCACTCCCCTTCGGCGGAGCAAAAGGAGGAGTTGCCTGCGACCCCAAAACTCTGACGGTCGAGGAGCTCGAGAGAATAACGCGGAGATATACACACATGATAAGCAACGTCATCGGCCCCTTTGTAGATATTCCGGCCCCCGACGTGTACACTGACGCCCGCGTCATGGCTTGGATTATGGATACGTATAGCCAGTTGATGGGGAGGCAGGTCCCTGAGGTTGTAACGGGGAAGCCGGTTTATTTGGGCGGAAGCGAGGGGCGCGAGGAGGCCACCGGATTTGGAGCCGCCGTCGTAACGCGGGAGGCCTGCAGGCTGCTCGGAATTCCGGTGAAAGGTGCTAGAGTTGCGATTCAAGGATTTGGAAATGTGGGCTCATACGCAGCGCTCCACCTCGCGAGTCAGGGCGCCAAAATCGTGGCCGTCAGCGACTCCAAGGGCGCCATTTACAGTAAGGACGGACTATATATTGAACGGCTGATGTCTCATAAGAAGAGCACAGGCACAGTTCTAGGATTCCCCGGAGCCACTCAGATTAGCGAGCACGAGTTATTACAGTTGGATGTAGATATCTTAATTCCTGCGGCTATCGAAGGCGTAATAACCAAAGAGGTTGCTGAGAGGGTGAAAGCCAAAATCATAACTGAGGGGGCAAACGGGCCCACTACAAGTGAGGGCTCCTTGGTGCTTCAGGAGAGGGGGGTTTTCGTCATACCTGACATCCTCGCAAGCGCCGGTGGGGTGACTGGGAGCTACTTCGAATGGGTTCAGAATCTTCAGAGGGAGCACTGGCCTAGAGAGGTTGTGCTGAATAAGATTGAAGAGAAGATGGTGAAATCCTTCAACGATATGACGAATGAGATGAAGAAATTAGAAGTCGGGCCTAGAGACGCTCTAATGGTGCTCTCCGTCTCGAGAATTTCAACGGCTATACAATCTCTCGGGATTTGGCCGTAGAATACCTCAACATCTTCAACGCAGCCACGCTTCTATTGACACTCTCTTATGCTTCTTATCAGGACCTGAAAACTAGACTGGTAGATGACTGGGTTTGGCTTGCCTGCGCCTCAATTACTGCTCCGGTCACGGTTTTCACTGTTCTGCTGGGCCATGTTGACCTTTTCTTGGCAGCAGTTTCTATAATTATGACAGCAGTCCTTTCGGTGCTTTTCTACGTGGTGGGGCTTTACGGCGGCGCAGACGCAAAGGGGCTAATTGTGATAGGCCTCGCATATCCGCTAAGCATGTTTGGATACAGATATCACCCCTTCACTCCTTTAACCGTTCTTCTTAACGGTCTACTAATCTCTTTAATAATACCCGCGTCTATGGCAATAATCAACGCATATCGAATATTTGTGAGGAGAGAGGACTTGTTCCGGGAATTTAGACACGAGAAGGCGCATCGAAAACTCCTCGCCCTCTTCCTCGGGACAATCATCACAAACCCTGAGAGTCGCAAATACTGGGCTCCGATGGAGGAGTTTAGGGGGGACTGGAGATTTAGATTCAGTGTAGGGATTGAAGAATACTGGAGGCCACTTCGGCCGGGCGGCTGGGCTACACCTTCAATCCCCCTCCTAGTATCGATTCTCGGAGGGCTCCTTCTAAACTACGGGATAGGAGACCTATCAGCGGTAATCATAAAATTATTAACGCCTTGAAATCAGTCTTTCTATCTCCCTAAACGAGACGCCGAGACTCACGACTCGCTTCAAAGGCGCGACAACGTCCTTCAAAATCTTCTCAGCAGCTAGCCTGCGCGATATTACTTCCTTACCTTTTCTAGTAAGGACCCATTTCCTAGACCTCCTTGTCCCCAAGGGCTTAATCAGACCCTTCTTCTTCATCTTATTCAGAGAGAGATAAAGTGTGGGTTTCTTAAGCTTCGTAGCCCTCTCTATGTCGCGAATAGTTCTAGTCCCACTTACTAGCGATTTTAGGATTATGGGCTCTGAAGAGCCCTTAGGCAACCTCTTCATACCGCATAATTACAATAAAGTGTCGTATATAAAATTTATTTTTCTGCCCTGCACTCAAATAATATTCCCGACGCCCTGCATAAAGTTTTGCGCGACGGCTATTATATAATATTCAATTAGCGCAGCAACCAAGATTACGGCAGAAAACAGCAGCAAAGTCAACAGGTAATACTTTATCTCTGCCCTAGACTCTCTTTTCAGTATCTTGTAGCTCATTATAATTCCACTTAACACCATACCGCCATAGCCTATAAACTCCAAGACGCCATAAACAAGAACTATAGGGAGCAGGACAAGGAGGTTTACGTTAACTTCCCAGACTATAGCCATCGCTGAGAAGTATTTCCCAGTTTCATACACTATCCAGCCTGCGACGAAAGGGCCCGCGAATGGTAACGCCATTAGGAGAGAAAGACTGAAGTTGTTGATGAAGATGAAAAGTGGAGAGTCTACGCTTGCGGCAAGCTGTTCGAGCTGTTTAGACAGCTGCTCAGCTTCGGCTTGAGTCAGTTGGGCCTGAGAACCTAGAATCAGAATTCCGTAGAGAACGGCAGAGGTAATGAGTGTTGCCATAAGTCTTTTTTTGAAGTCTGGCTTCATGTTGTTATTAAAGCTGCCCTATTTTTTTAATTTTTCCAGTTCACGCCGTAGTGCGGCTATTTTGCTGACTGGGAGCGGGTCGATGCTCTGGAGCGCAGCGAGATAGATGCTGACGTAGTCTGACCACATTATCGCTGAGAGAGTTGCTTCAGCTAAGCTTCCGTCAAATCTTGCCTCAAATACTCTTCCGTTGAGGAGTTTTTTCAGGAACTCGAGCTGGACTCTCATAAGCTCCTCCTCCCCACTCCACCTATACATGATATACCTGTCCTTCTTCGTGTGTGGAAGGCCTTCCAAAGTGTTATGCATCGCCTCAGGAACCTCGATGACTATGCAGGGTTTCTTCGCGTTTTCGTTCAGCTGATTCTTTAGTCGTAAAGCCACGGGGTACAGGCTGCTTTCCGATATTGCGTGCGGGAGGTGGTCTTGAAGAAGTAGTGCCGCCTTCTTAGCGGTGTTGCTTGGGAGGTCTGCCTCCGCCGAAAACCCTTGCCTAACCTTCTCAAGCGACTTTGTGGAAGCTAGAAGCATCTCTTCAGCTCCGCTTAATATTCCTGCCGCATCTAATAGATGAGTTACAGCCCCCAGCATCTCAGGCACAGCCATCCTCGGAGCCAAGCCTCGTGAAACATTTACAACTGGAAGCCCATTCTCCCGTGCAATCCTCTCTAAGGAACCCCCAGAGCATATCGCAACAGAGTAGACCCCCTTTGCAGCGACTCGGCGAGCGGCCCTCAGGACCTCTGAGGTCTCCCCAGAGTAACTGAGAAGCACAACGAAGTCGTCGCGCCCAACCCAGGTGGGGATGAGGGCGGTGTTGTAGGCTAGTAACGGAGTTTTAGCTATGTCGCGATAGATGGTAGCCGCTATGAGTCCAACTATTCCCGAACCGCCTAATCCGTAGAACACAACTGTCCTCGGAGCTATTGGCGCAACCGAGACGTTGCGCGCCTCGGCAACGCCTCTCACGTATAGTTCCTCCTCTCTATCGATTAGTTGGAGCGTGGTTTCTATGGAGGCCTTGTTTTTAAGCGACTCCGCTGATAGTAAAAAATGCATGATAGTCACCTCTCCAACCGTATCTCCACGGCGCCCAGCCTCTCAAGCATCCTCCTGACCATCTGCTCGGCCTTCGCAAGAGACTCCTCGGCGCTCTCTCTAGACATCCCTTCGCTTACAAGCCCGATTCTAGTTACGGAAACACCATCTATGATGCCCTTCGGATGGGACTTCATGTACACTTTTCCCCGCAGGGCTCGACTTATTTTTTCTAAATCCGATGCATAGACAGATTCGGGAACACCTTTCACATCAATCCAGAGAGAGGCTCTATGAACTCGCTTAGCCTCTCGCTCTATCCTCGGCTTTACCTCGTTTTCGAAGAT
>JANXDI010000026.1 GCA_025059595.1 Candidatus Calditenuaceae archaeon | reverse complement strand
TGGACTCCACGATGGGCTCGGTAGTGATTCCGCTCTGGGCCAGGGAAATCGTCTCCCTGAGCGAGAGCCAGCTCTCCCTAATCTTTGCGATAGAGTCGAGCATTTACTCCGTGTTGGCGCCGATTGGCGGGAGGCTGGTCGAGGCTAAGGCTTGGTGGCTGCGCCTCTGTCTTCTTGAGCTCCTGATTAAAATGTCCGCCCTGCTCATACTTGTCTCATCCTCAACCTTCCTCATGCTGCTTATCGTCGTGGTCCTGGACTCTGGCCTCGCAATATTCCTCATACCTGCTCTCGACTCGAAGCTGTCGGCTGGGCTTGCCAGCGTGCACAGGGGGACAGTCTGGGGTCTACAGCAGTCAGCCACATCGGCCGCCACAATTCTTCTGACACTTCTCGGAGGATACGTTTGGGAGCTGCTGGGCGCTGCAAACACGGTCCTAGTCTTCCTCTCCTACCCCTTGGTGATGTTCTCCTTGGTCCTTACTTTGGCTAGAATTGAGAGGAGGGGCTGAAATTTTACCTGATGGGTAATCAGCCTCTCGGTTTGTTTGTGAAAAGGAAAACTGTTTAACAGTAAGATAAATATCTCTTGAAGATGGCAGGCGGAATAGCGATTAACAGAGGAGGTGTAATCTGTGGGTCTCGATGTGAAGAAGCAGGAGCCGCGCCTTCATACAAGTTCTGAAGCCGAAGTCTTATCCGGCTTCATGAGAAGGGTTCTCGGCCAGCTTGGCGTAACGGTCTTCCGCCCCAGCATAAACAACAAAAACGGAGGCGGCAGAATTGTCTATCCTGAAGCGGACACACTGTTCAGGACGAGGGGGGAGGAGACGGTCAGGATGCTTGAAGCCCTCACGTCGATGGGCGTGTTGAGGCGGACTCTTCTCGAAGTGGTTAAAGTTTGCCCAAACTGTGGCTCAGCCTCGATAGAGGTGAGGGAGAAGTGCCCCTCGTGTGGTTCTGAGACGGCGGTGGTTTACTTTGCGGGAGTCAAACCCGTCTGCCCCTCGTGCGGGGAGAGGTTCGACGGGTCACAGGCCCTCCTGACCTGCAGGAGCTGCAAGTCAAGCTTCACCATTCAGAGCTGCAGAGACGTCCCGCTATACATGTATGTTCTGGCCGGCACCCCTGAGGAGCAGCGCGGCTTTCCCGGTGAGCAGGCTGGCAGAGGACGCGGGCCTGAAGGCCTCTCCCTCGATATGGTTAAGCTTGTAGATGCTTTTGCTGAGAAGCTTGATAAGGTCTTGGAGGAGTACTTTAAGGCGCGGCCGATGTATCAGGTCTCTCAGACGACCGCCGTCCAGCAGCAGGGTGGTGTCACTCAGATTCAGCTCGCGCCGCATCTAGCTAAGACCTATCAGGTCGTGAGGAATAGAGGCAAGGTTACGGCCCTCGATGTCTCGATTGAGACCGGCCGCTCGAGGCCACTTGAGAGCGTGTATCTCAACCAGCTTGTAGCGCTTGGGTTGGTTTTGAAGCAGAGGGTAGGTCGGAAGCTCTATTTTACGATAGCGAAGCAGTAGAGTTACAATATATTACGTGGATTTCGCCGGCCCTCTTGAGATGCCGAGGCTCGGAGTAATCTTCGACCTAGATGGCACGCTGATAAAGTTCCCCGAGCCATGGATAAGGGAGGCTAGAAGAGAGTATCTAGACTGGCTCCTGAAGAATTTTACTGTGGATTCGAAGACCATAGAGGAGCTCGCGATTCCCCAGATTATCGAGCTAGTTGCGAACGGCGACCATGCGAAGTATAGAAATCTCCGCGAAGTCGCTAACGCGGTATACATGAAGCGTGAGTTGGAGGCGGCCGAGAACGCAGTTGTCCGGGAGGGTGTCGTGGAGCTGCTTGAGGAGCTTAGACGGAGGGGGGTGTCGCTGAGCGTGGCGACCAACAACTGCAGGGACGCTGCTGTCCTCTCGCTGGAGAGGGCCGACATCAAAGGGTTCTTCGACTGCGTGGTGAGTAGGAGCGACGTGGAGCAGATGAAACCGAGCCCCGAGATGCTCTTGAAGGCGGCCTACGCCACCAACATACCCATAGGCATGGGGATACACGTCGGAGACTCAGTAGTCGACGTTTTGGCTGCGCGCTCAATAGGCATGATGTCCGTCTCGATTACGGGGGGAGTAACCAGCAGGGAGAAACTTCTATCCAGCAAGCCCCACTTCATCATAGAGCACCCGCTCCAGCTCCTCGAAATCCTGAAATAGTAGGCGCCTATAAACCACCGAATACCCAGACTATTGCTGGAAAAGTTGGGGACCGAGGCTCCTACCGTGAAGAACGCGGCGGAGCTGAAGAGGCTCCTCCGCGGAAGAGAATCGGTCGCTACAGACTTTATTGGAATCGTGGAGGCGGCGCTAGAGGCCGTTAAACCTGGGCGTCTGACTCGGAGGAAAATGTCCGTCCGGAGTAATGTTCTGTCCGTGGAGGATGTTGGTCTCGACCTCCGTCGGTTTCGCGAAGTCTGGGTTGTCTCAGTCGGTAAGGCAGCCGTGGGCATGGCTCGGGGAGTGCTTGATTTTTTAGGTGGCCGCGTCGATAGATGCATAGTCGTGGCACCGGCCGCGTCTGATACATCGGCCGTCCAGGGCGTCGCAGAGATTTTCTTGGCCTCGCACCCAATACCCGACGATTCTGGCCTCCGAGCCTCAAGCGCGCTCCTAGAGGAGCTAAGCAAGGCATCGCCCGATACGCTAATCATCTTTCTACTCTCGGGAGGCGCGTCGGCTCTACTCCCCGCGCCAGCAGAGGGCCTCACGCTGAGCGACGAGGCCGAGGTCACCAGAATGCTGTTAAAATCAGGCGCATCTATCGAGGAGCTAAACACGGTGAGAAAGCACATCTCCGCCATTAAAGGTGGGCAGCTGGCGAGAGCCATGATGCCCGCCCGCGTCCTCAGCCTCATCCTCTCCGATGTCCCGGGAGACAGGCTGGATGTCGTGGGCTCGGGCCCAACCTCGCCGGACCCAACCACCTTCCGCGACGCATACGATGTTCTTGTCCGTAGAGGTGTGTGGCCTGATGCTCCGGAGAGCGTTAAGCGGAGGATTGAGGCCGGTATGTCGGGGGCCGTGGAGGAGACTCCCAAGCCGGGCGACCGGCTCTTCGAGAGAGTCACGAACATCCTGATAGGCGGGGTTGGTGATGCCTTAGAGGCCGCCGCAGAGGCCGCAAATCAGATGGGATACAGCGCGACCATACTCGCCCGGAGCTTTGAGGGCGAGGCATCCTCGCTTGGCCTATTAGCCGGCTCGATAGCCCTTGAGCTAGAGACGAGACCAGGGACTATCTACCTCTTGGGAGGAGAGTCCACAGTTAAGGTCGTGGGCGGCGGAGTGGGTGGAAGAAACCAAGAGCTCACGCTAGCAGCCCTAACCAAGCTGAGGAAAAACACCAGAAGCATCGTAGCATCCCTCGGGACAGATGGAGTCGACGGCCCCACCGACGCAGCAGGCGCAGTCGCATGCTCAGAACAACTATCC
>JANXDI010000009.1 GCA_025059595.1 Candidatus Calditenuaceae archaeon | reverse complement strand
GGGGTCCTGCCCCTTCTTAGCGATGTAGAACCATATCGGAAGGCTGTTTATCAGTCTGTCTCCGTACATGCCGTCAAACCATCTCTGATTCTCCTCGGCTGGCCAACCTACCCAGAACTGTGCTGAATATTCATACCATGTCGCTCCGTAGAATAACGGAACACCGGGCAGGTCTCTGAGGAAGATCTCCTGTAGCCTGCTGTAGTATTGCTGGAGCTTGGCCGGGTCTGTCTCCTTTGGTATAGCGTCGATCAGCGCGACAACTTCTTGGTTCTTATAGTTGGCCCAGTTGCCTGCAGGCATCGAGAGCCTCGGGTCCATCACCATTCTGAAGACGTTCCACGGATGGGCAAATCCAACACCGGCCGACCATCCGAGGTTGAGGTCAAGCTGCTTATCCATCGACCTCTGCCACCAGACGGTGAAGTCCGGGAACTCCGTAGTAACCTCTATACCAATCTGCTTGAGGTTGCTTGCTATAATCTCACACATGGCCATCCAGTCAGTCCATCCGTAGGGCACTTGGATGGTGAAGCCCTTCAGAGGCGTCCCGTCTGGAAGCTCCCTCCACCCGTCCCCGTCTCGGTCCTTGATGTTCGCGTCGTCAAGAATCTTCCTTGCCTTAGCTAAGTCATAGACCGGATACATGCCTTCTAGTTTCTTGTCGATGTACTTGGCCGCCGGGCTTGTGTGGACTATGAGGGATGGTGATGCGCGAATGCTGTAGTTGTAATAGGGCTTGCTTATCAGCTCGTCGAATGGTATCGCGTGGGCGATGGCCTTACGGACGTTGGGGTCTGCCAGACCCTTCTTCTCATAGTTCATGTATAGTAGGATTGGGCTGTCTCCCAGATAGAAGGGCTGCTTGGCGAAGTATGTGCGCCTCTCCAGACCCTTGACTTCCCAAAGCTCCCAAATCTTGGGCGTGAAGTGGGTCATAGTGTCCAGTTCGCCGGCCTCGAATGCTAGGGCCGCCGCGGGGTTATCCTTGAACGTTCTGTGACATACGTAGGTTGGTCTTGGGAGGCCGAAGAGGTTTCTCCCCCACCAGTTATCGACCCTCACGTAGCAGAACGAGTCCTCAGTAAATCTCAGGAGCCTATAGGGTCCCCCTCCCACTATCTGGGCGGGGTCCCGCTCCATATACTCGCTGGCTATCTTCCCTCCCAGCTCCCTCTCGAGGGCCGACCATCTATGCTCAGGCAGTATGAATGTCGTCAGAATTCCGAGGAGCTGGAAGTAGTTCAGCTTCGCCTCGCTGGTAACTAGTTGAACCGTTTTCTGGTCTACTACTTTAACCTGCTCGATATAGTCCCACATAGGTGTTAGTGCTCCGATGGTGTATTTCTTTCCGAGCTCGAAGGTGTATTTTACGTCGCTAGCGCTTATGGGTCTGCCGTCCCACCAGTTGGCTTCGGGCCGAATCTTTACCTCGAGCGTGTATTTATCAACCCATCTATAGCTCTCAGCCACATAGGGTATCCATTCGTCGCTGAATCTGCTATACATGAAGAGCGCGGGATACATCAGTAGGGTGCCCCAGTCATAGCTCGGTAGTAATGGGTTGAAGCCTTTGGGTGGGCCCCAGTCTGAGGAGTGGTAGACTGTATCTGCCCTCGGCAACTCCTGCGCATATGCGGGGTTCAGGAGTAGCGGCAGCAGCAACACCGTGGCTAGAAGCAGAGTAGATTCTTTTCTCATCGGATTGAGAGTCACTATTCTCATATATAAGGATTCTGAATTAAACTAATGTTTTTACATACATCTTAGTAAACGGCCGCAACTCAGCTCGATATGCTGTAGCTCTTAAGGTATTTTCCCTTGAGTAGCAGCCTGACAGTCACAAACCTCTCAAGACCCGATGTCTCTATCTTTTTGCCGTAAACCTCCTCCACCTGAAAGACCCCAGCCTCATTAACCATGTCCACCTCGACCACCAGCGGGACCTCATCACCCTCCTTCAGCTCGACCGACTTTATCGCCAGCGCGGAGAAGGCGTGAATATCTGATTTACCATACGTGTAGGGGTATCTCGCTCTGCCTTCTGCCATGTCTGTGCCGTCGGCGAGCTTGATGACTCCGGACTCGAGGCTCAGAGCCTGCACGCTGTCGTCGTGAGCCAGAATGGAGTGCAGTATCTCCTGCCTCATCCTCATCTGGGTTCTCAGGTCTGGATAGTGTTTCGGCAGAATCCTCGAAAGTATGCCTGAGGCCAAGTAGACCCCTGTTAAGTGGTGCATCTCCCTGTGAATCATGTTTCCGATGTCGTGGAGATAGGCGCTCAGAAGCACGACGACCGCGGCGTCGCGCTGGTTTAGTCCTTGCTGAACCGTTACTGGTTTAAGGCCGCGCCTAGCCAGTATATCGAGTATCTCGAGAGCTGAGCCTGCGACTATTCGGGCGTGGGTGGGGCCGTGGTCGTTGTAGTAGAGCCGCTTGACAACCATGTCGTTGCAAAGCCTGAGGGCCGTTTGAAGCTCCTCGTCGTTCTCCAGCTCCATGTATAGAGCGGAGAGGAGCTCATCTCCCCTAACCTTCTCCTCAACAAGCCTATCCGATACCCGAGCCATCCCGCATAACAACCGCAGCCGCCGGCAATAAAATCACTCCCCCGGTGAAGGCCATCGTTAATTACGTGGATTAGGGGAGGGGTTTAATGGGGGTGGGACCCGGGGGGTTGAGCTGGATTAGGGAGCCCATCGTCGTTGTCTTGGGGCATGTGGACCACGGCAAGACCTCCCTCCTTGACAAGATGAGGGGGACTGTGGTGGCGCGGAGGGAGGCGGGCGGAATAACGCAGCACATCGGTGCCAGTCATTTTCCGCTGGATGCGGTTTTGGAGACCTGCCGGAGGCTCCTAGGAGAGGTTAGGGTCCAGCTCAAAATTCCCGGCCTATTATTCATCGACACTCCGGGGCATCAGGTCTTCGCTAACCTGAGGAAGAGGGGTGGCTCCATCGCCGACATGGCCGTGCTAGTGGTTGACGTGATGCAGGGTATTCAGGAGCAGACCGTTGAAAGCATCCAGCTTCTAAGGGCTCGGAAGACCCCGTTCGTGGTCGCCCTCAATAAGATAGACATGATAACTGGATGGAGGCCAGTCCCCGGCGCACCTCTCAAAGACTCCCTAAATGGCCAGGCACCTCAAGTACGAGAGACTCTAGAGACGCGGCTTTACACTGTCGTGGGGCAACTCTCAAACCTCGGCTTCCAGTCAGATCTCTACATGCGGATAAGCAACTTCGCCCGGACCGTGGCTATAGTTCCGGTAAGCGCGAAGACTGGTGAGGGTGTGGCGGACCTTCTCCTAGTCATTCTAGGCCTTGCTCAGGCATACATGTCCAAGCAGCTTGAGGCGAGGGAGGACGGAGCTGAGGGTGCGGTCCTTGAGGTTGTGGAAGAGGTTGGGCTCGGAGCGACTGTGAACGCGGTGATAAACAACGGCGTGCTCCGGGTCGAGGACAGAATCGCCGTCCTGAGCAGGGAGGGGCCGACGGTCGTCAAGGTTAGGGCGCTCCTCATGCCGAAGCCCTTGGACGAGATGAGGGACCCGAGGGACCGGTTCAGGCTCGTGGAAGAGGTGAAGGCATCGGCGGGCGTGAAGATTGCGGGCGAGGGTCTTGACAAGGTTGTTCCAGGCTCGCCCCTCTACGTCGTGGAAAGCGACGAGAATCTCGACGAGATTTTCGAGAAGTTGCGGAGTGAGGTCGAGGAGTTCGTGTTGAGGACTGACAAGTTGGGCGTCATAGTGAAGGCGGATACCTTGGGAACGCTTGAGGCAATGGTGAACTATCTGAGGGAAAAGGGCATACCGATTAGGGCCGCGGACATAGGCGACATCTCGAAGAGAGATGTGATGGAGTCCTCCGCGGTAAAGCTGAGGGAAGAGTTCCTCGGAGTGATTCTGGCATTCAACGTCGACATACCTAAGGAGCTTGAAGCCGAGGCCGCTAGCCGCGGAGTCAGGATATTCAGGGGAGAAGTACTATTCAGGCTCGTCGACGACTATCTCCAGTGGGTGGAGGGGACGAAGGAGGAGCGGGCCCGGGCGAGCTTCGAGAGACTGATTAAGCCGGCGAAAATCAAGGTCCTTGAGGGCTTCGTCTTTCGGCGGAGCAACCCCGCAATCTTCGGAGTCGAGGTCCTATCCGGAGAACTTACTCCGCATGTCAGCTTGATGAACTCCTCAGGCAGGGTTGTCGGTGTTGTTACGCAGCTCCAGAACATGGGCAGGCCTGTTGCAGCCGCATCCGCGGGTGAGAGGGTAGCGGTCTCGATGAGGGAGCCGATTGTCGGGAGACACATCAAGGAGGGTGAGATACTTTATGTCGCGGTGCCAGAGGGTGATGCTAGGCTACTGCTCAGTACATTCCAAGACAGGCTTAGTGATGATGCTAAGGTCGCGCTCAAGGAGATAGTGGAGATTAAACGGAAAGCTAACCCCATCTGGGCCATGTAGTGGCTGGCGGTAAAGGACCATTCCACGTTTTAAAGTGTAAATACTTGAGTGGGGGAAATTAGATACGTGGCGCGTCCACTTCTCGGTATAGCAGTTCCGCACTTCGGCCGCAACCTCTCGCCAGACTCGGTTTATCTCGTCGCGAGGGCCGCGGAGGAGCTTGGATACGACTCGATATGGACCACGGACCACGTGGTTATCGACACATCCAATTATTATCCCTACGGCCGCATCTACGAGAGCGTAGCGACACTCGCGGCGATAGGCGCGGTCACGGAGCGGATAAAGATAGGAACTTCCATCATCGTCATACCCATGAGAAACGCCGTCCTCACGGCGAAGCAGCTATCAACTATAGACTCCCTGACCGGTGGGAGGCTGATAGTGGGGCTGGGTGTGGGCTGGAACCTTCAGGAGTTCAGAAATCTCGGCGCCGACTTCAGGAGAAGAGGTAGGAATGAGGAGGAGGCAATAAAACTGATGAGGACGCTCTGGAGCAGTGAGAGGCCAGTCTTCAAGGGAAATTTCTACAGGGTCGAGGACGCTGTCTTCGAGCCTCTACCCCCTCAGCGAGGAGGACCACCAATCTGGCTCGGAGGCAACAGCGGAGTCGCTTTGGAGAGGGCCCTGAGGCTTGCCGAGGGGTGGCATGTCACCGGTATGCATCCCGAGGACTTCGGAGAGATGGTTAGGGGCGCGTCGGAGAGGGCTAAGCCGGGATTCGTCTTCTCTGCGAGGCTCTCGGTGGAGCTTGGCGGTAAGGGGCCTAAAGAATATGTCTCGGCCCTCGGAGACAGGAGGTTCATCCTCGGAGGGGAAGTAGAGAAGGTCGCCGAGCAGCTCTCAGAATACGTTAAGAATGGCGCAAGCCATTTAGTCCTCTATCTCGGTGATGCCCCTGCGGAAAAATATGTCGATAATATGAGGCGTCTCATTAGAGATGTTGCGCCGTCCATCTCAGGAGTCTAAAAGCGGTGGCCTATCTATTGAAGGCTGAAGACGCTCTGGGCCTTTATCACGCGCGTGGTAACTAGCACGTTCGTCTCCCTCACACCTTTGACGCCCTTTACCTTATCAATCAGGCTCTGAAGCTCAGCCAGACCCTTCACGAAGGCCACGGCAATAAGGTCGTATTCACCGCTGAACTGGTAGATGTTGACTATCTCCTCCCACCCCCTGAGCTCATTTATAGCCTCCTCCCTCCGCTCAGGGTCTAGCTTAATCATGAAGGCCGCTGAGACGCTGAGCCCCACCTTCCGCGGGTCGACCAAGGCGACGAAGCCCCTAATCACTCCCCTCTCTACGAGCCGCCTCATCCTGAACCTCACGGTGTTCTCTGGGACTCCAATCCTCTGGGCGATAACCGAGGCTGGTGTGCGCGCGTCTCTTTGAAGAAGCCTCAAAATCGCAAGGTCCTTTTCGTCAAGCTCCTCCATGCCTCCCCCCAACAGATACAAATGATGTCCGTGTCAGACATTAATCTTCGCTCTCCTTAAGCCACCTTCTAACCGTCTTCAACCCTAGGGCTGTGAAGAAGATGACCGTCGCGACACCTGCAATCGCTCCCCCAGAGCTGATGGATAGGTAGTAGGAGAGGTAGAGGCCGACTACAGCCGAGGAGACGCCCACGAGCATAGATATTGTGAGCATCTGGGTCATGTTTCGGGAGAGGACCTGTGCCGTGGCGCCGGGTGTTACAAGGAGCGTTATCACGAGTATGATTCCAACGGTGTTGAGTGCGCTTACTATTGCGAGGGAGAGCAGAATCATTAAGAGGTAGTGCAGCGCCGCCGTCGGTATCCCGATTACTTTGCTGAAGACCGGGTCGAATGTGTATGCAACAATTTCCTTGAGTAGGAGGGCGACTATCAGGACGATCGCCCCACCTATAATCGCTGAGAGTGTCATGTCTGTGAACGAGACGCCTATCGGGTTGCCGAACAATACGTGGAAGACATCTATAGCAGGTCTCATCCAGCTGAGAAGTATGAGGCCGAAGGCGAAGGCCCCCGTCATCACGACCCCTATTGCCGTGTCGTTCCTTATCCGCGCCCTCGACTCGACGAGGCCTATCAGAGCGGAAGAGCCGATTCCTGCGAGGAGGGCTCCGACGAGGTATGGTATCTCGAGGGCTAGGGCTATTGCTATGCCAGGTAGGATTGAGTGCGAGACAGCGTCTCCGAGGAGTGACCATCCCCTAAGGACGACGAAGCTGCTGAGGATTGAGCATGTCACGGCCACCGTCATGGACGTGACGAGAGCTATTCTCATGAACTCGTAGCTCAGCGGCTCAGCCAGTATGTCGAGCATATCTATCTCCAGCCAGCCACTCTCTCAATATCGTCCAAGTGGAGGGCGACAGCCGCGCCGCCGTAGGTCTTGGTGAGGTTCTCCGAGGTGAGGACATCGCTGGGGGGCCCGAAGGCGACCAGCCCATTCCTGACCAGGGCGACATAGTCGAAAATCTCTAGTGTGGCGCTGATGTCGTGTGTCGCCATTAAGATTGTCTTGCCCTGGTCTCTGAGTTTCTTCAGAATCTCGAGGATGACGGCCTCTGAGGGTGCGTCGAGGCCCGCTATCGGCTCGTCGAGGAGGTAGACCTCTCCACCTTGGCAGATGGCCCTGGCGAGGAATGCCCTCTGCTGCTGGCCACCCGAGAGCTCTGAAATCCTCCTAGAGGACAAGTCCTCTAGCATGACCAGCCTGAGAGCAGCCTCAACTCTACCATCACGCGCATCAAGCCACCTCAGAAGCCCCCTCCTCCTCACAGTCCCCATGGCAACCAGCTCCCTCACGGTGAGGGGATAGTCCCAGTAAACCTCCTCCCTCTGAGGCGTATAGGCGACCAAGCCACGCGCCCTCCACGGCTCTCTACCAAGAACCCAAATGCGTCCTGAGGTGGGCTTGAGGAGGCCCGCCAGCATCTTTAGGAGGCTCGTCTTGCCTGCGCCGTTCGGCCCAATCAGAGCAACCATCCTCCCCACCTCCACGCTGAAAGAGACGTCGCTAACCGCGACTACATCATCATATCTCAGAGTAACTGAGTCTAGCTCCACCGCGTTCATCAGCACCACCTCGAGAGCTCTCTAACAATAGTCTCTACGTTGTATTTCATGATTCCGATGTAGCTGTCAAGACCCAGCTCAGCTGGTCCAAGCGAGTCTGTGTAGAGCCTCCCCGCGATTCTCCCATTAAGCCGAGATGCAAAAGCTTCCATGACGCGTGGGCTCAGGGTCGACTCTATGAAGAAGACGCAGAGGCCAGTCCCCTCAACCCTCCTCTGAGCCCGAGCCACGTCCAGGGGTGAGGGCTCAAGCTCTGTAACCATCGAGTAGAAGTATCCGACGACTCTGAAGCCGTATGCTCGGGCGAAGTACTGGAGGGCGTTCTCCTGTGTGAAGAGGAGCCTCCGCGAAGGCTCAATCTTTGAGACCTCCTCCCTAATCCAAGCATCGAGCGCCATCAGCCTCTCGATGTATCGTTCAGCCCTTTCCTTATACCCGGCTGCTCCGGAAGGGTCCAGCTCGATAAACGCGTCTCTAATCCTCTCGACGTACTTGACGGCTAGGCTGGCATCCATCCACATGTGCGGGTCGGTCTTCCCTGCGTAAGGCCCATCCGGGACGATTAAGGCGTGGCCTTCAAGCCCCTCCGTGACGCGGACAATCTTGGCCTTCGAGGAGGCAGCCACCAGTCTAAGAATCCAGCTGTCCACTCCGAACCCGTTGTAGAGAATAAGCTCCGCATCCGCGGCCTTCTGGAGGTCTCGCGGCGTGGGCTCAAGGGTGTGCGGGTCCTTTCCAGGCTCAACCAGATACTCGACTCGCCACCCCGGTCCCGCGACATTCCTGGCAAAGTCCCAGATGATTGTGGTCGTTGCTAAAGCAACCCGCTCACCACTCTCCAACTGGGCGCTCACGTTGAGGTAGGGGTAAAGAACTGGGGCAAGCAGTATCAGAAAAGCCGCTATATACGTGACTGCGTAAGCTCCCCTAGACATTAAACACACCCCATAGAATGGAAACTACTCACGGGCACCTAAACTTAGTTTAACCTCTCCCTATAATTAACTTAGTCCATCCTCCATAGGGGGCCGACACCGCTACATGCTCTGCTGTAGATAGACCACCTTTAAGAGCTTGGGTGGCAAAGAGCCCTTAGATGAGCGGATACGAGCCTTTCGTCCACGGCCTCCACCACGTAACACTCGTCACCTCAAGCGAGCGCGTCAACAGGCTCTTCTACACGGAGGTCCTCGGCCTCAGGCGCGTCAAACTCTCAGTAAATCAAGACGACATCTATCACAGGCACCTCTTCTACGGCGACGAGAATGGCACCAGCGGCTCCGTCATCACTTTCTTTGAGTGGCCTCACCTCGTCAGGGGTAGGCCGGGACTCGGCTCACCACACCACCTCGCATACTCCGTTGTAAGTGTGGATGCGCTTCGGAAATGGGCCTCGTGGCTGAGGAGAAACGGCGTCAGCGTCAGCGGACCTCACTTCCACCACGGCAGAGTCTCGATATATCTGAGAGACCCTGACGGAGTATTGCTTGAGCTCACAACTAAGGCCGATGAAGAGCCCCAAGCTGTCCTCGAGATGTTCCGAAAGGAGACTCGGGTTGACGCCGTATCGAGCGATATGCGGCTCACGCTCATGGACCACGCCTCACCACTCGCGACGGGCGCCGCCCTCCTAGAGCGTTTCCTCTCCAAGACACTCGGCCTTAGACTCGTCTCGAGGAGAGAGAACCCCCACGACCCCTCAAGCGCTATTTTAAGCTTCGGCACCGATGAGAGCGATTTCCTCAGATATCTTCTCAAGCCGTCGACGCGGATGGGCTTCGTGGGGGTAGGCAACATACATCACATCGCAGTCAAGGTCGCTGACGAGGAGGAGCAGAAAAAAATTATGCGGGTCCTAGACTCTATCGGAGTAAGGCACTCAGGAATAATTGACAGATTCTGGTTCAAGTCCCTCTACTTCAGAGACCCCTTCGGAAACCTCCTCGAAGTTGCCACGGAGGGACCTGGATACACAGTTGATGAGCCGCAGGAATCACTCGGCACCAGACTAATTCTACCCCCATGGCTCGAACCGGAGAGAACGAGAATAGAGGAGGCACTCAGGCTGATAGACGAGCAGCATCCCGCAAAGTGGCCGCCAAATTACCCTCCAGCCCCGGAAGAGCCCGAGCGGCCAGAATAGAGCGCGAAGAGTCCATGTTGAAGGAGGTAACCTCCTTCAGGACCCACAACTTCAAGTCTACCGGTCAGCGGATTGGGCCTCAGACCCAAGGCCTCTAACGCGAAGACACCCAGCAGCGGCGCAGGAACATCAAGCTCGGCCACCAAGACAGGGCCCCTCCTACCCTCAGCCTTAACCTCCGCAAGATAGAGCTTAGACCTAACCCTTCTCTTATCCGCGAGCGTCAACTCGACTTCATAAGGCGTCGGGAAGAGCCCAAGCTCTTCAATAACACGCGGGTCCAAAACAAGATAAGAGGCACCTGTATCAACAAGGGCTTTAATGAGTCTCTCTCTCACACCTCTCACAACGATCTCGGCGTAAACGTAGCCCACATATTAAAGACCATGTAGGGGAATATTATCCATTACACCTGCTTCTTCCACAATATCGAATAAAAGTGGGGAAGGGATTGGCTAGGCGACGAGGACCGCGTTTATCTGGATGATGTCGTCGCTTAACACGTTTCCGTGCACTGTGACCCTCTTCCTCAAACCCTTCACCGGCCTCCTATTCCTATCCTTCTTCCTCTTCGACGGGGGCTTACGCCTCGCATGGAAGCCTATGCCGCGAGTAAGTATCACGCCGACGAGCCTCCCCCCACTAACGTCCGGCCTCATGGGGATACCTGCGATGTTCGACCCTCCCGTAATCCTTATCCTCCCGGCCCCAAGCCCGAGAACAGAAGCGTCAACCTCGTCGCCTATTCTCTTCCCCCTAAAAACGCTCATCTGCTGAGACGTCAAGATGATAGTCCGCGCCGTACCATCCTTAGGGTTTGAGAGGACCAATCTAGGACCAGCGGCCTTCTCCGACAAAGCCATCCACTACCCATGAAGACAATTTCCCTCAATTAATTAATCTGACCTCACAGATGCCAACCAGAACTAAGATTTATCCGCAACAACGTCATAGGTTACCACATGCAGGCGGGGAAGACTGAGCTCCTCTACCTGAGGGACTCCTACCTCTCAGAGTTCGAGGCAAGGGTAGTGGAGGCGGGCGAAAACTATGTGGTGCTCGACAGGACAGCTTTTCATCCCCGTGGAGGAGGGCTCGTCTCGGACACTGGCGTCCTCAATCTAGGGGCCGAGACATTCCAAGTAATTGGAGCCGAAATGTCGGAGGAAGGTGTCCGGCATATTCTTGACAAGATGGGCCCCCGCACAGGTGACACTGTGGAGGGTAGACTGGACTGGGACCGGAGATACAGGCTGATGAGGATGCACACCGCTCTTCACGTCCTAGTAGCGGTCGTCAACGCTCGCACGGGTGCCCTAATCACAGGCAACCAAGTCGAGACAGAAGCCTCTCGGGTGGACTTCAGCTTGGAGAAGTTCGACAGGGCCTTAATCGAGAGCTGCGTGGCAGAAGCCAATCAGAGGCTTGCCGAGGGCCACGAGGTCAAGATAAGGTTCATCGAGCGTGAGGAGGCCCTAAAGACGCCCGGCCTAGTGAAGCTAGCCGCGAAAGCACCGCCCGACGCCCCGATTCTCAGGATTGTCGAGATAGGCGACATAGATGCTCAACTAGACGGAGGCCCACACGTAAAAAACACGTCGGAAGTAGGCCAAATAGTTCTGAGGAAGATAGAGAACAAAGGCAAGTCCAACAGGAGGCTCTACTTCACACTCAACCCCTAAGAGACTCGGTAGCAAGCCTTTAATGCCCCCCACAACTCCATAACCCTGTGAACATAGCTTCTCTACTGAGATTCAACCTCGGTCTAGGCGTGCTACCAATCTTGGTCGACGCTGAAACCCGCTCCATATCCCCTGAGAATCCGACTGGCGAGAAGGGTGGAGGTGCTAAGGCTGAGCCGACGCCGGACAACCCTGCATCGATGCTTGGCAGAGGATGGAAGGTCAGGCCGTGCATAACTCTAGACGCGGGTAGGGAAACAACAATCGCGGAGATAGAGGGCTGTGGAATCATCCAGCACATATGGATGACGGTCAGCGAGGTGGCATACAGGTCGTGCATACTTAGAATGTTTTGGGACGGTGAGTCCTACCCCTCAGTCGAGGCGCCGCTAGGAGACTTCTTCTGCTGCGGCCACGGCCTCAGATACGAAGTCAACTCACTCCCAATAGCCGTGAACCCCATGGGAGGCTTCAACTCCTACTTCCCCAAACCCTTCAGGAAAAAGGCCCGCATCACGATTGAGAACCAGAGCGAAAGCAGCATATCAGGGCTTTACTACCAAGTCACCTACACCCTACTCCCGGAGCTCCCCGAGAATATCGGATACTTCCACGCCCAGTGGCGGAGGTCCATGACGCGGAGAGAACACCCCGAACACACAATTCTCGACGGCGTAAAAGGTATGGGCCACTATGTCGGCACCTTCTTGGCTTGGACACAACTCTCCAACGGATGGTGGGGTGAAGGCGAAATCAAATTCTACATAGACGGAGACACCGAATACCCGACAATATGCGGCACAGGGACCGAAGACTATGTGGGCGGGGCCTGGGGCTTCGGTGGAAAAACATACTCGACACCATTCCTCGGATATCCACTCAAGAGGGCCGAGCCTGGAGAGGTCCCCAAACACGCCCTCTACAGATTCCACATTCTCGACCCCATCAGATTCAGAAGAGACATCAAAGTCACGATACAGGCCCTAGGCTGGTGGCCAAACTTCAAATTCCAGCCACTAACAGACGACATAGCCTCTATGGCATACTGGTACCAGACCGAGCCACACGAGAAGTTCCCGGAGATGCCCCCGCTACACCTAAGGTGGCCGAGGTAAAGCACGGCAACAGAATCGTAAAAAATTACTTTTTAGTCTTCAAGTATATTTTACCTCCAATAATAGAGTTATTTGGAATCAACACTCTCGTCTCGTCGCTTTTCCTAACCGTGGTGAAGAGTGTCGAGATATCGTCAACAACACCATCCTCCCCTGCTAAAGCAACCTCATCCCCAATCTTAAACGGCCGTACTATGAGAAGGAATAACCCGGCTATCGCCTGACCCAGCACCTGCTGCGAGGCGAAGCCCACGACCAAGCCTATGAAGCCGCCTAAAGCAACGCCGGCGGCGCCCCCAGCCACACCACCGGCTATCGCCGCGGCAAGCGCCCCAACGCCAACAATCTTAACTATGTTCCTAACAGCCGCGGCCGTGCCGTGGTCATACCTCTCCCTGAGAGACCAGTACATGAAGAGGGCGACACCATTCACAATTAGATACCCAAAAGCAATCGCAAGCAACACCTGCACATATCCGAGATAATCTACAATATTCACGCCATAAGCCGGTAGAAAGCTAGTGAAAAGCCACTGTAGACCAGCCGCAACACCAACATACAACACAACATAAACCACCGTCCTAGCGATAGCGTAAGAAGCGTGCTTCGCAATCTCAACCTTACTCAAATGCTCTTGCGACATAAAAACCGTCACAACTCTAAGTCTCTCATAACCTATTAAATTTAGTTTTCAAGGTAAATGGGCCAAGGCTGCAAAGATCACGAGGGACCGACTTTGGCGTCGATGGGCTTGGTTTTTCTCGGAGTGCCGCGGCTCTGTGGGTGTTTTCAAGCCGCGGTCACGTATTTGAGGTAGACTGCTAAAAATAGATGTATAACTCCCGCGACGTAGAGCAGCCCCGAGGCGGCTGAGTGGAAGAGTAGCCAGCCTCTAAATACCTTGGCCCGGCGATACACATACCTCCCATAGACCCCGCTCGCGATTAGAGCAATTACGAGCCAAGCGGCAACACCCTGAAGCCCCACCAGGCCGTAGAGCCCCATGCCGAGGTGGATTCGATTTAGCGGGTTCCAGTAGGCGAATGAGTATGGGAACCCCGAATGTATAAGTATCAAAGCACCCCCAGCCACGGTAAGATAACAGTGCAGGCTCAACCAAGAGTATCTCCTTAAGAGACCCGGCCTGAAGAGAAACGTCTGAGCCGTTATCAGCATGAGAGCCCCCACGTATCCGAGCTTGTATCCTAGCCACCCACCCCCCTTCAAGTCCTGTGGCCTATAGCTAGCCACAGGCCCCACCATAAACGCCTCAGCCCCAACCACCAGAAAGTAGAGGACCACACCGATGAGGGCTGCAAACAGAAGCCTGAATAAGGCCTGCATGCTAAGCAGGCCTGCCTACAGGAATCACGTAGACGGGAAGCTCCTCGCCGGAAACCCCAAGCACGCGCCGAACCTCATCCTCATAAAACGCACCGATAACCACGCATCCTAAGCCGAGCGCCTCGGCCTGAAGGTAGATATTCTGCGCGGCGTGGCCAGACTCCTGAAAGACGTATTGAGTCGCCCTAGCACCGTATTTAACGCGCGTCCTCTCCACAACCCCCGTGAAGACTATGTTGATGGCGGCCGCGCCAACCCACTCCTGGTCCACACATGCCCGCATTAACGAACGGCTCAAATCACCCTCAGCCACGAGGCTAAGCTCATGTTTATGCGGATGATAGTGATACACGCCGGCCTCAAGCCCGTCCACGCCCCCCTCCCTAACAACTACGTATACCTCCAGCGGATACAGTCCTCCGGCAGACGGTGCAGTCCTCAAGCCGGTCCAAACCTGAGGAGCGGTAATTCCCTGAGCCGCCCAGAGAAGCTGGGAGACCTCGCCGAGGCTCAGCGGCTCGCGCCTGTAATCTCTCCTAGACCTTCTCCGAAGAATAGCCTGCTCGACGGAGAGCGGCCCCTCAAGCCTCGGCTCAGGAAGCGAAACAACCTGTTGACGCACCGGCCTCAACCTCTCACTCCTACCACCAACAAAACCCGACATCGCAACAAACCCAACCACCGCGAAACCTATAAGCATTGACACTAGTACTAGCCACCTCAAAAAAGACCTGCGGGGACTGCGAAAAAACACCACCACACCGCCTCACATCTAGAAAACTTCAGGGGACACTTATAGCGTTATTGAAGAGGAACCCAGCATGCCAAAAAATAGCGTCAAACTCCTAGAAGGTGGCATGAGAAGCAGCGCCCCTAGCCAGTAGGGCATTTAAGAATGGCGAAACCGCGATAAAGACTCTAGCACAGGGGTCAGAAAACTTGTGTATCAGAGCGGAAGGCTACTCACCCCCGACATAAGTAATGTCTCTGCAGAGCATCCAGACCACGCCAAAATGCTCTAATAAGTCCTGAAACTTTTCTGAGGTCGATGTCATTATAATCGCGGGGGCAGATGAGACGTAAAGTGCCGTTTTCGGCACTTTAAAAGCCTCTCTCACAATACTGAGAATGAAAGTTGCTACTCTATTTTTATTTGGGGTTCTTGAGCCTTCCGCAGAAATCACAACTTTAAGAATCATCCTTGTTACACCATCTTCAAACCCTCTCACGAGGCCTCATACGGCGACTCAACCTCATACCTACAACACTCAACATAAATTCTCACCATGGAATGAGGTAAATAAGAATAAGCCATCACAATAGTCGGCCAAACTAAAAACTTCTACCATAATTACATGGATTATTATTGACGCATCACTTACGTTGTCCTTCAGCTCAGGGGGAAAAGTTAAAGACCTCCATGCTTATCAGAGAGCATGAATTCATAAACAGACACGTTTTATGAGCTCCTTGTAGATGTCCTCTGCCTTATGAAGCTCCTTTATCTCTACATATTCATTGACTGTGTGCGCCTGCTCCACACTACCGGGCCCAAGTATGATGGTAGGTATGCCCAGCTTTTGGTACAACGGACCCTCTGTCCCATAGGGTGCGACACCCGCCTTGCCACCTACTATCTCCTCAGCCAGTTTCACTATTGGATGGTTCTCCGACGTGGTCAATGCATCGTAACTTAAGACCTCCTCTATCGTCAGCTCTAAGCCGGTTTGCCCCGATTTTAGACTCTCACCAATTTGCTTCAAAGTACTGCTTATGTATCTTTGGTCGTGGTGTGGAATCCTCCTACAGTCGACAATAATTTCGCAGCTGTCTGGAATAACATTCTCCTTAACGCCACCCCTGATAATCGTCGCAGATAGAACTGTAAAGCCCAAATCAGGGTCTCTCATATCTCTGAGGAGTTTTCTCAAATCAGTAAGCCCAATTATGAATCTTGCAGCATTCTCAACCGCGTTAACTCCAAGTTCTGGTCTACTCGAGTGCGCACTACGTCCTTTGATGGTTACTCTAAATAAAGTTCCTCCCTTATGCGCTCTAACGATTCTGAGACTTGTCGGCTCACCTATTATACCATAAATGGCTTCATGATCTTTAACTATGCCATCCCTAATGAGGGCTCTAAGCCCGTCAAAACCCACCTCCTCGCCCGCAGTAGCCACAAAGACTATACCTCGTTTAAGTTGTGTGTTCTTCACGGATTCTATAGCTCTGACAATGGCCGCTAAACCACCTTTCATATCTGCGGCACCTCGCCCAAAGAGTTTACCGTCCCGAATTTTCGGCTCGAAGGGGGGAGTCTCCCATTTCGAGAAGTCTCCTGCGGGGACCACGTCCATGTGGCCTGAGAAAAGGAGCCCCATGTTATTACCTTGTCCGAGTCGTACTACTAAATTTGCTCTATTTTCAGCAAACTTGTGAAATACCACATCACAATTATCCAACTTTAAGTCAAGGAAATAGTCCCGAAGGAAAGCCGCACAAGCCTCCTCACTCCCCGGAGGAGCTTCAGTACGGATGCTGATAAGCTGGCAAGCCAAATGCTCAACATTCACAAAGAATCGTTAAAAGCAAATTAATTTAAACTTAATCAATCAACCAGCGTAGCTCGGAACGCAAAAAGAAGATTGATTTCGCAGGAACTCATAATTCTAAGAAATTTTTATACGAGTCCACACCAGACTAGAGCGCAATGGCTCAGAAATACCCTTCATGGATGGGTAAGATGCGTGGCTTAACCAATGAGGAGCTAGTTGAATTCCTCTCGAAGGGGTATGTGGCTAGAGTCGCGACGTTGCAGAGTGATGGGTCGCCTTATATTGTTCCGGTTTGGTTTCACTATGAGGAGCCGTACTTTTATTTAGTCGCTCGTGCAAAATCGGCATGGGTGGAGCACATTAGGGGAGACCCCCGCGTGGCTCTTCAGGTAAGTAGGGACGAGCCACCCTATACTCGGGTTTTTGTTGAAGGGGTTGCAGAGATCGTTGAGGGGCCTGTCGTTGGTGGTCGGTGGGTGGATATTGCTAATAAGATGGCGCTCAGATATCTGGGGGATAAGGGGCCTGAATATCTTAAGCCCACATTGAATAGGCCTAGATATCTTATTAAGGTAAGTCCCAAGCGGCTCGTGAGCTGGGAGGGGGTGGAGTGGCATCAACGCTACCTCTAACACAGAAAAATGATCCCACTTTAATAGTGGGGGTGGTTATGCTGCCACGCGGGAGGAACCCAAGGTTTCTTCAAATTGTCTATAGCGGTGTCAATATGCTTCTGCCCATCCCTTAATGTAAAAAGGAAATGCCCGGGGAAAAGCATCCTGACACCAAGATTCCCCAGTTTCCCAATATTCCTTCTATACTCGTCGAGGCTACATCCAGGCCAGTTGCCAAGGCCTATAGTCCCACCGTGAAAAACAACATCGCCAGAGAAGAGAACGTTATCTTCTCTAATTAAAAGGCACGAAGAGCCGGGTGAGTGTCCTGGGACCTGAATCAACCTCAAAGTCTTCCCTCCAATCTGAACCTCTTCACCATCAACCAAAACTCTATCCGCTTTAGAATGAATATAATTATAGTTTAGCGGATATATTACGCCGCGGGCCATGTTTAGTCCGAGCTCCTCATCACTACCAAAAGCCATCAACTCAGCCTCCACAATCGGGGCAAAAACCTCAACACTCAAATTTTCCTGAAGATACCTCACACCACCTGCATGATCAGAATGTGCATGTGTTAGGAGCAGATACTTTACTTTTTCTAAAGCTATAGACTCGTTTAAAATATTTTCGAGGATGAGCTCGCTGTTCAGTCCCGCACCAGCATCGATCAAGACAAACACTCCGCCACAATCAACTAAGTAGATGCAGCAATCGAGTGGGTGAGATAAACCACGCTTACCATCACCCACCATATATATTTCTTTGGTAATTCTCAACTCGGATCCAATCAAATCATTCGAAGGAAATAAACCTTCACCAGCGTTAATCAAAGAGTTTAATCCCTCCTCAAAATAGTTGGAGCCTACTGACTTAAGGCCATATAGCAAAATTACTGATTTTTATGCGTAGACATTTGACATCTACTTTACCGCGCCCATCGTTAGCCCCTTGATCAAATATCTCTGCACAAACGTTATGAAAGCGAATGCCGGCAACATAGACACCGTAGATATTGCAGCCATAATGGGCCAGTCGAGCCTATGTGTACCTGAAAGGGCGGTGATCAAAACCGGCACGGTGCGTGCATCCCTAGAGGTGAGAATAAAAGCCATCAGAAACTCATTCCAAGCTAGTACAAACGTCAAGATACTTGCAGACGCGATCATTGGTGCGGCATTAGGTAGCACCACCCTAAAGAGGGCCGCTGTCTTGTTGGCGCCATCTATCAGGGCCGCTTCTTCAAGCTCTCGTGGTAGCTCCTCAAAAGTTACCTTTAATAACCAAGTCTGGAAAGGAACTGCAAAAGTCAGGTAGGTGATAATAACTGCCCATATAGTGTCGATGAGTCTTGCATAATACATGATAATAAAGTAAGGAATTATCACCGCGAAGGCAGGTGCCATCCTTATAGAAAGAATCCAAAAACTTATGTTATTACCTACCCTATTCTTTAATGTAGATAAAGAGTACGCGGCAGGAACGCCCAGAATCAGCGATAGCACCACGATAGCTATAGAGACCGCAAGGCTATTAAAGAAGGCATTAAGTAACTGGCCACCGAAAAAGAGCCTCCGATAATTATCGAAAGTCGGTTCGAAAATAATTTGAGGCGGCAACTGGAAGACCTGATGCATCGTCTTGAAGGATGCCAACACCAACCAGGCTATTGGAAAAACGATTAACCCAACAGCCACTATTGCAAGGGAATATATTAGAAGAGACATAAATGATTTATTCCTCATTTTATCATCACCTACTAATTCTTCTAACTAAGGGCATACTTACGGAGATGACCATCACGAGTAAAATAACTCCGATCGCAGATGCCATCCCTAAATCGAAGTAATAGAACCCCACTTTCCACCCAAGCATGGGTAAGGTTTGTGTGGCCACCCCGGGCCCACCCTTAGTCATTACGAAGATCACATCAAAGCTGTTGAATGCATCTATGGTACGAAGTATTAACGCCACAACTAATGGTTTGCGAATATTGGGCAGCGTAATAGACTTGAATGTTTGCCACTTTCCAGCGCCGTCTATTTTCGCAGATTCATAATAAATTGGGGGAACTGCAGCTAGGCCGGCGAGGAAAATCAGGAAAGGTAGTGGCGTCTTCCCCCATACGTCCGCTAAGATCACGGAGAATAGCGCGAGAGTCGGCTCTCCAAGTAAACTGACATCTCCAAAGCCAATAAGCCTCATAAAATATGCTCCAATTAACCCTACCTCGCTGCTGAGTAAAAATTTCCACGTGAACCCTACCACTACAGGCGGAAGAACTATAGGCATAACCAACACAGTTCTCATAAGGCGTTTACCCCGTAACTCCTCATTGAATAATAATGCTAGCCCTAGGCCTATAAGGATGGAGAGACTGACAGAGGCCGCGCTAAACACGAGAGTAACGATTAATGAGGCACTAAAATCAGCTGATTGTAAAAGTTTGATATAATTATCAAGCCCGCCGAAAGTGGGTCCATGTGGATCTCTTAAAAACCAATTTAGAAAACTCGTGTAGAAGAGATAGAATGTAGGTCCTGCAACCAAAGCAGCAAGTATGACAACGCTGGGTAGGAGGAGCTTATATTCCTCTCTCAAGTCAATACCACCATACAAATGCTCAATAAAAAATATTTAGCCTGAAATGAAGCATGAACAAGAATTTACCTATAATAGCCACGGCTTCTCATGAGGTCTAAAGCCCATCTCTGTAGCTCTGAGAGCGCAGCGTCTGTCCCCTTGGAGCCCGCTACAACGTCTGATGCCATAGTGCCTATTTTGTCCATAAAGAGGTCGAGCTCAGGAATGTATGGGAAGTATATGGCTGGGTTTTCCAATACTGATCTTTCGTTGAGTTCAATCTCCTCGATTCCGTACTTCTTTATTAATGGATAACTATAGAGTACTGAGCGCATAGTTACGTTAGGCCACATTGTTCTTTCCGCGAACGCCTGCATGGAGCTTCGACCGGTCAAATATGTTAAGACCCGCCAAGCTGCTTCCTTGTTCTTGGAAAACTTGTTAATGCCTAAGGAGAATGTCCAGTAACTGTTTATCCGCTTCCCCCCAGGTCCAAATGGTGTCAACATGAATTTCGTGTATCTTTTGACGTTGTCATCTTGAGTTATACCTAATGCGGCATAACCGTTTATCGCTGAAGGCATGAGTACTGCAGCTTTTCCTTGGGCATAGATGTTCATCATGTCAACCCAAGTGTGTGTAGATGCGCCGGGTGGTCCGAAACTTTTCACCCAGCTGGTAAATGCTCTAAATCCAGCCTCAAAGTCTGATGAATCAAATATTGGCTTTGCCTGATTCTGTTTAATCTCTCCCGGCCAGATTGCCCCGCCCTCGAACCAAGCAGGATAACCGGCATAAGCGTATATGAATCCGGCGAGGTCGAGGGTCGGCTCTTCTCCAGGACCGGCCCTCATTGTCAATGCGTATGTGTCCGTGATGCCGTCTCTTTTGAGTCCCTCACTTATCTTTTCAAGGGCTATTTCAAGATCGTCGGTCTTCCATGTATCCTTCGGGAGACCTGCATCATATTTGTCAAATAGATCTCTACGATAAATTATCCCTGGACCAAAAGAGTAATAAGGCAAAGCGTAGAGCGTCCCTTCTATTCTGTTTGCATCCAAGAATGATTTGTAGACATCCTCTGGGTCGAAGTAGTCTTGAGGATATTTCACAAAATACTCGTCTAAAGGCTCAAGATAGCCCGCATATCCATATGCTTGGACAGCGCCATCGCTTCCAACAAGAACAATATCGTATTTTCCCACCCGTGCGGTAACATCTGACGCAACCTTCTCCCTCACAGCCCACTCATCACCCCACTCAATCGACACATCTACTGCCTCGCGCCCCTCGACCCTCTTCAATAAGTCAGTCTCAATGGTGCCATCTGCCCCGAACAGTTCAGGCCACGCAAATCCTTGAGCAAAGGCAATCACCGTTACTGGAACCTTTTCCCTCGGTTGAGCCGTCACATACTGGGTCTGTGTAATGGTTCTTTGCACTGTTGCCCCTGCTTGTGTGACAGTCGCTGTGACGGTTCTCTCTCCAGCGCCTACTGTAACAGTTCTGGCCGGTGCCTCAGGTTTAGCCGTCCAGCCAAGCGCTGAGCCGACCGCCAGCCCACCTATTAATCCTCCTATTGTTCCTAATATTGCTCTTCTGGAGAGTTTTTGCGTCTCGGAACTCACAAATTAATTTTGTCGAATAGCCGTATTTAAATTTTTCTTAGTCTTATTAAAAGTGGAGACTCAGCTTCAATTAGTTAGACCCTGCCGTCAATGTAATTAAAGCCTATACATGCCTAAGACACTAATAGAGGCCACAACGTATTGCGTGACGATGGTCAGAACTGTAAGGTTTGGGGTTATAGGTCTTGGAGATTTTGGCGAGAGGCATGTTCAGGCGTTGAGAACGATTACAGGGGTGGACGTGGTGGCTGTCTGTTCCCGCACGAGGAGTAGGGCTGAGGAAGTTGCCAGACTTTATGGTGTCAAAAAATGGTTTACAGATAGAGAGAAGCTTGTAAGGGACGATGAAGTCGACGCGGTAACGATAGCAACTGCCGACGACGACCACGTTGAGCCCACAATATTGGCCGCAGAGGCAGGAAAGCCTGCGCTTCTCGAGAAACCATTAGCCACCACGATAAATGATGCTGATAAAATTATAGAAGCAGTAAAAAGGCATGGAATAATATTCATGGTTGGGCATATATTGAGATTTGATAGGCGTTATCGGCTGGTTAAACAAATGCACGAAGGAGGTGAGACTGGAAAGATAGCATCAATGTATGCTAGAAGAGCCGGGAGACAAAGAGCGGCGGGCATCTTTTTAAACAGAGTTTCACCTCCCATTCAGGCTGGAGTTCATGATATTGATATAATGAGATGGATAAATGGTGCGGAGGTAATCCAAGTGTCTGGATTTGCTGCACGCAGGCTGGAGTATCGCTTCCCGGACATTTTTTGGACAGTTATGCGGTTCAAGAACGGTGCACTAGGAATCGTCGAAAATGGCTTTTTGGTGAGTGACAGTTACCCTCACTTCATAGACTCTCAGCTGACTGTAATGGCTGATGACGCGACGATACACATATACACCCCAGGCGAGTTCTTCACAGTTTACAGTAAGCGCGGTGTAGACAAGCCGGATGTAACTTACTGGCCAAAGATGGATGGCTATGCAGAGGGTGCCCTCAGAGATGAGCTGGAATACTTCGCCAAATGCGTCATATCTGGTGAGCAGCCAAAGCTAGTGCCGTTGGAAGACGCGAGACGCGCGTTAGAGATTGCGGTTAAAGCTATGGAATCGTCAGAGAAAGGCACGCCTATCGAAGTCTAAGATTAGGGAGCTCCGAGTATAATCATTCAGACGTAGTCACGTTTATCACGATCATGCATTGAAAGTTATATTGGTAAGAATATTAGACGTAATAGTCTTTTCAAGTCATGATTCAAGCCTTTACCGCACCCAATGTTAACGCTCTTATGATATATCTCTCAAACATCAGTGTCAAGATTAATGGTGGAATTACTGCTATCGTGACATAGACAGCTAAGTTCCACCACTCCATCTGTTGAAAAGCGAGTGTAGAGGCAACTTGGACCGGTATCGTATAGGCCTTGTCGTAGCTAAGGGCTACCATAAACATAAGCTCGTTCCAAGAAAAAATGAAGCAAAGAGCATAAACAGCCGCCATTCCCGGGAGCGCAATAGGCAATGCTATTCTGAAAAATGTCTGAAGGGGTGAGCATCCGTCTACTTGTGAAGCCTCCTCGACCTCTGGTGGTAATCCTTTAAAGAAGTCCAGCATAAGCCATACAGATAGGGGTAAGTTAAACACGACATGCGCGAGAATTATGCCAAATACTGTATCGATGAGGTTAACGAATCGCATGAATAAGAAGAATGGTATAAGCACCGCGACTGGCGGCAACATCCTTTGAGACAAGATCCAAGTAGCTATATCCTTGTTTTTCCATCTTTGGAACTGAAACCTCGCCAATCCATAACCAGCCAGTGAACCTAACAGTAGGGCAAAGAGCGCACTTAAGGAGGCTACGATTAGTCCATTAACAAACGCACGTTGAAAGCTATCGCTAAAAATAATGTTCCTCCAATGTTCTAGTGTCGGGACAAATTGATAAAATGGAACAAAGTCAAGTTTATAGATGTCGGCTCTTGGTTTTATAGATGTTATTATCATCCAAATAAGTGGAAAGGATGTCCAAAATGTGAATACCGCAAAAATTAATATTAGTAAGGTTTTTTTGAGTGCTTGCATAGTTATGACTCTGATTCGACTGTTACTCACCAAGTTCTCCTCAACCTCCACAACAATGTGATAGATAAAGCCATCATAATAATTAACATAATGTATGATGCTGCTGAGGCGTAACCTAAGTCGAAATAGCTTCTCCCTACTAGATAAATATAAAATGAGGCAGACTCTGTTGAGAGACCTGGTCCTCCCCCAGTAACGCCATAAACTAAGTCGAAAAGTTTGAATGCGTCTATGCATCTTATTAACACTAACGTCACTATTACTGGCTTAAGTAGTGGGATGATAATCTTCTGGAGCACCTTAAATTCTGATGCCCCGTCTACCTTTGCAGCCTCTAATGGTTCAACCGGTAAGGCTCTTATTGCCGCTAACAGAGCGAGGAATATGAATGGTGTCCATTGCCAAACATCAATCATTATAAGTCCTATCCGTGCTGTCCATGGGTCTGTGAACCAGCGTATCCTTTCAATGCCAAAAAAGGTGAGAATCGCGTTAACTATTCCGACATCCTCCTGTAGCATCATTCTCCACATAAAGGCTGCACCTATGGGAGGTACTGCAAGCGGTATGATGTAAATTACCCGTAATATCCGGCCACCTTTAATTCCTGAGGCAAGTATAACCGCCAAGATGAGGCCAAGTGTCAGCTCTATTGCTGCAGCGACAGTAACATAGAATGCTGTGAAAGACAAGGCGCTCCAAAACCTCGCATCTTTAGTAAAAAGTCTGATGAAATTATCGAGCCCAACAAACTGAGGATCTGATGCTTTAGTTAATTTCCAGTCCATGAATGCGAGGCTTAAAGACCAAGCCAGAGGGAACATTGTTAATGCAACAAGGTATATTATAGCTGGTAGTAAAAATAACCATTTAATTGGTGATGTCAAACTTTATCACCATATCATAAAAAGGAAAAATCTTATACTAAACTCTTATGTTCAGTGACTCTATGTAGAGTCTCCTCTGTCTTTCTCTTCCGAGTGATTCCGTAACTTGCTCCCACTCATCATAAACCGCTCTCATAGCTTGTTCTGGGGTTTCCTCTCCGATAAATGCCTTAGCGAGGTGAGCGTCAAGCTTGTCATAATATTCGTCCCTACCGGGTATCTTCAGATCGATTAGGTGGAGTGGATTACTTAAGATTTTTTGTATCACAGCTAGATATTCTCTCGCTGAATCTTCAGCAAATCCTACGGCGACCCACTTTTCGAGGTCAAAGTGGCTGTATCTGTAGGGGTTACTGCCCCAGCAGCCTATTGTACCAGTCGCATCAAGAATGCTTTGAGCTGGGTCGTTCAAGTATCTAAGGAGATGAAATGCGGCCTCCTTCTTTTTGGAGTATGCTGATATTGCCATAACCCAGCCTCCGAAGTCTCCGTAGTCATTCTGATTATACTTATTTATCCAGCGGCCACGCTGTCTATCCCATACCTTGGATGCGCCCGGTAATGGGGCATATCCCAGTTTCCCCTTAACCACAGAGGCCGGATCCATAAACTCCATGATTCCGACATCTCCCCAGTCTATTCCAAGAACTGCCACACCACCCTTCACGTATGCGTCTCTGAACTCTGCGAATCCATATCCGAGTAATCCAGGCGGGGCATAGTTCTTTAGCTCCAGTAGCATCTTCAAAGCCTCGACGGCTCCGGGCTCATTCAAAAGGGGGGTCATGGTTACAGGGTCGAAGAACATGTGACCAGCATATCTCGTCGGTGTGCCAGGGATCACGTTATACTGGGCTATAAGGTCGAGTAACGTCCACTGGGCTTGCGTACCTCGCTTTGCTATGAATGCAATACCATATTTTGTCTCACCAGGCCGTTCCTTATCCCAATCCCAGCCGTTAAAGAATTTTGCAACATCAAGAACTTCCTCCCAAGTCTTAGGAGGCACAGGCATTGGGTATCCATATTCCTCCCTAAATCGTCGCTGGTATTCTGGATTGAGCATAACATCTTTCCTATAATAAAGCATATGGCAGTCTCCATCGTATGGAACTGCATAGAGATTTCCCCCCCACTCAGCTACCTTTCTCGTGGCCGGTAGTAGGTCTTCTAGCGCCGGGAATCCATACCTTTCAATCCATGGGTCAAGGTTTTCGAGATGGCCTCCTCCGGCATAATCGCCCATTAAGCCGCCTGGGAAAATAAGTATGTCGTAAGTGCCGGCCTTAGCTAGAAAATCGTCCATCGCTTTAGGACGCAATTCAGCATAGGGAAACTCAATCATCCGGACTACTCCGCGTGTCGTGGCCTCCCAGTTGGTTCTGTGATGTTTAACAGGGCACATGTTCCAAGGCTGCGTCATTACGGTAACTTCGACACCGTCAAACCGATCAGGTAATCCGACTTGAGGTAGAGTGCCCGTAACTGTTAAGGTCCTCGTTACTGTTTGTGGAGCTGTAACTGTCTGTGTCCTAATCGCCGTTTGTGTAACGGTTTCTGTCCTCGCAACTGGCCCTACTTCCGCAGGCTTCGCAGTCCACCCAACCACGGCCCCAACTGCCAGCCCGCCTATAACACCGGCAACGGTACCCAGGATAGCCCTTCTATTCATTTTTTTCGGCTCTGACATAGTAAAAAAAAGCCAAATGTACCAGTATATATACATTTGTCTAGAGATCAATAATGAGGTCAATAATAATGCAGTAATTAAATCATTTGAAATCGGATTGTGAGAAATCTTCGAGGTGAAAAAGCCAATTAACTACTTATAAGGAGGAAAATTTATCTAAGAGATTTCATCAATGACCTCGTGGTTAATAAATGTGTATCCGCCGTCATATGTCAATATGGTAAGCCGTTATCCGTGGAGGAAGTTGAACTACTTGAACCAGATCCTGATGAGGTTGTTGTAAGTATAGTGGCTAGTGGTGTTTGTCATAGTGACCTTTCACTCGCTAGGGGCTATTGTCCAGATATTCCGATACCTATTGTTCCGGGTCACTAAGGGGCTGGAACGGTAGTAGAGGTTGGCGAAAATGTCGAGTCGGTCAAGGGGGAGACAAGGTTTTCACAATTTGGATGCCATCGTGTTATAACTGTGAATATTATCTGTCAGGTAGGTTCCATCTGCGCGAAAATGCCTTAAACTCGAAAATAAATGCCACTTTACCTACTGGGAAGCTGAAGATTAGAGATAAAAGTGGAGCATCGACACATCACTTCACATCCGCCGCCGCCCTATCTTCCCACGCAGTGCTCCACGAGAAGGATGTGGTCCTGCTGACAGTTGACGTGCCGCTTGATAGGGTTGCTATACTTGGCTGCACCGTCTTAACAGGAGTTGGAGCAGCTCTCGAGACCGCTAAAGTGCAGGAGGGAAGAACGGTAGCAGTTATATGTTTAGGAGGCGTTGGAATGAACATAGTTCAAAGGGCAAAGCTCGCGGGCGCGGAGAAGATAATCGCAATAGATATTTACGATACGAAGCTTGGGTGGGCGGCCAAGTTCGAGCAGCTCATCTCATAAACGCTACTAAAGAGGATTCGATCGAGGCTGTAAAGAAGATAACGGGTGGGGGAGTTAACTACTCATTCGAGGCTACGGGGAATGAGGTGCTGAAGAAAATTGAGGAGCTGAAGTCTCAAAGGTAAAACCGTTATTTTATTGGCTCGCGGTTCTCAAGTGGCTGGTCTAATTGCTGTTACAAACACTCTCAGAGAAGAAGTGCCAAGGGCCGTTGAAAGACTCAGGAAACTAGGCATAAAGCATATTGTCTTGCTCACCGGCGACAACGAGTGGATCGCGAAAGCTGTGGCTCAACGATTAGGGATTTCAGAGTATAGGGCGAGCATGCTTCCAGAAGATAAAATCGAATATGTGAAAACCTTGCAAGCTCGAGGGTTAAGTGTTGCCATGATAGGTGATGGAGTCAACGACGCTCCAGCATTAGCCCAAGCGGATGTAGGCATCGCCATGGGGGCTGTTGGCACTGACGTCGCTATTGAAGCCGCCCATGTAGTGCTGATGCAAGATAATTGGGATCAGATCCCCGAGGCCATCAAAATTGGCAGAAGGGCGCGTAACACCATAAAACAGAATATAACATTTGGTATCCTGTTTGACCTCATTGGAATGAGCCTCGCATCGATAGGCATTATCGGGCCAGTTTTAGGTGCCGCCTTAGAATCGCTTCCTGACGTATTCGTATTTCTTAATTCCTCAAAACTGCTCAGAGAGTAAAAATGTTTTCACGGTTCAATCGAGTGTGTAGTATTAATTCGCTTCTTGTGAACTTTTTCAAGCTATTGACAGGGTGGATAGGTCTGCCCAAAAATCCGACAACCGAGTAGTTAAACTCTAAATAATCTCTAATTAAGGCGCTCTAGTGAGGCGGTGACGACGGTGTTGAAGCGCTCAGGAATCACGGCGATAGGCGGGAATAAATATTCGATATAGCGACGTAAATGGGCCCGTAGCTCAGCATGGACAGTTAGGGAGAGAAAAAACGTAGCAAAAATTTTTTTGAGCCCAAAATAAATTATGTTTTCTGAAAAATAATAAAAAATGGTTTATTGTTTTATTTTTACTGGTTCTTCGCTCGGGATTATCTGGACGATGTGGTCTGTCCCGACATAATGCCATTTTATCTTCCATTTTCTCGATCCACATGAGTCAACACTGAGGTATCTATGACCCACGTAGAAGTATCCAAAACGATGATTCTTGAGCTGCTTCTTAACCAAAAAACCAGTCTTGCCGCATTTTGGACATGTGAAGCTTGATTTTTCCCGAGGCATTTCCCTATGTTACCTACAGGTGTAGGTATCAAATAAACCTTTGCCCCAAAAACCATAAGACTTATATTGTCGAGGCCGATGTTGATTGTTACCTACAATTGTAGGTATCAAGAATAAGCGGAGAGGAAAAAGAAGCGCTATGAAGAGGGGGAAAAACGTAGCAGCTTCTTAGCTTCTAAACGAGCTATCTCGCCTACTCTTACCAGGAAATCCATGACCAATCGATTTACGTCATCTTCCGTGATCTTTACCTTCTGAGGCGGTATTACCTGCTTGTAGAACAGTCCGTAGTCTCTCTCGTTCTCGGCCTCCTTATAGTAGCGCTCCTCTATTATTATGGGGCCGAGATGTGGGTCTACCTCCTCCCTCTCCACCACCCTCAGCATTCCCTCCTCCATCAAGACCTTGAGGAGCCTTTCATCCCTCGAAACTTCTTCCAATGATTTCTCTATGAACTTGGCGTAAACGTTCTCTTCGGGATGGGCCTTCAGATACGTGGGAAGAGGAATTCTGAGATAAGGATCCTTCCACTCGATACGCATCGACCTAAGAATCTTCAACCTTTGCTGGAATAGCCAGAAGTAGTATAGCAGCAGCCTCCTCGGGTCATCGGACTTCCTCGAGGCCGGCAGAGCCTCGAAGGCGAGCGAATAGCGGTTTCCCACCTTCCTTATCCAACCCCTCTCCCGGAACTTTCTCAATACCTTCATGACGTGGGGGTGCGAGGCCCCCAGAAGCCTCTCGATGTCCACCGGCCTGAGGCAATGGCCCTGTAGGAATAGCTCGAAGACCGCCTTCTCGAAGTTTACGCCGGCCCTCCGACCCATCTGTATCATAAAAAGTATCATTTAGCAATATTTAAATTTATTCTGAAAAGGGCTAAGTCCAGATGGACCAGAAGATCCTGAAGCGGGTAATCCGCATCGGGCCAAGCAGGGCGGTCGTCATACCACCCAAGCTACTATCCGATGATGTGGCGTATATCTGGCTTAGAAAGGAAGATGGCCGCATAGTGATCGAGCCGGCGGAGGTGAGGTGAGGGTGCTGGTCAAGTGGCGGCCGCCGATGCGCCTCAGAGACTACTTGGAGAATGCGGATGACGGGGAGCTTCCGCCGGAGCTTCGGACCCTGAAGGAGTTTATGAGGCATTTTCCGGACATCGACCCCGAGAGGGTCTCGAGGAATTTCGCTGAGGAGGCCCTTATGGGGATCCGCCTCGGCGTCGAAAAGAAGCTGATCAGTCGTTACCTCCTATCGGAGACCCGCGACACCCCCAAGTGGGACTCGATCAAGGGGAATCAGGCGCGTCTAGCAAAGTTTAGAGAACTCGGCCTGGACAAATACCTCACTAGGGGGAAGGAATTAACGGTGGAGTGCGAGGGCAGGAGGTATCCCGCAAAGATCTATGGGGTCACCGAGCCCGGCCACCCATTTGACATCGACTACTACGTTGACTCACTCGCGCCGCCCTACGCGCCCCCACAACTAGCCTTCTCGATTTACGATGCGTGCCCAAACGCCGAGCAGGCCATCGAGGCGCTAAAAAATCAGATATGCCAGGCCGTGATGAACGAGGGCCACGACCTCCGTGGCCTGGTCGAGGAATTTTTAAGGGTAGTCGAGGCCAAGCGCGGGGGCTTCTTCACCCTAATTTTCCGGGGCCTGGTAGTGGGCCTACCCGAGGTAAAGGAACACGTTTCCACGATCGAGTATAACTGCCAGATATGTAGACGACTTCACCGCTCATGGATATATATCCGCGAGGAGTGTTGACGATGGCCAGGCGGGGCATAATAATATTCACGCATGGAGACGTGGAGGCCATACTCAGGGAGCTATCGGCCCACATCGCATCCAGGGGCGGCAGAGTCCTCTACCGGAAGGTCTCTCCGCAGCCGGTCTTCGTCTTGTTGGGTGAGGTTAGCCATGAACGCGTCTAGAGAATACATCGAGTTATATCTCAGCCATGGCCTCACGCCGATTCCTCTGAGGAGGAATTCGAAGGCCCCGAAGGTGGAGAAGTGGCCCAGCCTCCCGAGAGACTTTTTGATCGAGGGATTCGAGGATGGCGATAATGTCGGGATCCGGATTGAGCGGCCATTATTCATAGTAGATGTTGACGATAGAAGGCTGGCGCCCCTTATCCTAGACGAATTTAATTCTCGGACATGGATCGTTGAAACGAGGCGCGGGGTCCACTTCTACTTCGCGGCCCCGAAAGGCCATTACCCCGAGACGAATAAGAGGGGCAGGCTGATACAGCTACTCGCCGAGGGGTGCCAGGTCGTGGCCCCGCCATCCAGGGTGGATGGCCACGAATACCGCTTTCTTTGCGACCCGGAGGAGGCGGCGATAGCCGAGGTCGGCGAGGACAAGTTGATGCTCCTCGAGGCCATAGTGGAGGCGGTCGCGAGGCATGAACAATTGATCCTGAGATTCGCCGAGGCCTGGGATGAAGGCCATAGACACAACATCTCGCTCTGGCTGAACGGATACTTGCGGAAATCACGTGTCCCGAGGCTCGAGGCCGCGGTGGTCGTCAAGTCGATATGCCTCCTCGCCAATGATTCTGAGCTGAAAGATCGGCTGCGAGCGCTCGATGACACGTATCGTAAGCCGCTGGATCAAGTCAAGGGCATATCCGGATTGATCGAGGAGCTGGCCAGCATCGTGGGCCGCGACCGGCTACGCGAATTCCTCGAGGTGCTGCCGAAGCCCACCGTGGAACACTTCGAGGTCTGGCCCCTCCTCGAGGGACAGGCCGCGGACAGGAGGCGAGTGGGATACGTGGTGGGCGGGGAGGTTCTAGACGATGGGAGACTCATCGAGGTTGTGTTAGGCGATGAGGGGAGGCCGAGGCTCTTGGTATTCGCGCCGTCAACCGGCAGCTTCGAGGTCTGCGAGCGGCTGGTCTCAGGCGATGCCGAGATGAGGCCATACCCGGACCTGCCATACCTCGAGTATCTGCCCGGGGTCCCAGAGGCCATATCCGAGGACCATGGCCTCTGGCGCGAGACGCTCGAATTCATCAAAGAGTATTATGATAATCCGAGGAGCGATGACGCCTACCACGTTATGACCGCATGCATCGGTTGGAGCTATTTCTGCGACTCCGTGAGGGTGTCCACGCCATACCTATGCTTCCTTGGGCCATTCCGCAGCGGTAAGACGCGGGCATTGGAGGTCATGGCCTCG
>JANXDI010000023.1 GCA_025059595.1 Candidatus Calditenuaceae archaeon | reverse complement strand
GTGGAGTATGTTCCTCCTGACCTTCCCTCAAATGTTGAGATTCTTCGGGCACCGAGGATTAGGCTTCCGAGAGTCTACGGGGTGATGAAGATGCTGGGATATTGTCTTCCTCCGCTTCTGGGGTTGAGGGGTGTGGATGTTGTCTATGTGAGGACGTTTAGTCCTCCGGAGCTGGCTGCTCTCTGGCTGGCGGGAGAGATCAGGGGGCTTCCGTCGGTGCTTACGATTGGGGGGACTTGGCTTTTCGGGAAGCCGTTTGAGAGGCCGGGCGTAAGGAAGTCGATGTTTAGATGGATTCTGAGGAGGGCGGCTTACGCGGCGACACGTGTCACTCTCTATTCTCGCTACATGCTTCCCGAGGTCAGATACTTTATTCCGCGTCTAGACGAGGGTAAGCTCCGGATAATTCATAACTCTGTAAGGGTTGACAGGTTTAGGCCCGGTCTGCCTCCTCCAGTTCCGTGGACGGGGGATGGGCGGCGGAGAATCTTCTGGGTGGGTAGAATAAACGAGGGGAAGGGCGTAGAGGACTTGATTGCCGCTTTCGCCAAGGTGGCGGAGAGAGTGAAGGACGTTGACCTCTGGATAGCCGGGACTGGGGAGAGCTCCTACGTCAGGCATCTCAAGAGGAGGAGCGTGGAGCTGGGACTAGGTGGGAGAGTCTTCTTCCCAGGGCCGATTCCTAACGAGCTGGTCCCCCAGCACATGGCCAACGCAGCGGTCTTTCCATATCCCTCGAGGGGTGGCGAGGGTATTCCTAGGGCCATGCTCGAGGCGATGGCCTGCGAGGCCCCCGTCGTGGCTACTAAGGTTTCAGGCATACCTGAGGCGGTGATAGACGGGGAGACAGGAATCCTAGTGAAGCGTCAGGATATTGATGGGCTTGCGAGGGCGATGGAGACTCTCCTAAACGACGAGGAGCTGGCGCGAAGGCTAGGCCGGAGGGCTCGTAGGAAGATTTTAGAGGAGTTCAGCCACGAGGTAGTCATACCGCAGATTGCGAGCCTACTGAAGGAAGTCTCCTCCTGAGAGGCTATCCTCCCACTATCTTTAGATAGGCCTCGGCGTATCTTTTCACGGCCCTCCCCCACTCAAACTCCCGCTCCACAACCTCTCTACCAAGCCTACCCATCTCACCTCGAAGCCCCGGACTCTCAAGAAGGCGCGAAGCATACTCAGCCAAGAGCTCGGGGTCTCTCTCCTGAAGTATGAAGCCTTCACGCCCATGCCTAAAGACCTCCGGAACAAGGCCCACAGAAGTTGATACGAAGGGGGTATGGCAAGCGGCGGCCTCGAAGACCGTCCTCGGGCCTCCCTCGTGAAAAGAGCTGCAAACAAACACGGACGCCTCGTTGTAATGTCTGATAAGCTCGTCCTGCCCAACCCACCCGAAAAACCTGACGGCTTTCCTCACGCCAAGCCGCTCCACCCGCGTCTCGAGACGAGACCTTTCAGGACCATCACCTACAATTCGGACCTCCAAGCCAGGGAAGTCCTCCAGCAGTAGAGGGATCGAGTCTATGAGGAGGTTGAGCCCCTTCTCTGGGACGAGGCGCGACGCCGAGAGCACCACGGGCCCCCTCTCTCCATGGGCGGTTAAGGGTCTAAAAAGGTCGAGCTTAATGTAAACAGAGGGAATTATCAAAACCCGCTTTATGCCGAGGCACTTTAGACCATTAGCGATCTGGGTGCTGACGGCCCTGACGTAGTTGGAGGACTTAAGGACGAGTGTCGCTGCTACCAAATCTTTCCAAGGTAGAAACTCTGTCCAAAGATAGTTGCCGTGCACCTCGCATATTAATTTGGCTCCAGTCAGCTTTGCTTGGAGAAGCGCCGGCACCCCAACCCTTAAGGTCGGCTCTTGGGCTATTACTAGGTCGTACCGCACTGCCTTAGGCATCGCAAAGCCCGTAGTGAACTCCACTTCTCCCCAGTATTTGCGGAGATCGTCTAAAGCGATCGACGGCCTCCGCCCTATCATCAGCACTCTCATGCCCCGGACCTGTCGGACTAAGTAGGCGCGATAATCAGAATTATGGGTTTCCGCCTTTTGAGGGTTACGCTGCTCTTCTCGTTATGTCGGTCGTGGTGAGTCTGATTAGTGTGACCATGAGTAGGGCTGTGGAGTATGCTGTGATGTTTAGTGCCGCTGTCAATATTTCGGCTTGTGTGGTGCCTGATGCGAAGAATGGGAGTGGAATGGCTCCCACTCCAAGACCGTTGGAGATTATGGTTGCGGTTAGGCGGGATGCGGCCCAAGAGGGGAGGTAGGTGGCGTATTCTGCTAGGGACTGATCTCCCGTCAACGCGGACACGAGTCCAAGATACGTCTCGATGATGAAGGATGTAAAGAATCCTGTGGCTGCGAGTATTGTGGCGAGCATGCTCCGCCGCAGGAGCTCACCCACCACAAGACCCACCGAGAGGAATGTTAGCGACGAGAATATCGACGCGGCCGCTCCAGAAACGAAGAGTTCGAGCCTCGACTGCGGGCCGAAAATCCACCAAGAGAGGATGAGGCTTAGGATGCTGTAGGTTGAGACGATGGCGGCTGTGAATACTAGGCTTCCGAAAACCTTCCCCGCGAAGTATTCAGCCCTAGTTATGGGACGTGTGAGCCAGAAGTCGGCAGTCCCCATCTCATACTCCTCGGAGAAGGCAGCGGCGCCTATCGTTAGGGCGAGAATATGAATGAGGACTGTCGAAGGGACTATTATGCCTACTATCCAGGCGTAGCTTTTGAATGGCTGTACAAACTGTGGCGGAAGTAGCGCGAGTATTAGGTATAGTGCGGCCTCTGTTAGGAAGATGAGGGCTATTAGGAGGATAATCCTTTTACGGGCCATGGCTTTTCTCAGCTCATAGATTGTAAGGATTGCCATTGCTTTAGGGTTTGACACCTTTCATCACAACCTCCATGAAGAGGTCCTCCAGCGTCCTGTTCACGGTCTGGAGGCGGACTAGGCCTGCGCCTGACTTGACAAGCGTGGCCGCGAGCGTCTCTCTACCGTCTAAGCCCTCCGCGAACCTTACTCGAAGGATTGTGCCGTTCATCTGGAAGTCTTGAACTCCCTTAAGCGATTGGATGAGCTGGGGTGTGATTAGGCTGGGTCTGAGGACCTCCGCCTCGACCTTCAAGCCTCCGGCGTCTTGTGACAATAGCTCCTTCACCCAGCCCTCCACCATCACCCTACCCTGGTACATCATGCCGACCATGTCTGCGAGCCTCTCCAGTTCGTAGAGCTCGTGGGATGAGAAGAGGATGGTCTTCCCCGCCCTTTTCAGCTCCATGAAGATCTCGCGCATCTGGACTCGCGCTGCTGGGTCGACTCCGAGCATCGGCTCGTCGAGGATTAGTATCTCGGGGTCTCCGATTATAGCTTGGGCGACTGCTAGTCTCTGAAGCATTCCCTTGCTGAAGCTGCCGACCCTTCTCCCGGCGTGAGAGACTAGGCCGGAGATGTCGAGGGCTTTTGAGACTTCGCGGCGGAGCTCTTCGCCCGAGAGGCCCTTAAGCTTCCCCGTGGTTGTCAAGATGTCTTTTGCGGTGAGGAATGGGGGGAATGAGGGGAGCTCTTGGGAGTATCCCGTAATCTGCATCAGCTTTTTCGACTCTGACGCAGGGTCAAGACCTGCGACTCTTACATGGCCTTTGGAGGGCTTCTGGAGGCCGAGCATGCATCTAATCGTCGTGGTCTTTCCGGAGCCGTTCGGGCCAACGAGCCCGTAGATTACTCCGCGGGGAGAGGAGAGGGATATCGGCCCGACGAGTACGCCATCCCTATACTTCTTGAGGAGCTGGTCGACCTCGATGAACCCTCCAGTCAACCTCGACGCCTCTAGTCAGGGTCTAGACGTAGTGCGGTTTCCTTTCGAGGCCTTCTTCTCCGGCAGGATGCCTCCTCAGCCTTGAAGGCACCACGGCCACAGCAGCGAGGGCCGCCAGCCCGATCGCGGCTATCGCGACGGCCTTAAAGTAGTAATCACTCGACTCGGAGCTCTGTGGCCTTTCTTGGGCCGAGGCCGTAGTTGGGGCCCGGGCATCCATGCCTCCGCTTATGATGAGGCTGGCCATGGAGTCTAGCTCTGCTGGGAGCGTTGATGGTGGTGTCCATGAGGTTTGGATAGTTGAGAGGTCGATGTTTGTGTCTATTAACATGAGAGTGAATTTTGCTGTGCCTCCGCGTGGTCCTACGGTTCGGCCCTCAGTGTTGTAGATTACTCCTGAGCCGTTGATTAGGGTTATGACGCCTGAGAACTGTAGCTGTAGGCTCTCGACGCCCTCACTAGTCGGGTCCCTAAATTGGGAAGTGGCTTGGCCTGAGACGCTGTAAATGTTTGCCAAGTAGCTGCGCCCACCTACTGAGACCTGTGTAGCTCCTACCCTATCCGAGCTTATGGAGATGGAGTAGTTTTCGTTTCTGTATGTGAACTGGCCCTCGGGAAGATAGGCCAGTCTAGGCACCATAAACAACCTCTTGGTAGCCTTCTTCTCGAGTGTCGCGACGCCGTCGTTGAAAGTCACCTCTATCCTGAGCCTGATTGTTCCGTTCCCGTAATCCCTCAAAACCTCCTCACGTATGACGCCACTTACAGACCGTTCACCGATGCTGACAGAGTAGCTGTAGACTATATAGGCGCCCTCCTCAACTACTTCCGAGGAGGCCGCAACGCCAAACAGGCTCAAGAGGAGAAGAGAGCTTAAAAACACTGGCGAAAACTTGCTCATCAGGAACTAGTGGGCTTACACATATTTTAATGTTTGACACATACACCGCCCTGCTCTCAACTCTCAGAGACGGCGGGGCGGCGCCCAGTAAAAGCTTGAGGACCCACCCTCTTCCCCTCGAATGATTATCTCTACCGTGTTTTCGTTATGTGGTTGCTTTCTCTTTAGGCTTAATCCAAGCTTCTTCTTGATTGCTTTGAGTAGTGAGCGGTCTATCTCGTAGCCTATGCTGTTTCTTTCGAGGCTTAGTGCGACTTTCATCGTGGTTCCTGTGCCGAGGAACGGGTCTAGGACTGTGTCGCCTATCACCGAGAACATTTTTATGAGTTTGTATGGGATTGACTCGGGGAAGGCGGCGGCCCTCCTCTCCACACCGCTTACACTCTGCCGAGCGCCAGCATCCGTCCAAATCTGAGTGAACCAGCTATCCCGCTCCTGCTTAGTGAACATGCTCCGGTATCTGAGGCTGTCTCGGGGCTTGAATCTCCGAAGCCCTCCTTTCCTGAAGATTAGAATGAATTCACAGTCCAGCGTGACATATGCGTTGGGTGGCAGGAAGCCTGAGCCAAGGAAAGCGCCTTTCCCCTTATACTTGGGCTTCGTGGTTGGCTTCTTCCAGAGGATGTAGGGGAGGGTTTTGAAGCCAATCCTCTCGCAGTGCTCTATCACCTTCGCGTGGTTCGGATATACTTTGAACTCGCCATCGACCGTCCTAGTTGCGTCACCGATGTTAATGCAGGCCAAGCCGCCGTTCACTAAGACTCTATAACATTCTCTCCAGACTTCAGCGAGATACTCATGCATCCCCTCAAAATCCCTGCAACCAACTCTCATGAAGAACTCATCCCAAATCCTAATCATGGGATAGGGGGGCGAGGTAACCACTAAGTGGGTGCTCTCGTCATCCACTTCCCTCATGTCCCGGCTGTCACCGATGATTATTTTGTGCCAAGTCATGCCCCTCCCCTGTCCGCGCGTCGTAGACTCTCTTGCACCGCTTAAATCCGTTTAACTGGGCGATTGCGGATGTCGCCCGCTGTATAGCGTGAGGACCGCTGCTGCTTGCTCCTCTCCATGTATAGGTAGAGGCAGCACTGGCCTCTCCTACTGCACGTTCCACAGTAGATAGTGATGAAAAGTCTCAGCAGCCACCCTAATATTTTTGATACCGCGCCTTCCACTGCTCAACCTCCTCCGAAAATCAATAGTCCGCCGTGATAGACTATGAGGCCGACGACGAAAGCGAGGGCCAGCGTGTATGCGACACCCAGTGCCGTCCATCCCCAGCTGTTGGTTTCTTTCCTCATGACGGCGACTGTGGCTAAGCAGGGCACGTAAATCATCTGGACTGTGAGGAATGTGAAAGCCGTGAGGGGAGTCCAGCTAGCTGCGAGGATTATCCCCAGCTCGGCCTCCTCCTCGAGTCCGTATAGTATTGAGAGGGTTGAGAGGGTCAATTCCTTAGCGGCGAAGCCGAATATTAGGGCGACCATGAGGCGCCAGTCAAAACCCAAGAGCGCGCCGATTGGCTCAAGCATCCTGCCGGCCTGGCCGATATACGTCTCACTCAGCTCAACCGCCTCAGGGAAGCTACTCAGAGCCCAGATTATGATGGATACGAGGAAGATGAAAGTGCCCGCTCTCTTCACGAAGATGCCGACTCTCTCATACATGTGGATGGCAAGTCCTCTGATTGTCGGTATGCGGTAAGGCGGCATCTCCATGATGAAGTATGTGTTCTCGCTTGGGAGGACCAACTTCTGAAGCAGTAGCCCAACGAGCGCCACGAGGACGAGACTCAAAACTACTAGGGAGAGCATAACGAGCGTCGCCGCGTCTCCTGCGAAAAAAACGGCTGCTAGAAAACTCATCACGCCGAGCCTCGCACTGCAAGGTATCAGGGGATTCACAAGCGCCGCTATCAGCCTATCCTTTCTGCTCTCAAGCATCCTCGTAGCCATTATTCCTGCGACGTTACAGCTGTAGCCCATGAAGAGGCTGAAGAAGGCTTTGCCATGTAGGCCCACGGCGCGCATTATCCTGTCCATGATGAATGCAGCTCGGGAAAAGTAGCCCAAGTCTTCAAGGAATGAGAAGATTAGGAAGAAGACGGCTATCAGGGGTAGAAAAACCAGCACGCCACCGACACCCGGAATAACGCCGTCCACCACAAGGCTGACTAGCCAGTGAGGCGCCTTAATTGATGAAAGCCAAGAGTCCGCAGCGGCCCCGAGCCAGATGAAAAAACGTCCATCATATCGCTGAGCGGCGCACTTACGTGAAAAGTAAGCCAGAATACTCCGGCATAGATGCCAAGTAGTATAGGAAAGCCAAAAATCCTGTGAGTTACTATCCTGTCGATTTTGTCTGAGATGTCGCTTCTAAGAATTTCCTGTCCCCTCAAAATGCTTCTCACAATTTCATCGACGATACTGTATCTCCTGTCGGCAATCTCCATCTCCAAATCGCGGGCGGTCTCGGCTCCTCTGACCTCATCAACTCTCCTCAGAATCGTCTGACCTCCATTTAGGCTCGTAACAATCCTAACAGCCTCTGGGTCGTTCTCCAGCAATCTAATCGCCAGCCAGCGAAGGGGGTGTCCACGCAGCCCCGCACTTCGCAGGACCTCCTCAACTGCCTTAATCTTCTCCTCTATCTCGGGGCCAAAGACTATTTTGAGAGGCCTTGTCCTGATTTTTCTCTCAGCAACTTCCACAACCTTCAAGAGAAGCTCTTCTATTCCTCTGCCCTTGGTCGCAACCACTGGGACGACTGGGACGCCCAAAGTCTCCGAGAGCCTCTTAACATCAATAGAGACGCCCCTCGCCTCCAAAACATCAACCATATTCAGGGCGACGACAACCTTGTCCGTAAGCTCGAGGATTTGAGAGGTCAGATACAGATTCCTCTCGAGGCTCGACGCATCAACAATATTCACTACCACATCCGGCTTGTCTTGCATGATGAAGTCTCTCGCTATCACCTCTTCGACCGAGTAGGCCGTGAGGCTGTAGATGCCGGGCAGGTCAACGATCTTTAGCAACCGCCCCTCGAACTCCCGTAGCCCCTCCCTCTTCTCGACGGTTTTGCCTGGCCAGTTTGCGACATGTTGCCTTAGTCCGGTGAGAGCGTTGAA
>JANXDI010000013.1 GCA_025059595.1 Candidatus Calditenuaceae archaeon | reverse complement strand
GTCGGGCCGCTCGGCGAGGTTGACTTCCTCTGCGTCAGGGAGGCGACCGAGGGCCTCTACATCGGCGCTGAGGCCATGCTTGACCAGGAGACGGCGATAGCGATAAGGAAGATTACGCGGAGGGGGTCTGAGAGAATCGCGCGGGTCGCCTTTAGAGAGGCCGTTAAGCGGGGCTACGGCAAAGTCATCGCCATCACGAAGCGGAACATTTTGAGGCTGACGGATACGGTCTTCTGGAGCAGCGTCGAGAACGTCTCAAAGGAGTTCCCGGGAATCGAGCTTGAGGAGTATTTCATCGACAACATGGCCCAGCAGCTGGTCAAGAACCCGCAGAGGTTCAACCAGACAGTCCTGCTCAGCACAAACCTCTTCATGGACGTCATCTCGGAGCTTGCCTCGTCACTGATAGGCAATATAGGACTGGTCTACTCAGCCAACATCGGAGACAGATACGCGATGTTCGAACCGGCCCACGGAAGCGCACCCAAATACAAAGGCCTCTACAAGGTCAACCCCACAGCAACAATCCTCTCAGCAGCATGGATGCTCGAGTATCTCAACTATCCACGACATGCTAAGAGCATCTTCATGGCCACTGAGAAGGTTATCCAGGAAGGAAGGACAGTCACATACGACCTGAACGGGAACGCGAGCACGCTCGAGATGGCCGAAGCTATAGCGCGGGAGGCCGTCAGAATATTCGACAGCCTCTAGGCTAGACGCGCTTGGCCGAGAGTCTGTCGAGAAGTTCTCTAAGCCTCCCCTCCTTCTCAAGCCTCGAGACCCAGTCGACCTCCTCTCCAGCCCATCCTCCCTTCAAAGCCTTGTAAGCCAGCTCCATGGTCTCTTCCACGTCTCTGTCGGTCGTATCAACCTGGAAGACGCGGTTCTTGCCTACTTTTTGGAGTGCTTCAACATACACTACACCGAGCAGCTCAGCCTCCACGTTCTCAAGCATCTTCTCCTCCGAGTAGCCCCTCAGCCCTAACTCGGCTAAAAGCCTAAGAGGGCTTCTCCTCAAAACCACAACGCCTATCAGAGGCACGCCTCGCGGCCTGAAGACTATGTGAGAGGCTATCACCGCATCCCTTTCAGCTCTCTTAATCCTAGCACCCGCTCTCGCAGACAGCTTCGCGGGGTGAACCTCCACCTCACCGGCGTCCGCCAAATCCCTGAGCTCTATCAGCATCGCGTCGAGCCTAGCCGCCAGCCCCGAGGCGACAGTAGACTTCCCCACACCAGGAGTCCCAGCGACAAGATACGCCGAAGGCATCAGACACTCAATACAAAGCCATGGCCCGGCCCTTAATACATGCCGTTAAGACCGAGAGACTCTGCCGACGGACCACCTACCGGCCCAAGTAAAGAGGCGGGGGCCGCGACGTATCCGCCCAGCAACCCTCAAGAGACTGGCTAACAAGCCAGTGCTCAAAAAATCTCCGGTATTAGCGAGACTTTTAAATCGATAGCATCACTCCCGTAAGTTTTGATACCCTGTAAAGTGTCAATCCACTGAAGATTGTCGTTATAGCGCCTGCGAGAGCAATGACCGCGGCGTTGGCTATGGGGAGCCCGTAGTAGGGTGCGGTGGCTAGAGTTAGGTAGACTAGGCCGAGCGAAGTCGTTACCCAGAGACCCTGTATCGAGGCCTCACCGAGAGCCTTTAGCTCCTTTCTTCCCGACACCCTCGCAACCGTCAGGAGCGCGAACAACACCACTATCACGGTGGTGATGCCGAAGGCAAACAGAGCTCTCTGGGAAGACACCGAGGCGACCGCAGCCACGACCGCAAGACCTATTGAGACCACCATCACCGTCCTAACGTATTTCAGTGTTGTAACAAGTGGTTCTGACACGCCCCATCACCACCCCGTCGGAGTCTCAACCCACCTGCCGACCCCCCAGCGTATCTTGGCGCCTTTACTGACCGCCATCAAGACTATGTGGAGAAGGCTAGAGGTTAGAAGGCCTACAAGGAAGGCGGGTATCCTGGAGTCAAGCTGCGGAACATACCAAGCCAAGAAGCTAGCCACCACGACAGCGACCGCTGCCGGCCAGTTAATCACGGCATACTCGGTTCCGGGCCCGAACGGGTATCTTGTCCTTGGGTCCCTCGCACCCAGTATGTATGGCCTCACTATGAAGTAGTCCGCTATCATCACGCCTGTGAAGGGCGGTATAAACGTGCCCAAGAATGTGCCGAATGCTAGCAGCGCGTCGAGGCTCACACCATACCCGTATCCTATCAAGGCCGCCACAGCTGTCCCGCCGACACCCATCACAATCACCCAGATAACCCTCTTGACCTTTGGGACGGCATTACACCAAGCTAGCGAGGCCGAGTAGAGGTTGTTGTCATTCGTCGTCCACTGACCGAGGACTCCCGTCAGCAACACGGCCCAGACCATCCCCATGCTGACCATGAAACCGACCAAGTTCTGGCCAGGCGCAAGCAGCTGGAGGAAACCTCCCGCCGCAAGTATCAGAGGCATGAAGAAAACGACGTGAATGAACCAAGCTATAGCTCCATCGTAAGGTTTCCTCGAGAACCTAGTTACATCAGGCGCAATCGTTGCACCGACTATGTATAACCCCACGACAAATGTTATCCCTGTCGCAATGTCTGCAGGCGCCGGTGGCCTCGCGGCTAGGAGAGCCGCCCAACCCCCGCTCACATCTATCGCGGCAGTCAGAGCGAGAGTAACTATGACGAACCACGCAGGTACGATGAAGTAGCTTAGCACCGATAGACCCCTGTAACCTATGGCGGCTGTTATCATCATCAATATGCCACCCCAGATTGCGGCTGTTCCGACATCCATGCCTGGGACGCCTGGGAATGTGCCAGCCATTATCACGCCGAAAAGCCATGTCTCGAAGGCGAACCAGAGTGTCGCGCTTATTCCCGAAATCACGATTCCTGCAATGATGGCGCCGGCCCTTCCCATCGAGTGTCTCAGAATGACGTAGGTGGAGGCGTAGGTCCTACCCCCGATGGTGGCGGTCAGGAAAGCTAGCAGGCCGAGAACTATACAGCCGAGTACAGAAACTATAATTATGTCGATGGCCCCGAACCAAGTTGCGAGCGCCGCACCTCCGAAAACCGCCGCCCAGACCGCCAGAACTCCGAGAAAGACTATGAGCTGGTTGACCATCGTCCGCCTCTCGTGAAGAGGGACTCGGACGTTGGCGAAGTCACCGTAATAATCCTTAACTTCTTCCTCGCTCATAGCGATTCTTGAGTTGGAAGATAACAATATATAAATCTTTTCATCGCCTTCCTCAACCAGAAAAGCCTCAAAAATTCTCAACCAAGAATTTCAACAAGAAACACCCATCGTCAAGAGACTAGAGCCCTCACATCTTTTCAATACAAAATTTTAATCTAATTAATTTTAGAGAGACCTACAAATCGGCGCGAAATCTTAATTATAGGGTCTCCGAGATAATTTGAAAGCTTATGAGGCTTTTGGATGAGCAGTCGATAGAGGATATTGCGGTTGGTGCAACCATTCTTGGAACAGGTGGTGGAGGAGACCCCTACATTGGAAAGCTCATGGCCATAGACGCCGTGCTTGAGCATGGTCCAGTCAAGCTTATAGAGCCGTGTGACGTAGATGACGACGCTCTAGTAATACCCGTCGCGATGATGGGCGCACCCACTGTTCTGGTTGAGAAGATTCCAAGGGGGGATGAAATATTTGAGGCGTTCGGGGCCCTAGAGCGGAGGTTCGGAAGGAAGGCGGTCGCGACCATGTCGATAGAGGCTGGCGGCGTAAACTCCACTATTCCGCTGGCCGTCGCCGCACGTCTCGGAATGCCCGTCGTTGACTGCGACGGCATGGGCAGAGCCTTTCCCGAGATACAGATGGTCGTGCCACACCTCTACGGCGTCAAGGCCACGCCTATGGCCATGGCTGACGAGAAAGGCAACTTCGTCATGCTCGAGACTATAGACAACTTCTGGACCGAGAAGATATCGAGGGCTGTCACGGTGGTGATGGGCGGCTCAGCCATAATAGCTCTCTATGCCATGACGGGAAAGCAGCTTAAGGAGGCGACGGTCTATGGCTCTCTCACGCTGGCGGAGACGATAGGCAGGACTTTGAGGGAGGCTAAGCAGGCGAAGAAGAATCCTGTCAAGGAGCTGCTGAAGCTCGTAAGGGGTTACGAGCTGTTTAGAGGCAAGATTATCGACGTTGTCAGGAGGACAGTTGCGGGCTTCGCCAGAGGGGAGGCTAGGTTCGAGGGCATAGACGACTACGCCGGTCACGAGCTCATAATCCAGTTCCAGAACGAGAACCTAGTTGCTATCAAGGACGGCCGAATAATCGCGACTGTACCAGACCTCATAACGGTCCTCGAGATAGAGACCGGCCTGCCAATCACGACAGAGGGCCTAAGATACGGCTACAGGGTCACCGTCATCGGAATTCCATGCAACCCGAAGTGGAGGACTCCGAAGGCCCTCGAAGTCGTGGGGCCGCGATACTTCGGCTATGACATCGACTATGTTCCAATTGAGGAACGTGTAAAGGAGGTGATAGGTTGATGTCGCTTAGGATAGGGATAGATGTCGGCGGCACGCACACTGACGCCGTCATACTCGACGAGAAGAACAGATTAGTCTACGCCGTCAAGACACCCACAACCCCCGACGTCACCTTAGGGATTCTGAACGCGCTCAACGGTGTCCTGCGGGGAAGTGGTGTGGACCCAGAGGACGTTGAAGCCGCTATGCTCGGCACAACGCACTGCACTAACGCGATAGTTGAGAGGAAGAGGCTGGCAAAAGTAGGCGTAATTAGAATAGGTAAGCCTGCGACACTGGCTGTGAAGCCGCTCAGAACCTTCCCAGCCGATTTAAGGAGGGCGGTAGGAGAAATTTGGACGATTGTTGCGGGAGGCCATGAGTATGACGGCAGGGAGATAACACCTCTAAACGAGGAGGAGATTCGCCGCGCTGCCGGGAAGATGAGAGATGAGGGCTGCGAGGCTATCGCCATATGCTCGGTCTTCTCGCCGGTCTCGCCAGACCATGAGAAGAGGGCGGCCGAGATTGTGGAGGAGGAGTTTGGTAGAAAGGCCCCGATAACTCTATCATATGAGATAGGTAGTATAGGCTTGCTGGAGAGGGAGAATGCAGCGGTTTTAAACGCCGCGGTCGTCAAGGTGGCTGAGGCAGCCATAAACGCCTTCGAGAAGGCCATGCGGGAGGCGGGCCTCCATAAGGCAAAACTCTTCCTGACACAGAACGACGGCACATTAATGTCTGCGGATTACGCGAGGAAGTATCCGATAAGAACCGTCGCATCTGGGCCGACAAACAGCATTAGGGGCGCGGCATTCCTCACACAGCTCAACGACTGCGTGGTGGTCGACATAGGCGGAACCACTACGCTGGTAGGAGTTCTGGTGAGGGGTTTCCCGAGAGAGTCGGCGGTCGCGGTCGAGATAGGGGGTGTTAGAACAAACTTCAGGATGCCCGACCTGATAGCAGTCGGATGCGGAGGGGGAACCTTAGTAAGGAGATACGATGGCGATGTGGAGATAGGTCCTCAGAGCCTCGGTTACGAGCTCGTCAATCGGGGGCTCGCGTGGGGGGGAGACACTTTGACGACCACAGACATAGCTTTAGCGGCCGGCTACGCGAAAATCGACGACCCCAGATGCGATCCAGCAAGGGTAAAACATCTGGACGGGAGCCTCATAGCAAAGGCCGTTGCAAAGATAGTTAACACGGTTGAGAACGCGGTGGACAGGATGAAGACTAGCGCCGAGCCTGTTCCGATGGTCCTCGTCGGCGGCGGAGGCATAATAATTCCGCCCAGCCACTACGACAAGTTGAAGGGGGTCTCGAAAGTCATAAGACCGGAACACTTCCAATACGCAAATGCCATCGGAGCGGCCATAGCCCAAGTCAGCGGAGAAGTTGACAGAATATTCATGCTCGACAGAATCAGCCGTGAGGAGGCCCTGAAAACCGCCAAGGAGATGGCGATACGAGAGGCAATAAACGCAGGCGCTAAGCCCGACACCGTCCAAGTCGTAGAGGTTGACGAAATTCCACTAGCCTACCTACCCGGCAACGCTATACGGATAAGGGTAAAGGCTGCAGGAAGTCTGGCGATATAGGCGCGGCCGAGGAGAGGCGGGGAGAATAATCCTAGCTGGGAAGTCTTTTCATGTAACTTCACGGCGAGTGCATCAATTCGCGTCAGATTAAAGCGACTCAGGGCCGTTAAGCGTATGCTAGGGTTTATTTAGGCAACTAATCTAGGCGATGCAGGTTGCAGGCGAGGCTCGTCGTCTCTGCGCAGAGGAATCTCCAGTGGGAGAGGGAGGTAGCGGCTAGGGCGGCTTCTCAGGTTTATGGGCTTGTCGCGGAGGAGCTGGAGCTGGAGAGAGACCCTGCATCGGACTTCATCAACCCCTCCCGGGGCCAGGTAGAGGCCCTGAGACTTGTCGAAGCCCTCTCACGAGAATCAGGCCGCGAGAGCCTCCGCCTACACATAACCCAGCTCGACATATACTTCGGCCAATTCAACTTCTGCTTCGGCCTCGCCTCGAACAAGGCCGCCGTGGTCTCGACCTACAGGCTAAGA
>JANXDI010000031.1 GCA_025059595.1 Candidatus Calditenuaceae archaeon | reverse complement strand
GCTTTGACTCAGACTGTAACTAGGACTGAGACTGTCACCGACGTGACTCTAGCCGCTATAGCTGCTGTGGTCGCCCTAATAGTCGGCGCGGTAGCTGGGCTGCTAATCGGTAGGAGAAGGAAAGCCAGCTAGCCTCCTAATCCTAAAGTGTATTTTTTCCTCAACCTTGTAATAATCACTATTATCGCGGTTAGCGTTATTATTAGCAGCACAATTAGGTATGAGAACTCAAACCTCCAGGGCTGGCTGCTTAGGACGACGACTCCAAAAATCTCTAGAAGTAGGCCCCACACGAGTATCGTGAGGAAAGCCCTCTCGAGGGAGTGCGAGGACATAGATGCCTAGAACCCTTCCCACTTCCTGTAGAGCAGGGGGACATCCTCCCTAAGCCGCTTGGTGTAGGGGTGGCTTGGATACTCCATCACCTCAACAGGGTTACCCTCCTCAACAATCACACCCTTATACATTATCAGGACCCTATCACTCACCACGTAGGCCAGCCCCAAGTCATGAGTCACGAAAATAACCGACGAATCTAACCTATCCCTCATGTCGCTGAAGAGCTTGATTATCCCGATGCGCGTCGACGCGTCTAGCATGGAGACAGGCTCGTCGGCGACTATGAGCTCGGGGTTCAGTATGAAGCACCTTGCTATGGCTATCCTCTGCCTCATCCCTCCTGAGAGCTCGTGGGGGAATTTACCAAGAACTTCATCTGGGTTAAGTCCTACCGATTTTAGCGCTTCATGAACCCGCCTCTTCTTCTCTCCCTCCTCAACCTTTGGCATTAGGTTGAACGCTTGGTAGAGTATGTTCTCAACGCGGTAAAACGGGTGGAAGGCGGCATACGGGTCTTGGAAGACTCCATGGACCTTCCTCCAATACCACTTAAGCTTCTTGCCGCGGAGCTTGGTGACGTCTATTCCGTCATATATGATTGAGCCGGAGGTGGGTTCTAGAAGCCTCAAGATTATACGGCAGAGCGTGGTTTTGCCTGAGCCGCTCTCACCGACGAGGGAGACAATCTCGCCCTTCTCTACCCTCATCGAGACATCCTTCACCGCCTCGATTTTGTGCCGGCTAAAGAGTCCGACCGTAAAGACCTTGCTTACGTTCTTGACCTCTAGCACCACCTCAGTTCACCGCCTCGCTGTGGTGGAGGAAACAGGCAACCCCACGCCCCTCGCCCATGGACAATAGCTTAGGCTCCCTCACCCTACAAACATCCATGGCATACGGGCATCTTGGGTGGAACCTGCATCCCTGAGGAGGCATAAGCAGGCTTGGAGGCTCGCCGGGGATTGTGACAAGCCCCCTAGCGCGGCTCTCAGGCTCAGGAGTCATGACAGAATACATGAGGGCCTTCGTGTAGGGGTGCATCGGGCTAAAGAAGATTGAGTCCGCGGGCCCGTATTCAACGATCTTGCCCGCATACATCACATAAACGTGAGTCGCCACCTGCCTCAGCACAGGGAGCTCGTGCGTCACGAACAATATGCTGTCTATTATTCTGTCCTTCTTCATATCCAGCATCATCCTGAGAACCTGCTTCTGAGTCGAGACGTCTAGGGCCGATGTGGGCTCGTCGACTACGAGAAGCCTCGGGTTAAGCAGCGTCGAGATGGCGATTATCACCCTCTGCCTCATCCCGCCGGAGAGCTCGTGGGGATACTTGTAGACACTATCGACTGGGAGGTTAAGCTCCTCAAACCTCTTCTTACAGAGGGAGATTATCTCCTCGTCGGTGGCGGGTTTGTGCTGCCTGATGGCGTCTTTCACAAGCTCGATTATTCTCTTGGTGGGGTTGATCGCGTTTAAGGCGGATTGCGGGACGTAAGAGACCTTCACTCCCCAAACTTTCTTTCTAACCTCTTCCCTAGCCATCCCGAGAAGCTCCAACCCGTCCAGCAAGATCTTCCCAGACTTCAGCATGAGTGGGGGCCTCACGTTGGCTAAAAGCACGTTGACCAAGGTGGACTTGCCGCATCCCGACTCACCAGCCAGACCCACCACCGCTCCCCGCGGCACCTCAAAGTCGACGCCATCAACCGCTCTTATCTCGCCTAGGCGGATTCTGTAAGCGGCTCGGAGGTTGAGGCCCAGCAGCAGAGGCTCAGACATCTTAGCTTCCTCTTAACTTTGGATTGAAGTATTCGTCTAGAGCTGTTGCCAGCATTAGGAGGGAGGCGGCGAGGGCCACGAGCATGGCTCCAGGCGGTATGAACCACCACCAGAGCCCCCTCCTAACGGCCTCGAGGACCTGGGCCCAGAAAAGTATGTTTCCCAGAGTCACCCCCTGAGTCGTCCCAAGGCCAATCATGCTTAAGCCTGTCTCCGCTATCATCGCACCCGACATCAAGAGCACGTAGGCCATGAAGATGTATGACGCTATGTTGGGAAGAACATCCCTAATCACTATCTGGAGGTCGCTGAGGCCGGCCATCTTAGAGAGGTTGACAAACTCCCTGTTCTTGAGGCTGAGAGTCTGAGACCTCACAGCCCTAGCAACCCAAGGCCAAGATGTGACGCCTATTATTATAGAGACGAGCAGAGGGTCTCTCCACTTGAAATAGGCCGCTACGAGAATCATCAACAGAATTGAGGGGAGAAGCAGAACGATGTCCGTCAGCATCATCAGAAGGTTATCCACTATCTTGCCCTTATAGCCCGCAATCAGCCCCACAAAAACACCTATGAGAAGCGAAATAGCCGCAGCCGTCGCGCCTATCTGGAGAGAGCCACGGACACCCGCCATGAGCTGAGCTAAGATGTCCTTACCGTAGGCGTCGGTCCCTAGCGGGTATGTCGGTGAGGGTGGAGTCTCGAGCGGCCCCGCGACAGCAGTCGGTGAGACGGGGTAGACAGTCGGCCCTACAATTCCTAGCGCGAAGATGGATAGGAGGACGCCGAGGCTGACTATCAGCTTCTTTATCGTGAAGAGCTCGGGAGTGATTATCTTGGCGACTTCGCGTAGCATCTTTCAGTCACCCACGTAGCTGACCCTAATTCTAGGGTCGATATATGCGTAGAGGAGGTCGACTATGAAGGTCGCCGCTAGTAGTGTGAAGACGAGTATTATGAACGTCCCTTGAATCAGAGGATAGTCCAAGGTTGAGAGGGCCCTGAAGAGGAGGTAGCCTGTGCCCGGATACGAGAAGACGAGCTCCGTGATGAGTGCGCCGCCCATCACGGTGCCCATCGAGAGGGCCAGCCCCGTAACCTGCGGAAGGATAGAGTTTCTGAAAACGTATCCGAGTATTTTCTTGTCGCTGAGGCCGAGGAGCTCGCTGTACTCTACGTAGTCGGACCTCAGCTCATAAATCACCAGGACGCGCATTCCTATAGCCCAGCCTCCGATAGCCACCACGACTATTGACAGGAACGGGAGAACGTAGTGGTGGAGCATCGCGAGGATGAAGGTTGGCGTGAGGGAGGGGTGCATGGCCGGCGGATAGGCTCCGGCCACGGGGAATATCCGGAAGGTCACCGCGAAGACGTATAGCAGTATCATGGCCAGCCAGTAGTATGGAATCATCGAGAGAACCAAGAAGACAGGAAGAAGCACGTTATCGACCCTAGTCCTCCTCCTATAGGCCGCCCAAGCACCCAAGAGGTTTCCGAGAGTCCAGGCGATAAGGATGGCGGGAATGAGGAGGCCGAGGGTCCATGGAAGATAGGAAGCGACGAGCTCTGTCACCTTCCGGGGGTAGAAGGCTATAGAGGTTCCTAGGTCTCCCACCATCATCCGGGATAGAAAATCGGCGAGCTGCGCGTAAAGCGGCTTTTCAAGCCCGAACTCCTCGAGGAATTTTTTGTAGACCGCCTTGACCGTGTCCGGATTCGCTTGTGCCTGCTGGAATATCTGGGTTAGGAGGGCCGCGACCGGGTTGCCGGGAATCGCTCTCGGAAGCGCGAATATTATCAGGAGGAAGACGAAGAATGTCGCGAAGATGAACACTCCTTTCCGCAGCATGTAGATGATGAAGGGGCTGACCGTGGGCATTCCAATAGAGTCTTTTTTCTAAGTGCCGTATATATGCGTTATCGCTTATGTTATTTTAACGACGACTACTTTGACCTCCTCATCGAGCCGCGTCCACGAGAGCCCAATGAGCCTGAGAGTTGGGGAAGGTTTTTCTCTCACCGGCTAGGGATGGTGTTTAGGGATTTGGTTGATTAAGATAGGCCTGATAGGAAAGACAAACACGGGTAAGACAACGTTCTTCAACGCGGCCACTCTGCTCTCGGAGGAAGTCTCGACCTACCCCTTCACGACTAAGGCGCCTAACCTAGGCTCCTGTTACGTCATTACCCCATGTGTGGACGCTGAGCTTGGGGTGAAGTGCAGCCCGAGGAACTCGTATTGTAGGGAGGGGTGGAGACATATTCCAATTGAGATTATAGACCTTCCGGGCCTGATTAAGGGTGCTTGGGCCGGTAAAGGTTTAGGAAACCAGTTCCTATCAGTCGCGGCACAGGCCGACGTGCTCCTCCACGTCGTCGACGCCTCCGGAAGTGTGGATGAGGAAGGGAGGCTCACGGAGCCGGGTAAGGGTAACCCTGTCGCCGACGTCTTCGATATTGAGGAGGAGGTTGTGATTTGGCTGATGAAGATTATTGAGCGTAACCAAGATAGGATTTCCAAGAACCTGAAGACGAGCAAGAGCCTGTCAGAGGCCATTTCTGAGCCTCTCAAAGGGATGAAGATTACCCAGCAGCATGTTGAGGAGGCCCTCGCGAGGTCTGGCTTGAAGGAGAAGGAGTTTGATGATTGGAATATGATGGATGACAGGAGGTTTAGCGAGGTTCTGCGGGAGGTGGCTAAGCCGACGATAATTATTGCGAATAAGATGGATATTGAGGAGGCCGAGAGGTTTTACAGAGAGCTTTTAGAGAGGTTTCCTGACAGGATTGTGGTTCCCTGTAGTGCTGAGGCTGAGCTTATTCTGAGGAGGGCTGAGCAGAAAGGGCTTATCAAGTATCTGCCAGGTGAGGAGAAGTTTCAGATAATCGATAGGTCGAGGCTGACTCAGCAGCAGCTATGGGCTCTTGAGATGGTAAATGAGCGAATTCTCGGAAGATACATGAGGACTGGAGTTCAGTTCGCCATCAACATAGCCGTCTTCAAGCTTCTGGGAATGAACGTCGTCTATCCCGTCGCAGACATCGCGAAATACTCCGACACGAGAGGAAACATCCTGCCTGACGCTATTTTGATGCCCCCCGACTCGACGGTTAGGGATTTGGCGGAGAGGATTCACAAGGACTTGGCTAAGAGCCTACTATTCGCGATAGACGCTAGGACAGGTCTCAGACTTCCGGCCGACTACAGGCTGAAGGATAGGGACGTGGTGAAGATTCAGTCCGCGATGGCGCATGGACACGGTTAGCCTCGAAGAGATTAGAAAAGCCTCCCTAAAATGGGCCCTCAAAAACGCCTTCGACCACGACGGTAGAGCGCAAGTCGGCCCCGTGGTCTCAAAAGTCATCGCAGAGCTTCCCTCGGCGAGGGCCGTCGTGAACCAAGTCGTAGAGGCGGTCAAAGAGGCCGTGGAGTGGGTCAACACTCTGGACAGGGCCGCTCAGGAGGCCGCTCTCTCAGAGATAGCTCCAAAGCTCCTCTTAGAGGCCCCTAAGAGGCCTGCGGAAAGGCAGCTTCCCGACCTGCCCAAAGCTGTTGAGGGTGCGGTTGTCCTCCGCCTCCCACCCGAGCCGAGCGGCTACATGCATCTAGGACACGCTTTCCACGGCCTCGTAAACTACCTCTACCGCGAGAGATATCGCGGATTCCTATGGCTGAGGTTTGAGGACACAAACCCTAAGAAGGTAAAGCCAGAATATTACGAGTCTTACCGCGAAGGCTACAGGTGGTGCGGCGTAAGATGGGACGCCGAGAAGAATAACAGCGACGACATGATACTCTACTACGATTATGCGAGGAGGCTTCTAGAGGCGGGCCACCTCTATGTCTGCAGCTGCAGCAAGGAGGAGATGGCGAGGCAGAGGGCTGAGGGGCTCATCTGCAGCCACCGCTCCCTCGACACCTCCTGGCACCTCGAGAAGTGGGATGCCATGCTCTCAGGCTCGATGTCGGAGGGCGAGGCCGCTGTCAGGTTCCGCGGAGACCCGCTGAGCCAGAACACGGCCCTCAGAGACCCCGTGCTCTTCAGAATAGTCGACCACCCACACCCACTGAAGGGCGAAAAATTCATCGTCTGGCCTACATACGACTTCGCAGCCGCAATACAGGACGCCGTCTGCGGAGTGACGCACGTCCTGAGGACCTCAGAGTTCATGTTTAGAGACGCTCTCCAAGACTCAATCAGGGAGAGGCTCGGCCTGAAGAATCCCGTCTACGTCGAGTATTCTAGGTTCGAGTTTGAGGGGACGCCCCTCTCTAGGAGGAGAATCAGGGAGCTCATAGAGCGCGGGGTTGTGGGTGGTTGGGATGACCCGAGGCTCGGGACGGTCCTGGCCGCTCGCCGCAGAGGCATCACGCCCGAGGCTCTAAAGGAGTTTGTAAAATCCTACGTAGCCCTGACCCCGAGTAGGAAGCTCTACTCGTGGGACCTCCTCTACGCAATCAACAAACGGATACTCGACCCAAAGACCCCCCGGCTCTTCTTCACACCACAGCCCCGAAAGCTGATTGTGAAAGGGATGGGACGTAAGACCGTTACGGCACCCCTGCATCCATCCTTGGACATGGGGAGCAGGGTCATCGAGGCCGGCGAGACACTATACATAGCTGGCGAGGACGCTGAGACCCTAAGGCCGGGAGACAGGTTCAGGCTCAAATATCTAGCTAACCTGAAGGTGTTGAGCCTAGCCGACCGGACGGTAGTCTGTGAGGTGGAGGATGGTGGCCCGGAGCCCGGTCTCCGCGTCCTCCAGTGGGTTCCCGAGGGCTCGAGGCGGCTGGAGGTTATTGTCCCAGACCTGCTCTTCCGCGGGGAGGAAGTGAACTTGGAGAGCCTCAGACTCGTTGAGGGGCTTGCCGAGCCCTACGAGTCCCAGCTTCCCTTAGGCTCTGTGGTGCAGTTTGAGCGCTTCGGATACTGCGTCAAGGACAGCCCAGGCCTATACGTCTTCACCCACCGCTGAGCCGCGCCTCCCGCCTTCTTATGAACTGGGTGTGCCCCCTCTCACAGGTAACCTGAAGATACTCTCCCTTCTCAACCGCAACCACCGCCACCCTCTCCTCCCTACAGAACCGGCACCTGAAAATTATTCTCGGCATAACATCACGAGTTGGGCCCGGCGCTAGACGGGCTTAAAAGTTATCGCACCATCCCTAAACTCGACGTCAAACTCCTCGTTCACCTCGAGCTTAACCCCCAACAAATCATACTCCTCCTCGGTCAGAAAGAGCGTAATCTTCGGGAAGACCAAGTCCCTCTGCGCAGGCATCAGACCCATGCTCTGAAGCTGGGCCATGAGGCTCTGGAAAAGCCTCTGAGCCATTACATACTCCTCTGGGCCCGCGCCGAAAGCCCCAGGCTGCTGAGTCCTCCTTATCTCCACCATCTCTACTATTTTCCCAGGCCTCCCAGTCTCCGGGTCCGTATAAGAGGAGACCCTATAGACCCTGACCCTCAAGAATCCCTACTCCTCCGCCTCCTCCCCAATCTCCTCAAGCTCCTCAATATATCTGAGATACTCGTCAGGCGTCAGCAGGCTCTCCAGCTCCTCCCTGCTCATGAACTCCAGCTTAACTATCCAGCCCTCTCTGTAGGGCGACTCGTTGATGAACTCGGGATTGTCGAGGAGGTCTGTGTTGACCTCAACGACGCGGCCGCTTATGGGTGAATAGAGGTGGGTGCTTGCCTTGACGGACTCTATTGTGGCGAGCGGCTGGCGCTTCTGGACCCTCGTGTTGATGTTGGGAAGCTCGACGTAGATTATCTCCCTTAACTTTCTCTGGGCATAGTCTGTTAAGCCCACAACCGCGTATTTCTTCCCCTCGAGCCGGACCCAGCAGTGGTCCTTAGTGTAGAAGCAGTCCTCAACCACCTGGTAACTCCTCTCCATACCCTCACCGATGAAAACCATTCACGTAAGCTCATAATTAAAGCATTTGCCTGAAATGCGATTCTAGAAGCTCTCGAGCAACAGTTCCGTCTTGTCTCGGAGGCTCGCCAATAATCTCGGTCCGCGCGCAAAGTCCCCCTAATTCTGACACCACTAAAGCGGCTACGGCTTCACGACGCCCCTAATTATTCTCCCCTCCTCCATATCTCTGAAGACATCGTTAATCTCCTCCAGCCTGTAACTCCTAGTAACCAGCTCGTCGAGCATCAGTTTACCCGCCTTGTAGAGGCTCAGATACTTCAGGGCGTCGAGTCGCGGGCTGGATGACCCGTAGTAGCACCCTTTAATCGTTTTCTCGGTCATGTGGAGGTCTAGGGCAGGAATCCTGATATCGACTCCGCCCCTCTCAACCCCCACTATCGTCACTACGCCTCCTCTACGCGTGAGCTTGTAGGCGAGTTCCATAGCCTTTACGCTGCCTGTTGCCTCAAACGCGTAGTCCACACCATCCCCCGTAATCTTTTTCACAGCTTCAGCGGGGTCTTCCCGGGCCGCGTTCACTAGATGCGTTGCGCCGAACTTGACGGCCCACTCCAGTTTGGAGTCGTAGAGGTCTATAGCAATTATCTTCTCGGCGCCCGCCAGTCTAGCCCCTTGAATGATGTTCATTCCAACCCCTCCCAGGCCGATGACCGCGACGCTACTCCCCTCCCTCACACCAGCCGTCTTTAGGGCGGCACCCACACCAGTCAAAACCGCGCAGCCGAGGATGGCAACCTTATCGAGGGGAACATCCAAGGTGAGCTTGACCACGTTCTTCTCGTGAACAACGATGTGGGAGGCGAGGGCAGCGGTGGACGTGAAGTGGTGTATCTGGTTTCCACTCCTGTCTCTGATCTTCAGCTCTCCGCTCGGGAGGCTCGCGTTAACTATGGCTTTCAGGGCATTCTGGCAGAGGTGGAACCTGCCTGAGAGGCAGTACTCGCAACCGAGGCACGAGGCCATCCATATCGTGAAGACTTTATCACCCTTCTTCAACGACTCAACATCCTCGCCCACCTCGACGACTATTCCAGACCCCTCATGCCCAGGCACAATCGGAATCGGAATATCCGGGTAGTATCCCCGGGCTAAGGAGAGGTCGCTGTGGCAGACACCGCTCGCCTCAATCTTCACAACAAGCTCTTCCGGCCCGGGGTCCAGCAGCTCTACATCCTCTACAGCCAGCGGCTCACCATACCTGCGTATAACCGCCGCCTTAGATTGGATAGGCACAGCAAAACATGGCGGCGAGTAGATAAATTTTCTGTCGTCGACTATGCCAACGGCACCACTCCAAGCTTTTCAGAGGAGAGGATTCGGGAAGCTGAACCCGCCTATCGAGAGCTCATACTCCCATGTAATGCCGAGCAGCAGGTAGTCTCCGCCGGGCGGCCCGGTGAGCTGAGAGCCGACCGGGAGGCCGCCGACCCTTCTCTCTGTGGGAATCGAGACTGCCGGGAGGCCCGCCAGGTTCGCGAAGAAAGTCAGTGAGAGCATCCTTGTCCTGAGCTCGCCGCGCTCCTTTAGGCTCATGGCCTCGACCTCCGAGATTCTGGGCGCGGTTATTGGGAGGGTGGGGGTTGCTATGGCGTCGAGGCTCGTGAATAGGCTTGCGGCCTTTGCCGAGAACTTCTCCCTCTCTCTCACCGCGGCGATGTAGTTCACGGCCGGTATGTCGAGGCCCCAAGCGAGGTTCTCCCTAACCTCCTCTGAGTAGAGGTGTGGCCTGCTTTCCAGCCACTTTCTATGAACCGCAGCCGCCTCTGCACCCCTAATCGTCCTCCAATGATTGAGCCCCGGCGCCACCCAAGGAAGCTCCACGTCAAGAACCTCAGCCCCCAAACCCTCCAAGGCTCGTATGAACGAGTCGAAGCTCGAGGAGACCTGTGGGTCGACGGTCTCCTCGAAGAGGCTCCAGGGTACGCCTATTCTCGGCCTGGTGGGCGCTGGTGGTGGGACGCGTTGTGGGGCTGGGGCGCTGGGCTTCGAGAGGGCTAGGAGGGCTGCTGAGGCGTCCCACGCGCTTCTAGCGAGGATTCCGACTTCGTCGAGGCTCCAGGAGAGGGGGAAGACGCCTGAGGTGCTGATGAGGCCTCTGCTCGGCTTGAGGCCTATGACGCCGCAGAGGGCGGCAGGTATCCTCACAGAGCCACCCGTATCGGTTCCGAGGGCAAGACCAGCCAGCCCAGCAGCAACAGCCGCGGCGGAGCCTCCGCTCGAGCCCCCGGCAATACGCTCAGTGTCCCAAGGATTCCTGACATGCCCGAAGAAAATGTTCAGGTTTGTTGTCCCGGCGCCGAATTCGTGGAGGTTCGTCGTCCCCACCACGACCATGCCGGCGCTCCTCGCCCTGTAGACAGACTCAGCATCCCTCTTAGCAGGCTTCGAGCCTAGTACGCGGGACCCGGCGGTCATCGGCAGGTTCTCTACGGCGATGATGTCTTTGACTGCGAGGGGTGCTCCGTGTAGTGACGACCTCGGCCCACGTCTTTTGAGCTCGGAGTCGGCTTCTCTCGCGGATGTGAGGGCTGCCTCGCTTGAGACGGTTATGTAGGCTCGGAGGGTCGGGTTTTGTTCACGGATACGTTGAAGGACCTTGGCGACGGCCTCCTCGCAGCTGACCGTCCCCGTGTTTATGGCCAGTGAGAGCTCCCTGAGGTTCTGTATCGGGGGCATTTCCGCGCCCGGCCTTCGAGCCGCGGGTGCTCTTCACCAGTAGTAGGCCGGCTGCCTCTCCGGCCTCCGCCTAAACCAGCCGATTACGACCGAGGCTACTGTGACGGCTATAACGGTCGCGGAGAAGCCGATGACTAAGGTCCGGGCCTGAGACTCGGGGAACGGTGGCTTAAGCTCGACCTCAGACTCTGTCTTCGGGGGCTCGGTTAAGACGAGCTCGAGGCTGTATGCGACGTCCGGATTCTCGGACTTCAGAAGCTGGATATCCACAAGGAGGCGGCCGTCCCTGACGGCTTTGTTGAATACGGTAGCGATGCTGGCGGGCTCGCCGGGCCTCTTGGAGGAGGCGGAGGTCAGGGCGGCGCCATCTTCAGATCTCAGCACAACTAGGAGGGACGTTTTTGGGGGAGGCTTGACGGTGATGTTTAGGCGGCTGTTTGCAGGCGCGTCAACCGGGAGGATGTAGATGTCGCCGGTGTCCCTGCCTCCGTAAAGCTCTGCACCACTCTCCACCTCTTTCACAACGTTTGCCGATAAGTGCCCAGCGAGGGTGAGTGTCTTTCCGGGGCTCAGTGAGGGGAGCTCGGGGAGGTTCTCTGGGGCGTAGACTTCTCCGGGCGCGTCTCCGATTTTGAGCGAATACGTCTCGGAGCCCAGCTCAGACTTAACTTGCACCAGCTCAGCGTCTAGGTTGGAGCTGACGGACACGAAGACTCTGTAGCCTACTACCGAGGGCGCGAGCCTAGCCGCGACGCTGGTTAGAATAATTCTGAAGCTACCCTCGTTCCCGGTCACATACCAGCTGTATAGGTAGCTCTTCTGCCCCCCGCTTGGGAGGATCTCATCACTGTAGAGGAGGAAGCCACCCCCCTCCTGGGAAAGCCCCGTGATAATTCTTGAGTTGAGGAGCTCCTTATGATACATCTCAACCCGGACGGATAGCCACTGTCCCTTTTCTGCCTTGACGCAATAGATGTGGGTCTCGCCGCTGTTTTCGGGCCCCCGGAGCTCGCCCTCGACCGACTCGCCTATAGCGAGCGTGCGGAGGCAGTCTTGCCCGGCCAAAACCGGTGGAAGAGAGGCTGCGAGTATGGCTGCGACTAAAAGCGGGGCAAATGGTAGCCTTTTCAACCCGAGTTAAAGCCTATGAGCCTAATCAAAAATATTTCCCCGCGGCACCTCTGCTCGTTGTGGGCAGGTATTACCCTGAAAGCCGTGCGTGAATCTGTGGGAGACTCCACTCTATAGGCTCTTATGAGGCGAGCTCCTCAATCTCGCTACCGAGGACCAGCCTGAAGCCGAGCGCTTCGCTCATCTCCCTAAGCCGCTCGGCAGCCTCCAGACTAACTCTAGCCGCGGAGAGCACCACCATAAAGGGCTTTCGCCCATATCTCGCCGAGACCAGCTCCGCCCTTTCCATCAGCTTCTCCACCTCACTCTCCGCCCCTCCAACGTCTCTGATAGCAACAGTCACTTCGCCGACCACCAGCGGGTCCTCACAGAATATGTCTACGTCAACTACCTCCCCGTCTTTTACAAAATGCCTCCTCTCGACTCTGGCCTGAGGGTAGCCCAACTCCATGAGTAGCATCTGGATATAGGCCGCGGCGTGTGTCTCGAAAGTTACTCCTAACGTGTTTCGGAGCTCGGTAAAGCCCGTGACCATGTACTTCCTCAGCCTCTCCTGCTCCAGCCTCAACTTCTCGATCTCATGCCTCATGTTTACCTGCTCAAGTCTTAGCTTTTCTTGTTCCTGTCTAAGTTTCTCGATCTCCAACCTCATGCCGACCTGTTCAAGCCTTAGCCTTTCCTGCTCCTGCCTCATCCTCTCTTGTTCCTCCCTTATACCAGCCTGTTCCAACCTAGACTTTTCCTGCTCTTGTCTCATCTTCTCCTGTTCTATTCTCAGCTTTTCCTGCTCCTGCCTTATGGCTCTCACCTCTTCCCAAAGCTTCTCGATGTTCTCCCAGACTCTGTGTATCTCGGCCCATATCTTCCGGATGGTCTCCTCAATTGAGTCAAGCCGCTTGAGTGTCTCGGACAGCCCCAAGTAGCCCGCCACAGCGTAGCGGAACTCCTTGTCCTCCTCGAGGAGCTTGATGAACTCGTCTCTGAGCCGGCTTGACATTCTTCTGGATTAGGGAGGGCTTTTTAGAGTTATTAATGTTTCTGAGGAGGAGGTTTGGAGCTACAGAGCTAGGAGTGATATGGATGATGCTGGCTGTTTTGAAGAGAAGTGAAATAAAAAG
>JANXDI010000028.1 GCA_025059595.1 Candidatus Calditenuaceae archaeon | reverse complement strand
ATAAAAAGCGGGGGCTATATAGTGCTGAATTCTGAGAACGTTCCGAGGCTCACGCGGAGTGACGTTAAAGTTTTTGTTGTTAGGGCGAGGCAGATAATTGAGGAGCTTAGAAAGCCGAGGTCTCTCAACTTGGCTATGCTGGGTGCGCTTTCCTCGGTTCTGGAGGTGGTACCGCATCATTATGTCGAGGAGGCTATTAGGAGGAGGTTTGGCGAGGAGAACGCCGAGGTTGTTAGGCGCGCATCTCAGATGGTGGTGAGGCTTGAAACGGCGGTCTGAGATTCTGATGCCGGTCGTGTTCGAGGTCGGGAACACGGCTGAGAGGAGTGTCGCAAACTGGCGCGACAGTAAGCCGGTTATTGAGAGGAGGCTCTGCACCAACTGCCTCATCTGCTGGATATACTGTCCCGAGCCGGCCATTTTCATGGATGAGGGAGGTCTTGTGCAGATTGACTATGAACACTGTAAGGGCTGTGGAATCTGTGCTGAGGAGTGCCCCCGTAAGGCGATAAAAATGGTGATGGAGGATGTATAGCCTCAGGACTCAGAGGTTAATGACAGGGAACGAGGCCGTGGCCTATGCCGTCAAACAGGCAGATGTCGACTTTATCGCGGCTTATCCAATAACACCTCAGACGATAATCGTTGAGAGGCTGAGCGAGTATGTCGCGAGCGGCGAAATAAATGCAGAGTTTGTCCCAGTCGAGTCGGAGCACTCTGCGCTCAGTGCATGTATCGGAGCCTCACTCTCAGGCGCGCGGGTCTTCACATCATCCTCCGCCCAAGGCCTCGCACTTATGCACGAGGTCATGTACATCGCCTCGGGGCTTAGATGCCCAATCGTAATGGCTGTGGCGAATAGAGCTCTCTCTGCACCACTCAATATCCACGGCGACCATTCAGACATAATGGGCTCGCGCGATTCAGGCTGGGTTCAGATATTCTGTGAAAACCCGCAGGAAGTTTATGATTATACGATTCAGGCTTTCAGGCTGGCTGAGCACCCGGACGTTCTGCTACCCGTGACGGTCAATCTCGACGGTTTTACGGTCTCCCACAGCAGTGAGCCAGTCGCCGTCTTGGAGGATAGCGTTGTCAAGGAATATCTTCCGAGGCATGAACGGCCGCGCCTAGACTACTACTCGCCTGCAAGCTTCGGCGTCTTCGCCCTCCCCACACACTACTTCGAGTTTAAGGTTGAGCAAGAGAAGGCGCTCAGAAAGGCTGGAGACGTGTTTAACGAGGTGGCGGCGGCTTATCCAGACGAAGCGGGCCGCCTAGTGAAGCTGGATAAGGTGAACAGTGATGGACGTATAGCTTTAGTCTGTATGGGAGGGACGACTGGGACGCTTAGACATGTCCTTAAGCAATCTGCTAGTAGAGAGTTTTCGCTGATCTCCCTTAAACTCTTCACACCATTTCCGTCTAAGGAGATTCTGGAGGCCTTGTCTGATGCGGAGGGTGTTGTGGTTATGGATAGGGCCACTTCGCCCGGGGCCCCCCTCCCGCCGCTTGCCTCCAACATAGTCGCCTCCCTTTACGAGGCGGGCATTAACATTCCCGTGCTCAGCGTCGTCTACGGTCTTGGAGGGCGCGAACCCACTCTGAGATTGATTAGGGAGATGCTGGAGAAGGCGAAGGAGAGGCTGCGGACCGTGAAAGTCCGCGTCAACCGCATGTACCTCGGATACAGGGGTGAGGAGAGATGAGCCAAGTCTCCAGGCTTTCGGACCTCTATGGGCGGGAGGGTCTCAGCCCTGGCCACTCGGCTTGCAGGGGATGCGGCGCCACAGTCGCGGTGAGGCAGATTCTCTTAGCAGCTGAGCCGCCGTTCATCGTGGTCACCCCAACAGGATGCCTCGAGGTCATATCTTCTCAGTTCCCATACACCTCTTGGCGTGTCCCGTGGGTCCACGTAGCCTTCGAGAACGCAGCCGCGGTCGCTTCAGGCATCGAAGCGGCCCTAAGGGCTTTGGAGAGGAAGGGGCTCGGCCGGCGGCACAAAGTCATAGTTATCGCAGGCGATGGTGGGACATTTGACATCGGGTTCCAGGCCCTATCAGGGGCCTTCGAGAGGGGTCATGACCTCCTCTACATATGCTACGACAACGAGGCATACATGAACACGGGGATTCAGAGGTCCGCCGCGACACCTCTTGGCTCGGCAACCACTACGACACCGGCGGGCAAGAGAGAGCAGAAGAAGGATATTGTCTCCATACTGGTGGGTCACGGCTCGCCCTATGTCGCGACCTCCTCGCCGCACCTCTGGAAGGACCTCACAAACAAGGTAAGGAAGGCCCAAAGCATCGAAGGCCCGACTTTTCTCCATGTGGTCGCGCCGTGCCCCAGGGGCTGGTATTTTGAGCCCCAACTCACGATAAAGATGGCCAAACTCGCGGTCGAGACGCGAATATTCCCCATCTACGAAGTCGAGAACGGAAAATACCGGATAAACTACATGATAAACAGGCCACGACCCGTGGAGGAGTATCTCAAGCTCCAAAGTAGGTTCGCCTACCTGCTGAGGCCTGAAAACGCGCATCTGCTCGAGAGGTTTAAGCAGTGGGTTGAGGACAGATGGAACTATCTCCAAAAGATGGCGGCCGTCACCTCAAGCTAACCGCGAACTCTCTAAAGCTTATTTTACGCCTGCCAGACTCGCTTTATTGATGAACGAATATTCTTTCGCCGGCTTAAAGGTAGTCGTCACACGGGGCGACATCACAGAAGTCGGGGCAGACGCCATAGTTGTCCCAGCCAACAGCATGCTGATAATGGGCGGCGGTGTTGCAGGTGCGGTGAAGCGTAAAGGAGGCCCTGAAATCGAGAGGGAGGCCATGAGCAAAGGGCCAATAAGTGTCGGCGAGGCCGTCTCCACCGGAGGGGGAGCCCTAAAGGCAAAGTTCGTCATCCACGCACCCACAATGGA
>JANXDI010000003.1 GCA_025059595.1 Candidatus Calditenuaceae archaeon | reverse complement strand
CATCATAATCTCGCTCCAACTCCTAGTCTCGCCACAGTATAAGCCGAGCATTGAGATTCCACCCAAACCTATGCCAGACTTCACACTCATAGACAAGGATGGTCGCGAATTCAGCCTGTCCAGTGTGAAGGGCAAACCTGTCTTCCTCTTCTTCGGATATGCTAACTGCCCCGACATCTGCCCTCTCGTCCTCTACAAGTACGCCTACGCCTTGAGGAACCTCGGAGGACAGGCCGACGACATAGCGTTCATCTTCATCACTCAAGACCCTTGGCGGGACTCTCCGGAGACCTTGAAAATCTGGGTCGACAGGTTTGACGAAAGAATAATCGCCCTCACAGGCACCCTAGAGCAACTTGAACCCGTCTGGCGGGCATACAACGCCCCCGTATTTTACACCGATGACAAGGGTAATAGAATCGAGAACCCCGAAGAATACGCTAAGGCGGGTAAACCGTATTTCGTGACCCACATGGGATTCGTCCTCGTCGCTGACAGGGACCACGTCTTGAGGTTCGCTCTCTCATCAGAGATGCCTCAAGAAGAGTACCTACAAGCAGCAAGATATGTACTCTCGAGGTGAGGCTTCTTGAACATGCCCATCCGGCGCGACGGATTTTTAGCATCTCTTGGGGGCGCAGCGTATACTCTGTTATTTGCTTACCTGAGTGGGGGAGTGCAAGTTTTCGAGCTCCCCGGCTTTGAGGTTTCAATCCCCACCCTCGCGCTCGTGTATTTTGAGTCGCAGGCTTACACGGGCCCAGGCCTCCAGCTATTCTGGGGAGGCTCTATGGTCTCTGTGAGGCTTCTTGTCCTTTTACTGGGCCTGCTAATCTCTCTTCTAGTTTCTATCAACATCTACTTTTTGCTTAAGCTCTCAAGCCGAGGTCTGCTGAGAGCCTGCCTCATGAGAGGAGCGGGAACTGGGCTTGCCATGCTCCTCTCATCAATCGCAAGCGCCACCTACCTCTGCTGCGGTTGGGCACCCACCGTGGCCCTCTTAGGCATCTCACTCGCATCAAGCCTCGGCCTCACACCGGCCGTAGCCTCAGCGGCCCTACTCACACTCAACGCATTAATACTTCACAAGAGGCTCACATGAAAGTGGCGACTATACCCTTAGCGCGGCAAGGATGTATAGTGGATAGAGCATGAGCAACAGTGGCGCCGCTAAGAGTCCAATCCCCTTCCTCAAGGCGGCTGCAAGTATCAGTGCCGCGGCGGTATAGACGGCGGCTATGCTGATGGAGCCTGCGGTCAGCCACATTCCGGTCGCAGCTGTGCCGATACCTAATACAAGCGTGGCCTGTATCAAATTCTCACCAGAGAGAAGGCTGAGGGCGATGTCGGACTTACGCCTAGCTGTCCAGTAAGCCGCGACCAAGACTTCCTCCAAGCATGTCCCGAAGGGGGAAAGGATTAGAGAATAGGTCAGAGCCTCCACCGTCTCCGCCACACCATCCATAAAGAGGTCTGCCGCATAAATCATCAAGGATAAAGACGCCAAGACTTGAACAAGAGAGAGTGGCATGCTGTCTACGCGTAGAAGCCTCTCCAAGAGAGACCTCTGCCTCCCCTCCATCAATTCATCCTCCTCCAAGTATATCCTCCTCGCAAGAACGACGTAGAGGACCATGAGCCCCAGCGACAAGGCGTACCTGACGATTATTTGCTCGATGAAAATCAACACTAGGATGGAGGGAAGGAAGACCGTCGCAAATAGTATGTAGTTTTGTGAAATCGATATTCCCGCAGCCTTTCGCCAACGCGTAGTCAGCAATATTATTGGAGCGCCAAGTAGGATGGTGATGGAGGGAGCTGCTAAGATGCTGCCGGCACCAACCAGCAAATACGCATCTCCTCCACGGATGCCTGATAAAATCGCAATCACGGTCTCAGGAAGTGCGGTCAGAGCAGCCACTAAGAGGGCGCCAGTAGCGAACCGAGTCAGGCCAAGCCGGGAGGCAGCCCTCTCAACACCGTCAATGAACGTGACAGTCGCTAAAATTAGGAAGGGGATGCCTGCAAAGATAGCGAGAGAGAAACTCAATCTAGGTTTGGGAATCTGGATGGCTTGGGATATAGCTTTCCGAGATACCGGAGAAGTTTCTTAGCCGTAGAGCTTCACGACCACTTTTTTGCAACCGGGCGTAACTGATAAAGTCGTCCAGATACTCTTATTCGAGACTAGGGCGAACAAGCCTGCAGCGTATGCGCGCCTATC